>DATHHN010000001.1:0-4159 GCA_035317185.1 Edaphobacter sp.
CTGACAACTAATAAGGGGTGTGGAGAAGTGGAAACCGCTACGCGCTTCCCACTTCTCCACACCCACGACGGCGACTACCTGAACTCAGAGGTAAACGCGTTACACTAACTCCTCACTGGTACAAATCATCGGGCAAGCCAACTTCGCCAGCTCGTTCATACTTCTTTCTCCCGCTCCGAAATCGCTTTTTTAAGCCGTTCGAATGTCGAGTCGTCCACCTTTTCCGTCTTCACTAGATTCATCAGAAGACGCTCGACAGAACCTCCGAACATACGATCGACAAGATCTCTGACGGCACGGCCCATGGCAATATCGCGAGACAAAGCTGCTCGGTAGATGTAAGCCTTTCCTTTGAGGGTCCGCTTTGTTCTTCCTTTCTTCTCCATCGTGTTTAGAATGGTTTGGACAGTCGTATATGCTGGGTTGCCCTCTAAGCGCGACTGAACCTCCTGAACATTGGAGGGACCTTTGTCCCACAGAACGTTCATAATTGCCAGTTCCATAGGCGGGAGTTGCTGACTTGCCTTCCTGCTCTTCATCTCGAGGGTCTTCCTCCTAGTCAAATAGGAGTTTGCCTCGCGGACAGGAAGTTTGTCAACTAGTCCACTAGGAGGTATGCTTTCTGCGGAGATCAACATTTTGATTCGAGGCCGCTTCCTTGCCCTGCTAGCTGTATCCGTAACTTCACTGTTGCTGCCGGGAGAGTTGACCGCAGAGAAAGCAGCCTTCGGGGACGTTCACTTTCCCACCTCCTGTCGCCCCGAGGTTCAGTCCCGTTTCGACTCCTGTGTAGCGCTGCTTCACTCTTTCGAGTTCAGAGAGGCCGAACAAGCTTTTAGTCGGGTCGAGACCGAAGATCCTAAGTGTGTCATCGCCGCGTGGGGCATGGCTCTTTCAAAGACAGAGCGCTCAGGAGCGAATGCGTCTCAGAAGGATTTGGCCGCAGGGTGGATACAGCTCCAGCCGTGGCTTGCGATCAAAGCCGGGACCGACCGCGAGCAGATGTACGTGGACGCGGTTCGCGCGATGTATGAGAGGTACGACAAGACACCTGGTTCTGCGAGAGACAACGAATATCTGGCCCGCATGCAGGAGATTCATCGCAAATATCCCGATGATGTGAATGCCAGTCTGTTTTACGCGATCCGGCTAGCCTTCACCGCCGGGCCCGGAAAAGAGGGACTTGAGAAGAGGAGAGAAGCGCTCGCTATTCTCCTACCCATCTTCCGGCAATATCCGAATAATCCCGGCGCAGCCCATTACATCATCCATGCAGCGGACAGCGCCGAGCTTGCAGCGGAAGCCCTTCCGGCAGCCCGCAAATACGCGGCCATTGCGCCCGACGCTCCGCACGCACTACATATGCCGTCCCATATCTTCAATCGCCTCGGGTACTGGAAGGAGTCGATTCGCACCAATCAGGCGTCAGCTCGCGTTGCAGCGGAGTGGATGAGAGCCGGACGAGACGGAAGATTCGATGAACTCCACGCCTTGAACAATATCGAGTACGGCTACCTGCAATTAGGCCAGGACCAACAAGCGCACCAGATCATCGGACAGATTGAGTCGGCAGCAAAGACCATTCCCGATCCGTGGCTTCCAGTCGATGCAAGAATCTACTACGATCTTGAGACTCACAACTGGTTGGACGCCATGAAGATCGAACCCCCTTCAGAATCGAAGTTCGAAGAAAACTTTGATGCCTACTGGATACAAACAATCGCTGCGGCTCGTTTAGGCGATTCTCATAAGGCAGAGCAGTCGCTCGAACTGTATAGAAAATCGGAGACGGATTGGATTAAGGGGCATGGAATGGGCGACGTTCTGGGGCTGGCACTTACTGAGGCAGAATCATGGACAATGTTCTCCGAAGGAAAGCGTGACGAAGCAGTAGCTCACCTTCGAAGCGCTGCACAATATGAGCGCGATCACCCTATGTATTACGCGGACATTCTGCCCCGCCCAACTGCGGAGATGCTGGGTGATATGTTGTCGGAGATGAACAGATCTGCTGAAGCGCTTGCCGCTTATAAAGCTGCTCTCGAACTCGCTCCTAACAGGCTCGATTCCCTGCTCGGAGCCAAGACAGCAGCCGCTCGATCCGGGAACGTTCGGTTATCAAATGACTATGCCGGACTGATTCGAGCGGAGGGTGGTCTGAGCGCGTCGAGGCCGTAAAGCCCGCGACTGATTGCAGAACGGGTATGCCTAATTAACGTTGCTCCGCATCGAAAATCACATTGCCACCGCGGATAGCGTAACGAGCATTTGCCAAATCCTCCATCTTTCCATCAGCAGGATCGGAAGAGACGATAATCCAAAACCACCTTCAAGTACGCAATGAATTCATCGAGGCTGGAACACCAGTGTTTCTATGTTCCGTTGGCCGGGGGTGACGACCAGGTTCAACTGACTGCGAAGGCGTTCGAGAAAGTCGTTCTGTTGGCCTCTACCTGTTCTCACCTGAAAGTCATACTTGCCCTCCAGGTTGGTCTCATTAACGACCGGACGATCGAGGTTGCTCTCCAGCGTGTGGCAAAATTCATCCATCGTGGCGTTTCTGACTGAGATGCTACGGACAGCATTAATCGAGGGCGGCCTGAAATCGCCACTTGACATCTCATCGGCGTTGCCCACAGTTTCGAAGCCAATGGAGGAGGAATTGAAGCCACTGCCCATCCGGCCCGCTGACTGCCGTGCCGTCGTTGCGGGGGGAGTTCCGTTCGACGCGGTCACCACGTAGACGTCCGACTGATGCTCTACGCGGGCTGTGGTGATATGGAAGTAATCCTGAATGCCCTGCTCGATCACACGGCGCTTTTCTTCACGACTCTTGGGTTCCGGCAGAACAATCGCAAAATCGTAGCGCTTGCCATTGTCGAGTGACGCAGGAAGAACGATGCGAATTGGGTTCACGTCATACATCTCGGCAATCAGGCCCTTCAACGTGAAGCCCTGAAGGCTCCAAAAGTCATCTCCGCTAGAATTGCCGCTTCCAAGCTCGTCTTTGGCCGGCGAGACATGGAGCGCGTCGGATGGCGGAAACGCAGGCCTTTGGTCTTCCGGCCGGGGCATCCTTGACGACTCCGCATCGAGGGACACCTGACCGCTCGCAAGAAATGCTTTGACCGACGCCATATCCGGCTTGGGCGTGGTGGTGGTGATATGGCCTTCCAAGACGGCATTCAATGTCCGGTCGTCCGGAACAATGCGTTGTTGGAAGCCGACGATCTTGCGGTCCGTGCCGATGTACACGATGTCCGGCATCTCCAACCCATAAGCTCTACCGGTCTGGCCGTCGGGGTCATATAACACCGAGCCACTCACCCGATGCTGCGCAAGCCAGGGCAGAAGGGAGGACTCTTTCTCCGAAGTGATCAGGACGAATTGCACCGGCTTGCCAGCGAAGCGCTCGACCACGGCATTCCACATCGTCATCGGCCTAGGGTTGCGCGAGACTACGGGAAAGAAAACGAGCACGGTCGCCTTTCCGGAGAGATTTCCTGAATTCCAGGAGCCGCCAGCAGGCTCCAGCACTTTGGCAAACATAATGTCGGGCGCGAAATCGCCTGCCTTCAGTCGAACGGAAACGGCTCCAAATACACCCTGAATTACTGCGACGGATGGGCTACTCACGCTATTCGGCGACTGGCCACGCATATCGGCTTTCGCAAAAAGACCTACAAACGCAAAGAGGGCACAGAATTTTTGCAGGTTCACAACACCTCCTCAGGGGAGTCGATCCTGGCAAGTCAGTATACTGTGCTCCTCATCGAAAGGAAGCGATGTGTATCTGCGCCTGAATCAACGCCCGCGAAAAACCTTGGGCTTTGAAACCCCGGCGAGTAAACTGCAAGCCAGTGTTGCACCGACCGGTTGAGACCGCCAGCGTCTTCGTTTTGAGCCAGGAACGCATAGCCTGGATCACTTCTGCCTTGCGTTCGAGTGGCAACCAGTGGCCAGAAGGCAGGTTTGTCACGGTGAGATCCTGGCACGCGCTGCTCATACCTTCGCCGGATTGGCTTGCCCGATGATTTGTACCAGTGAGGAGTTAGTGTAACGCGTTTACCTCTGAGTTCAGGTAGTCGCCGTCGTGGGTGTGGAGAAGTGGGAAGCGCGTAGCGGTTTCCACTTCTCCACACCCCTTATTAGTTGTCAG
>DATHHN010000002.1:0-162046 GCA_035317185.1 Edaphobacter sp.
GCCGGTGCGGGCGGCGATGGGGGCCTCGTAGCGGAGGGGGCCGTTGGTGATGCGGATGGGGCCGGAGATGTCTTTGCCGCGGAGCTGCCAGAGGTCTTCGTTGCCGTCGCGGGAGGACTGGAAGAGGAAGTATTTGCCGTCGGGGGTCCATGTGCCGCAGCATTCGGAGGGCGGTTTGTTCCATCCGCTGAGGATGGGGCGAGGGGTATGGGTGCCGGTGGGGAGCTCCCAGAGGGACATGGTGTGAGCGAGGGGGTCGATGATGGTGAAGCGGAGGAGGCGACCGTCGGGTGACCAGCGCAGCCAGAAGGCGCGGCCGGGAACGGAGGCGATGCTGGTGGAGGCGCCGTCTTTTAAGTAGGTTACGAAGAGCTCGTTGCCTGCGGCGTAGAGGATACCGTTGCCGTCGGGCATCCAGGTGGCGTCGTGGGCGAGGATGTTGGCGACGCGAAGGGCGCTGCCGCCGCCGGCGGGCACGACCCAGAGGGGCTGTTCGGATACGGGGGTGAGGTGGTTGCGAAGGAGAAGCCTGGAACCGTCGGGTGAGAGATCGCCGAGGGAGGGCGCGGCGATTTCGCTGGGAATGGCGACGGGAACGGCGTCTCCACTGGCGATGGAGACCTGGGATAAGGAGGCGCGGCCATTTTCGATGACGGAAGCGAAGATGCGGACGCCGTCGGTGGCGGTGGCGGGGAAGCTTTCAATAGCGGGGGCGCCGGGGGAGATGCGGCCGCTATAGGTGATCTGTGAGATGCGGAGGGGAGGGTGGGGGCGGGAGCTCCCGAGATAGAGGCCGAGGCCGAGGGCGATGACGGCGGCGGCGGCGGCGAGGTAAAGGGGATGGATTTTTTTCCGGGGTGGAAGGGCGGGGGAAGTTGGCGGATTTTCGGGCGTTTCCGGTGGTTGGCTGTGTGGAATTGTGGCGGCAACCGGTGGTGTTTGCGTGGTAGCGGGCGAGACGGGATAGTAGCCGACCGGGGCGATGAAACGGTAGCCCCGACGGGAGAGAGTTTCGACAAAGAGGGGGTTCTCGGCTGAGTCGCCAAGGGCTTCGCGGATCTTATTGATGGCGGTGCCGAGGGAGTGGTCGAAGTCGACGGTGGTGTCTTTGCCCCAGAGGCGGATCTGAAGGTCCTCGCGGGTGACAACTTCGCCGGGGTGTTCGAGGAGGGTTGCCAGGACTTTGAAGGGCTGGCTCTGGATCTTAATGCGTTTGCCTGCCTTCCAGAGTTCACCGGTCTGGAGGTCAGCTTCGAAGAGACCGAAGGTAACTCGGGATGGACTCTCCGTGAGTTGCGACATCAATATTTACCTCGCGGCTTGCTCACCGAGACTACTTCGTTCTTTAACATACACCTTTTCGCGAGATACGGGTTGATGAGGAGTGGTTATGTATATGAAATTAAAAGACTTGTCAGATGAAGAAGAATTGAAGCAAAAAGGGAATAACAACTATTGCAGTTATGTATCTGAAAGCGAAATGGTTCTTCACTCAAAGCGAAATTTGTAGCCAGACCGGGCCGAAACAGGACGGCTGGAAGAACCCATTTGGAGGCAACATGAATTGTTACCAAAGTTTTAAGACCCATCCTCTCTTCATAAGAGTGCTTTTTTTGATCGGCCTTGCGGTTGGGCTGACCGGAGTCATGAAGGCACAGACGGATACCGGCCGTGTCGTTGGAACGGTGGCGGACGTTACCGGGGCTCTGATACCGGGTGCGACTGTGACCCTGACCAATACCGAAACGGGATTGAAGCAGACGCGGACCGCGGGCTCGGATGGGAGCTTTAACTTTACGGGAGTCACCCGTGGTTCTTACAGGGTGGAAGCATCGAGCCAAGGGTTTGTAACGGCGGCGCAGAACTTTGTGCTGGAGGTGTCGCAGGTGCAGACCATCGACTTCCAGTTGACTGCGGGGTCTGCCGGTACAACGATTGAGGTGACGGGAGCGGCGCCGCTGGTCGATCTTTCGACTTCTTCAGTAGGTGCGGTGGTTCAGGGCAGGCAGGTTACGGAGCTGCCGTTGAATGGAAGGAACTTTACGCAACTGGCGCTGCTGACGCCGGGTGTGACTCGCGGGCAGTATGGGAGCTCGGCTTCGGGCGTGAATGGCGATGCGGAGACGTTCCGCAACCAGGAGAGTGGAGGCGGGGCGGTATCGTCGAACGGACTTCGCCAGCAGGCGAATAATTACATTCTCGATGGCGTCGACAATAACGAGGCGCTGGTGAACACCCTGGTGTTCTTCCCGAACATTGAAGCGACCCAGGAGTTCAGGGTAAATACTTCGGTGGCTCCTGCGGAGTTTGGCAGGGCGGGTGGAGCGATTGTGCAGACGTCGATCAAGTCGGGTTCGAATAGTGTTCACGGGTCGGCTTTCTGGTTTGCGCGGTCGAGCCTATTCGATGCGAATCCCAACTATCAATTCTTTGGAGCATCGCCGACGCCGGCGCAACCGTTCAAGCGCAATGAGTTTGGCGGAGCGATTGGCGGGCCGGTGATTCACAACCATCTGTTTCTGTTTGGCGATTATCAGGGCTACCGCGAGGACACACCGCTGAACGCACAGATTCTGACGGTTCCGACGCTGCTGATGCGGTCGGGTAATTTCTCTGAGCTGCTGGGGCAGGGAACCACCAACGCGCCTACGATGTGCACGCCGGCGACGGTGGTGAATGGAGCTATCTACGATCCGCTGACCTGCGCACCATTTGCGGGCAACATCATCCCTGCGGAGCGCCTGAATCCGGCGGCGGTCAACTACTTCAATGCGTATCCGGCGCCCAACGTTCCGGGTACGTTTAATGGAACGCAGAACAACTACCGCACGATTCGCCGGCAGATTACACACTACGACACGTTTGATGTGCGGCTGGACTGGATTGCGAGCCCGCGCGATACGGTGTTTGCGCGGTTTGCTTACGACCAGAGCAGATTTACAAGGACCTCAGAGTTTGACAAGCTGCCCGCGGGCTTTGCTTCGGGCGACAATACGGCACGCGGACGTGGACCAGCACTTGGTTATACGCACGTGTTTACGCCGAATGTGTTGAATGAATTTCGCGCAGGATACAACCGCTATACCTTTACGAATGCTCCTGTGTTTTCGGGAACTCCGATCTCCGCGGACCTTGGGATTGTGAATGCGAACCGCAACGCGAACTTGGGCGGTGGGGCACTGATCGGTGGTAATGGCAACAATCTGGAGTACACGGGAGATTATGGCCTGTATGCAGTGCCGGAGAATACCTATCAGCTGCTGGATTCGGTGAGTTACAGCCATGGCCGTCACGCTTTCAAGTTTGGCGCGAATGCGATCCGACGCGACGTCTCTTTCTTTCGACCGATTAGCGGAAAGGGGTTCTTCAATATCGGCCAGGGTGACTTTACGGGGTCTGTACCGGCAGAGCTGATGGTTGGGTTTATCGACAATTACAGCATTGGGGCGCAGAGCGGGTTTTTCGGAACGCGCAACTACGAGATCGGCATGTTTGGGCAGGATGACTGGAAGGTGAATCAGCGGCTGACGCTGAACCTGGGCATACGGTACGACATCATTACGTATCCGACGGAGATGCATAACCGGCAGTCGGCGCTGAATATGAACACGGGAGTCGTCGATCTGGCGGGGGTGAATGGCGTGCCGCGCTCGCTGGTGAATACGGATTACAACAACGTGGCGCCGCGAATTGGTTTTGCGTATGACATGTATGGGTCGGGCAAGACGGTGCTGCGTGGTGGATACGGGATGTTCTACTTCCTTGATCGCGGCGGAATCGATAACCAGTTCGGTCAGCAGGTACCGTTTGGCGGCAGCGTAGCGTATACGGCTGCGCAGGGGTATCGCATTACTTTTACCGGGCAGGCGCCGATAGGAACCAACGACAATCGCCTGGCGACGAATCCGCTTCCGTTGCCGGGATTCCCGAACTTCGACCCGAATAATCCTCCGACGGGCGTGAACATCTTTACGACGAACCGCAACAACAAGATTCCAACGGTGCAGCAGTACAATCTGCAGCTTCAGCAGCAGCTGGGAACGGGTACGACGTTCACGGTGGCCTATGTGGGCAACAAGAGCGATCATCTGGCTACCGGCTACAACTACAACACGGTTCATCTAGGTGGAGCGCCTGCGCTGTTTCCGAACCTAGGACAGGTTGTTGCCCAGTTCAACAATGGAACGTCGCACTATAACTCGCTGCAGGCGCAGTTCAACCATCGCATGAGCAACAGTCTTACGCTGACGACTTCGTACACGTGGGCGCACAATATCGACAACTCCAATGGGTTCATTGGCTACAACACGGTTAGTGAGTTGTATGCCTTCGACCCGAGTATCAACAAAGGGAATTCGTTGCTGGATCAGCGGCATGTGTTTATCGTGAGCGCACTCTACAACCTTCCCTTTGGGCATGGGCAGAAGTTCGGCAGCCACTGGAGTCGAGGGCTGGACCTTGCCGCCGGAGGATGGCAGCTGAATACGATTGTGCAGGCACAGACGGGAACTCCGGTATCGATTGTGACGCCGCAGTATGGGACGAATTACAGTCCGCGGGCTACGGCAACGGGTCCGATTGCGTTGCCGCACAGCATCTCGGGCACGTGGTTCGATACGACGAACATAGTGGCGACGCCGCTGGGTTCGCAGGGCAACATTGGGCGCAACTCTGTCTTCGGGCCGGGGATTGCGACGGGTGATGTCTCGATATTCAAGACACTGCATTTCACGGAGCGGTTTGCGACGGAGCTGCGTGCCGAGGCCTTCAACATAACCAATACACCACAGTTCCAGAATCCGGACGCCAACACGACGGACGGTAACTTTGGCCATATCACGGCGACACGACAGTACAGCGAACGTCAGCTGCAGATGGCGATTCGGCTGCTTTTCTAAGCTGGTTGAAGACGCGAGCGCCGTATGGCTGATCGTCCATACGGCGCTTTGCTTTTAGGAACGGAGATTTTGTGTTGATGAATTTTGTACGGGTATGGCGTTTGGGTCGACGGAACTGCGCTGTGATGGCAGTGTGGCTGGTATTGCCGCTGATGTTGCATGCACAGGGAACGGCTCCGCGGATGACGAAGGTGGATCCGCCGAACTGGTGGGCGGAGATGCCGAAGGCGATGCTGCTGGTGCAGGGTGAGAATCTGTCTGGTGCGCGGTTTCGAGTGAGCGATGCGCGGCTGAAGGTGGAGAAGACGAAGGTTTCTGCGAATGGGCACTGGGCGCAGCTATGGCTGAGCGCGTCGCCGGTGAAGGCGGAGACGGTGACGATTACGGCGGAGGCGAGTGGAGGGAAGACTACGCTGCCGTTTACTTTTGCTGGCCGACGGAAGAGTGAGGATGGGTTTGCGGGTTTTTCGTCGAAGGATGTGATGTATCTGATCATGACGGATCGCTTTGCGGATGGTGGTGCGAAGAATAATAGTGTGGCTTATGATCGCGTGAAGGCTCGCGGGTGGCATGGGGGAAATCTGCGGGGGATCGCGCAGCATCTGGATTACCTGCAGGACCTTGGTGTGACGACGGTGTGGATTACGCCGGTGTATCAGAACCATGAGGATCAGAGCTATCACGGGTATGGGGCGACCGATATGTATGCGGTCGATGAACACTTCGGCACGCTGGAGGATTTTAAGGCTCTGGCGGATGCGTTGCACAAGCGAGGGATGAAGCTGGTGCTGGATACGGTTCCGAACCATGTTGGGCCGGAGCATGTGTGGGTAGAGGATTCGCCTGAGCCGGATTGGTTTCATGGAACGAAGGCAGATCACCGTACAGCGCAGGGGGATTTCAAACCGCTGACGGATCCTCATGCTCCGTGGCTGACGCAGAGGGATGTAACGGAGGGATGGTTTGCGAATGTGCTGCCGGATTTAAACCAGGAGAACGCTGCAGTGGCGCAGTATCTGACGCAGAATGCGGTGTGGTGGATTGAGCAGGCGAGGCTGGATGGTTTGCGGATCGATACGTTTCCTTATGTGGGAAGAGAGTTCTGGAGGGGATTTCATGCGGAGATTCATTCGCTGTATCCGCGAGTGACTACGGTGGGGGAGATTATGAATCCGGATGCGACGATTGTGTCGGCGTTTGCCGGGGGCGTGACTCGGAATGGGGTGGATACGGGGCTGGATACGCCGTTCGATTACCCGGGCTACTTTGGCTTGCGCGATGTGTTGCTGCATGATGCGCCGATGTCGAAGTTTGCGGAGGTGCTTCGATTGGATGCGCTGTATCCGCATCCGGAGAGACTGGTGCCGTTTGAAGGGAATCACGATACTCCGCGGTTTCTGAGTGAAGTGGGAGCGACGCCGAGGAAGCTCAAACTGGCGTTCGCGATTCTTGCGACCATGAGGGGGATGCCGCAGATTTATTCGGGAGATGAGATTGCTATGAAGGGTGGAGAGGATCCGGATAATCGCAGAGATTTTCCTGGGGGTTTTGAGGGCGGCGCGGAGAATGCGTTCGCGGCTGGGGCGAGAACGTCTGCGCAGACGGAGATGCATGATTGGGTGAAGGGCCTGCTTGATGTGAGGCGGGCACATGGACCATTGCAGACTGGAGAGCAACAGGTGCTGCAGGCGAGTACAGACACGATGGCGTATGTGCGGGGAAAAAATCTGCGGTGGGGTTGTCCGGCGAGCGATGGAGAGGGAAGAATTTTAGTGGTGGTGAATAAGGGTGAAAAGCCGGAGACTCTGGATCTGCCGATGAGTCATACAGCTCTTGCAGAGTGCCATAAGACGCGTGCTTTGTGGGGAACGGAAGGTTTGATGGGGTTTAAAGATGACTCGCTGCATATTGTAATTTCGCCCGGTTCCGTTGAAATTGTGGCCGTGAACTGAGCACAGGGCTCGGGTCATCCAACGCATCTCCGATATGATGCATCCATAAGGTCAGACCTGCTGGGACAGCCCTGGTTGTTGGTCTCCTTGTTGATCCCATGAATGATTCCAGCAACCACGCGAAAACTGAAAGCCCGTGGCTCGAGCGCCTGCGGTCGCTGCGGAACGTTCCGCCAGTGCTGCGGATACTTTGGGACTCGGGCTCGACGGTGGTGGTCTGGGGGCTGATTCTTCGGGTTATCGTTGCGATTCTGCCGTTTGCTATGGCGAAGGTCGCGCAATACATCATCACGGATATTGCGAATGTGCTGCGGGGCGAGGTTCTTGCGCCTCGCTTCTGGACGCTGGTGGGAAGCGAGGTTGGGCTGAATGTTTTTCTGGGTCTTATTACACGCGCGATCGATTACTCTGACTCGCTGCTGGCCAATCGGTATACGCAGTATGTAAGTGTGCGCGTGATGGAGCAGGCGTCACGGCTGGATCTGACGACGTATGAGGATCCGGCTTTCTACGACCGACTTGAGAGGGCGCGGGTACAAGCTACCGATCGGCTGGCAATGATCCAGCAGATGGGGCGCCTGGTGCAGCAGGTGATTACAACGCTGACCTTCTCCGCGGCGTTGGCGTGGGCCTCTCCATGGCTGGTGCTTCTTCTGGCGATTGGGGTGTTGCCGGCTTTTATTGGGGAGACGCATTATGCATTTCTGGGTTATGCGAAGAACTTTCGGCAGACTCCGGCCAAGCGGCAGATGGATTATCTACGCCAGGTGGCGGGGAGTCGCGAGGGGGCCAAAGAGGTCAAGCTGTTTGGTCTGCATAAATTTTTCACCGGAAGATTTCAGGCGTTGGCCCACCAGGTTTACGTTGAGGATGTTGCGCTGTCGCGCTCAAAGCTGATCGTAGGGGGCCTGCTCGGCGTGATAGGAACGCTGGGGTACTACGGCGCTTATGTGTACGTGATCTGGCGGACGCTTCATGGTCGATACGATATCGGCCAATTTACTTTTCTGACGACAGCGATTCAGCAGGCGAGTTCGAATCTGCAGCAGGTATTTTCGACGGCATCCGGTATTGCAGACCAAGCGCTGTTTCTTACCGATCTGATTGCTTTCTTTGCAATGGAGCCGACGGTTAATGCCAATCCGAATGGACTGCGGATACCGGACAAAATTCAGCGTGGATTCGAGTTTCGCAATGTGTCTTTTGCTTATCCGGGGACGACGCGAACGGTATTGAAGAACTTCAATCTGAAGTTGGCGCCGGGGGAGCGGATTGCACTGATCGGCGAGAACGGCCAGGGGAAGACGACCGTGGTCAAGCTGATCACACGACTCTACGATCCTACGGAGGGTCAGATTCTGCTGGATGGCGTTGATCTGCGAGAGTACTCGCTTGAGGATCTGCATCATCACATCGGCGTTATCTTTCAAGACTTCGTTCGGTTTGAGATGACGGCGCGCGAGAATATTGCGGTCGGACAGATTGAACAGGAGAACGACCAGGCCGGTATCGAAACTGCGGCGCATAAAAGCCTTGCCGATACGGTGGTAAGCAAGCTGGCCGGAGGATATGACCAGATGCTTGGGCGTCGCTTCGAAAACGGCGTGGAACTGTCGGGTGGTGAATGGCAGAAGATAGCTCTTGCGAGAGCCTACCTTCGTGATGCGGATCTGTTGATACTGGATGAGCCAACGGCGGCGCTGGATGCGCGCAGTGAGCTGGAGGTTTTTGAACGCTTTGCTGAATTGACTGAAGGGAAGATGGCTTTACTTATTTCGCACCGGTTTTCCACTGTTCGCATGGCAGATCGTATTGTTGTTCTTGAAGGGGGACGCCTGATAGAAGAGGGGAACCACGACCAACTGATGTCGCGTGGCGGCGTATACGCGTCCATGTTTGAAATGCAGGCTGCAAGCTATCGATGATTGCGCTCGTGTGAAGGCGAGTACAACTCTTGCAGACGAAACCAACGTTCAACCGAAGGAAGTTCATGGCGCAGTTCCCAGAAGATATGACATTCGAGCATGGCACCTCGCTTACGGCTCCCGTAACGGATTTTGCCACAACCGGTTTGCCTGAGAAGCCGGCGGTTACTGAAGCGGAGTTGCGTGAGGATGCCGATGCACTCGTTCGCAGCTGGCAGGCGTTGCCATCTGCAGTAACATACGCCGCTCTTGCAAAGAGGCTGGTTGAATTGCGCACGCGTCTTAGCGAGCGTCTGAAGGCTTGCCGAAGAATTGCTACAACGAATGAACTTACTCCGCAGCTTGAATTGCTGGAGAGCTCGCGGATGTTTCAGTCTGCGATTCCTACGGATGAGAGTATGGCGTCGACGTTCAGGAGACTTCCTCACGTTCGTGTAGCCTCCGGCGATGATCTTCCTCAGGTTGTCCATCTTGCGATGGGATATCTTGCTTCGGCCAAAGGAATATGGTCGGAAGAGTCGCTCGCGATTTATGTGGATCAGGTCCAGCGGTATCATCCGCTGTTGTTGCGGGAGATACGGCTGCTGCCTGATGCGTTGAAGCTGGCGCAGCTTCAGTTCATTCTTGATCGAGCAGATGAGGCGTTTGCGGCGGGTGAGATGCCGCCTATTGAACGGTCGCCGTTTTCCGCGCCGATTCATAGTCTGAGGCGCCTGAGCCAGGCGGAGTGGTCGGAGGTTCTGGAAGCGATGATTCCTTTCGGAATTATCCTTCGGGAAGACCCGGGCGGGGTGTTTGCAAGTATGGAGCTGGAGACGCGAAGCGCTTATCATCAACGCGTCGCGGAGCTGGCAACATACGCTGATGCCAGTGAGGTGGAGACGGCGCAGACTGCGCTCGAGCTTGCGCAGAAGGCGGCCAACAGTGAGGAAGCTGATCCGAGGCTGGCAGTGCGCAAGAGGCATATCGGCTACTATCTCTTCGCTGAGGGTCGGGCTGAATTACAGCATCGCATTGGATATCACCCACCCGCCATGGAACGTCTTCGGAGCTTTATCCGAAGTCATAACGAAGAGCTCTATATTCTCGGCATCTTCATCCTTGGGGTGCTGCTCATCACTGCGCTGATTTTGCCGCTGGTTCCGCGTCATGAGTTCTGGCTGGTGATGGGTGCGCTGCTGTTTGCTCTTTTGCCGGCCACGCAGGGAGCAGTCGATCTTGTGAATGCCACGGTATCGGCGTTGTTCGAAGCTGAGGCTTTGCCGAAGGTTGATCTCTCCAAGGGTGTTCCAGGAGAGTCGACGACCTTTGTGGTGGTGCCTACGCTTTTGTTGCACGAACGGCAGGTTCGGGAGCTGCTTGAAGAGCTTGAGGCGCGCTATCTGTCGAACAAAGATCCGAATATTCATTTTGGATTGCTGACTGATCTTCCGGATACGAAGACGCGGCCGCCGATAGAAGACACTGACCCGTTGGTTCGGCAGGCGGTGCAATCGGTCAATGAGCTGAATGAGAAGTATGCCGGTCATCAGGGTGGATCGTTTTTTTTGCTGCATCGTCACCGTACGTTCAACTCGCGGCAGGGAGTATGGATGGGCTGGGAGCGAAAACGCGGGAAGCTGCTGGATCTGAATAGATTTTTGCGGCACGACTTCGATAGTTTCCCCATCAAGGCTGGACCGCAGGATCTGTTGAATGAGGTCCGTTACATCATTACGCTGGACTCCGATACGCAGCTGCCGCGCGGGACTGCGGCACGGATGATCGGTACCATCATGCATCCGCTTAATCGAGCCATCATTAATCCGAGGCTTCGTATTGTCACTGCTGGGTATGGGATTCTGCAGCCCCGGGTTGGCATTAGCGTGGCGTCGGCATCGCGTTCAAGGCTGGCACACCTTTACTCCGGCGAGACGGGCTTTGATATTTACACGCGCGCGGTTTCGGATGTCTATCAGGATCTGTTTGGCGAAGGCATCTTTACGGGGAAGGGTATCTATGAGGCGGAGGTTTTCCATGAGGTACTCAATCATCGATTCCCACGCAATGCTCTTCTGTCGCATGACCTGATTGAAGGCGCCTATGTTCGTGCGGGACTGGTGACGGATATCGAAGTGATCGACGATTATCCATCGCACTATTCTGCGCATACTCGCCGTAAGCATCGCTGGGTTCGCGGCGACTGGCAGATCACGCGATGGCTGTTCAATCTGGTTCCGGATGAATCCGGGAAACTGGTTGAGAACCCGATCAGCACGATTTCGCGATGGAAGATTCTGGATAATCTGCGGCGGAGCCTTATAGAGCCGATTACGTTTCTGCTGTTTGTCTTCGGCTGGTTCTTTCTTCCGGGTGGCGCGCTCTACTGGACTCTGGCGACGCTTGTGCTTCTTGTACTGCCGGGGATTGTTCAGTTTGGGTTTAATCTCGGACGCGCTTTGGTGCATGTCAGTTTCAGCGAATCCCGGGATGGTCTGCTGACTTTTATCTCCGGCTTCGGTGTCACAGTGCTGAATCTTATATTTCTTCCGCACCATATGCTGCTTTCGATAGACGCGATCGTTCGTTCGCTGAATCGCACGCTCATCTCGGGAAGAAACCTGTTGGACTGGGAGACGGCCGCGGAGTCGGAGACGGGTAAAATCACAACGCCTTTGGATAGTTATCTAAAGCTCTCGCCGGTGATCGCTCTGGTTCTGGCTGCAGCGCTGCTGCCGCATCATGCGGATGTTCTGCGTTTTGTTGCTCCCATACTTGTTCTTTGGGCGTTGGCGCCTTTAGCGGCTGCCTGGCTGAATTCGCCCCCGCGCAGGAGAGAGGGGCCGCTCGGGCAGGAAGATAAGGTGTTTTTGCAACAGCAGGCGTTACAAATATGGAGATATTACTCAGAGTTTGGAGATGCGAGGAATCATTGGCTGATTCCAGACAATGTGGAGGAGAATGGAACGCTACAAATACGCAAGCTTTCGCCGACGAACCTCGGGATGCTCTTCAATGCAAGGCAGGCGGCGTATGAGTTTGGTTTCATTACGCTGTCTGAATTTGCTGAGGCTACTCTGGGCACACTGACTACTTATGAAGGCTTGAAGAAATATTGCGGCCATATCTACAACTGGTACGACATTGAGACGCTGCAGCCGATTGCGCCATTTACTGTCTCCTCTGTTGACAGCGGCAATCTTTCGGCATCGCTCTACACCCTGCATACCGGTGCGTTGGAGTTGCTGAAACGCCCTCTGCTGCGAGAGGAGAGCCTGAGTGCAGTGGAGCGAATGTTCGAATCAAAGAAAGGTCAATCTTCTTCTGACGAGAGCGATTCGCGGACGATGCGGATGCGAATCAAGGCTCTGTTGGAGAAAGCGCCAACACAATCTCTGAATGCAGAGGATGGGGATGCGCAGCGATGGCTTGCGGATGAGGCGGGGCGTCGGCATACTGCGCTTGTTCATTTCATTCAACAATATTTGCCCTGGTTGTTGCCGCAGTTCTCTCAGCTTTTCGAGCTTAGCCAGCTTGCTCTGCCGGAAGACCTGCATGTGCCCACGCTGCAAGCAGCGGCTGCGTATGCGGCAGGATTGAACGAACGGCTTGCGGGAACGGCGCTTGCTGATCCTGAGACGATGCCTGTGGTATCGCTTGCGACACAGCTGCGGGCCTTGCTGGTTGCTGCTCAAGAAAAACTTTCTAAGCTTCAAGCTGATGTCGCTGTGATCGCCGCAGAGGCGGAGCGCCATGCTGAAGCGATGGACTATAGATTTTTGCTGGAGGAGTCACGGCAGTTGCTCTCAGTCGGGTATGACGGCGTGAGTGAAGAGCTTAATTCTGCTTGCTATGACCTGCTTGCTTCGGAGGCCCGGATCGCAACTTTCCTTGCTGTGGCCAAGGGAGATATACCGCAGCAGTCGTGGTTTCGGCTTGAACGCTCACACACACTTGTAGGCGGACGGGCGGCGTTGCTTTCCTGGACGGGCACGATGTTTGAGTACATGATGCCTGCGCTTTGGATGCGTACGTTTCCAGATACGCTGATCACGCGTTCGCTTGAGTCGGTGGTGCAGATTCAGCGGAGGTATGTGAGGGATATTCCGTGGGGCATTTCGGAGTCGGGCTGGGCGAAGGTGGACAACATTGGGCGGTATGGATATCAGGCGTGGGGTATTCCTTCGCTGGCATTGAAGTATGGCGCTGAAGATGGGCCGGTGATTTCGCCTTACTCTACTTTTCTCGCACTGCGTTTTCTGAGAGACGAGGCGCTGGCGAATCTACGCCGCATGGTGCAGTTAGGTTGGCTTGGGGCGTACGGCTTCTATGAAGCGGCTGACTACACGGAGGGAAGCGAGCCCAGGCTGGTGCGATCGTGGATGGCGCATCACCAGGGGATGTCGCTGCTTGCCATCACAAACCTTCTGCATGACGATGTTGTTCAGCACTGGTTTCACAGCAATCCAATTGTCAGGGCTGCCGAGTTGCTGCTGCATGAGAGGCCGCTGAACAAGGCTATGTTGAAGGCGCTGGCGAAACGTACTGAGTCGCAATCTGCGGAACCGGCGAAGGAGAAGGTGGCGTAACCGGCACGGATTAAATGTTTTGGAAGCCGCACATCTTCATGGCGGCGAATGGCTCGGGATTCTTCATGAAGGTGCCCCACACATAGCCGGTGCGGAGGTTCTCCGCTTGCAGGAGGCCGATTCCGAGATCGATGCCGAGAACGTCGGGATCGTACCAGGAGAGCTGTGGGTGGAATGCATCGGCGAAACCGTAGCGGCCCCATGCCTCTTCACCGTACGTGTCTCTGAGCGAGCGGAGGACGCGCAGGCACTCGGCTGGAAGAAAGGGAAGAGAGCCTGCCGTTGCGGATGGGACGACAGAGCCGTCGACTGGGCCGAGAAGCGGCGGGCCTCCCCATGCGGTGTAGCCGTGTTGCCAGTCGGATGCGGTGACGCCCCAAAAGTCTTCGTTGTAGCCGCGATTCAGGCTTAGACAGAAGGCTTTGTGGGCGCGCGTGGCGATGATGGAGTTGGCGAAGTAGTCGGCGTAGGCGTCGCGACGGTGTGCGAAGTCGAACCATGCGTGGGAATACTGGTGGACGAAGAGAGGATCGTGCCCACTGATGAAGGTGTATGGGCCGAACTCAACATGCGGGCGGGTGAAGTTATTCCAGTGGTCGGGCGCGATGGGATGCTGCGGAGATCCGATGGCGAGGAGGTAAAGCATCATCAGCTCGCTGTAGTGGTCCCAGCGGGAGTAGACGAAGCCGTTTTCTGGGTGCCAGCCTTTGGAGAATGTTTTGCCGGTGTTGAGCATCCAAGGCCACTCGACGCGGTTGTAGAGTTGCGTGGCCAGGCGGGTGATCTCGGGGTCGTTGAAGTGAGCGCGACAGGTAAGGACGCCGCAGAGGAAGATTGAAGTGTCTATGGGAGAGACTTCGCTATTGATAAGGGGCTGGCCGGTTTCGATGTCGTTGAAGTGATAGAAGAAGCCGTACTGATGCGGCATGGAGTTGAGGTGGAATTTGAGGGTTGTCAGGACTTGTTTTTTGGCCTGGGCGGTGGAGATGAAACGTCGTCTGTCCGCGATGCAGAGTGCGGTGAGGCCGAAGCCGGTCGCGGCGACGCTCGATACAAAGCGGCTGTCGCGGGCGCCGGTGGGTGGCTTGTTGAAGGCACGATCCATGACCTGTCCGTTGGACGGTTCCACCTGCTCGGTGAAGTAGAGGCAGGCGCGACGCTGCATGTCGTCGAGGAACGCATTGTCGTCTTCGGTGGGAGAAGCTGTGGGGTAGAGGCTTTGTTGCGCGGCAGGCAAGGCATGGAGAAGTCGTGAAGACCCAAGGGTCGAGAGAAGAGCGCCGCCAAGCAGTTTTGCCGCACTGCGCCTTGTTATGCAGTGCGGGGTGAAAACCTCTGTGCTGATGGCATCGTTGCCAGGTGTGTCATGCATACGCAAATGGAGAGCTGAACGGATTTTACGGTCTAGTGCGCTGATTTTCCGTTCCTTAGTTCGAGGACGACAAGGCCCTGCGGGGGTATATTAACCGTCAGGCTGCCTTGTTTGAGTGCGACGTGTTCCGGTGGTGAAGGCCTGGCTGCCTCTCGCAGACGGGTGATCTGGTCGCGGGTGAGAATGGCGGGACGGCCCATGGCGTCGTATGTTTTCAAGACATTGCCGTGGTCGGCATCGAGGCGCCAGAGCTGAACCGCGGCATTGGGGGCTACACCGTCGAGCTTGAGGGTGAAGGATTTGTCGGGTCCTGGATTGGCTGGGGGCGGAGTGTAGGTTGCGCCGGTACCGAAGGGTGGGGCGTAGTTCCAGAGAGCCATGACGAGGGTGCCGTCGCTTCGCCTGGTTGCGATTGCAGAGTTGGAGTCGATTTGGATGCGGCGGTCACCGAGTTGGTGCAGCATGGCGAAGGCGTTGAGAGCGGGCTTGGGAATGCCATCTTCGGCGATAAGACCGAAGCCGCCGTAGAAGGGAGTTTTGACGACGCCTTGTTCCTCAAAGACGTCGGAGAAGGACCAGTAACTCATGGCTTCGGTGAGGCCGTCGCACTGGCTGATGGTGTCTGCGAGCCAGGGGCCCATGTAGATCGTGTCGGTAACGTTGGGCTCGTTCGCGTAGCTGGCGTTGTATTCGCTGAAGATCAAAGGCAGTTTGGGGAAGGGGGAAGCGGCGATTTCGTCGTGTACTTTGCGGACGGAGCGACAGACCATGCGGTCGCGGGGGATGACTTCATCGGTATGGAATACATCCTTGGCGGTGTCGTTGGCGTAGACGTGGCTACTGACGAAGTCTACCGGTGCGCCGCTTTGTTTGGCGTGATCGAGAAAGCTCGCGACCCACGCGGCTTGGGCGCTTGAAGGGCCGCCCACGCGGATATGGTTGTTTACCTTTTTAAGAGCGGCGGCGGTGTGGTCGTAGAGTTCGTAGTAGGTGGGTTGAAGGGGCTTTCCGCCCCAGAAGTCGAGGTTCGGCTCGTTCCATACTTCGAAGTACCACTGTGAGACTTCGTCAATGCCGTAGCGGTCAACAAGGTGTTGCGCAAAGGCGGTGATCATTCCATCCCATTGCGCGTAGTCCTTTGGTGGGGAGACGTTCTGCTTGTACCAGAAGGCATGGAGCGCGGAGGGATCGGAGGCGAGTTTCTTTGGCATGAAGCTCAGTTCGACGAAGGGACGAACGCCGTTGGCTAACAGGCCATCGTAGATCTGGTCGATGTAAGAGAAGTTGTAGACGGGGTGGCCGTTGGCGTCGAGATCGAAGAGGCCGACCTCATCCATGAAGATGCCGTGAAAACGGATTGCCTGAAATCCTGTTGCTTTTTTTACGGTGCGGAGGTCGTCGCGGTAGCTTTCACGCAACGAGAGGATGGCGCGGCCGGAGCCAAAGATCTGCTCCCAGTAGTGAGGGAAGGGCGTTCCTTCCGACTTAGCATCCACATGAATGATGCTGGTCTGGAGTGAGGAGGAGGGTGAGGAGTTGTTAACCTCTTGGGAGTAGATAGATGGCGTGGTTATCGCCAGGGTGAGACTAATCACCATCAAATTGCTAAGTTGCATCGTCCTCCTTTTCGACAGCAGGAATTGCACATCTATTGGATGCGGCAAACGCCTGGTTTCATCTTTACCAGTTTTAGACGAGGTGTTACCCGGAGATGGGAGCCGCAGATCAAGATGGTACAGACACGGAATTATCACATTCCATGCGGTTCGGCTGGGCATACACTGAAATTTATGGCCGGAACCCTAAAGCTATATTTTACTTTATTGTCTGCGTTCGTATTGTGTTTTGGAGCCTTTAACGGAGGCGCGGAGGATCGAAAGCGGGCGTCTTCTTCTGACGCTGCGAATGAGGTTGTTCTGCATGGAACCGTTACGGGGCGCCAGAACAATACCTATATCGAGGCGCCGTTTGAGGTGCCTGCCGGCACGCAACGTGTCACGCTTACTTTCAGCTATACGGGGAAAGAAGAGCGGACGACACTTGATATTGGGTTGCTCGATCCAAAGGGCTTACGCTGCTGGAGCGGCGGCAATAAATCGACGCTTACTGTAAGCGCAACCGATGCAACGCCATCGTGCCTTGCCGGTCCGGTTAGAGCCGGAACATGGAAGCTATTGATTGGCGTTCCTAATATTCGCCCAAATGTGACGGCGGCTTATACGGCTAATGTCTTCTTTACAGAGAGTGGACTTGTTCGAGATCAGCCGATGGTTTTGCGTAGTCCGTTGCGGTCCGGTCCTGCGTGGTTCAGAGGGGATCTGCATATGCATACGGCGCATAGCGACGGATCGTGTAACAGTCTCCGTGGCGTGAAAGTTCCTTGTCCGGTTTTTGTGATTGCTGAAGCGGCAGCGCGCAAGGGACTGGACTTTATTGCGGTGACGGACCACAACACGACGTCACAAAATGATGCGATGAGAGAGTTGCAGCCTTACTTCGATAGCCTGCTGATGATTCCGGGAAGGGAGATGACAACCTTTCATGGACATGCCAATTTGTTTGGAACCGTGGCGCCACTGGATTTCCGAGTTGGCTCGAGGGACGTTCCGGATATCAACACGCTTTTTCGGCAGGCTAATCTGATTGGTGGTCTTATCTCCATCAATCACCCGAATGCGCCGACGGGTGAAGCCTGCATGGGATGCGGTTGGAATCCAACGCCGGAAGCAGATCTCAATCTGGTGCAGGCCATTGAGGTGGTTAATGGCGGCGCTGAAGACGGCCCTTTTGCCGGCTTATCTTTTTGGGAAAAACAGCTCAACCGTGGATTTCGGCTTACAGGAATAGGCGGAAGCGATAACCATACTGCACAGCGGCCTCTGGATGAGGTGGGGTCGATTGGTAGTCCGACGACGGTTGTCTACGCGACGGAGCTCTCTACATCTGCAATTCTCGAGGCCATTCGCGCAGGCCATGTCTTTGTGGACCTTACGGCCAGCAAAGATCGCTTGCTTGAACTGCGAGTGCAGAGTGGCGATTCTATGGCCAGCATGGGGGATACGCTGGCCGCAGTGGCGGGATCGGAGGTGGAGTTTTCCGTGCACGTTGCCGGAGTGGAAGGAGGGAAACTCCTACTTGTTGAAGATGGTCAGCCGATGGCAGAGTCATCGACGCAAGCAATTCATGGACAGGATCAAACGATCCAGAGCCATTGGAAGAGCGATGGAAAGCAGCACTGGTTTCGCTCCGATGTGCATGGGCCGGATGGCAAACTTTGGCTGATGGGAAACCCCATCTATATAAACTGGTCGCCATCCGGCGGAAAGCGAGTTATGCAATGAGGCAGGTTTTTTCAGGCCTGTGACATCATCGGCTGAGAATGAGTCTCTCGTGTGACACGGTCGGCCTGTGGGCCTTTCTTTCCTTGAACGATGTCGAAGGTTACGTCGTCGCCTTCTTTGAGGAATTTATAGCCTTCCTTCTGGATCGAACTGAAGTGTACGAAGACATCTGTGCCACCGTCGTATCCCAGGAAACCGTACCCTTTTACATTGTTGAACCACTTTACTTTGCCTTTGTACTGAGCCATGAGAATCATCCTTGTTATGGGGGATTGTGGGGAGCTTTATGCAATGAAGGCGCACATGGCGACGACGACGGCTGCCATGTAAATGTGGCCACTCTGTTGCTGCAGGGTATCTTCCGAGGTGGCATCATCGTTCATTTCGGATTGGTCCACGGCGGATTCCAAAAACCAACCAAGAGCACCAAAGCAAGCGAAGCTTCCAACGGCAATGAGAACGGTACTATATCCAGGCATGTCACACCTTCTTTTGTTGGCTAAACCAGATTGGTGTTGGCGGAGGCTAGAATGCATCGAATCGCCTAAAGCCACTCTTGTCGAGGGGCTAAATCGCCACTGAACTGCTCTATCGGCATAGTGGCGAGTGTTGCGGAAGCGTTTCAAAAAAAAATAAACCCGCCCGGGCCTGGCATCCAAGTGGCGGATCAGAGATCCAGTCCATTCGGAAAGCTCTTGTTTTGTTTGGATTGCATGCCGTTCTGCGGGTAAATCGTAGCTTTGGTCGTGTAGACTTTTCGTCATAGGGCAGAGAGGACCCTTCCGTGAACTTTGAAGCGTTCGATGGCTCCTATGTAAGCAAGCTGCGCGCGGGAGACGCTTCGACAGAGCAGCATTTCGTTGGTTACTTCACCGAACTGATTACATTGAAGTTACGGTCGCGGCTTCGTGCGCCTGAGGTGATCGAAGACCTGAAACAGGAGACGTTTTCGCGGGCGTTTGCGTTGATACGGAGCGAAGGCGGCGTTCGCAATCCTGAACGGCTTGGGCCTCTGGTCAATTCAATCTGCAACAATGTGCTGATGGAGCAGTACAGGGCCTCCGGCAGGGTCGAGGCGCTAGACGAGACTGTCGCTGAACATATTGTCGAGACCAGGCCAGATGCCCTTAATATTGCTATTTCGCACGACACGGGCAATGTCGTGCGGCAGGTTTTGTCAAAACTGAAGCGGCGCGATCGAGACATTCTGCAGGCAGTGTTCCTGGAGGAGCGCGATAAAGACAGGGTTTGTCGTGAGATGGGGGTAGATCGAGAGTACCTCAGAGTTCTGCTGCACCGGGCCAAGGGAGCTTTTCGCGAGCTCTATTCCAGGCGAGTGGGAGAAAAACATTGAAATTCGCCTGCCGCGGGACCATTTTTCAAAAGATTGAAACGATTACATGGCTCTCCACACTATGGAAAAATAGAGGCCTTTTGCGATGAACCATCAGGATGCACTCCAGGAAATGGCTGTGGAACGCTATCTGCTGGGCGAACTCGGCGGAGAGGCGTTGGACAGATTCGAAGAGCATCTTTTCGACTGCCCTCTGTGTGTGACGGATCTGCGGATGGGAACCACATTTATCAATGCAGCTCGCAATGAGCTGAGGACTGCAGCTGTAGCTGCACCTGTGAAGGAAAGTCCGTTCGGGTGGATCTCCGGGCTGCTCCGTCCGAGCTTTCTGGCTCCGGCGCTGGCGGCCTGCCTGGTGGTTATGGGGGTTGAAAGCTTCATCCTGGTGCCCGGTATGAGACGCGAGGTCGTACAGATGGAGACGCCGTCGGTGCTGAACAATCTTGTCCTTGCGAATGCCGGAGCAAGGGGTGATTCAGTAGCCGAGATTGTGGCGCCGCAGCATGGAGCGTTTCTGCTTTCGGTCGATATTCCGGGGCGGAGCGGATTCTCTGGGTATTTGCTTTCGCTGTATTCCCCTTTGGGGGCAGTGGTATGGCAGACGAAGATTTTGCCTCAGCAAGCTAGCGATACGGTGGTGATCCATGTGCCCACCGATATTACGAAGGAAGGGTTGAATACGCTGCTTGTTCAGGGTTTACTGTCGGTTCAAGGTGGTAAGCTGGAAGACCTCGCGCGGTACAAGTTCCAACTCAACGTTTCTAAATAACTCTTTGTCTAAATAACCTTTCGAACGGAGAACAGATGAACGCCAGTACGGAAAGACATTTTTACTATCATGCCGATGCCAGCCCTGTGGGCGGCCACATTACGCATCCCTTCGAGAAGATCGTGACGACGGAGGCCTCGTCTTCGCTGGCCCAGGCAGGCGGGCACGTCAATGGCGTTCACGAGTCTTACCGGCTAGATCCCGTTGTCGCGGCGCAGAAGGCGTACTCACATATTTCTGGAGCGAAGAACCACGCGACCGGAACCTGGACGACACTGACAACTTCGGTGGTTGAGCACTTGAATGTGCTTGAGGTTGTTACGGCGGACCGAATCGTGGCGCGGCTGGCTGTGGAACATCCGGCTGAGGGCTATACGCCGAAGGTGTCCTTCGTCGGGGCCCAGTTCATCAATCTCCGTGTGAATGGACATCCGGTAAATGTGAAGCTCAACCGGAGCTTGCTCCATCCGGGGCACGATAACTTTCCCACAGAGCCCCATATAAAGGATAAAAAGTTTATCCAGAAGGTCGCGGAGCACGGCCGTAGAATTACAGGAGCGAAAGATGCTCCAGAATGGGTCAAGACACGGTACGGGTGGATAGGAAAACCGGAGGAGCACGAGAAGAGGGGACACGTCCTCACCTCTTTGGTAGAAGAGATAGAGGAAGTGCATGGCGCAACTACGTGTGGTCACGTAATTGTGGTGCCAGATTTTGGCAATCTCTTTCTCGGCGAGCTATCCCTCGATCGAGCCTCTTTTCAGTTGACGATGCTGCGGATGGAACTTGGGTGCCCTGCGGTGGGGAACTTGAGCATGGCAACCTCTCGATCAAATGGATATCCAATGCCATAATCTTTACCGCAGTTTTTTTGCTAATATGCGTCGGATGTAGATCCAAGCCGCAGACAACATCCGACGCTGTAGCTATATATGATGAGATAGAAAAGAAGTTCATTTCGGGCAATATATCTAGTGCTCGAATACAATCGCAGGAAACCTACAAGCGTTTTGAGTCGACACGCCCTGATTTGGCCGCAACGTTTCGACTTCAGCTAGCAAAAATACTACTCTACCAAGGCGAGAGCGGAGATGCGCTAAAGCTCCTTCAACAAGAGCTTCCCACTACTTCACCTATCGATTCTGTTGTGAAAAGAAAGATCCTGCTTTCGATCGTACAGGCCAGGCTAGGCCAGTTTGATCAAGCGGAGCAGATGCTTTTCGAAGCAGAACGAGAATCTCCTAATGACACCCTTCGAGCGGAAGTCTTTGGTGCGAAGGGTAGCATCAACTTGGAGAGGGGCAAACTAGACGATGCAGAAACCGCGTTTCAAACCAGCCTCGTAGGCGTCATCCAAAGTAATAATAAATTCCTTCAAGCTCAGACCTTGATGAATTTGGGCGTCGTCGCGTTACAAGAGGAGCACTACGAAGATGCCCTAATGCGTTTTGTGAGCGCGTCTACCGCCGCACGTTCCATCGGTGCAAAGTTAGCTCTCGAAAAAGCAGTTGGCAACGTGGGATTTGTCTATTACAAAACTGGTGATTTTCAGCGAGCACTAGCGAGCTTCAACGAAGCTGAAAAGCAAGCGGCTGAATTGGGCTCGTCAATCGATCGAGTTAGATCATTGAACAATGCTGGGCTTTGCGAATACCAATTGGGAAATCTAAATGAAGCTCGGCCATTTTATGAACGATCTTTGATTTTTGCTCGATTTATACAAAACCAGGAAGAGATCCTTGATGCTCATGTAAGTCTTGGCTTTCTTTTGCTGCGGTTGAATAAATTGGATGAAGCAGAGGTTCATGTTCGTGACGCAAACAGCATTGCTGCGTTGCGAAAGAGTGAAAGGGCGAGTCTTGAGCCTGCTCTACTGAACGCACTGCTGCTTGATAAGCGTGGGAATAAACAGGGTTCCATTAATACATTGGTCGACCTGGAAAAGCGAGCGAAGGACGTCCCGTCTTTGCGGTGGGAGGCGGAGAATACGCTGGCGAGGATCTACTCGGAAGGTGGCCGTTCTAAGGATGCTGGTTTGTGGTTTCAGCGGTCCATTGAGACCTTCAAGCAACAGAGGTCTTCGCTTACGAGTGTAGATTCGACGCTTCCGTTCCTTGAGAATGGGAATGATCTCTATCGGGATTACACAGAGTATCTGATTCGTGAGCATAGACCGGATGAGGCTCTGAACGTTGTGGATGAGAGCAGGGCGGAGGCGCTTGCGGATGGATTGAAGCTTCCACCGTTGAAGCGAACCAGCGGTATGAATCCTCGGTCGATTGCGTCTCGTGTGCAGGCTACGATTCTTGTTTATTCACTGCGACCGAAGGTGTCTTATCTTTGGGCTATTACTCCTACGCGGCAGCAGTTTTATCAACTGCCAGGGAGTGAGACGATTCTTCCACTGATTCATTCGCATACGAAGTCGATTCTGGCTTCGAAAGATGTGCTGGCGCAACCTAATGCTCCCGGGCACGAGTTGTATCAGGCATTGGTCAAACCGGTTGAGGGGATGATTCCGAAGGGGGGCAGGGTCTTCATCATCGGCGACGAGGCTTTGAGTGGGCTTAACTTTGAGACTCTGCTTGCTGGCGACGAGAGTCCGCATTTCTGGATAGAAGATGTAGCGATCACGAACACCAAGTCGCTTCGGCTGCTCTCGGTAAAAAGTGAGAGACACGAGAGCTACGCCGACAGAAGGATTTTGCTGATTGGCGATCCAATTTATCGTGATGGCGAGTATGCGAAACTGCCGAACGCGGCGCAGGAGGTCACGAATATCGCGGGCCACTTCGCCGCGGATCACCGTATCGTGGTGACGGGACAGCAGGCTTCGCCTGATGCTTATCGCGAACATCAACCGGGTGGATTTTCGTATATCCACTTTGTTGCTCACGCCACGGCGAATATGACCGCCCCTCTGGATTCGGCTGTGGTGCTGTCACGGGATCGCGGAGACGCTGGGACCTATAAGTTGTATGCCCGGGATATTCTGCAGCAGAACCTTCATGCCGATCTGGTGACGCTGTCGTCCTGCTACGGGTCGGGGTCACGGCAGTACACCGGTGAGGGATTGGTCGGATTGGCCTGGGCGTTTTTGCGCGCAGGCTCGCATCATGTGATTGGTGCGATGTGGGAGGTCAGTGATGTATCGACGCCGCAGCTGATGGACAACCTGTACGGAGAACTGGCTAAAGGCAATCAGCCGGATGCCGCTCTACGGTCGGCAAAGCTTGCAATGCTTCACTCGAACGGGGTGTTTCGTAAACCGCTGTACTGGGCTCCATTTCTGCTGTACTCAGGTGCCTGATAAATCGAGAGCAAGAGAGAGACCCGACGCTTGGCGCCGGGCCTTTTATTGGTGAGAACCAAACAGAAGCATCGCTTCAATCGAAACCAGTAAGGTGTAGCGCTGAAGTCTCTCCGGCCTGTCTCCCAGCAGGCCAGAGAGAAAGAGCGTACTACGGAAGAATAGTGCCGGTTGCCTTAGAAACGTTTCTCCTCCAGATAAATATCTTTATCGCTGACGGCGCAGAAACTTAGTTGTTTTTTAATTATGGTTACTTCGTTGGATCGGCTTTCTGAAGATACGAAGAGACCAGTCCGAGCACGCATGTGCAAGCGAGAAAAGGTTACCGAAATTACTAAATAGATAGCAATTGGAATGTTAACAAAAACGCATCAAGCTGCTTATTCTATTACGTTTATTTCATCGAGCTTTTACTCGCCAAATGGTTTGGAAAGCCATTGGTAACGGTGCAACTTTCGGGTAATAGGTAGCCCAAAAGAGGAAGGTTAGGGTTTGTTACGAAAGTCATGTAACTCACACATCGCCGCGCCTCAAGGAACCTATGACATTACGTTCTCATCGTTCCCTCCGACTCACGGTACTTTCCTTTCTCCGCAATCACTATGCGGGTGCCGGCTTACTCCTGCTATTGACAATGTTGGTTCCCGGCGCCCATGCAATCACGGCGACGACGACTACGCTGACTATTTCTTCGATCTCGGTGCCCTATAAAACGCCGATCATTTTAACGGCGACGGTGACGGCGACGGGCGGAGCTCCTGTAACAGCCGGCTTTGTGCTGTTTTGCGATGCTACCGCGACCTTCTGCGAAAACAACACTTCTTTAGGCCGTGTTCAGTTGACAGCTGCTAACGCGACCGCGGTCGTCAAGATTGGGAGTGGCCCTCTCGGTATTCACAGCTATAAGGCCGTCTATCACGCCAACAATACCTATGAATCCAGCGTTTCGAACAAGGTGTCCTACACGGTTCAGGGAACTTACTCAACGACAACGACGATTCTCTCTTCAGGAAGCGTTGGCAATTACACGTTGATGGGAAATGTAACTGGTATTGGTTCACTGTTAGCTGCGCCAGGCGGAAATATCTCTTTTCTCGACCTAAGTGCAGGTAACAAGATTCTAGGAACGCAGATCCTAAATGCGGGCGTCGTGAGCGAAGTCTTTACACAGGCACCCAACTCTCCATTCGGTATTGCTCAACTTCCTTCTACAAATAACTATCTCAGCAGATCACTTGCGATCGCATCGAACTATATCAATGGCGACAACAATCTTGACGTAGTAACTGCAAATACTGACCAGACCGTCACTATTTTAATCGGCAATGGCAATGGAAGTTTCCAGCCAAAGGTTAACTATTCCGGTTGTGTAACTGGCTCAGCGCAAAAGATTCTTCTGGCCGACTTCAATCGAGATGGAAACATTGATATTGCATTGAGCTGTTCAGACGGCGCTCACGGCGGTCTGGTTATTATGCTCGGAAACGGAGACGGAACGTTTCAGACGGCTGTTCCATATTCATCGGGAGCCGCCAGAGGCCTCGCTTTGGGAGACTTCAACAGCGATGGAATCCTAGATATCGCCGTTGCCGACAGTTCACAGGAAGATATAACAATTTTTATTGGAAATGGCGACGGCAGCTTCAAGCCGGGTGTCATTTCGGTGAATACTCCCCGACAAGTAAACGATGTGGTTGTTGCTGATTTCGATGGAGATGGTAACGATGACCTCGCTTATGTTGTGAATAGTGCTGATCCCAGCAGTAATTTATCGGATCTCTATGTGGCTTTGGGGAAAGGCAATGGAAATTTAAAGGCTTCGGTATTGGCGGCGTCGAATATCGGTGAATTCTTAACTGTAGGCGACATAGACGGGAACAATGTACCGGATATAGTTTCCACAACAGTTCAGCATAAAAAAGGCGTCAACGTTGGTAATAGCCTTTTCGTTCTAATTGGGAACGGCGACGGTACTTTTCAGCCAACAGCGACTTATGTTTCGGATATTCCATCGGATCCGCATCTTGCCGATGTAAACGGCGATGGAAAGCCTGACATTATCGCAGGAGGTAGCTACGGTGCACTTGTTTACCTGGGCAACGGCGACGGAACCTTTCAGGCTTATTCCGAGCCGGTGATCGGGGGTTTTGACCTTACCTACGCGGTTAATGCAGGGGATTACAACAACGACGGCAACGCCGACCTTATTGGAACAGATGCAAATAATCCCAGGGCTGCCGTTTCGCTGAGCGAGGTGCAGCAGGTCGCCGATGCGAATGCTCTGACCGGAGTGGCTCTCTTTCCTCTAGGGAGCGGAACCCACAATGTGGACGCAAGTTATCTTGGTAACTCGATCTATGTGGGCAGCACTTCATCGACAATTCAATTGAGGGCAGCGCCTACGCCGACAACACTGAGCCTGGTTGCATCTCCTACTTCGGCTACTTTGTCCGGTCAATCAGTGGCTCTTACTGCTACGCTGAACCCTTATACCGTCGGCCCACCAACCACCACGACGGATGGAGAATCGGTCAAGTTTTTCAACGGCGCTACCTCTCTTGGTTCTGGAGTGTTGCACGGCGGCGTTGCCACGCTAACGACAACTGCTTTGCCCGCCGATAACGATACGCTACAAGCGGCGTTTCCAGGTGACATCAACTACAACCCAAGCAGTTCGAGCAGCGTAAGCGTAACAGTAGCGAGCATACTGTTGACGTCTTCGCCAAATCCCTCGACCTATGGACAGACCGTTACCTTTATAGCCACGGTGCCTTCGGGAGAACTTGGGAATGTGACCTTCAAAGATGGCGGGACAACACTGAGAACAGTCGCACTTTCTAGTTCGGCAGCGTCCTTCACTACCTCGACTCTTACAGCTGGGTCACACGATATTACTGCGGTGTATAGCGGAGATAGTAGTCACGGAACTCCTGCTGCTACCTCTCCGATTGTGACGCAGGTAGTGAATGCAGCCACGCCACTACTTGCAGTTGCGACTTCGGGACAAAGTACATACGGCGACCTGGTGACGATTACTGCTGCTCTGTCGTTGTCTGGGCCAACTGGAACGGTGGTATTCACCAGTGGTTCAACGACGTTAGGAACGGGAACGGTAAGCGCATCGGGTACAGCGACGATTACAGCATCAACACTGCCGGCCGGAAGCGACCCTATTACCGCTGCCTATGGTGGAGATAAAAATTATAACAACGCAACAGGCTCGACGACGCAGACGGTGGGGAAGAGAACGCCTGTGACATCGTTGACCTCATCGACTAATCCGTCACTTATAGGTGCTTCTGTTGTTTTCACGGACTCACTGCCTACTGGCTTGACCGGCACTGTGACATTTGCAAATGGATCTACGATACTGGGCACTTACCAAGTTTCGGGAATAACTGCAGGTGTAACAACATCGGCGCTTCCGCTTGGAAGCGATGTCATCACGGCAACGTATAGCGGTGACGCGAATAATAATGCGTCGAAAGCAAGCCTTACTCAAACGGTCAATAAGGCAACGCCGACCGTAATTGTGACAACATCCGGCCAGAGCACATATGGTGCGACCGTTACAATCACGGCGAGCGTACCTCCAGGGCCAACGGGCACCATCACATTTACTAGCGGCGGAACTTCTCTTGGTTCCGGAGCTCTCACGCCATCGGGAACAGTTGTCATCACGACGACGGCGCTGCCTGTGGGAACCGATACGATCACAGCTAGCTATAGCGGGGACGATAACAACAATGCGAACCAAGGAACCACAACGCTGGTTGTAGGAAAGACGACTCCGACTGTAACGGTGACGACCTCGGGCCCAAGCAACTATGGTGACCCTGTCACGATCACAGTGACAGTTCCTCCAGGCACTAATGGCAACGTGACAATTACGAGCGGGGGCAACTCCATTGGTACGGGGACCATTAGCTCGGGTACGGTAACAATCACAACGACAACGCTACCTGTGGGAACCGATCCGATCGTTGTGAGCTATGGAGGTGATGGAAATAACAATCCAGCAAGCGGTACTGCGACACAGGTCGTATCGAAGCTGACTCCGTCGGTAACGCTTTCTTCTTCGGTCAATCCTTCCATGGTGAACCAGTCTGTGACCTTTACGGCAACTGTGCCGGTTGCAATCTCTGGAACCGTAACGTTCTTCGATGCTGCTGCAGTGCTGGGTACTGCAACTGTAAGCAATGGCGTAGCCGCAATCACAACATCGACACTGTTGGCTGGAGCTCATACCGTTACCGCAAACTACAGTGGTGATCAGGGCAACAACTCTGCTAACTCGTTGCCTTTGACGCAGACGGTGAACAAGGAAAATCCCGTACTGCCGGCACCTTCCGTATCATCGACCAATACAACGGTTGGTAACTCAGAGACGATCAGCGAGACGGTACCGCCGGGAGTGAGTGGGCCGGTTACCTTTTACGACGGCTCAACTCCGATTGGCACGGCGCCAATTGTGAGCGGCGTCGCCACCATCACCGTAAACACGCTGCCGGTAGGGACTGATCCTATTACAGCCAGTACGCCAAGCGATGCGAATAATAATTCCGCGACATCACCGCCGACGATCGTAACAGTAATAAAGACAACACCAACAATTAAGCTAATTTCATCGATCAACCCATCATCGGCTGGTCAGTCTGTTACCTTCACCGCGACTGGTCCGAACGGAGCAACGGGATCTCTAGTCTTCTTTGATGGAGCCGCAACACTGGCTACCATTGGTTTGACGAATGGCCAGGCGTCTTTCACGACCAACTCTTTGACGGCTGGTTCGCACACCATTACTGCAGATTACAGTGGAGATTCAAGCTATACCGCTGCTAATTCCGCGCCTCTGACACAGACGGTCAACAAGGGAACTCCTGCGCTGCCGCCGCCTGCAGTCTCCTCGCCTACGTTGCCATCCGGTACCTCGGAGACGATCTCCGAGACTGTTCCTTCTGGTGTCATCGGCCCAGTCACGTTCTATAACGGCTCGACCGCCATTGGAACGTCATCGATCGTCAACGGAGTGGCCAGCATCACGATCACTCTGTCGACGATTGGCACGGATTCCATTACCGCCAGTACGCCTGCGGATGCCAATAACAATGCGGCAACCTCGCCGCCAACCTTGGTAACGGTCACAAAGATGACGCCGTCCCTGCCGCCGCCAACCGTGTCGACGACGACTCCAACTCCTGATACGCCAGTCACAATCACGGAACCGGTACCACCGGGTGTTACGGGGCCTATTACGTTCAATGATGGTCCAACTGTGATTGGGACAGCTCCTGTAGTCAATGGAGTAGCGACTATCACTGTCCCTTCGCTGCCGATTGGATCGAATCCCATTACGGCGACGACACCAGGAGGCGACACGAGTAATGCAGCGACCTCGCCCGTTACACCAGTTGTTGTATCGAAGGCAATTCCAACGGTAGTTCTAACATCTTCGGCGAATCCGGCAGAGTTCAATCAAGTGGTTACTTTCACGGCGGCTGTGCCTGCGGCTGCAAGCGGGACGATGACGTTCCGTGATGGAGCAGTCGTTCTCGGGACAGTAACGGTTAATGCTGGGATCGCTGTTCTCACCACCTCCAACCTGACGATTGGATCGCATGCTATTACCGCAGCTTATGGTGGGAACAGCAGCTATGATGTCGCTACCTCCGCACCTCTTGGACAGGTCGTCGGCAAGATTCCAACAGCCATTACTCTGGGTCAAAGCGCTCCTGCCCAGTTGCTGCATAACATGGTCACTTTCGCAGCTACAGTAATTGCTGCAACCCCGACTCCTACAGGAACGGTGACTTTCCTTGAGGGCACGACTGTACTTGGCACTACGGCACTGAACACAAACGGAACCGTTGTTGCACTGGCCAAGTCAGGGAACGCAGCATATGCGACGAGCGGTCTGACTACCGGATCGCATCAGATCGTCGCAGTCTATTCCGGTGATGCAAGCTTCTCTCCGAGTACATCGGCTCCGGTGACGTACATCGTTCAAGACTTTACGAACGCGGTGAATGGTGTGGCTAGCCAGAATGTGTTTCCAGGGGACAAGACCAGCTACAAGTTTGACCTTGCTCCTCTTGGTGCGACGACATTTCTGAGCGATCTCAACCTGACGGTTGCTGGCTTGCCTGCTGGCACGACGTACACCTTTACGCCGGCGACGATTGCTGCAGGAAGTGGTACTACGAGCGTTGTGCTCAACATTACGACCAACAGTTCGTTGAGTGCTCAGAGCCGCATGCCCAAGGGTGATCCGACATCGCAGCATGGCTTGCCGATTGCGCTCGGAATGATGGGGCTGTTCGGCCTTGGTGTAGTTCGCAAGTACAGACGCAAAATGCCGCGTATGTTGACGGTGCTTCTATTGTTACTTGGTTCTCTTCTACCCGTCGCTGGACTTAGTGGCTGCGCGGGTGGTTATTTCACGCTAACTCCCACAACTTATTCGGTCAGCGTAACAGGTACCGAAGGGTTGATACAACATACTGCAACCGCGACGCTAGTCGTGCAGTAGGAGAATCATTGATGCATTTTAGAAGCACTGCTTTATTACTGGTTCTTGTTGCTCTTTCCGGAGTTCTGCACGCTCAGGCGGTTCCGTTGGGAATCGGGCGAGAAGATATTACAAGAGTAGAGATTGGAGCGAACTATAACTATTTCCATGCGAATGCGCCGCCAGGACAATGTGGATGTTTTGGGCTCAATGGAGGGAGTGGCGCCGTCGTCTTCAACATCACTCCGGTCTGGAGTGGTGTGGCTGATGTTGCAGTTGCGTTTGCCAACAACGTGGATAACACACAGCAAAACATTACGATCATCAACTATCTCTTTGGGCCTCGGTATACACGGCGTACTTCCAGCCGCTTCGTTCCTTATGGGCAGATACTTTTTGGCGGCGCGAAGGAGAACGTCAATTTCGACTTCGTCATCAATCGCAATTCTTTTGGACTGCTTGGCGGAGGCGGCGTTACTACGAGGCTTGGACGGAAATTCAGGCTCACGATTGGGGAGGTGGACTATGTCTACACTCGGATCCCTAATGCAAAGAACGATACTCAAAACAACATCCGTGTGGTCACGGGAATTACTTACGGGTTTGGGGTGAAATAGAGTTACGCGAATCTGCTCGTAATGGAGCGGACCGCGTCGCGGGCGTCGCGGATGAGGTCTGGGAGACCTACTCCGTGGTAGCCGTTGCCGAGGAGTGTTAGGCCTTTGATGATTTGGACTCGATTGGTTAGTTCGGCCATGCGGTCAAGGTGACCTACGTTGTATTGCGGGAGGCTGCGGGGCCAGCGGCGGACTACTGTCACTTGGGGCTCGGGCAAAGGGCCGAGGATGCGGGCAAGTTCGAGGCGGGCTACAGAGGCGGTCTCGTCGTTGCCGCAGCGCATGAGGCGTTCTGCTGCTGCTCCGCCGAAGAAGGCTCGGACGAGGCGACCGTTCTCTGGGACGCGATCAGGGAACTTCTGGTCCATGAAGGTTGCGGCCAAGAGGAGGCTTCCAGAGCCGGGTGGGACGAGGAAGCCGAATCCAGGAGGAATGGTGAAATTGGCTGCGTTGGCGAAGCCGAAGCCGACGACGACGGCGGAGCTTGCGTCCATCTCCATCAACTTGGCGATGCGGTTGTCGATCGGCTCGAGCAAGGATCGAGCTGCGTCGATTGGTGTGGTGATGATGATGGCATCGAAACGTTCCACTTCTCTGGCGGTTCCGACGATCCAACCTTCGTCGCTGTTGGAGATGAAGCTGACTTCGTCGCCAAGGCGAATCCATTCGGGCGGGATGGCAGCGATCATGCGGTCGATGAGGGTTCCGAGGCCGCTGCGGAGTGTGGTGAAGATTGCAGGCTTTTCTGTAGCGGTTTTAGCTCGGGATTGAAGGGCGGCGATGAGGCTGCCTTGTTGCTGCTCCATTGCGACGAAGGGCGCCATGACTGCGCGGATGCTGAGTTTAGCGACATCGCCGCCGAAGACTCCGCTGAGGAGGGGAGCGCCGATTTTTTCGAGGACTTCGTTGCCGAAGTGGCGGTGAACGAAGTCGGCTACGCTCTCGTCGTGCTGGGGAGCGGTGGCTTTTAGCTCGTCGGCCCGGGTTATTTCGGCGTGGAAAGCTTGTTTGGCTTCGTGGCTGAAGAGTTCGGAGTTGTCGAGCGCGGTGAGGTCGGTGGGGACCATCATGCGCATTCCGTCGGGCATGGGCTGGAGGTGACCGTCGAGGAGAACGTAGGTTTTTCGAGTAGCGTCGTTCGAGGAGATGATCTCGTCGGCGAGGCCCAGTTCGTCTGCGAGGGCTTTGGCCCAGGGTTTTTCGGTGACCCAGGCGTCGGGGCCGCATTCGATGATGAAGCCGCCCTCGCGGATGGTTTCGACGATGCCTCCGAGGCGGTGCGTGGACTCGAAGAGAACGACCTCGATGCTGGCTCCGTTACGAGCCTGCTGCGACAGCTCGTAGGCTGCTGTGAGACCAGCTATGCCGCCGCCAACGATTGCTATTCGTTTCACAGATTCTCCCTATGTGAGGGTAGAGCATTTCGGTTTTACCGGACAGCGCGCCCACCCCCCCCGGGGTATGTCTCGTAAGATGCTTTAAATCTGTGAGATAGACCGTTATCTCTTCGCAAAAACGTCACTCTAAAAGGTTTACGGGTAAATTCGTCTTTCTAAAGGATTTAGACCTTAATCATGAAACCCCGGCTTTGCGGCCGGGGTTTTTCTCATCTTGTTTAATCGTAACGGATGGGGGATAACTTATTTGCAATGAATATCTCTTTTGTTTTTATGTATTTAGGCGATATCCGGACTTGACAAGATTTCTGTGGATTTCTTTTTGACAAAGTTATACCTGGTTGAACCCGCCGTCTACGAACAGTTCGATGCCGGTGATGTAGCTGCTGTCGTCGGAGGCGAGGAAGACGACGGCCTTTGCGATTTCGTCGGGGGTGCCGAGACGTCCAAGGGGGACAGTGGTCTGGAGGCTTTCGAGGCGCTGCTTTCCGGTATCGCTGCTGCCAAGAAGTTCGCGAAGACCTTCGGTGTCGATGGGACCGGGACTCACGGTATTGACGCGGATGTGGCGGGGCTTGAGGTCGGTGGTCCAGGTGCGGGCGAAGGAGCGGACGGCTGCCTTGGTTGCGGCGTAGACGCTGTTGTTGGGAAGACCTCTGCTGCCGACGACTGAGGCGTTGAGGATGACTGAGGCTCCATCGGGCAGGAGAGGGAGCGCCTTTTGGACGGTGAAGAGGAGGCCTTTAACGTTGCCGTTAAAGATGCTGTTGTAGTGTTCTTCGTCGATGGTGCCGAAGGTGGCGTACTTTGCGATGCCGGCGTTGGCGAAGACGATGTCGAGGTGTCCCTTTTCGCGCTTGATCTGATCGTAGAGGCGGTCGAGGTCGGCGAGGTTGGATACGTCGCCTTGGACGGCGGTGACGTTGGAGCCGATTTGTTTGGCGGCTGCGTCGAGCTTCGATTGTGTGCGACCGGTGATGAAGACGTAGGCACCTTCCTGGACGAAGCGCTTTGCTGTTGCTAGTCCGATGCCGCTGTTGCCGCCGGTGACGAGGGCGATTTTGCCGGTTAGTTTGGCCATGTTTGTTTGCTCCTTCTAATTTTGTACCGCACGGTATAGATGGTTCCCAGGAGGCGGTGGATGCATCAAAATGTACCGAGAGGTAAAAAATATGGCAGCGACGGTAAAGGTGGGGCGGCCGAGGGAGTTTGATCGGGAAAAGGCGCTGGAGGAGGCGATGAAGGTCTTCTGGGCGAAGGGGTATGACGGGGCTTCGCTGAGCGAGCTGACTGAGGCGATGGGGATCAATAAGCCTAGTGTTTATGCGGCGTTTGGGGACAAGAGGAGATTGTTTGATGAGGCGGTTGAGCGATATTCGGCTGGGCCATGGAATTTTGCGAAACGGGCGTATGAGATGCGGACGGCGAAGGAGACGGTGAGGGCGTTATTGGAGGGTGCCATGGGGATTGCTGTAACAGAGGATGGGCCGGGTGGTTGTTTGTATACGCGGGCTTCGCTTTCTTCCGGTGTGTCGGTGCGGGATGCCGTGGTGGGGAGGCGTCTTGCGGCGGAGGGCAAGTTGCAGGCTCGGCTGCGTAAGGCTCAGAAGAGTGGGGAATTGCCTGCCGAAGTAAATTGTGCGGCGCTGGCTAAGTATGTGTCAACGATGGTGCAGGGGATTGCGGTGCAGGGGGCGGGTGGGGCGTCGCGGCGTGAGTTGAAGGCGGTGGTGGAGGTGGCGATGGGGGCGTGGCCGGGGAAGTGATCGTAGAAAAAAATGCGGGGAACGTGAGAGGATTTCTGTATGAGTGATTTCATTCCTAAAGCAGGTGCGGTAAAGATAGGCGGTCTGGGGCGCAAGGCGCAGAAGCTGCAGGCGGCAAAAGAAAAGGCGGCGCAGGTGAAGAGTGGGGCGAAACCAGCTCCAGGAGCGTCGGTTGCATCGTTTAAGGCGAAGGATTCTTTTGCGAATACGAAGAAGACTACGTTTCAGCGTAAGGCTGTTTAGTTGATTGGCTTGAGTTTTTAGCTGTAGGCTTTTTGTGGCTTCGTGATTCGGAAAGTGCGCGAGTTGCCTGGCTATCTTCTACCCTTTTGTGGGGTGGAGACGAGAACATGCAAAGGCGATATATGCGAGGGTTCTTCGCTGCGCTCAGAATGACAAGCAAGAGCGACAGCAACGACAAAAGCAGATCCTACTGGATGACAAACAAAACGGCAAAAGCAAACGGCAAAACAAAGCAAAAAGCGGATCCCCTTCGGGGATGAAAAGCAAGAAAAGCAACGGCAACCGCAATAGCGCATGAAGCTGCGTGGGCTTATTTGTCTACGTTTGCTTTGTATTTGCCAGTGGCGATTTCGGCTAGAGCCGTGGTGAGGATGGGGGAATCGTTGAGGCTTTCGGTTCGCCAGAGGTTGAGGCCTAGCTCGTGGGCTATTTCTTTGAAGGCGATGTCGATGTCGTAGAGGATTTCGACGTGGTCGCAGAGGAAACCGATGGGCTGCATGACTACGCCGGTGTGGCCTTCGTCTTTGATGGCTTTGAGGGTGTCTTCAACGGTGGGGCCGATCCATGGGCCGCCGCTTATGCCTTGACTTTGGAAGGCGAAGAGCCAGTCTTTTTCGGTGAAGCCTACGGCGGCGAGGCGGTCGGCTACGAGTTGTGCTGTGCGCTTGGCTTCGACCGGGTAGGGGTCGGGCGAGGCCTGCATGGGGGTGCCGGGGCGAGCGCCTGCGATGGAAGCTTCGCCGGTCATGATGGTGCGGCAGGGGACGCTGTGCGCGGTGAAGAGAACAGGGATGCGGCGGCCGGATTGGGCACAGGCTTCGGCCCAGACGGGCCAGAGTTTTTCGGCGAAGGCCTGGGCGAGGAGAGGATGCTCGGCCCATCCGGCTACGAAGTCGACTTCGAGGCCTGCGGCGGCGGCGAGGAGCGCTCGGCGATAGAGGCCAACGCTGGTGCGGGAGTTTTGCGGGGCGAGGCAGATGGCCTTGATGTGGGTGATGCCGTCGATGCGCATCTGGGCGACGACGTCGGCGATGTAGGGATGCCAGTTGCGCATGGCAATGTAGACGCGGGGGCCGTTGAGAGCTTGCGCGTTGAGGACTTGTTCGAGGAGATGGCCCTGGGCGATGGTCCACCTGGTGAGGGGTGGAGGTTCGGGACCGGGTGTTTCGCCGAGGCCGATCTGGGCGTAACGGTGCTGGAGCTCTTCGACGACCTCTTGCGGGAGGGCGCGGCCCCCGGTGACTTTGCTGAGGTACTCGGCCATCTCGCCGAGGAAGTCGGGGGTTCCGTGGGCGAGGAGGAGGATGGCGCTGCTTTGTCGTGGAGCGTCGGTCATCTCTGCGATCATTGCGCGCCGAACTCCTTGACCCACTTGACTACGTTGATGACGTTGTCGACGGGTGTGCCGGGGACGATGCCGTGGCCGAGATTGAAGATGTGGCCCGGGCGTTTGTTGGCGGCGGTGAGGACTTCGAGGACGCGGGATTTGAGAACGTCTTCGGGGGCGAAGAGAGCGATGGGGTCGAGGTTGCCCTGGACGGCGCAGCCTTCGCCGATGGCCTTCCAGCCGATGTCGAGGGGAATGCGCCAGTCGAGGCCGATGACGTCGGCTCCGGTTTGACGCATGGTGGGGAGGAGCGAGGCGGTGTCGACGCCGAAGTAGATGACGGGGACGCCGAGGGCCTGGATGCGACGGACGAGTTCGGTGGTGGGGGCGAGGCAGTATTGGCGGTAGTCGGTAACGCTGAGGGCTCCGGCCCAGGAGTCGAAGATCTGGATGACGTCGGCGCCGGCTTCGACTTGCTGCTGGGCGAAGCCTACGAGGACCGTCACTAATTTTTCCATCAAGAGCGACCAGGTTGCGTCGTCGCTGTACATGAGTTTTTTGGTCTCGATGTAGTTGCGGGAGGAGCCGCCTTCGATCATGTAGCTGGCGAGGGTGAAGGGCGCGCCGCAGAAGCCGATGATGCCTAGCTGGTCGCCGTCGGGGCGCGGGGCGGCGAAGTGGGTTGCTACTTTTTCGATGGCTCGGGCTACGTAGCTTAGGTCGTCGATGCGGTCGGTGCGGAGGGCACGGACTTGTTCGGCAGAGCGGATGGGGGAGTGGACGATGGGGCCTTCGCCAGCGAGGAATTCGAAGTCGAGGCCCATGGGGGTGAAGGGGAGAAGGAGATCGGCGAAGATGATAGCGGCGTCGACGCCAAGGCGTTCTGCTGCGGTGATGGTGACTTCGGCGGCGATGTCGGGGGTGCGGCAGATTTCGAGGAGGGAGTGGTGCTTGCGGACGGCCATGTACTCGGGCATGTAACGGCCGGCCTGGCGGAGGAGCCAGATGGGCGTGCGGTCGACGGGGCGACGGAGGCAGGCGCCCACGAAACGGCTGCCGGATGGGGTCGTTTCAGCGAAGGATTGCGCTGAGGGGCGTTCTACAGATGCGTTGGGGGATGCGTCAGTCAAGAAAAGGGTCTCCCTTTCGAGCGTAGCATCGGTGGATAGGATTTCGCGAGTGCGTGCGATATCCGTTTCCGGCTCACGAATGTCGTGGCTGGAGCGCCTGAGTTGAGACTTGACACCGATTTACGCCGATAACACCGATCAATAACAGGCAAAGGAGACTTAGACGGCCTCGTCCAGGCTTGCCTCTTTATTCTTCGAGGCGGAAGGTAAATTGCTCGATGACGGGGTTGGTGAGGACCTCGCGGGCGATGCGTTCGACTTCGGCCTCGGCGACGCTGGTTTCGAGGCCATCTTCGAGAGTCAACAGGAAATATTTTCCCTGCCGCACATCGGCGACGCCGCGGTATTCCATACGGCGGAGAGCATCGGCAACTGTCTGCCCCTGGGCATCCAGAACGGTTCGTTTGAGAGTGACATAGACATGAGCCTTCATCGTGTTTGATTATAGACATGATGCAGCTTTTCCTCTCAGCGGAGGACGCAGGCTGCCGGTGAGCAAGCGCGTCGGCGGCAATGAGCATCTGATCTGTGCAGGCCATAAAATTTTTTGTAAACGAGAAGAGACAGCCAAACCTTATGACGAATTACCTTGAGCTACCCGTCGGGGCCCAGTCCCCCGAGGTGATCAATGCGGTCATCGAGATTCCGAACGAGGGAATCAATAAGTATGAGTACGACAAGGAACTGCATGTATTTCGCCTGGACCGCAATCTGTATTCGCCGGTTCACTATCCGGGCGATTACGGGTTTATCCCCAGCACGCTGGGCGATGATGGCGATCCGCTGGATGTGCTGGTGCTTGTCGATGCGCCGAGCTTTCCGGGTTGCGTGATGGAGGTTCGTCCGATTGGCCTGCTGGAGATGATGGACCAGGGACTGGGCGATGAGAAGGTGCTTTGTGTCGGAAAGGGTAATCCTCGATACAAGGATGTGTGGAACTTCTCGGAGATCTATCCGCACATGCTGAAGGAGATTACGCACTTCTTCTCGATCTATAAGGATCTTGAAGGAAAACGCGTGGAGGTAAAGGGCTGGAGGGATGCTTCGTTTGCCCGGAACAAGGTTCTGGAGGCGCAGCAGCGGTTTATCGATAACAAGGCGAATCCTCAGCCGAAGCCTGTGCCGCATAAATAGTGCGAGAGTTGTGAAGAATGAGAAGGGTCGCTGGATGCAGCGGCCCTTTTGCTTTTATGCGGCAGATGGGGAACGGCGCCGGGCGAGCAGATAGATGATGGAGCCAGCGGCCGCGATGATTGCGGCGAAGACGAGCGCGGGTAGTCCGGCGACATGCTCGTCGCGGGCGGCGTAGAGGGCGAAGGCGATGAGGGCGGCGGGGCCTATTCCTATTGCGATGGCGACACGCAGGCCGCCGGGTACGCGGAAGGGGCGATGCATCTTGGGCTCGCGTATACGAAGGATGACGAGAGCAACGAACTCCAGGAGCAGCGCACCTCCATACAGCACAAGGTCGATGGAGATGAGGCGCTCGAAGGTGAATCCGAGGGCAAGGGCCCATCCGAAGCTGCAGGCAAGGACGCTTACCCAGGGGACGCCGTTCGGTAAGCGCTTGGTGAATATTCCCGGGAGCAGGCCGTCTTCGGCCATGGCGTAGGGAAGGCGAGTGTACGACAAGGTGAGTGCGTTGAAGGTGCCGAGGCCGTCGAGCGATCCGGCTAGAACAACGGATAGCGCTAGAGCGGAGCCTCCGAGAACCATTGCCGCGTCAACCCAGGCGCCGGTGGAGAAGCGTGCAGACGGAATGCCCGCCATCCAGACCGCTGCGAGTGGGAGCATGTAGACGCACATGACGGTTACGGTGGAGGTGAACATGGCGCGAGGGTAATTGCGCTGTGGGTCCTCGACCTCCTGAGCGATGGTCGAGGCGTTGTCCCAGCCCATGTAGTTCCAGAGGGCTACGAGGACTGCGCCGCTGAGGTCTACTTCTGCGGGTGGACCGCCTGCTGCTGCGGCCACGCCGTGTCGAAGACTGTGCCAGAGGGCGAGGCCGATGAGGACGACGAAAGGCGATAGGGAGATAGCCATCATGCGCTCGGAGCCACGGCCTACGGCTACGGCTCCGCGGAGATTCCATATGGTGGAGATGGCTACGATGCAGAGTTTGAGTAAAAGGCCTCTGGAGCCTGCAGTGAGCGTGGGAGCTATGTGCGAGAGATACAGCACGAAGGCGGTGGGATAGATAGCCATGTCGAAGACGCTGGCGGCGAGGGAGAGCCAGGCTTCCTGAAATCCCCAGAATGGGCCCATGGCGCGGTGTACCCAGTGGTAGAAACCACCTTCGCAGGGCATGGCGGAGGCGAGTTCGCCGACCATGAGGGCGGTGGGGAGGCTCCAGAAGAGCGGGATGAGGAAAAGGATGAGGAGGGCGCGGCTGTAGCCAGCTTTGCCGATGATGTCTTCAAGGCCGTAGGGGCCGCCGGAGACCATGAAATATGTGGCCGCAATGAGCGGCAGCAGCCGCATCTTCTTCATGTTTCCTAGACTTCGTGCCACCCGGGCCTCTCACTTTTAAGGTTATAGAGACAAATCTACCCGACGCGGGCCCAGATTCCGCAGGCGCAAGTTATAATCACGAGAGCCGAGCAAAAGTGCGGAGAGTTGGCCGAGTGGCTGAAGGCGGCGGTTTGCTAAACCGTTATAGGGTCAAAAGCTCTATCGGGGGTTCGAATCCCCCACTCTCCGCCAGACACACCGAAACCCCTTCAAAATTGAGTAAACTATTGAAAACAAAGGGAAAGATAATAACCCTATAGTCGCCTCATTCGCCCAGATTCCCCGTCTTCCCCTTGGTTTGTGGGACTAAGGCGGCGATGTAGGACTATGGGCGACGCGCTCAGGATCGGCGGCCCATTGGGATTACGTCAGAACCAATTGAATTTGTGGGCCAAAAATCCAAGAAAAAAGCCGACGAAAGCGCCGACGCTGGCGCTGACAACGGAAGCTAAGGACTTTGAGAACACCTCGTCCTTGTGGCGTTCCCAGAAGGACGGAGACTCGGCTTTCGTAGTCAAAAAAATGAGATTGTCCACTGAGCAGGAGAAGAGCACAAATGCCAAGAACAACAAAAAGCAAGGTGCTGAAAGGATGAGAATCCTCATCCGGTAGATAGCGAGGAATAGAAAAACTAACGCGGGAATCAGTAGGGACGGGCGGGCAAACGCAGGGCGCTTGCGGTTTTCCATAAACTCCCTGACCTTCAAAAATAAGATGTCTGCCTCATCGCTTATCTCTTCCGTCCTCAATTCGTTGAACCGAGTCGTGGTGAATCCAGTGGAGGTGGGTGTCATCTCTTTCTGGTCCAAAAGGAAATGGACCGCTGGACCCTCGCTGCGTATGTCGAGGTGCTTGATCTCGTTTCCGACCCGCTTCTGCATCTCATCCAAGGAGACATAGCGGTACTTGTCATCAGAGAGTGTGACGGACCTGCTTGATGACGAGAAGAGCTCCATGAGTTCATCCAAGTCTTCGCGGTACATCCTTAGCCGTCCCAACCGGGCGGTCTTCGTGGTTCTGATGGGTTCCATAGGTCCAAAGTTTACCGCGCATCTGAAGAAACCCGTTTGCAAGGCTGAAAGCAAAGCAATGAAGAAACTCAACGATGCGCGCGCTTCGGATGCCACAAAAAACAAATAGTTGCTACTGTTTCATCATTTTGAAGGGGAAAACATACATTGTTCCTGCAATCGGAATCGTCAGATGCAGGGTGTCGGCATGTTTGTCACACTGGAAATAAACATAGCCCCTAACAGTCTTTCCAGACATCACGGTGTTTGCTCTCAAGGTGGTCTGGGCGAGGTTGGTCTCTAAAGCGGCAACGGCTGCTCTCCGTTCGCTGATTTGTTGGCGCGCTCTCGCTTGCGCCGCATAATCAGGAGACGAGGTTGTCGAGGTACTTGAACCGCTGTAAGTTCCGTTTGTGTTGTACGTCCCATTTGAATAGGTTCCATCAGAGTTGGTGCTATTCACGGTTCCAGAACCATTTACCGACCCCGAAGAGCTAGTTTGCGTTGTCGCCTGTTGCGTTGCCATTCCCGCCCCCATCGAGTTCAGCGCGTTCGCCCATCCAGCTCGGTGCTCGGCGGATTTTGCAATTTGCTCAGGCGAGACAAACGCTAGGACCTTGGACTTAGGCGAGTCCATTTGGAGGGTCATTTCGCTCGGCAACACGTCTACAGTCCTTTGGGCAAGATTTGTCACACTTATATCCGCCCTCACGTAATGGCCATTACTTCTGAGGGCTACCGCTATCACTGCGCCGTCCGTCGTCAGTATCTTGAACTTCTGGCCATCAACAAATTGATGTGTACACGTGACGTCTTCTTCACAACGGATGATCGGTGGCGTCGCAGGAGTTTGAGCTTGAGCAATCCAATTGAATAGAGTATTGCTGCAGAGCAGAACGAAAAGGCAGGATAATCTCACGTAAACCTCAGAAGAGGAAGGGCGTCGAAGTCGCACTATCCTACCACCACGAGGCGAACTCTGGAATTTTGCTCGTTCGGTGCCAAAACAGGGCCAATCCTCGTCAGATTGCTGGCTTCAGTGTGCGAAAAACATAGCAATTTCCTCGTTTGGCACAAATCGCTGTCATCAACGACGCCGCTGCGTCATACCGACGCCGAGAAACAGCGCATCGACGACCTCGTACCCGGCACCGGAGCATGTATAGTCAACGCCCATCACCGCTCACATAATGCTGGGTACGAAGGACCAAATCCCTGAGTACGACGTAATGCTCGCACCGTCTCGTCGCATACGATAGTCCTGGCCTTTGTCTTTTGTGGAAACTCTTGCATACAATGCAGCGCGATTTGTCATGCATTCGGAATTTTTGACTGAAAGGATCAGAGACCTGCGAGGAGAAGCCTGGGGAAGAGCGAGCCTGGTCAAAGGTTGATATCCCGTCGGTTAGGGGAATTCTACCGGTGATTGCAGCGCGCGCGGTCCCCGCAAGAGATCTGGCATGTGTAGGCAATGAGCGACGGCCAGGGGCTCGGAGGCTGTTTGGCTATCGGTGACCATTTATTATTCACGTGGGTTCAGGGAGGACAACATGCATACTGCAAAGGCCAGTAGGCCGCCCTCAGGTTCTGGGTTCACCCTGATCGAATTGCTGGTAGTGATTGCCATCATCGCTGTGCTGATCGCTCTCTTACTTCCAGCGGTGCAGCGGGTGCGGGCGGCAGCGCAGGATAGCGCCGCTGCAAATGACCTTATGCTGATCGGCAAAGCTGAAATCGCCTTCCACAATGCTGCAGGCACCTATAGCGATTCCCTTACCGCTCTGAAAACACTGCCTGCCAACATCGCGAGCGGCGAGGCTGATGGTCATAAGTTTTCCATTCTCTCCTCGTCACGTGAAGGTTTCGTGGCCCGGTCCACTCCGATGGAGCCGGGTAGGACGGGCCTGCAGACCTGCACTATCGATCAGACTCTTCATATCGGCTGCTGAATGGATCGAAGATCGGGCTGAAAGCCGTCGGTTTCAATATCGAGCAACTTCGAGTCGGGGGTAGCCCGCCATATAGCGAACCAAGCATCAGGTGGTCTCGAAGACCATCGGAAGTGAATGTCATCGAGATAAAGAAGACGCCGTAATCCTGCGACGCAAACCCGAAAGACAATTCACGATTCGCCCTGAGAAGTCGGTATGGCGGAAGTGATACGCGGTTCGATCCTAAAATTCCTTAGTGCCGGATGACGGGCTAATCCAGAAGTAATTCTCGACTAGTGCTAACAGACAAGGCACTCATGAGTGCTGCCCGGCGAATTTTAGTCTACACAAGCGCGTTTAGCGGTACCGATCTCGCGAGCGATAAGTGCCCGTCGCAAAAGTTGTTGTCTATTTACGTACGCTATCTTTCAGAAATCTGATCAGGTCGCTACGCTCCTGGGGTTTTGTTACGTGGAACTCCATGTTGTTGGCGGGGACAAGGGTGTCGGGGTCGGCGAGCCAGCGTTCGAGCGACGCTTCGTTCCAAGTGATGTGTGCCTGTTTGATCGCGGGAGAATAGCTAAAGTCAGATACCGAACCGGAGATGCGTCCGAAGACTCCTCGCAGGCGCGGGCCTTCGCGGTTCTGGTCCAACGAGTGGCATCCGGTACAGCGGCGCTCGAAGACGTCTTTACCGCGGATAGCGTCACCTTCGGTAGCCGCTGGTGTGATCTGTGAAACGGCAGAGCTTGTAGATTGGCGCGCCCACTGGCTGAGCGAGTCAATGTCAACGTCCGTGATGCGAGCATTCCAGTGGATGATGCGGTACTGAAGCAGCGGCATGCGATTGGTCTTTGTCTCGAGAAGGATTTTCACTTTGAAGGCGTCCCGTTCCTCGTCGGAGTAGTTATTCCACTGCGATAGATTCATAGCTTCACGAGCCTTCACAATATCGCGCTCCATCAACCATGAGAGCGGCGCCAAACGGCTGTAGAGCGGTGCTCGTGTCTGGGTCGAGTGGCAGTCCGCGCACTTTGTCATAAGCGTCTCACGAACGTTAGGTGGGATGTCGGTGCGTTGCATGATGCGCGCGCTGTGGGGTTGCGCGTTGAGGCCCGCGTCACCGAAGGGATGAACGCGGGCAAGCAACAGTGAAGCTGCAAGTGCGACGATGCACCCGACAGCAGTGAAGCGGTTCCACCTCATGCCTTCACCAGCGAAGAATCGACGATGGCGAGGTGGCTGTGGCGCGCGATGAAGTTGACCTTCGTTACGCCGAGGACGCTCTGGAGCTTTCCTGCTGAAACCACCATGGGGCCTGCGTTGGGCGCTGCACCCGGAGCCGGTTGCGGAAACGCGGTGGAGGCAGCAGTGTGGAAGGCGACGTTGCCCTCAACCTTCTGCACGACCTGATGGATGTGTCCGTTCAGAACCGTGACGGAGCCAAAACGCTTGAGGTAGGAGAGTGCCTCGGCCCCGTCCTGTGTGCCCCAGCCCCACTCTGGATAGACCATCCAGAGTGGAATATGGGCGAATATCACGATGGGCGTTGAAGCAGAGAGCGCGGCGAGGTCTTGCTTGAGCCATGCGAGTTGGTCAGGGCCAAGCCTGCCCATAGCGTCAATCTGCAGCACATTGTTCAAGCCAATAAAGTGAACGCCCTTATGGGTGAAGCTGTACCAGCCATTGCCGACGGTTTCTTTCCCAAAACGCTCGCGGTACAGAGCGCCATCGTCGGATGCCGTATCATGCTCGCCAGGCACATAGAAGATCGCGCCAGCACGCGCTGTTTGGATGATCTGCTGCGCCGTATCGAATTCGCCCGGCTTCGAGGACTGTGTGATGTCCCCGGTGTGAAGCAGAAGGTCTGGTGCATCGGTAAGAGGAATACTGTTAATCTTGCGGATGGCAAGCTTCAGAGTACTGGTTACGTCCTGGTTGGCGGCCTTGTTGAAGCCGATGTGGCTGTCGCTGATCTGCACGAAGCTGAACGATGATGCTCGCATGTCCTTACTGTCTGTGGCAGTACCGGCGAAAAGCTTCGAGGTGGGTACACCACCGGCGAATGTCCATAGCAAACCGGTACCTGCCCAGGCCATGCAGCTGAGGAAGTTACGGCGGTCTATGCCATCGTGGACAGGGCCGCTTGCAGGCGTGGATTCTGTTTGCAGGGTATCTGTTGGGGTGGGCGTGTGCGCGGGATTGCGATTTTGCATATTCTTCACGGGTAGGTCCTCCACGGATGCAAACCGGGTTTCCTGAGATTTATTCCGCCGCAAAAAGGAATAAATTTCGGTTGGACTGGTTTTCATCTGTAGAAGAGTGCGGTAGACGATGACGTTGTTACCATGGAAGCGCGCAGAAGAGGAGACAAGCGCACGACCCTCGGTGTTCGAGGATCTGGCGCTCCCGCTGCTGCCTGCGCTGCACAACATTGCCTACTGGCTTACGCGTAACGCGAGCGATGCCGAAGACCTGGTGCAGGAGACGTTTCTCAAGTCGTTACGAGGGTTTGCAGGCTTTGAGGCGGGGTCCAACTTCAAGGCATGGATCTTTCGCATACTTCGCAACACGTATCTCACCTCGCGCACCGGCCTGGCGGCGCGGCGCACGGTTGCTCTGGAAGAGGAGCTGGATGAGGGTGGTGAGTCGGGGCCTGGAGCGTACCCGGAGGGCGCGATCGACCGCGAGACCCCGGAGATGAATCTGCTTCGGTTGGCGGAGCGCGCTGCGCTGCATAGCGCGATGGAGAAGCTGCCGCCTCCTCTGCTTGAGGTAGTGCTGCTGTGCGATGTGGAGGAGATGAAATACAAGGAGATCGCCGCGATTCTGGAGGTTCCGATCGGCACGGTGATGTCACGCATTGCACGCGCACGCGCCCATCTGCGCAGATCGCTCGAGGACAATACATTCACCAGGGAGTTCCGCGCATGAGCGATCACCTTTCACCCGCCACGTTGAACGCTCTTGCCGACGGAGAACTAGCGGCGGATGAGCTTGCTTCTGTGACGGAGCATTTGCATGGCTGTTCTGCATGCACATCGCATGCGCTGGAACAGTCGCTGCTGAAATCGGCGACGGCGCGAGCGGGCAAGAGATATGCGCTGCCAGACGACATGCGAGAGCGAATGGAGCGTCTTGTGTTGTCGCAGAATGCGTCGAATCGTGTGGTTGAGGAAAGGACCCCATCGCTTCGGCTGCCGACTAATCGACCCGTGCGATGGGTGGACTGGGCTGGCTGGGCAGTGGCCGCGACTTTGCTGGTGTCAGCTGGCGGCTTGACCGTTGTGGAAGTAAATGGGCGGCGGGCGCAGACGGCTGCGGTGGAACGTGCGGCGCTGGTGACAGAGGTGGGCGATCAGCATATCGCCACGTTAGCGGCGAATCTGCCTCCGCAGGTCTTGTCTTCGGATCGGCACACGGTGAAGCCGTGGTTCCAGGGGAAGATCCCATTCAGCTTCAATCTTCCAGAGGGTTTGCCGGAGGACACGAAGCTCGAGGGGGCTAACCTGGTATACCTGCACAATCGTCCAGTCGCGCAGCTTCTGTACGACATCGGCAGGCATCGCGTGTCAGTCTTTGTGCAGCAGCGGACGGCTGGAGCGGAATGGAGTGCTCCGATCGCGGAGCATGTGGGATTCCGACTGGCCGGCTTCAGCACAAATGAGCTCGACGTGGTTGCGATCAGTGATGTGGACCCGGTAAAGCTGACAGGACTGATTGCCCTGATCAAACGCGCGCAGTTGGAGTAGCTGAGCGAAGGCGCAACTATGAAATCGATTGAATCCACGGATCACCCTATACGTCTGATTGGACCTGAAGACTCCTCGAGTTCCAATTAGTACCCACAAGTCGGTTTGTGGTGAGGAAGCGATTTTTACCACAGGCGTGTCTCTTGGGACGAACTGCATTCCATAGCCTCGGTGTCCGGCCTATAAGCTCTAGCCACCCTCGATGTGCCATGATGGAACGCAGGATCGTCAGAGCGTGGCTTATGGCAGCTGCCCGTAGTGCTTTCTCTCTTCGGTGCGCAAGACATCGGGCAGATGAAACAGCGGATACTTCGATTGAAGCGGTAGCAGAACAAGGAGACGAAGATGTATTACAGCAAAGGCAACTACGAAGCATTTGCAAATCCGCGTAAGCCTGCGAATATTGAGACAAAATCCGCTTATCTAGTGGGCGGCGGCCTGGCCTCACTGGCAGCTGCCGCCTTTCTCGTCCGCGATGGCCATATGGCCGGCGATCGCATCACGATTCTGGAGGCATCGACGGTTGGAGGGGGCGCGCTCGACGGCGCCGGGAATGCAGAGACCGGCTGGCTAATCCGCGGTGGCCGCGAGATGGAGGACCACTTCGAGTGTCTATGGGATCTCTATCGATCGATTCCGTCGCTTGAGATTGAAGGCGCCTCCGTGCTCGATGAGTTTTACTGGCTCAATAAAGACGATCCAAACCGTTCGTTGCAGCGCGCCACAGTCGAGCGAGGTCAGGATGCGAAGACCGGCATGGACTTCGCGCTTACATCAAAAGCGCGGAAGGAGATTATCGAGCTTGTTCTTGCGCTGCCCGAACAGCTCTACGAAAAGCGAATCAATGAAGTCTTCGGCAAGGATTTCTTCGACTCGAACTTTTGGCTCTACTGGCGAACGATGTTTGCCTTCGAGGAGTGGCACAGCGCACTGGAGATGAAGCTCTATGTTCAGCGCTTCATTCACCACATTGATGGTCTACCTGACTTCAGTACTCTGAAGTTCACCAAGTACAACCAGTACGAATCTCTTGTTCTGCCGCTGATCACATGGCTTCGTCAGCAGGGCGTCAAAGTTCTGTTCGACACACAGGTGATGAATGTCGTCTTCGATATTGCATCAGATCACAAGGTCGCACGCCGGATCGAATGGATTCAGAACGGACAACAGGGCGGGGTTGATGTTACCGAAGACGATCTGGTCTTCGTAACGAATGGCTCGCTGGTGGAGAACTCGGAGTGGGGCGACCATCATACGCCTGCGAAGTTTGACCCTATTGTCCATGACGGCGGTAGCTGGCATCTCTGGCGAAATATCGCGTCCCAGGACCCCTCTTTTGGAAGGCCCGACAAGTTCTGTACCAGGCCCGAGGAGTCTCAGTGGGCATCCGCCTCGATCACGACGCTTGACACTCGGATACCCGCTTTCATTGAAAAAATCGCGAAGCGGCCAACCAGGACAGGCAAGGTGGTGACAGGCGGCATCGTCAGCGTGCGCGATTCATCATGGCTTCTGAGCTGGACTGTAAACCGTCAGCCACACTTCAAACAGCAACCCCCGGACCAGACCGTCGTGTGGTTCTATGCGCTCTTCACCGACCGGCCCGGAGACTATGTCAAAAAGCCTATGCGAAACTGCACAGGCGAGGAGATCACAAAGGAGTGGCTCTACCATCTCGGCGTGCCTCTCCATGAAATCGACCAGCTGGCTGCGGAAGGAGCCATCACCCGCCCTTGCATGATGCCATTCATCACTGCCTTCTTCCTGACGCGCAATGGCACCGACCGGCCAAAAGTCGTGCCCAATGGAGTGAAGAACTTCGCCTTCATCGGCCAGTTCGCAGAATCGACACGAGACTGCATCTTTACAACGGAATATTCAGTCCGGACCGGAATGGAAGCGGTGTATCAGCTCCTCGACATAGAGCGTGGAGTTCCTGAGGTATTCGGCTCCATCTACGATGTCCGCGAACTTATTAAATCAACGGTGTTCCTGCGAGACCGTGAGAAGGTGTCCGTGCCATTCTTTGCCAAACGCTGGGTAGAAAAGACGATCATCGGGCGGTTGCTTGAGGAGTATGGGCTTATCTGAAGTATCGAGAGTCTACCGGGTCATTTGGAAGAGTCCTTTCTCCCTATTCATTTTTTCTTTTTGCGCTTCTTCCGTTTCTTTTTATCTTTGGTGCGCTTGTCCTTCTTCACCTTTGGCGGCTTAGCGGTTTCGATTGATTCTGCGCGGTACGTTGTCTCGGTTTCAAACCAGCACAGGAACACTTCCCCGCACTCACAGGTTTCGCGATGCGGCATGTTCTTTACCCAATCCGAACAATCACCATGCTTCTTGAGGCAATGTGGACAGACGACAAATTTTTGATGGGCGGTTCTTAAGATCATCACTCCTCCATCCAGTGAGATGCTTAAGAAGCAACGCCGGATGAATGTTGATCTGCTACGGCTAATTTCAGCAGATGCTACGGAGCAATTTGGTCAGCAAAATGCAAGGTTAGCGGGCGGAATTACGTCTTTGGCAAGGCGGATTTTTTTGCTGGGATGTTATTGGCGACCACCCATGCGCCAGCTGCGATTGCCCATGAGATGAAGAATGCTGTCCACGGCAATCGTGTCTTCGGTGCGGCAAGAATCGCAGGACCCCAGACGAGAATCGCAAACAGGCTTATCATTCCCGCCTCTACCGAGGCGGCAATACGCGGATAGATCGAGAACAGCACGCCGATACCGCAGGCGATCTGTCCGACGCCGGTGAGGTAGGCCTAGCCTACTCGAAAGGGAAGCCATGCCGGTACCAAGCTAGCTGTCTCCTTGACGTATATAAGATGTGAAAGCCCAATCGGAATGAGAGAAACTGCGAAGAGGATTCGGGCAAGGCGTATGCCGTTTTCACCCGAAGCGAATGCGAAGGGCGAGCGTTCTTGTAGTCCTGCAAGCACCGCAAATAGAGTCCATCCCCCAGCCAGCAGCACGGCAAGCTCGCCAAAACCCAGCCAAACGGCTTCTATCTGAGGTGCAACTACGAGTGCCGGCACCTTCAGCAGCAACCAGATGATGAGATATGGAAACAGGATTCGAACTGACAACGTCTTTGTAACTTTGAAAAGCAATCCGGCGCCACCGAACAGCATGATGAGACCTGAACCGTAGGCGAGGGCTGTTCGCCCAGGGACCCATGCGGCAACGGGTTGCCACACCATCGCGAAGTCTCCGTAGACCAGAGCGAGGATGCCAAGACCAATCATTCCGATGGCAAAGAGTGTCAAAGCAGGTTGCTGGCTTGGGGTCATGTATTAGCCCTATTGATGTGGGATTATGTCTAGCGACATATGCGACCTATCGACACGGGCTACGCTGAAGAACGATGCGGCGTACCCGATTGATTTGGCATATCTTGTCATTGAGCCAGAGTTTAGCTTACTTTCGGCGCCCTTGGAGGATAGAACCATATAGCCGGCATTTTCTGTGACGAATAGACGAAAGTGACCGGGATCGTCCAAGTAGATAACAACTGTGAGACATCGTTTACAAAGGAGGTCGCAGGTGTCATTGATTGATCGACATGCCTTCTTACAGGCGGCGCTGAGTCTTGGAGCTACGGCTGCGTGGGGGGCTTCAGTTGGCACTCCATCGGGGGTGGTATGGACCGAACGCCGGGATGTCTTTCCAGAAGGAGTTGCCTCGGGCGACCCACATTCGGACAATATTCTTCTTTGGACGAGACGGCCCTATGGTGCGCAGACTTCGGCTAAAAGCCTGTACGTAGAAGTGGCAGAAGATGCTGCGTTTCACCGTGTCATCGTAACTGCGACAGTTCCTGTCTCTGTCGAGTCTGACTGGACCTGCAGAGTGCTCGCCGGTGGATTGAGGCCGGCGACGGTGTGCTGGTATCGCTTTACCGATGCGGAAGGATTTGGCAGCAGGATAGGACGTACACGAACTGCTCCGGCAGAACATGATGACAGGGCAGTATGATTCGCTTTCGTGAGCTGTCAGAACGCGAATCAGGGGGCTCAGAATGCTTATCGTCGAATGATCTTTGAAGATGAGCATGCGTCAGAACAAGACCAACTAGGCTTCATCCTTCACCTTGGAGACTTTATATACGAGATCGTCTGGTATCCGGAGGATCGACCGCAAGGAATGTACGACCGCCGTCTACGTGACATCGTGCGGTACGCGCATGGTGAAAAGATTCAGGACTTTCATATTCCAACAGTGGTCGATGATTATCGGGCCATCTATCGTGCTTACCTGCACGATCCCGATTTGCAGGATACACGTGCGCGCTGGCCATTCGTGAACATGTGGGACAATCACGAATTTAGCTGGAAGGGCTGGCAGGGGTTGCAGAAGTTTGGTGACATAACGCGGTTCGCACAAACACGCAAAGTCGCAGCCAACCAGGCTTTCTTTGAGTATCAGCCTGCGCGCATCTCTAAACCAAGCGGACCATCGCTCGAACGCTTCGATGGACCACATGTCACTGATACTCCAGTAACGCATTTCGACGAGCACGGTCTTGGCAAGGAGCCGAATAACCTTGCTGCCATCAACAGCCTGAGAGGATATCGAGCTGTCCGCTAGGGGAAGAATGTCGAACTGATCGTCACCGATCAACGCAGCTATCGATCCGAGGAACCACTGGATCGACCAGAAGCAAAACCATTCTCGAACAATGATTTTCCGGAGCTCCTGCCTGAAGAGGTGATTGAGATCCTCGATGCAGGAAGCTCGTATAACGACGGTCAACCACCGGAATCGATTCGTTATGGCAACCAGAATATTGCTAATTTCCGAAAGGATGGACCGGCGCAAACCATTCTTGGAGCAGAGCAAAAAGCGTGGTTTTTGGAGCGGCTGCGCACATCAAAGGCTACGTGGAAGATCTGGGGAAACACAACTGCGACCCTAGAGATGCGTGCCGACCCTCAGAATTTGCCGCCAGGCCTTACCAAGCCCTGGCCTGGCGCAGCATATGCTGGCTTTGCAAACGGCGATCATAGCAACGCACTGATGGAACGCGGTGACATATACGAATTCGTTCGGGAGCACGGCATTACCGGCTTCGCAACCATCGCTGGAGATCGGCACAGTTTTTGGGCTGGTTACTCGGCAAAGTCGCTGCCGCCCAAACCTTTCCAGCCAGTGGGAATCGCTTTTGTTGTGGGATCGATCTCAGCTCCTGGAATGGTTGAAGCAATTGAACATGGGTTTCCGAAGGAACATCCACTGCGGCCTCTTTTTTTGGGTCAGGGTCCTGAGGACTTAACGCCGCAACCTACTATCAATCTGCTGCTGCGCCATGGCGTGCGCTCCTGTCTCGAGTACCGGAAAAGCGGTGACATAAATAAGGCGCGTGCTGCATCGAATCCGAACCTTTCACCGCATCTATTATTTGCTGATATGGGTGGTCACGGATACGCGGTCGTGCGAGCGAGCAATGCTGCTTTCGAAACTGAATTTGTTTGCATCCCTCGTCCGCTTGAGCGTAGCGACAACGCGAATGGTGGTCCTGTACTCTACCGCGTCTGCTTTCACACACCATCATGGAAAAAGGACGAATCGCCGAAAATGGGTGCACAGGTTATGGAGGGCGATCCGCGTTTCTCATTTGGATAGTGATCGCAAGAAATACTTGTGACTGCCGTCGCCAACGATGATCTGCCGGTTGACTTGAGTTATTGCCAGCCTCCGCCTAATGCAGCGTAAAGCTGCACGAGGGACGTTGCTTCCTGCTGCTGTGTTTGGGCCAATTGCAATTGGGCATCGTAGAGGTCTGTATCAGTGGTGAGCACTTCGAGATAATTTGTGTTCCCTCCGGAAAAACGCAGTCTTGCGAGTCGCACGGCGTCGGTTGCCGAGACAACCAAGGCTGACTGTTCCTCGCGGCGCTCGCGAGTTTCTTTGTAAGCGACCAGCGAGTTGGAAACATCCTTCAGGGCATTCAATATAGTTTTCTGATATTCGAGGAGCATCTCTTGCTCCTGCGCCTGCGAGAGATGATAGTTGCTGCGAATGCGGCCGCCATCAAATATCGGCTCGGATAACGAGCCCGCAGCATACCAGTAAGCGTTCTTGCCGGAGAAGATATTTTGCAACTGGTTGCTTGCTGAGCCGCCGAGACTGGTGAGGGAGATCTGCGGGAAGAACTGGGCTTTGGCCACTCCGATACGGGCGTTCGCCGCGATGAGTGTAGCCTCGGCCTGCTGAATGTCTGGACGCCTCTCAAGGAGCTGAGAGGGTACGCCTGTCGGTATGTCTTGTGGGTGTGGCTGGCTAGCGATGTCGATGCCGCGGTCGATCCCCTCTGGATTGTGGCCCAGAAGAATGCTAATGATGTTCTCCTGAACTGCGACCTGGCGTCTGAGCTCGGGAAGGTTGGCCTGCGCTGTATGTAGAAGGCCCTCAGCTTGCCGGATGTCGGCGAGAGAACCGGCGCCGTATTTTTCGAGAGACTGAGTGAGTTGGAGAGAATCCTGCCTGGCTTTGATTGTGTTCTTCGTTATCTCCAATTGAGCGTCGAGACTACGAAGTTGGAAGTATGCTTGAGCCACATCCTGGACCAGGGTCACGCGAGTTGCTCTTTGTGCCCACTCACTGGCAAGGAGCTCGGCCCTTGCGGCTTCGGTCTGGCGCCGATACATTCCCCAGAAGTCGAAGTTCCAAGCGGCCGATGCACTGAATCCGCCTCCATTGAAAAATGAATTGGATGGTGTGCCATCGGATTTATTGCCGGCCAAAGAAGAGGGTATTTGAAGTGCGGAGTAACTACCTCCCGCGCTTACTGAAGGAAGCTGTTGCGAGCGAGTGATGCCGACCTGGGCTTGGGCTTCGAGAACGCGCTGCGCAGCTACGCGGAGATCGAGATTGTTCTGTAGCGCCTCAATAACGAGCCGCTGTAGCACGGGATCCTGAAAGAGCGCGGGCCATTGTTGATCGCCAAGTGATGCTGACGGTGTCTGGGCAGTGGGTGCAATCTCAGGGGCGAGCGAGCCGCGAAAGCTCTGCGGTGTCAAGGTTGCCGGTCTTTTGTAGTTTGGCCCTACATTGCAGCCCACTACCATCAGAGTCAACAGGCCGGCGACGGCCACCTGAGCCATTTTCTTTACTACGGGATGGATCTCGCGACGATCCGTCGAGCTTGCGGGAGATAGGGAATAATCAGCGTATTTCGACATGTTCACCCTCATTGAGCAGATCGCTCGGGCTTGCTACTAATGACTCCGACCCGTGAAGTCCGTTGAGAATTTCGACCTCTTTCCCCATGTCTTTGCCGATAGTGACCGGAACGAAATGGATCGTTTGGCTGGCGTCTATGGTAACGACATGCATGCTCTTGCTATCGACGACGAGGGAGCTGGTCGGGATGATGAGTGACGAACGCTGCTGCGGAAGAGTGAACCTAACCTGCGCGTACATGCCTGGCATCAGAGAAGCATCTATGTTATCCACTTGCACTTCGGTTAGCATCGTGCGGGCAACGTTGTTGAGGGCTCCAGCATTACGAACGACGGTTCCTGTGTATGCGTGGCCAAGGCGTTCCTTCACATCGATTGAGGCCTTCTGGCCGTCTTTGATGTTCACTGCTTCCGATTGCGGTACGTCGATCTGAATACGGAGGGTACCGCTCTGCGCGATACTGAAAAGTGGCTTGCTTGTTGGCGCACTGCCTGTGCTCACGAGATCGCCGCGCTCAACGTTTCGTTGCGTTATCACTCCGTCAAATGGCGCGACGATGCGTTCGAAGCTCTGCATCTGCTGCAGCCGAGAAACGTTGGCACGATTTGCCGTTACGTTTGCTTCGGCGGCTGTAATATTTGCTTCTGCTGCAGATACGTCGGCCACGCGAGCGCTGTGTGCCTGCACAGCACTGTCCACGACCTGCTGAGAGATGGCACGTTGTTCTCCCAGAGGAAGGTCGCGTTCCTTCGTCAGTCGAGCGAGCTCAGCGTTAGCCTTCGTCTGTTCAAGCGCGGCCTTGGTCTGTTGGAGTGAGGCCTCGGATTGTGCGAGCGTGGCCCGTGCCTGCAGAAGCTGCTGATCGATCTCCGGCGATGAAATGATTGCCAATACCTGGCCTGTCTTTACCTTAACGCCGATGTCCACATTGCGACGATCAAGGTATCCGTCTACACGTGCGTAGAGGTTGGCACTGTAGAGGGGTTCGATGTTGCCGGGTAATAGCAGCTCCGATGTCGGCTCGCCCTGCTTCGGATGAATGACAGATACGACCGGATGCGTTACTGGCGCTTCGCGAACGGCGGCAAGAGCATCGCGTTGCCGTGCAATACGAGGGAGTGCACCGACAGCGATTAGCGCGAAGAGAATTGCAGTGGCGCCGATGATCCTTACGAGTACGCTAGAGGATCGCGTTTGTGTTTTTTCGGTGGAAATTATTTCGGTCGGCTGTGTCATGCTGCCTCCTGTTGCGTGCTGGCGTTTCTTCCGTGAATCAAGGTGAACATCAAGGGAACAAAGAATAAGGTGGCGAAGGTGGCTACTGTGAGGCCGCCGATCACCGCTCGCGCGAGTGGAGCGTTCTGCTCGCCGCCTTCGCCGATACCGAGCGCCATGGGAAGCATGCCGATGATCATCGCGCAGGCCGTCATGATGATGGGGCGAAGGCGGGTGGATCCGGCAGTCACCGCTGCCTCGAGTGGAGCGATACCTCTCTCGCGAAGTTCATTGGCGAACGTTACAAGGAGGATCGAGTTTGCAGTTGCCACGCCGATCGACATAATTGCACCCATAAGACTGGGAACGTTGAAGGTAGTTTGAGTGATGAATAGTGCCCACACGATACCGCAGAAGGCACCGGGCAGCGCGCAGATGATGATGAAAGGATCGAGCCAGCTTTGATAGTTGACCACCATCAACAAGTAAACCAGTAGGGCTGCAAAGGCGAGGCCGATGCCGAGCCGGTTGAATGCCTCGTTCATGCTCTCTACCTGTCCGCGAACGATAATCTTGGTTCCAGGAGTAAGGCTTTTGCTCTCTTCTTTTACGATGCGATTGACTTTGGCTGCTACCGAACCGAGGTCGCTGTCCTGCGTGTTGGCGAAGATGTCGAAGACGGGTGCACCATTGTGGTGGTTGATCACTACAGGTAAAACGGCCGGAGTCAGCGTTGCCATGTTGCCCAACACTTCAGTGCGATTGCTAAGCGTGTGCATCGGTATGGGAGTATTTTGTAATGCGTTGATGGAATCGATACTGTACTGCGGTGTTTGAGCAGCAACTGTGTAGGTGATTCCCATCTTCGGATCGAGCCAAAAGTTTGGTTGTACGGCGGCGCTGGAGCTTAGAGAGATATAGAGACTGTTGGCGACATCCTGCTGGGTGAGGCCGAACTGTGCGGCGCGTACACGGTCGATATCGAGGTGAAGATCGGGTGCGTCGATGACTTGATGCATGTGGACGTCGACAGCTCCCGGAACAGTGGCCAGACGCTCGCGCAGGCGCCGCGCGATTTCGTAGTTAGCCGGGTCGTACCCTTGCACCTGAACGTCAATTGGCGCGGGAAGTCCGAAATTGAGGATCTGCGTCACCATGTCAGCGGGCTGGAAGAAGAACGTAAGGTCGGGGAACTGTTTTTGTAATTGCGATCGCAGTTGCTTTACATATTTCTGAGTTGGGCCGTGATGCTTCTCATTGAGTGAGATCAAGACTTCTCCATCGGCGCTGCTGATGGTCGATCCGTCACCAAAGGCATAGTTGAAGGTTTCCGGAGTAAGCCCGATGTTGTCCATGATGAGTTCGGTCTCGTCCGCTGGAATCGTCTTGCGGATCTGGTCCTCCACGTGGCTGAAGATAACCTTGGTGCTCTCGATGCGCGTTCCGGGCCTGGCTCTTATGTGCAATTTGATTTGTCCCGCGTCGACGGATGGGAAGAAATCTCTGCCTACGAAAGGCAGAAGAAGGAACGACGTAGACATGATTGCGATTGATGCGATGAGCGCAGGCTTGCGGTTATTCAGGACCGTCTCGAGCGCTTGTGTGTAGCGGTCGCGGACCCAGAGGTAGCCTTCATTAAAGCGGCCGTTGATCCGGTTGAAGATGGAGCGCGATCCAATCTTCTCTACATCTACTGTGGAGTGCCCTTCAAAGGTGTGCTCTGCGCCGAGTAAGAAGTTGACGAGCACAGGAACAAGCGTTCGTGAAAGTACATAAGACGCTAGCATGGCGAAGACGACCGCGAACGCCATTGGCGTGAAGAGGTATTTCGCAGGACCGGTAAGGAAGACGACCGACACGAACACGATGCAGATGGTCAGCGTGGAAACCAATGTCGGTGTTGCGATCTCCGATGCGCCGATGAGGACAGCCTCATGCAAAGGCTGCTCGCCCATGTGGCGGTGAATGTTTTCGATGGTGACTGTAGCGTCGTCCACGAGAATGCCGATCGCCAGGGCGAGACCGCCGAGTGTCATGGTGTTCATGGTTTCGCCCATTGCGCTGAGTACGATGATTGAGCTCAGAATCGACAACGGAATAGAAATGGCGATGATGAGGGTGCTGCGCCAACTGCCTAGGAAGAGCAGGATCATCAATGCTGTCAGGCTCGCGGCAATGACTCCTTCCCGCAGGACGCCCGCGATGGAAGCTTTGACGAAGATGGATTGATCAAAGAGCTCTGTTATCTTCAATCCCTTCGGTGCGGCTGCCCGCGATGCAGGGAGTACGTCGTTCTTGATCTGATTGACGATATCGAGCGTAGAAACCGAGCCCGTCTTCATAATGGTGAGAAGAGCTGCGGGTTTGCCGTTGGCTCGAGCTACGTTTTGCTGCACGGACCAGCCGTCTCTTACGTGCGCGACATCTCTCATGTAAACAAGAGAGCCATTAACGGTTTTAATGGGAACGTCATTCAGCATGAGTGCGTCAACAGGACTCGAGTTTGTGCTGACGGTATATTCGCGACTATCGACTTTTGCTGTGCCTGATGGAAGCGTAACGTTCTGGGCATTGATTGCTGCGGTTACGTCGATGGGCGTCAAGCCCTTGGCGAGAAGTGCATTCTGATCGAGGTCCACCATGATCTGGCGGGCCACACCGCCATACGGAGTGGGCAGAAGGGTGCCGGGAACCGTAGTCAATTGCTGGCGAACACGAAACAGTCCGTAGTCATAGATCTCCGATTCGGAGAGGGTATCGCTGGAGAGTGAAAGCTGAATGATGGGTACCGTCGATGCGCTGAAACGCAGAATCCAGGGAGGATTTACACCGGGCGGCATGCGAAATCGAATGGAATTTACTGCAGCGCCAACCTGAGACATAGCGGCGTCAATTCGCACCTGAGGCTGAAATGAAATCTTAATGACACTGGCGCCGCTGGTTGTTTGTGAGTCGATGGACTTCACATCATTGACGACAGCCATTACGAATTCACTGAAGGTCGTGACCCGTTGTTCCATCTCCTTTGCGGGAAGGCCCGAGTAGGACCAGATCACGGTGACTACGGGGATGTCTATGTTCGGGAAGATATCGGTGGGTGTCGTCGCAATCGAGGAGAAGCCAAGAACGAGAATCAGGATCGACGCTACAATGAAGGTATAAGGGCGGTTCAAAGCAAGTCGGACAATCCACATCTCAAGCTCTCCGTCGCGCAGTATTTGGGGCGCGACTACTTAGATGAATATCGAAGTAGTTGGATTCATGCTTTTCGATGATCGGAATTTCGTTCGAGTGCGTCTGACTAGTATGGCGAGAATGACAGATAACGAGGTGGCTCAGATTGGAAAGGCGCTCGGCGATCCTAACCGCTTAGCCATCTATACGCAGATTGCGGAGCATGCCGAACTCTGCTGCGGCGAGATGCATGGCAAATACGCTATCTCCGCGGCCACATTGTCTCACCATCTCAAAGTGTTGCATGATTTAGGGTTGATCACGTCTCGTAAAGAAGGCCTGAACGTTTACTATCGCTTAGTTCCGGAGAAGTTTGCAGGGTATCTTCAATATTTAAAGAATATCGGGAAGCGCTGACAGAACCGGTATGCCCCAGATCGTCTATTGTAGGTATGGCTTTTCGTGATTTGGCCATCGATAAAAGATGATTCCAATGCATTCTCAATCGATTGACGCCAGCATCAAGAATCCCGATTCTTTGTGGATACAGCGCAGCATCCTGAGATCTTTTCCGGAGTTTATAGAGAACGCAGAGCTGCGCAGGCCTGATCCAAATCCTCGGGCTTCTTTCCGAAGCAGAAGCGAAGGATATTTTCGCCGCGGCCGTTGGTGAAGAATGCGGAACCAGCGACGGCTGCGACTCCAGTAGATGCGAGCAGGTTGCGGGCTTTTTCGCGTGAAGTGTCGCCTTCAATTCGCGAAGCATCGGCGAGGACGTAGTAGGCTCCACCAGGAAGAGAAGGAGTGAGTCCGGTATCCGCGAGGGCGTCGCAGAGTTGGTCGCGCTTGAGTTGGTACTCCGTGGAGAGATTTGTATAGAAGACCGAGTTCTGTAATTGGCGAAGACCCTCGGCGGCTCCGTATTGCAGCGGAGCGGGGCTGCAGACGTAGGTAAGGTCGTGAAAGTAGCCGATAGCGGAGATCCATCGCGGGTCGGCAGCCAGATAACCAATGCGCCATCCTGTAATGCTGAAGGTCTTCGAAAGACCGGAAATCGTAATTGTCCGCTCGGCCATTCCGGGTAGAGTGGCGAGCGAGACATGTTGATTGCCGTCGAAGAGAAAATACTCGTAGATCTCGTCAGTGAAGACGAAGAGATCATGCTGGAGAGCGATGTCGGCGAGAGCTTCGCACTCGGCGAGAGTGAAGACCTTGCCGGATGGATTGGAAGGAGTGTTGATGATGATGGCTCGCGTGCGCAGCGTAATTGCATGACGTAGAGCGTCGAGATCGAGCTGCCAGTCGGGCTGAGATAGAGGAACGATCACGGGCTGGATACGAAGGGAGATCAGAGTGCTGACGTGATAGCCGTAGAAGGGCTCGAAGACAATCACTTCATCGCCTGGGTTGAGCAGGGCAAGCAGAGAAGCATATAGTGCGCCGGTTGCTCCGTTGGTGACAAGGATCTGAGATTCGGGATCGGCGGTGATGCCGTTATATTGGTGGAGTTTCTCCGAGATCGCGTGGCGTAGAGTGGCTATGCCGTCGAGACGCGTGTAGATGTTGTGACCCGCATGGATCGCATCGATGGCGCCATTGGCAACTGGTAAAGGGAGCTCGGTATCGCAGATGCCTTGTGCGAGGTTGATACCGCCAACCCGGTCGCACTCGACGGACATGGCACGTATCTCCGATTGAATGATGGTTGGGGCGATATCACTAAGATGAAGAGTTGAGGTTTTGAGGATTGGCATTGTCTTTCCTAGTGTTCGATTCATCTTGGATGATAGTTCAGCGCCGGTCGAGTCGTCGCGCCAGAAGATTGCCGCCGACTTGCAGGCCTTGAACCAAGGCGATAAGAATGAGCACGGTACCTACGAGAACATCGATACGAAAACGTTGATATCCGTACCGGATTGCAAGATCTCCGAGGCCCCCTCCCCCGACCGCGCCTGCCATTGCGGAAAAATTGATCATCGTGATGGCGAGGACTGTGAAGGCACGAAAGAGGCTTGGTAGGGCCTCGGGTAGATATGCCTTGAACATCGCCTGGCGAGTTGTGGCTCCCATGGCAACGACGGCCTCGATCAGACCAGGATCAACTTCCAGCAAAGCAGACTCTGCTAGACGACCGGCATAAGGGATGCCTCCGAGAATAAGCGGGACAATAGCCGCTGCTGTTCCGATCGAGGTTCCGACGAGAAAGCGTGTTACGGGGAGTAGAAGCACGATCAATATGAGAAAAGGGATAGAGCGCGAGATATTAGTGATTGCCGAAAACGCCTGATATAGGCTGCGCGATGGAGCTATGCCAGTGGGATGAGTGACAGTAAGCAGAAGACCTACTGCAAGGCCGCTGAGAGCACACGCCGGAGCTGCAACACCAACCATGAGGAGAGTTTCAATTGTGCCACGCTCAAGCAGTGCGATGAGATCGCTCATGCTATACCTCTCCGTTCAACATAGAGACAAGACGTTGCGCGGCGGGACTGGTGGGATTGAGAAATATGCGGCTGGCTGGCGCTGTCTCAACGATGCGGCCAGAGTCGATTACCGAGAGTGTGTCGCAGAGGCTGCCGGCTGCCTGAAGGTCGTGTGTGATGAGCAGAATCGTAACGCCGAATTCATCGCGTATGCGGCGAAGAATATTGAGTACAGAGCGCTTTGTTTCGGTATCGAGAGCGGATGTTGGCTCGTCTGCGAGCAGAAGTGTGGGAGATGTGGCGAGTGCACGAGCCAAGGCAACGCGTTGGCGCTGCCCTCCTGAAAGCCGCGAAGGATATTCCTGCGCTTTGTCAGAGATGCCAAACCATGCGAGCAGCTCGTCGACACGTTGTGTAATACGTTCGCGGGAAACTCCGGAGAATTCGAGGGGCAGGGCGACATTGGCTGCGACAGTTCGCGAGGCCATCAGGTGAAGATGCTGGAAGATGGCGCCGACGTTATGGCGCTCTCGACGAAGAACGCTTTCCGAAAGGTTGGCCCAGTCTTTGCCGCCTATGATGATCTCGCCAGTATCAGGTTTTTCCAGGCGCAGGATGCAACGCAGAAGGGTGGTTTTTCCCGCGCCGCTTGTGCCCAAAACACCGTGGATACTTCCGCGACGGATTGCGAGGTCAACGCCACGAAGAGCTTCTTTGGTTCGCCCGTGATCGATATATGACTTTCGGACTCCACGAATCAGCACAGCAGTGTCTTCGAACACGAAGCTATTGCCGAGAGGGTCTTTCTTCTCTTTTGCGCTGTTCTGTTCGGGATGTTCGAGCACTAAATTCAACTGTGAGCCTTGATCATCTTAGTTTTAGTATCAAACAGCCGGATAGATCGCACCCTTGTAGTGCGAGGTAATGAATGCTTTTGTCGCCTCTGAACGAAGAGCTGCACCAAGTTTCGCGATGCGTTCGTCAGCCTGATCGTTGGAGTTTACGGAAAGTACGTTGGCATAGATGGAGTCGATAGATTCGTGAAAGATGGCATCCTTGCTCGGATTGAGGCCTGCGTCCAGGGCGAAGTTTGCATTGATGACTGTCAGGTCGACATCTTCGCGGCTGCGGGGGAGTTGTGAAGCATCCAAATCTACAAGGACGAGGTGGTGGGGATTCTCCGCAATGTCGGCGATAGTGGTGCGGTTACCGAGCCCTGGGCGAAGAACCAGAAGACCGGCGTTTTGCAGGAGATGCAGAGCTCGAGCCTGATTCACGGGGTCGTTTGGAAGAGAAACCCTCGCTCCATCCTTAAGAGCGGAAAGAGAATGAGTGCGGCCTGGATAGATTGCCATCAGAGGGACATACACCTTTGCAACAGAGACGAAAGAGGTCTTGTGATCCCGGTTGAACTGCTCCATAAACGGAATGTTCTGATAGAGGTTTGCATCCAGATCGTGACCCGAGAGCGCAAGGTTAGGTTGAATATAATCCGTGAAAGGAATGATTTTTAGATCGACGTTCTGATCGTGGAGGTTGGAACGCACGGACTCCAAAACCTCTTCGGCTGGCCCAGGCGTGACACCGATGCGGAGTTCGTTTCTACCATGGTGGCGGCAACCCGACAATAGCGGCAGAACGAACAGGGTAGCGGTAAGGATGCGATGTCGCCGGCTCTTGAGCATAGGATTTGATAGTGTCATTTGGCAACCACGCTTGCTTGCGGCTGGATGATGGTTTCGCTGAAGCGCTCCATCTCCTCAAGCTGTGGGCTGAATTGCAGAAGCAGTAGATCGACGCCGGCACGCTTGAACTCACCGATACGATCCTGCACTTGTGTTGGAGTACCGGTTAGGCCTGAGCGGAGACCGCGGTTCGAGACCGAATATTCTTCGATGGACATCTTCTTCTCGAGTTGAGTACCTCGCAGCCATTGCTCATAGTTTGCGAAGCCCTTCGCGTTTTGGTTGACATCAGTAATGCGCGCTAACTCTCGTTTTACTTCGGCTTCGGTATCGCGAGTAAAGGCGTATCCGGCGACGCCAAACTGCATGGAGCCAAGGCCGAGACGCTCGCGCCGTTGGCTCATGTCCGCGATCTTAGCGGCCACATGATCGGGAGAGTCGCCGTGCATGACGTAAGCGTCACACTTTTCTGCGATGAGATTTTTCGCTGCTTCGGATTCGCCGCCAGCATAGATGGGAGGCCTTGGCGCGCGCACGGGCTTGGGTTCGAGGACCGTATTTTCAGTTTTGTAATATTTGCCAGTGTGAGTGAACGTGGGGTTCGACCAAACGCCGTTTATGACATCAAGCCACTCGGAAGTGCGGCCATAACGATCATCATGCTGTTCAAAGTCGACACCATACATCCGTGCCTCCTGCTCCCACCAGGAGCTGACAACGTTGAGTGCAAGACGGCCATTGCTGATGTGGTCGATATTGGCGGCTTGCTTCGCCAATAAAGCGGGTGAATGAAAGGTGGGTCTGACGGCAACCATGAGCTCGAGCGTTTCGGTGACTGCTGCAAGCGCGGCCGCTGTGGACCATGCGTCGAGACTGGGAGCGTCCACACCCTTAATATCATTCAGATTGAGTTCCGCGACCAGCGAGAGATCGAAGCCGAGCGCTTCACTGCGGCGCGCAAGACGGCTGGTGTATGCCCACGTAGCTTCCATCTGTTCATCTTCTACGTTGCGGAGCCAGCCGCCGAAGACGGGCATCCAGTAGCCGAAACGAATTCCGTGGCTGTTAGCTGACACGTGCAACCTCCGCCTCGAGATAATCCGCAAGGTTGATAAAGGGATTAAAGCCGATAACCCGTGGAGCATCGGCTACGAAGTTTGAAAGTGCGTTGACGTCGTAGTAGTAGATTTCTCCATCGCGATCGTCGACGATATATTCGATACCGCCTACATCGATTCCGGTTGCAGCCACGATGCGCTCGATCTCGGTGATGATCTTCTCCGGGGGCGTGTAGCCTTCGACTTTAAGTCCGGCCTTGGAAGCTTCGAGGACGCAGGCGTTCGTCAGCGCTTCACCGCGGGCCGTCTGGCAGATATCGGCCGGGCAGAGGTCAAATGTCTCTCCACTCAGGTGAACTTGAATGCCATAGAGATACTTGCCTCCGAGAGTTTCGACACGGGTGATGAAGCCGCCACGAGCTGGAACAAACTCCTGCACGAGAGCGATGTGATCGAAGCCGAGCTGAATACTTCCTTCGCGCACTGCCGCTTCAAGCTGTTGCGGTGTGTCAAACCGGACGATACCTGCACCACTGCCGCCGACGTTGGGCTTAACGATGACGGGAAAGCGTAGCCCTTGTGCCGCGGGAATTGCCTGCTCAATTCTATGGATGACACGGGACGGAATATAGCGAAGGCCTAGTGACTGCAGGAGGGAGTGTTGCAGCGCCTTGGAGATTTCAAACTGGAAGGCCTTGGATCCATTGACGACGCGGACTCCCTGCAACTCAAGATGTCGCAGCCAGGAGAGGGTGTGGAAGATGCTGGAGCCATGCTGACGCCGGTCTGCGGAAGGACTCATGCGGTTGAAGAGAACACGGAACGATGGGCGGCCGATATCGTCGACCGCATAGAAATGATCTGGTGCAAAGAGCTTCTGGAAGGGAGTGCCGCGGCGTTCCAACTCTGCGAAGACAGACGCAAACCACTGCGGGTGCTCATAGAGGAAGGCGAGCGGAGCGGTAGCAGATTCCGTAGAGAAAGCTTGAGTGTGATCTAACGAAAGTGTTGACGACATGAGGGATCGATCTCCAGAATGATGTTTCTATTGTCTGTCATAGTTTAAATGCCTGCAGATTCAGAGGCAAAAGGTTCTTATTGTTGGATAGCTGCCGGAGTTGCGACTGTTTGCTGTTGAAAGGAGCGGATCTCTTCGGCACCGTACTCGATTTTTAGATCGATAAACCGCTTGCCCAGTGCGACGCTGGAGCGACGTGCGTCGCCGACGATACCGTTGTTCACTCGTTTGTCAGAGGGAGCCGATGCGTCCCCGTGCTTGCGGGGCGAATCGCCGAGAGAGACAGGCAGAAGATCTTTACGCACCCAATTCTGGTTTTTGCCCTCTAGATAAAGGAGTTCCGAGGTGTCAGGCAAGCCGGCGTGCTGACTGGGAGGATACCCGTTTTTGTCGAGCCAATCAAAATAAGACTCATTTGCCTTGTCGTAAGGGCCGTCCGAGTAGAAAACACGCACACCGGTAGGTGAATACTTTGCATCGAGCTTTTGGGCAAGATCCTTGAGCTCATGCTGGCCCCCGCCATGATCGCCAAGCAGGACGACAATTTTGAATCCGTTCTGAATGAGCTGTTCTGTGACTTCCTGGTTGATCTGTGTAAATAGCGCACTTGATATACCGATGGTACCGGGCTGCTCTGGATTTGCCCGGTTCAGGGAGAATGGATTGACAGGAGCGACGATGGCATTGCCCAGCTTTTGTGCGATACCCTCTGCTGTGGCACGGGCAATAAATGTGTGGCCGCCAATGGCCCCCTGTGGTCCACGCTGCTCAGTACCACCGTTGAAGATCAGAACGGTGGTCTTACCCTGTTCATGAATAGCCCGATAGAGCTCCGGCCATGTGAGATCTTCGAGAAAGACAGAGTGTGATGAGTGGTCTGACACATAACGTGTCGCGGATTTTAGTTCTTCTGCTTGAGTGGTTACAGAGAACGTATTTAAAGTCGCGAGAAGAAAGGCTGGCACGGCAAGGTGAGTGGTAAAGCCAGCAAAACGTTTGAGATGGAAGTTCATCGGTCTTTATCCTTAGCGTTTGTACGCTCGAAAATATGAAGCAGCGGAGCGAGGGATCGCCTCACTCGCTCTGCGGAATTAGAAATTGACTTTGAGTGCGAATTGGAGTTGCCGATTCGCTCCTGTTGCCGTGGAGAGATTGCTGCCGACAGTCGAAGTGATTGTGCCCAGCGTGGTGGGACTGGAATAACTAGAGTTTGGATTTGCGAAGTTTGGATGGTTGAGTATATTGAACGCTTCCGCGCGGAATTCAAGGTTCTGGTGTTCGCGGAAGAGTGGGATTTGACGAATTAAACCGAAGTCGACGTTTTGCAGACCAGGCCCACGAAGGCTGTTGCGAGAGGCTGTTCCGAAACTATAGACAGAGGTTGAAGTAGTGCTTGCATTTCTCGGATCATTCGCGCGAAAAGCAGTCGTATTGAACCAGTTGTTTACTGTGCGAGTCGGCTTGCCGTTTGCGTCTACGCTGGCGTTGGGATTGGCTCCAGTTATGGCAAAAGCGCGATCGCTGGCTCCTGTGTTCGAAGCTATAGCATCGGTGGTGGAGACAGTGAAGGGACGCCCACTCTGCAAGGTGAGTACTGTGGTGGCACGCCATCCACCGACGACTGCAGCCAAAGCCGGATGTGTGTCACTTAGCCACTTACGACCATGCCCGAAGGGTAAGTCGTAGATGCCGGAGGTTACAAAACGCAACTTTTGATCGTAGTCGGAAGGAGCCCAATCTGCTTGAGGGTTCGACGGGTCCTGTGGCGTGGTATTTGAATCCATCGACTTCGCATAGACGAGGTAGGACAGGAAGTTCAGGCCGTTGCTATAACGCTTCTCCGCACGTAAAAGGAGACTGTTGTAGTTGGTGGAGAGTCCAGCATTAACCGTAGAGATGGAACCCCACTGCGATTTGCTTCCAATGTTATTGAACGGACGAAGAGATTGAACGGATGCTGACGGATTCGCGATGCGTGTTGCCAAGGCCGGATTGTTTAAGGCGTAGTTGCTGACGAAGTGCGTTCCCTTTGAACCCTGGTAGCTGAGTTCAATTAGTGTGTTCGAGCCAAACTGATGTTGGACTCCGAAACTATATTCGTGCACGTAGGGGCGTTGAATATTGGGATCTATGTTGGTAACGCCGACGCCGCCAACCGGCTGAGTGGAACCAAATGGACTGGACCAAGTAAGCGGCGCAGATTTTGTTCCGGTGTAAGCCTTGCTCAGCAGGAAGGGTGCGCCAAGAGCGGTTGCGCTGTTCCAGGTCTGCACTGCAACAAGGTTATAGAAGATGCCGTAGCCGCCGCGGATAACGGTATCCTGACGACCCCCTACGCGGTAAGCGAAGCCAATGCGGGGAGCAAAATCGTTAGGTGTTTTTGCGTAGAGGGTCTTGAAGGTAGGTGTACTACCAGTGATCTGGAGAAGGCCGGTGCTGTTGTTGACTGTGTAGACCTGTCCCGCGCCAGTGAGCACGGCGTTTTGAACAGGATCAAACTTGCTGATGAGGTTATAACCCTCGGTGTGAGGGGTGAAGTAATCGTAGCGAATACCGTAGTTGAGCGTAAGAGATGTGCTGACCTTCCACTCATCCTGGAAGTAACCAGCAAAGGCGCGTTGGCGGGGAAATTGTTGTGTGTTGCCCGTACCAAACGAGTCGCTCGAGATGTAGCCCAGCAAGAAGTCCACGTAGGCGTTGCCGGTATAGGTGGTGTTAGTGAAAGAGAAGGAGCCGCGTCCAGTGCTTACGAAAAAGGAGTGTTTGAAGAAGTTGAAATAGTCCGCGCCAAACTTTAACGTGTGGTTTCCTTTAACCCAAGTGAGGCCATCGGCAAGATGAATCGTATTGTCTCCGCGCCACTGTGGGTCATTGTTGGTACCGATTGTGCTGAAGCCAGCGATGCTTACATAGGGCACGCCCAGGTTTCCATTGTCTGTTACCTGCAAGCCATTGCTGCCACCTTGCGGCAGCCCGAGTTGGCCGACAACGTTGCCGTACTTTTGATCCTGGTTGAGGTAGCCGGCATCCATGCGGTTGAATCCTCCACGAAATTCGTTGAAGATCCGCGGAGTAAAGATGTAGTCGTGTGTGAAGGAGACATGCTGGTAGGTATGTGGACCGACTGCGCCGAAGTTTGGTGTGGTCGTGGCTCCTACAAAATCACCTGAGGTGCCAGTATCTTTGCCAGTCAGAACCGTATAAATGCCTGCGATGTTTTGTTTGTCCGAAAGCTTCTGATCGACACGAAATGTAACTTGATGGTTGTTTGATACGTTGGCGAAGTTGTTTACATAATTATTGGACGCCGCAGCGGTCTGGGCGGCTGGAAAGTAATTGAGCAGGGAACGGCTGACTGTAGAGAATGTGGAGGGGTCAAACTTTTTGCTGGGGTTCGGTTTGCCAGTGGCCGGGTCGATCAGTGTTCCGGTTAAGAATGAGAAATCGCCTGTCTGCGCTGCCGCAATATATTGTGCGTTGGGAAATGAGAGAGTTACACCGGGTGAGGCTGCGGTAAAGGTACCCTCATACGATCCAAAGAAGAAACTTCGATCGCGCCAAGTAGGACCGCCGATAGAGCCTCCAAGTTGTTTGCTTTGATATGGAGGATTAGCTGTCGTCGTGAAATAAGAGCGAGCATTGGCGTGACCATTCCTGTAGAAGGCAAATGCCGTGCCATGGATCTGGTTGGAGCCGGACTTGGTGCTGAGCAATACCTGACCACCAGCGCGACGTCCGTACTCTGCCGGTGCGATGCTGCTGATGATGCGGAATTCGCGGATGGCTTCTACGGAGGGACGAACAGTGGGCTGGCTGGTAGTCCAGTCATTGTCGTCCGCGCCGTCCAGCAGATAATTATTGCTCGCGTCGGTCATGCCGGCTACGACAAAGCCGCCGCGGGTCAACAGACTGGAGCCAGTGGTTGGCGCACTGACGTTCGGGTCAAGCTGCGCTAACTGCCAAAAGGAGCGTGAGTTGCTCGGCAACTCTTTAATCTTCTGTTCATCGATGACGGCGCCGTTCAATGAGTCTTCCGACTGAATTAGAGGTGCGCCGGCACTTACTTGTACCTCCTCTGAGACCTTGCCAACTGCGAGCGTGGCATCAAAGCGGACTTCCTGATTGACCTGAAGCACGAAATGATCATTGACGACGGAGTTGAAGCCAGGAGCGGTGACTGCGATGGAATAAGCTTGCGCAGGAAGCTGAAGAACAACATAGTCGCCAGATTCATTCGTGGTGACCACACGCTTTTCGCCCTTTTCCAGATTGGTTACAGTAATGCTGGCACCCCTCACTGTTGCGCCGGTCTGATCATGTACCGTGCCCCGCAAAGTTGCTGTGACACTCTGAGCAAACCCGGCAGCGGGGATAGATATCGCGGACAAAAGAAGCGCCAAACCTCGGAATTTTACGAACATATTTGTACCTTTCACTTAAACTCGGCGTGTGCTCAATGGTTCTCTTGAGGGAATTTGAGAAAAAATATCCCAGCGATCCCTCGGAACATGTTGTCAATGCATTGAGAGAAGATGGACGTGGTGGAGGTAATTCGCCTGCTAGTTATTGATCTTTCGGCCAAGGTGCTCCGACTTTGACCCAGTCAGCGAGCGCCTGAATCTCTTCATCCGAAAGCTTTCCTTTGCGAGGCATCTTCAACTCTCCCGTCTGGTTCACTGCCTCAATGAGGAGGCTTTGTTCGGGATGGCCTGGCACGATAGCCGGACCACGTCCGCCTCCCTGAAGAAGCGCTTCTCGCGAGTCGACCCGAAGGCCGCCGCGTGGAAGGCTTGAGCCGTGACAGCGAAGACACTGTCCGTCCAAAACGGGTTTGACTTTCGTGATAAAAAGCGTATCCCCCTCTGTGAATTCCTGTTCAGACACTCCGGTGGAAGCGAAGACGCTGCCACGGATCAACGAGGTGCCTTCGCTCGCCAGAAGTAAGCCTGCTGCGAGAAAACCTGTCAAAAATGATGCTCGACGCTTGTGAAGCGAATGAGAAATGGCTTTTAAAATATCCAGGGAAGTGTGTTCACTCTTTGCTTTGTTCTTCTTTGCGTGCATTACTTTCTCCCTCCAATAGGAGGCGTATGAGTATCTGTTTGTGTTTGAGCCTCGTTCGCTGGATGCTTTGTGGCTGTGGCGACTACCTTGTCTTCCTTCGCGGGGACAACACACTCGTTCGACCGACAGTTATTCGAGTTCTTTGCACCAAGGCTCTCTAACATTGCAACTGTTTGAGGGTGAGTTAGTGCATGCTCGAAGAGTCCATTTGCGGCGTCGGTAACGGTATCTCCCATTTTGGTGGTCGCATGGATATCGGCCCCGTTTGCGAGCAACAATTTGACGAGTGCGTCATCTCCACGAAAAGCTGCACCATGTAGCGCGGTATAGCTTTTCGCATCCTTAGTATTAACTTCGCCACCATGGGCGAGACAAAACTTCACAGCCTCAATGCGAGGACTGGGTGCATTACTGGTCCAGTAGGCGGCCCATCCAAGACCCGCGGCTACCATCAAGGGTGTGTCCCCGCTTTTGGTGGCGAGCTTTGGATCGGCACCGTGGTCGATAAGGATGCGCATGGATGCCAAATCTCCGGCAAGGGCTGCGCGCCAGAATGGTGTAGCACCCACAGCTTCTACCCATGTTTCGTCATTGGCAAAGACACGAAACCACAATTTACGTGAAAGTTGTATATTTGGCTCCGCCTGATGCTCGAGCAGTTCTGCAAGCAGCTCGAGGTAAGGCGTGTGCTCTTGCGAGATTACCGGTTGCGGATACCAGGTGTGAGGTGCCCACTGAACATCGACGAGAGCATACAGCGGGCCAAGGCCGTCTGTAGTTACAAGCTTCGTATCGGCGCCTTTTGACAGGAGCAACCTGGCAAGATCAAAGTGGCCATTAATGAGGGCGAGGATCAAAGCCGTTGCGTGGTCGGTATCTGTAATTGCATTAATATCCATATGCGCAGCAAGGAGGGCTTTCGCGGCGTCGATCTGGCCGTCTCTTGCGGCGATATGCAAGGCATTGAGACCGCCTAGCGAGAGACTACCGTAGACGCGGTTGCGGCGATCCTCTGCTGTAAATCCGTAGGCGTCAGCTTCGTCCTTCTTTTTCGCAGATCCGTTTGTCTCCTTTACTGATGCGCTTTTCTTCCCGGACGAACTAGTATTTTTTCCTCCATTCGAGGTGAGTTCATCTTTCGCTCGAGGCTTTTCTGCTGGTGCATCGGAGGAATCTTTCTTCGAATTCGAAGTTGTGCCGGGAGTTATTACTTGAGTATCCGTTACGGTTTTCTTTTCTTCATTCTTCGCAGTTGCAGCCTGTTCATTTGGTTTGTTTACATCGGTCAAGGCATCGCCATCAACACCGACAGAAACACGCGCCAGCTTTGTGACTGTAGTTTTGACGGAAGATTCGGCGCCATTTTGCAGCAGAAGCCGGACAGCGGCAACACGATTGTGGCTAACGGCGAAGATAAGTGCAGTCTGGCCATATGTCTTCTCCCGTGCGTTGACCGTTGCGCCGTGATCAAGGAGTACCTGCATCGCAGCGGCCGAGCCTGCAGCAGCAGCTTCCATCAAGGGGGTGGTTCCATTGTTGTTTGCCGTGTTCGCTTGGGCGCGGCCGTCCAGCAGAACCTTCAGGAGGTCGGCATCCCCGTTTTCCGCGGCAAGAATGAGTGGAGTAATACCCCCGACTCGCGTGCGAGCTTCAGTCATCGCGCCGGCGTCGATAAGAAGCTTTGTGAGAGCAGTGTCATCATTGTAAGCAGCCCAATGTAACGCCGTCATTCCGTCACCTGCAGCGGCATTTAGATTGACGTGCTGTCGGAGAAGATTGCGCACTGCATCAATATCGTCGCTCTCGGCAGCTTGAAGAAGCTCTCCGGAATCAACTGATGAATGTGCTGTTGTCACGAGGGAAGAATGTGTCTCGCCTATTGCAGACGCAACGGTAGACAGAGTTGCCGCAATCAATACAGTGCCGAATTGCAATAGATAGGAGCGACTCATAGTTCTGTCCTTTCTCGTCATGGGGAGCTAGATGGAGAGTTGGCCTGTGCTGTCTCCAATGGAACGGACATCGATACCGAGACGCGATAGGACCGTTTGGTAGATATTGGCAGTGGGTGTTCCATCCGGAGTGCGTAGATGGTAGTTCCCGCGTACAGTGCCGTTGGCATGGCCTGCCAGGAGCATAGGAACGCGCTTGTGGTTATGCACGTTCGAGTCGCCCATTGGACTACCGTAAAGAACCAGGGAATGATCGAGTAATGTTCCATCGCCATCAGCCGTGGCAGCCAGCTTGTCGAGAAAATAGCCAAGTAGCGTGACGTGATAAAGATTGATCTTCGCGAATTCCGCGATATGTGCTGGACTTTCGCCATGATGCGAGCAGGAGTGGAATGGGGTAGTAACTCCGCTGCCGGGGAACACTCGTTGGTTGACGTCACGGCTCATCTTGAAGGCAGACACCCGGGTCGTGTCGGTCATGAACGCAAGCACCTGGAGATCGAACATCAGCTTCACGTGTTCTTCATACGATTCAGGGACTCCGAGCGGAGCCTTCGGAAGTGCTTCTCTACTACGCGGCGTTGTGTTAAACTTCTCAATATTCTGGATGCGTCGCTCAATCTCCCGAAGATCTTCAAGGTAGGAATCAAGACGGGCGCGGTCACTGGAGCCAAGGTCTGCGCGCAGGCGAGGCATTTGCTGCACAATCCCATCGAGGATGCTGCGGTCAATGGAGCGTCGGTCAGCTCGTTCCTCAGCGGTGCTTCCGTCGCCAAACAAATTTTCAAAGGCGACCCGAGGGTCCAGCGTCATGGGGAGTGGTTGTGTCGGAGACGCCCAGCTGATCGTATCGGAGTAGACGCAGGCGTAGCCGTAGGCGCATGCACCCGTCGCATCAACGTCTTCGATGCAGAGTTGAATCGAAGGCAACGGTGTATCTTGGCCTACCTTGGCTGCATAAATCTGATCAAGTGAAGTTCCAGCAAAGATATCTGAACTTTCAGTCATCTTCGGATGAGAGGCTGTTAGAAAAGCAGCGCTGGACCGGAAGTGGTCTCCACCTTCTTCCGAGGGCGCGTAGGCTCCGGCTGGATTGAGATCTGTATTGGAGATGACCGTCAGGTAGTTTCGATACTTCTCCAGCGGACTGAGCGTTTGGGTAAATTCAAAGTCAGTTCCTTCCTTGCTGGGCGACCAATAGTGTTTACTCGTGCCGTCTAGCGTGCTGCCGGCCGCACCGTGAACGATCTCGACACATGCCAGACGCGTCTTGTGCAGACTCGCCACTTTCGCTAATGGTGTTAGTGCCGGGAGCATGGCATCAAGCAATGGAAGGCCCAGAGTAGCTCCCGCGCCGCGAAGTAAAGTACGGCGAGAGATGTGTCGTTTGGTAATAAACATGCCACTTCCTCAAATGTCGTTAGGCCATTAGGCAAAGAACGTCGGACAAGAGAACATGCGTGATCTGGGAGAAGTTCTCCACACGGATCGACAGATGAATCGTCGTTGTTCCTATTTAGTTTTCTCAAAAAGGAATTGCTTAGAAGAGCGGGACTAGCAACAACAACCAGAGACAATGCCAGCCCGCATGCGCATATGGTTACACATGTAGAAAGAGCCGGAAATGGAAGACATCGTCATTGTGGTCATGTTATTTGTTGCTTGGTTCCGTGATCGTAACGATATATTTTTGTAGTGTCAAGTAAGTTGTGAGTTACTTATTAAAACAAAGTGCTCGGAAGAAGTTTATTTTCCTGTAACTCGATAGCTTTGCTATTAATGTTTTTCGTGAGTAACGATTTTTTTTCAGTCGCGATTTGCTGTGTTGCAAGTGTAGTAACGGGAAGGCCGCGATTCTGAAAGCCGGGGCTTTCTACAATTCCTTCGACAAAATCAGAGAAGCGATACTCATGTCTGGCGGCGCGAGCAATGATGGACCGGATTAATGGCCGGTCGCGATAATCTGGAACACGGCCAAGGCTATAAGCGAGCAGATTCTCCGTGAAGGTCTGAAGGAAAGTATCAGAGTGACTGAGAACTGCACGGCGAAGACTGGCAGGACTATCGAGACGAGTTCCATCGAACATGATGCCTGTACTGTCGATGGGCGAGCTGTTGTCGGATGTACGCCATGCGCCGGTGGCATCGAAGTTTTCGAGCGCGAAGCCTTCGGGATCGATGCGGTAGTGACAGGAGGCGCAGGAGGAATTTTTGCGATGCTCCTCCAGCCTCTGTCGGACGGTATGCACGCTGATATCATCCCCTGCTTCGATGAGGGCTGGAATGTTTGGTGGGGGTGGTGGCGGTGGGGCACCAAAAAGGACCTGCAAAACCCATTTACCGCGGGTGACTGGGGACGTTCGGTTTGCTGTAGAGGTTAGCGTAAGAATACTTGCCTGGCCTAGCAGACCTCGTCGATTATCATCACGGATTTCGACACGCCGGAATCGATTCCCAACGATATTAGGAATTCCATAGTGTTTGGCGAGACGCTCATCGACAAACGTATAGTCGGCGTTAAGTAGATCGAGGACGTTATGGTCTTCGCGAACGATACTTCCGAAGAAGAGTTCTGTCTCGCGCAGCATGGACTGCGCCAGATTGTGATCGAAGTTGGGGAAAAGATAGGGGTCAGGAAGCACTTCATTCAGGTTCTTGAGGTTCAACCATTGGACGGCGAAGTTGGTGGCTAGTGCGTTGGAACGGGTGTCCGCCAGCATACGCCGCACCTGCTTCCGCAAAATAGTATTGGTGTGCAGCGTTCCAGTCGCCGCAACGTGAAGCAATTCGTCGTCTGGAGGCGCACTCCACAGAAAGAATGAAAGGCGTGACGCGAGTTCAACATCGTCGATTCGTTGTGATTGTCCATGCCCAGGTATGTTGGGCTGATGTTCGAAACGGAAGATGAATTGAGGGTTCGCAAGAATCGACTGCAAGGCGACGCGGATGCCCTCATCAAAATCTTTCCCCTGTTTGCGCCGATCGCGATAGAACGTAAGAGCAAGTTCGACATTCGCGTGCGAGGCTGGCCGCCGATAGGCTGTCTTGATGAGGTTTTCTACGATAGTGCGCGCACATGGATCTTCTTGCGAAACTTTAGTTGGCTGGCAGATAAATATACGGCGACGGCTTGGAGTTTCGGAGACAACACCCGTCTTCGCAGGACCAACAATCGACAGATCATAAAGATGCGGCAAAGTTGTAAGACCTGGAAGATTTGCAACATTCACGTCGATGAGACTCTGGTCATAAGCCTGCACCTCATCCTGAACGGGACCGTCAAACTGTTTGATGAAGGCAGCGGAGATGTTCTGCGGACCAGCTTTGACATAAATAGGTGGGGTTTTCAGATCTTGTCCCACTTTCCATTTGGGATCGATGTCAAAGAGTGCGACACGGACTCCATTGACTGCGACTTCAACCTGCTGTCCTTTACCTTGATTCTGGCCGAAGAGATAGCCCTGCTGGTGGGTGTAAAAGGCAAGCTTGAAGATGTAGTCTCCGTCGACAGGGAAGTTGTGCACAACTGCAATGCCACCTCGTGTGCCGAAGGGAGTGCCAACGATGTGACGTGTCTGTGAAACAACACGTGGAACTCTGTAGGTAGTTTCTGTTTGCGTGGCATTTGGGTCGCCAACAGCCAAACGGCTAACCTTTCCCGCTGCATCCACATATGCCTTTAGGAGAGCCGGAGAGGTCGTAAGAGTCTCTGCGATGTTGTTAAACCCGTGGCTCAAATCGTCAGCAGGCAACAAGGAATTTACATTGATGTCCAATCCGAGAAGCGAGCGGACCGCATTGGCATACTCCAACCGGTTGAGGCGATGAAGGGCGACATAGCCAACATACGGGTTGGCAGCCGCGGCACGGTCAATAGAAGCCTCTACACCTTTCAGAAAAGGCTCGAGCTCAGCTGCATCAGGGCGAGGTTCGGGTGCTGGAGGCATCATTCCGGAGCGCAGCTTTCCCAGAATTTTTTCGGCAAGTTCGGCTGTTTGTTCCGGATGTGCCGCATCGAATGAGGAGGTCGTGAAACCACCCGTCTTGTCGGTATCGTTATGGCAGTCGGCGCAGTGGTTTTCAAGAAAGGCACGCCGTTTTACAACCATAGAAGCCTGAATAGACTGCTTTGCTGGCCCGCGCGTTATTTTTGCAGTGTTGCTAATAGACGTGTCCTGCCCATATATACTTGGCACCCCCACAGCAAGGAAGCAGAAGAGACCGACTTCATTAACCAAAATTCTGATAGTTTTTCGGCTCAGATCAAGATAATCTACCCATTTTCTCTTGCTGGAAAGCATGAGTCTATCCTCTGCCCGCCAAAGGGCTGCATCTGCTTGTCGCGTCCCAAAGATGGGGGGACGCGACAAGCACAAAGAATTCAAAATTTATATGGAAGAGAAGGCGGTGGTCAGCAGCAACAACATCTGCAGATGCGAACGGCGCACACCTGGTGCATGGCACACATTCGAATCGAGATGGTCATGAGGCTTCGCATAATTAAGATAATTGGACGTTAGCACTGGCAGCGGCTTGCGTCAACAACGTTGATCTCGAATGACGGAATTTCCAACAATGAGTGGTATTTGCAAGCGTTAGTTTTTCAAGCTCAGACGCGAACACTTTGGATCATAGGTGCGGTAGGAACAGAAATCTGACAGGAACAGATGCTTATAATGGGCGGCTTTGTTGCTGCTCTAACAAAGCAGATTTCTAAATCATTTATGGACGGTCGACCTTGAGGCTGAAGCCGAATTAAGTCGGAGTTAAGCAAGCCCTGAGACAATATTTCAGAACATTATGCGGGTACTTCTGATTGAAGACGAGCAGCGACTGGCCGAGAACATTGTTGCTGCATTGCGTGAAATAGGTCTTGCAGTGGATCATGCTGCCGACGGCGAATCGGGCTCGTACCTCGCTGAACAGGGCATGTATGATGCGATTGTGCTCGACCTGATGCTTCCTGGTAAAAGTGGCCAGCGTGTACTTCAGGATCTTCGCCGAGAAAAACTCCATACTCCAGTTCTCATTCTTACCGCACAAGAAGGCAAGGAGTCTATCGTCAAGCTACTGAATGCAGGAGCCGATGACTACCTCAGCAAGCCGTTCGATCTGGGGGAACTTCTAGCCAGGATCAAAGCTCTCATACGGCGCGCGAAAGGTGTTTCAACGCCGGTGATAGCGGTCTCGGATGTAGAGCTTAATACTGTCCAACAAACTGTTCGGCGTCGCGGCCAGTTTTTGGATCTCTCGCCAACGGAATATCGAATTCTTGAATACCTCATACATCGTCCACGCGCCGTTGTTTCGAAACAAGAATTACTAGAACATCTCTACGATTTTGATTGGGAACATCATTCCAATGTGATTGAAGCGCATATCTCAAACCTGCGAAGAAAGCTTAACATTGCGGGTACTGAGCCACTAATCGAGACTTTGCGGCATCGCGGATATCGTCTCCGGGAGGAGGGCGTCGCGCCATGACGAAATCATTCTCTATTACGCGGCAACTTATCGTTACCGTCCTTGTGCTTGAATTGTTGTCTGCGGTCGCCTTAATTGGAGCCATCACCATTCATGAGCGCCAGGTGCAATTGAAAGCCTTTGATTCATCTCTTGCGGCAACTGCCGAATCGCTGATGGGCGCGGTGCAGGATGCAGAGGATGAAAGCGACAACGTTATGCTCGATATGCGTGGTGTACAGGTTGCCAGAGATGCCGCTTTTCGCGTCGAGGATGAGAGCGGCAGGTTATTAGGTTCAGTCGGTGATGCTCCCCATTTGGAAATGCCGCCGTCCGGAGCGCCTGTTTTCCGAAACGTGGTTGTGGGTGGTCGTAAGTATAGATTTATCGTTCTTCGCGGTCTTCGAATCGTCGATCCGGCCAAACCGAATGGAGGAGTTCGCCACAATGTAACTGTAACCTACGGAACTCACCTGGGCCATGTCTGGCATGAGGTTCTTGAAGCGATTCGCTTCTTTGCGGTTGCTACAGTCATACTCTTGGGGGTAACGGCGGTAGTTATGGCCTGGTTGATACGAAAAGGGTTATCACCAGTGCATGACTTGGCTCGCGAAGCGGAGCGCATTAGCTCAAGCGACTGGCACTTTGATGCGCCGATCAGCGCGAAAGAAATGGTTGAATTGCGGCCTTTGGTCGCAGCTCTTGAAGCCGCGCTTGCACGTCTGCAACGATCCTTCGAGCAACAGAAGCGATTTACCAATGATGCGGCTCACGAGTTAAAGACGGATGTTGCAATCGTCAAGTCGTCCTTACAGCTGCTGTCGATGCGCAAGCGCACCGTTGATGAGTACAGTCGTGGTTTGGCACTTGGCCTGGACGATTTCACTCGCCTGGAGATGACGGTCCAGAAGATGCTCACCTTGGCACGGCTGGAACAGCCAATGACGAGTGACAGCTCAGACGCAGCACCTCAGTCTTGTTCTTTGCATAGCGTTATTGAAGACGTGCTGTATCAGAGCAAACCTCTGGCTGAGTTGAAGTCAATTGGGATGAACTTCGAATTCAATGCGGACGCCAGAATACGGGTAGACAGGCGAGATGCTCTCCAATTGTGTTCGAACATTCTTTTGAACGCCATTCAGCACAGTCCGGATGGAGGAACTATCCGGATTGCCTTGATTGTTGACAAAGAAACAGTTCGGCTAACGGTTCAGGATCAAGGAGAGGGCATTTCGGAAGAGGATCGCGCTTATGTCTTTGCGCCCTTCTATCGCGGGGACCCATCGCGGAGCCGGAAAAGTGGAGGTACTGGTCTGGGACTCTCCATCTGCAAGGCGATATGTGAGCGGGCAGGCGGCTTCATTCATATAGCGAACAACGCAACAGGTGGGGCCGTCGTGATTGTGGAGATTCCGGCGGAGTCTTTAAGCTCTGATTCCACACTTTCAGCTTCAGTTAAGGCGCAATAATGAGACTCAAGAGGCCGGCAGATATGCCGAGCTTCTTCAGGAGTTCATCATGCGCCCTTATCAAGGAATGGTCGCCACGGCCCTTCTCTCCCTAGCAGCTATAGCCGCTGCACAGAATTATCACGTTGCTGATCAATGGAAGGTTGGGGGACAGGGTGGCTGGGACTACCTGCTTAGTGACGATGCTGCCCAACGGCTCTATATTACGCACAACTCACGCGTAGAGGTTGTGGACAGTAGAACCGGCAAGCCTATTGGAGCAGTCACAGGGCTGAAGAGCACGCATGGTGTAACTTTAAACTCCGATGGGAAGACTGGATACATCAGCGATGGAGCCGGAAATGCCATCGTCGTTTTTAATCGTGCAGATCTTTCTGTCCAGGCTACAGTTCCAGCCGGTACAAACCCTGACGGCATCATATTTGAGCCGGTAACGAAGACGGTTTGGGCCTTTAACGGGCGCAGCAAAAATGCTTCTGTTCTAGATACAACCTCCAACCAGGTTGTTGCTACGGTGCCGTTGCCAGGTAAGCCAGAGTTTCCGCAGGTGGACGAACAGGGATCAGTCTTCGTAAACATCGAGGACAAGAATGAAATCGTAAAGCTGGACGCGACAACCCGCAAGCCAGTTGCAACGTGGGCGCTCACAGGTTGCGAATCGCCTTCAGGCATGGCAATCGACCGCGTTAAGCATCGACTCTTCTCTGTCTGCGACGGAGGAAAGATGGTAATTGTCGATTATGGGACTGGTAAGGTGTTGGGTCTGGCATCAATCGGCGATTCACCCGATGCTGCCGGTTTTGATCCGAAGCACGGATTGGCGTTCTCTTCCAACGGTGACGGAACGCTCACCATTGTGGATGCTTCGCGTCCGGGTTTCCCAGTTCTACAAACGGTCAAGACGGCGAAGGGTGCGCGCACAATGGCACTTGACGCTTCAACTGGACGCGTTTACCTGGCGACGGCGCAGTTCGGAGCGGCACCGGCAGCAACAGATGCGATGCCACATCCCCGACCCAGCGTGGTGCCTGATAGTTTCGAGGTTATCCTTGTAGAACGGTAATCCTTGATACTAACGATGAAGGCCTGCGATTTATGATCGCAGGCCTTTATGCCGTCTGAGGCTTGGATCGCGTAAGCAGGTAGTAAACCACTGGTGTCACAATCAGGCTTAGCACCATTGAAATTAAAAGTCCGCCGATAACGGCGATGGCAAGCGGCTGAAGCATCTGCGATCCAGAACCAAGCGCAAATGCAAGTGGCAGCATACCGCAGATCGCGGCCGATGCGGTCATAAGGATTGGGCGCAGACGGCGTTGAGCGGCGTGCATCATAGCTTCGCGCGCCGAGACGCCTTCGTGGCGGTATCGCTCATCGGCATCGAGCAGCAAAATTCCGTTCTTGGCCACGATTCCAATGACCATGATCAGACCCATAAACGATGCAACGTTGAAGGTCGTGCCAGTGATCAGTAATGCAAAGACCACGCCCGTGATGGAAAGTATCGAGGAGGTGAGAATTGCAATGGGTGCCGAGAAATTACGGAACTCAGTTAGTAGAACGCCAAACACAAGCGCCAGAGACAAAACGAGAACACGTAGGAGTTCATGAAAGGATTGTTGTTGTTCTTGATAGGTTCCACCGTATTCGACTTTTACTGTGGGTGGAAGATGCATTGCATCGACGGTGCGCTGAACCTTGGCGATCGCGGTTCCGAGATCGGAGCCTTCCAACCTGGCTGTTACGTTGATGAGTTGCTGGAGATTTTCACGCTTGATCTCGTTCTGTGGGGGCAGTTGCGTCACTTGAGCTAGTGAGCCCAGCGTTGCCAGCTTGCCCGTCGAACTGTTGAAGACAGTGTTCTGAATCGTATCCAAGGATTGCCTGGTCTCATCTCCCAAGCGGATACGAACCGTGTAGGGTCTTCCATTCGCAATAAGGGGATCAGCCGTTGTTACACCATCGAGGATAGACGTGGCGTCTTCGGCAATCTCCGATGGCGTGAAGCCCATTCTTGCAGCAACGGTAGGGTCGATCTGGAAGTTGGTGGCGGGGCCACTGATGGTATTGTCAATTCCGTTCTCAACATCGACGACACCTCCAATCTTGCTGATAGCATCTCCGATGCGTGGACCGAGGTTTGACAGCAGCGTGGGGTCGTTAGCGGATACCTTGATCTGGATTGGCTCTGGGGAATTCGACAAGTCTCCGATCATGTCCTGGAGAACCTGAGTGAACTGAACGTCGAGCTCTGGCTCGGTCTTTTTGAGCTGAGCGCGCGCATCCGCGATCACTTCATCGATGCCTCGGTCACGCTTGTTTTTTAGCTTCACGGTAATATCGCCCGTGTTGGCCTCGGTGACCGCAGCCAATCCCATTTGCAGACCTGTTCGCCGCGATGTGCTCTCGACCTCCGGCATGTTATGGAGGATTTGATTGACATGCTGCAGTACGCGATTCGTTTCGGAAAGGGAACTGCCAGCAGGCATGATGTAGTCGATGATGAATCCGCCCTCATCCATTCCAGGCAGAAGATCCGATCCGAGAGCCCGATAGCAGAACCAGCTTCCGACGACGAGAAGCACACAGAGACCTAGAAGTGCGAACGGGCGACTGAGCGACCAGTTGAGAACTTGCCCATGCCATTGCAGGATTTTGCTCATGGCCCGCCCATGATTATCGTGAGCCTTGCCAGTCTCGGGGCGCCGCTCTCGCAAGAAAACAATGCTGAGCGCAGGGGTCCACGTGACGGCAAGAAGAAGTGATGTAAGCAGAGCTATCGTCATCGTTATTGCGAGTGCGCGAAAAAAGCTTCCGGTCACTCCTGTAACGGAGATAAGCGGTAGAAAGACTACAACGGGCGTGATAGTTGAACCGACGAGAGGAACAGCGATCTCTCGCAGAGCAAGGCGAGCAGCCTGTATGCGAGTCTCACCGCTGTCTCGATGGGAGACGATGTTCTCTACGACCACAATTGCATCGTCGATCACTAATCCGATCGCAGCGGCGAGTCCACCGAGGGTCATCAGGTTGAAGCTTTCCCCGATGACCCACAGAAAAAGAATGGTGATGGCGACTGTTACAGGAATTACCAGGCCAGCGACAAGAGATGAAGTCCAGTCACCAAGAAAAAGGAACAGAATGATGCATGCCAATAGCAGCCCGATGAGGATAGCGTCCCGGACGCTGCGAATGCTTTCGCGCACCAGCTCTGACTGATCGTAGTAAGGTTCAAAGCGCACACCTGCAGGCAAAGTCTTCTTGAGTTCTTGCACCTGTGCCGCGACCGCGTCGGCTACGGCAACAGTATTACTGGAAGGCTGCCGAGTAACATTGAGAAGGACGGCCGCACTATCATTCGCCGTGACCTGGGTATAGACAGGCAACACTCCGGGTTGCACAGTCGCAACGTCTGAGACGCGGACCGCCGCTCCGCTTGCTGCCGTCTTCACAACCAGGCGGCCAAGCTGATCAGCGTCGTGCGCCTGTGCTCCAACCAGGCCAAGGATTAGTTGATGATTTGCTTCGTAAAGTCCCGGTGAATCGACTATGTTCGATGCTTGTACAGAGTTGACGAGGTCAAGTATGGTTACGCCTGCAGTTTGCATCCGCGCCATATTGGGCACAATGTGAAACTCAGGTACCTTGCCACCCTGCACCGTAATTGTGCTCACACCTGCTACCCGGTTCAATGGCGGCTTGAGCTGATAAGTTGCCAACTCCCAAAGCTGAGTTTGAGAGAGCCGGTCGGATGTGAGACTGTACCCAAGAATGGGAAAACTTGCGAACGTAAGGCGGTTCGTGGTGATGGTTGCAGTGGTCGGAAGTGACTGCCGTGCCTTGCTGATAGCTGCGTCTACTAACTGAAGCGTTCGATACATATCGACGCTCCAATCGAAAAAAAGGCTGATCTCAGCCGAGCCACGGCTCGTTGTAGATCGAACTGTCGCCAAGCCTGGTACCGAATTGATCGCGTCTTCGATAGGCTTGGTGATTGTTACCTGCATCTGCTCGACCGGCATCACACCGTTATCGACGCCGATCACAACTCGCGGAAAGTTTGTTTCCGGGAAGACCGAGATTGGCACCTGCTGGGCCGCATAGATACCCGCGAGTGAGAGCGTGATAAGGAAGAAAAAGATCGGACCTCGATAGCGAGCAAGCCAGAAGGTCTCTTTCGTCTGCGGTGACAAAGGCTCCATCACTTTGTCTCTCCGCCAGCTTTTTCCTCGTCCTTATCAACGGCACCGACCTTCACCTTCGTGCCGTCGTCAAGGCCGTAAGCCCCAACTGTAATGACAGTCTCAGCGCCGCTCAATCCCTTGGTTATCTGAACGTCTTCGCCGTCGTTGATGCCCAGCTCCACCGTTTTCTTGTGAGCGACACCATCTGCTCCGATCACCATCACAGACTTTCCGCCGTCCTGGCCTGTAAGCACTGCGGTGAGAGGTATCTTGACTGCCTTGGCAGCTTTTCGGCCAGTGATGGAAGTCCTGATTGGGGTGCCGGCTTTATATTTACCAGCGCTGTTATCGGTACGCAGCCACACTTCCACTGTCGTACTGCCCGGATCGAGAGCTGGACTGATAAGAGAAATCTTCGCAGGAACAGGCTCATCTATGCCGGGGACCAATATCGAAGCGTCATCGCCGACATTCAGGCGCTGTGCGACAGTTTGCGACAGATGCACCTTTGCTAAGAGAGAAGATGTATCCATTACTGTAATCAGAGTGGTTCCGGAGTTGGCCGTTTCGCCCGGAAAGAGAGGCCGGTCTGTTACGATTCCTGCGATTGGGCTTCGAATCTCGGAATAGGAAGCCTGGGCCTCGGCAGCAAGATATTTTCCTTCTGCTGAGGAGAGTTGTCCCTGTGCCTGTTGGAGAGTAGCCGATCGGCTCACGTCCTTCAGCGAATCCAGATGGTTTCGCGCCACATCGTATGCCGCTTGTGCCTGCACGAGCGCCGCCGCCGCCGTATCGTAGTCCCTGCCCGCGATGGCACCTTCAGCAAGAAGTTGCTGCCGTGCGGTCGTAATCTGACGCTGCAACTCAAGCTGCGCCTTTGCCTGCGCTACGTCCAGTTCTGCCTTGCGATAATCTTCCGGTACCTGCGCCTTTGTCTGCATGTTGAAAGACGCCTGCGCTGCTGTGTACTGGCCCTTATTGTCGAGCTCTACAGCGGCGAGATCACGGTTCTCCAGCACCGCAAGCAGTTGCCCTGCTTTTACCTTTGAGCCGCGCTGTACATAGAAGGTGCGAACCGGAGCAGAAATCTTCGGAGAGATGGCGGCCTGCGCTACGGGAGATAGCGTCGCATCGGCCATGATGCGTTCAGAAATATCTCCGACCTCTGGATGCTCCGCCTGCACCGTAACAAGAGTGGTCACGTCGGAGTCGTTTGTTTTTTTGCAACCCTGCAGCAGAAATGCACCTATAAGAATGCCTGCTAACGGTATTGCATGTCGATGGAGTACCAGTCGTCGAGAAAAATTCACGTTTGAGCTCACAATGTTCCAGTCAGTATCTGTAGTCCTGCCAAAGAGGTTTGATAGCGAACTACTCCGTCTGCCTGTGCAGTTTCTGCGGAAAGATAGGCAGACTGTGCATCCACGACTTCAAGAGCTGTTGATTCGCCCGCCGAGTAACGGAGATTTGTTAGTCGTAGGCTCTCCGCTGCCGTACGGACACTCTGATCGAGGAGATCCAGTTGATCTCGAGCGACAGATGCCTCAGCATATGCCTCTTCCAATGTTGCGATGAGCCTTCTTTGAGTGGCCGTCAACGATACTTTTGCCACATCGCGTCTGATCTCGCTCTGCTTGACGCGCTTTTGAGTCGAAAACCAGTCCCATACTGGAATGTCGAGCGTCCCGCTGATGGAGTATCCGAGATTGCGTATATCGTCGGGTCGTCCATGTTTTGCAAATTGCGGAGCATCTATGCCGTAGTTGAAATTCAACACCAGATCCGGCAGATAAGCCGCCTTGGCCGAAGTGACTTCTGCATTGTCCGCCTGTAGATCGGCCAGCGCGCTCCGTATCTCGGGATTGCCGGTTGAAGCAAGCTTATTTACCTCATCTCGTGTTGGAAGTAACGGTGGTGCTCCCGCTGCTTCTGTAGAGTAAGGCGCCCGCGGGTCGGGGAAGAGAAGCACTGCGAGTTCCAGCCGCGCTTTATCTGCCGCCAAGGTTCCATCGCTTAACTCGCGTTGACGCTGTTGCAGCAGCAATTGGGCTTTTACGACATCGGCGTGTGCGATCTCACGGGCCGCCTCGCGCTTTTGCGTCACTTCCGTAAAGGACTGTGCTTCATGCAAAGCCTGCGTGAGGAGATGCTGTTTTTTCTCAAAAGACGAGACCGAATAGTACAGGTTTACAACGGCCAACGTTAATCCACGTCGTGCTATTTCTAGCTCTGCAGAGGAACGAGCCGCGTTGGCAGAAGCAATTCGCACATCAGCGAATTGCTTTAGGCCGACCGTCTCACTGATTGCGGCTTGGCTGGTGTACTCGTGGACGGCGTTATTTGCTATGAAAATCGGGGCTGCCAGACCTTGGTTAGTCTGCCCGTTAGGCTGCGTGTAGAGCATCTGATTGTGATAGATGACAGAAGGCAGAAGCGCAGCTTTGGTGAGATAACGATCAATGTTTGCCGATTTCTGGGCTGCCAAGGCGTTCGCGAAGGTTGGCTCATTCTGCTCTGCTCGATGAATCGCTTCTGAAAGCGAGATTACTTCTGCGCCGCTTGGCTTCGCTTCTTGAGCGCTGGCAAGACCTGCAGCATAAAGGAAGACAAGAGCTGCTGCAGCAAAGGTAAGCAAATTTCGATCCGTCCAACGCATGAATTTTAGACTAGATAGTAAACCTTAAGGTTCACTGAAGCATATCGGATAAGAATTTTGCCAAAATCGCTGTCATTTAAGTTTGTATGGGTTGTTTAGGCGGGCCTTTTCAACGGATAAGCAGATCATCCATTTGTGTAAAGGTATAGTTGCAAAAGAGCAGACGTCCGTGCAAGCTGATACCCATGCCAGAGCTGCCAGATATCGCTGCTTATATTAGTGCGCTGGAACCGCGTATCGTTGGTCAGCGGTTGGAGCGGGTGCGACTGGCAAGCGCTTTTCTTCTGCGAACTGCACATCCGCCCATCGCCAATGTAGAGGGCCATACTGTCCGCGAATTGCGGCGAATCGGCAAGCGCATCGCCATCGGTGTCGATAACGATCTGTGGCTTGTACTTCATTTGATGATTGCCGGCCGACTTCATTGGAAACCGCCAGGGGCAAAGCTTGCAGGACGCAATAATCTGGCAGCTTTCGATTTTCCCAATGGTTCTCTTACGCTCACCGAGGCTGGCTCCAAACGTCGCGCATCGTTGCATGTTCTCAGTGGCGACGAGGCCTTACATTCCGTAGATCCAGGCGGGATTGATGTCTTTTCAAGCGATCTCGAAGCATTCCGCACTGCGCTCACTGCCGAAAACCGCACTCTTAAAAGAGCTTTGACTGATCCTCGTATTCTGAGCGGTATCGGCAACGCATACTCAGATGAGATCCTGCACGCAACGCAGATGTCCCCGGTTACGCTTACCCGTAAACTGGAGCCGCACGAATGGGAAAGACTATTTGCGGCGACTCGCGACACCCTCCAGCTATGGATAGACCGCCTCCGAGCTGAGGCCAATACTGGATTTCCAGAAAAAGTGACCGCGTTTCGCAGAGACATGGCAGTGCATGGGCGTTACGGAGAGTTGTGCCCGAGATGTGGTGAAAAAGTGCAGCGTATCAGATACGCAGACAATGAAACCAATTACTGTGCTCGATGTCAGACTGGCGGGAAGATCTTGGCGGATCGCAGTTTATCCCGGCTTCTAGGGTCTGATTGGCCACGGACCCTTGACGAACTGGAAGCTCTCAAACGGCACTGACATTCTAAAAATCGTCGGATCTATAAACGGCAGCTTGACGTATTGATGGTTATGAACTTTTCATTGGGGGCTTGACTTGCTTGGTTCGCGCGAATGGTTACTTCATCGATTGACAAGATTTACGGAACATAATTAACTCAATGCTCATCCTCAGGTAGCTCCTTTTTGAGGATACGTGGCAATGCTTACCTAGGCTTTCTCTTAGCCGTTCTTCTTGGGGCAAGGATAGAAAATAAAACCGGTAAGAGTCCGGTGTGACATTCAGTTCTTGAAATTTTCCTGGAGATAGTCAGATGACAACGTTTAGACAATTTCTTTGTTGTGCCATGGGTTTCGCTATGACGGCAGCTATACTGCTGGCGCCTGACGTGGTACGAGCCCAAGTGGGATTGGGAAGTATCAGCGGAACGGTGACGGATGCGACGGGTGCCTCCATCAGTGGAGCGACGGTTACGCTGCTCAACACGGACCGCAAGGAAGTGGTTCGGACAGTACAAACGAGTGGGACGGGATTCTATACCGCGACCTCGCTGCCTCTAGGCGGTTACACCGTGACAGTATCGGCGCCAAACTTCGGCGATCAGGTATTCACTGGCATTGTGCTACACGTAGGCGATGCGCTGACGATTAATGGCACGTTGAAAGTGGGTACCGTAGAAAAGGTGACTGTGACTGCGGAAGCACAAAGCCTGAACTTTGAGAACGCAACCCAGGCGTCCCTGATCAATGGCACACAGGTTCGCGAACTGGTGCTTTCGAGCCGCAATTACGAGCAACTGGTGGGCTTGCAGCCCGGTGTAGCGTACTCGGGCGGCGATCAGATCTACATTGGCAACTCGAACCCGAGCGGTGCAACCAATGTGGTGAGTTTTTCGGTCAACGGCGGGCGCACAAGTGGTAACTCATGGACTGTGGATGGCGTCGACAACGAAGACCGTGGATCGAATTACACGTTGTTGACATACCCCTCGGTGGATGCGATTGCGGAGTTCAAGACATTGCGTGGAGCTTACTCTGCAGAGTACGGACGCAGTGCCAGCGGACAGATCAACGTCATCACGAAGTCAGGGAGTAACGACTTCCATGGAAGCGCCTACGAATTTGTCCGTAATGACATCTTCAATGCCAACGATGTACTGAATAAGCTGCCGACCACCCCTTCTGGTGCAACGAAAGTTGTTTCACCCCGTGGCCGTCTGCGCTACAACGACTTCGGCTATACGATTGGCGGTCCAGTGTGGCTGCCCCGCATTTATGACGGACGGAAACACAATACCTACTTTTTCTTCTCGCAGGAGATCCGTCGCGTCATCACTTATAAGGCGGTAACGCTGCTTGGAGTACCCAGCATGAACGAACGTCAGGGTATCTTCACGACACCAGTATGCGACAGCACGACTGCGGCAGGTAAATGTACGAATTCTGGAGTAACGACTGTGCCAATCACGAGCACACTGGCGCAGGCTTATCTAAAGGACATCTATTCAACCGTTGGTCCTACGGATGGGACCGGCACTCAGGTTACGCCTCCGCAGCGAAATCTATTCAATGGAAATCAACAGATCGTCCGCATCGACCAGCAGGTTGGGCAGAAGCTGAATATCTTCTTCCGCTTTATCAATGACTCGATTCCGACGCAAGAGCCGGGCGGGCTATTCCAGGGCAGTGGATATCCGGGTGTGAATGTGACCAATACGAATGCCCCGGGACGGACGTATCTGGGCCATGCGACATATGTCATCAATCCCAAGCTGTTGGTCGATGGAGGTTACGCGTTCTCCTATGGAGCGCTGCTGAGTGACCCGGTAGGATTGGCGGCGAACAAAAACTCTCCAGATATTCAGCCCACCCTGCTGTTTCCCTCTACATTGCCGCGGGTGCCGACCTTGGTGTTTTCCGGGGGAACATCCATCGCAACTTATGGTCCTTATCGTGATTACAACCGTAATCACAACGTCTTCTTCAATGTTACCAAGACGATTGCGAATCACACTCTTAAGATGGGCGTAGATTACAACCGCTACAACAAGCAGGAGAACAACGCGAGCGCCAATGCAGGCAGCTTCACTTTCTCGAACGGTAATCTTCCGGCCGGATCTACGGCGCAAGCGTATCAACAGGCGTGGGCCAACTTTTTAACGGGCTTTGTAACAACGTTCACTCAAGCCTCAATCGACGTAACACCCAGTATTCTGGCTAATCAAATTGAGGCGTATGTGCAGGATGACTGGAAAGCAACCCCTAGGCTGACACTGAATTTTGGTCTTCGCTATTCGCACTTCGCGCAGCCTACGGATCAGAATAACCAGCTGACGACATTTGATCCCTCTCTATATAGCTCTGCGGCGGCGCCGACAATAGACAAAAACGGTTTGATCTGCGTCACAGGTGCGCCTTGTACGGGCGTGACGCCTGTGAACGGCGTGACGTTGGCTTCGGCAGTAACAAACGGCGTAAGTATCAACGGAAAGAACTCTCCATATGGAAGCAAGGTGGGAGCGGCGGATAATCTGAACTTCGCTCCTCGCGTTGGCTTTGCCCTCGATGTCTTTGGCAATGGCAGAACGTCGTTGCGTGGCGGATACGGCATTGCGTTTGACTCAGCATTGTTCGGCACCTACGAACAAAACATCTTCCAGAATCCTCCTTTTGTAAATTCGCCGACGGTCTCGAACACCAGCTTCGACAATCCTGGAATCGTGGCGGCGAATGTTAGCTATTCTGCTCAGGTGATTCGCGCCACGGCGCCACGCTTCAGAACACCCTATGATCAGCAGTTCTCGTTAAGTGTGCAGCAACAGATAGCTGGGGGTTTCGTGGGTGAGATCGCTTATGTCGGCAGCGTGCAAAACCATCTGCTCGGATTAGTCGACATTAATCAAGCGCCGGTTGGAGCATTCGCGGCCGCCAATCCTGGAACGCTGGTGACGAGCTCCAACGTCTCGTTGATCAATCCCTACAGACCATATAGAGGCTTTGGCCCTATCAATTCGGTGCAGACAATCTTCATGGGCAACTACAACTCCCTGCAAGCATCGGCTCGTAAGGAATGGAGACATAATTCACTGGTGGCATTCAATTACACATGGTCTCATGCGCTGACGAACGCCAACGCCGACCGTACGGGAGCCCCACAAATCTCATCGAATCCATCGGCCGAGTATGGCCCGGCGGCCGCCGATCGGCGTCACATGTTTAATTTCAACGCTGTCTATGCACTGCCATTTTTCTACGAACAGCATGGCCTGATTGGCCATCTGTTGGGAGGATGGGAAGTTTCCGGACTGGGTTATTTCAACACTGGTCTTCCGTTGAACGTCACGACCAGCGGTCTGGATCCGGCCGGAGTGGGTGTGGTGTCCAGTACGAGCGTATCCGGCGGAAGACCCGATCAGGTCGCCGATCCGAACCGAAGCACGCCAACCACTCCAATCCACAATCGGCTGCACTGGTTCAACATCAATGCGTTTACTGCAGTACCAAATGGACAGATCCGCGGTGGCAATGCTGCACGCAATGTTGTTCAAGGGCCGGGTTGGTGGCGTGTGGATACGGGTCTATTCAAAAATGTCAATTTTACAGAGCATGTACACCTGCAACTTCGTGGCGAAGCATTCAACCTTTTTAACCACACGAATCCGGATACGATCAACACTGGGAGCCTGATCAGTACTAGCGGCTATAGCTCAACTGCCGGCAATATCAGCGGCTATCGTGATAAGCGCATTCTTCAGATTGGCGCGAAGGTGATCTTCTAAAGGGTGGTAGGCAATACCACCCTTCATCTCTAACGCTAGCCAATTTCCCAAGCTTCAACGCCATGAGATACGTACCCGGTGGGAGACAAAACCAGAGCTCTTCGGAAAAACAACTCTCAGCTTCTCTCCGCTAAGCTCTGCCCCTTCGACGTTGAGCGCTGCGGCACTGATACGCTGCACGTGTGTGGAGTTGCTGCGAACTGAAAGTTCAGCGGTTGTCCCTCCAAGGCCCTCAATCGTAAACGTCATCTCATGGGCACCATATGATTCTTCGATTACACGGGGTTGGCTTGTTGTAGCACCTAACTCAGGAACGCTTTGGCCATCAAGACTGACCTCAACTCCGGGTAGCGCTATCGACAGGGTTCGCACAATAGCAGCACGCGCTCGGCAGTCTTCCCGCGAAGAGCCAGCTTTGTCGCTGAGACACAGCACAGTCTCCTTTGTCGACCGGACCGTTGCCAGCAGATGATCCCGTTCCCGTTTCAAGGTGACTGCGTAAAGATCATCGCCAACTCGAACGTTGTTAAGCTCTGCAAAATCCCAACCCGCTGGAAGAAGCGGTTGTATCCGAAGTGTGCGATGCAGGGCATCGGCCTCAATACCAAACAGCCCGCGAATTGCCGGCGTCAGAACCATGGCAGACGACCACAACTGATGGGAGCTGCTGCGTCCTAACGGTTGATAGAACTCACCAGAGATAACCTCGGTGACAAATCCTGGATCCTGTGCCCAGGTGAGATCGAGATTTCTCATCAGCGCAGCATATCCCGCAAGTGGACGTCCCTCACGATACTGCGCGAGCGAAGCCCATCCGGTGAACAATGGCCACACTGAACCCTGGTGATAGCTGATCGGATCGAAGATTGCTTCCGTATCGCTGACCGAACGCACGCCCCAATCTGTAGCGAAGTTGTGCGAGGCCCACGCCGACAGCATTGGTGCAGGCTTCGGTAGTAAAGCCCCTTCAACCCACAGCGCGACGCTGGGAAATACCGTAACTGTTGTGTCATAGCTGCCATCGCGATTACGGCTGAAAGCATAGGTGCCATCGTTTTGCCGATATTTCGCGACAGCATCTGCGATGTGCTGCGCCTGAGCGGCAGCGTTCGATGCCAACGCTTCATCATTCATCAGCTTTGCGAGGCTGGCAATTGCCATCGCCGATGACTGGTCGAGCGAAGCCAGATAAATCTCCTGATGTGGCATCTTTGGCGGCCATGCCTCAACCCATCCGGTCCCCTCGCTGTTGTCGTAGACGCCATCGCCATCTGAGTCGTGCGCGCGGGCAAAAGCATATGCCTTCTTTACCTGCTCCCAGTGCGCGTGCAGGAAATCAATATCGCCAGTCGTACGAACGTAATCTGCAACCGCCATAACGAACAGTGGTGTTGAATCTGCGGCGGCGTATTCATACCCTAACTTGGACCACTCCATATCACCTTGTAAGATCGCCGCCGTCAGCGGATACTCATGCATCATTTTGCCATCGTCCCGCTGTCGTCGCGCCAGAAACTCAAGCGCTTGTTTTGCAAGCGTCATATCCCCATAGCTGTTCACTGCATAAAGGCTCCACAGGGTGTCGCGGCCAAAATACCAACCGAATCCCGGACGTGTCGAATCAAACGACGGATACCACCCTGCAACCAGCCCTGTCTCTTCACCGGTCTTCACCTTGCTTTGCTCAATGGCGATCTCTGCCCATCGGATCGCCGCATCGAAGTGTGGATCAGGGGTATGTACAGTCAGCCGCGTATCGAAGAAGTGTTGATAATAAGTCTGCGTCTGTCGGTAAATCTCGGGCAACGTATTGGCTCGCGCGATCAATCGTTCCTGCATCGCAGCCACTGTATCGGCAGAGCTTCTCTCACCAGGATGGCTCACTTCGGCAATCAACGGAAAGAAACGGTCCGCATCCGTCTTCGGATCAAAGTGAACCTTGAACTCAAGCGGCAACGCCTGCGGACGTTCCTGATAAGGAGCCATCGTTCCTGCCGTTGCATTTGGCATCCCTACGATGCCAAAGTTCACAGGGTTATCCGTTGAAAGCACGTAAGCCCCTCCGCTGCCCAACGAAACCCAACTGGCTGAAGGTCTCCCGAATGTGGGTGCAGGCCACTGTTGAACCATTGCCGGCTCCAGGGAGATAGTAAGCACCGCCGGTTTGATCGACTCAATTTCAAAGAAGGTGATTGGTCCCTTCGCGGGATTGTCTTCGCCCGCAGGCACGAACATATGTTGCCGTACTGTGATTGCAGCGTGAGAGTAAGTAATCGTCGTATGGTCTGGCTGAACATCGATGGTCGCCGCAGCTGCATTCAGATCAATCGGCACAGAGTAGCCTGCAAGCTCCGCCGTCAGGTGCAGATTGCTGAATACCTTTGTCGGTAGTGCCCACATCTCAACGCTGCCGTTCTGCAATCCCAGAATTGCCCCAGTCGCGCCCGTCACGGTAAATGGATGGCCAGGTTGCACACCTTGCCGGATGATAAGTCGCCCTTCCGTCAGAGCAAAACGAGGTGTAGTGTCTAAACCTGTTTGTGCCTTAGCAGAAAGCAACGGAGAAAGTGTGGCAAACAGGACGCCAACGCTTGCGTTACGACGATTGCTGAAAATCTTCATGAAGATAGAGATACTCCAAAGATAAAGACATTGCTTTTTACTGCTGGATGAAAATAGTAAAGCCTCCAGACAAACTACAGGGCTGCCGGCAACTTTACCGGCAGCCCTGTTAGGTCACGAGGCTGCCTAGAACGATACGCGGACGGCAAACTGCAATTGCCGCATAGGAATGTTCGAGTCAGTATTGCTGATGACACCGCCATTCGCGCAATCCACGCAACGCGCACCCGATGAATTGGGAATATCCAGCGCAGGATGGTTGAACAGATTGAATACCTGGAACTGAAACTGTCCTTTCACGCGCTCCGTCACTGGAATGTCCTTTATCAAAGATGCATCAGCGAGAAACTGATTCGGTCCAGTGAAGGAATTGCGGCCGACATTGCCAAACGTTCCAAACGCCGGCAATAAAAAGGCACCTGAGCTGTTGGGTGAACCAACCGGTGTCGGCATCGGTGTGAAGAGGTGAACGGTACGAGTCTGGGCATCAAATCCGCCTGCGTGCACATTAAAGCCAGTGCCTCTGTCGGGACGGCAATCGCTGCTTCGTCCGGGGCCGTTGAAGTTCGTATCCAGGTCTTGCTGCAGGCCGCATCCAGAGAAAGTCGGCGTAAACGGTGAACCGCTCTGATAAGTAGTTGATCCACTTACGGTGTATCCGCCAATCACGTAATCCATCCATCGGCTGCTGTTCGAAAAGAACATGCGGTTCTTGCCGAACGGCAGTTGATACAAACCGCTCAACACAAAGATGTTCGTGCGGTTCGTATCGTTTCGTCCACGACTCACGCGAGGATAGCGGGCGAATACATTGTCATTGGCATAGTTGATCGCCTTCGACCAGGTATAGTTCGCGTTGAACTGCAGACCGTGCGAGAACCGCTTGTCCAGCTTAGTCTGCAGTGCGTGGTAATTTGCATTCCCTGCAGGAGCAGCCGATGTCATACCGTTGCTGCAGCATATTACCGGAGCACCGTTATAGGTGTTGGGGAATCGGTTGTAGAAAGGACGCCGTTGCGCAATGTTCCCCGAAGCAAGCTCGGCTGGCGTGGAGGCAAGCACGGGAGCATTCAAATCGAAGCCATACGTTTCGCCGGGATAGATGCGCTCAGCATGATTGCCGACATAGGCGATCTCCATCGTCGTGTTGGCACCAAACTGCTGTTGCAACGTGAGATTCCACTGGTCTACCTTCGGCAGCTGAATGCGCTCAGGCCGGAACTGCGGATTGAACGTATCGCTGAGAGGGATGATGCCGGTGGACGGAATAAAAGGTGCTGGTGGACGAGCCGGAGGATTCGCCAGTGTTGTCACAAATTGACCAACCGCATTGTTCGACGTGAAGTCCTCATTCGCAAGCACCGGCAGGTTATGTGTCAGCACACTTCCAAAGATCGTTCCAAAGTATCCGACGTTGTCATACACCTGCCCGACGCCGCCACGGATAACCGTATAGGGCAGCACTTGGTAAGCAAAGCCCAGCCTGCCCGCGAGATTCAGGAAGTCCATGTTCTGATTGCCATTGGTGCCGATTCCATTGACCCCAACAACGCGCGTACCGCCTGAAGCGATAGAAGCGAATCCACCTCTGCCCGTTCCATTCACCGTCTCCGGGAAGATCAGGTCCCAGCGCACGCCGTAATTCACTGTCAGCTTTTGTGTGACGCGCCAGCTATCCTGTCCAAAAAACGCTCCACGCTTCTGTCGGTTCGCTGCGTCGTTCTGGTAAACGTTGAAGCGCTGAAACTCATTGACCTGTCCGAACAGCAGCGACGCCAACCCAGATCCTGCACCGTCCAGACCAGCAGTCGAACCATTGTTGAAGTTCAGAACGCCACTACGATTGTTGTCGCTGGCATTGCGCAGATTCATGGCGTAGCGAATGTCCCCACCGAACTTGATCGTGTGGGTGCCCACGATCTTCGTCCAGTTATTCACCAATTGATACACCTGCTCGCTCTGCAGCAGTGGGCAGTTGCAACCCTGGTTGCCGAAGTTGCTGATGCTGTTGTCGCTGATGTTGAAGCTCGGCAAGCCACTCGTATCGGCCAGTGTATTCAGATTCGGAATGCCCGCCGCAGTAGCCGGTGTCGTTCCAACAGAAAACTTGTTCTCCGAGACGTGGTAATTCAGGTATCCCGCACGAAACTCCGCCAGTAATCCTGCATTCACAACATAGTCAACGCCTATCGAGCCATTCTGATTCTGCACATTCGATGTACCCGTAGTGTTGGTAATGCCGAAGCCCTGTCCGCCCGCAGCACCAAATGCCGGGATACCCAGCAGTCTATATAGCGCATAGTCATAGCGTCCGAATGCGCTCACCTTATCATTCGCCCGGTAATCCAATCGGACGTCTGCCTGATCACCATTGACCGATCCGGAACCCGAAGCCGCATAGTTATTCTGCGTTCCCGAAGAAGACGCCGCATTTGGAGCAGGAAGCAGGCGAAGGAAATAAATTGCCTGTGGAGACAACGCAGACACGGGAACCGCATTTGGAGCATAGGCCGTAGCTGGTCCCCCCGAGACGGGGTGGTAATAGACAGAGCCAGTCGTAACATACTGGCTCAGATCGCAGATCGCGCTCCCGGTTGCGAGGCATGTATTACGAACAGTATTCGTCGGTACTGATTGCAGAAAGCTTGTTCCCAGCCGCTGACGCAGCCCTTGGTAGTCCAAAAAGAAAAAGGCTTTGTTCTTGATAAGAGGGCCTCCAAGCGATCCGCCAAACTGACTGTACAGCGCGCTCGGAAGAAATCTTCCGGTTACCGGGTCAGGCAGAGCGTTCGCGAACGGATCACGTGCCTGCTGTGCCCCACTATGCCGGAACCAGAATGCATCGCCATGAAACGCGCTGCTGCCCGACTTTGTGCTCGCGCTGATAATACCGCCCGCGGCGCCACCAAACTCCGCGTCGTAGTTTTGCGTTGTCACCTTTATCTCGCTGATAGAGTCCAGCGTGGGGTTTATGACGATGATCCCCAGCACGGGATCACGGTTATCCGTTCCATCCAACAGAAACCCTTGGACGCCATAGTTTGAGCCATTTGAATTCAGCGCAATGCCGCCCTGCGGATTTTCCGGTCCACTAATGTTGAACGTGGAGCGCTGCATACCCGGCGTAAGTAAGGCGAAGGTCGTAAAGTTACGGGTTAGGTTTGGCAGTGCCTGGATCGACCGTTCATTCAGACTCTCTGAAATCTCTGCCCGATCGGTCCGCAGTGCCGGAGCCTCGGCGGTCACCGTAATCGATTGTTGCCCTCCAGGAACCTGCAGGGCAATGTTCACCAGTTGCGACATCCCAGCCTGCAACTCTATATTTTCGGCTTGGCCTGGGGCAAAAGCTCCGGACTCAACTTTAATGGAATAGGTGTCGGGAATCAGGTTGTCGGCTCGCCAAAAACCCTCCGCGTTGCTCTGAACCACAGTCTTGGTTCCCTTGTTGACGTCGGTTACTGTTATCTGAGCGTTCGGAATGATCGCTCCCGTATTGTCCGTAATAGTCCCATACAGCGATCCATAGACCGCCTGAGAAAGACCGGATCTTCCGCCCAGCAGCATGACTGCCAGGAACAGAGTTCCGAGGCATATCTGTTTTCTAATAGATTTCATCTTTGCCTCCACTGAATGGCATCCAAAAGGAGTCGTCCGGATTCCACCTAACTGTGAATCCAGCAACAGATGACGTAAAGCGAAGTTGATCTTGCTATCCCCGTTTACGTTTGGGTACGAGTTGCGTAGACAATGCTCCTAATTAACCGTGTTTGAGTACGTCATTCACCGTGATTTGACCGTCAAATACAGTGAAATACTGGTTATTTCCATGAAAACAACCGCAGAACAGAATACTCAAGTAATTGATTTAACGGGAGATCCTCGCTGGGAACTGATCCAACGCATTATTGAAAGCCCCCACCTAGCCACCTCCGCTCGTCTGCGCGATTTTCTTCTTCATGTCACAGCTTGCGCGATTCGAGACACGCCTGAAGACGCTACTGAGCAGCAAATCGGGATCCAGGTGTTTCAGAAACCTCCTGGTTTCAACTCCAGCGAAGACAGCGTCGTTCGCAGTCAGGCTCGACTCCTTCGCCTTAAACTCTCGGCTTATTTCAATGCGGAGGGTGCATCCGAACCTCTTATCATCGAAATCCCAAAGGGTCATTACCTGCCATTCTTTCTCCCTGCCGTGGAAGGGGCTCACTACCATCTTTCCAAAATTGAGTTGAAACGAAAGCGATTTGCTAACCATCCGTGGCAGATCGTCTCAGCTATCTGTCTGATTTTGCTGGGCCTATCAGCTATAGGGCTACGTTTATGGCAGCGGCATCTCGCATCGTCCCAGCCGACTAATCGACTTTGGGCGCCCTTCTTCGCCGGAGATCCGCCGCTGGTCATCTATAGCAACGCGGTCTTTATTGGCGATTCCAAACGCGGTATGCGCTACGCTGCTGGCGATGGATCGGACAACCAAGCGACTGATCGCGTTGATAACTACACAGGAATTGGAGAATTAGTTTCAGTCCATGAGCTTACCCAACTGTTCGACCGACATCGTGCAGAATTTAAACTTAAACGCAGCCTGTTGGTTACATGGGACGAAGCCCGCGAACGCAACCTGATTTTTATCGGCTCTGTTGCGGAAAACAGCTCACTGAAGGCAATGCCCTCCACCCAGGACTTTACCTTTATGGCTACCTCTGACGCCGCGGGGATTATCAACCATCATCCACGCAGCGGCGAGCCAGGGGTCTATATACGCCCAGAACATCCACTTACTAAAGATTACGCAATCGTCGCTCTTCTTCCAGGGGTTCAGCCAGATCTTCATATGCTTGTCTTCAGTGGTTTGACGACTCTTGGCACGGAAGCGGCCGTCGAATATGCATCAGCTCCGGAGACTGCTGCCGAGCTGATGAAGCAAATTACGCCCGACGGCAAGGTTCACAACTTTGAAGCCCTCCTTGAAGTTGGTATCAGCGGAGGAGTGCCGTTGCAACCTAGGCTACTCACCCTCCGCGTCCACTAACTCCTTCACGCATGTTGCAATGACGAAATACCCCACAAGGCGAGCGCCTCTTCCGCTATGATGTCAGGCATTTCTTCCGGGAAAAACAGGTTCGCTCCTTCGATCCGTCGTACGCCACGCGAACCGGGAAGCGTTCGATCGAGCCATTCCGCCCACTCCACTCCGAAGAGCGTGTCTTTCAGGCCCCACACCATTCGCGCTGGTCCTTTCCATTGACGCAGTTCTTCACGAATTGCCACCAGTGGATTCGCCTCCATGGAAGCGGCATACTGTTGCATCTGTGACTTCGTGACCGGGTTCTCTACGAACGGGCGAAAGTAGGTTTCTATAGTCTCATCCGCGAGGTCTTCCGGGTGGGTATATGCTATTCCACCCATTCCCTTGGCCGATCGTGCGAGCTGCTTGTCGTTGAGTTGGGGAACGATGAACTTGTCGACAAGCGTTCCTTCCTTCGCCAACTTAATGAGAGGCAAAAACTGCGGAGGCGGACTGTTCTGATCCACATCGCAATTTGTCAGCAACAACGTGCGCACACGGCTGGGATGTCTGGCAACATAAAGCTGCGCAACCATACCCCCACTATCATTCGCCACTACGTCCGTTTCGTGGATGTGCAATGAGTCCAAAAGCATCGCCAGCATGTCTGCCTGAGTCTCAGGCGATATCGTTTGCCCAGACGGAGTCTGCGTGTAACCCATACCCATTACGTCAGGTGCAACGCATCGCCGATATTCCTGGAGTCTTTCGATGACTCCCCGCCACTGAAAACCATTCAATGGGTAGCCATGGATAAACAATGCCGCTTGCCCCTGGCCACGTTCTATATATGCGACACGACTGACGGAAAGGTTTGCGAACTTTCGCGATGCATGAAAGGCCTTCGCATCGATAGGTTTCAAGTCTGCGACCTTTGTGTATGCGAATGCTCGCGGAAGCAAAACAGCCTTGGCTGCCATTGCCGAAGAACCGTACAAAAAATCTCGTCGTTTCATTCACTCTTCTCCTTGGCTCAGGCGGTGGATGTTTTCGCCATGCCCTCGATTGTCACTATTGCGTGCATGTTGCGTCGCGCACGTTCGGACGAAAGAGAACACGTTCAGAGGAAAAAGTGAATTAAAGAGTTTATTTCGATTCGATAGAGAGCATATCAGCGAACAGCCGTTTCATTACTCGTGGCGAGAGTCCCAAAGCGCGGCGCAGGTGACGGGCCAGATGGCTTTGATGTGAGAAGCCAGATGCCAGTGCGATCTCTGCAATGGACAGCTCGCCTACCATGAGCAAATCTTTCGCGCGATCGAGTCTACGTTGAATGACATATTGGTGCAGAGGAACGCCCGTAGATTGGCGAAAAAGTGTTTTGAAGTGTGAGGCGCTAATACCAGCCAGCGACGCAAGCTGTGAAAGCGACACATCTTCGGAGAGATGATCTTCAATGTAGGCAAGCGTCTGTTTGAGACTGTGTCCGCCCAGGCCGCCAAGTTTAGCCGGACGTGACTGCTCTATTGAGCTATGGAAAGAGACCAGACGCGATGCGACAGAGACTACCAGGCTATCAACGTATAGGCGGCCCGACGGGTAGTTGGACTCCATCTCAGTCTTAAGCGCCCAACAGATGTTCTCAAGTTGAGTGTCACGGATTTGAAATCGATTTCTGATCTCCACACGACGTGAATCGAATCCGTTTTCTTCGGCAACGGTCTTCATCAGCGAAGAAGGGAGGCTAAGAATAAGCGCCGTGTCATGAGGATCATGCATCTCCCATCGAGCGGCTGTGAATGCTGGGACGATGTCGATGTCTCCATGTACCGCGGAGCCGCTGTGACTTTGTCCTCCTCTACGGCAGGAAATTTTAGCGGCTTGCCCAACGTGGATGGAGACGAGTACCTGCTGTAATTCGGGGACTTCCAAAACTCCGGCAGGGTCGGACCGGAGCTGCAACGCGAGTCCATCACTTGTTCTGCCGTAGGCAAGAACTTGCGGCAGTCCTTTCGTCTTGGCTTCTAGATTTAAGGATGAGTTAGTTTTCATCTTTTCCTGTTATCCCATAGAAGAAGGTTCGATTTCGCGATTTTGATCGGAATGTTTAACTAGTGTATCGAGGCTATAAGTGATCGTTACTTCCATTTACTGGAAATGTGATGGGACGAAATACAGGTTTTGGCTTTCGTAGACGAGAATTGTTGATTTTTAGATAGAAGAAAAAATGTGAGAGATGTATGTCTCAATTTTTATGGACAGACTATCGCTGAGAGACTACCGTTCGTCCCTGTTATTTGTTGTTTGTCACAAAAACGAACAGAGTTTCATAAGCGCCCACTCTGATCTATACATATTGACCGTCGAAAACTGCTTCGAATCAATCGGTTGCAGACGCATCTTCATAGAAATCACTGGTCCGCGATATTGGATAACGGCTACTTAATTGCCTCCACAATTGTGAATTGAATAAGCGTAGCTCGACCTGATCGATGTCACACCTCCAGGGAGGCTCCAATGCTGGCCAATCTCAACTCCATCACAAAATATATTCTTTGCAGAGTCACCCGCTCGGCCGTCGTGGCTGTTTTCACGTTGGCTGCACTATGCGTAGTTGCTTTCGCCCAGGATACCGGCCAGATAGCGGGTACGGTGACGGACCAAACTGGCGCCGCAATCCCGGGAGCATCTGTTATAGCGACGAATATCGGGACCGATGCATCGCGTACAACGACGACGAGCGGCACGGGATCCTATATCTTCCCTGGACTGCCTCCGGCATCCTACGAGGTGACCATCGCGGCGCCCGGCTTCACCACGTGGAAGGCCAGGACGGATGTTACTGTCGGTGGCAAACTTACTCTGGACTCGAAGCTCACGTTAGGCTCTTCGACGACCTCGGTTGAGGTTTCCGCTGAGGGCGGCGGTGCTCAGGTCAACACGATGACGCAGGAACTCTCGCAGGTTGTCAGCCGGGAGCAGGTTTCGCAGTTGCCGAGCTTGACGCGAAATCCCTACGATTTCGTCGCGCTTTCGGGCAATATCTCCTCCGGCGATAATTCTGGCCCCATGAAGGGCCAGAATGGTCCGGCGACACCGCGCGGCGTTGGCTTCAACATCAACGGTCAGCGTTCGACCGGAACGGAGATTCTTCTGGACGGCGTTGAGAACACCAGCGTCTTCGCTCAAGGCGTCGGCATTCTGGTTCCGATTGATGCTGTGCAGGAGTTCCGCGTTGTCACGAGCAACTTTGAGCCCCAGTATGGGCGTGCGTCCGGCGGCGTCGTGAATGTGGCAACGCGCAGCGGAACCAATAATTTCCACGGGAATGTGTGGGAGTTCAACCGACTGGCGGCGTATACCGCGAATACCGTGACGAATGCGCAATCCGGTGTCGCCAGAGGGGGATACACGCGCAACCAGTTTGGCTTCGCGGTGGGTGGTCCTGTCAAGAAAGACAAGCTCTTTTTCTTTGGCAGCACGGAGTGGATCCGGGTGCGTAGTGGCGCGAATTCCGTTGCGGCTGTGCCAACCCCGGACTTTCTTGCTCTTGCCGCGCCGAATGTTCAGAGCTTCTTTAGCACCTACGGTGCTGGCCAGACCTTTAACGTTATCGGTACCACAACCAATGCGCAGATCGCAGCGAATAACCTCGACCAAAATGGCAACCCGGTGCCGATTCAAAACGTTCCGCTGAGCACACCGGTCTTCCAAACGGTGGCGTTCACCGCGCCCGGCGATGCAGGCGGCGGCGTTCCGCAAAACACGTACAACATTGTGGCGCGCGGGGACTATACCTGGAGCGACAGAACGTCTCTCTTCTTCCGTTACGTGAACTACAACGAAGATGACGAGCCTGGGTCGCAGTTCTCTTCTCCTTACACTAAGTACAACGTAGGCCAGTCGATCAAGAACCAGGCTTATCTTCTGAGTGTGGCACATCAGTTTAACTCGACCATCTCAACCATTACGAAGGCGAGCTTCAGCCGCCTGAATACGACGTTCACGTATGACACGTCATTGCAGAACACGCCGGTGCTGATTTTGGCGGTGAACGCGACCGTTCCCGGCACCGGGATACTGACTCAGTTCCCGGGTTTCTATAACACGAATCCCGCCAATGGCGGTCTGCCCTTCGGTGGTCCTCAGAATACAATTCAGATCAATCAGGACCTGAATGTGGTCAAGGGCAGGCATGCGGCCCAGTTTGGCGGGCAGATTGTCTACATCCAGAGCAACAATGCTTATGGCGCTTATGCCCAGGCAAACCAGCAACTCGGCAACAACAGGGCGACTGGATTGCAGAATCTGCAGAGTGGAACTCTCTTTCAGTTCCAGGCCGCGGTCGATCCGAAGGGCGCTCTTCCTTGCGTTGCCGACCCATACACCGGCGCTTTGACACAGACCCCTGGCTGCTCTATCAATCTACCGGCGACCGCTCCAGGCTTCGCACGCAGCAACCGGTTTAATGACTGGGCCGTCTACGGGCAGGACTCATGGAGAATGAACCCCAAGACAACTATCAACTATGGTGTGCGCTACGAGTATTACGGCGTGCAGCACAACAACAACCGCGACCTCGATTCGAACTTCTATTACGGCCCCGGTTCAACTCTGGCCGCTCAGATTCGCTCCGGGCAGGTCTTCACCACTCCGACCAGCCCCATTGGGGGCGTCTGGAATCCATCGTATGGCACGGTTTCCCCACGTGTCGGTTTTGCCTACGATATCTTTGGAGCGGGCAAGAGCTCGATTCGTGGTGGATACGGTATCAGCTACGAGCGTAACTTCGGCAATGTGACCTTCAACATCATCCAGAATCCTCCGGGCCAGGCGGTTATCGTTATCAATAACACTCCGGTGACCAACTCCAATTCAGGCCCGCTTGCCGGCAACTCCGGCACCGTGGCCCTGCCGCCAACCAGCCTGCGTCATATCGACCAGAACATTCGTACTGCGCAGACACAATTCTGGAGCATGGCAGTGGAGCAGCAGCTTGCTCCCGGCACTGTTCTGTCGGTCGAGTACACCGGCTCACGTGGCCTTCACCTGTACGACATCAAGAACTACAACGGACTTGGCAGTGGCAACGCGTTGCTTGGCGATCCGGTTACAGATCCCCTGAACAGAACTAACCCCAGCACTGGGCAGGTCTACCAGGCACTGACCCGTCTGAACCCCCAATACTCAAACATCAACAATCGTGGATCGAATGGCGACTCCTTCTATCATGGGATGAACATTCAGTTGCAAACCCGGAACCTGTACCGCACAGGAATCAGCCTCGTCGCAAACTACACGCTCGCGCATGCGACCGATGACTTGAGCACAACCTTCTCGGAGACGAACAATGCATTCAGCCTTGGGTACACCGACCCCTTCAACCCAAGCCTCGATCATGGCAGCGGCGACTTCGATATTCGTCACCGTTTCGTGCTCGCTCCGATCTACAAGTCACCGTACTTCGCCGGCAGCAAGAGCAGTTTTATGAATCAAGCGTTGGGCGGCTGGCAGCTTACTGGCATCTACACTGTCCGGACGGGCACGCCGTTCACCTACTTCGACAGCACCAACAACATTTCCGGCTACAACGTTGCGCGCTATCAGCCGGCGGACGGCGTGATACCGCAGCATACCTTTAAGGCGATTCCTTCGGGACAAAACGGAGGGGGAAGCAACAGCTACCAGATCGGAACCTTACCAGCTGCCGTCTCATTCGGGAATCCAGCTTATGCTGGTGTAAATCCTAACTTTCCAGATGGCATCTCTGACTGGGGCCCATTTCCGTCAGGCATGACCGCACGTAACTCCTTCCGCGGACCTGGCGCGTGGACCGTCGACGCGTCGTTGAGCAAGACCTTCCCGATCCACGAGCAGTTCAACCTGGAGTTCCGCGCCGAAGGGTTCAACCTCTTCAATCACCATAACCTGTACATTCAGGGGGCGACTAACGATATTGGTTCTGGCAGCGGTGGCGCTATCCTCGCTTCCAAGGGCGGTATCGGAGCGGGAACTCCGGCTGGTGCCAATGACGAGCGCCGGTTCGGGCAGTTTGCTCTGAAGATCAACTTCTAACGAATTCGTAGGTCGTAAAAGAGGGTGGAGACTTCGGTCTCCATTACTTGATTGCGAAGAGCCTGACAACGGCGCTTATTGGTTCAGGGCTGAGTCTGATCCCACATGTGTTTACGCTGATAATCTTGTGTCTCCTTGAACTTCTGCGACTCGTCACTGGAACGGAACGCAGGGCCCGTTGGCCAGAGGGAAAAGTCCCGCAGAGCAATTCGCTTCGGTGTTCCGTTGAGATTCTGCAGGGTGGCTTGCATCTCCAACAGCGCACCACGAGAGAGAGCCAACTCGTGCTCGTCGGGCTGATAGATTGTTCCAACTGGATAGTCGACGTACGGAGTGCGGCTCTCTTCAATGTGGCATCCCAGAATGTGGGCGACGAGCTTGCCTTCAGTAAAATCCACCAAACGTGAATTGCTAGCTACGAAGGCAGGGAAGTCACGAATATAGATGCGGCCCGGATAGAGGCTGTCACCGGTAAAGAGAATTGCTGTTTGGCGGTCATATAACGCAACGCTGACAACATCGTGTCCAGGAATTGCAATTACGTCGATCATGCGGTCGCCAAGATCGACCGATCCATGATCCGCTGGCCAGTTTGTAATGCCATAGAACTTCTTCGTTGCCTCAACGGTCGCGGGAACGAAGTCAATCGAGATAGCCGGATCTTTAAGCGCTTTCAGCTCTGCGTCGCCTGCCGTATGGTCAGAGTGCGAGTGCGAGTGCGCGACGACCAAAGAGATGGTGGCACGATTATTACGCAACAGCCACTGGTGTATCGTATGCTGCAGAGCCGGCACAAGATTTCCGTTGCGGGATCCTGTGTCCAGCAGTAGCGCTCGATTCTTTCCGAACAGTAGATAAAGAAAAGGTTTCTCGAAGTCGGTGCAGCCTGACTGTCGAAGAATGAAGAGGTCCGGGTTGTACTCGTGAACCTGCCATTCTGGCATTTCCATACACTTTGGACCGCCAGTATTCCACGTCAGGGGCAGGTTGCCTTTGCGAATGCCTCCACCATCGGGCTGAGAGGTTTGAGCCTGTGAGGCAGATATGGAAAGCAGAATACTAACAATGCCAAAAACAAGACGAATCTTTGCCAAGCAATTCTCCTTGATGTCTTATCAACATTCTGAGTTCAGAAACCTTGTTGTATTAGTCAGTAGATTTCACGGGTGGCGAGGGGCGAACATTCCCCGTTGCAAAAGTAAAGAAGGCATTGCCTGCTCGTGTCAAAACTTTATCGTGACGAGAGATTAATGCAAGATCACGCGTCAGTTCTACACCTTCCACATCGAGGGCGTGGATAAGTCCTGCATTCAATTCGGCAAGGATATTGATCCGCGGTAAAAAACCGATTCCCAGCCCTGCCAGAATTAACCGCTTCAGCAACTCATTCGAATCAAGCTCCATCGTGATCCGTGGGAATAGCTTGCTCTGGCTGAACAGTAGATCGAGGGACTCACGCCTGCGGCCGCGCTTAGGAAAGAGCAAACCGTACCTCGCGACATCGGCTAACGTAACAGACTCGAGAGAAGCAAGCGGATGTGCTGCTGGAACGACAAGCACCATCTTGTCTTCGTGAATGATCTCGACGTGCAAGCGGGGGTCCTTGACGGGCATAGAGGCCACACCAAATTCCACTTCGTGATTCAAAACCAATTCAAGGGTCTTGGAGCGTTCGGCACGAACAATGTTGAGTGCAACGCGAGGGTACTGTTTTTTGAACTTACTGAAGAAAAGAGGAAGAACGTAAAGAGCCGTTGAGTCATTTGCGCTTACCGTTAGCGAGCCGCGTGGCAGACGTTCCAGGTCGGCAAGCATGAGACTGACATGCTTCAGACGCAGAAGACAGTCTTCGGCAAAGGGTTCAAAGACCCTACCCGCCGCTGTCAGCGTAACTTTACCGCCGCCCCGATCAAGAAGACGCTGGCCGAGGTGTGTTTCTAACGATCTGATCTGAGCGGAGATAGAGGGCTGCGTAACGTGTAACTTTTCCGCCGCACGGGAAAAGCTTTTCTGTCGCGATACTTCTAGAAAAGTCTTTAGCTGATCGAAATCCATTTGGACCCATTCCGGAGAGGTGAGACAAGGGATATCCGACGCCTGGAACGAGTTTCCAGACGCATACCAGTTTTGAGCAATCTTCTTATGTCTACAGAGTACGACTACGGGTACGAATAGCCTAATCGACAAGGTGGCTAGAGGGAACAGCCATACTGCAAATAAAGAATATTTATATCGCCTGTTTTTTTATATCGACGATAGGCAGATTCCATGTTCCTTGGTTTTCCTCGCCTTTGCCCCTAATGTCATCTCACCACTTCTCAAAAGAAACACACTTTGCGACCAGGGAGGAAGAGCTCTGGTTTTGCAGATGTTGAACTATCTCTTCGATTGTTCGTGCACCACTTTCCCGGAGGAAGTCCATGCAATTCTGTAGGAATAAGCTTGCCACCGCCGTTCTTCTGATATTTGCGTCTTTCGTAGCTGCGATGGCGCAAACGAATACGACCTCGTTGACAGGGGAGATTCAGGACGCAACCGGAGCTGCTATCACTGGCAGTGCGGTAATCCTGACAAATCCGGAGACGGGTCTCACGCAGGCGACAGAGTCTGGCAATGCGGGCCAGTTCAGCTTTAATCAGATTCCTCCTGGGAAATACACGGTCAGAGTGAGCGCGGCCGGATTCTCGGAGCAGATACAGAAGGTCGAATTGTTGGTGGCTACCCCCGTCAGAATTAACGTCAAGCTTACGGCTGGAACCACTACATCTGTCACGGTTGAAACGAGCATCGCGACCATCAACTCCGACGATGGCACTCTGGGGAAGGCCTTCAACAGTGCTCAGGTTTCGAGCCTGCCTTATCTTGCGAACAACATCACGTACCTTCTTTCGCTGCAGCCTGGAGTTCTTGGGCTAGATTCGGGTGTTATCAACGGTGGTACAAACCCGGATCCTCGCACGGGCACAATCAACGGGGCGCGTCAGGATCAGACCAACGCGACTCTGGATGGCGTGGACAACAATGATCAGAACAACGGATTTGCCTTCAATGGCGTCCTCCGCTCCACCCGCGAGTCGGTTCAGGAATTCCGAGTTGTAACGACGAATGGAAATGCTGACTCAGGACGCTCCTCTGGCGCGCAGGTGTCGCTCGTCACCAAGAGCGGTACGAATGCCTATCACGGCAGTGTGTACTATATCTATCGTGATCCCGGGGTGTCGGCGAATCAATGGTTCAACAAGCAAGCGCAACTCGCCAGCGGCAAACCCAACATTGCCGCGAAGATCCTGCAGCACACCTATGGGGCTGCATTTGGTGCGCCAATCATCAAGGACAAGCTGTTCTTCTTCGGTGCCTATGAGGGAATGAAGCAGGCTACCAATACCGTCGTCACCCAGACCGTTCCATCCTTGCTCAATGGAGGCGGTCTAATTAATGGGACGGTTACCTATCAAAACGCCTCCGGCGGAGTCACCACGCTAAACCAGTCGGATATCGCCAAGATGGACCCGAATTGTACGGCAAATGGTACCTGTCCAAATGGTCCAGGCACCAATGCTGCTGCCATTACTTATTACAACCAGTTCCCGAAGGCGAACTCGAACACCTCGGGAGATTCCTACAATACCGGTGGCTATACCTTCGCTTCCCCCTCGCCAATCCATCAGATCACCAGCATCGCCCGGCTGGATTACAATCTGAACTCCAAGCAGACGATCTTCGTTCGCGGCAACTTACAGAGCGACAATCAGTCCTCGGCACTCCAGTTTCCAGGGCAAACGGCTAACTCAAACATCTTCGGAAATAACAAGGGAATTGCCGCAGGCCATGTCTGGAATGTAAATAGCGCCCTCATCAATAACTTCCGCTATGGCTATATACGTCAGGGTGTCGCGACTCGCGGCGCCGGGAGCCAGCCGAACATCAGTGTCGCCGGAATCAGCTCACTCACTTCAACCACCACGTCGAGCATCTATATCGTTCCGACGCATAACTTTGCGGATGACGTGACTTTCACCAAGGGTAGGCACACGATTCAGTTCGGCTTCAACCACCGTCTAATCAATAACAATCGGTATGCCGACAGCACGCTCTATCCCACGGGAAACATCTCTGCCGTTCTGCTTGCCACAGCTGCCATCGCAGGTAAGGGTACCAGTCTCGATCCAGCCGCGTTTGGGTATCCTGGCGTTGGCTCTAATTCCCGCACCTTCTACAACAATGCGATCCTTGCCAATACCGGCATAATCACCTTCGCCCAGTCGTATACGAACTATTCGATCCAGGGCAACTCGCTTGTGCCGGCTCCAACCGGAACGGTCCCCTCGCACAACTATCGTTCCTTCGAGCAGGAATATTATGTTCAGGACCAGTGGAGAGCGACCTCCCGTCTCAGTCTGACTGCAGGCCTTCGCTACACGTATCTCGGCGTCCCGTATGAAATTCACGGCCAGCAGGTAGCACCGACTGTTCCGCTTACCGATCTTCTGCAAAACCGCGTCACAGCGGCGGCGACCGGCGGGGCGGACAACACACGAATTGTAGTTGCGCCCGCCGGCCAGGCGAACGGCAAACCGAATCTCTGGACACCGCAGAAGCTGAACTTTGCTCCGCGCGTTGCGTTCGCCTACTCGACGCCTGACAATCGCACAGCAATTCGTGGCGGCTTCTCCCTGGCGTTCGATCACTTCGGCCTCGGTGTCGTGAACTATTACGATGCCAATGGAGCGTTCGCACTTTCAACGCAGAATCCTTTCGCCTATACGAATGTCGATACAGCGCCGCGCTTTACGGGATATCGCAATGTTCCGGTTGGCTCCGTCAATGCGGGAACTCAGTCGTTCCCTATTACTCCCGAAGACCAGAACTTCTCCTTCGTAGACAGCATCAACAGCAATATCAAAACTCCGTATGCCGAGACCTTCAACCTTACGGTGCAACACGAGTTCGCGCCAGGGTTGACCGTAACGGCGTCCTACGTGGGAAGGCTAGGTCGCCATGTTCTCTCAAATCTCGACGTCGCACAACCCAGCAACGTCTCCGATCCCATCAGTGGTCAAACATATTTCCAGGCCGCAACTGCATATGCCAAGATGGTGGATTCAGGCGTAAAGCCAGGCAACGTTCCCAATAGCGGTTACTTCCAGAACTTCTTCCCGAATGCAAAATATAAAGGATTTACTGGGGCCCAAGCCTATTACGCCTACCTTGCCGATGGCGATCGCGGCAACGAGACCGACCCGCTATTCAACTTTGACACCGATCCGAGCGCATCTGCGAGCGGACAATCGTTCCGCTTTTTCTACCCGCAATACTCTTCCATATTCGTGCAGTCGTCCGTAGGATCGAGCAACTACAACGCCCTTCAGCTTTCTGTTCGGCACGCGTTGCGGTACGGGCTCGAGTACGACGTCAACTACACTTACGGTAAGTCAATGGATTTGGGGTCGTCACCCGAGCGTTCCGCAAGCAATCTCATTATCAATACGTTCAATCCAGCCGGAAACTACGGAGTTTCTGACTACGATGCTCGCCACAACATCACCGCAAACTACAGCCTGCCGCTCCCATTTGGTCGCGGTACGCCCTTCTTGAATCAATCCAATGGTTTTGTCGATCGGCTGATCTCGGGATGGTCGGTGAATGGCATTGTGCATTACAGCAGCGCATTCCCATTCAGCGCCGTTGCTTCGGGTAACTACGGAACGAACTTCGATACTCCGAGTTACATGGTTAAGACAGGACCGATCGCGTCGGGAGGCCACCGCTATGTTTCAAACGGAAGTTCTCCATACGTGACCGCCTTTCAGAATATGACATCACCGCAAGCCTCCGCCAACCTCCGCTACGCCTATCCTGGAGAGTCAGGACAGCGGAACGCCTTACGCGCGGACGGCTATTTTTCCATGGATAACGGTGTTACCAAGTTGTTCCGGACCGTCGGAGAGCAGCAGTTCAAGCTATCAATAGAGTTTTTCAACGTGTTGAACGATACTCGGTTCACTTCCTTGAACGCAACCGTGAGCGCGCTTACCGCAACTCCATCTCCGGCCTCGAACTTTGTGAACGGTGCCAGTACGAAGTTCGGCCAATATGCAAACACACTCACACAGCCGAGGCAGATCCAGTTCTCTGGAAAGTACATCTTCTAGGCTGACTCAGCGCGGACACGCGAAGCATATCTAGCGTGTCCGCTTCTTCGTTGAAGACGCAGTTGATTGTGGTAGATCTTCGATAGGGGTTAAAAATGAATCTGCGAAGTATCTCGTTGAGCTGCGTGATCGGACTTGTAGGGCTGCAGATCGCTGTTGCACAGGAAAAAGCTCCGAGACAGCCGAAAAGTGCAGAGGCGGTTCCTGAACGAGGCGCAGGCAAGGATGCCAACAGAGCGGAAAAACCCGAGAAGTCAGAGAAAACCGCTTATGCATATGTGCTACCAGGTGCAGACGGAAAAGACGTACCGTTGTCATCGTTCAAAGGGAAGGTGGTTTTGCTCGTGAATCTTGCGAGGAACTCCAGCTACAACGATCAGCTTCCAGCTTTGATCAAGTTGAGCGAGACATACAAGGATAAAGGCCTCATCGTAATCGGAGTTCCGTCCAATGACTTTGGTGCGGCCGAACCCGGTACAGATACCGAGATCCAGAAGTTCTACAAAACGGACAAAAAAGTCCCCTTTCCGGTCATGGCGCGCGCCCCACTAATCGGGGATGAAAAGATTCCGCTTTATGATTACCTCACTAAGGGAAAGACGACCCCCCCTGGAGGCAATGTTCATTGGAACTATACGAAATTTCTGATCGATAAAAATGGAAAGGTAATTACGCGACTGGAGCCGGACGTTGCCCCTGACTCGCCAGAGATGTTCTCCACTCTCGATCAGATATTTTCCGGCACATATAAAGCCAAGTCGAAAGATGACTCGGCAGGCCCGCCGAGTGGCGATACCCAAATCTAGCTTTATTAGGGAAGAAGCAATGTCATCACATAGCTTCTTCCCATTACTTTAGAGAGTTGCTAGATAACGACGCCATCCGCCAAGGTGGGTGATCTCGACAGCATCTTCGGTTGCAGCAGGCTCAACTAGGAAGCCCTTGACCAAAGTGCCATCCTCTAGACGAAGCGTTCCTATCGAGAGAGGTTGTGGCACTCCGTCAACAAACGTTCCAACCGTGTCTGCCGGAAGAGCCCATATCTCAACCTCGATACCCGGACCCTCAAAACCTGGAACACGAACCAAGCCTGGTTTCGGAGGCACGGTCCCTTTCAGAGCAAAAAATCTATAGTCAGGGTGAGTCCTGCAGGTGCGTACAAGGCGGCCACCTCGCTCAGTAAGTTGCCAGTTGAGGGGCTGACCGGTGAGGTGCGCGCCTACTACAGCCATCAAAAGACAACCGGGCGGCGGAGGTTCAATGGATAAAGAAGTCGTTTCGGCCAGCTTTCTCGTCGAGCCGCCCAAAGTAGTAGACAGCGCGCGATGCAGGCGGTCCGCCAAGACAAGCAACGAGATCTCCTGAAATGCCTGCCCTATCAAGCTGACGCCGAATGGCAATCCATCGGGGCGCATGCCCGCGGGTACGGCCACCGCGGAGAGATCCAAAAGGTTGACGAAGTTGGTGTAATAGCCCAGGTGACTGTTTCGCTCTATCGGAGCCTCGGCAATCTCTCCGATGGTGTAGGTGCGAGGCGCAGTCGGAAGAAGCATTACGTCAAAAGAGCTCCAGAGCTTCGCGGTTTGTTTGCGAAGAGCTTCGAGCTTGTAGGCAGCGCTGAAGGCGTCGGCGGCAGAATAGTTTTTTGCGCCCGCAATGATTGCAGCAACTGTGGGATCCATCTTGTCGGCATGCTCCTCCATAAATGGACCGATGGCCGCATACCGTTCCGCAACCCAAGGGCCCTTATAGAGAAGCTGCGCAGCAGCGAGAAATGGAGCGAGATCGAACTCAACAGGCTGACCACCGCGCGCAATCAGCTTCGCTACTGCCGATTGATAGAGCGCGGGATTATGCGTATCGTTGTAGAACTCCAGAGTGCGGGCATTCGGTACACCAAAGCGGAAGGTGGCCGTGGAGCTCCACGGCGCTGCTCCATCACCAGTCTTCGGAACGCGGGAGTAAGGATCATGTTCGTCGAAACCGCGAGAGGCGCGCAGAACAAGAGATGCGTCGAGCGCTGTCTCCGCGAAGACCGAGACGCAGTCCAGCGTGCGGCACGCAGGGACGACGCCGTGAGTGCTCAGAACGCCGCGTGTGGGCTTCAGACCAATGAGATTGTTGAACATCGCCGGAACGCGCCCCGAACCCGCAGTATCGGTTCCGAGCGAAAAACTCACCAGACCGCTTGCAACAGCAACCGCAGAGCCAGAGCTTGATCCTCCGGAGATATATCGCTTGTCAAAGACACTGGAGCAAATACCATACGGCGTTCTGGTGCCGACTAGTCCCGTTGCAAATTGGTCCATGTTGGTCTTACCCACTAGAATCGCGCCAGCCGCTTCCAGCCAATCGACAACGGTAGCGTTTTGCTGTGGTGTGTAAGCGAAATCAGGACAGGCCGCGGTTGTAGGCAGTCCCGCAACGTCAATGTTGTCCTTGACGGCGAACGGAATTCCGTAGAGCGGCAGCTTTGTACGATCTGCCGATTGCAATTCTTTTGCCCGCCGGATTGCCTGCTCGAGCGGAACCAGCGTAATCCATACGGGATGCAGACCCTCTGCATCGATGCGTGCGTAGGTCTCTTCGATGACGGCTTCAGGGGTTAGCCTGCCCGATCCGTATGCCTTGTGAAGCGACGTGATATCCATGATCTTCTTCGCTGCCTTTCACAACATGATTTATGAAGGCCGGATCGCGACAACCAGTTGGCCGCCATTCACCAGAGCTCCGAGGTCGCAATAGATATCCTCCACCTCGCCGGCAACATGCGATGCAACTACGATCTCCGTCTTCATCGCGTCGAGAACGATCAGTTTCTCTCCCTCCGCGACGGATTGCCCCTTCTTGACGGCGATCTGGAAGATACTTGCGCTAACGGGAGACGAGACACCCTCGCAGCCGTCAGGAACCGTGGCATTCACGTTTTCATCAGGCATATCTGGTGGCTCGACAACGGCCAGCAAGCCAGCAGCTCGCCATCGTTCCCGCTCCGCATCAAACGATGCCTTTTGATGGCGTTTGAACTCCGCTGCCTCCACGTTGATGGAGTTCAGAAAGCTCTGATATTCAGCCAGGTTGAAGGTCGTCTCCTCAACCTTGAGTTCGTAGCCGCCATGCGGAAAGCGCTCACGAGCATCTAGCAATTCCTCTGCTGTGACCGGATAGAACCGTATCTGATCGAAGAAGCGCAACGACCAGGGAATGCCTTCTGCAAACGCCGCTGTCGATTTCCATGTATTCCAAACCTGGATGGTGCGCCCAACGAGCTGATATCCGCCGGGGCCTTCCATGCCATAAACACACATGTAGGCGCCGCCGATCCCAACAGCATTCTCCGGCGTCCACGTGCGTGCTGGATTGTACTTCGTTGTGACGAGACGATGGCGAGGATCAATCGGCGTTGCCACCGGAGCGCCCAAATAGACGTCCCCCAAACCCAACACGAGATAACTCGCTTCATGCACAATGCGGTAAACGTCTTCAATCGAATCGAGTCCGTTAATTCGACGGATGAACTCGATGTTCGACGGGCACCATGGCGCATCAGGCCGCACCGCCTGCATGTACTTTTCTTGAGCTATTTTGGCCTGCGGATCATCCCATGACAAAGGCAGATGAACGATGCGCGAAGGAACAGTAATGTCCGTAAGCTCCGGCATCGTCCGGTCCAGTTCATCTAGAGTTTGGATCAGATTTGCGCGGGCGATCTTTCGGCTGTCGTAGTGGACGTGAAGAGAACGCACTCCCGGTGTGATATCGATGATGCCCGGCAGATTTGCAGCGCGAAGATTCTGTTCAAGCACATGTACGCGAAACCGCAGATTCAGATCGAGTTGCAACTCCCCATACTCCACAAGGAGATACTTGTCGCCATCCGCGCGAAAGGTCATCGACTGCGCGCGGTTCGTAATCTGCTTGAGGATTGCCGGCTCAGGAACTGATGTTTCGGGAAGCGCCGGAGGTTCGACACCGAAGTTTTCGAGGAACTTATCCTGTTCCTTCTCCATCGCTTCCGCTTGGGCAAGCGTGATGCGTCGGAATTGGACGAGATCGCCTGCCTTCAGTTGGCCGAGCTTCCACAGTTCAGCCTGTACGATCGTTGCAGGACAGACGAATCCTCCAAGGCTGGGGCCATCCGGCCCAAGTAGGATTGGCATATCGCCCGTGAAATCAATCGTTCCAATCGCATACGCATTATCGTGAATATTTGAGGGGTGCAGTCCAGCCTCACCACCGTCCGGACGCGCCCACTTTGGCTTCGGTCCTACCAGCCGCACACCGGTGCGGTCGCTCTGGTAGTGAACCTTCCATTGAGTCGAGAAGAGCATGTCGATGTCTTCTTCGGTAAAGAAATCAGGCGCAGTGTGGGGCCCGAAGAGAACACCAATGATCCAATTGCGCGTTAGCGTAGGCGCGTAACTGGCAGGCAGCACCGCAGGATCCTCAAGCTTCAAGTCCTGCTGTCCAAGATGCAGTACGTCACCTGCCCGCAGACCACGGCCCGCCTGACCGCCAAAGCCTCCCAGCATAAACGTGCTGCGGCTCCCAAGGTAGGGTTGGGTATCGAAGCCTCCTTGAACAGCGAGATATGCGCGGATTCCTTCTTTCGAAGCCGCACCCAGTGATAGAACGCTGCCCGCCTGTACTGAAATATTTTCCCATCGCGGTACCGCTACACCGTTGAGCTTCGCGCCCATATCGGCGCCGGTCAGGGCGATTGAGGTATCAGTATGAAATTTAAGTCGGCCGCCCATCGTCGCGAACTCGATGGCCGCGGCATTCTCAGAATTCCCCACCAACCGATTCGCGATGCGGAAGGAGAGATGATCCATCGGGCCGGACGGGGGCACGCCAACGTTCCAATAACCGATGCGGCCTGGATAGTCCTGAATCGTAGTTTGCGTTCCACCTTCGAGCACCTCAATCGCACGCCGGGTAAAGGCAAATGTGCCCAGAAAAGATGTTGTAACTTTTCCTGATACAAATTCAGGAGTCTTCGCAACCTCGCGCAGATAGCGCAGATTTGTCTCAGTGCCATCGATCGCCGTCGCTGACAGTGCAGCGTCAAGTTTTTCAAGTGCTTCTTCGCGATCTTTCCCGTGCACAATAATCTTGGCGATCATTGGATCGTAAAACGGTGTAATCGTCGTTCCAGACTCGATCCATGTTTCGATGCGAGCGATCCCCGCTCCAGGAAACTTCACAAGCGTCAGCTTTCCAGGCGTCGGCTGAAAGTTTTGCGCTGGATCTTCTGCGTATACGCGAGCCTCTATGGAGGCTCCTACCCGCTTGATCGCAAAAGACTCCAGCGGCTGCAGGTCGCCCGCAGCCTGACGAATCATCCATTCCACCAAGTCAATTCCCGTGACTTCTTCGGTCACGCCATGTTCCACCTGCAGGCGCGTATTTACTTCCAGGAAATAAAACTCGTTCGTGTCGTCGTCGTAGATGAATTCGACAGTTCCGGCAGATGCATAGTTGACAGCCTTTGCCAGCAATATCGCCGCGGAGTACAGCTGCTCACGAGTAGCATCGGTCAGACCTGGTGCTGGCGTCTCTTCCAGAACCTTCTGATGGCGACGCTGTGCGGAGCAATCACGTTCTCCCAATGCGTGTACGTTGCCTTTTCCATCGCCGAAGATTTGTACTTCGATGTGCCGCGCCCGCGAAACATATTTTTCCAGATAGACACCGCTGTCACCGAAATTTGCGCGGCTCAGTCGCAACACGGACTCATAGGCCTCACCCAGCTGTTCTGCGGAATGACACACGCGCATGCCGATTCCGCCTCCACCGCCTGAACTCTTCAGCATCACGGGATACTTCAGTGTTTCAGCCTGTTTTAAGGCATCGTCAAGACTTGCAAGCAGACCCGTGCCTGGCAACAAAGGCACGCCGCAGGCCTTCGCTGTTGCGCGTGCAGTATGTTTCAGCGCAAACGCTTCAATATGTTCCGGCTCGGGTCCAATAAAGCTGATGCCCCGTGCCGCACAAGCACGTGCGAAATCAATATTCTCGCTGAGAAATCCATAGCCCGGATGAATCGCCTCTGCACCAGTCTGCTTCGCAGCTGCAAAGATCGCATCGAACGAGAGATAGCTCGCTGCTGCTGGAGCTTCACCAATAAGTACCGCTTCATCTGCCTGCAACACGTGCAGCGAGTTTTTGTCAGCCGTGGAATAGACGGCAACCGAGCCTACGCCCATGCGGTGCAACGTGCGTTCAATTCTGCAAGCGATTGCCCCGCGGTTGGCAATCAAAACTTTCTTAAACATTCAAACTCCTATTTCGCATCCCAGATAAGAACCCGCACAGGCGTCGGGTTATAGGCATTACAAGGATTATTCAGTTGAGGGCAGTTGGAGATCACGATCAGCGTATCCATCTCAGCTCGCAGCTCCACATATTTTCCCGCGTCAGAGACACCATCTTCAAAAGTCAGTTTCCCCGATGGAGTTACAGGGACATTCATGAAAAAGTTGATATTGGCGGTCAGGTCACGCTTATCGAGTTCGCGCCCAGTCTCCTTCGACCAAGCTAACGCGCCCTTCAAAAAGCTCTGGCGACAAGCATGCATGGAGCGCTTCTCAATTGCATAACGGACCATGTTGCTCTCTGTTGCGCACGCTCCACCGAGCGTATCGTGTCGCCCGCATGTATCCGCCACAATCGTGAGTAGTACATTGCGCTCGGTCGACATCAGCTTCGTGCCCGTAGTCAGATAAATATTCTGTTGTTCGCGAATCGTATCCTGTGCGCTGTAACGATCGGCGCAGTTACTCGCATTGTAGAAAAGCGTATCGACAGCCTGATTGCCTTCTAGATCGACGATGCGAACAAATTGCCCCTGAAGAATCTCATGAACAAAAGAGTCTCCTGCTTCGACGGTCTTACTGAAAATGGCATCCTCAGTCTGGCGCGGACTGGTTTGGATCACGGTTTCTGGCATCTTGAACAACTCCTTGGGGCTAGAGGAAGTACCGCTCGGTAATCGTGAATCCGCGGCTATTTTCTGGACGAAAATTCCTGCAGACATCATCTGGCCCGGGGGCTTCGACCTTCTTGATCGTTAGCTTTACCGGCCGTTGCGCATACTCAGTCGCGGGATCCATCGGATGCTGGCAGGTATTTAGAATAACGAGTGTATTCATCTCCGCTCGCACCTCCACCGCGTCACCGGCAGAAGAGTGGTTCGGGATAAACCGCATTCCCCCATCCTCAACTACCTCGACCTTGCTGAAGAAATTCACATTCATCATCAGGTCGCGGCTGTTCAATCCATACTTCGCCAGCTCAATCAAAAATCCATCCAATGCATTTTGGTGCCAGTCGTTCTTTGCCTCCTGGTACGTGCTCTTGCCGTACCTCTTCTCGACCAGCCGCGCATCGGAGCAGCCTCCCAGAGGATCGTGCCAGCCCAACGTGTCGTCCGTGATGGAGCACAGAATGCGGCCCATATCCGAATACAGCACAGCTCCTGTCGTCAGCCGTGCAATATGCTGCGCCTTCAGGGTGTCAGGCAAATTCAGTCGCTCCGAAGGATTGTCGGCGTTCAAAAAGATCGCACCGACATTAGTGCCTGCTTCGATAGCGTCCATTCGCAAGGCTGTTCCGCGCTTCAGCACATGCGACCACGTCGACGATCCGTCGAGCGTCTCCTCCCAAAGGATGGATTGATTCAATAGAGCCGTCCTTCCCCAGCGTTTCCACTGGAAATCGAGCACATGTCGTGCGTCAATTCAATGTATTTAGAGCCTTAGCTCCATCATACGGAGATGATTACTTCTGGTCCGGAGAAAGTCGCCACACATTCCCTTGGCGAAGATTCGACAGCCATATCGATCCAAAGCCGAACCGCATGCCATCGCCTCCTTGTCCAGCCCACTGCTTCACCACCTTGTTCGTCGCGGCGTCCACCTGCGTAAGCGGAAAGTCAAACATCGTCGCCCAAACTGACCCCGCACCGAAGGTGATCTCGCCTCCGCTGCCAGGAATTCCGCAAGCAATCGTCGCAATGACCTTGCCGCTCTTCATATCCACACGAGAGATCGTTCCATCGCCCTGGTTGAGCGTCCAAACTGACCCCGCACCAACCGTCAGAAACCGAGGCTTCGGCCCAATCGGAATTGTGGCAACCACCGCATTCGAAGTCGGATCGACCTTAAGTAACTCGTCATGTTCAAACGACGAAACCCAGACAAAGCCATCGCCAAACGCAGGATTATCAGATCCCGAAGGAAGCTGCACTGTAGCTGATACAGCATTCGTCTTCGGGTCGATACGGATCAGCGCCGACGGCTTCGTCACCATCCAGACAGACCCCGCACCAACCGTAATCCCACCCTCGGAGTCCGAAGCGTCAGCCGGAATTTCAGCAATAGATTTGCCCGTTGCAGGATCGATCCGCAGCAGTGTATGTGTGCTGCAACTCGGCACCCAGATCGAACCAAATCCATCCGCCAACCCTGAGCATGGCCGCTGCGCGTCTGCAGTCAAGCCGACTTTATTGGTCGCTGGAATGAGCTGGACAACATGGTTCGCCCGCGCACTGGCAACCCAAACCGAATCCTTCGTTGCCACCGACCAATCCGGGCTGCCTTCTACCGGAAAGACCGCCTCTGTCTGAATGTCAGCCAAGGACCGCGACACCCCCGGAGTAGCCACCCCCGGACGTACGATTCGTGGAGGGCGGGCATGTGCCGGAGCACCAGTTTGTCCAGCAGGCGAAGCCGGGGGATTGACCGGGTCCTGCCCAAACGCAGAGGTAGCCAACGCCAGTCCCGTAACTGTCAGTGCGCGACTGGTCAGCCGCAATATTCGATTGTAGGAAGACATTTCTTCAAAGCTCCTGCGTGGAACCATCAGTTGGAAAGGAGATTAGGTGACGCAAATCGGATATCCCTACTAGAACAAAAAAACATCTCGCCGCACGAGACTATTGAAAACTTCTATTTTCCGTATAGATAAAAGTGTCTTTATAACAATCCTTTATGCGGGGAATCGATCCACTCCATATCGCATCGCTTTATCGCTCCAACGACTTAGACTCTGGGCAAAGGCCAACACATAACTAAAGCGATTCCCAACTCTTCACCCAGTGAAGTCGGCAAACAGGTGCATATAGTGATTCACAGCAAAAAATCGGTTCTCGGTCTCCTCTGTTTTGGCCTGTTGGCCCTTTGTCCTACTGTGTCTGCAGTCGCTGAGGTTCCCACCTTTACCGTAGGCTGGTCTGTTTACGCCGGCTGGAACCCCTACTTCTACATGCAGAAGTCCGGCATCCTGAAGAAATGGGCCGACAAGTACGGAATCGCCATCAAGGTGCAGCGTTTTGACTACGCCGCCTCCCTCGATTCCTTCGTCGCCAAGAACATCGATGCCTGCACCATGACCAACATGGAAGCGCTGGACATGCCCGCCGCCGCCGGAGTCGATTCAACCGTCGTCATCGTGGGCGATTACTCCAACGGAAACGACGCCGTTCTCGTCCGCAACGGACTGACCTTCGACAAGCTATCCACCCAGCCCGTCATGCTGGTCCAGAAAACGGTCTCGGAATACCTTCTCGAGCGCGCCATGGTGATCAACAACCAGCAGGCTCAACTCGCCAAGCTTCGTCTGATCAACACCTCCGACTCTGACATTGTTCCCGCTTTCATGAATAACGCGTCGAACCAGGCCGTTGTCACCTGGAAACCGCTCGTCTCCCAGATCCTTGCCGACAAGGGTGTCCATTCCATCTTCGATTCTTCCAAGATCCCGGGCGAAATCCTCGATCTTCTGGTCGTGCGCAGTGAGGTGCTCAACCGTCCCGATGGCTCCGGCGAAAAGTTTGCCAAGGCAGTCAACGGCGCGTGGTACGAGACCATGCAGAAACTCAACGGAAGCGGTCCTTCCCAGCTGCAGGCACTCAAGATCAGCGCCGCAGCCTCCGGCGACTCGGTTGACTCCTACAAGGAGCAGTTGAAGACCACCTATCTCTTTGCCGACCCCAAAACCGCCGCTGACTTTACAACCGGCGTCACGTTGAAACAAAAGATGGAGCTGGTCCGTCAGTTCTGTTTCAAGCACGGATTGCTGGGTAAGAACATCAAGTCGGTAGACGATGTAGCCATCGCCTATCCGGATGGTTCCATTCAGGGTCGCAAGGATCGTGTGCGGCTTCGCTTCAACCCAACGTTCATGCAGGCTGCACAGCAGGGGAAACTTTAGATCCTATGGCGTTCCACTCTCCATTCGATATTCAGGCAAGGCCAAACCGTCTCTTTGCACAGGCGCTCTCCTGTTTATTGTTTGTGCTGTGTGTCGGCCTCTATATCCAGACGTCAACCAAGCGGCACCACGAGAATGTTGAAGATCGCGTCGTCCCCAATGTCCACCAGCTGATGGGTGGTATTCACGCCTCCGTTCTCGAGCCCGCCGAAGAGGACGACTACATCGCTCCCGATAATGCCTCCAAGTGGGAGCTCTTCCGGCACTCAATGATCTGGAAGGATACCGCCGCCAGCGGCAAGCGGTTTCTCATTAGTCTTCTGTTTCTCGTTCCTGCCGTTCTGCTTGCCCTTCACATCGGCCTGTTCCCATACTTCGGAGCCGGTTTTCTCCGCTTCGTCCTCTTCTTCGACAAGATCGTAGCGCTCTCCCTGCTGCCGATTCTCTTTATTCTCTTCGGCATCGACGAGGCCTCGAAGATTGCGCTGATCGTCATCGGCGTCGCGCCCACCATGATCCTCGACGTCACTCAAATGGTGAAAGCCGTTCCGCGAGAACAGATCGTCAAGGCATTCACGCTCGATGCCAACAACTTCGATGTAGCCTATCGAGTCATCTTCCGCCAGATCTTTCCGCAGGTTATCAACAGCCTTCGCCTCAACCTGAAGCCAATGATGCTCTTCCTCTTCGCCGGCGAGATGATCGCCGCCTCCGACGGGCTGGCCTACCGCATCGCAATCATGCGTCGCCACATGGGTATGGACGTGATTCTTCCTTACGTTCTCTGGGTCGCGTTCTTGCTCTATCTCATCGACCTTTCACTGCGCGTTCTGAACAGGAGGATGCATCCATGGTTTCAGTCCTGAGCCCCGATGAAACCCTGAACACCTTTCAGAAGGCGCCGCTGCCTCCGGCCATCACTATCTCTGGTGTCTCGGTCTCTTACCCTGTCGGTAAGAAGTACCGCAAGACCATCCTCGAAGACCTCAACCTTGAAATCGAAGAAGGCGAGTTCGTCGTCCTGCTTGGCGAGACAGGCTGCGGCAAAAGCACGCTGCTCCGCATGATCCTTGGACAGGAACGACCCACAACCGGCGACATCTCCGTCGCCGGAAGCCGCGTCGAGCGTGTCGATGCGCGCTCCGGCTACGTCCCTCAGAAATATTCTCTCTTCCCCGACCGTACTGTCCTCAACAATCTCACCATGGGGCCCGAGACCTCCGGTTACCACATCCTCGGAAGGCTGAAGCCCGGCTTCCGCGCCTTCCGTAGGCAGGTCCGCGAAGAGGCCATGAAGCAGTTGCAGCACATGGGTCTGCAACCTACGGACGCGGCGAAGTATCCTCACCAGCTTTCCGGCGGCATGCAGCAGCGCGTCGCCATCGCCCAGGCTCTTATGATGAAGTCTCGCGTCCTCCTTATGGACGAGGCCTTCAGCGCTCTCGATCCCGGCACCCGCGGTAGCCTTCAGCGGCTTCTGCGTACCGTATGGACGGAGAGCAAACCAACTATTGTCTTTGTCACCCACAACACCGCAGAAGCCCTCTTTCTCGGCACCCGGTTGATTGTTCTTGCGCGCACAAGCCACGACGAAGGATGTGGCGCTCGTGTAGCGCTGGACATGAAGCTTCCTGAGTCTGGAATGAGCCTCAGCCGTAACGGAAAAGAATTCCTGGATCTTGTCGATCACATCGAGAGTTTCTCTCGCAAATCGTACGAAATGACTTCGCCTCCCGGAGAGACGATATGAAGCACTTGCTGACTTTGAGTAGCTGTACGGTTCTGGGCCTGGTTCTGGTCGGCGGCAATATCGCCAGTGTGCGCGGTGCGGAGAAGAATGATGCCGCGTCTGCGCCCGACGCTGACAACATCCGATTCTTCAACGATAAGGTCCGCCCCGTTCTGGCACAGAACTGTTACAAATGCCACACCACCGAAGCCATGGGCGGTCTCCGTCTCGACTCTCACGCCAGCCTTTTGAAAGGTGGCGAGTCCGGCCCCGCCATCGTTCCGCAGGATCCCGAACACAGCCTCCTCATCCAGGCCGTTCGTCAGACCGGCGACCTCAAGATGCCGCCCGAAGGCGCAAAGCTTCGCGAGAGCGAGATCTCCGACCTCGTCGAATGGGTTAAGCGTGGCGGTACATGGGATGGTGCCGAAAGCACAAAGCCAGTAGTCGCCACTCTGACCGCGGCCCAGGCCAAAGGCTCCCCCGGCGATGAGTTCTTCGAAAATAAAGTCCGCCCCATCATCACCACGCAGTGCGGAACCTGCCACCAGGACCGCTCCGCTGGCGGTCTTTCCATCTCCTCGCAGGAAGCGCTCCTGAAAGGCGGAAAGTCCGGCCCCGCCATCGTACCCGGCGATCCCGACAAGAGCCTCCTGATCGAAGCCGTCCATCAGACCGGTACCCTGAAGATGCCGAAGGGCGGCAAGCTTTCACCCGAAGAGATCGCGACCCTCACCGAATGGATCAAGATGGGTGCACCCTGGCCCAAGAGCACGACACCAGTCCGCATCCAGGGCAAGCAGATCACCGACGACATGCGGAAGTTCTGGTCCTTCCAGCCGCTCAAGATGCCGACGATCCCCCAGCCGAAGGACTCCACCTGGGCCAAGACAGATATCGACCGCCTTGTACTTGCGAAGCTCGATGAGAAGGGCCTCAAGCCGGCAGCTCAAGCCGACCAACGCACCCTCATCCGCCGCGCCACCCTCGATCTGACAGGTGTGCCACCGACCCTGGCCGAAATCGAGGCCTTTGAAAAAGATCAGTCGCCCGATGCCTTCGCGAAAGTCGTCGACCGCCTCCTCGCCTCGCCGCGCTATGGTGAGCGTTGGGGCAGGCACTGGCTCGACGTCGCTCGCTACGCCGACGATGACATCCGCGGCCTCGATCCCCGCGGTCGCGGCTTTATGCCTCTCGATGGCGCTTACGTCTATCGCGACTGGGTCATCAAAGCGATCAACGACGACATCCCCTACGACCACTTCATCAAGATGCAGCTCGCCGGAGACTTGCTCGAGAAGAAGCCCACCCCCGACGATCTCAAAGCCACCGGCTTTCTCGGCGGAGCTCCTTGGATCTGGGATCAGGCCGAGCCGGTACAGGGTCGCGCCGACGAGCGCAACGAGCGCATCGACGCCGTCACCCGCGGCATGCTCGGCCTTACTGTAGCCTGCGCCCGCTGCCACGACCACAAGTACGACCCCATCCTGCAAAAGGACTACTACGCTCTCGGCGGAATCTTCGCGTCCTCCACCTACAAGGAGTACGCCTTCGTTCCCGATTCCGAAGTCGACTTCTGGCGCGAGAAGTTCACCAAGTCCGAAAAGACCGAAGAAGCTCTACAGGCCTACAACAAGACCGAAGGCGATCAACTCGCCAAAGCCTATGCCTCCCAAGCCTCCGCCTATATGGTCGCCGCATGGAAGATCTCCGGCAAGCCCAAGGACAAGTTGGAAGACGCTGCCAACTCCGCTCGCCTTGATCCAGAGCTGCTCGACCGATGGGTCAAGTTCCTCGCCAAAAAGCAGAGCTACTATCCCTACCTCCACGACTGGCAGATGATGATCGCTCAGGGCGGCACCGAAGATCAGGCCAAATTCCTTGCCGATTCCTTCCAGCAGCGCATCCTCTCTCTCGAACTCGAAGCGAAGCAGCTCGAAGAGGACAACGACAAGATCAAGGCTAAAGCCGACGTCCCCACCCGCCGCAAAAAAGACGCGAAGCCAAACGAGTTCGACACCTACGACGAGTTCTGCCCCGGCTGCACCCTTGAGCTAAAAGTAATGACGCCGGAAAAAGCTAACCTCTACAGCGAGCTCTTCGTTCGCTCCCTCAGCTCCGGCGAAGAAGAACGCGGCGAGCCCGGACTCTTCGTCTTCCGAGGATGGGACCTCACGCGCCGTCTCGGTCAGGCAGAGCAGCAGTATCTCCTCGCAAACGCTCCTCCCACCGACGGCCCTCGTGGCGGTCGCAAGAAGATCACCGACATCTTTCCCTTCGTCCACGGCACTGCCGACAAACCAAAAGCAGTCGACATCTCACTCGATGTACGCGGCAACCCCAACAATCACGGCGAAATCGTTCCGCGCGCCTTCGTCACCGTCCTCGGAACTGCCGATAAGAAGCCTTACACCAATGGAAGTGGAAGGCTCGATCTGGCAAACGACATTATCGCGAGTCCCATCTCCTCCCGGGTCTGGGTTAATCGCGTGTGGAAGTGGCACTTCGGCACTGGTATCGTCAATACGCCCGATAACTTCGGTGCCGTCGGCGATCCTCCATCCAATCCCGAACTGCTCGACTACCTCGCCATCCACTTCCGCGACGACGGCATGTCTCTCAAGAAGCTGCAACGCATGATCATGCTCTCCGCCGTCTACCAGCAGAGCACCAAGGAAACGCCGGAAGCGCATGAAAAAGATCCGCTCAACCGCTTCTACTCTCACTTCACCCTGCAACGCCTCGATGCCGAGCAGCTTCGCGACTCCGTCCTCTTCGTCGCTGGCGATCTCGACGAAAAGACGAAGGGTGGCCCCGCAAAAGAGTTCGGCCTCGACAACACGCGCCGCACGGTCTATGCGAAGGTCAGCCGCTTCCGCATCGATCCTTTCCTTCAGGCCTTCGACTTTCCCAACCCAACCTTTACGGCGGAGCAGCGCTTTTCAACCAACGTGCCGGTGCAGCGCCTCTACTTCATGAACAACGCTTTCGTCTACGCGCAAGCCGGAAAGCTCGCCGAACGCGTCTACCCCAAGCCCGACGATGCCGCCCGCATCACCGAAACCTATCACCTGCTCTACGGAAGAGCGCCCAAGCCGGACGAACTCCAGCTCGGGCTCACCTTCCTCAAGACAACCCCGGAGAAGCCCGGCTACATGATCGACCAGGAGCCTATCACCGCCTGGAAGCAATACGCCCGCATTCTCTTCAGCTCCAATGAATTCGAGTTCCTTAACTGATAGCGCTATATACTCCGGGCAGACTCACGAGCAGCCCGGAGGATGAAAAATTCCCAGGAGGCAAGTCGATGTCCTGTCAGAAATCGAAACCAATCACTCGCCGTGATGCTCTTCGTAAAATCGGTGGCGGATTCGCCATGATGAGCTTCGCCAGCATCGTCGGAGAGTCGATCGCCAAAGCTGATGTCAACAACCCCACCAGCCCATGGATGATCAAGGACCCGCACTTCAAGCCCAAGGCCAAGCACGTCATCTTCCTCTTCATGAACGGCGGTCTGTCCCACATCGACAGCTTCGATCCCAAGCCCGCACTCGCTAAGTACCACGGCCAGCCGATGCCCGGCGGCGATCTCGGTCACGAACGCAAGACCGGCTCCCTCATGAAATCCCCCTTCGAGTTCAAGCGCTACGGCAAGAGTGGCATCGAAGTCAGCGAGCTCTTCCCCAACGTCGGCGAGTGCATCGACGACATCTGCGTCGTCCGCTCCGTCTTCACTGAGATCCCCAACCATGAGCCCGCGCTCATCATGATGAACACCGGAGCCAACGTCTCCGGTCGTCCCTCCATGGGCTCCTGGCTCACCTACGGCCTCGGTACCGACAACAAGAACCTCCCGGGCTTCGTCGTCCTCTGCCCGCAGGTTCCCACCACCGTTGGCCCGCCGCTATGGAGCTCCGGCTTCCTTCCTCCAGTCAATCAGGCGACCTACGTCTCCACCGACACCAAGCAGAAGGACTTCGACCCCTATAAGCTCATCCCCAACATCCACAACGACCAGTTCGACATCAAGCAGCAGCGGCACGAGCTCGACCTCATCAAGAAGCTAGACGAGCTGAACATGGCAGACACACAAGCCGATCCTCAGCTCGAAGCCACTATCGGCTCCATGGAAACCGCCTACCGCATGCAGACGGAGGCGCCGGATGTCTTCGACGTACGCAAGGAAAGCGAAGCCACCATCAAGATGTACGGCGAGGGCAGTACCGCCCGCGGCTGCCTCACCGCCGCACGCCTCATCGAAAAAGGCGTCCGCATGGTGCAGGTCTACTACTCCCAGGGCGATCCCTGGGACGCCCACCAGGACATCCAGGCCCACCGCAAAAACGCAAAAGACTCCGATCAACCCTTCGCCGCGCTCGTCAAGGATCTCAAAGCCCGCGGCCTCTTCGACGACACCATCATCGTCTGCGGCTCAGAGTTCGGCAGAACGCCCGTCGTCGAACTCGGCGGCTCTGGTACCCACGCCGGCCGCGACCACAACCCACACGGCTTCAGCATGTGGCTCGCCGGCGGCGGCATCAAAGGCGGCTTGACCTACGGCGCCACCGACGACTTCGGCTGGAAGGTCGTAGACAAGCCCGTTCACGTCCACGATATCCACGCCACCATCCTCTACCTCATGGGTATCGACCACACCAAGCTCACCTACCGTTCCAGCGGTCGCGACTTCCGCCTCACCGACGTCTCCGGAACGGTCATTCACGATATCATCGCCTAGTCAGCGCTGCGGGCACAGCTGTCATCCAGCTTTGTCCGCGCCTCAACTACCCGAAGGAAGAACACGTAGATATGAAGCACAGGAAACTGGTAACGGCCGCAGCTGTTTTTACGCTCTCTTTCGCATCCACCATCGCCGTAAACGCAGCCGACAGGTCAGACGAACCCCAGACCATCGAGGTCCACAGCAAGAAATTCGCCTACGAGCCGGCCGAGATTACCCTCGTCAAAGGCACAACTTACAAGCTCCATCTCACCTCCGATGACGTGCCCCACTCCCTGCGCATTAAGGCTCTCGGCTTGAACGGCACAATGAAACCCGGCACGTTCAACGACGTTCTCTTCACCCCGGATCAAAGCGGCGACTTCAAGGCAGACTGCGGCCTCTACTGCGGCGTCGGCCACACCAAGATGTCTTTGACCGTGCACGTTACGGATAAGTAAATGCGTTCCTCCAAACATCTGATCCCCGTCCTGCTGGCCGCTACACTACTTACTGGCTGCCGCGCGAAGGCACCCTCCGCGACTGAAAGCAAAGCCGTCAACTGGACGAAGCGACACGTCACGGTCGGTGGCAAGAACGACAAAAACCCCGTTCCCGCCACCCCTGAAAACATCGCCGACGGCAAGCAGGCCTTCACCTCATACTGCATGGTCTGCCATGGCCTCGATGGCCAGAACACCGGCGTCCCCTTTGCCGAGACGATGTCCCCGCCCGTCCCCTCGCTCGCCAGCCCACACGTCCAGGCTTACACCGACGGCCAGTTGAAATGGATCATCGAAAACGGCCTCTATCCCTCCGGCATGCCGCCCTCAAAGGGTGTCTTCAGCGACGACGACATGTGGCGCATGGTGCTTTACATCCGAAACCTTCCCAAGCAGGGAAGCCTCGGTGAACCCGCAGTCTACGGCGGCAGTTCCAAATAACGAAAGCTAAGTTCTACGGAACCCAAGCTTTGGCAGCCTCGTTTGGTGACGTCAAAACCCACACTCAGCCAATGACAACCGGCCTATCGAGGGTGGGCATCCCACCACGCATGATTGAGAGCCGCCGCAACTTCATCTCTTCCACAACTAAGACAATCGCCATCTCCTCGCTCGCCGCCATGGCCCAGGCGCAGGAGTCGAACCGGGTTCAGCTCTCTCAGATTCACGCCACCGACGAGAAGCCGGAGACAACGCCGACCCTCGAAGAACCAGACAAGCAGATCGGGTACGCCATCGTCGGCTTGGGGCGTCTCTCTCTGAATCAGATCCTCCCCGCGTTCGGCCGCTCCAAAAGATCAAAGCCCGTCGCCCTCGTAAGCGGAGATCGCGATAAGGCTAAGAAGATTGCATCTCAATATGGAATTCGCGACTCGGCTATCTACGACTACAAAACCTACGACAATCTAGCCGACAATCCTGAAGTCCAGGCCATCTATATCGTTCTGCCGAACTCGATGCACGCCGAATTCGTCATCCGGGGAGCGAAGGCTAAAAAACATATTCTCTGCGAAAAACCCATGGCCACCAGCGTCGAGGACTGCGAAAAGATGATCGCAGCCTGTGCCGCAGCCAACGTGAAGTTGATGATCGCGTACCGGCAACAATATGAGCCCAATAATCGTGCCGCGTCCAGGCTGCTCTCAGAAGGAAAGCTCGGAGCCCCGAAACAATTCATCGCAACCAATTCGCAGGATCAGGGCGATCCCACTCAATGGCGGCTGAACAGATCGCTCGCAGGCGGTGGCTCCATGCCCGACGTCGGAATCTACTGTTTAAATGCTGTGCGATTTCTATCGAAAGAAGAACCAATCGAAGTCATCGCAAGCCTCTATCAACCAACCAGCGACGAGCGCTTCAAGGAGGTAGAAGCATCCTGCCAGTTCATCGCACGCTTCCCCTCCGGCCTCACCGCAATTTGCAACTCCGGCTATAACGCGCATAAATCGCAGGTCTATCGCATCGAATGCGAACGCGGCTTTGCGGAGATGAATCCCGCCTTCGGCTATGTAGGAAACAAGCTGAGCTGGACGCAACTAGTCGACGGAGCCGACACGAAGACACAGCCGAGTATCGGCGATAAAGACCAGTTCGCGTTGGAGATGGATCACTTCTCGCTATGCATCCAGCAAAATCTCCAACCGCACACGCCGGGCGAAGAGGGACTGCAGGATCAAAAAATTGTCGCTGCCATCTACGAGTCCGCACGGACCGGCAAGCCGGTAAAGCTGTCCGTTCCACAAAAGCCGACGCGCGGACCCGAACCGAAACAGGAGGAGTAACCGCGACGAACTCCGACTCTTTATCTGTATTACGAGCGCCTGCCTTATGCGAGTATTCTCTGCATGAGTGTTCTAGCCTCAGCGTGTCGAAATCTCCTGCTGGGATTGGGAACGATGGCGGTATTCGCCATAGGGGCCGTCGGACAAGACCTGGAACCACGGGCCTACTCCGCTTCCCCTGTAGGAACATCTTTTGTCGGTGTAGGCTTCGGTCGATCCAGTGGTGACATCTCGTTCGATCCAACGGTTCCGATTACGAACGCGAGCGCCACGCTGTATTCTCCGGCGTTCGGGTTTGGACAGACTTTTGCTCTCCTTCGACGCCAGGCACTCATCACGGTCGCTGTGCCATACGCGTGGGGAAACGCTTCGGGCGACGTCGGCAACAATTCGCAGAGCGTCTATCGCTCGGGACTGGCCGATATAAAGATGCGATTTTCATTGAATCTGCGCGGAAACCCCGCAATGGGGTACAAGGAGTTCGCAAAGCGCCCGCATCGTAATTTCATTATCGGGACCAGCCTGACCATGACCTCGCCCTCCGGTCAATACGACAATACAAAGCTGATCAACATCGGCACAAACCGGTGGTCGTTCAAGCCGGAGATCGGAGTGTCGTATCCGGCAAAGAAGCTGGACCTGGACCTGTATGCCGGAGCGTGGTTCTTTACGGAGAATCGAAGTTTTTATACAGGCCACTCCACTCGGTCGCAGGGGCCACTCACGACGCTTCAAGCTCACGTAAGCTATACCGTGCGGCGCGGACTTTGGGTGGCATTCGATTCGACCTGGTACGGCGGCGGAGACGTAACGGTAGACAGCGGGACACCCTCGGAACGGCAGGCAAACTCGCGGTTGGGCGGAACGGTGTCCTTTCCGCTGGCCAAACGGCAGTCGTTCAAAATTACATACAGCTCTGGCGTCAGCGGTAGGATCGGATCGAAGTTCACCACCGTCGCCGGCGGCTGGCAGTACGTATGGTTCGATCACCGCTAGATCTGCGGATTCCAGCGTCTGAACCTGTTTTGGTACAGGTTATCCACTGATATTTGATGGTTTACCGTAATTTCTCTTGATTGACGCGGGTTTGCCACGCATACTCTGAAAAGAGTTTGCTCTATGTGTAAGACGGTTGCCAACCGAGACACCGACGTGACCCGATATAGCCGTCAAGACGTTTTGCGAATCCTTCACTTGCATACCCGCCAGCTTACGGCGTGGGAGCGAGCCGGCCTCATATCCCCCACCGAACATTATTCTTTTGAAGAGCTCGGCCAGCTCCGTACCCTGCGAGATCTTCAGGCCACCACCCGCATCTCCGTAAAGAGTATCCGCGTCGCTGTGGACGCCATGCAACGTGTCGCAGGCATGCGCAACCCTTTGCTGGAGGCCACTGCCGTGCGCCGCGGGTCGCGGTTGTCGTTCCGCTACGCCGGCGCGCTGGTCGATCCACTGACGCAGCAACTAGCCTTCGACTTTGAGACCACGCCGGAGCGACAGCTCAAGGTGGTGGGCGCAGCGGTCGTTAGCCCCACACGCCAACTCGCCGAAGTGCAGGAGATGTTTTTGCGAGCGGTGCACCACGAAGAAAACCCTGCGACGATACCCGCCGCAATCGAGATCTATGAGTCGATTCTGACCATTCAGCCGCGCCACGCTCCAGCCCTCATCAATCTCGGAACGATCCATTACAACCTGCGAAAGTACGAGCAGGCCGAAAGCCTCTACCGTCGTGCGACCATCGCCGACCCCGAGTACGCACTCGCCTTCTTCGATCTCGGCAATGTGCTCGACGAGATGCAGCGCCTCGATGACGCAACTGAGGCCTACCAGAAAGCAGTAGCCTTGGTCCCGCAATACGCCGACGCGCACTACAACCTTGCCCTCGCCTACGAGCGCCAGGGCCACCGTCGCCGAGCCCTTCGCCACTGGCTGACCTACGCACGGCTCGACCCCGTCGGACCATGGGCCAGCCACGCCAAGGACCAGGCGCGAAAAATCCTCAAAACCGAGAAGCTGTCCATCGTCAGCCGTCGCGGACACCTCGTCAAAGTAGCCGGTTAACCACCGTAATAACCGTTCAAAATGAACGGCTATTCAGTCGACACTCCCAGATGCTAGACTCACTTTTTCCTGAGGTGAGTAGATGGCGCAGCAGCCCGGGCCAACAGCCCTGACGCAATTGAGCGAAGACGAGCGGATGTTCCGCGACACAGTCCGGCAGTTTGCCCTCGAGCAGATCGGCCCTCTCGTTCGCGGCATGGACGAAGCCCAGCAGATGGACGCCGCCCTCATTAAAAAGCTCTTCGAACTTGGTCTGATGGGCATCGAAATCCCCGAAGCATACAACGGCTCTGCCGGAACCTTCTTCGAAGCCATCCTCGCCGTCGAAGAAATCTCCTCCGTCGATCCCTCAGTTGGTGTCCTGGTCGACGTCCAGAACACACTCTGCATCAACGCCCTCGTTCGTTGGGCAAACGAAGAGCAAAAGGCAAAATATCTCACGCGTCTCGCAGTCAACACCATCGGAGCCTACGCATTAAGCGAAGCCTCCTCCGGCTCCGATGCCTTCGCCCTCCAGACCCGCGTCACCAAACGTGGCGAAGACTATGTCCTCAACGGCCAGAAGCTCTGGATCACTAACGCAAAAGAAGCCGGCATCTTCATCGTCTTCGCCACTCTCGATCCTTCCGCTGGCTACAAAGGCATCACAGCCTTCCTCGTCGAAAAAGACACCCCCGGCTTCACCCTCGGCAAAAAAGAAGACAAGCTCGGCATCCGCGCCTCCAGCACCTGCGAACTCATCTTCCGCGACTGCGTCATTCCCGCCTCGCAAGTCCTGGGCGAACCCGGCAAAGGCTACAAAATCGCCATCGAAACCCTCAACGAAGGCCGCATTGGCATCGGTGCGCAGATGCTCGGCCTCGCCCAGGGAGCATGGACCCACGCCGCAAAGTGGGCCAAAGAGCGCAAGCAGTTCGGCAAGCCCATCGTTGAGTTTCAGGCCATGCAGTTCCAACTGGCCGAAATGGCTACCGACATCGAAGCCGCCCGCCTCCTCGTCTACAACGCCGCCCGTCTCAAAGACGCAAAGCTCGACTTCCTCAAAGAAGCCGCCATGTGCAAATACTTCGCCTCGCAGGTAGCCGAGCGCGTTGCCAGTCTCGCCGTCGAAGTCTACGGCGGCTCCGGCTTCGTCAAAGATTACCCCGTCGAAAAGCTCTACCGCGACTCCAAGATTGGCAAGATCTACGAGGGCACATCCTTCATGCAACTGGCGACGATCGCCAAGCTGACCCTCGGCCGCTTCTAGCCCAAACCGGTCCAAGCCGACACGTCTTACACTGGAGGTAAGGTCTTATTGGAATGAAAGTTAGCTCAAAGCCCACACCGCGCACCCCTCTGCCGTTTCTCGGCCTCGCCTGCGCGGTTGGCGTGTCGACCATCTACTACAACCAGCCTCTGCTGGCATCCATGTCGCACACGTATAACGCCACATCCGGCCATACCGGTTTCGTTGCCGTGGCCACCCAGGTCGGCTATGCCGTCGGCCTTCTCCTCTTTGTCCCACTCGGCGACGTCCTCGAGCGCCGCTCCCTGATGATGCGCATGTACGCCGCCGTCGCCGTCGGCCTGCTTCTCGTCGCGATGGCTCCCACCCTCGCCTGGCTCATCGCAGGCAGCGTCCTCATCGGAATGCTGGCCTCCGTCACCCACATCGTCCTCCCCATCGCACCCGATCTCGTCTCCCACGAGCAGCGCGGCCGCGCCATCGGCATCGTCATGACGGGCCTTCTTCTCGGCATCCTCCTCGCCCGAACCTTCGCCGGCTGGGTCAGCCACATCCACGGCTGGCGCTATGTCTTCGTTGTGGCGGCAGTGCTCAACGCAAGCTTCGTCCCTCTGCTCCGCCGCGTCATGCCCAGGCTTCCGCCCAAGCAAAACCTCAGGTACAGCGACGCCATGCGTTCCCTCTGGACGCTCTTCCGCTCCCAGCCCCTCCTGCGTGAGTCCAGCATCCTCGGAGCCCTCGTCTTCGCCTCCTTCAGCTGCTTCTGGACCACCCTCGCCTTCCTCCTCGACCATCACTACGGCATGGGCGCAGGCGTCGCCGGAACCTTCGGCATCGTCGGAGCCGCAGGAGCCCTGGTCGCCCCCATTGCCGGACGACTCGCAGATAAATTCGGCTCCCGATGGGTCATCTCCGTCGGCATGGCCTTCCTCGCCGCCTCTTACCTCATCCTCTGGGGCGGAGAGATACTCTGGGTTTCAACCGCAGGCCACATGGCTGTTCTCGTACTCGGTGTCATCGTTCTCGATATCGGCGCGCAAATGTGTCAGGTCGCCAATCAAACCCGCATCTTCGGCCTCGTCCCTTCGGCAAGAAGCAGAATCAACACCGTTTACATGACGGTCTACTTCACCGGTGCGGCAGTCGGCTCTGCTCTGGCGACCACGGCCTGGGTCCACTGGAAGTGGAACGGCGTCTGCATCCTCGCCCTCGGTTTCATCGCTCTCGCGGCACTCCGCCACGCAACCGGCCGCCGCGGCATCGATCGAGGCCAGCACCTGCACGCCACCCGCGAAGACGAGTTGATGGAAGCCTAAGCTCAAAAAAGCCGTTGACATGATTCCATTCGGCAGGTAAATTTGCATACCAACTAGTGGGTATGCAAATGAACGTTACCAAACACGACTCGAAAACCAAGCTTCTCGACGCCGCCCTTCACGTCATCCGCGCCAAAGGTTACACCGCCACACGCATCGAAGACATCTGCGAAACCGCCGGTCTCACCAAGGGCAGCTTCTTCCATCACTTCAAAAGCAAGGAAGACCTCGCCCTCGAAGCCGCCGAGCACTGGAGCTCCGTCACCGGCGGCCTCTTTGCCTCCGCGGCCTTCCACTTCCTGCCCGATCCACTCGACCGTATCCTCGGCTACATCGACTTCCGCAAAGCACTCCTCCAGGGTGAGCTCCCGCAGTTCACCTGCCTCGTCGGCACCATGGTGCAGGAGGTCTACGACACACATCCCCTTCTTCGCGACGCCTGCGACAAAAGCATCAGCGATCACGCCGCCCACGTCCAGGCCGACATCTCCGAAGCCATTCACCAACACGGCATCCACGCCGACTGGACCGCCGAGAGCCTCGCCCTCCACACCCAGGCCGTTCTTCAAGGTTCTTTCATCCTCGCCAAAGCCAAGGGCGGCCCCGCCGTCGCCGCCGACTGCATCGACCATCTTCGCCGCTACATCCAGCTTCTTTTCACCCAACCCAATCCAAGGAGAATGTCCCATGACGACCAGCCAACTGCAATCAACTGAGGCTCAGCCCGTGCATCTCGATCCGCCCCGCTTCGAAGACAGCGCCGCCATGCTCATCGCCGGGCTCCGCGGCCACTTCACCCCCAAAACAGCAAGCCAGCTCTCCACACAATGGCTGCGCTTTATCCCTCACATCGGCAACGTCGCCGGCCAGATAGGCCGCATCGCTTACGGCGTCTGTTTTCTCTCGTCCGACGGCTTCGACTATCTCTCCGGCGTTCAGGTCTCAAGCTCCAATGGCCTGCCCGCGGACTTCGACGTCGTATCCATCCCCGCGCAGCGATATGCAGTCTTCGCGCACCACGGCCACGTCTCCAAACTAGGCGAAACCTGCGACGCCATCGAGCACGAATGGCTCCCGCGAGCCGGCTACCAACATCCCGAAAACTCGCCCAATTTCTTTGAGCGTTACGGCGAAGGCTTCAACCCACAGACCGGCACCGGCGATATCGAGATATGGGTTCCCGTCAGCTAGGTCATCACCCAGCAAAAGGAGAAACGTCATGGCATCTGCCACTCTGAATGTCCGTCCATCCACCGACGAAACCAACATCCTCGCTCTCATCGAAGAGCATCACAAAGCTCACCACAACAAAGACGCCGCCGCCATCGCCGCACCCTTCACTCGCGACGCAGCTATCTACAATCTCGCCCCGCCACTCGCCCATCATGGCGTCGATCTCACAGAAAAGCAGGCATGGCTCGATACATGGGACGGCCCCATCGACCTTGAATCTCGCGACTTCAACCTGACCGTCAGCGGCGACTACGCCTTCGGTCACGGCTACATCCAAATGACCGGAAGCCCCAAAGCAGCCGGCCGTCAGATCAGCTTCTGGATGCGCTCAACCATATGTCTCCATCGCGAAGGAAGCTCATGGAAGATCATTCACGAACACACATCAGTGCCGTTCTACATGGATGGAACCCTGCGTCCCGCCTTTGACCTCAAGCCCTAAATCGCTGACGAAATTATCGTGTATTAAAGTCTTCTGTCCTACTTGGAACAATCCGGGTGCCCCCTCCTTCGCGTCTTTTGCGAAGGTGGGATATCGTGCGCAGCACGACCGCACTCCTTAGCCTCAGCCTCAAAGCAAGACTAGCCTTAAATATAAAATCCACAGTTCCAAACGGAAGAAGCCACTCGGACCCTAGAAGGGAAGTGGTGAGCGAGGCAGGGCTCGAACCTGCAACCGTCAGCTTAGAAGGCTGATGCTCTATCCATTGAGCTACTCGCCCATCGTGGGGTCCTTCTTGATTGTAGCGGGGAAGCAGAGACACAGGGAGTGAGGTTGAAGGAACCATCACTCTCCTTGCTTTTAAAGAAGCGCTCCTGAAAATAAATATTGCGAAAACACCTTCAAATTCCGCCCATTTTTCGCATGTCAAGTCCCGAAATAGCGAATACCCGCGTCAATCAAGGAGATTCGCATTGCAAAAGAGTTTCCCTCAAACCTCTAAAATAGATACATAGAGAAAAATGCGAATTCGAGGAGCATAAACCTCGTCTTTCGATGCCTGAACCGTCCTAAGTCCTTACGCTGCAGGATTTTGCCTGTAACTCCTTTGTTTGGAAGAATTTAGCTTGTGCCCTCCAAGCTAAATTATTGTAAACATTGACGTTACTGGCGAGAACCGGGGGAGGGGGTACCCTCTCTAAAAAACTGGCTAAGCGAGCGCAAGGTCTTTCGTCCGCAACAATGCGGCGACATCCTTCAACGCTGCACCCCAGTTTTCCTCTGCACTATGCGCGTCGTGGCCCAGCGCTTTGACGTAGAGACTGATCGCGAAACCCTCCTGCGGTCCCGTGATATCGACCATTGCAGGGCGAAGCACGCAATCGAGCATCACGTAAGGATGATCGAGCGGCGCAGCACGGCGGTCGAGCCGGTGCAGCAGTTGCTCATGCTGGTGGAACGACGCGAAGATCGAGCGTTCCCTCCACAGGATGTCGATATAGCTCGCGAATCCCGCGGGTGTTTCGTCAGCCAGCTGGTCCAGTTCCAGGCGAAGCCGACTCAGTTCGTCGGCATCGTTCACTGGCCACGCATCGCACTTCGCCGTGAACACGACGGACCGCGATGCGTTGAGCGCCCGCAACGCATGCATCAGCGGCGGATACTGCTCAGCCTCGGGCAAATGGTCGAGATCGTAAGGGTTTTCGCGCAAGTCGATAAAGTGCCGATCGGGGTTCGATGGATCAGACCACGGAACCACGAGCACGGGATCGTCGGCGGAACACTCAACTGACCACTCTGAGACCATCCGTCAATGATATCTGCTTCTCTGGCCGCGAGTTGCAGTCATGCCTGGCTAAGGAGGAAGCGAAGCAGCGTATGTTCGGCCCAGTAGCCGTCATATCCACTCGCCGAATCAGCCGCCGCAAGAAACGCGCAGTGACCGCCATGAAGTGTCTCGATGTAGGTGATGTTCGGATTCGCAACGATGACCTCGCGGCTCTCAGGCAGGATGCGCAAAAATGGATCGTCCAGGGCATGCAGGATCAGCGTAGGAACCACAATCCTGTCGAGCACACGCGCAGCCGCCGCACGATAGTAGTAGTCATCCGCGCCCGTAAAACCGGAATAGAACGCCGTGATTCGGTCGTCGAACTCCCGTATCGACCGAATGGCCGCAGTCCGATTCACATCGTAAGCGCCAGGAAACAGCGCTGCCTTGCGCCGAAACTTGCGAAGCAGAGCGCGCAGGAACTTGATCTCGTAGAGCCGGTTTCGCGGAGCGTGAAGCGCATCAGCAGACGGAGCAAGATCTACCGCCGGAGAAACGCCGATAACGGAATGAAGCTGCGGTGGAATCTCACTCCCAAGCTCACCCGCGAGCTTGAGCACAAGGTTGCCGCCCATCGAGTACCCGACCAGCGAGATGGACTCAAGCCCATACTGCTCGATGAAGAAGCGCATCACCACCAGCACATCACCCGACAGTCCCGAGTGATAGAGCGTTGGAGTCAGCGCCTCGGTGCCGCCGCAGTTCCGCATATTCATGCGGATGATGTTGCATCCGCTCTGCCATAACTTATTGGAGTTCCCCACGACGTATTGCGAGTTGGAGGAGCCTTCGAGGCCGTGCACAATGATCACCGTCGGCCGCGACGCCCGCACGCCTTTAGGCTGCCAATGACAGTCGCAGCGCACTCGGCTCGCGATCTGGCTGTCGGTCGCAGGAGAAACCTCAACGAGATGCGACTCCGCAGCCGGCAGCATGTCGACGCGCGGCAGGAAGTTACCCGCAATGGTCTGGACGTGACCATTGCGCAGGAAGCGGCGCGGTATAAACTCCGCGGCGTGTGTCGCGATGCTTTCCAGCGTAGTTGTCATCAGCTCCTTCCTGCTTTAGCAATATCGGCCAGAAAGGAGAGGGCATTGAGCGCTCCGCTGGGCTCGTCCTCGTGCTTGAAGTAGATATAGACATCGCGATTTTGAGCCAGTGCAGTAAAGCGCCGGGCAAACGCGTCAATCTCTTCCGGCGAATACGCTCCAGTGCGGCGGAGGCGAAAGCTCGCATAGCTCGAAGAAGTGTGGACTTCGGGTGTTGCAAGCTCGTCGCTCTCGGCGACGCAAAGCGCGGCATTATGCGCCCGCAGAACCGAGTAGGTCTCCTCCGTGAACCACGACTCGTGGCGAAACTCAAACGCGATAGGAGTTGAACCAGAGGTTTTGAGTGCAGGCAAGGCAAGGAAGTCGGCAAGACGCTGTGAGTCCGCCTTGAAGTTAGGCGGAAGCTGGAAGAGCAGAAGGCCAAGTTTGCCGGCCTGACGAACAGGTTCGAGTGTCGAGACGAACTGAGCCACATCGCTGCTGCAGTCGCTGAGTCGCTTGAAGTGCGTAATGCGTTGCGGAGCCTTGAAGCTGAAACGGAAGTATGCTGACGTAGCAGCCAGCCAGCCCTCGAGCATATTGCCCGTGGGTAGAGCGCGGAAAGTGTAATTGACCTCGACCGAGGTTAGTTGGGAAGAGTAGAACTCGAGGAAGCGCTTAGCGGACGTGCCTGCCGGATAGAAATCCGGTTTCCACGTGGGATAAGCCCAGCCCGAAGTTCCGGCGAAGATCCGTGCCGAAGCCGCTGATTCAGCAACCGCAGAGGACGGAAGTGGAACTTGGGATACGCGGGGCAAGGTTTGACCGCAGTTACGATGGAGTTGTATCGAAATTTTTGGGGCGGCTAGTGGGTTTCGAACCCACGACATCCGCTGCCACAGAGCGGCGTTCTGCCACTGAACTATAGCCGCCGTATACTGAGAATTATAGCACCGAGGCTCCCGCGAAGGCGATTTACCGCAATTTTCGCAATCGACAGGAAGCAGACAGAGAGGGGCGGATGCCTTTCGCAGCCAAGCCCGAAATCCTTTCACCACGCGTCAAAAGCGGCAAAAAGATCTTCGACGACGAAAATCTCGATCTGCTTTCGCACCTTCTCGACGACTTCATCAAAGTTCCAGGCACCCCGGTCCGCTTCGGTCTGGACGGCATCGTCGGAGTCATCCCCGGCATCGGCGATCTGATCGGCGGCATCGCCTCCTGCATCCTCATCATCGCTGCGTGGGTTCGTGGCGTCTCGTATGGAACGGTTCTGCGAATGGTCGCAAATGTCGGGATCGAGGTCGTATTCGGCAGCGTTCCGATACTCGGAGACATGTTCGACATTGCATGGCGAGCGAACCGACGCAACTACGCCCTTTTGACGGCTAGCATCTACGAGCCGCGCAAATATACGATCCAAAGCTGGTTCTTCTTGGCAGCGCTATGTATCGTGTTGGCTGCGTTGGTCCTGCTGCCAATGCTCTTCCTTACGTGGCTGATTACCCACGTAATGCGGTCGGTCTTCGGTATGGATCTCCACTTCCACACCTGGTTGTGAGCCCGTATCGCAGGCAATGCGATAAACTAAAACAAGTCGGGGCGTAGCGCAGTCTGGTAGCGCATCTGCTTTGGGAGCAGAGGGTCGGGGGTTCGAATCCCTCCGCCCCGACCATTTCCTTTCCGGCGTCTAGTTGGCGATTCCTCACAACTCAATCGTTTTTGAAGACTTGAGGCAAAGATATACTCGACGGATGATTCGAGCGTGCAAGAAGCTGCTGTTCCTCTTCTTTCTTTGCGTTACCGTTCACTTACATGGACAGGATCCGTTCGACGGTGGTATTGCCATATCGCATACCGTAGGTGACGCGCACACTTTGTCCAATCGAGCTATCGAGGCCAAGTGGAACATCGATAAGAGTCATTTCGAGAGTCTGTCGCTACTGGACCGCCTGCATCAGCGCTCTCTTTCTATTCCATCCTTGTTTGGTATTCTCTTCGCCGATGGCAGAATTATTCGCGCACAGGAACTGCACTTCATTGCTCCGCCAGCAATTCAAACTCTTAAGGCCGATGCAGTCGCATCACGATTTTCCGATCGCGTCAGCGGTAAGGAATTTACGGGTGTCCTCGAAGACGAAAATGGAGACATACGTGTTGAAATATCTCTCGTCCTAAGGGATGGGTCGAGCTATCTGCGCGAGATGATTACAATTTCGGCTCCACATCAGGATCTTGCTATGAGTGACGTTCGAATGATTGATTTGCAACTTCCTGAGGCACAAATATCCGGAACAGTTGCTGGTTCGCCGATCGTCGATGGCAATTTTTTCCTTGGATTTGAACACCCCCTAGCGTCAAGCAGCAAAGTCGGAGATGAAATCATCGCCGACCTGAAAAGAACACTGCCCCTGCGGAAGGGACAGTCAATAACATACTCGTCCGTAATTGGAGTTGCGCCTCCGGGTCAGATGCGAAGAGCGTTTCTTACGTATATCGAGCGTGAGCGAGCGCATCCGTATCGAACGTTTCTGCATTACAACACTTGGTACGATCTTGGTTATTTCACCCCCTACGATCAGGCTGGAGCAATCGACCGAATCAATACGTTTGGCCGTGAGCTCCACGAAAAGCGCGGAGTTACACTCGATTCTGTTCTTTTCGACGATGGATGGGACAATCATGCATCGCTCTGGAAGTTTAATCCGGGATTCCCTAATGGCTTTGCTACCATCCGCGAAGCCACCAATCGGTATGGATTTGCATCTGGAGTCTGGATGTCGCCATGGGGCGGCTATTCAAAGCCGAAACAGGAACGTATTCAATTTGGCAGGAGTTCAAGATTTGAGATTGTGGATGGTGGCTACGCTCTTTCCGGGCCAAAGTATTACGACAGTTTTCGCGACGTTTGCCTTGAGATGATTCGCAAGTATGGAGTCAATCAGTTCAAGTTCGATGGAACGGGAAATGCTGACAGGGTCTTCCACGGAAGCCGCTTTGACAGTGACTTTGATGCGATGATCCATCTCATCGGCGAGTTGCGTCATGAGAAACCCGACATCTATATCAACCTTACGACCGGGACGACAGCCTCGCCTTTCTGGCTGCTTTACGCCGATTCGATATGGCGAGGCGGCGAAGACCAGGAACTCGCGGGGATCGGCAACAACCGTGAACGCTGGATCACCTATCGGGACGCAGATACGTATGCACACATCGTGTCACGGGGCGGGTTATACCCCCTCAACTCGCTGATGTTGCACGGCATCATTTATGCGCGGTATGACGATCAACTAAATACCGATCCGGGCAATGACTTTGCGAATGAAGTACGCTCATACTTCGGCTCAGGGACGCAGTTGCAGGAGATGTATATCACTCCATCGCTCCTGTCGACGCAGAACTGGGACACGCTTGCAGAGGCGGCAAACTGGTCTCGGACGAACGCCAGCGTTTTAAAAGACACGCATTGGGTCGGCGGCGATCCAGCATGGCTCAAGGTTTATGGTTGGGCATCTTGGACACCGCAAAAAGGGATCCTGGTGCTTAGAAACCCTTCCGACAAACCGCAAAGCATCACAATCAATCTGGCAAAAGCGTTGGAACTTCCAGAACGAGCTGCCCGCTCTTATTCAGCCAGCAGCCCATGGAAAGCCGACGCGGAAAACTTACGAATCGATCTGAATGCTTCTACGCCTCATGAATTCAAGCTAGCTCCGTTTGAAGTGGAAACGCTGGAACTGATTCCTAAATAAACTTCCATCAAGCGACCTGACTTTCCTGTGGTAATCCCACATAAACTGTGGCATCCTGATGTGGTCATAACACAGGAGTGCTGCTGCCATGCCCGAATCCAAGCTCGATCTTCTCCAGGGAACACTCGATCTTATGGTGCTGCAAACGCTCACCGCGATGGGGCCTCTACACGGGTACGGTATCGCGCGACGGATTGAGCAGGTGAGTGAAGACGAGATTTTGCTGAATCAGGGAACAATCTATGCCTCCCTCGTTCGTCTCCAGCAGAGAGGATGGATCTCAGCCGCTTGGGGAACCTCGGATAACAACCGTAAAGCCAAGTTTTATTCAATTACGAAAAGGGGCAGCAAGCAGTTGGCGGAAGACACCGTTCATTGGCGTCGCCTGACGGGTGTGATGGGCCGCGTGCTGGCGATGCAGGAGGAAGGTGGCGACCTATGATGGACTCACTACTGCAAGCGATCAATCGTCTCCGTTCATTCTTTCGAAAAGAGCAGTTGGATCAGGATCTCGACGCAGAGATGACGACACATCTTGATCTGGCCGTCGAAGAGAACATTAGCTCTGGTATGTCCGCGGAAGAGGCACGTCGACAGGCTCTCATCCGTTTTGGGGGCATGGAGCAGGCGAAAGAACGCCAGCGCGAAGCGCGCGGACTTCCCGCTCTCGATGTGCTGTTGCAGGATCTTCGCTATACCTTTCGATCACTGCGTCGCGATCGTGTCTTCACATGCATCTCTGTGCTGATTCTTGCATTGGGCATCGGAGCAAATATCGCGGTGTTCAGTGTCGTCAATACAATTCTTCTGCGCCCCCTGCCCTTTCATTTTCCACATAATCTCGTTTGGATCTCCGCATCCAAAGAAGGAGCAGGTGGACTTTCGTCCGCGACTTATTCGGTGGACGCTTACGATCAACTCAGAGCGCAGAGTCACTCTTTCCAGGATGTGACGGGATACTTTGCTTTCTCTTCCGACAATAACTTCAGGTTGACTGGACGTGGGGAACCGTTACCGGTCACCGGAATCGCAGTAGCCGGCAATTTTTTTCAAACGCTTGGTGTTGAACCATTGCTTGGACGTTTGTTTACAACAGAGGAATGTCTCAAAGGGGGTAGACCAGCGGTGCTGTTAAGCCAGCCCTTCTGGCGACAGCAGTTTGCTGCTGATCCTGCAATTATCGGCAAACCGGTCTCACTCAATGGTCAACCGGTGACGATTGTCGGTGTGCTTCCTTCGACTTTTGAATTTGGTTCCGTCTTCTCACCCGGCCTAAAGGTCGATCTCATTGTGCCGCAGGTGATGGACGACATACGCGACTCCGGAAATACACTCGCACTGATTGGCCGTCTAAAGCCCAAAGTGACCGTGGAGCAGGCGCAGAGCGAGTCCGATCTACTCTTTCCTCGTTTCTTTTTCAGTCTCAAACATCCGGAATACGGAAAGGGCTATACGGGAACGCTAACGACCTTGAAAGACCACGTAAGCGGAAAGCTACACCGCTCGTTGGTTGTCTTGTGGTGTGCGGTCGGCCTCATTTTGTTGATCGTGTGCGTGAACCTATCTAATTTGTTGCTGGCACGAGCAGCGACTCGCCGCAAAGAATTTGCCCTGCGCAGTGCATTGGGCGCCGGCCGGGGAAGACTCATCCGCCAATTGCTTACAGAGAGTTTTGTGCTCTCTGGTGCTGGCGCAATATTTGGTCTGGCGTTCGCTTACACGCTTACCTACTATCTTGCTCATCAAGGATCGATTGCGTTGCCTCTGCTCAGCAGTGTGAGTGTAGACCGCACGGCGCTTGTTTGGACGCTTCTCATTACCGTTGCAGCTTCTGTTCTCTTCGGCCTCGTTCCGGGCCTGAGGATGTCTGGCGACAATCTGCAGGAGGCCCTGAAAGATACTGGCCAGGGAATGAGCGAGGGGCGAAAGCACGAACGCCTAAGAGCAGCACTCGTGATATCCGAGGTCGCACTGGCGTGTGTTCTGCTGACGGGGGCTGGCCTCCTCTTGCGAAGCTTCCTTCACGTATTGGACGTTGACCTTGGATTTCAGCCCAGTCGCACGGCTGCGCTGCAGGTGGACTATGACGATGGGAACAATGCAGAGAAGCGAAGCGCAATTCTGCAGGAAATGATAAGCAGGGTTGAAGCTATCTCCGGTGTCGAGGCTGCTGGTATCACGGACAATCTGCCTCTCGACCGAAACCGAGGTTGGGGTTTAAGAGCTAAAGGGAAAGAGTATCGCCCGGGAGATACTCAGGATGCGCTCGTGTACATCGTGACACCCGGCTACCTCCGTGCCATGGGGATGCGTCTGCGAGAAGGGCGTGATTTTGGATGGAGCGATCGGCCTAAGAGTGAACCTGTTGTGATTCTCAATGAGACTGCAGCTCGTCAGCTTTGGCCTGGACAAGATCCGATTGGACGGACTGCCCTGATAAATACCACCGACACTCGTGTCATCGGTGTCATATCCGATGTCCACGAGAACAGTGTTGAAGGCGAGGCAGGATGGCAAATGTATCTTTCCGCTAGCCAGTTCGGCCCGATGGGAGCAGAGCTCGTGGTTCGCACGAAGCTTCCGCCCGACGTTCTGGCGTCAACCGTGATGAGCACGCTGCGTCAAATGAATCCGAACCAACCAGCGACAGTGTTCCGGCCCATCCAGCAGTTTGTAGACCACGCAGTTTCGCCCCGTCGCTTTTTCGTTCTGCTCGTCAGCACCTTTGCTGGTTTTGGTCTTGTCCTCGCATCTCTGGGCATCTATGGAGTGATCTCTTATTCAGTTACTCGGCAAACTCAAGAGATTGGGATACGTATGGCTCTTGGCGCTACCGCTAAACGGGTGCAACGCGATGTGATTGCCAAGACGTTGCGCCTTGCATTCTTCGGCATCGTTTTGGGAACGGTTGCTTCTTTTGGCGTTGCGCTGTGGATAGCGTCGCTTCTTTATGGAACAACAGCGACCGATCCGACAACCTTCGTTGGGATGATCTTGCTCCTTGGGGCGGTAGCGTTTCTTGCAGGATATTTTCCAGCACGGCGCGCATCCCGCATCAATCCCATGATAGCCCTGCGCAGCAACTGATAGATTCACGGCGCCACAGAGATGGGCGCCGGTTTTCCAGACTGTTTCCATCTACCATGGACATAGATCATCCATGTCCGAACAAAAACCTCTCTCCCCCGAAATCCTGTTACACATCATCCAGTCGCTTAGCGTTCCCATGCACAGCCTCGTCGCTGTGATTACGCTACTCAATGAAGGCGGAACCGTACCATTCATAGCGCGCTACCGTAAAGAAGCAACCGGTAATCTCGACGAAGTACAGATCCGCAACATCGAAGAAAAGCTCGCCTATTTCCGTGATCTGGTGGCGCGCCGCGAGACGATCCTTGCATCCATCCTTGAACAGGGCAAGCTTACCGATGTTCTCAAAGCTCGTATCGAAGCCACCTTCGACAAAAGCGAGCTGGAAGACCTTTATCTTCCCTACCGTCCGAAACGTCGCACTAAGGCAACCGTTGCTCGCGAAAAAGGTCTGGAACCTCTCGCTCTCTACTTGTGGGCGCAGGCGCCTACAGGACAACTACTGTCCGAGCTTGCCACCAGCTTCATCAATGCAGAGAACGAAGTCAATACCACTGAGGACGCTCTCGAAGGCGCACGCCATATTGTTGCCGAGCTCATTAGTGAGGACGCCGATCTGCGAAAGGCTCTGCGTCATCTCATGTTTGAGGAAGGCATTGTCGTTAGCCGCAAGGCAATCGACGCTATCGACGAACAGGAAAAATTCAAAATGTATTATGAGTATCGTGAAACCGTAAAGACGATACCATCGCATCGAATGCTTGCGATTCGGCGAGGCGAGACTGAATCTGTCCTCTACTTTCTCATCGAACTCGACTCTCTGCGTGCCGCGTCTCTCCTGCGTTCGCGCATACTGCGAAAACAGGGCGATTGGACACCGCAGTTAGAGTTATCCATCGAAGATTCATGGAAACGTCTGCTTAATCCCTCGATCCAGGGAGAGATTCGGCTTGAGTTGAAGAAGCGCTCCGACCTGGATGCCATCCAGGTCTTTCGCGATAATTTGCATCAGGTTCTTCTCGCTCCACCCGCCGGCCCCATTTCAATTTTGGGTATCGATCCAGGATTGCGCACAGGTTGCAAAGTTGCGGTCGTCGACGAAACAGGAAAATTTCTCGCGAACGACGTGCTTTATCTCCACACCTCAAAGAACAGTGCTGAAGGCGCCCCAAAAATATTGGAGACGCTGCTACTGCGGCATAATGTTCGTGCTATCGCCATCGGTAATGGAACGGCATCGCGCGAGACGGATGCTTTTGTTCGTGACTTTCTACGCGAAAGACATCTGGATAATATTTTTTCCGTTACGGTCAGCGAATCGGGTGCGAGCATTTACTCCGCTTCCGACATCGCACGTCAGGAGTTTCCGGATCTCGACCTGACTGTTCGCGGAGCCATCTCCATCGCGCGTCGCTTGCAGGATCCCCTTTCAGAGTTAGTCAAGGTCGATCCGAAATCCATCGGTGTCGGACAATACCAGCACGACGTTGATCAGCGTCAGTTGCAGCAGTCCCTCGAAGCGGTCATCGAGACTTGCGTCAATCGCGTTGGCGTCGATCTCAATACATCCTCGTGGACACTGTTGCGCTACGTCTCTGGCATCACGGAGCGTATCGCTCTTAATATCGTCAGCTATCGAAATGAGAACGGACAGTTTCGCTCACGCACACAGCTGAATAAAGTTCCTGGAGTCGGCCCGAAAACGTTTGAGCAAGCTGCCGGCTTTCTGCGGATTCGCAATGGCGAGAATCTGCTCGATATGACCGCCGTTCACCCGGAATCCTATCCTGTCGTGGCACAGCTTGCGAGTGTGCTGCAAGCTTCTGTCGCCGATCTGATTAAAAATCCGCAGCTGTTGACGAAGGTTGATCCGAAGCAACTCTCTGCAGGAACTTATACTCTGAACGATATTCTAGAAGAACTGCGAAAGCCGGGACGCGATCCGCGTGATAAGTTTGTTGCACCCAGCTTCAATGAGAAAGTCCGCGAATTCTCTGATGTGCAGCCGGAGATGATCCTGGAAGGCGTCGTTACAAACGTCACTAAGTTCGGCGCTTTCGTCGATATCGGGGTTCATCAGGATGGTCTAGTCCATATCAGCGAACTCTCCAATCGCTACATCAAAGATCCAGCAGAGGCTGTAAAGACAGGTCAGATCGTAAAGGTAAAGGTGTTGAGCGCGGACGCGAAGACAAAACGTATCGCTCTGTCGATCAAAGCTCTGCAGGGCCCGTCGCAGCGTCCTCAACGTGTGCCACAGCAGAAGCCGGAACCAACACTTAATGAAAAACTCAACCTTCTTGCTACGAAATGGAAAGTCTCCTAGCAGGGAAAGAGGTTTTCGTTGTCTTTTGCTTTCCGCAATTCTTATGAAAAAAGCGGAAGACGCAATTCCGCTATGCATCCAGCCTGACCATCGGTACGGTTTGCAAGCTGTACAGATCCCCGGTGTGCCTGTGCGATCTGTTGGGCGAGCACCAGACCGATGCCCGTCCCACTCGGCTTTGTCGTGTAGAACGGCACAAAAAGGTTTCCCGCGTTTGTCAATCCTGGTCCATTGTCGAGTATGGCGATGACGACCTCACCGCCGACGGTCTCCCATGCAATCTGTACCTGCGGAGCACCTTCGCCTGAGGCGTCCGGACTCAGCGCAGCCTCCGCCGCGTTACGTACTAAATTGATGAGCGCCTGTTGGATATGATCCGCATCCACCATCAATGTCATGTCCACTGTGCTTGTGATGCTGACGCGGATTCGCGTCTCGAGCCGAGCTACCCGTTCAATCAAGGCACCCAGCGATACTGACTCGAGCTTCGGTGCAGGTAGACCCATCAACTGGCGATATGCTTGCAGAAAACGATTCAAGGACTCTGCGCGGTTCTCGATCACCTCAAGCCCGGTCTCAAAGTCACTTTCACCTTTACTCTCACCCTGTAAAGAAGCAAGATGTGTCCGTAGAGTACCGGCGATCGACTTAATCGGTGTGAGCGAGTTGTTGATCTCATGTCCCAGCACGCGGATTAGCCTTTCCCACGCAACTCGTTCCTCCTCACGCAGCGCAGCGCTCACATCGGAGAGGACTAGAAGCGTATGTGGCACGCCACGTAGACGAAAACTTGTCCGCTTAATCACCCACCGCGAAGTCTGTTGCGCGCCGCCAATTGAAATCAGATCATCGTCATTTGCGTTCAGCAAATATTCCAGACTCAGCTTTTCAGCTGAGCGCCCAAGTGCCGTCTGCCCACGCAATCCGAAGGATCGCTCACCAGCTTGATTTAGCAGCTTTAGCGTGCCTTCGCGATCAAACGCCAGGACTGGCGACTGCATAGAACTCATCACGCGCTCTACAAGCGCCATCGCCTCCAGCGAGCCTGCTCGCTGTCCCTGCAACATAGAGGCCAGCGCATTGATCTCAAGAGCGAGATCGCCCAGGGCGTCGTTCCTTTGACCTCCTCGAGCTCGAAACGAGTAATCATCTTCGCGCAAAGAGGCCACCACATTCGATAGTGTCTGCATCGGCCGAGTGATCTCTTCTGTCAGGAGTGAAACGGCAAACGCCCAGCCTGCGACTAGCGCTACCATCACGATGCATTGGATCGAAATATCAACGGAATGCTGCCACAGAAGAATCCAGCAGAGCAGCAGCGTAGGTAATCCAAATAGATAGAGCCAAAGTCGCAGTCGCCGCTCGAAGCTGAGTCGCCGGCCAGATGCACTAAGCGGTAATCGCTTAAGCTGCGCCTTTGCCCCCGACTGTTCGTCAGAGGCCATACTTCTCTATCCGTCGGTAAAGCGCGCCTCGACTCAGACCCAGTGCATCGGCAGCATGGCTTACGTTGCCGGCCGCTCGTGCCAGAGCCTTTCGAATCAGAATCGCCTCCACAGTCTCGAGACTCATCTCATCAAGGCTCTGCGTGGATGCTCGCTGTGCGTTCAGCCCCAGATCAGCTGCCTCGATACGATCACCCCTTGCCATTAGAACCGCACGCTCGATTGTATGGTCAAGCTCGCGTACATTACCGGGCCAGTTATAGTGCAGCATCAACTGCAGTGCCGCAGGTTCTAGTCCCTGAATTGGTCTACGGTAACGTGCAGACCAGCGCGAGAGAAAATAGCCGGCCAGCGAAGGAATGTCCTCACGTCTCTCCCGCAATGGCGGTAAGCTGATCTCAACAGTGTTCAACCGAAACAGTAGGTCCTCGCGGAATCGTCCTGCCGCACACTCCGCTCGCAAATCTGCATTGGTTGCTGAAAGCATCCGAACATTCACGGTCTGAGTTTTTGAGGAGCCAACCCGCTCTAATTCGCCTGTCTCCAGAACACGCAGCAACTTTGCCTGTTGCCTTACCGGAATATTCGCAATCTCATCGAGAAATAAAGTGCCACCGCTGGCTAATTCAAACCGGCCAATGCGGTCTGTGCGCGCGTCGGTGAATGCTCCCTTCACATGGCCGAAGAGTTCGCTTTCAAATGTTCCTTCCGGAAGAGCGCCCGTATTAACCGCCACCAGCGTCCGATCTGCCCGCGCCGAAAGCCGATGAAGAGTCTGCGCTACCACCTCCTTTCCCGTACCATGCTCGCCGGTAATGAGTACGTTAGCATCCGATGGGCCCACCCGCGCCATCGTCTCCACCACAGGCCGCATCGACGGTGCCGATGCGATAAAGTCCGGCACTCCAGAGGTTCTGAGTATCCGATTCTCTGCTTCAAGCCACTGGGTTCGCTTCTGGCTGCGATGCAACTCCATCTGGGTCCGCAGAATATTAAGCAGCCGCGCATTCTCCCACGGCTTCTGGATGAAGTCACCCGCCCCGCGTCGCATTGCTTCCACGGCGAGATCGATGTTTCCCCACGCCGTCATCACCACCACAGGCAATTGCGCATCTATCTCCTTTACTCGAGCCACCAGGTCAAGTCCTTCCTGTCCGGAAGTCGTGTCACGGGTGTAGTTCAGGTCGATCAGTACGCCGTCGAAGCTCTCGTTCGCCAACGCCTCCAACGCCAGCGCTGGTGTCCGCACCATCTCCATCTGGTAGCCTTCGGGCTTCAACAGCAGCCGCAATGCCTCCAGAATATGAGGCTGATCATCGGCAATCAGCAGCCTGCAAGGCGTCTCTGCTCCAATAGTTGCCTTATCGTCTACGCCCATGTCTTCCACCATCATGCAAAACCGCCCCGCTTCGATTACTGTGTGCCCGTAACAGCGCCCGCTCTTGCCGATTCTATCGAAATAGAGTTTGCGTCCAGTGTCGATCCAACGGAGCGATCCAGTTCAATCTTCGCTTTTTGATACGCTGTCAGCGCAGCAACCAGTGTAGACTCCGCCGCAGCAAGGTCGCGCCGGGCCGTCAAGGTTTGGTAACTGGAGCCAGCACCCAATTCCTGTTCCTTGCTTGTAATCTCGAAAGTTTTTTGTGCCAGATCGCGCGCCTTCCGGGCAGATACGACACGCGCTTCGCTCTGTTCCAGAGCATACTGCGCATTTCGAACTTCAATCCGAATCTGTTTCTTTAACTGCTGCAGCCGTAACTCCGACTGTCTCGCCTCTAGCTCCGAACGGTACTGGTCAGATTTTGCAATGCGATTACGCAGAGGAACATTCACCGACAGCCCAACATAATAGTCCGGAGCAGAGCCGTTAAACGCATCCTTTACGGATCCTCTCCAGTCTCGCGGAGATACCGACTGCGTACCTGATACAGGGTTCGGTATACCAGCCAATCCCGTGCCGCCGTAAAATGCCGTCAATGCAACTGACGGAAGTAAGGCATTTCGAGCTGCATCACGGCTGATACGCCGGCTATCAAGATCAATAGCTGATTCCTCTAACTCCAACCGGTCGCGCAATGCCTGCGCGATAATATCCTCCGTTGGTCCTGTCGCCGTCGTTGTGTTCTGTATTGTGCTTTGGTCGATCGGTCGGACTGGCATCGCCTCTAGAATTGGATCGTCCAGGTTCTTTGTCAACGCATTCTTGATCAGCAGCTCCTGAAATTGAAGCGTCGACTTCGCGATCGTCAGGTCCTGTTCGCGATTGGCGACCTCGGCCTCAGCTTTCATCACGTCCATCGCTGGAATAGCTTGCAACGTCAATTGCTTTCTGTCGTTGTCCAGAGTCTGATTCGCAAAGTCCAGTGATCGGCTCTTCACCTGCTCGTCTTCGTAAGCCGCGACCAGATCCCAATACATATCCGCGATCTGTGTAATCGTCGTTACGACCTGCAGTTTGAACGCTTCATCCGAAATCTTCTGATTATTCTTTGCGATTCTTAGATAACGCAGATTAGGCCCAAAGCCAAAGCCAGCCAATAACTGTTGCTGGAATGCAATGTGGTAATACGAATTCAATGTTGGGTTCAAAATACTGTTTGGACTATTGGTCGTTCCGCGATCGTTGTCGAAGACTGCGGACAGCGTCGTTCCAGTAGGGAAGGCCTGTGAAAATCCAATATTTCCAGTTGTAATGTTCTGCTGCAGTTCTTGAACCCCGTAGATAGTAGTGCTCGATAGTGGCTGTGTGTAATGCTCAATGTTAAACGCACCTGTGATCATCGGATCGTACGAGGAAACATTTGTTCCTGTACCTAGCGTCGACTGCACCTGACCTGATGCGCCCGAGCCTGCACCCCCGGCACCGGCCGACGTTCCACCTGCACCTGCACCACTCGATGACGAGCCGAAGCCGCCAACACCGCCGCCCGGTGTATTCTGCACAACGCCGGTATTTACGCCGCGAAAAAATCCGCCGGCCTGCGTTCGCAGAACATCGGCTTGCGCAATTGGAATGTTGTAACGCGCGATCGCCAAATCCAGATTGTTCTCAAGCGCCAGCAAAATGGAATCTTTTAGCGATAACTCTAGCACTCCATTATTTATTAGCGAATCGATCCTGGCTGAATTGGCGAGGTTCGGTTGCGGCACGAGTGTCGCCCGATATGTATTGATCGGATTGCTGGAGTGTGGAATATCAAGCCGTAGCGTTGGCGTCGGCGCAGGCGCGTCCTGCTGCGCAAATCCTGAAGCGCCTGCTAACACGATCAGACTGATGCACCCGACAAGGGAAGCAGGCCTTATCACTGCTGCACCTCCCGCGCGTTCACGCCAGTATCGGCAGTGTCGGCGTACAGCCATCCATCTCGCAGCTCAATCGTCCTTGTGCCATACGTGGCATTCGTCTCAGAGTGCGTCACCTGGACGATCGTCGTGCCGTCCTCATGCAGCTGCCGGAACATCTCCATAATCTCTTTAGCTTGCATCGATTGCAGGTTACCGGTCGGCTCATCAGCCAGCAACAGCGCTGGCTTATGAATCACGGCACGTGCAATGCCTACAAGTTGTTGTTGCCCACCCGACAGCTGACCTGGATACAAATCCTTCTTCCCTACAATATTGAAGCGATCCAAAGTGTCCGCGACCAAAGCCTGCCGTTCAGCCTTCGGAATGTCTTTGTAAGACAGCGGCAAATCGATATTCTCCGCCACAGTCAGATCATCCAGCAGATGATAGCTCTGAAAGACCATCCCAATCTTCCGTCGTGCCAGCTCGGCTCGCTGTTTGCGGTTCAATGTCTGAACTGGCACACTACCGAAATCAAACTCGCCACGCCACTGGTCATCCAGCATCGCCAGAACATTCATCAGCGATGACTTGCCTGCCCCCGAGGGACCCATGACAGTTACAAATTCTCCTTCGCGAATCGTCAGATTGATCCGGCGCAACACCCACGTCTCCGTGTGACCCGCCCTGTAGCTTCGTTCCAGATTTCTCAGTTCAATCATCGTCGCTGCTCCGTCCTCAAACCCGTATCTTCTTCAATCACTTCAATAACGTTCGCGTGCTAACGCTGTTTCGTCAAAATTGCGCAAAGCAACTCCTGTGTATCCAATAAGCACGACTGGATCCTCAATCTATTCGGTGCGCAACGCTTTCACAGGGTCGGTGGAAGCTGCACGCTGTGCCGGAATCAACCCTGCTGCACATGCAGACAACGCCAACGCCCCAACCGCCACTGCCAGCACCGTCATATCATGGCCTGCAACTTCATACAATTGCGACTTGACGTAGCGTACGCAAAGCAAGGCAATAGGAATTCCAATAGCTAAGCCAACGCCGGCCTGCATCATGGCTTCGCGAAGCACCATATTGACAACGCTGCCGCGCCCAGCTCCCATTGCCATTCGTATACCGATCTCGGGAGTGCGCCGCGCCACCGTGTAGGCAGTCACTCCATACAAGCCCACCGAGGCAAGCACTAGCGCCAACAGACCAAACATCAACGTCAAACGCGAAATCATCCTCTCCTGGCTGAATTGTCCTCTGATCTGTCCGGCGAAGGTGTCGTAGCGCGATACCGTAAGATTCGGATCGATGCCCGCCAGCGTTCGCCTTACCTGAGATTCCAAGCCTGGTACCTGGCCTTTCGTCTGCAGCATGATCGCACCCGCATACAGCGAGCGAACGTCGTTCATTGCATCCGTGTGGGCAACCTGCAGTAGCGGACGGAAGTACATCGCTCGAACCGGTTCGCGCACATTGTTGTACTTCACGTCCGAGACGACACCTACAATCTCAAAGTCACCTGAGCTCTTCACCCCAGAGATTCCGAAGTGAACGCCGATTGGATTCTCTCCCTTGGGGAAGAATTTTTTAACGAAGGTCTGATTGACGACCGCGACTGCAGTCGATGTTGCGGTATCCTGCGCTGTAATTCCTCTTCCGCGCAAAACGCGGTGTCCTACAATATCGAAGAAGTCCGGTGCAACCCGAACCCATGAAGCACCAACCTGATCATTCGGCCCGGGCTCTGGCCGACCCTGAATGATTACACCCTCGCCCCAGTTATCTCCTTCAAGCGGCGTATACAGAGACAACGCAACTCGTTCGACGCCGGGCAGCGAGCGCAATCCTTGATCGATCTTCTCGTAGAGAGCCTGTAAATGCTCCGGCTTGTAACCTGCGTTATCGGGGCTGAAGTGAGCGATGACACGATTTTCTGTCACTACACCGAAGTCCTGATTCTCCAGCCTATTCAAACTCTTCGCCATCAGTCCGGCTCCCACCAGCAACACCAGTGAAAGCGCTGCCTGCAAAACAACCAGCGAGCGTTGTAGCCATCCCGAGCGATCATTGGTCGATCGGTTCGATCCGCGCAGAGCCTCAGCAGGCTCCGAGTGCGACGTGATCCACGCCGGAGCAATACCGAAGATGAGGCCAGTTACAAGAGAAAGCCCGAAGGCGAACGCCAATACGGTGATAGACGGAGTCGCGTGGATAGGAAGATTGGTCGCATCTGGAAATGCCATGGAAAGAAGCAGCTTGGTTCCTGCATAGGCGACTACCAGTCCAGCCAACCCTCCCATGCACGAGAGAACAACGCTCTCAGTTAACATCTGCCGTATAAGCCTCTTTCGCTGGGCACCCAAAGCCATACGGATTGAAGTCTCAGCACGCCGTGACATGCCACGGACAAGCACAAGGTTTGCGATATTTGCACAAGCAATCAGCAATACCAGCGCGGAGATCCACATCAGCAGGCGCAGTCCCTTGCCGTACTGGTCCTGCATGTTTGCGATTCCCTCGCCGCCGGGTGTAAGAACCACATGCGATCTTGCCAGCTCCTTCTTCAGATCTTCCCTTTGATAAAGAGCTAGCTGCGAAATCCAGTTGCGAAGCTCACCGCTCATCTTCGCCTGTAGTGGCGCAATCACAGTTCCTGGCTTCACGCGGCCCAGGATGTAAACCCAGTTGGCCTCATGGCGGTGAAGCAGAGTCGTCGGCCCCATCACCGGTTCCATCGCCATCGGGATAAAGAAGTCGGGAGGTGAATCCGTCATGCGATCCCCGTAGAAGGCTGGCGGAGTAATACCGATAATCGTCACCGGATGAGTGTTCAACACAAAAGTGCTTCCCACAACAGACGAGTCCAGCGCATAATCCCGTTGCCAGGTTTGGTAGCTCATCACCACGGCCATCGGAGCACCTTCAACGTCATCAGTAGGAGCAAGCAGACGTCCCGCATAGGGTTGCAGACCAAACGTTTCGAAGTAATTTCCAGTTACATATTCGCCCCGGAGCGCCTTCGGCAGGGCATCGCTCTTACTGCTTCGCGCTGTAATGTTTCCATAGCCAATGCCGGACTGCATCGCAGCCAGCTGTTCGAACTCAGGCGAATTATCGCGAAGATGTTTGTAGAGATCGTAAGCGAACAACGAGTAGTCGTTATTCTCAGGAGTGCCTCCATTGACGCAGCAGTCGTCTTTGTCACCAACGCGTACCAGCGTCTTCGGATCGACGACCGGAAGATTTCGCAGTAGCACCGCGTGAACCAGCGTAAAGATTGCCGCGTTCGCTCCAATACCCAGAGCCAGCGTTAATACTGCCGTCAGCGTAAAACCGGGCGCTTTCCGTAGTTGCCGCAGAGCGAACTGCACATCCTGCATCAATCGATTCATCGCTATCTCCTTACAGCCAGCAAGTCCAGTCCTGCGTCCTATCTAAGCCACTTGTTCATGTCTGTGCTCCCACCATGCAGCTGCGACATTGGCATGCACGTCTTCAAACAAGGCATGGACGCTAGGCACTGGCACACTCACTTCAACGCTGTACTCACGAAGGCCCACAATCACCGTAAATCCTGGCGTCGCTTCCATAGAGCATCGCTGCGCATGTAGCCGCTCCACCTGGTCGGCTGTCGACTGCCCTCGACTCGCGCTCACGCGTAGCGCATCTCCATCAGCCTGCCAGAAGAATGCAGCATTGCATCCAACACCTACCGCTATCGCCAGCACGATTGCCGCCGCAACGCCCGGCATCTCTTGAATTTCGCTCTTCACATCGCGCAACAACTCCGCCATCATCTCTCTACCTCCGCGAGCAGTTGATTCAGCTCGCCCTCCGCCACAACCTTCCCGTCAAACAGATGGATCTGGCGCTCTGCATGAGCAGCAAATCTTGGATCATGCGTCACCATGCAGATCGTCGCGCCCTCGCTGTGCAGTTCCTGAAGCAATGTCATCACGGCCTCACCGTTCTTCGAGTCCAGGTTTCCTGTAGGCTCATCAGCCAGCAGAATCGAAGGAGAACCAGCTAGTGCTCTCGCTACGGCAACCCTCTGTTGTTGACCGCCAGAAAGCTGTGCCGGATAGTGCCGCATCCGGTGTGCCATATTCACGCGCTCCAGTGACTCCTGTACACGCTTCTTTCGCTCTGCCGCCGGCATACCTGTTCGATACGTCAGCGGCAGCTCGACATTTTCCGCGACCGTCAGATCTCCAATCAGATTGAAACTCTGAAAAATGAACCCGATCTCCTGGTTGCGTATACGCGAGCGAGCGGCGAAGTTCAGGTTCGCGACCTCTTTTCCATTCAGTGTGTAGCGGCCATCTGTCGGTGTATCCAGCAACCCGATGATCGACAGCAACGTCGACTTTCCGCAGCCCGATGGCCCCGACATCGCCACATACTCTCCGCGAGCAATCTGCAGGTGAACGCCAGACAGCGCGTGCGTTTCGATCTCGTCCGTGTAGAAGATCTTCGTCAGATGCTCAATCTCAATAATCGTCTCAGTCATGCTCGCGTTCTCCTATGCCTATTCCAGGCGGATCTTGTCTGTGCTATCCCATCTGCTCATGTCTGACAGAATGACCGTATCGCCATCCTGCAAGCCTTCAAGTACCTGAATGCTATTAACCGAAGCCCGTCCAACTTTTACCGGAACCCGAACCGCCGTCTTACCATCCGCTCCCAGCTTGAACAGGCTGATCGTGCTGTGCTCATTGCCGAACGCCGGACGACCTACAAAGAGCACGTTCGTCATCCGATCCAAATCGATCGTTCCGTCCACGCTCAGATCAGGACGAGCACCCGGCGGCAGAGCGCCTGCCAGTTCTACGTCAACCGTGACCGTTCCGTTCACAACTGCTAGCTCGACTCGCATCACCTTGCCTTGGATCACGCCATTATGGGTATCGATCTCCGCCGGCTGGCCAATCTGGACATCGCGCGCCTGTGTCTCTGCAATCTTCAAGCTCGCCTTCAGTTGGTCAGGTTGTATCACCTTAGCAAGCGTCGTTCCCGGATCGACATGTTCGCCCACCTGATGCGGTAGATCCACAAGCACGCCGCTGATTCCTGCCCGCACGCTCAGCGCATCCTGCTGCTTCTGCTTTAGTGCCAGCAGAGCCTGTGCCTGTTGTACTTTTGTCTGTTGCACGGCGATCTGTGTTTCAATCGCCTTTTCATTCAGCGTAAGCCGCTGCTTTTCCAATCCGTCCCGTGTAGTCAGCTCATCCGCCTTGCCCTTGGACGCACTGTACGTCAGTCCGCTGATGACGCCGAGATCGTAGAGCGACTTGTCCGTCTGCGCCTGCAGCTTCGCCTGGCTAAAGTCCGCTCCTACAGTCGCTGCAGCGGCTTTCTGTGTCATCAGGTCACTCTGCAGCTTCGCTTGAACGTTGGTCAGATCGGCCTGCGCGGCCTTCAGTTGCAGTTGGGCATCCAGAAGCTCCTGTTGCACCTGTGGATCGACAAGATCCATCAACAGCGTATCCGGCTGTACCTTTGCTCCAGGCAGCACGCGAATCCGCACCACAGTGGCCGATGTCTCCGCAGGAATCAGCCGAATTCGGTCTTCCCGCGGCACCAGTGTTCCTGGCCCGCGTACCTGTACAAGCAGGGGACCGTGCTTCACCGTATCGGTCCATACCGTCGCGCGATCCACCGTGGGAGCAGCGGGCTTCAGCCGCGTAACGAAATACGCCAAACCAGCCAGAACCAAAACCCCAACTCCGGCAGCAATCCACTGCCGGCGCATCTTCTTCTTCTTAATGTCTGGTCTTGAAATATCCATCGCGCAGATGAGAGAAGCACGTTCAGCTCCAATCGTTGCCGACGTAATTTCAATAACTTACAAGCAGCAGGCCCATCGTAATGTCCGCAACTGGAACTGTGGTGTCCATTAATGAACACCAAGACACTAAATCGTAATAGTCGAATAACAAGAAGCCAGCCCACGCGTCGGAGTGAGCGTCAAATTCCGGGGCATGTAGGCAGGCAGATGCTCCAGCCTGACAGCCACGCTATTTGCAATGGTGGCGTTCGAGGAAACATCCCGTGTATGGGGAAGCCCCCACAACACACTCCACGACTCCTGGATCTCGTCCAGACCATGCACTGCGACATCCAGCTCCGTATAAGTCTTCAGCACCGCTGGATCGACAATCAGCCCCTGCTTGACGCACTTCTCGAGCATCCATTTAAGAGTGATGTCGGAAAGTCCGGAATTAGGGCATCCGCCGCCAACGCCGCTGTGACATCCGCTGAACCATACCTGCTCCAGTATCTGGCCAGGAACATTGTCACTCACCCACAACGTGGGTGGAAATGCCTGGCGACGTTCGTCAATGGAGATCGCATGATACGCAGCCTGCACCGATGCGCTCAACTTCGTATCCAGAAAGCCATACAACCCAGGATCTACACCGCCCACTACACTCGGTATACCCAATGACCCCACCGTGTCCCACACGCCAATCATGGCAATTGTCACGGGTCGGTTGCCGTAGTTCGCAATCAGCTTCGCTTTGGCAGCCGCCCGCTCCGGAGACTCCGGCTTCATGCGATACATATCGAATCCGTCCGAGATCGCAGCATCCGTAAGTTGCGCCGGTAAACCGCACGCCGCCAACATGCCGCCAATACTTCGCGCCGTATACGCGCCGCGGCTGAAACCAAACAGAAAGATTTGATCGCCATCGCTATAGTCATGCGCGATCTTCGTATATCCCTCTTTTACCTTGTCGAACAAGCCAGTCCCAAACGCGCCTGCCAGAATGTGCTGGAACAAAGGATCGCCCGCTCCAACCCCATCGTCATATCTTGGACACTGTGTCGCAGTCGTCGGCAGCGCCTTGTACAACTTGTAGACGTTGGTATCTGTAGTTGAAACTTTCGTGGGATCAGCCGGATGATTCCACGTTCCATCTGCGCAAAATATGATGTTCTTCATCGCCTACCCTCTTTGGCTCGCTCTGGAGCTATCAATATTAGGGGCCCGGTTCCCGTAGCAGTCCCTACGGCAGCAACATCCTACTATCTGGCGAAACCCTCTGCACGCAGATTGCAGTCACACAATGAACTCACGGAACCTAAGCTAAGGCTCGGCAATGGCTTGCAGCATTATTTTTTCGTCTTCGCTAAGCTCTGCTTCACGGTTCCTTTTGCTGCCATCAGCGTTTCGGCCTGAGGTGTGGCGCCCATCGCCTCCGATATCTGCCGACTCGCCGTACGCAGCGTCGCAATCACCTGCAGAATGCTGACTGTATCTTCAATCCGCTTCACATACGGTACCGTCAAGCCCGCCACAGCGTTGCCCTGCGAGTTCAGCACAGGAAAGCTGATATTGATGATGCCGGCAACTTCATAGCTCGCGCGACGCTCGTACCCACGCACACGTATCTTCGCAAGATGACTGTCCAGATCCGCAGGCTTCTTCTTTCTGGTCTCTAAAGCCCATTCCTCAATCGCCCGCTCACATGCATCTTCGTTCTGATAAGCCAGGATGACATGCCCCGTCGCTGCGTGCATCAGGTCTACCTTCGATCCCACCTTGACGTAGAACCCTGTTGACTGCGGCGAATCGACCTGCGCCAGAATCACGACATGGCCGCCATCAAGCACCCCAAGATGGCAGGATTGCCGCAACTCATGCGCCAGCCAGTGCATAATCGGCAGGGCCTCCGTCACCATCCGCTTCGTCGGTGGATGCTCCTGCGCCAATCGAAACAACCGAAGCGTCAGGTGATACCTTTCCTTATTCGCCGATTGTGCAAGATACCCGCGCTGCTCCAGGCACAACAGCATTCGGAAGATCTCTGACATTGTACGGTTCAGTCGCCGCGCAACCTCGCTGATCGTCATCCCTTCCGGCGAACCCGCGAAGAGTTCAAGGATGTCCAGGCCTTTTTCAAGCGCGGGAGTGGGGTAATACCGCTTTCCCTCACGTTGTTTCGTTGATGGCCGAGTGGTTCCTGATCGCATTGCCTCAAGGTAACAAAGGCCTTCCGGCATGTCGATCATTCATCTTGCCGAAGGCCGAGATTCCTTCAGCGTAGAGCCGCATAGTGCTTCGTCTCATTCGTCCTCGAGTTCAGCACATCAAAGCTCCCATCCTCACTACCGATAAGCTCAAGGTAGTGTCCCGCGCCCGTCCCCTGCAGATTCGCGATGAACTCGGCCGCTGTATTGTGTGCCTCGCCACCTTCAGCCGAGTAATGCAGTTGCCACAAAGTTTCCAGCCCCGGAGCCTTCGCAATCGTCTCCAGCGTCGGCGTAGACCCGCCTTTTTTCTCGCCATTGTTCATCAGGGCCACCCTCGCATGAATTGCATCGACCAGCGCTGGACTCGAGCTCTGATACCACCCATGATGCGAGACGAGATAGACATCCACCCGTCCCAGCTTGTCCGTAGGACACATTAGTTCCATCTCCTTGTCCCATGTAAGATCCCCAAGATCCAGAAGCTTGAGCTTTCCGAACGAAACCAGCACCCCCAGCGACCGCCCATTTTCGGTAACGTCCGCTGGACGTACCTCCACGCCTTTGCAGAAGGGATTCGCTTGTCCCGCCCCGGTCATGGCTTTATCGATAAGTTTTCCATCCCCACTGATCGCAGTTGCCTGCATTCCCGCAATCGGCAGGACGTCGCCTGGCTTCGCCACAATATGTTTGTATTTCCCCGTCTCCAGAATCTTTTCGTAGGCAGCGTATCCCCGAGCCGTATCGGCATTATCCAGCTCTCGATTCGGTCCATGATCGATAAAAGTTCCTATAGGAATTCGGTCCACCAATTGCGGTACGCCACCCACATGGTCTACATGGAAGTGTGTAATCAGCACGTAATCAATCTTGTTTACCCCGGCCAGCTTCGCCGCCGCAACGATACGGTCTGCATCGCGATACTCGTGACCCGGCCACCCCGTATCAATCAGTAGCGACTGCCCGGCAGGCGTAACAAACAGCGTAGATTGTCCGCCCTCGACATCGATCATGTACACGCGCAGCTTTTCCGTCGTCGACTCCTTACCCGCGGAGGCCCACACACTAGCCGAGACAAGAAACCCGATCGCAACAACTCCTCCAGCCGTACGAGCCCATCTTTGTGCAAGTCCCTTGATCATCTCTTCTCCGTCTTTGAGGTAAGACCACATCACGCCACAATCGAAATTGGTCCATTGAAGCCATACGAATCATAATCTTTCGGCACATCACCTGCTCTGCACCGATATAAGTTCTATTGCTCAATTACCCTCAAGTGGAGCAAACTGACGCATGAGGCACCCTCCTTCGCTCGGCAATCGATGCCTGCGGAAACACAGGAGAAACCGCCCTTCCCATAGCTCTCAAATCCGCGGATGAGTTGGGCAGAAAGTCGAGGATCTCAAGCTGAAATTCTGGAAAAAAGACTTTAGTCAGCCTGTTTTCATGCATCCGGCTATCTTTATATCGGGTGCAGTCTTGCTGGGCTGTCTTTTCGCCTTGCAGGAATGGGTCTACTCGCACTCTTGGAACTACCACATTAATCTGCGTCTTCTCCTGGCTGCTTGGGGCGTGCAGTACTTTCTGTGGGGAGTGCTCTGCTGGATCATCTGGTGGCAGTTTCGGCCGCAAATCAACAACGCGACGCCCCGCACCATCCTCACAATCTTTCTGCCTCTGAGCATCGTAATCGGCGTCCTCGAAGAAGTTATTTGGGTTATAGTTTTCCCTCAACTTCCTATGGGCCATCCGCCCATGCCATTCTGGCACCGTCTGGCATTCCATCTCGACGCCGAACTGGTCGACAACATGGTTATCTTCTGGTCGGCTTTCTTTCTCTTCCGAGGCATCGGCTACTACCAGCAGTACCGCGAGAAGGAACTTGCAACGACACAGCTACAGTCACAACTCGTCCAGGCGCAGATGCGAGCCTTGCGCATGCAGCTCAACCCACACTTTCTTTTCAACACGATGAACGGTATCTCCAGCCTCATGCGGAGCGATGTGGAAGCAGCCGACCTCATGCTGGAACAACTCAGCCGCCTCCTGCGTATCACCCTCCAACGCGGCGACGCACAGTTCATTCCGCTGAGTGACGAGATGGAGTTCATAGAGATGTACCTGGCCATGCAGGACCGTAGATTTGCCGGGCGTGTGCGACAGGAGATGAAGGTCGATCCCCATCTCCACGACGCTCTCGTTCCCACCATGATTCTTCAGCCCATCGTCGAGAATGCCTACGCCCACGGCCTCTCTCGCATGAGCAGCGATGGCGTGCTTCGGGTCGAAGCCTCATCCGAAGGCTCAAAGCTCTTTCTCTCCGTCACCAACTCCGGTCCTGGCTTGCGTCCGCCATCGTCAGTCAACGTCCCAGGCAAAGGCATTGGGCTGACCAATGTAAAGGATCGGCTGAAGATGCACTACGGCTCAGACCAGAGCTTTTCCATATCCGAAATAGAAAATAGCGCTGTCCAGGTAATTGTTACGCTCCCTTTGCAGCACTCAGCGCGTCCAATAGAGAAACCGGCAAGGTATGGTGCATGATGGTTCAGGCTGTTGTTGCAGATGACGAGGTCCTTGCACGACAGAAGTTGCGGCAGCTCCTTCGCGAGATACCTGAAATCGAGGTCGTCGGCGAAAGCGCCACTGCCGCCGAGACGATCGATCTGGTGCGCGCCACCAAACCCGATCTTCTCTTTCTAGACGTCCGTATGCCCGACATGGACGGCTTCGACATCGTCGACGCACTCACATGTACCGGATGTCCTTCCTTACCCTGCATCATCTTCACGACGGCCTACGACCGCTACGCTCTCCGCGCCTTTGAGATCAACGCCGTCGATTATCTGCTGAAGCCCTTCACTCAGGACAGATTTCGCGCTGCCACAGAGCGCGCCTTGCAGCATATTCACTCCAAAAAGCATGATCCCCCTTCAGTTGCCCCCAAAGGAAGCAACGGCAAGGACTACACCACACGCATCGTCTTCAAATCAAAGGGGCGCATTATCTTCATGCCAGTCTCCGAGATTCTTTGGATCGGTGCTGAAGAAAACTACGTTCGTATCTGTACCCAGTCCGAGACCCATCTGCTCCGCGAAACGATGGCTCATCTCGAACAAAAGCTCGACCCGTCCGTCTTCCTGCGCGTCCATCGCTCGTCTATCGTCAACCTTCAATACGTCAAAGAGGTTCGCCCCGAGATCGATGGCGAATACGGCGTGCTCCTTCACAACGGTCAGAAGATCTCGATGAGCCGAAGCTACCGTTCCCGCATTAAATCCTGGCTCGAACGCTAAGCAGCGCCACTGCTGCTATTGGCCTTCCTGCCGCTTCAGCTCCGTCTTGAAAGCAAGTTCCCGTTCCGCAACATAGCTCTTATATCCTGCGGGATCGACAAATGCATCCGCATCGCCCTTCTTCATCCGGGCATACTTCTGTTCCATCCCGTAATAACCGCCGTGCGCTCCCAGAAAGATGTCGCACGGCAGGGAATTCAGCGTCCGAAACATCCTCTCGAAGTCCGTAGCTATCTGCGGATATCGTGCATTACCCACCAGCTTGTAACCTGAATTTACATTCGGGCTTCCCACAATCACCACGTTGTAAGTCCTGCCGCCATCGACCACCTTCATCGTCCACGTCGTGCATCC
>DATHHN010000003.1:0-13462 GCA_035317185.1 Edaphobacter sp.
ACGATTGTGAGCCCACTTGCTTTGTCATCGTGATCTCCATGTGCTCTGCAAGAAGGAGGAAGCATCGCTCCCTCCTTCTCAGTTATTGACTTCGAACGTCACCTCTAACATGACCGGTAGGCCGAGCGGCAAGCTGGCTACTCCGAAGACTGATCGCACGGACATCTTGCCCTCTTCAAATACATCCCGGAGAAGCTCCGATGCTGCGTCCGCGACGATGGGCTGGTTGTAAAAGTCGCCGTCAGTTGCCAGGTAGACCCTCACGCTGACGACCCTCGTTACGTGGTCCAGTGAACCTAGATGAGCCTTCGCAGCAGAAAGAGCATTCAAGGTCGCGGTCCGCAAAGCATCCCGCCCAGCAGATTCGTCGAGCTCTTTGCCTAGTCGCCCGACAAATTGAAGCTCCCCATCCTTGACAGGCAGCATTCCGCTGAAGAAGAGCAAGCCGCCTGACTGGACGGCTTCTACGTACGCGCCAAGCGGGTGGGGAGCATTGGGGAGCATGATCCCGAGATCCCGCAGATGGCGCTCCGCGCTGACCAAACGCGTACTCTTCGGGCCTACCATTTGCCGTTGTGCGCACCGCCGTCCACGTGCAGCACCTCCCCAGTGATTTGGCGCGATTCCGTCAGGTAGACGACAGCTCCTGCGATATCCTCCGCGCTGGAGATCGTGCCCATCGGCGACAAGGTCTTCAGAAACTCCTTCGGATTGTCTTTGTGAAGAGGAGTGTCAACAATTCCGGGTGCGACTGCATTGAAGCGGATGTGTTCCTTCGAATACTCAGAGGCCAGGCTGCGCGTGATGGCCTCAAGACCGCCCTTCGTGATCATCGGCAGGGACACCGGCAGACCACCGATAGGATTTTCGACTAGGGATGAGGTGATGCCCACGAAGCTTCCGCCCGACTTCTGAGCGAGCATCTGCTTGACCGCGAGCTGGGTGATGTAGATGTAGCCCTCGAGATTCGTCGAGACGAGGGCACGGAAATCAGCAGCACTGTAATCCGTGAATGGTTTCGCTGAGAAGATGCCTGCGTTATTCACAACGGCATCAACTGAGCCAAACTTCTGAATAGCGGTATCGACCGCCTCCTTGGCCGTGGCTTCCTGGCCGATGTCTCCATCCACCAACACAAGCTTATCGGAGGCCTTTAACTCAGCCGCCTTTGACGCGCTTCGAGATGTGCCCACTACGTTATAGCCGCGTTCAAGGAACGCCTTCACGACTGCAGCGCCGATTCCCTGGGAGGCGCCTGTCACAATTACCGTCTTTTGTGTGTTTGACAATTATTGCTCCTTTTGAAAATCAATGTCTCTAGATTCCGTCGTACGAGGAATATCCATGTCGAGCCCAGTAATCGCCTGGCTCTTCCGCGGAATAGGTAATCCGCGTAATGGCCTTCACGTTCTTCAAGCCAAGTTTCACGGGTAACAGAAGGCGGAGTGGCGCTCCATGCTCCACCGTGAGAGGCTGACCGCTGAGGTGTGTAGCGAGCAGCGTCTGCGGGTGGCGTGCAGTCGCTAAGTCAATTGAGACGAAGTAGGGGTCGAGATTCCCCGAGTTGTCGAGATTGACAGATGACTCCACGCGAGCCCATTGTGCCTGCAAGTTGGGCGGGTAGGCACGAAGCAGGTTATCGAATCTCAGACCATCCCACCATGCGATCGCACTCCAGCCTTCGACGCAAACCAACCGGGTAATTTGCTCATGCATCGCGAAGTGATTCAAGAGCTTCCGAATATCGAGTGAAACGCTCAAGCCGGAAGCGAGCCCATCCAGAGTCAGAGTCCATCCTGCAATATAGCCAGGATCAGGAGTGGCTCCGTTGTAATTGTTCTTTATCGGGGTAATCTGAGATTTGGTGTAGGTGGGCACCATGCGGTTTTCCGAGTAGAGTGCTTCAGCCACGTCATCGTCGATCCGTAATGCTTTGTTCAGCAGCCACTCCTTCCCACTAGACTTCATACCTTGATGCACACCCAGGCGGCCGAGCATCGCTTGTGGCAGGAGATATCCAGAGCCTACTGCCGCCACCACCGTGCCAGCACCAAATAACAGGAGGTCGCGCCGGGTTCGATGGCGCAGGACACGGGGAGGTATTTCAATAGTCGGGAGAGGTTGCTCTCCAAAGAAACCTCGCGTCTTTTCTATAGATGAGGGCGAATCGCATTGTTGCTCACTATTCATTTGCGACGACCTCCGACCGGTCTACTTTGGTTGACCAGCCTGTGATCATGCCGCGCAGCGTATCCCACCCGTCGGCGAAGACAAGGATCACGTGCGGCACAACAAAGAACATGAAGAGCCACATAAGCCAGAAATGCCACACACGCGCTCCATCAAAGCCTCCAAATAGCGCAGCCAGCCAATGGAGCTGCATCGGTTTATGAATCGCCCAGCCTGTTACGACCGAAAGAACTCCAGCGACCGGGACAGAGAAGTACGCTACGCGTTGAAGCGCGTTGTACTTTGTGTTGAAACGGGGATGGAGCCGTGGCCGATGCGTCAGTGTAGCGAGGGGAAAACGACGTAGTACCGAAACATCCTGAGCGCGTCAACCAGATCCGTCCGGCGAGGCCACAAGGAGCGCCAGCCTCCCCCCATGAGCAGCCCTGCAACATATGCCATGCCGTTCAGCATGAATAGGTAAGCACACAACCAGTGAAAGCGCAGCGCCACCGCCAACATTCCTGGCCCAAGACTCATGTGGTTGTAAATCCAGTCGGGCGGACTGGCGTAATGGTGTTGACCAGGGGCATGGGCGCAAATCCAGATTCCAACATCCGCAGCCACATCGAAATTTCCTGTATTCGGGTCTGGCTTGTGTTGATAGATCGGCGAAGCCCAGTAGATGGAGATGCCGCTAAGAATAAGGCCCAGAAGGAGCGGCACATTCAACCAGTGGCTCCAGCGCACAAGGATATTGTGTCGTTTAACCACGAGCACGCCTGGTTGTACTAACGACCCGCTCGCGGAGCCTGGTTGATGATGAAGCGCTGACGATGTGTTCACTGTCTGAGTCCTCAACTGCACTGTCTAGTGGGACGCAGCCGCTGGAATGAACTGAAAGATCTTGTCCGTCTCAACTGTTCCGTCTGGGAGCTTCTGAGTTGTGGCGTAGACGACGTCGCCCGGACTGAGAGTGACTTCTTGAGGCGCGACTAATGTGACAGGAACATCAGGCGGCACGGAGATCGTTAGGGAACCATCCTGGTAGTTCACGACGAGCGTGGTACCGCCGCTCTTCTCAACCGTTCCGTTCGTCATACGTGAGTGCGACGGGCGAGATATTGTACCGTTGGTCATTCTGCTGTGGGAGGTTGCACCCGGAGGATCTGTCAGGACACTGCCTTCTGCAGCCCCACGCAGCTCCGAAGGAAATATGAAGATCTGTTTCGCGACTTGCTTTCCGTCCGCCTGTTCGGCCGACGCGACGCCGATATAAGGTGCAGAAGCAACATGACTCAGATCGGATGGATTCTGCTTATACGTCGTGAGGGGCTGCTTGACAACCACGTGGACCACGCCCGAAGGTGTCTGGACGTCGAGCGACTTACCATCAAATGACTGGAGCTTTCCGATGACGCCGTCAATCGGAGAGGCGGCTTTCGCCTGGGACCAGACTGCGTGTGGTGTTGCCAGCGCAGCCAGCAGAGTGGCGTAGACGAGACGCAGTAGCGAATGTTGATTCATTTCAAATCTCCTTGCTCTTCCGGCAACCAGGTATCAAGTGATCCTGGCCGGTGGTTTGACGTTGATGAATCTTGCGGCAATCTCCGCGCGATTCGTTGGGCATCTGGCGAATTCGAACTGCTCACATCTACTTCTTCAAAGGTGTGCTTGCAAGGATCTCCACTTTTTCGATCTGCGGTGGAGTCGCGAACAATTCGTTGGCGCGCGCCCCCAACGCCTTCGCAATCTCGCCGGTCAGGTGAGCATTGCGGCCCCCTTCATTTGCAAAGGTGTCGAAGATACCGAATCTCCCCGGCCCAAGCTTGATCGCATACCACTTCAGGGTCCCGTTTTCATTGAGCGCGAGGGGCTGAGCCGATTTCAGAAATGTTTCGGCATCTGCCTCCTTGCCTTGACGTGCTTCGAGCGTGACTAACAATCCAATTGCTTCCATTGAGTTACCCTCCTGGGTTGAGTTATTCCAGATTATTGAGCCTGCCCCCGAGACACCTTCGCTCGTGCCAAGCGCATTCCAAGCATTTCCTTGGCAGATGAAAGTGCAATGCGAATGCCAATCCTTGCGGCAGGCCACGGCAATTGAGGAAATGGCTGAGGGCGTAGAACTTGTATCGACTGCGAAGAGCAGGCCATACAAAACGGCGGCCCGTGAATAGAAAGCTAGCTGCCAGAAACTTGGCCAAGTACATGGCTGCCGACAGGTGCAAAGAGTTTGCGGCGACCGCGCGGTCCCAGAGCTTGACCGCGACCTCGGTCAGATTGTCTGAAGCCCAAGCCTACTTGGCGAGGAAATCTGTAACCAACTTGATGGTGGCCTGTGGATTCTCCTCCATGATCCAGTGCCCCGAGTCGGGCACGATGCCGCCTTTGACGTTGATGGCGGCGAACTGCATATGACCGGCCATGTTCTTGCCGAAAAACTTTTCGGCACCGACGGCAAACACCGGCATGGTGAGCTTGCCGTCCTTGGCAAGCAACGCCTTGTTGTCGGCGGCGTCCTGGCGGAGTGCCCCAAACTGCTCGAAGGCATCGTGCATCGCCTGCGGCCGTGCGTACAGGGCAGCAAAGTGCTGCCGCGTATCTTCATCGATCCTCTTGGGGTCTCCGGACAACTCGTTCCAGAAGCGATCGAGGTAGATGCGCTCCCGGCCCTGCACCAGACGCTCCTCGTCAGGACCCCGGAAATCGAAGTGCCACAGCATCGGACTGCGAACGATGTTGTCCCAATCGCCTATTCCGGGCAGCGGTGCATCGATCACTACCCAGCGCGTGACCCGGTCCGGATATTGAGCAGCCAACGCATAGCCGACCATATTGCCGATGTCATGTGTGACCAGGTCTGCCTTCTGGATCTTGAGTGCATCCATGACACCGGCAATATCGACCGCCTGGTTCTTCTTGGTGTAGCCGGTACCCGGGTGATCGGACATACCCATGCCGCGCAGGTCAGGGACGATCACGGTATGGTCCTTGGCCAGAACAATTGCCAGGGGGGCCCACATATCCCCCGTAAAGCCGAAGCCATGCAACAGCACCACGGCCGGCCCCTTGCCGCCGACTCGAACGTAGAGGCTAGTGCCGTTCGTCGGAACCATTTGCGTGTGAAAGCTGGCCGGAAATGGTGTGATCTCCGCCACGAGGGGCGCTGACAGCAATATCCCGACAAGGACGGTGGTGACACACCTGAACATATGAACTGCCAACAACTGCAGTTGGGTGTTTTGTGGTTCTGATACGTTCCGAACTAACCGCGTTTCTTTGGGGAACGACTGCACTTTCTCAATTTGCGCTTTAGCGAGCAATTTAACCAGTGGCAGAACTGCCATATTTGGTATCATCTGTGCCATGCGTGTTTATGTAGTTGCACTTGATGGCGTCTTCGATTTGGGCTTGTCGGCGATTCTGGACGCATTCCAAACCGCGAACGAATTGATTCAGATGACTGGGCTCGCTGTTCCGGAGTTCGAGGTCAAGATCGTAGGTGTGCGAAAGACAGTCCGGACCGCACACGGTCTGAAGGTCCCGATTCAGCCGGTTGGAAGACAAAGGCCTGAATGCGTTATTGTCCCGGCAATCGCATGCAAGACGCCCGATACTCTGAAGGCAGGTTTAGCCAGGCCTGACGTCCGCGAAGCTGCGAAGGCGTTCAGAAAGTGGGCGAACGACGGAGCAACGTTGAGCGCGGCTTGTGCTGGAACCTTTGTGCTCGCTGAATCTGGTCTACTCAACCAGCAGCGCGCAACCACCACCTGGTGGCTGGCGCCAATGTTTCGCGAACGATACCCTCAGGTATTGCTGGACGAATCGAATATGGTAGTCAAGTCAGGAAACGTTGTGACCGCCGGAGCGGCTCTAGGTCATATGGATCTAGCCTTATGGCTGATACGTCGCGTCAGCCCGGAACTCGCCTCGCTCACGGGAAGATATCTCATTGTCGACTCCAGGCCTTCTCAGACTGCTTATGCTCTTAGTGATCACCTGATGCACACTGACCCGGTTGTTCACCTCTTCGAACGCTGGGCGCGTGCCCGGCTCGCGCGAGGATTTTCTCTCGACAGTGCTGCGAAAGCCGTAGGCGCAAGCAAAAGGACGCTTACCCGGCGGCTACAGAGCGTCCTTGGTAAATCCCCGATGTCATATTTCCAGAGTCTGCGCGTTGAACGCGCGGTGCATCTCTTGAAGACCAGCAAGGCAAGTGTCGATGAGATTGCCACAAAAGTCGGGTACGCGGACGGCGGAACGTTGCGACTCCTTCTGCGACGGCGGCTCAATCTTGGAGTGAAGGAGATAAGAAGAGCTGCCTGATCAATTGCACTCATTGACCAAATCCAAGGGCTTACGCATTGAGTCACGACGGCGCCAACGGAAGCAGTTCACTCTTGTGTCTTCGCGGCTGCGCTTCGGCTTCGGCACCTCACGCAAGCGGTGAACTCGAACAAGCGAGCCGCGCAGAGCAAAGTTGTAAAGATGATCGTCTCGAACGTGGGAACAAAAGTGGCGGACGTGGGCACAACTGAATCAAAAATGCAGGTTAAGAAGCTAATTGTGCCCAGATTTCGTTGTCACTTTAGGTCCATACGCTCCATAATTCTTTTGGAATGTATGGCGGGGACGACGGGGCTCGAACCCGCGACCTCTGCCGTGACAGGGCAGCGCTCTAACCAACTGAGCTACGTCCCCAGATTGTTTTTCAACAACTTGGTTATATGTCACATAGAATCAAGCGATTCGCAGCTTTCGCTATTTTCGCTCGCTTCTGCCATTTCGCTGCTGTGGACTCAATTTTGGGCTTCGGTGGACACCACGTGGACACCACGGTGGACACCACGGTGGACACCAAATCAGCCAACCGACAACGAAATTTAGTTTATCAGATGAGCGCCTTTGCGGCGTCATTCCCAATTGAATCCGGTGGTTTCGACACGCATTGACGCCAACGAATTCCCGTTTGACTAGAGGAACCGCAATAGCGAGTCTGGATGTTTCTTCTTGACGCGTGCAAACCAGGCACAAGGCCAGTAGAGCAACAGAACTACTGCCGCCCACATAGCACAGACGACACCGAGTCCGTGCCCATAAGGCTGCCCTTCGGGAGGGTAGTTGAGAAAAAAGCCTCCGTGGAGCAGCCAGCCTACGGGTTGATGCGTGAGGAATCCAAGAAGAGCGGCTGCCAGATGGATTACATACAAATGCAAAATGTAAAAGAAGAGCGGAACGCGTCCATAGGTTTCCAGGACCGTGCCAAACCTACCCCAGAATCTCGCTCCACCGATCGCCAGCAGAACGAGGATCGGCCCGAGTGTCATTAAAAGAAACTGCAGCGATGGCGGATACTTCTCTACATCAAGAAACAGGATGGCGGTCTTGGACAAAGTGGGCTGCGGATGCCAGTCGCCTGGAGTGGAGTGGGCTATAAGGGCGCTCGGATTGCCGTAGGCGTTAGTCACGCGAAGTAGAACAAAGAGGGTCAATGCCCCTACACTCCCTAACAGAAGTGTCCGACGTGCCGAAGCGGTATTGCTCTCAAAAAGTGGGCCCATGCCGAAGCCAAGCAAAGTAACGGCGCACCAGGGAATCAAAGGGAACAAAACGAAAAGAGAAATCTCGCCGATATGCGCGCGGCCGGAACGATGCAGCACGAACAACAGCCACTGATGCGAATGGAAAACAACGGGTTTGAGGCCGTCGAGTAGGTCGTGGGTTGCGATGGTGAGCAATGCCAGGGGCATCACCAAATAGCGCGGCACACGAACGAAGGCAGCCAGCAAAATCATGGACAGCCCGAGGCAACAGATCACACCGAACATGCCCCAGCCGGGTTGGAATGTCCAGGCAAAGCCAATCACCGTGAATTCCAACACCACCAGCCAGATGCCGCGAGTCAGCAGAAACCATTGCAAAGCGGGAGGAGAATGCTTCCGTCCATAAAGATAGGCACCTGCTCCCGCGAGAAGAAAGAATGCGGGTGCGCAGAAGTGGGTTACCCAACGAACCAGGAAATAGAAACCCCAGGTCTTGTCGATGTTTTCCGGTTCGAAGGGGATATTGCAGATGAAATCGCGCGTATGATCCAGGGCCATGAACACCATGGCGAGGCCTCGAACAAAGTCGATGGAGGCTATCCGTCGATAGCTACGACCGGCATTCTGAAGGGTAGGGTTTTGAATGGAATCTCCCCTTGTCAGCTCTGATTCCTTGAAATTCTAAAGGCTCGTGCAACGCCTTGAGAAATTTGATTTGCATCTGTGGCGAAAGACGGAGCGATTTCTCAACGTCCTCGATCCAGAAGCGTCCGGTGGTCCGCAGCGGCTATGGTCCACGTTCAGATACCCCAGAGCCAACTGAGGACGTTGGCGGCAAACACTGCGATTCCAGTACCGGCGCCTACGCTGTGAGCGGCTTCTTCGCGCCAGGCCCGCCGTGTGCAAACTTGGACGCCGGTGATACGGCCAGAACTCGAAAACTCCCACGCCTCCGGCCCGCGGAAGTCAACACCCTTCAATGCGGACTGATAGGGAGCATCAGTAGCTGAGAATGATCGTCGCAATGTCGTTGTAAGCGCCAGCGGGGTCCGATCCTTGACTGGCCAAAATGCGTGCGAATATCGTGTAGCGCTTTGTCGTCACAGCCTGGTCGAGATAGAAGGAATCGGTGATTTGCGAACTTCCTCCAGTACCATTGCCCCAGGGTAGGGTACGAGCCGGATCAAGAAATAGGGTGTAGTGGAGTTGATTTGCTTTGCTGACCATTGTGCGATCCGGGCTGCCATGCGTGCCCCGGTTTAGGGCAATGCTGTACGTGACCTTTTCGCCCACGTTTCCGGAACATTGCACGATGACCGTGCCCAATGTATCGCGTGCGCGTGAAGCGAGGGTATCGTAGTTTCCGAAAGCAATTCCGGAAGACGAGGCAGCGCATGTAGCCGATCTAGCCTCGATTGAGGTCAAGGAGAAGATGCAAGATGCAGCTAAGAGCAATGCGAGTCGTTGCTTCATAATGAAGCTCTACATGCTATCGGACCGATCTTGGGCAGCGGCTCGTGCTTAGCTGGTCGGAGAATCTTAGCTTCACAATGCCCTGTCTCCCATTTCACGTGGACCGTAGTTGGAAACGATACCTCAGAAAGAAATACCTCTCCGTGCAAAGCAACTTGATATACATCGACACTGCCATTGGCTGTTACGCTTGCTCCGAGCGGGACGGGCTCGCCATCTTCGGTAACAAGCGTCAGGACTGCGCCTTGAATCAGTGAGTCGGCGAACTTCACGAAGACTCCAGTACGTGGCAATGGCACAATCTGTCTCTCCGACAAGTCCATTTGCAAATCGAGAGGGACGCCGCTTTCATCGATTCTCACTGCGTTGTTGATATACGGCACCATATCGGGAACGAGCACAAAGCCCCTGCGGTCGGTCTTGGCGATGTACTGATTATTGGCGAAGACTTCCACGCCTTTCGCGTTCGGAACCTGAACAACTCCGAAGCTCTCGTCGAGCCACCGCGATCTCATTATGCTCTGGTGAAAGAACACAAGGCCTGCCCTTTCACTAAGCCGGTATTCCGTCTTACCGCTTGTGTTTCCGACCTGGATTTCATAGGTTCCGGTGTTGGTCTGGGATTGCACACCGACATCTACGCCGCGATCATCCGCGAGGCTTGTACGCACTCGATATCCATATCCATTGCCCGCCGGGAGTTCCTGCGTGTATTCAACGAAAGCCGTACTACTGTCCTTCTGGATTGTGCTATCTCCTGTCAGCAGCGATCGCCTGCCAATCGGGATAGTGAACCCGAAGTTCGCGGTCGTTCCCTGCTTCTGGATGGGTGAGTACGTAGCGGCTACGGTCAGGTTCAGTCTTGAACCAAGACGATAATTGATGGAACCATTGGCACCGCTGAAATTGACCTGTGTGGGATCCGGCTGTCGAGCAACACTTGAACGCACGCTGCGGATGAGATACCCGATGGCAAACGAACCTCCTGTGTTGATCGAACGACTGAATTCCCCTTCAGCCACCAAGCTGGGCGAGCGCTCGTGGCTGTCCATACCGAGCTGCCGGAAGTTGCTGCTGCTAATCTGGCCCGTGCCCGAGAATCCGTATTTTCGAGCCGTGTGCTGGAGTTGAAAGTACGCGGAGGCTCCCCCTCCTTGCTCCGAATGACTTAGCACGACACCCCCGCCAAGCAGTCCAACAGGAAGAAGCCCGTAGCTTACGCCCATTCCTCCCGTCTGTTGCGAGCCCTGAAGCTCGCCGCGGAGATCAAGAGTCAGCGAGTCTGTCAGTCCCCGGCTATGTGTCCCTGCCAAAAAGGCGGAGGTATATCCAGACTTAGCCGTACCATAGCCATAACGCAGCGTTCCGCCTTCGTAGGTGTACGCATTCAAGCCCTTTCGTAGCAGTTGTGTGGCCCTGAGATAAGACTGGGTAACGATCTGCGATCGCCCAAGAACATCGGTGACAACCATTGTTATATCGCCCTGACCGGTTACTACAGGTATGTCCTGAATCGAGAATGGCCCAGTGTCGACTGGTTGGCTGAGGGTCTTCACGTCGTTGATATAAGTGTCGACTACCGAGGGTTGCGTGACTTGACCGGACAGGCTCGGAAGAGCGTACGAAATAAACGATGGCTGGGTGGAGAACTTGCTAGCCCACCTCACGCCACTGTAATAAACTTGCAACGCCCAGGGGGAGACCGCGCTCACCGAGTCACCGATGGTCAATGACGTCATCCGTTCAGGGTAGTCACGAACGAATTGAGTATCGAGACGAAATGGCATCACTGCCTTTGTAAGATCTTGGCCAACAAACCGAGTGGTCAAAACCCCAAGCTTGCTAAAGAATCCTATTTCGTTAAGGCTGGCTAGGGCTGTGCCGGTACTGGTGCGGGTGAGTTCCAGATCGTGGTTGAGGAACAAACCAGGCTCCGCAGCTTCCGTCCCCTGAAGCTTTGAATCATGGCCCCGCATCTGCGTCTCTGCAAATCCGGCTGGCGCCACACTTAGAATGAGAACTTGATGTTCTTCGTCAAACACGCAGGACGCTGCATCGACTGTGTCCAACTGATAAAGCAGGTCGTCTTCGAAATGAAGCGCAGGCTTTCGAGGTAATCGAAGCCTCCAGTCCGCAAATTCAGCCGCAGTCGCGTAAAAGCGCTGTCCAGACCTCACTAGCCTTGCTTCGTCGCTCACGGAATGCCCGTTGATTGTCACCCCGGCAACCAATTCCTGAACCGGAGTCGGTGAGTCGGCGATCTCAGATACCGCGTTCGATTGTTGTGAGATTCCGAGGAGCGGAGCGAAAGGACACAAAAGGAAAGGAACGCAGGCGAGCCACCTAGTGGGACGTGGCGGCCAAAGTTTCATGAACTTCTCCAGCATCCGTGGTTGCGGTCAGCGAGAAATTGTGAGCGATCTCAACGCGACTATTCGAAAAAATCCACGTGCGAGACTGCCCGGCAAGGACGTAGTCCGCCCGTTGCACGCTCGCGGTGCCGCTGGGCGTTTCCAAAGTTGCGATTGCCAGGTGCTGCACCTGTATGTGTGCTTTGCCCTGATTCACCGCAGTCACCCGTAGCGCTCCGTCCGTAGATACTTCAGCTCGCCACAAAAGTGGTGACGCAATTTGTTGCCGCGGCTTGGCGAAGATTGGCAAGCTGATACGAAGCACCGTCTGAAGACCGGTGAACCCAGGTTTTGGAGGCTTGGGAACTTCTTCCAAAATCAGCCTATATGCGAGTTCACCATCCGATATCAACTTCGGCTGGCGAAGGCCTAGGCGTACAAACTGCGATTGCTTCGGTTGAATAGTAAAGATGGGAGGATTGAGCAGAATCTCATCAGTGTCGGCATATATCTCCTCGCCGTCTTTCTGGCTCCAGGCTACGATGTGGGCTTGCACTGTGACTGGCTCTTCCGCCAGGTTCTGGATTTGGACAACTGCGCTAGTGTGACCTTCGAAGATTTCTACGCGGACCGGATTTACGCTAAAGGACCCGGCGCGTGCATTTCCAGCATTGAGGAAAAGCACGGCCGAGGATATTAGAACAAGATTCCGATGGTTCACAATCGATGTGAGTCTGCCAAACATTTCAACTCCACATACCACCCGTAACGGTGCGGGATTTCATCCAATGCGTTATGCCCTTCAGCGCAGAATCCTACTTCGCCACAACGGCACAACAGACGCCAAGTCCCGACTAGAAGGTAACTGTGGCAACGACTGTATCGGTGTAGCTTCCCGCGGGCATGTTCTGACCGTGAACGATTGTTCCATAAACAGGAAGTGACTGCTGGATCCCACTTCCGGTGATCGAAACACCCACTGGGCTGGTGTTACCCCAGGCCGTCGTGTGCGCGCTATCCTGGTACAGAAAGTAGTTAAGCTTATTTCCGCTGTTCGCTGCTTGACGGAGCGGAACCGCCGGTGTCGATCCACCCAGCTTGTTCAATCCCTCACCGAGAGTGATGACTGTGTTATCGCCGATGGTGCACGTGACCAGCACGGCTCCGGTTGCTGTCAGATCGGAGGTCAAGTTTCCGACGATCGGATCGTATACGCCGAATGCTACTGGCGTTGTGGTGATTGCGCAGTTGTTGTTGATGTTTGCGGTGACGCTCAGATTGCTCGTGGAGGTTTGAGCGGCTGCAAGAGTGGTGGCTGCGACAGCAAGGATGGCCGTCGATAGAGCGAGAGAGATTTTGGCTGAGATCTTCAAGGTAAATTTCCTTTCGGTGAAATAAGACATTCAAATTGCTAAAGACTTCATATCCGAAGAGATGAAGTGTCTAGAAGTTAACGGAGACTATGAGCAAATCGCTGTAGTTTCCGGAGGGGACATTTTGCCCCTTATCGACTTTTCCATACACTGTCACGGTCGTATAGAGGCCGGTTCCGGAGTACGAAGAACTCGAAGGTTGTACGTTTCCCCACAGAGTCGTCAACCCCGCATCTTGGTAAAGCTCATAGCCAAGTTTGTTTGTTCCGTAAAGCATTTGGCGAAGAGGTATCGTGTCCGTTGAGCCAGAGTTTGGATTTGATCCTTGGCTGAGTCCAATCCAAGCGTGTAAGCCGGTCAGACATGCTACCGACAAGGTTGTGGAGCCCTGCAGATCAACGCCTGAACTGTAAGCGTACGCCGACGCCCTCTTGACGGCGCTGTAGAGTGTGTTCTCAGGTGTCCACCTAATTTGTTAGTGGGCACTTGTTGAGTGTGTCTTAGGCAGCCTGAGAAGAGTGGGTCTGGAGTGAGGGAGCGAGGTTCCAGG
>DATHHN010000004.1:0-6374 GCA_035317185.1 Edaphobacter sp.
GAAGGCTAGTTTTTCGCGGAGCTTGGGGTCCTGCTCTTTGGTGACGAGTTGCTGGAGGGCGAGATAGCCCTCGTGTCCGCGCTTGGCTCCGAGCCAGAAGGCGGCTTTCTCGCGGAGGTGGGCTGGATTGGTGGGGGTGGCGAGCGCGGTTAGCGTTTCGGTGGCGGCGGGGGTGGCGTGCATGGCCAGGGTTACGAGAGCGTCTTCGGTTACGCGCTTGTTCTGGTTGTCATCGGGCTGGGCGGCGAGCTTGCCGAGGAAGGCGACGCTGTCGTTAGGTTGGACGCCGGTGAGCCATGTGAAGGGGACGCCGCCTGCGTTGAGACGGCAGCCTGGGTTGGCGGGACGGACTTTGGTGATGGCTCCGTGATCGAGACGGAGGAGGACGTACATGTTGGCGGGCGACGGCTTTTGATCGGTGGTGCTCATGCCGTCTCGGGTTGCTTCGAGTTGATATTCACCACAGCATCCATCTTCAGCCTGTGATGCTCCCGCAGAATCTGAACATGAAGAGAAATTCGTTCGCGGAAGAGCAGGCACCTCATATCCAATCCATAGCTGCTGACTTGAGCGCTGAAATCGCGTCACCGTCGCGGACAGTCCTGAGGTGGCGGCCACAGTGTTGAACTGCGTGTTGACGACTTTGGGTTGCTGCGCGGAGATGGCGATGGCCGACGCGCTGAGGATGAGGGCGAGAAAAAGATTGTGCTTCACGAGAGTGCCTCCTAGGCTGTGGGCGGTGATTACTTGAGGATTTCGAGCATGTAGGCGGTGGCTTCCTGGTTCTTCATCAAGCTGAGCTGTTGCACGATGTGCTGCTTCAGAGTGGGATCCTTTTCCGCTTTCGCGAGAGTGACAAGATCGTGGGCGTCGCCAGCGAGGAAGAGAGCCTCGACCGCTGCTCTTTTGGTTTCGGGATCGGAGTTGTTCTGGTAAGTGGAGACGAGTTTTGGCGCGGCGGCTGAGCCTCCTGCGATGCCAAGATTGCGGATCGCTTTGCGGCGCAGGTCGGGGTCTTGTTCGGAGGTTGCGATTGCTCCGAGGACCTCGGCTCCTTTAGGACCTGCGGCGATGAGGCCGCTGACGATGTAGTCCTTGATCTCGCGACTTTTGGTTTCGGTGTAGAGAGTTTGGAGTTGCGTGGTTGCGCCCATGGCACCGAGTGATTGCACGGCGGCCTTGGCGAGTTGTGGGTTGGATTCGTTGCGCGCGGCATCGACGAGTTTGTCTGGGCTGCCGGTGACGAGGTAGGACTGGAGAATGGCTTTCTTTACGGCGTCGTTGGTGCTGTGCTGGTAGATGTCTGCGAGGAGATCGACGGATTGCTTGCCGCGAATGGACAGCATGTGGATCGCCTTGACCTGGAGGTTTGGATTGGATTGACCGCGAGCGATCTGGCCGATGAGATCCTGAGCCTGCTTGGAGTTACTTTGGGAGAGGACGAAGAGGGCGCGCTCTTTGAGCTTGTCGGAGTTGTTGCCGTTGAGGATCTGCTGGATGGCAGGTATGGCGCGGGACTCGTCCTGCTGCATGATGGCGTTGAGCGCGAGGAGTTTGAGGTCTTCATCCTGCTCGGCTTGAGGCTGGACGGGGTGACCGCTCTTGCCGCGGATCTCGATCTCGAGAGCACCGCATTCGTCGAGCCAATTGCTTTTGGGATGAGTGCGGCGAAGCTGGGCGCAGGTGTCGAGAGCGCGAGCGGGCTGCCCTTCCTTGTTTTCGGCGTAGGCCTTCCAGTAGAGAGCGCCCTCTACGTGGTCGCCACCTTGCTGGGCTACCTTGCTGAAGAGATTTGCGGCGTCGGCCCAACGGCCTTCGTTGATGGCGGTCGTGCCGTCTGCGTAGAGGCTATTGTCCCTGGCCTGGGCAGCGGCTTCGGCGGCGACAGGGGCGGGCTGGGCTATCTCGGCGGCGAAGATAACTGGAGCAGAGGAAACGAGGACGGCAGTGAGAAATATAGATGTGATTTTCATTTAGATGGAGACCCCTTTCGTGCGGACGGCGCTGCTCTTCTGCTGGTCCGGAATTCTGGAACGCAGAACGCGGACCTCGAAGAGAAGGCCGTCGGTGTTCATTTCTTTCTGCAGGCGTGCGAGTTGGGAAGGGCTTGAGCCTTCGGGCTCGTTGACGATTTCGACAAGGACACGCTCGAGACGGTCGAGTGCGGCGGTGAGTTGCGGATCGCCGGCGCGCGTGGCGCTCGCGCGATAAAGCCGGTTTGCCGAGAGGAGATCCTGAGCTTCGGCTTTGACGGGCATTATGGCGCCGGTGTCGTTGGCGTGATTGAGTTCGACGAGGAGACGCTCGGAACGGTCGAGGTGATCGCCGAGGACAACGAGGATGATGGGTTGCTGCGCAGACGGATTGTTGGCTGCCGATTGGAGGTTGGGGTGTTGGCGATGCTCCCATTGACGCCCGGCCAAAAAGGCGGCGGCGATGAGAACGATGCAGGCGGCGGCATAGCTGAGGCCTTGCAGAAGATTGAAGTGCAGCCAATGGCGCTTCTGTTTTTTCTGCTGTTCGTAGGCAGGCAGAGAGCTCCGAAGGGATTGCCATACTTGATCACCGTAGGAGGCATCGCGCATGGGAACGACGGAAGGCTTGATGGATGCGAGGTCCTGGCGGAGTACGGTGTAGGCTTCGGCGCAGGTGTCGCATTCGTGCAGATGGTGTTCGACGTCTGCGGGTGCTTCTCCGTAGTAATGTTCGACGAGTTCATCTTCGGTCAGGTGGTTCATGCGTTTGTCCTCAGGGGCGCCAGGCTGCGGCGCAGTTTCTGGACGGCACGGAATACCGCTTGTTTGGCGGCGTTTGGGGCGATGTGGAGCGCGGCGGCGATCTCTTCCGTCGAGCGGTCTTCCATGTGGCGAAGGACGAAGGCGGTCTGCTCGGTTGCGGTGAGGTTGTGCATCGCGGCTTTTTGCATCGATTCGATTTCGCGGCTCATGAGGAGGCGTTCCGGGTCGGCGGCGGAGTCAGCGACCTGCACCTGATGCTGTGAGGGGTCAGCTTCTTCGGCGATCTGGTGGGTGGCTTCGACTTTTCGTTTGGTCATCATGTTGAGTGCACAATTAACGGTGATTCGATAGATCCAGGTTCCGAACTGAGAGCGCGACTCGAAGCTTTGGAGCCTTTGGTATCCGCGCAGGAATGCTTCCTGAACTACTTCTTCCGCGTCGGCTTCATCACCGGTGATGCGGAAGGCAACACGGAAGACAGACTGGCTGTGGCGTGCGACGAGCGCGCCATAGGCTTCCTTGTCTCCGGCCAGGACTGCCCGGACTATCGAGTAGTCGTTCTCTTCCATTCAGGGCATTAGACAAGGTTTTGCGGTGGCGGTTAGGAAGATTTTTCAGGAATTTTGAGAGCACTTTTCCCTTTTGGGGTGTCGGGTCCTGAGTCGCGCTACACTTGCGTAGTTGTGGGGCAGGCAAGCCGATTTGCGTGGAGGGTCATGCCAGGGAGCTATCCGCAAACTGAAGCAGGATGGGGCCGAGCCAGGGTTTGGGCGTGGGCCTTCTATGTTCTGATGCTCTTGCAGTGTGGGGTTGGGGTCGGGCAGAACTTACCCTCGGCTGTAAAAGCAGCAGCTGGCGTAGGTTCGGCACAGACTGGGGAAGGTACTGCACCTGCTGCGACTCCTCTGGTGGATCCGCTGGGGCGGACTTCGCCGCATGGTACTGTACTTGGTTTTCTGCGGGCAGCGGAGGAGAAGGATTATGCCAAAGCTGCAAAATTTATGGACGGGAAACGGTCACCTGAGCAGACGACTGAGCTAATCGTACAGTTGAAGTTTTTGATGGACCAGGGACTCTCGACCAGCATTGACGATATTTCTCGGTCCCCGAAGGGAGATGTCGAAGATGAGCTTCGACTGACAAGAGAAAAGATCGGAACCGTAAAGACTCCAGATGGCGAGATGGACGTGCTGCTCGATCTGGTGAGAAGACCGGGAGAGCCACCTATCTGGCTTTTTTCGCAGGAAACCCTGAACCGCGTTCCGGGGGCCTACTCCAGCGAGCAGCACAATGACTATGAGAGTCACTTCCCAGCGTGGTCGCGACATATTCGAATTCTCTCTGTTCCACTGTGGCGGTGGGGAGTCATTCTCGTTGCTCTAGTCATTGTGTTTGGGGTGGCAAGTCTTGTTACACGAGCGGTGCTCTGGTTATTTCAAAGAATTTTCAGGAAGAGATTTTCTGCGGGTGTAGAGACATCCGTGCGCGCCCTGAAAGCGCCGCTCTTCTGTCTCATCGGGGCGTTCATGAATCGCCTGGCGGCGGGCTACGCCATCACCGCTCTGGGCCGGCACTACTGGAGTGTTGTAGGAACCACTTTGATGTGGATAAGCGGGGCATGGCTGTTGGTGCGGGTGACGGACATGCTCATCTCAATTATGCGCCAGCGGCTTCTGCTGCGTATGCAGGTGGAACGGGCGACGTTTGTCAGCTTGCTGGGTAGAGTATTCAAGATTCTGGTGGGCCTGGTATTGGTGCTGGTGTTGTTGACGCAGGCTGGCGTGAATGTTTCGGCTTTGGTCGCGGGCCTTGGAATTGGCGGCGTTGCGCTAGCACTTGCGGCACAGAAGACTTTGTCGGATTTGTTTGGCGGACTCTCCATCGTAATGCGCGGCGCGGTCCGGGTGGGCGACTTTTGCCAGATCGCCGGGGTCACAGGGACAGTTGATGACATCGGTACCAGCTCTCTGAGCCTGCGAACGTTGGACCGTTCGATGGTTTCGATTCCGAATTCGAAGGTCGCAGAAGCGAGTCTGGAAAATTATTCACTGCGCGATCAGTTCTGGCTGCACCAGGTGTTTACGCTGCGGTTCGATACGCCTTATGCGGTGGTGAAAACGGTGCTCGAAAAGATTTTGCAGTTGTTGCTGTCGCATGCGGAGTTCGATAAAAATTCGGCGCGAGCGCGGCTAATTAACTTCACACCGTCGGGGCCACAGATTGAGATTTTTGCTTACTTTCGTCGGCCAGGGGCGGATTGGTCCGTGTTCCTGGGGGAGCAGGAGAAGATTATGCTGGAGATCATACGGACGGTGGAAGAGGCTGGGAGTAGCCTGGCGGCTCCCGTTGGCGTATTGCGAATGGAGCCGGGGAAAAAGCCGGATTCTTCAGACGATCAATAGTCTGCACTGGGGTGAATTTGAAGGAAAAAAGCGGGCGCCTGCGAGATTATTTGACGCCCTTGCTTGGATCCCATGAGCCTTGCTCTTTGCGAACATAGATGATCTGGCCGATGTGATAGGCATTGTGCGCGCCGATGTGAGCGATGGTAGAGGCCCACTCGGCCAACTTCTTGTCGTCGGCGGATTCAACGGCTTTTTCCCAGTCGGTGAAGACTTGGTCGAGTTGCTTGACGGTGGCGTCCCACTGCTTGGCGTCGAAGCTGGTGAAGGTTTCGTCGTTGTTGCCGCTGAATTTCGCCGGGGTTTCACCTTTGAACTTCGCGAGAGACTGCAGGTTCCAGAAGATGAGGTGGTTAGCTAGTTGACCGACGGAGTGGTTTCCCTTGCCGTCGGTCCAGTTTGCCTGCTCCGCTGTGAGACCGGAGACGGCTATGTTCGCGGGGACGAACCAATCTTCCACGTTGTGCGTGGTTCTGAGCTGTTCGAGCAGGACGCCTCGGAGGGTCGTGGGAGGCTTTTTGGATTGGTCCTGAGCGTGGGTAGCAAGTGGAAGAGCCAAAAGCAAAAGGAGCATGGCTTGTTTCATTGTGGTCGTCCTCGGGAGTCAGTTTATTCGTAGGAGAGTATGCCGTTTTGCGCCCGGCTCGATATGCATGAGAATTGTGACGAATGACGTGAGCGCTGTGAACTGCTGTGCGGGTATCCAGATGTGCACCAGCTTTCGAGGGCGTGCAGATGGATATTCACCGCCTACGATGGCATTCTCTGGCTATGATCCTTCGTTTATTGACGCTGCTGTTTGTTTTGACCGGAAGCCTGCTTGGCCAAACCAATCCGGATTGGACGAAGTCGTTTCCTCCATATCGTGTGGTGGGGAATGTTTACTATGTCGGGAGTAAAGACCTGGCGTCGTATCTGATTACGACTCCGCAGGGTCACATTCTCATCAATAGCAGCTTGAAGAGTTCAGTGCCACTGCTTCGAAAGAGTATAGAGACACTGGGCTTTCGTTTTAGTGATGTGAAGATTCTGCTGATCAGCCATGCGCACTTCGATCACTGTGCGGGGAGTGCGCTGATTAAGCAGCTGACCGGAGCGAAGTACATGGTGATGGATGCCGATGTTCCAATGGTCGAGGATGGCGGCAGGAGCGACTTTCAGTATGGGAGATCGACGGCTTCGTGGTTTGCGCCGACGAAGGTGGACCGCGTGTTGCATGACGGAGATGAGGTGA
>DATHHN010000005.1:0-4478 GCA_035317185.1 Edaphobacter sp.
CCGCACAGTCCGCAATAACTGATAGCCTGTTTAATCGATCGGAAGCGCACCACATCTCCGATCTCCAGAACCCAGGTCAGCGCCGTGATCGGACCCACTCCGGGAACCGTTCTCAGCCGCTTCAGCCGTTCTGCCAGCAGCGGATCGCGCTCCAGCGAGCTGACCAGCGCATAGTCCAGCTTCTGCGATCGATTGATCGTATCCCGGCTCAGCTTCAGCAGCGGCCTGACACAGTCGATCTCTTCGTTGCCCGACATCAGCTCGGTGAAGTAGCCCACCTTATGCAATCGCTGCTTGTTGTAGCTCACGCCGGTCTCCATCAACAGGCCCGAGATCCGGTTCTTCATCTGCACCATCTGCTTCACCAGCAGTCCGCGATAGCGCAGTGTACGCCGCCGGTCGCGGATCTCGGTCGATGTCATGTAACACTCGGGAAGGAAATCACAACGAAGACAGTCGGCGATCTTGCTCGCATCGATCTTGTCGTTCTTCCGCTTGGCGGCGGCTATGGCTCGCAGCATCAGTGGGTGCGCTACCTTCACCTTCTCCGCATGCGGAAGCAGGTGATCGTAGATCCAGCCGGTGAAGATCGTCGCTTCCATCGCCATCATCCGGGGTTGGGGAAGGGTTGTGATCCAGGCATCAAGTTCACGCCGCGTCGATCCGATCTTGCCTTCACTGTGGATCTTGCCGGCCGCGTCCTTCACGTGAAGGCTACGGAAAAGCGCATTCCGCCCACTGCGCCGGAATCCGGATTCTGTGGCGCTCTCGGATACGATCCAGAATAGACTCAGGCTTTTCAGCACTGCTAATCATTTGGCTGTTCCGGTTGGATCACCGCCAAAGCGGAAGTAACTCGATCTTCGGCTGACGCTCAACCGTTAGACCTCGCCGATCTCGGCGAGAAGCGCGGCTGCCAACTTTGGTTCGCCGGGCATATTCGATCCGCGCAGCGCGCAGAGGAGAATGAATCGTTCGCAAAGGTCGTTAGTCTGACCAAATTCCTGCCGCAGAGACTTGATTTCCTGGGCAAGATTCCTCAGCCGTTTCGCCTCGGGCCAAGCCCAATAACGTCCTTCGGGGTCAAGATGATCGTTCTGACCGAACAACCCATATCGGCCTTGAGCACACTCGCGAAGACAGGAATGAAGTAGCACCATGAACTCGCCCTCGATCTCACAGAGCCGCATCTCTTGGACTTTTGGCTTCGTCATGCGATTTGAACTCTCAATGAGCCGAGTATATCGTCGCTGCGCTGGATAACCGTCTACACGGAAGTAGCCCGAAAACGGGTTACTTCCTGTTTTTGCCCACAACTCGAAGACAGTCAGAAAGACGCAATCAGATCAAACGCATCTCTTGAGCTTCTGCGAGGAGTTCGGGGTGTCTACGGAGGGTTGGTTGAATGAGATTGCGGCGCCAGTCGTCCTTTGCGTTGCGTGAGCAAATGCCGTCTTGATCTAGTACCGGCAGAATCAGCAATTCTAGCGCCGACCCATCACCGTGGCGCTCATCTACCCTCGTCCACCGCAAAGAGGGCGCTCGACGCCAAGCCGCCGATATGATACAACGGTCGCTCAGAGCGCGCGGGGATTCAGATGACACTGTTTCACGTCATCATCGACCACGTCCCGGCAGAGGGACTATTGGTGGCCTTCACGATAGGTGTAATTTGGGTCGTGATTCGTGCAATCGCTCTAATTAAATCTAGCCCCGAAACCGGACCTACCCAGGCGGATCAAGGAATGCTTCCGGTTCTAGCGGGTCGGATGTCGATGATTGTGGCGGGGCAGGACAGGACGAGCGCTCCCCTGCATTTGCGCTTCACGCTCTCCGACCCAACCATCACATTGCTTCGAATAGAGATTGCGAACCAGTTGGACAAACGGGCAGAATGCGCCGAGTGCGTAAAGGAAAGTACCGGAGTTTTTGTCACGACCGTGGAACCCAAGGTTGTGCAGCGCTGGTACAACGGCAATCCATATTGGGACGGAGAGACGAAGCAGCTCCCTATCCGAGCATCCTTCATGACCAACGGGCGGGCAGTCTGCCGAACAATTTGGGTCAGGATGCGCCCACGAATGATCGCGCGTTCAGGACTTCCCGATGTCAATGATTTTGCTTGGTTCCTGGAAGGCCCGTGCTCAACGGTCCGTCCGACATTATTGCAGCGCAGAGCGAACCAGACTTCAGGTACAACGCGGCTTGCGAGCTAATCGAACGCATAGGATGAGGCTGGTCTCCTGCGCCTTCGATGCAACTGGGGGGACTCCGACCTCTCGATGGGTGAGCTGTTCGTAAGCACAAGCTGCGATCGGCTTTACCGCCGAGCAGCAGATGCGACTATAGACATCATGAGTGAACTAGTCAGCATGAGATGCAAAGCCGTTCTGTTTGATATGGATGGAACGCTCGTCGACTCTGCTCAGGTCGTAGAACTCGCATGGGGATGGTGGGCGGTACGACACTTTTGAATCCGACAATGAGAAACTCACTTCTCCGTCACTGTTTTAACGATCCGCGCGGCGGCTTGGTTGACGGCTTCTCTTTTGCTGGGACACTCCTGCTTCAGAATGTCGTCGGGAATCTTCCCATTTTCAAAAAGGACGATCTGAGAACACCGAGCACATTGGGTGCCTGCCACGTTTCCCTGCTCGTCAGACAAGCCGATTAGAAACCTGTGCTGTGCCATGCCCTAAGTTTACGCTTAACTAGTTGGCCTTTTGCGGCCTGTGGATTTCGAACTGCACCACTCCCAAATCTTGAAATCTCTCGGCCGCCTTGGGGCCTTCGTGATATTCGTTTTTCATCTACTAACCTCTCTGGCACTTGTTAATGGCGCGCAATCACCTGCTGCCAGTCTCACAAACTCCCTTGGTGTCCAAAATTGTCTGGCGACACTTCAGACGAACCGCTCGCCATAGGATGCGTTACATAATTCGGACTCTCTACTGTCATTGAGAGTGCTTCGTTCCCTGTGCATTTAATCGTAACGACGCCTTCTTCGCCGGGGAATAGGTCCGTGATAATCGGGAACAAAAGCATCCCATCGACATTTCTACAAGCCAAGCTTGGAACGAAAGCTGCCTGATTGTTATCTGTTCGTGCAGATGCAAACCCAGGGTTAAGCGAATCTAGTTGATGACCAACTGGCGAAGAGCTACATTCCCCCGCACCAGCATCGCTGGCTCGATCCGTCTCGACCCCAAAAACGGACAGCCGACTGGCTCCGCTCACAGCAAGTCTAGTCGTCAAAATTCATATCCGATAGTTTCTCGTATTCGCAGTGAAGCATCTTATTGCTCTGCTTGATTGTCTCTCCGTGCTCAAGGCGCGATTCGTATACGGTGTTCATTGCAGACGAGTATTCAACGACAAGCGGCTGAAATATGAATCCGGATGGTATCGTTAGCATCGTTTCACCCTCTACGGGAAGAAACGTTGTATCCAGATCACATTCTCTGCGTTCAAATAACCTCCCACTGTCTGTGTCTCTTCGTGCTTCCAAGAAGGCAGACATTGACAGAGCCGGTCCGAGACCCCTATTACGAACTTTGACAGTGAATTCGGGGGCGGCAGGAATAGTTCTCCCGTATTTGTCTACCTCGCCCCAAACCGGCACAGACGAAAGAATGATAAGTGGCATGGTTTGCTTGTCAGTTGCTCCCATCGAGGCATTGAGCAGCTTGATGCTCATGTTGTTTTGAGCTCTTGCTGCTTTTGCCTGAGCAGACGTTGCCAGCCAAGTCCGCCAAACCACGAAGACTGTCAGCGCGGAAATCAAGATCTGTAGGCACTCCCACAGATTCGCCGTGAACCAATGCCACACGCACCATAGGACGTATTGAACTGTCGTGAAGTGCATGTGGGGAATTCTAGACCGTGGGTGATCCAACGGCATATGGATTCCAGGCAGCCGCATTTACCCCGCGCATCCACCTGCGCTATCTCGTCACTCCAAATTCCTCAATCCCTGAAATATTCAATTTGTTTTCATCCCTCAATTTCAGGAGACTGGCTCTCAAGAACAAATATTGCTTTCCGTTCGGGAGCTCGGCAACGAATACTTCAGTAGGAGAATTTGGCTGAAGAACATCTATACGAATGCCCGCGTTCGCCAATTGCGACATGATATTCGACATTTCCTGCTCCACTGGTCCCCCCCAGTGGCCATAACGTGGCCCAATAGAGAACGGGCGGCCGACTAGCTGCACCTCTCTGCAATGAATGTACCGATCAATTTCGGATTTCGCTACACTTATCAAGGAAGTCTCGACATGGAGAAATGGATCCTTCGATTTACTATCGGCGCTCCATTCGCTTCACGAAAGCGCACTCTCGCCCCATGGATGGGCTTGTTGTTAACGATACTCGGCGCCTTTACGAACGGGTTGCCGTTCACGGGTTTTCCCCCGGCTCCGGTTCCATGGATCAGCCTCCTGCTTTCGCTGATGGGCTTTTTCGTTGTTCTCTTTGGT
>DATHHN010000006.1:0-177703 GCA_035317185.1 Edaphobacter sp.
TACAGACCTCATAAGTGGGCTCCTTGGGTGATGTCGTGGTCCCATCGACTGAGCGATAGTAGCAATGTGAGTGATCCGAATAAATTACATATTCCTTGTAGTGCCTCGTCACCAATATCACCGTGGATGGTCACTTCGTTGGCGCAACCAACGGGGATGTCTATGAAATTGATCGGCCTGAACTCGAAAATAAGTGATCTATATATTGCGGGTGGTCACGGTTAGTGGGTACTAAAATGTCCGTACTGTGAGGAAAACGCGCCAACGAGCGCGGTCCTTCGTTCCCGTCGGAGATTGCGACGGCTCAGCACGCTCAATCCGTGTCACAGCCTCGCAGCTATGCTGGCTTGTAGTCTTAATGGTCGTTACTTCTTTTCTGTGTCTGCCGTCGCTCGGGCAAACGCCGGTATCGGTGAACATGCAGGTGGGCCGCGACTCCTGGACCTTCCAACAGTGGACACCCGCAGACGTCACTTGTTTAACGCAGACCAATGATGGGTTCCTATGGCTGGGCGGCCCAACGGATTATCCCGCTTTGATGGAACGCGATTCGAACCATTTACCTCGCCCTTTGGCGATCGGCTCCTCTCGACCAACCTGTACTCCTTGTTCGCACCGCCGTCTGGTCGACTCTGGATCGGCTACACGTTAGGAGGCTCCAGTTTCCTTGATAAGGGGCGAGTGACCAATTATGCGAGCGGGATTGGAAGTGTTTATGGTTTTGCCCAGGATCGGAATGGAATTGTATGGGGAGGCACATCCAGTGGTCTATGGAGATTCGATCATTCGGGGTGGCAGCATATCGGGGTTGAGTGGAACGCTCCAGCCGGACGCGTTATGCAGGTTGGATTTGATTCAGAGGGAATACTTCGGGCTTTGGTGGGCGGTTCTAACAACACGAAAGACCTCATCTACCTGATACCGGGGACCGGACACTTCAAAACAGCTGTCAGCGATTTATCAGTCGACGCGTTCACCTGGAAACTGGATCGAACCATTCTGACCGCACCCGTAGCCCCACATGTGTCCGGCTCCGGCAAAGTTTCTGATGAGAGGTTACCTGCTTTCCCGATCATAAAAAAGATCTTCAAATGTTGACCGAAACAACAGTGTTTGGATCTCACCCTGGGATAACTCCGTCGTGATGCGCCTTCCAAAAGACAACCTGCGTGATGTCCAGAACAATACGTCCCCAGCTATTTCTGAAACCTATTCTTTTGGCTCCCACCTTCCACGCGTTCCAATAATCGGGAAAGCGCAGCGGACCTTCGGCGCCGTCGGTATGGAGTCTCTGGGCGTTGGTTTTGCCTTTCTGTCGTTGACATTTTGAGGTCCGGAATTAGAAACGGTTATCTGGACGGTTTATCATGTCCGCAATGGCGAAAGTTGACCAAATCCCGGTCGACGATCAGAGCCTATTCATTCGCCAAATTGTCGAGGTCGGTCGTATATGCGGTTCCGGCTGATCGTTCGAATTGAGCGTGGCTTATGCCTGACTTCACGAAAATTGGCGATTTTTTCGAAGCCTCTCCGCACCCCACATGGTTGGCAACAAGTCTGGGCGAATGTTTATATGTCAACCCGGCGCTGGTGTGTCTCACGGGTCTCAAATCTGATCAGATCAACCAAGTTGACTGGCGCAGCTTTATTCTGGAGGAGGATCGAGCCGCCGCTTCGGCATCCTGGCAAAGATCTCTCGTATCAGGCACTCCCTATCGCACGCGGGTTCGCCTGCGAGGACTCGACGGCGTTCCTGCAACTGTCGAACTGACCGCCTTCGGACCCACACACAATGACGGGACGGAACTCTGGTTGTTTACCGGTTCACAACTGCATGGCGCCACTCAACAGTACCCGTGGCTCGAAGCGCAATTGCAAGCCACTCTGAATGTGATTCCACGGAAGCTGGTCGAAGAGCAACTCGTAAAGAGCGCCCAGGAGTTGCAAAGGAGCGAAGCCTACCTGGCTGAAGCCCAAAGGCTCAGTCACACGGGCAGCTTCGGTTGGAATCCTGATACGGGAGAGATTGTCTGGTCAGACGAAACCTATCGCATCTTCGAGTATGACTATGGCATGAAGCCGACTTTGGACATGCTGGTGGAGCGTCTTCATCCTCAGGATCGGGCCTTATTTCAACAGGTCATTGATCGCGCGTCCCAAACAGCCACTGGCTTCGAACATGAGTATCGCTTGCTACTGGTTGACGGGCGAGTCAAGTACGTCCACGCGATAGCTCACGCTTTACAGGATGCATCCGGCAATCGCGAGTTTATCGGGGCGGTGACCGACATCACTGAGCGCAACACGGCGGAAGAGAAGATCCTGTGCAACGAGAGAGAGCTTCGGACCCTCATTGACGTTATGCCCGCCTACGTGGGCACCTGCTTGCCCAATGGAACAGCTGATTTTCTGAGCCAGAACTGGTTGGAGTACTCCGGCCAGACCAGAGAAGAGGCGATGGGATGGGGCTGGGCGGGCGCGCTCCATCCTGACGACGCCGACCGAGTGTTGGCAAACTGGCGGGCGGGATTGGACTCAGGAGAACCTGTTGAGATGGAGTTTCGTTGTCGGCGGGCGGATGGAACCTATCGGTGGTTCCTGGATCGCAATCTCCCTCTTCGCGATGATGAAGGGAAAATCGTTAAGTGGTATGGAATTCTTTTCGACATCAATTCATTGAAGGAGACTGAAAGCGCTCTTCAGATGCGAGAGCATGAACTCCTTGGCATCATCGAAACAATTCCCTCAAATCTTTGGTCATTGTGGCCGAACGGAGAACCAAGTCATCTCTCTAAAAGATTCCTTGAATATTTTGGAGCTCCCTTCGAGGAATTCGTTAATTGGGGGTGGGTGAGAATCATTCATCCGGATGATCAAGAGGAGACTGGGAAGTTGTTCGCTCGTGCACTCGAAACTGGAGGACTGTTCGACGTAATAAACCGCTGGCGACGCGCAGACGGAGAGTACCGGTGGCATCACACGATGGGCGAACCTTTGCGTGATGCCGACGGGAAGATCATTCAATGGTACGGACTCTCGGTGGACATCGATGATCGGAAGCGAGCAGAGGAAACACTCCGGAGGAGCGAGAGAGAGCTTCGGACCCTCATTAATGTAATGCCGGCCTACGTGGGGACGGCTTTGCCAGACGGAACAGCAGATTTCTTCAGCCAGCGTTGGTTGGACTACTTCGGCCAGACTAAAGAAGAAGCGATGAATTGGGGCTGGGCGAATGTGATCCATCCCGACGAGCTGGATCGAATATTGTCAAACTGGCGGGCCGGGTTGATCTCAGGAGAACCTGTTGAGCAGGAGATGCGTTGCCGTCGAGCCGACGGAGTCTACCACTGGTTCTTGAACCGTAACCTCCCTCTCCGTGATGACGAAGGGAAGATCGTCAAATGGTACGGGATCCTTTTCGATATCGACGCATTGAAGAAGACTGAAAGTGCTCTTCAAGCGCGAGAGCAGCAGCTTGTTGGCATTATCGAAACAATCCCCTCAATGATTGTGTCGATCTCGCCGACCGGAGAACTCACGCAGTTCTCTCAAAGAACCGTTGAATATTTTGGGGCTTCCCTCGAAGAATTCGTTAAGGACGGGTGGGGGAAGTTTATTCATCCTGATGATCTAGAGGAGACGGTGAAGGCATTCTTCCCGGCAATCGAAGCTGGAGAGCCATACAACCTGCTATACCGCTTGCGACGTGCAGATGGAGAGTACCGGTGGCATCAAACAAGAGGGGCACCTTGGCGTGATGCCAATGGGAAGATCATTCAGTACTATGGCCTCGCGGAGGACATTGATGAGCGGAAACGGGCAGAGGAAACACTTCGGAAGAGCGAGAGAGAGCTTCGGACCCTCATTGATGTAATGCCCGCAATCGTGGGGGTTTCTTTGCCCGACGGAACAGTGGAGTTTCTGAGCCAAAGTTGGGTGGACTATTTCGGTCAGACGACAGAAGAGGCGATGAGAGGGGGCTGGGCGGGTGTGATCCATCCCGACGACCTCGATCAAGTAGTGGCAAACCGGAAGGCGGGATTGGCCTCAGGAGACCTGGTTGTGCAGGAGCTACGTTGCCGTGGTGCCGACGGAGTCTACCGCTGGTTCTTGAACCGTAGTCTCCCTATTCGTGATGATGAAGGGAAGGTCATTAAATCGTACGGGATGCTATTCGATATCGACGTATTGAAGAAGACTGAAAGTGCTCTTCAGATGCGAGAGCATGAACTCCTTGGCATTATCGAAACAATTCCCTCAATGCTCTGGTCAGTGTCGCCGACCGGGGAAACAACCCATTTATCTCAAAGATTCCTTGAATATTTTGGGGTTCGCTTCGAAGAAATCATTAGTCGCGGGTGGGAGAGCTTCATTCATCCTGATGATCGAGAGGAGACCGTGAAGACATTCGCCCGGTCAATCAGCTCTGGGGAGTCATATAGAGCAATACACCGCTTGCGACGCGCAGATGGAGAGTACCGATGGTATCACTCGATGGGCGAACCTTTGCGCGACCCCGAAGGAAAGATCATTCAGTACTATGGCCTCTCGATGGACATCGATGATCGGAAACGAGCAGAAGATCACCTTCGCGACACGCGTATCAAACTCGCAAAGGCTTCTCGGTTGGCGACCGTCGCAGAACTTGCAGCTTCGATCGCTCACGAACTGAACCAGCCGCTCATGTCGATCCTTGCAAACGCACAGGCGGCGAAGCGGTGGTTGAATGCAGCTTCGCCGAATATATCCGAGGTGAATTCGTCGATTGAACGGACTATACGAGATGCCCGTGCGGCTGACGAGACAATGCAACATATTCGAGCACTCTTCAAGCAGGAGTCGTTCGTCAAGAAAGATGTCAGGCTTCCGGACATACTCAATGAAGTTGTCCGAATTGTGCAGGAGGACCCCAAAAAGCGCGCCGTACCCGTCGAGTGCCACTTCGAGAAGTCCCTCCCGGCGGTCCCTGTCGACCAGATTCAGATCCAGCAAGTCTTCATTAATCTGATCGTGAATGCTATCGAGGCCTTGGAGGAACAACAAGTGCCCCCGCTTGTAACAGTCCGAGCGGCTGTTACAGATTCAGACAGGATGCTAATCCAGGTGATCGATAACGGTCCGGGACTGGATGATCCGGACCGAATCTTTGACGCCTTTATGACGACAAAAGAGAAAGGCATGGGTATAGGCTTGGCGGTGTCACGCTCCATCGTTGAAGCCCATGGAGGGCGGCTTTGGGCGGAGAATAACAAAGCTGGCGGTGCAATCTTGAACGTGACTCTACCACTGTCTCATGTGAGTCTCACGACGGTTTAGATCGTGGAGGAAATATCTAGCTTGGAGACGTCAAGGCGCCATGCCAGAAGCCAGCCAAGTAAGTTCCCGCGAACAACGGCAAGATCCGGTTGAGTCATAGATAAAACTTCGCCAGTGCACTTGGCTATAGTGCCGTTTCATCTCCCATTTCCTACGGCTTTACGCGTGATCGTTTTCACTGCCATAGCGATGGGATGAGAAATGCCGCCATACGTAAGTTAGCGGTTCCAGACCTGACAACGATAGTGCTGACGTTGACTATTACGGGCCTTGCTGCGGATTAGACCCTGGCGCGCGGAACCAATCTCCGTTTGCAGCGGCGAATTGCAGCGGTGGTGTTGATGCGCAAACAACGCAGAAAAGTTCTAGAAGTAGTCTCATCCATCACTGATGGCATCTTAGTGCTGAGTGTGTGCCCTATTCAGTGGCCATCCATTTTGCGGAGCCGTTCATTCTATTGAATGCTCCAGAATCTCAGCGTCGCGGTCACACGACCAATACACGACCATCGTAAGGTCGAAACCATCCCAAATGGTCCTAAACCATCCTAAAGGGAGGAGGCCACAACGCTAATCGTCTCAATGATATCCGCTGATTCCAGACCACTTAGTTCGCTTGCTAGGCGGCCCTGAAAAGGCCGGCGTCGGCGGTTCGATCCCGTCTCTGGCCACCATTTAGAATCATTAACTTACAGAACCAAGCCCAAGGCCTCCTATATCCGGAGGCTTTTCTTATTTCTTCTAAACTATTTTATTTTCATTTATTTATGGGTGAAAACAATGATGGCCGCAAAAAGGCTGGCGTCGCTCATTGTCTGATCCTATCTATAACATTCAAATTGACTTGAGTGGTCCCTAACGATCGGGTTTGAGGGTACGACCAATACGCGACCATTCCTAGTTGGAAAACGTGTTTTTGATTTCGCAGGAGAGAGTTGGGTTATCACGGTCATGGTGCGCGCTGAGAAGCGCGTTTGAACTAATCCAGTCAACGTCTGTCTTCTCGTATGACTGGACTGCATGAGTGCTCAGGTCTGTGGGTGTTGAAAAAGTCGGCGCCTTTCTGATGTTTTGAGCGCTGAGGTGCGCACGAGAGCGAGGTTTATCATTCTTTCCCGCGCCTAAGCAGTGGCAGGTATCGGGGGAGGAGTGGGCCCACTCAGGAAACCGGACCAGTCGCTTGATGTTCTGGGCAGTGGCCGCCAGGAAGAACTGCTCTCCGACGGAGTCCTCACTCAGGCGAGCTCCTGTCGCTTGCACGCCCACAACGATGCAGCTGGCCGCTGGGATGATGGTCAGTATCGGCAGAGATAAAGCGGGCAGATTTCAGGTCGAGAATGCCTCCGTCACTGCTTGGAAGCCGGCAGGGAGGCAGGATCCGCGAAATGGAAGGCGAGGAGCGTGATGTCGTCCTCCGGTTCCCGGCCGGAGGCTAGGCCGGACCATCGCGACAACTTGTCAAGAAGTGCATCGACGAACTGTCCTACCGATAAGTTCTGATTCTCCTGGAGAAACTGCTTGAGGCGATCCAACCCAAATTGCTCTTCTGATCGGTCGGTCATCTCCAGAACACCGTCGGTGTAAAGCACACCCGAGTCGCCCGTTTTGAAGGAGATCTCCATCGACGTGTATGTCGCTTCCGGGAAGGTACCAAGGAACAAACCGTTCTCGACGAAGTCGCGGGCCTCCCCTGCCGAGTGGTCCATAATAACGAGCGGCGGGTGTCCCGCACCCGCATAAAGGAGGCTTTGCCTTTCTGTGTCTACCACCACATACACGGCGGTGACGAAGTGCCCCTGGAATTTTCCACACAACGCTCGATTCAGCCCGGCCAATACGCGCGCAGGATCCAAGGCACATCCAGTTTGACCGTCCAGTGCAATCTTTAGCATGGAAGATATAAGCGCCGCTGGCATGCCATGGCCGGATACATCCGCGACCAGAATACCGATCCGGTGCTCGTCGATCCGAATGAAGTCGTAGAAATCACCCGCCACCGACGTCATGGGAATATAACGGGCGGCAATGTCAAGACCCTTGATTGCCGGAATCTCGCGCGGCAAGATGGACAATTGAATCTGTCGTGCCGTGTCCATTTCGCCCTGGATGGTTTGCAATTGCCTCGCTAGTTGTTCGCGTATGCCGCGGAGCACAAGGTGCGTGCGGACCCTGGCTTGCACGACCGCCGGCGAGAACGGCTTATGGATATAGTCGACCGCACCAACCTCAAAACCCTTCGTTTCGTCGTCAATCTCGGTTTGACCTGTCAGGAAGATCACGGGGATGTCGCGCGTATGGTCAGCTGACTTGAGACGGGCGCAAACCTCGTAGCCGTCCATCTCGGGCATTTTGACATCCAGCAAAATCAAATCGGGAGCCGGATCTTGATTGGCAAGTTCCAAGGCTTTCACGCCATTCGTCGCGATGCGGGTTTTGTAGATGTCTTTGAGAATCGAATTCACAATCTGTATGTTCGCGGGTTCATCGTCGACAAGTAATAAGGTTTTCACTTCGGCGCTCATCCCTTTACCTCTTCTGGATTTAAATTATGTTCTCTAACGATCTCGTCCAGCTTCAACAGCGCCTCGTTAAAGTCGAAATTGCTTACGTCCGCGCCAAGTGCATCCAATCGCGCCTTCTCGACTTGGCTGGCGAGGACGCTCCGCAGAGCACGAAATGTCTCTTCCGAATCGCCGTCGCTTGCCCTAAGCTGGCTCCGCAGGCGTGTGATTCCATGTGAAGCCGCGATGGGATCGAAGCTCTTCTTCGGTTCGATTTCGAGCACGAGTGTTTCCAACGGCAACGCCTGCTCAATGGTGTCGATCTGAGTGCGCAGGACTGAAGTGAAGTCATGAAGGATTGTCTCGACCGACGAATCGCTGTCTCGAATCGCCTTCTCCAGCTTTTCGGCTGCGAACTGGAGCGGTTTGATCCCCATGTTCCCGGCGACTCCCTTGATCGTGTGAGCGATTCGCTCAGCCGCGCCGCGGTCACCGATATGTAGCGCGTCGGAGATCTGCAGACCCGCGTCACAGTATTTCGCCGTGAATTTCATCAGCAGGTCCCGGTACAGGCGGATGTTCCCCCCCACTCGCTTAAGGCCGTCCTTGATGTCGACACCGTCAATTTCAGGCAGGCAGAGGAGATTCTGTGGGGAGGCATCCTCAACCTTCTGAGACGGAGGCTCTGCTGAGGCTTGAACATGGCGCGGCTTTATCCACTTCATTACAGTCGCAAACATCGCATCAGGATCGATGGGCTTGCTAACGTGGTCGTTCATTCCTGCTTGCCGGCATATTTCGCGGTCCGCCTCCATCGCGTTGGCGGTCATCGCGATGATCGGCAAGTCACGAAAGCGCGGGTTAGACCGGATGGCCTTGGTCGCTGCGACTCCGTCCATTACGGGCATCTGCATGTCCATCAGCACCAGGTCGTAGTCACGCTTGTTCACCATTTGGACCGCGGCTTCGCCGTTCTCCGCCAGATCGATGGACATGTGGGCGGGCTCGAGCAGACCCATCGCAACCTCTTGATTGAGTTCGTTGTCCTCTACCAGCAAGACTTTTGCTCCGTGCAGTTGGCTGAGGTTGAGTGTCGGACTGGCCTCGACCACGCGGCCCGACTCACGATCACCACCCAGGGCCTGGACGGCTGAGTCGAAGAGCATTGAAGGAGTTACAGGCTTGATGAGTATGTTATCGAAGGACGCGTCCTCAGCCTGCTTCAGCACCTCTTCGCGACCGTAAGCTGTAACCATCACCAGGTGTGGCGATGCCGCCATCCCGGGCAGTGCGCGAATCCGTTTTCCGGTTTCAATGCCGTCGAGGCCGGGCATCTGCCAATCGATGAAGACTATGTCATAGGGCTCCTTGCGGTCCGCGGCTTGCTGGATCATTTCGATGCCTTCGAGGCCAGACGGCGCTTCATCCACATGAAATGTCATGCTCGTCAGCATGCTCGACTCGATTTCACGGGCCTGCGCATTGTCGTCGATGATCAGGGCGCGTCGACCGCGAAGGTCGGGACTGGCCAGACGTGTCGCTTTGGCGTCGCCCCTGGCGAGATAGGCGGTGAACCAGAATGTGCTTCCTTTACCCATCTCGCTGGTAACACCGACATCGCCCCCCATGAGCTGTGCCAGTTTTTTGGAGATGGCAAGTCCCAGGCCGGTGCCGCCGTGCTGGCGCGTGGTTGAGGCATCTGCCTGTTCGAACGCCTGGAAGAGACGGCCCATTTGCTCTTCGGTCAGGCCGATACCAGTATCGCTGACCGAAAAGTAAACCAGTTGTCCCTTTTCGTCTTCTTCTTTGACACGAGTTTTGATGACAATCTCGCCACGCTCCGTAAATTTGACGGCATTGTTGCAGTAGTTGATGAGGATTTGCCCAAGGCGAAGTGGGTCGCCTTTCGGGTGAGTGGAGACACGGGAGTCGATGTCGAAGATCAGCTCGAGGCCTTTTGCCGAAGCCTTCTCTGAAATCAGATTGCCGACGTTCTCCAGCACTTTTTCAATATCGAAGTCGATGTTCTCGATGGATAGTTTGCCTGCCTCAATCTTCGAGAAGTCAAGTATGTCGTTAATGATCCCCAACAGGTGCTGGCCTGACTGTTGAATCTTCCGGATGTACCCGCTCTGGCGAGGATTGAGTTCGGTCTTCAGGGCCAGATGCGCCATGCCGATGATGGCATTCATCGGTGTGCGTATCTCGTGGCTCATATTGGCCAGGAAGTCCGATTTGATCCTTGTGGCTTCTTCTGCGACTTCCTTGGCGCGACGCAACTCTGCCTCAGACGCCTCCAGGGCGCGGTTGCCGGCCTCCAGCTCTTCTTTGCGGGCGATGATCTGTCGTTCGGAGATGGCGAGCTTTTCAGCCTGGGCTTGAGTCTGTTCGAGGAGTTTTCTGGTCCGGATATTCGCGCCCATTATCTCTGAGTTCGCCGCCAACGCGGGGAGCAGTGCATCGAGCAATGTCTGCTGGCGCTCCGACAGGGATGAAATCGGCGCTATCTCAAGTACGCCTACAACGACTTCCTGGCTTACCACCGGAAGAAACAGAAGAGTGTGGGGCGAGATGGTTCCCATCCCGGTCGAGACAAGGAGGTGATCACCTTCGTTTGCGGGGACGACGAGAGGACGCTTCTCGACAGCCGTCTGGCCAACGAGCCCCTCGCCAACGGCGAACTCCCGAGCTTCTTCTGGACCCTCCAGCGCAAACCCACCCACGCGAATCCAACGTGTGCGACCCTCGTTGCCGACATACAGAGCCCCGTAGAAGAGCGGGATGGACTTCGACAGATTCGTGAACAAACATTTTCCGACCGACTCGAACGTCTCGCAGGACTGCAATTGCTCGGTGATGCCCGAAACCTCGGCCTTCACCCAGTGTTGCATCTCGCGTTCTCGAGCACTCAACTGAAGGGTGCTGAGGGCACGGGCGATCGCGCCGATTTCATTCGTCTGGGTAAGGTAGGGGATGGGTTGATCCAGGTTTCCGTCGGCAAGAGCCTGCACGCTGCTGTGAACGGTAAGCAACTCGCAGATCACCTGAGTTTGAACGATATAAACGGTAAAGATCAAAGTTGCGGCAAGCCCCAGACAGATGACGATCCATCGGATGAGGATCGTTCGACTGGTTATTCTGCTTAGATCGTCCGATTGCCGGTCTACGGACGCTCGCACTTCGTTGACCAGATCGATGGCAGCCTGTCGGGCCTGTTGAAATTCGGCACCCACAGTACCGCGCATCAAGTTCAGAGCCTTTTCGCTGTTGTTCGCCAGCGCAGCGGCACGAATGGGACGCGCATCCGAGAACGCCTTATCGAAAAGAGCCGCGGTGGCCTTGATTTCCCTGGAGTGATCCGGGCTCTGAATCAGAGCATCCCCAATCTGCCTCTGGTAATCGGCGTAGAGGGAATCTAACTCACTATCGATCTTGACTTTGCTATCGGGGTCGGGATCTGTGATCTCTTCATAGAGGAAAAGACCGACTCGATTTGCGTGCGCTCGAGCTACCGAGAGGTTCTGGAGCGTCTTGACGTCGTGGTCGAGCAAAGCGCTATATTTTCTGTCGATCGACTTACTTGAGAACGATGAATACATCGTCGCGAGGAGCACCATCAGCGCGAGCGGAAGTACCGCTAGCAGGAGCTTTCGCCGTATTTTCATGTTCCGAAGCAGCGATATCATTTTTTCTCCGATCAGGCCCGGAGTCGATCCAGGTAGGGCAAACTACGCCGAGGGTATTTCGCGTGACGAAACCTGCCCGGGACGGTTCCGACGTCCGGACTCAATTCAAACCAACCAATTGGCCGCCGAACCGTACTCCAGCGTATGCCTTTTGCGAATCCGGATTCAAACCCTCTCAAGATCTACCGACTGGGTTCGCCGAGAAATACTGGCTAAGTCCAGCAGCGACCTCCTTCAGTCCATGATCGAGGTTGGTGTCCAGCGCCGTAACGATCGCTGAGATGTCCTTGCTCTGCACCGGTTCAGACTGGGAATAGAAATGCGTCCACAGGGTTTTGCCCGACTTGCGGTCATAGAGTTCAAACTCCATTGACACAAGTCCGGTGATATTCGCGCCGTCGACTTCCGCGAATTCGTAGAGCCGGCCCCGGACCACAAATTGTCCGTTCGAATTACTCCCAAGGCTGGTCACGGACTGATAATCGCCTGACGCACTCAATATGCGTATCAATTTGTCTTTGACCAATTCGACCGGCGGCTCCGCCCAACGACTGTACTGGTACGCACCGATCTCGTTGGTGCCAATGCGATATACAATCGGCGTGTCCCGATATATATCCGCCCCCCCAATCGTTCCAACCAACAAAGCCAATGGGTGCGTGCTTGTCGAAAGTGTGGGCGCCACGGGGAGTCCCACAGTGTAATAGTGGATAGGCTTGCCTTTAGTGCAGCCGTTTAGGCTCAAGGAGAGCGCGGATATAAAAACTAATCGGGCCATTCGATGCATAGACAACCTCTTCCGTAGGCCCTCGATATTGCATCAAGGGCCTTAAACTTTATCAACACCCGCGTGCCAATACGCTCTTGCCGCCGTCGAACTAGTCGCTCGACACGCCATCGGTCATCCCCCATGGATAATCTGCCTCACTTTTGGCCGGGTTTTCGGTCTTTCAGGGTGCTTCCGCGAATAAGCAATGAAGGGTTGGCTTTCAACGAATCCGTCAGCTCTTTCATGTTCTCGGTTGTAGCGCGGATATTCAGTATGATCTGGTCGATGTTGTCCGCGTTGTCCTCCGTCGTATTCTTTAGCTGATCCAGGAGAGAGGATGCCGTACGCATAGTCTCTCTGAGTTCGATGACGATTGTTCGAATGTCCTCGCGATTCTCAACTACTAGAGAGTCAACGTGCCCCAAGGTCGTGTTCGCCTCATCCATGGTCTTCTTGAGGTTGTCGAGCAAGGGGACGAGCTTCGCACTCGCTGCCTGCACGTTCGTTAAGCTAGCTGACACCTTTGGCCGGTCTTCAGCGAGCATGGCGTTCAAGTTGCCCAGGCTGCCGCCTACGTTCGCACGGTTCCTGTCGTTCAGGAGATCGTTGACGCGGGCGATGGTCACTTGCAGTTCGGTGAGACGCTGGTTCAGGTTCTGCAGCGTCTGATTGGCAATCGGGGTCAGGCCGCCAATCATGTCGCCGAGATCACCAATTCCGAGTGTCTCGGCCGACTTGAGTTCGCTGCCAGGCGGGGCCAGTTGGCCGTTCTTGGTTCCGGTCCCGACCTCCACGTAGTTATCGGAGAGGGCCCCTAGGGCGGAAATCTTTGCGATGCTGTCGGTTTTTACGGGAATGTTGGGGCGCACACGGAAGTCGATCTCAATGCGGGTCGAGTCTTTGGGATCCACATGCACTCCGTCGACCTTGCCGGCTTCCATACCGCCGTAGCGAACCATAGCGCCTGGCACCAGCCCTCCGGCCGACTTGAAATAGGTATGATACGGGACGCCTCCGGATGAAAAAGTGCCGGATACGGCGAGAAGCGTTCCGATTAGTAGGGCAGCCGCAATCAACACAAAGAAGCCCACCAGTGCCTGTTCGCGCATACTATTCATGGCTTCCTCATCTCGATGTCTCCGTCCATTAGGTTCTCTTGCTCTTGCGGTCCGCAGTGAGCATCTGCAGGTAGTCGAGTTCCTGGACTACCTCAGGCTCCGGCCTCCGATCCAGAAACTGGCGAACGCGCGGATGATCGCTCGCTTGGAATTCGTCTTTGGTACCCAGTGCAACAATGTGGCCGCGGTCCACATAGACCATACGGTCCGCGATCAGAAAGGCGCTGGCTAATTCGTGGGTTACCACCACTATCGTGATGGCATAGGCCCTCTTGAGCTCTAGGATCAGTTCGTCAAGTCCGGCAGCGATGATGGGATCCAATCCAGCCGACGGCTCGTCGAAAAACAGTATCTCGGGATCCATGGCCAGCGCCCGGGCCACAGCGGCCCGCTTTTTCATGCCTCCGCTGAGTTCGGAAGGCATGTAGTCCTCAAAATTGCCCAGGCCAACCTGTCCCAGCTTGATCCTCACCATGACCCTGATCGTGGATTCTTCGAGATCGGTATGCTCGCGCAAAGGCAGCGCAACGTTCTCCCCGACAGTCATCGATCCGAACAGCGCCGAACCCTGGAATGACATACCAATCTTCTTGCGAATCGAGTCCATCTCGCGATCGGAAATCTCCGCAATGTTGGCGCCTTGGATCCACACTTCGCCGGAGGTCGGCTTCTCCAAACCAACTAACGTTCTCAATAGGGTGCTCTTGCCTGAACCTGATCCGCCCAGGATCACCATGGTCTCTCCTCGGTGCACGTCGAACGTGATCCCGTGCAGGATCTCGCGCTCACCGTAGCTCACGCGGAGGTTGACCACTGAAATGGCCGCTTCGTTGGAAGGGTCAGTCATCTCTGCGACCTGCTACCGACGCCGCTTTCGCAACCATCGCAGGGCCAATTGGTACCCGGGATTTCAGCATCTGCGGACGCCTTAACGTCATGGACGTGCTCCTGATCAAGAAGGATTGATAACGTAGAATAAGCTCGTAAATACCAGGTCCACCAAGATAACCAGGGCAATCGAAGTGACCACTGCCGCGGTCGTCGAACGTCCCACCTCCTCGGCGCCGGCACCTGTCGAAAAACCCTCCTTACATCCAACAGCCGTAATCACCATGCCGAAAAGTAGACTCTTTATCAGTCCGGTATAAATGTCGCGCGCGAGGATCGCGTCTCGCGTCGCCTGGAAATAAGAGACGATCGTAAAATTGGCAGCTGCAACGCCGAAGACGCATCCCCCGACCACGCCCATGAAGTCGGCCCAGATCGCTAGGGCCGGCATCATGAACAGCATGGCCAGAAACTTTGGTGCGACCAGAAACGCGACCGGATCAAAAGCCATGGTTTTGAGAGCGTCCACTTCTTCGGTCACTTTCTTGGTACCGATCTCCGCCGCGAAAGCAGACCCCGAACGGCCGATGACGACGATAGCGGTAAGCAACGGCCCAAGTTCACGGAGAATCGAAACGGCCACGGCCCCAGCCACCAACTGCATGGCCCCTAACCTCCGCAACTCATAGGCGCTTTGCAGGGCCATGATCAAGCCGACAAAAAACGTAATCAGCGAGACTATGGGTATGGCTTCCACGCCGATAGCCATAGCTTGATGGAAAGCCCGCTGAGGGCGGAGGCGTTGACCCCGGAAAGGGGCCACAAGTGTGAAATAGGCAGACTGGCCCGCGAGGTTCGCCAAGTCGCCGATGTACGCCAGGCCGCTTATGGTCCGGAAGCCTACCTGGGCAGGTACCGCTGCGATTCTCTCTGAGGCTTTCAATGCTTGGGGCCTCCCATTGAAGGCGCTACCTCAGCGGCGTTGCGGCAAGCGCTGTTTGATGCAAGCCAGACCTCGAACTTTCGGTGTTCAGCCATGGAGCACCTGTTCCTCGGTTTGGGCTATTTCAAAAACTCCGGTCAGACGCGTCAGTTGCAAGACCTGAAAAACCGCCCCTCCCACGCCAAAGAGCACAAGCCGTTTCTTGGTGTTCTGCGCCTCCTTGAGGACCTCTACCAATGAGGCGATCCCGGAGCTATCGATGTAGCTCACCCCGCCAAGGTTTATGGCCATATGATTTGTGGTTTTCAGAGAATCTAGCAACGTCTTTCGCAGAGCTGGTGAACTGCCAAGATCTATCTGACCCACGAGGTCGACGATCATAATCTCTCCGGCCGACCGTGTTGAAGCACCCAATGTTCTTTGCATGTCCATCCTCTAATTAAGCTACGAACCAGCGTTGCGAGTTGACCTTTTCCACTGTCACCATTCACTTCGCGACGCCGGTCACCCACCGGTCGTACTTACCTGCGCGCGAGGAAGGTTCTTGACTAATCTCAGTTCGTTCTTCCCAGAAGTTTGTTTATACGACATCTCATCCATGATCTCCCTCATCAAATGCGTTCCTCGACCGCTCAGCGAGACGTCATTCAGGGGCTGCCCGCATATCTTGGCCGGGTCTGGCGGCTCGCCCTCGTCGAGGAGTCTAAACACAATTCGCTCGGCATTAGCTTGACAGTCCAATTCGATCTCCTGGTCGTAACGGTTCTTGTAAGCGTGTCGGATGACATTAGCTACGGCCTCATCAAGGGCTAATGTGACTCCTTGGCACGCTTCATCTGGCAAACCACAAATCGCACTTACCTCGCTTACCACATTGCGGGCAATTGATAAGAACCGAGGATCGCTTGGCACAACAAGCTTCAAATGAAAATCCATTTGCGTTGCTAATCGCCTCTGTTGGAAACATCGAACCAACAAGTCTACATTACCCACTACCCCGGTCGGCTGGCCGAGATACCAACGATTCTCGCCGACGACGACCCTCGCGCCTACTGGAATTTCTACTAGTGTGCGATCACATTACGCAGTACCTCCCGCACGATGAGCGAAGGGACTGACACTGGCCAACTTGAGACGCTGTTTCACCACGGTACGGTACTCCGAAGCGTGCGGCTCGCTTCACGCTGGACGTTTTCCGCAAGGCCGATTTCCGCGACGTCGGCCTCGTCGTCGATGACGTGGCACGGAATGTCCTTGGGGGCCACAACCTCTCACGTTGTCTCCAAGCCATGTAGCAGTGCTGGCAAAGCCGAAGGAGGTCGCGGATTGTGGCAACATAGACTGCGTCTAGCGAGAACGTCTTTGCACATGCGGATGAAATGGGATTTTCCCGGCGGGAACAATACGGGAACAACCTAGAGAGGAAAACAGCCCAAATTATCCCAAATAGTCCCAAATCTACACTGCACTAACAGCTTTCGTTTCATCGGGTCAGCTGATTCTAGGCCATTTAGCACCATTGGTAGGGGGCCCTGGAAAGCCGGCGTCGGCGGTTCGATCCCGTCTCTGGCCACCATTTAGAATCAGCAGTTTACAGATCTAGACAAAAGCCTCCTATGCGGAGGCTTTTTTGACCTCTATAGTAACTCTTTTATTTTTAGTAAGATGAGGGATTTAGGACAGTTCTAGCCGAAAAAAGGCTGGCGTCGCTCATTGCCTGATCTTATCTATCACATTCAAATTGGCTTAGTTGGCCACCAAAAATCGAGTTTTGAGTGCGCGACCAATATGCGACCATTACGCTTGAAAGTTAGTGATCTTAGTGATCATTGACTTTGAGAGAGACATGAAAAAAGCTGTTCGCATCCATAGCTTGTTTCAATCGGCGTGTCCAACACAATGGTTATGAGTCACAGCCGCTGCTTTGCCTCATGCGAGCTCTTCTGCTGGCTACCTCCGCAGGCCAGCGAGCGCGATTAATGCTTCCAACGGGTGCGCTGTCAGGTGTCGAGTTCGCAGTGACATCGAAATATATTGCTTCGGCGGCAGTCGGCTGAAACTGCGACTTCGATAAGAGCGTAAGCCTCGCGACGGTGTGGAAAGGTGTTTCCGACTCGTTCCATTCAACACTCGCGTTTTCGATCCAGAAGTCAGCGTCCTGATGCTTGCCCCAATAGGTCATCCTGTCGGCATCGAGGAACTGGACTCCAAAGTCGAAGCTGCTCATCTTGCTGTCTTCCTCTACGTGTCGGATCAGTTCGTCCTGGAGGCTGTTCGGGTTACTTTTTTGCAAAGCCTTCGCCGGATTCTCCGGAGACGGAGTCGTCGAATACTTCACAACATTACTCGGTCCATGACGAAATGGTACGGTGCTCCAATAGCGCAGTTGCTGATAAGGCTTGATTGTCTGGTGTGCCTGCAACTGTACCAACGTGAGGGTCCTGATCACTCTCAACTTGTCCCTGAAAGACAGGGACCATAGGCACGCGGCGGGTTTCGACGCCGTAAGTAACTTCATGATCGCCAGAAATGCGGGCGAGTCGTTTATGGGTAAAATGGTCGCGTTTTGCATTGAGAAATCCTGCTTGCCACCGTCGGCGTCGGGAAGAGCCGTGCCATCACGGTCGAGGTCGACCGAGAAAGACAACGATCTGACGTCTGCCTTGAAATCAGAATTTTTCTTTGGATCCGCGTTCCCAAAGCGCACAACAGCAGGATATATGCCAGGCGTCGCGAAAATTCCCTTCGCGAGTCGCGCCGCGAATTCAGGGTTGCGTCCGTCGGTAACGTCAAATATTTCGAATTTGGCTCGGACGCAGACGCCCTTCGCATGAGTTCCACGGGCGAGAGGCCGGTGTTGTTTGGCCGCAGAATTTGCCTGCAGTAATAGACTTGTCGCGGTGATCTCTTCGATGTCAGCTTGTTCCCGGGCGCGACTTCGATCAGCGTCGCTACCGGTCACTCCGAACCATCTGGTCAGTAACAACATAAGGACCTTCACCCCAGTCTGGAGATAAATTTGATCGCGGTGATGCTTGGAAGAAAGCAATATGCAGCGGCTTTCGTCGTGATGAACGTTGAGAATCCTGTGATCTTGATAGGGGGCGCACTATTCGCCTGGGGAATCACGAAAATGCTCTCCGCCGGGTCTTGAGTGCCAATCATTGGGTCTTTCGATTTAGCGTTCAACCGGACGGCTCCCGCGAACTCGCTGTCATTTACCCAGTGCGCTAGCACGAACTCATATTGGTTTTCGATGCTCGAGTTGATGAAGTAACCGAGAAGCCCGCGCTCGATGCCGTCGTAGGGTTTCGTCGGATCATAGGCTGGCCCGTATGGCATGCCACGACGGATGAGCCGGTGAGTATTATTGCTGCCTCCCGGGATGCCCTGTCCCGTGACTGGCTCGCCCCGTGGATTTATGCGGCGCATGTGCGCACCAACGGGGCAGCGCAGTCCCTTGGGATCGCCCGAGCCATCGGCGTTCACATATTCGAAGTTGTTCAGCTGCTCGGGCGAAATCCCTCCCGCAGGACTATTAGTTTCCGGCGATAACATAAGGGGAACGCCGTTGCGCCAGCGTCCACAAATCTTGGCGGCATGTAGTTCGGGATCTATCTTGTCCTTATTTGATTGCAGGTGGTTCTCGAATCCGACAACGTCGGTTTCGATCATCTTGAAGACAGCAAAGCTGCCGTTCAGGCCGAGTTCTCGAGGCTCCGGCACGATGTAATTCTCAGCTTCGTCCCGTAAAACGAATAGCCAAGGCTCGCATGGCTGCTGATGATCCGGCGGATATCGTTCCGGACCGCCGTGAATGGTGGTCATGCTGATGCCGTCGGTGTAACCAAAGTGAACCCTGGAGGTGAAGGTGGGTTTACCGTCTACGATCTCCGTCAACGCCATCCCGTCGGTCCGCCAAATCTCCCGAAAGGCATCCCCTTCGGCGAACAACCCCGATAATCGTTCGCTGTAAGTCGTCAGTCCCTCTGGGCTAACGGCGTGCAGCGTCACCATGACGTGATCGTTTCCCCTTCCAAAGGCACCAATCCAGTTCTGCGGATCACTGACTCCGGTGTCGCCGACCAATCCCGCGCGTTTGGCAGCGCCGGCGATGAACGCGCCGAATGATTTGAACGAGATCGTCGGGACGCGATCTTTGATCTCCAGCGCGATCATTCCTGGCCAGGTGATCGCCACGTTAAGACAGTAGTCTGGCTTACGGCGCGGGACATCGGCGAGATTATCTCCTGGCCCCGGCGCGAATCCTACATGCCAGTCCTCGGCAGTGGTGATCTGCGGCGCGTCAGACTCATCGCCGCTGACGAGTCGTCCGAGCAGTTTGCGTGCCTCCGCGGGCACCCCAACCGATAATAAGAAATGACGCACGATTGGCATCCTGTAGCCGCGCAGGATGAAGCCCTGGATATCGGCAAGGTCGAGCGTGGGCTTCGGACCAGATTCTGTATGGACATTAAGCCCCGAGGTCTCATGACCGCCTCTCCCGAATAGACGGCCCAGAATACTCCCTCCTTCATTCGTCTCTGGCGCGTGCGGCATGTCGTCCTGCTTTGTGTCTTCCACTTGATCCTCACTCGTGACTACGCGGCTGGGGCTCCGGATTGATCCGCACCTGATTGTGACTTGCTATCGGCGATCAGGGCGTGGATGTCCTGAACACTCAAGCCGGGATACGCCTGGTAAAACCCGATCGGAGCGCGGTTCGCTCCCGTCGCGAAGTCGATGAACTCCTGCAAGTACTTCCTGCACGGCGAAGGTGGTGCGCCCCTAGTGAACTTGAATAGAAGATCGAAAATAGGCCCAATATTCTTAGTGAAATCAGCAATATATTTTTCGAAGGAGCCGTCATAGACCGTGAAGAAACCAATTTGATTGTCCTCGAGCGCTACGAACTGCGCGAAGTGGGGTGTTCCTACCTTGTCCAGATCCTTCGTCGTCCCATGTCCCCTCGCGCGCAGAATCAGCTGGACCTCGATATCGGCAAGTTTTGATTTCATGGGCAGGATCACCAGAAAGGGATTTAGCACCCCCGCGCCGGTCACGTCTGCGGCGGCCGCAAGAGCCTTGATCTCCTTGGCGGTCACGTCTGGATAAGCGGTATAGAGATTCACGGCATGGACAAGATGCGATGCCGTCCATTCGACGAAAGCGTCTGCGTTGTTGGCGGATGGAATGGGCGGAGGATTGTCTACATGTTCGAAGATTGCATCGAACACCGGCCCTGCCTGCCTGGCCAGATCGAGCATCAACTGGCTGAATCCACCGTCGAAGTCGCCAAGAAACAGTAGCGTCTTAGCGCTCAATATAGTGAAACGCGAATAGTGAATGGTGCCGATCGCATCTTCCACCTGGAACAGACCGGGCATCATCGATGGGAGTTCCTCCGGCAGCGCCTTTGCGTCCGCTGCCGACTTCAAGGGAAAGCTAAGGGTAAAGTGATTCTGACTCGCCATATGAGCTCCTGTCCTTGATCCGTGGCCGAAGTGATCGCTTCAGCAACGAGTTTTCACTACTTAATCGTTGGCTTTGGCGTCGGCTTCTTGCACCTTCTTCTGATCCTCCGCAGTCAGTTGTTCTGGCCCGAGTTTGTAAGTCAGCTTGTCGATCGTCCCGCTGAAGCGGAATGGCAGGTCATAGCTGAAGTCGACTGCCGAACGAGTGTCGGCGCCAATATCGAAGGTCTCGTCGATAGTCATCATGAGTGGAATCGTGTGAGGAATTGTTTTGCGGTCCACTTCCCTGCCATCCACCGTCAACACGCCAGTGCCACCCTTACCGGGACCCGGCCCGTCGTACTTGAAGTCGAAGACGACAGTGTGCTTGCCCGCGTCGAGCGAAGGACCTGACCATCTGAAACGTTCGAGATCCAGCAGGTTATATACAAAAACCGGCCTACCTCTACCAATCTGCGCTATGCCGGTGATTAGCCCAGCAACCAACCAGAGCGGAGCGAGAACCAACAGCGCATAGCCAGGCCAGGTTTTCCAGCCCGACCAATGTTTGCTTCTTGCGAGCCATGTTAGAAGTGCTCCCAAAAGGAACAGCCCCCAGACCACGACTTTGAGCAAACGGCTTCTGAGCCACCAGTTGTTGCTTTGGCTGAGGAAGAGACCGTAGCCGCCAAAGCGTCCGCCCAGCGTCGCAATCATTCCCTCTCCACCGCCTTCGGGGACCGTAATCTCCGCTGTGATGGTGTAGTCCTTGTCCAGAATGCTCGGAGCATTCCCAAGCGGAATACCGAGGTTCTCGCCTGTATAGCTGAAGAGAGTTCGCCCGGCGACCGCGCTTGGCCGCGGCGTCAGCAAGCGCGAGAAGGCCGTGTTGTCCAAGGGGAAGACGTTGTATTTCGCCGCCTCTGTCAGGAACAGCGCCTGCAATTCCTTGAGTTTGTCGGGATTCTTGGCGGCAAGATCATTGTTTTCTGAGAAATCCTCGGCGATGTTGTAAAGCTCCCACTTGTAGCCAGTGATGACATCGGGCAACGTGCCCGTTGCCAAGTCCCAGGGCGGTGCGAACGGCGTCGTGGCGGCGATCCAGCCATCGTGGTAGATCGCACGATTGGCGGCCATCTCGAAGTATTGGGTCGCGCGCGTGGATGGCGCGTTCGAATTGGCCTGGTCAAACGTGTAGACCATGCTCACGCCTTCGATGGGTCTTTGCGTAATGCCGTTGACTGTGACTGGGGCAGGGATGCCCGCTGCTTCAAGGATTGTTGGCACGATGTCGATGACATGGTGAAACTGCGTACGGATGGCACCCACATCTTTAATATGACCGGGCCATGAGATGGCCAGTCCTTGTCGGGTGCCCCCGAAATGTGACGCTACTTGTTTCGTCCACTTAAAGTGGTGTATCGAATGCCCAGGCCCAACCTACCGACATGTGCGGGTAGGTCTTGTCGGAGCCCCAGTCGTTGTAATGCAACATCTGCAGGGCCTCAGGTGCTTTCAGAATGCCGTTGTAGGCGGTGAGTTGATTAAAAGTGCCTGAGAGGGTGCCCTCAGGGCTAGTGCCATTGTCACCACAGATGTAGATGATCAACGTATTATCCAGCTTGCCCTGGTTCTGTACCTCTTGAATGACACGGCCAATCTCATAATCGGTATAGGCGGCATAGGCGGCATAGACTTCCGCTTGGCGCGCATAGAGTTTCTTCTGCAGTTCTGAAAGCGAGTCCCACTTCGGTATCGAATCCGGCCACGGGGTAAGTTCAGTGTTGGCGGGGATAACGCCGAGCCGCTTCTGGTTGGCGAAAATCTGCTCGCGCAACTTTTCGTAACCCATATCGAACTTGCCTTTGAACTTGTCGATCCACTCCTGCTTTGGTTGGTGTGGCGAATGGGTGCCGCCAGGGACGTAGTAGACGAAGAACGGCTTATCGGGTGCAGCCGCGTTCAGATCGCGCATATGCTTGATAGCTTCATCCGCCAGATCGGTGGTGAGGTTGTAACCGGGGTTGCCGACAAACGGAAAGATCTGGGTATGATCGCGGAACAGGTAAGGCGTCCACTGGTCGGTCTCCCCGCCCATAAAGCCGTAGAAATATTCGAATCCGATACCCGACGGCCACTGATCGTAAGGCCCGGCGACGCTGTACTGAAAGCTCGGCGTGTTGTGGTTTTTGCCAAACCAGGAGGTGGAGTAACCGTTCTCCCGAAGGATCGTGCCGATGGTGGCGTTCTGTACGCCGATGATGGAATCGTAGCCAGGGTAACCTGTGGACAGTTCGCCGATGACGCCGGAGCCGACTGAGTGGTGGTTGCGGCCAGTGATCAGCGCTGCCCGTGTCGGGGGAGCAAAGAGCGGTGGAGTGGAACTGAATGTAGCGCAATCCAGAGTTGGCGACACGATCCAGCGCCGGTGTCGGGATGACACCGCCAAACGTACCCGAAACACCGTAGCCCTGGTCATCGGTCATAATCAGGAGCACATTGGGCGCACCCTTGGGGGGCACTACGCGCGGTGGCCACCAGGGCGTCGAATCCTTGGCGCTTTCCTTGATCACTCCGCCGAACTTCGGTGGCGGCGGCGGAAGTTGCTTACCGTCGATTGTGGTCGTGGCGCTAGGCGAACCCAACTGGCCCGTGACCTGTTGGGCAGCGGCCGATGCGAGGGGCAGCAAATAGAAACACCCCGAAGAAGCTCGGGAAGACATGTGCTCCAAGTGCTGGTTTCCGAATACCCGCTGTAACATTCATGCGTTTTCTCCTACTGCGCTTCTCTAACTCCCGCATGTCGTCATCACTTGAAAGTGCTTCAAGCATCACCTGAGGTTGAAGGTGACGCCCAGCAAGAGCCCCCTTTGGGCCACGTCATAGACAAAGCTCGAGCTGGGGCGGTAGTTCACATCCAGATAGCGCCAGCCCGCCCCCAGCATTACGGTGGGCTTAATCTTGTAGCCCAGCAATCCGGCCACCTGATAGTCAACTTGTGCACCGCCTCCACCTACCGTGCCGTGTACCCCGGCAAACCACAGATAGGGGCTGATTGCGAGGTGCCAGTTATCATCGTCCGCCGCAGTTGCCTGCGGAGCGGAAGCGCTTCCTGTTTGGTCATGGGTAATCAAATCCGCTGATTGCTGAGCAATCGCAGGCGCGCATAGCACCAGGGCAAGCGTCCCCGCGAATGCCACAATGTAAGCTTTGCAGCATGAACTCATTTGCCGTCTCCCTGCATCCCAGGACTCAGTTGTCCTAGGTGCCAGCTATGCCTTTGTTCTGCAGGATCCTGACCACGACGCGACGATTTTCAGCTTGACCTTCCGCAGACGTATCGGGAGCAACCTGCTTGCTGGTGCCCATGGCCCCGGGCGCCAGCATGTTTGTGAGTGGTATGCCGTTCTGCTCCAGAAAATCTGTTACATTGTCGGCGCGCTCGGTGCTGAGTTTCTGGTTCAGGGCAGCTGATCCCACTGAGGACGCGTATCCCTTGACCTGAATCACGAAAGCATTGATGGTCTTAGCTTTCTGGATCAGATCCATCAGTTGTGGTTTGTACTGTGGCTCGAGTGCGACCTTGCCATTTGCGAATAAGACCGTCACCTCACCCAGGATGTTGTAGTCCCCGAGCTCTCCAAAGCGCTTGTTGGCTGCAGCGATGGCTGCCTTGTTGGCGTCAATCTTGGCCTGCGCCGCCGCCATCTCTTGCTGCTGCTGTTGAAGAGCTTGCGATTGTCCCTGAATTTGCTTTTCCTGTTGGGCCATCTGCTGCTGCTGCGTCTGCGTCTGCTGCTCTACCGGTGCCACACCTGCCTGAATGTCCTGGGCAGTCTTGAGATCAGAGCCCTTGAACCTCACGGTATCCGCCACTAACTGGTTCTGAGCATTGGAGGAACCCTTCACCTGGACGGGTAGCCCCGGCACCAAAGCGGTCATGCCCATCTGCTTCTTTCGCATGTGGAGGGCGCCTTCAACTTCGTTCACTTGGGTGCTGTCCGTAAGAAGCACCACCACGTCACTTCCGGATTCCTGGGACTTGACAGTCATGGTGGCGCCGCTGCGCCCATCGATGACTCCCTGGACCTCGGTGGTCTGAGCGACAGCCAAACCACAAAGCGACAGAATGGCTGCCAGAGTCGTCGTTGCGAAAAATGCTATTCCTGAAACCGTTGTTTTCCTCATGATGTGCTCCGATCGAATCGATATCCAGTTTCAACACTTACCAAAAAACGTCCGGACCGCTACTGTCAGCTCACTGCGGCCACTGCTTGAACATCTTCTGGATGGCCTTCTGCACTATTTGCTGGTTCTTATTGCCATTGTTGCTCAGCGTGTCTTGTCCAATGCCTCGCCACACCAGGGACTGGGTCTTCGCGTCATAGAGATCGACGATCAGAGTTCCTTCCACGTTCTGTTGCGGAGTAATTCCGCCCATTCCTCCGCCGATCCCCCGCATCCCCCATGCGGTGTAAGAGGTTTGCTGTTTCATACCGCCGTTTGCAGTAAGGATCAGGTCAGGCTTCTCTGATTCCTTCACCTTTTGTAGACCCTTCCCCTGCAATGCCGTGTCGATGTCCTGTTGCGCCACCTGGGCCAGGATCGAATTCTGGATTTGGTTGTTGTTGTTGGAACCCCACGCGTAGGTGTGATACTGTGCAAAACTCTGGCCGTGGTTGTAGTTGACTGTGACTTGTTGCCCCATAGCAACTGTGGAGGTGATACACACTAGCATCGTGCACAATGCGAATTTGGTTTTCATGATCGTGATCCTTCCTTCGTATTTTTGTTCATCAGCTACTGGATTCATTCTTAGTCCACCGTTCAAAGTGATGTAACGGTTTAAACTCACTTTTCCCATGCAAAAACCCTCTTCCAATCGTCCTTCATGCTGATCACGACCCAGGCATTTTTCGTTGCTTCGAGTAGGAGTTCATTGGAAAACGTGCCAACATGAGTGTCCGGAAGTCCTGAGGCAGGGCCATAGGCGTATTCGCGCTTGGCATCGTCGTGGAGGACGAGCATCATCAGTCGCGCTCCATCACCCGCTTGCGTCCATTCCAGCATCTGGCCATCGCCGGACTTGCCATCGGCAGATCCGGAGTTGCCGAAGGCAGCCTGGGGCCTCTTGCCAATGAAGAGGTTGATCCCGATGGCCTTGCCGGGGCCATCGTCAATGAAAAATGGCTTCGGCTCCCGCATAAGCTCCGGCTTGCCGTTTGTATTGACGTACGTCGTCGCGATGCTCGAACCGACGACCTGCTCCGGCGGAACGCCATACACCTTCTCGCTGTAGGCGCGCACAAACTCCTGCCCGCCGCCCGTCACGATGTACGTCCTGAAGCCGTTGGCGTGCAGATACTGCATCACCTCCAGCATGGGCTGGTAGACGAGATCGGAGTACGGACGGTCGAAGCGGGGTGCTTTGGCCGTGGCGAGCCAGTCTTTCACGAGCCCCTGAAACGCTTCCGTGTTCATCCCCGCATGGGTCACAGCGACGATCTGCATCCAGTCCGCCTCTGTGAACTTGCTCATGGCCGCGGGGTCCCCTGCTAGTACCGACTTGAACGGCTCCTTCTGTTTCCATTCAGGGTGTTGTGGCGCCATTTTGCCCAGGCGATCGAGGGCAAACATGGCCTGCCCGTACAAGGGATGTTCTGTCCAAAGCGTGCCGTCCTGATCAAACGTGGCGATGCGATCCGCTGGCTCAACATACTTGGGACTGGATTTGTCGGTCGTGTTCTTTACGAAAGCAAGGATCGACTGTTTTGCGGGTCCATCGTTCCAAGATGGCAGAGGATCGCTCTGGCCCTGCGCATTTAATATTCCGAACAGCGCGATAAATAGCGCCAAAGGCGCTCTGAGACTCCAGTGTGGGCGGCTGCCTAAACCTTTCATGCTCTTTTGCCTCCCTTCCTATATGAATGAGGTGATGGGCCCGGCTTGGAACGCCGAGTCGCTTCCGCGACCCGCGCGTGCACATCGAAATTACCATCCAGTTATTTGCCACCAGCCGCAGCCCCATTCTGGACGGCTTCGAGAAATTGGCTGACGGTGAGTCCGCCGCTCTTCTGGCTTGGTGGATATTCCTTAAACGTTTCCAGAAACTGGCTCACAATCACGGTCGCGGGCACCATCGTCCACAGTTTGTCGCCCCACCACTTGCCGTAATTCATCGACTCATCCTGGTAACGCTCCCACGGATCCTGCCGCAAGTTGGTCACGATCGGAGCTTGGGTTGTCTCTGGCGATCCAGTAAACAGGTTGCCTTTGATGGTCTTGAAGCTGATCTTCCACGCATCGTAACGCATCGCCATCATGTCGGCGGTGTTGCTGAAGTAGAAGAACTCGTGGCGCGGCCCTGCCGTAACTTCTCCCTTGAAGTAGGGCAGGAAGTTGTAACCATCGAGGTGAGTTTTGAACGTCTTGTCACCCACCTTTATCCCTTTAAGGAGCTTATCTTTCATGGCGGGGTTACCAGCAGCGGCGAGTAGTGTTGGAAGCCAGTCCTCGCTTGCCATGATGTCGTTGACGATGGTGTCGGGCTTGATGACTCCGGGCCACTTCACCAACATTGGGACGCGGAATCCACCCTCGTAAGTAACGCCCTTCTCCCCTCGGAACGGGTGGTTGCCGCCATCCGGCCATGTAAAAATTTCCGCACCATTGTCGCTGGTGAACAACACGATGGTGTTGTCGGCGATGCCAAGTTCGTCAATCTTTTTAAGTAGCTCGCCGACTTCCCAGTCCAGTTCCATCATGCCATCGGCGTAAAGACCGAAGCCGCTCTTGTCCTGCCACTTCGGAGAGAGGTGCGTCCAAACATGCATGCGCGTGGAGTTGTGCCAGAGGAAGAACGGCTTATTAGCTTTGACGGAACGCTCCATGAAATCCGTCGAACGCTGGACAAGTACAGGCTCAATATCCTCCATGTTGGTCGTTGCTTTTGGATCCATATTGGGATGCGGAGGCAATGGACCTTCGTCCTTGATAACCTGCTTGCCCACCCTGCCCCAGCGCGGATCAACCGTCTGATCGTCTACGTTGGAAGCTGTACTGGAGATGACGTTCCGCGGGCCAAAACGTTCCTTGAAATTGGCCGCCTTCGGATAGTCGTACTGGTACGGCTCCTCCATGGCGTTCAGGTGATAAAGAATTCCGTAGAACTCGTCGAAGCCATGGACCGTGGGTAGAAATTCATTGCGATCGCCCAGATGATTTTTGCCAATCTGTGCCGTAGCGTAGCCTTCAGGTTTGAGCAGTTCCGCAATTGTCGGATCCTTGTCCTGCAATCCCTGTTTGGCGCCAGGCAGACCTACCATCAACAATCCAGTCCGAAACGGCGTCTGCCCAGTGATGAACGCTGCACGCCCTGCCGTGCAGGATTGCTGAGCGTAGTAATCCGTGAATAGCGCGCCTTCCTTGGCGATCCGGTCGATATTGGGTGTCCGCCCGCCCATCATGCCGCGGTGGTACGCGCTGATGTTCCAGATGCCGACGTCGTCGCCCATGATGACGACGATGTTAGGTTTCTTCGCGCTTGCCGCTTGCGCATGCGAGGTCGCACTCCCGCCAGAAAGTAACGTCAAGACGGCCAATGCTCCTAGCGCCAATGCCCGCATATTGTCTTTGAAAGACATTCGCTTTCTCCTTATAGTTTTGCTCAGGCGCGCCCTCGGATGTTGTGTCACCCGATTTCAGATCCAACCTGTAGCTGAGTTTTTACTGGGGCCCAACGAATTCGTTCCAATTTCATCTAGCGGTTAGAGAAACGAACCGCCTCGACGTACTCCAAACCGGCCATGTCGGTCACCGAGTGGACCTCGAGGATGGGTGCCGCAGGGGCCGTCTCCATGAGCATCAGCAAATCCGTAAAACAGCTCGAACGGATGTGCGACTTCAGTTCTTGTTCACTTGACCAGTCTTGCTCAAAACAGAGTGCCTCTGGGTTGTCAACTTCCTGGTAGATCCTGCTGGCAATTAATCCACGTTCCGTCTGTGCCGCAATCCTGATGGATCGCAGTGCTTTGATGGCTTCCAGCGAACGACGAGGACGAGCTATCATTCTCAAACTGATTTGGAACATGCAATGAGTACAGACAATCAGGGGGCCAACTAGAGCCAGAGTGGCCGAAGTTTGATCAACTGCCGCAAACGATGGGGCTTACCGTAAGAGTGAACGGTTTGAGAAAAGCGTTTCATAAGCTGTCAGCCTCCGATGTATCGGAGGAGACTCCGAGAGGTCGGAGGTTGAGGGGTGACAATCAGTTAGTCTTGCCGCTTGTCTTTTGAGGTGATGCCGAGCCTTACTAACATGGAATCGAGAGTAGTGGGCTTGAGACCCAGGATCTCAGCGGCTCCATCTTTTCCGCGGACTCGCCATCCCGTCATCTCCAGCACATTTCGTAAATGCTCGCGCTCAGTATCGCTGAGAAGCAGGCTGGGAACTGCATCGTTGTATGCAGCGCTCGGCGGGTCGATGTAAAGCCTCGGACCGTTGGTAAGTATCATCGCTCGCTCGACGGTGTTACGTAGCTCCCGGATGTTGCCGGGCCAGTTGTACCGTTGCAGCGTATCGATGCTGTCTTTGTCGATAGACTCAATACCCTTGCCGAATACTTTTGCGAATTCATTCACAAACGACTGAACCAGCAGTGGGATATCTTCTGGACGTTCGCGTAAGGGAGGAATCCTGATTGGAAATACATTCAGTCTGTAATACAGATCGTCCCTGAATCTTTTTTCCCGGACCGACTTATCCAAGTCTCGGTTAGTAGCGGCAATGATCCGCACATCGACGGAGACGCTCTTGGAACTGCCCAGACGTTCCACTTGTTTCTCCTGCAGAACTCGCAACAGTTTTACCTGCACTTCGAGCGGTAGTTCGCCCACCTCGTCCAGAAACAGTGTCGAGCCGTGTGCCACTTCAAAACGGCCGACCTGCCGCGAAAGGGCGCCGGTGTATGCTCCCTTTTCGCGCCCGAACAGCTCGCTCTCGATGAGGGTCTCAGGAATCGCAGCGCAACTAACACGTACCATCGCTCGTGCGCTGCGAGGGCTGAGTTCATGAATAGAGGAGGCGATAAGCTCCTTTCCAGTACCGGTCTCGCCGATCAGAAGCACACTGGAGTTGGTCGATGCCACCTGCTCGACCTGTTCCAGCACATGCCGAAGAGCGGCGCTCTCGCCAACCAAGCCACCACGACCGCGGACTGCTTTCACTTCCTGCTGGAGATATACGTTTTCGCGTTGCAGCTGGTCGCGCAAGCGTTGCACTTCATCGAGAGCTTTCCGCGTTGCGTCTTCCGCACGCGTACGAGCGATGGCACTGCCGATCATCTCAACAAAGAGCCGAAGACGATTCACGATGGCGTCCGTCCATTCCCGCTCTCGAAGTACCGTACCGAAAGCCAGCGCTCCGATCACTGTTCCGCCTACCTTGAGAGGAAAGGTGACGTTTGAGCGAGGTCCGAACCGCCGGGCGGCCTGCCTTTCCCTTGCAGCTTCCTCGGGCAGATCGTCGATACGCGCGAAGCAAACCGTTTCTCCGCGCATCACAACGCTCGACATCCACGGTAAGTCCTTGACGGCGAATCCGGGGAAGGGATCAAGGCCTGGTAGCTGCCAGGAATGGGTAGTGACAAAACGTTCGCCATCTTCCAGTTGAGCCAGTGTGCTGCGATCCAGCCCTAATGCGTGAACAATTTGCATCTGAGCGTTGACGATCTCGTCGTCCAGCATTTCGGATGTAACGCTAACGAACCGTGCCGAAAGTTCAGTCAGCAACATCTCGAATCGTAGCCTGTCTTCGAACTCTGCGTGTGGATCGGTTCGCGGATTATGCATTCGATCAGTCTCTTTCGCCCAGATCTCGTACGATACAAAGAGCTAGCGCAGGTAAGAGGATTTCCATAGGAGTGAACCATTCTAAATGCGTTGAGAAGGTAATGACAGAAGGCTGCATTTAAATAAAGGAACGCAAGTCGGCATTCGGAAGGTGTTCTCCATCAGAATAAACCTGCTTGAATGCATACAAAGCCGCTTAAGCTGTAAGCAGCTTCATTGGTTGGCGTCGCCTCATAAGGGCCCTCATGCCCCCCGCATTGGCTTCCTCGGATCCGTCAGCATGGCGTAACCGTGCGCATCGCTTCGAGGAGCCCTTCGGGGAACTCCTTAGACAACTTAGCAAATCATTTTTCTATGAGATCGAACAAGACACTCACTTGGATCGTTTGGGGTCTCACAACAGCAGCGATGGCCTGCCATTCGTTGCGTGCGCAATCTGCACAAGGGCAGTTCCTGCCCGAGATCGATTCATATTGGACCCTAACTCCTGCCATGCGTGTTGACACACTTGTTGCTCGAACGAAAGACGGCGACAGCTTCAACTCGGCAAGTGTGGGATCTGGCATAGACTTTTTTGTAAAGCCCCTCTCGAGTACGAGGCGAACGAACTGGGATGAAGCTAACCGTAAGCTACTGACCTTCGGGGTTACATACAGGTATATCCATAATGTGGATAAGGCTGATGAAAATCGGCTTCAATTTGATGTGTCCCCAAAGTACCCATTGCCCAAGGACATGTTGCTGGACGATCGCAATCGCGTGGAACTGAGAATAATCAGCGGCGACGGTACATGGCGTTATCGGAACCGCCTCACATTTCAGAGGACTTTCCAAACACATCGTTTTAAATTCACGCCATATGCCAGAGCCGAAGCATTCTATGAGATAAATCAGGGTGAGTGGAGCGAATGGACCTATTCATTTGGAGGTTTTATTCCGATAAGGGAGCGCATCGAGGTAGAACCCTACTATGAAAGGCAAGACCTATACGGATCCAAACCGTCCCATGTAAATGCTTTTGGCATCACTATCGCGTTTTATTTCAGAAAGAGCACAGATATAAAGAATGGGAAATAGCTAGCTGTTGCGACTAAGTAAATGGAGAGTCAAGCACGACTCGGCGGCTTAGGATTCCGTTCTCAGCAACGGTATATCACTTCCCAGACCCCGACTTCTGGTCACAAATGCGGAAAGGGCCTAGCGGTGCAGTTCAGTCGCGCCTTACATATCGTTTATAAGGCATCCTGACGCGACGATATTTTGGACCTTTTTCCGCGGCTGAGTTTTTTCAACAGCCATTCTGTTTCATCAACCAAGAATTACGGCTTCCCATACAGAGCGAAGATTATCTTCGGGCGGTCCACGATCCGGACAGAAATTCAGATCGCTGTTGCCGTTCACTACATTTTTGCGGCTGCCTTCTGGCGCGCCTTGGCAATCAGAGCCTCGAAGCGTTGGTCACTACGCAGTGATTTTAGGTCGGGTTCGGCTGCGATCACTTCAGGAGGCCCGTATCCATAATCGATGGCTTGATTCAGATACTGGAACGCCTCGTTGCGGCGCCCCGCGACGACCGCCCCACAGGCGAAGTTAAGCCAGGCGACGCTAAGCTTGTACGGCTGGTCTGTTTTACCTGCCGTCTGGATCGCTTCGCGGAAGAGTTTTTTTGCGTCGCCGTACCGTCCCTCGTGGCTGAGGTCTATCGCCAAATATTCGAGTGTATACAGAGTCTTCCCGTGTTCCGGGCCGAGCACGCGGCGCATGCCATCGAAAGTCTCGCGGTACTTCTCCGCCTCGACGTAACGGCCTTCCTCCATCAGCGTGATAGCCAGACTCCCCATCACGCTCAGGGTATCCGGGTTATCCGGGCCGATGACGCGGCGCTGTAGAGCCAGCGTTTCGCGGTTCAGTTGCTCCGCCTCGCTGAGACGGCCCTTGAACTATCAGGAGGTCCGCCAGTTGTTTCATAGCGTGCAGGGTATCCGGGTGCTCGGGGCCGAGAGTACGGCGCTGGATATCAAACACCTCACGGAACTCCTTCTCCGCTTCGTCGTAACGGAGTTCAGCACGCAGGGCGGTTGCCAGACGGCGCTTCGAAAGCAGGGTGTCCGGGTGCTCCGGGCCAAGAGTACGGCGCTGGATGTCAAGCGCCTCACGGTACTCTTTCTCCGCTTCGGGGGGACCGAGCTCACCTAGCAGGACGTCCCCTAGACGTCGCATCGAAACCAGTGTGTCCGGGTTCTCCGGGCCCAGGACGCTACGCTGCAGATCGAGCGTTTCGCGGGCCAGCTTCTCCGCCTTGACGGCGTTCCCCTGACGACTCACGGTGCTGGCCAGTAAGCTCATCGAAGCCAGTGTCTCCCGGCGCTCGGGCTCGAGCTCCCGCCGCTGAATCTCCACCACACGTTCGAGCAGCGGCTGTGCCCGAGAGTCGAGACCCAGGCCGTAATAGGTCTCTGCCATGGTGAACATCATCTTGGCCTGCAGTTCCGGGTCATTGCTGAGCCCGGTGTCGATCTCCTTCGCCGCCTTGTCGAGAATCTCCCGGGCGGTGACGCTGTTACCACGTGCTTCGCTCGGGTCCGACACCTTGAACATCCCCGTCATGAACGCCGAGATGCGATCTGCGCGGTCGCGCTCCCGTGTGATGCGCCGCAACTGTACCGCTTGGGCGATGGCAAACGCGACCAGCAGCATCGCAGCCGCCCCGGCTACCGCAACGCCCAGCCGGTGGCGGCGTATATATTTACGAGCGCGATATCCAGTGCTGGACGCATGTGCCTTGACCGGTTCATTGCGCAGATATCGTTCGATATCGGCGGCCAGTCCAGAAGCAGTGGGATAGCGCCGCGCGCGGTCCTTCTCCAGAGCCTTGAGCGCGATGGCGTCCAGATCGCCGCGCAGTTGTCGGGTCAGTGCGGAGGATCGGAACCGCGGTTCTGCGTCGTGGTGGCGGAGTCGCGGCCTAGCGTGCGTAACTTGGTGCTCGGCCGCGGCGCATCTTCCTCGCGCAACTGGCGCAGCACTTGATCGTATGCCAGCTTGCGGAAGTCTAGCGGCAGCGCCCACCAGTAACTCATAGAGCACCACGCCGAGCGAGTACACATCGCTGCGCGTATCGATGTCCTCGCCCGCCACGCCGGCCTGCTCCGGGCTCATGTAACCCAGCGTTCCGATCACCGCTCCCGCCTGCGTGAACATGGTTTCGGCGTTGAACTCCTGCGAGACCGCTTTGGCCAGGCCGAAGTCGATGATCCGCGGCATCGGCTTCCCATCTACTTCGGCAACCAGAATGTTCGAAGGCTTCAGGTCGCGATGGATGATGGCCTTTTGGTGCGCATGCTGCACGCCCTCACATACGAGGATGAATAACTCCAGCCGCTGCCGCATGGTCAGTTTGTGCTGGTCGCAGTAGTCGGTAATGTGGACTCCGACAACGTACTCCATGACGAAATATGGCCGACCGTCCGGAGTAGACTCGGCATCGAAAACTTTGGCGATCGCGGGATGATCCATGAGCGCTAGCGCCTACCGCTCAGACTCAAAGCGCGCCACCACCTCACGTGCGTTCATGCCCGCCTTAATCAGCTTGATGGCCACGTGACGGCGCACTGGCTGCTTCTGCTCGGCCAGCCACACCTGCCCCATGCCGCCCTCGCCAATCAACTCGAGCAGGCGATAGGGACCGATCACGGTTCCGGCAGCCGACTCAGTCGATTCAATGGTGATCGTGCTGAAGGCGGTTGGCCGCTCTCAGTATTTGCTGAAGATTGCTCGGGCGCCATGGCGTGCGCCTCCTTGCGTGGGGGAGTACCACCAGTTTGGGGACCAAGGACGTGGGGAGAATTGACTGGCGACTCGGGTCTTACTATACGTGTGCGCCCATAATCGAAGTTTCGGAAACGATCCTTTGCACTGTTCAGACCAGAATTTTGTACTACCCATAAACAGGCTTACGGCCAATCGACTACTGCTACAGAGGCCAGAAAAGCAACCATTGCCACACTCTCAAGTGTTGCGAAATCGTCGATGCGTTCATCAAGCATTGATAAGTAATGGCGAGTTCGCTTCTCGTCAATCGACTTTCGGAGAGCCCGTTATCCGCCCGGAACAACGGGGCGGGCACTGCCTACGGCAGGGAAGAATCCATAGCATTAGCTGCTAGTGTGAAGGCCGCGGCTTCCGCAGGATGAACACGTTCGCGTCGGGTTCCCTCCAATATAAAGCTCATGTTTTACGATCAGCCGTGTGGCCCCGTTACCTGCGAAGTTGGCATCAAACAGTACTGAATGTGTCGGCCTATTAGCTGGCCGATCCAATATTTGCGAAGCGGGTTCATTCCCATGGCATCGAAGAGGTCAGAATTAAAGCATCGGGGTCACACGACCAATACACGACCATCGTACGGTCGAAACCATCCCAAGTGGTCCTAAACCATCCTAAATCGAGGAGGCCACAACGCTAATCGCCTCAATGATATCCGCTGATTCCAGACCACTTAGTTCGCTTGCTAGGCGGCCCTGAAAAGGCCGGCGTCGGCAGTCCGATCCCGTCTCTGGCCACCACATTTTCAACAACTTACAAATCAGTCAGTCCACGTTTTCACGAGAAGCCAGTTCCTAACTGGATTAGTATCGGCTAACGCGCTAGTGCGCTTGACAACTTCTCTGGCCGATCCATACGGCCTCATGATCGACGTATCAACTTTCAAAATCTTCGTGGCTAACTGAGATTCGACGGTCGAAGACATAACACCCGCCTCGCCATTTACTGTCGTGCTCCGGCACCTGCTCAAGGTATTTTAGGACGCCGCCCTTCAGATGATAGACCTCCTCGAAGCCCTCCTGCAGCATGAACGCCGAGGCTTTTTCGCAGCGAATACCACCGGTACAGAACATCGCCACCTTTGGGTGCTTCGTCGCATCGAGATTTTCGCGTACGTAGGTGACGAAATCCGAAAACGTCTCGATACCAGGAACAGTCGCTCCGTCGAAGGTGCCTAAGTCGGTCTCGTAGCTGTTCCGGGTGTCGAGCAGAAGTATGCCGGTTTGAGCGATCAAACCGTTCCATTCTTGTGCCTCCACGTATTTTCCCGGGTTTGTCGGATCGACCTTTGCTTTGCGAAAGGTAATAATCTCGGGCTTAACCTGGAACTTTTGGCGTTTGAAAGGGCGTTTTCCTGAGAAGGAAAGCTTTATTTCTCCCCTTTCCAGTCCCACCTCTTCCGCCAGCATGTCCAGGAAATGATCGATGGTCTCAGGAGACCCTGCCATGGTGCCATTTACACCCTCATCAGCGATCAGCATTGTGCCACAGAGATCACCCTCGCAGAATACGGTGCGCAGTTTCTCTGCCAGGGCTGTGGGTTCGGACACAGAAATGAATCGATAGAAGGCGGCGATCGTGTAAGTCACTGTTGTTAATGATAAATCCTCCATCGACTTAGCTGCTGTACCTGACTACCCACAGGCCGACTTCCCAGTACTGATCCGTAGTGAACGACGGTAGCTTTCGCAGAGCAAAGATTACCTTTTTCGTTGCCTGAACCGGCCCGATATGTTCATCTCAGCTTTTTGGAAACTATCGAGGCGACGATGGCAGATACGAAATTAGAGATCAAAGTGGGCGCGGTCACCTTCACGGGTGAAGGTGCGGAGAGTTGGTTAGCACAGCAACTCGACAAGGTGCTCGACAGATTGCCAGAACTATTAGAGGTCCGCACGCCGGACAGCGGTGGTAGTGACGAAAGCGAAACGAGCGACCGTGACTCAACGAAGAAGAAGAGCGGCAAGAAGGTACCACTTGCTATGTTCCTGAAGGAGAAGAACGCGACAGGAATCAGGTTCGCAAATTCCTTCTGTGTGACTTCGGCTGCGGTACCAATTGCCACCCTGCCAACATCCACTCCCGTATGATCTCTGGACTAAACGGCCCCGAAATCACATCGCGACCCGTTCGAAATGCGCCATGGCAAGCCTCCGGGAAGTCATTCTTGGACAAGGCAACAAGCAATTTACCTGCCAGCGTTCGGTCGGCTACGACTCTCTTAAATCGCTTCCATCACTGACATAGTCCTAGTTCACGCGCCAGACCTCGACCCGACGGCTGCCCACTTTCGTAAATTCTCGTCCACTTCTGGACGGCAGCGCCATGCAAAGTGGGGTCTATCGTTTCCCGAGTCACGGGTTGTTCGGCGCTAATGGGATTGTTTGCTTGCCGACCATCGACCCAAAATGCAAAGAGGCCAGCCCGGAGTGAGTTATTGGTCAACACTGGCTGACTTTTCCGTATCAATTTCGACTTCTGTGGTTCAGGCTAGCCGAGGGTATGAAGGGAAACCCGTCATGTTCATTTGGGCGAGCCGTGACGAAGCGAGTATCGATGGCGGAATCGACAACCCGGCCGAACTCTTCAGCCGAGCACGCATAGGCCGGTGCCGAGCCACTGCACCCCGGGACAAAAACAGGCGCTATGGAAGGATGCTCGGCGCCAGTCAAGACACGAAGATCGCGTATCTGGTCCAGTGTCTGACTGATAAAGAAGACTTGGACGACAGATCTGTTACTTACCCGGCTACGTCGAACCTCGAAGACAAGAGCACTTCCAGGAGGAGTCGCGTTAAACGTCTGGTCTGGCAGAAGCCAATCGAGATGGAGCAGGCCGCCGAGCCAACTCAAGTTGGAGTCGTGCCCAAGGAGTAGGATGAACCGATCTTTCGGATCCCCAAGTTCATTGGGCGTGGGCCAACCCGAGGCAGCGCCGAGGATCGTGTCACGAATACGCGCGGCAAGATGGGAAGCTCCCACCTGCGCGGTGTAGGGAGTGCGGAGTATAAAGTCGTGGAACTGCGTGTTCATCTGCATCAGATCGTTGAGGTCTGCGCGGGATACCCGGCCCCACCCAACCTGCGCCATAGGCTTGCCTTCGGTGTATTGAAGCAAGAAATTTTCAGCGAAGTCTGCGCCAAGGACGACTGGGTTTTCGATATGCAGGTCACGAGGGATTGCTATGCCGTTCTGCACCTGAATACTGCGAAAATCCGGAACGGTGCGATTGCAACCGGGACCTTTGCAATCGATAAGTATGGTGTGCATCTTTTCCAATTGGCGGGCAAAAGCGCTGGTGAACCATTCTGGCTGGTCCGCCATTCGGCCAGAAGTAGCATCCTTGATGCGTTGCTGGTCGACATCGCTGCTCATCGACGGCGAAAAGAGCGGATTGAAGGAGCTAACTGTCGAATGCACCTCAACCTTGCATTGCGGAGATAGCCCGGCCAGTACCGCCTTAGCCGAGGCAATCGTGCGTTGAGTCGTATTCGCCTCGACGTAGAACACCGGGTGATCGCAGGTCTCGCCCTGTAGAAGTGTGGAATAACGTTCGCGATAGAACTCAGCAAGCCGAAGCAAGGCGTCGCTCCCATGCGGTGTCAGGACACCGGGCTCAGTCGGCCATGTGGGCCATGCCTGCGCGTTGTAGGCGTTGGACCGTGTTTCGTTTTCTATCGGCGTTCGCACGCCATGTCGCATGAGTACAACCACGGCCTGAAGATCGTCATCGCCGCGCCCTTGGGCAGCTTGTCCGAGGGCAATTTGAGTGCAGAAAGCAGCAACTAAAATGTTGAGGAGGAGAGGTCGGTGGTACACCCTGAAAATCATCCTGGCTCCTGTGTACGGTAAAACCTGAGTGAAAGCTCTAAGCCATGCCTGCCCAAGCCGCCAGCAGGGAGCTACTTGTCGGATGAGGCGGAAGCTGAGGGGCGAAGTTCCTTCGCATCCTGCTTCAGATAAGTAGCCAGCGCCTCGTACTGGTTCGTAGGGATAAAGTTTACCCCCGCAGAGATTGCGGCCTTCCACCGCAGGATAACTGCCTCGCGCGAGCCGAAGTTGTAACTCATTCCCCAGCCTTGGTCGTCCGCGGGAGCAAACCCGTCAAGCGCATAAAACCGTACCCAATAACCCATCGCGTGCGCATGGTTGACGAGTGTGCGCAACCGCTTGTTATCGGCTTCGGTCCAATCGCCAGCCTGCGGTGCACCGCCTTCTTCCACCGTGTACCAGGAGCTGTTCCACCAGCGCCTGTAGTTGCTGGGCTTCTCATTCAGAAGTTCGCCGGGGCTGACAGTGACTGCCCAGTGCACCAGCTGGTCCTTCGTCATGTTCTCGGGTGCGGCGTGAGTGTGCGCCGAACCAAAAAGACGCAGACGGGCGCCGATCGGCAGAGCGTCGTAGAAGACCTTCTGCTGTTCGTCTGCCTCTTCGGTGACCACCAGGATGGGCTTGCGGTCGATCGGGGATAGCTTCGCAGGATCGCTCGTCTTCACCGCAGTCGAAAGCCAGTCTTCGTGTTGGCCAAGTACCTTCCAGACGGCCTCGAGCAATGCGGTCTGGTTATCTTTAAAATCGAAATGCAGAACGATGAGCGGCCATTGACCGCGCTTGTTTTCAGCGATCATCTTTTCTACAACGGGACTCACCTGCTTGAAGAAGTAGTCCTCCAGTGCGGGCTCCTGACCCGTTGGGTGGGGCGTATGGGAGACGACAACGCGGCCTTTGCCGATGGCTGGATCGACGTACCAGGCAAGGTCCTGCTCGATGGACACCGGAAAGCCGGAGTTGAGAGCACGCTGGATGCGATCATTCCATTGTCCCTCGTAGGGATAGCAGTTATGCGCATCCAGAATGGACTGGTTGTGATTCAGGAAGTCTAAATTCGGCCCCTGTGCAAGAACAGAGAGGGAGGACACGACTATTGCTAAGAGAGCGACAAGTGAGATGGCTTTGGGACGCATACTGGCATACCTTTGTTCGTTCAGGGGATGTAATAACGGAAGCTGGTGTAGATCATATTGTTTGTTGCTTTTGGCGCTCCGCCAATGCCTGTCCATCCGTTTCGAGTGAGATAGCTGTACGCAGCGCCATATTGTAGCTTGCCCGCAGGACCGTTATAGAGGCGGTAGACCCAGCCGATCGAATACTGCGAGATAGCTCGTGTCGCTCCAAGGCAGGGACTGGCACCTGGAGCGTACCCGGTACCTGCTGTAGGAACTGCTTCAATGGCGCAGCCAGTATTGTTGCCGCTGGGAGGCGCATAGCCAACGAGTGTTCCAGTGCTGCTGATGTAGTAGGTTCGCTGAACATACTCCGAGCCTATATAACCGAAGATGTCGAGCTTCTTAATTGGATGGTATTCAAGAGAGAGAAGCCCCTGAGCGTTGCGTAGCGGGACCAAGGTACCGTTCGGACGTACCGTAATGTCCGGCAGAAGAGCTGCTCCATACCGTCCGGTCCCATCACCAGCCACAAGGTGTAATCCCAAATCGAGCTTGGCGATTACAGGGAAGCGGGCACTCGCTACAAATCCCCCACCAACGCGGGTATCATTCTGAGCCCCTACAGATGTTGTTCCATCGGGATAGTAACGACTACGAAAGAAGCGGACGACTCCGCCAATTTCGTAGTGGCCATGACCCGGATCAAATGCGGCTTTGACCAGGATATCCGGAGCTACCTGATTGGTGTAATTTGCACTCGGATTGTCCAGTCCACCAGCGGCTCCCGCACTGCCAAAGAAGAAATTAGAGGGTGCGTTCGAGGCACTAAATTGATACTGTGAGTTTTCAATCGCCGCAGCGAGCGTGATCTTTGGAGTGATTGAATCCTGGAAGCGGAAGCTGGCTTGCCTAAGGTAGGTAGCTCCGACGTGAAGGTTTTGATCGAAGATAAGAGGCACCGCCTCCTGTCCCGCATCAGTCGACTTTTTGTTTTCCGCCAAAAGAGTCCACATCTGGCCTCCGGTAAATTTCATATTGTCAAAGGTGGCTTGCCCCCAAGCCTGTCGCACCCGAAGGGTATAGCTATTGCTTTGCAAGTTGTTGGAGGTTGTGCCTGCCGAAAGGAAGTCAGTTTCAAGAAACCCATTCACCGTCCCAAAAGGAACTTTGCCAGTGAAGAGTGTAGAGAACCGCGAGGCTCGTGCACTGGGAACCCACTCGCTGGTGTGTGCTTCTCCTGAATTCATGTAGGGGGTCGCGTTGAAGTTGGTGTAGATATCGGCGTTCATCGCTCTTTGACGCCAGATACTTTCACCGGCTAGAAATCCGCCTGGTACGATCGCCACACCTTTATAGCGTATGGCAACTGGCTCATCCAAGCTTTTCTGTAGCTTCTCCTGGGTCTGTTTTACCTGCTGAACGCTGCTGGATACTGCAATCGTATCTGTCCGCAGGTCAGTAACGGATGCCTGAAGAGTGCCTACAGCTGTTGCGTTCTGCTGCACAGTGCCATCAATGGTTTGGATCTGCGCGGCTGTTGTAGTGGCTTTTGTCTCGGTATTCTGATGCATAGCCTGAAGGGCATCAATCTGAGAATCCTTCGCAGCGACTTTTGCCTTAAGGGCATCGATCTGCCCTTGAAGGTCCTCTCGCAGTTCGCGTATTTGCTCCTGGACGGACGGGGTGGCAGCTTTTTTTGACTGTCTACGATTCGATGTAGCCGATCGAGTGGCAGTTGATATAGGCGTCTGTGCTAACGTGACGGTCGCCAGCATAGCAAAGAAAACGGTAACAAGCGTCAATTTCAGTTGTGTTTTCATATTGCCTCCAACAGAGTCGCGAACAGAAACTTTTCTTCGAGGGACGTCTTACGACCTAGTCATGCATTGTTGCTGACAGGAAGTCATAGCTGCCTCGAGCTAATCCATTTATCGGTTAGATGTCAATTCAGTCAAGAAGCTAGTGAGTTCCACAAACGCAAGATGATTCAATGTGAGTTGCATCGATAATTTTTGAGAAGTCATATTTTACTGCCACGAGCAACGTGTCACGCCATCGGAACCTCGATATGGCAAAGAGCACCATTTGATTGGACTGCATCGAAATAAATACATCCATGAGTTGCTTCTATGGCAAGCTTTGCGATTGCAAGCCCTAACCCGACGCCCTCTCCACGGGAAGAGCGAACTTCTCTGCCCCGAAAAAAACGCTCAAAAACTCGATCCTGGTCAACTCCAGCGATTCCAGGGCCTTGGTCGAGGATAGATAAACGTAGAAATTTCTGTCCGTTTCGATCTACGGACTGGTAAGAGCAGACAATGGTCGAATTGGCGGGCGAGAACTTCACGGCATTGTGAAGCACATTTAAAACACAGGCACGGAGAAGGGTGCGATCAGCCGCCACATGAGTCTCGGACTCCTCCAGGTTTCGCTGCACGATGGCGATGTCACGTTCCTCAATAACAACATCCAGAAGATCGATAATCTCTTCTACGAGCCCGCGGAGGGAGAAAGAGGTGACGGTCAAATGGATCTCACCCGCCTCCGCCTTTGAGATCATGAGTAAGCCCTCTACCGTTTGGTTGAGTCGCGATGTCTCTTCGAGCATGCTGCTAATAGCGTCCCGATAGGCTTCTTGACTCTGACCTGGACGGAGAGCCGCTTCGCCTAGCACCCGGATTGACGCTAGAGGAGTTTTCAATTCGTGAGCTGCGTCAGAGGTAAAGCGTTGCAATTGGAGAAAGGATCCTTCCAAACGCGAAAGAAGAGAATTTATAACGCCAGCCATTCGTCCCAATTCATCGTCTTCATCGTCAATCTGCAAGCGACCACTTAAATTATTGGCAGTTATTCGCTCGGCACGTGAAGCCATCGATTCAAGAGGCGCCAACGCTCGACAGGCGATACGGTATCCGGCAAAACCTGCAAAAGCTAATGCGGGAGGAAGAGCGAGCAGGAGCGAAACTAGGAACTTCCCTAATCTGGAAGCTAAGGGAGAGAGACTGTATCCCAGCCGAATGAGCAGTATTCGCCCCGCCACTGGATGGCGGTGACTAATGATCAGAACCCAAGTACTATCGGCAAGACGCTCTGTACGGCCATCAAAAGAGGTCGCTCCTTCATCTTCTCGCTGAGACACCCTGCCTAATGGCATTGAATTGAGGGTATCGCTTCGGTAAAGGACATTTCCCGTGAGATCGCGAACCTCCATCAGACGATCAACCAGTAAATGAGATTGAGGATGCGAATAATAGTCCTGGCGGAGTCGAAGCACTTCCTGACTATCAAAGTACAAAAGGCCTTCGACCGTTTCCATGTCCTGAACCATATCGTGGTAGATTTGTGCTCTTAGAATGGTGTACTGGAAGATACAGACGACGACGATGTAGATCGCCACAATGGACGCAAGCACCCCCACATACCAAAGAGTCAATCGAGTTCGCACGCTTTTAGGCCGCAAACGTTTCATTCGCTGGACTCCCCAAGGATAAAGCCAACTCCCCTTACCGTTTTCAAGAGTTTCTGCGGGTACGGATCGTCAAGTTTCCTGCGGAGTCGGGTAATTTGCACGTCTATCACGTTATCTATTGGGGTAAAGCGAGAGGTTTCGCGCCAAACGTCCCTGGCTAGCATTTCACGAGATACGGCACGTCCTCGATTCTGAAATAGATAGACCAATAGGTCGAACTCTCGCAGAGTAAGCTGCAGACTGATTCCGGCGCGGAATGCAGTTCGGGTATCAAGATTAACTTGAAGATCGGCAAGCTTGAACTCGGTAAGGGTCGTTGGTTTTCCTCTGCGCAAAATAGCTCTCAACCTTGCGGACAGCTCCGGAATGGAGAATGGCTTAAGAAGGAAGTCGTCGGCACCGGCGTCGAGCGCAGACACCCTGTCTTCGATCGAACTGTTCGAGGTCAGGATGAGTACGGGGATCTGGATGCTCATGCTGCGAATCTGCTGGAGCAATTCCATCCCGCTCCGACGAGGAAGTCCGAGGTCGAGCACTATCAAATCTGGCTTTAGAGTATGGAGAATGAAGAATGCTTCCTCACTTGTGGGTGCGGTACTGACTTCATATCCAGCCGTGCCTAGTCCCTGAGCGATCGCGTCAGATATCTTCTGTTCATCTTCAACGACAAGGACTCGGTGCGAGGACGCTGCAGTTCCCAATTACGATCTCCCAATCCCATCATTGAGCAGCTTCGTCTCAATATGCAACAAGTTAGATTGTCTTACACGTGGTCGTCAGGGAAATGTCAGAATCCCGTAAGTGTCTCCAGTGATTCAATTGTTTCACTTGAGGACACCGAATTTATGGTTCTGAAATCGTTTTTTGCTGTCGTTGTCTTCGCTGCAAATGTGGCATCTTCGCAGACATCTGCTCATATCACCGCTCAGTCTCTTCCTCTGGGAACTACAATTCCGATCATTTTCACGAAGAGCATCGATGCTAACCATGTCCACGCGGGCGATCCAATTGCGGCCAAGACGACTCAGCTTGTCATACTCGCCGATGGACATGTGCTGCCAGTAGGGTCCCAGGTTGTTGGTCATGTCATCGCGGGAACCCCATTCGCTTTCGACCCGACACCCTATGCTAAACAGAAACAGTCATCACTAGAAATCCAGTTCGATGCCATTGTGGATCACGGCGATAAGCTTCCCTTGTCAGTCTATGTTCGTGCAATTGCCGATCCGCTGAGTTCCTGGGATGCGACGAAGCCTAAATCGACCGACTTCGATTCGCTGAGCACGACGACACAGATAGGTGGCGATTTAGTGACACCTTCGCAATCTGAGGTGCGATCACAGGAAGATGATGTCGTTGGCTACAAGCGCCGGGAAGGAGTTTTCGCTCATCTGATCGCTGCGAAAGGAAGCTCACCTGACGGATGCGACGCTTCCGACACTGAGCAGTCCATGGGAATTTTCTCCGCATCCGCTTGTGGACTGTACGGGTTTCCAGATACCACTTTCGTACGAAGCGGACGCAGCGGCACCGCGAGCACGATCCTTTTGGAATCGCGCCGACGTCCAATGAAAATTTACTCAAAGAGCAATGCGTTGCTCGAAGTAACTGACGGCGATATACGCGTGGCGGCGCGATAACAGACCGCCAGGTTTTCCTAATCCGTCAGCCCGTTCAAATCTTTATGAAACTGGTACTGGTGCTCCCTGAACAATCGCAAGGATTTGAATTGCCCTGTCTGAAATTCGATATGAAACAACCAGGGGCATATCCAATAGTGGAAGCTCCCTCGTATCTTCCACTCGCCCTTCTCTTCCCATAAGAGGAGAAGAAGAGAGCCGATCAATCTCGTCCAGAACTTTACCTAGTATTGCTTCGGCTGCAGGAGAGCTAATTGCCGCGGTATCTGAGTGAATGTCCCGCAGATTTTCAAGCGCAGATGATGTCCATTCAATTGTCATCAAGTTCGGCTCCACGTTTTCGACACCTCTCGCACAGCGGATTGCGATACAAGCCGCCCCATGTCCGCATCGTGTATGCCGTTGTTGATTAGGAGTAGATGATGTGACTGCAGACTCAGATAGATATCTAACGCTTCATTAATGACGAAATCACGACTCCGATGTTGACCCTTCGCAACTGTATCGAGGGCCTGAATCTTTTCCAGTGTCGTTTGAAAGCTAATGCTGCTTCGACTCACGAAGTGTCCCTCAGAATTACAAACCGTGATTTGGTTCGCCAAGATTATGAATGTGGATTTTAGGAGATTAGCTCTCTGGAGCCTGCGCGATCCAAATTGCCTTTCGTCTCTCATAATTTCGCACAGCAATAAGTGGAAGCAAGTCCTCGCCGCGAATGTCAGAAAGTTGCAAGAGTTATGTAAGGAAGGTTGATGTTTCACTTGTTCTATGGCTTCTGTAGTGGCTTCAAATGTATCCTCCACCGCCACACTATCGTATGTATCTAACCAACACCTGCCGGTGATCTCGCACTGCGCACTCCTTTTGTTGGTACCTGTTCCGTAACTAGACCATTGCACGGCGCAGACGATACAAGCCCATCCACCGAATTAGCGGAGCACGCATGTTACAAGCAGGACAAGCAGTTAAGGTTACCGTTCATCTCAATCAGGACACCGGGAGTGCAGGCGGGTTTCTGTTGGATGACTTGTTCAAATTTCTACGTGCAAACGGAGTTGAAGGTGCGACGGCATTTCGTGCCTATGCAGGGTTTGGCGCCCACCATCAGTTGCACATTAGCGGGGCCGGAGATGTCGCCGGTCTGCATCTACCCGTAATTCTCTATTTCATCGAAACACGAGAAAAAGTGGAGTCGATCCTGGCCGAGCTTCTTTCACTTGTTACCGATGGCCTGGTGGAGGCGCAGCCTACGGAAATCCTGAAGAGCGCGACGAATGTGAGCAGGGTGATTGTTTGATGGCTCGTCGAAAGTTCGCGCTCTTCGTTTCTATACTTCTTGTCATCGGGTCTCATGTACCTGGGTTCCCGCAGGAAACGATCCCTCCGGTTAGCCCTGCGATCCTGACACTCGAGCAAGCTGAGACGACGGCGCTTGCAAACCAACCGCGATTGCTCGCAGCGCAGTTGAGGGCACGCGCCTATACCCGGCGCATTGTTGAAACCCGCTCCGGCTATATGCCGCAGGTAGTGTTCAATGCGACCGGCGTAAGAGTCGCCGATACAGGAACATCTACAGCGGCTGGGAACATTACGACCTCCGCAATCTCTGACCGCTTTGCGTACGGTGGAAACCTGGCGCAGCTTGTAACAGACTTCGGCAGAACGAGCGCACTTGTGAGCAGCGCGCGAGCCACGGCTGACGCACAAAGTGACATTGCCACGCTCACCCGGGCTCAGGTGCGCCTCAATGTCATTGAAGCTTATTACCGCGTGCTGGGATCTGAAGCCGTACTTAGGGCCGCAGAGGCAGCTAAAACAAATCGCCAGCTTATCTCCCGTAGGCTATCCACACTTGCCGATAACGAGCTTCGTTCCACTCTCGATGTCAACTTTGCCAAAGTGTTGGAAAGTGAAGCCGACCTCGCAGTCGTTCGTGCGGTGAGTACGGTCGCACAGCAAAGAGTAAGACTTTCAACTGCGATGGGAACTTCCACTCCTGTAACGGCACAGTTGACGGAACCACCTACCCCTCCCGACAGTCTTCCGCCAAACGCGGAATCCTACATGAAAACAGCGGAAGAGTATCGCGCCGATCTCAACGCGGCCAAAGCCCAGCAACTTGCTGCCAATAAATTTGCGCTTTCGGAGCGAAGAATGAGTTATCCGACACTCAATATCCTGGCGGCTGCTGGACAGGTTCCCTTTCACGACCACACCCTCCATGACGACTACGCTGCTGCTGGATTCAACCTCAATATTCCGGTCTTCAACGGCGGGCTCTTCGCCGCTCGCAGAGAGGAAGCTGAACTCGAAGCAAGCGCACGAACACGCGATGTTCAAGAGATTCAATTGCAGGTCACAGAACAAGTGCGAGATGCCTGGTATCAAGCCGACGAAGCTTACCGCAGTCTCGATGTTGCCGCCCGCCTCGTAACTCAAAGCAAGGAAGCTCTTCGATTGGCGCAAGACCGCTATGAGGCGGCTCTGGGAAGCATTGTGGAACTCAATGAAGCGCAACTCAACGAAACCTCGGCTGAAATAACAAATGCAGACTCGACCTATACCTACCTACTTCGCCGCGCGGAACTCGATTTTGCGGCGGGGTTGTTGAATTGAAAGGGATCGCGCCATGGTCTTTAACACACGCATCGCAATGTTAGGACTGCTTACAGCTGTAGGCGCCAGTATGCTGACGTCCTGCAAATCCGGGGCACCTCCGTCAGTAGAAGCCTCAAGCGTACCGTACGCGACGGTCGAACCATCTACGTTGGCGAATGATCTCACACTATCTGCTGAGTTTCGCCCCTATCAAGAGGTGGATGTAATGGCCAAGATCGCGGGCTATGTTAAGGACATCCGCGTCGATATCGGCGACCACGTGCGACAGGGCGAGGTACTTGCCGTACTTGAGGTCCCAGAGGTTCAGGATGAGTTGGCCAAGGCTAAAGCGGGAGTAGCAACCGCGGACGCCAACATCGTAACAGCCGAGGCTGCGGTCACCCATGCACAGGCGGCAGCAAACATCGCGCACCTTTCTTTTCAACGTATCCACGATGTAGCCACGAGAGACAAAGGTCTTGTTCCGCGGCAGGATGTAGATGTTGCACAGTCTCGAGATCTCGAAGCGGCGGCGGAGCTAGCAAGCGCGAACTCCGCCTTGAAGGCGGCACAGGAGTTACGGACTGGAACTCAGTCGGAATATTCCCGTGCCCAAGCCATGTCACAATATGCAACGATACGGGCGCCTTTTACCGGTGTCATTACGAAACGATATGCGAACCAGGGATCCATGATTCAAGCGGGCACTTCTTCGCAGTCACAAGCTATGCCTGTTGTTCGGATAGCCCAGAACGACACACTCCGTGTCGTCGTTCCAGTCCCTGTAAATTCCGTTGCTGGCATCAGAGATGGGCAGCCTGTAGAAATAAATGTCACGAATCTCGGCATCACGATCCGCGGTAACGTCACCCGTTACGCAAACGCGCTACAAATGGCGACGCGCACCATGGACACCGAGATCGACGTACAAAATTACGATGGGAAACTTGTACCAGGTATGTATGCAGAGGTGCATCTGCATCTTGCCGCTCGCCCAGATGTGCTGAGCTTGCCCCTCGACGCCGTGGATGGTCTTGGAACAAGCGTGCAGCAGGTCTATCTGGTGCAGGATGACCTTCTCCGTCTCGTAAAAATCACTACCGGACTTCAGACCTCTTCGCGTGTTGAGATTCTCTCAGGCCTAAAACGCGGAGATAAAGTGATCGTCGGTCGTCACAGCGGTCTCTCCGACGGAGAGAAAGTGGATGCAAGACCAGCTAGTTACGAATCAAACGCCGGTCAAAGCTAGATTTCAGTGCGCAAGGAAGAAGAGGTAGCATGTCCGGATTCTCCATCCGAAATCCATATCTTGTTGTTGTGCTTTGTCTGGTCGTGATGATCCTCGGCGCGGTAAGTGTCTCTGACATGCCTATAGACATGTTTCCCTCGATCAATCTGCCGGTCGTCGCAGTGGCGACTTTCTATTCCGGTATGCCACCGCAGCAAATTGAAACGAACATCACGTACCATCTTGAACGTCAGTTCACCCTGGCAAGCGGTATCGATCATATGGAATCGCGTTCGCTGCCGGGCGTGAGTCTCATAAAGGTGTTTTTTCGGGCTGGTACAGATCCTGACAGCGCAGCCGCGTCGATCTCCTCACTGGCAATGAGTGATCTGAAGGATATGCCTCCCGGTACTTACCCGCCGATCATTCTCAAGCAAGATGCCTCGAGCATTCCTGTAGCACTTGTACCGCTGTCAGGCTCAGGATTAAGCGAAAGCAAACTGAAAGACTTAGGCCAAAACTTTGTCCGTAATCAACTCGCCGGAGTGCAAGGCGCATCAGTGCCCCAGCCATTCGGTGGTACGTGGCGCCAGATTCAGCTTTACGTGGACCCTTATAAGCTCGAGGCGAACCAACTAAGTCCGATGGACGTAGTGCGATCCGTTAATGACTCCAATGTCATCCTTCCCGCTGGCGATGCCCAGATTGGGCGTATCGACTACAACATTTACACGAACTCGATGCTGAAGGGCCCTGAAGATATTGCTCAGGTACCAATTAAGACGGTAGGGCAATCTACTGTTCGCGTAGGAGATGTTGCTGTTCCCCAGGACTCGTTCGGACGTCAATACAATATCGTTCGCGTAGATGGTCAGCGTGCAGTCTATCTGCCCATCTTCAAACAGGGTGGGGACTCCAATACGATCGCGATCGTCGACGGCGTCCGGGCAACTATCAAGAAGCTCTACGATGTGCCCACCTCCTTGCAAGCTACTGTCGTGTTCGATCAGGCACGCTTCGTCAGAACTGCGATCGAAACGCTAATTCATGAAGGCGGCATCGGTTTGTTCCTCACCTGCCTCATGATTCTCGTTTTTCTCGGCAGCATGCGGGCGACATTGGCTGTTTTCTTTTCTATTCCGCTATCGCTTTTTGCTACATTCATCATCCTGCGTCTATCTGGCAGCTCTATCAACAGCATGGTTCTTGGCGGACTAGCGTTGGCACTCTCACGGCTTATCGACAATTCAGTGGTAGTGCTCGAAAACATTTTTCGTCACCTTGAAGGCGGTGAAGCGCCTGTAGTTGCGGCGGAAAAGGGTGGCCGTGAAGTTGCCCTTCCCGTCCTGGCGGGGACGCTCACAACTGTCGTTGTGTTTTTTCCGGTCACCATGCTCTACGGTGTTAGTCGCTTCCTCTTTTCTTCGCTCGCTCTGGCAGTGGTCATCTCGTTATTTGCCTCTTACTTTGTTGCGCTTACCGTTGTGCCACTTTTTTGCGCACGATTCATCAAAGGTGCTCATGGTGATGTGGTTCACGAATCGGCTGAGACAGAACATGACATACCTGCTAAAGCCAGCGACAAACAATCGGGTATCTGGGCTCGATTCAATGCGCGCTTTACCAGAGGTTTCGATGGCCTCTTACGAAGATATGACCAGCTCGTAGAGCGCGTCCTGGAGGTCCCACGTGCCACGCTCGCTATCTTCGGTATCATCTTCTTGTTGAGTCTGCTCCTCTTTCCACTTCTTGGGCTATCGTTTTTTCCAAGGACAGACGCCGGTCAATTCGTGGTCAACTTTAAAGCACCCTCTGGCACGCGGCTCGACGTGACAAACCAAGAGACCGCGAAGTTAGAGAGCATTATTCGTCGTATCGTTTCGAAGCACGATATGGGAATGATTGTCTCCAATATCGGTGTGAACCCTGGCTTCTCCGCGTTATATTCTCCAAACTCCGCAATGCATACCGGCTTTACACAAATCGCTCTAACTCCAGATCATAAGACCAGCAGTTTTGCTTACATCGACGATGTAAAGCACGCTCTCGCGACTGAGATGCCGGAGCTTCAAACCTTTTTTTCGAGCGGCAGTCTCGTTGACGGCGTGCTAAACATGGGTGCCCCTGCTCCGATAGATGTGAAAGTCGCAGGTAATGACATGACTGCGGATTACAACGTCGCCCAGTCTATCGCTTCTCGGATCCGCAAGATCAATGGGATCGCGGACGTGTATGTACCGCAGGATATCGATTATCCCTCTCTACGCATCGCGATCGACCGAAACCGAGCCGGCGAACTTGGTCTAACCGAGAAAGAAGTCGTCTCGAATCTGATCACTGCTCTTACTTCTAATCAGATGATTGCCCCGAGTATCTGGATTGATCCCAACAGCGGGAACAATTACTTCCTGACAGTCATGTACAAGGATGGACAGATCAGATCGCTTGATGATCTGAAGGCAATTCCGCTTCATGGTTTAAACGTTGGTCAAACAACGCGTCTGGACATGGTTGCAGACCTTCAGCAATTCAACGCTCCAACTGAACTTGACCACATGCAGATTCGCCGTAATGTAGATATCTATGTACGTCCGCAAAAGGAAGATTTGGGTCGAATCACCCGCGAGATTCAAGCCATCGTCAATTCCACAGATGCGCCTCGGGGCATGAATGTAACGATAAGCGGAAGCGGCAACTCAATGAATGAGTCATTTCACAGCTTCGCGATTGGGTTGACGCTATCGGTGCTCCTGCTTTATCTCATCCTTGTAGCGCAATTCCGGTCTTTCCTCGATCCTTTCATTATTCTTCTTGCCCTTCCCCCAGGCCTCATGGGCGTAATGATTGCACTTCTGGTCTGGCACACCACGCTCAATGTGATGTCTCTTATGGGTGTAGTTATGCTCGCCGGAATATCTTTATCGAACAGTATTCTCATCGTGGAGTTCGCTCATCACCTGCTAAAGGAGGGTATGAGCGTCCGTGGTGCGATTGTGACCTCTTGTCGTGTGCGACTCCGCCCCATACTGATGACTTCACTCGCCACAATCATCGGACTGCTGCCAATGGCTTTAAAACTGGGAGAAGGCAGTGAGTCCTACGCGCCGCTGGCCCAGGCTCTGATCGGCGGCCTTACGCTCTCCGTATTGTTAACTGTCTTTCTGGTTCCAGCCGGATTCTATCTTGCGTATCAGCGTAAAAATCCTGTGGCTTCTGCGCACTGAGAGAGTTCACTGACCACGAACGTCGTGGAGTTGCATAGACTTATGATTCACAATGAGTACGGTGCAAACACATGAATAGCTGGCTCGACCAACTACATGGCGGTTCGACTGCCTTTCCTCCGGCGATCACCGCAATCAAACTTGCAGTGGCTTTGGCCATCGGGCTGCTTATTGGGTTTGAACGTCAGTGGTCCCATAAGGATTTTGGAGTTCGTACCTTCAGCCTTACTGCTCTTCTCGGAGCTTTGACGGCTATCATTTCGGCTCCCGTCATGCTCATGGGGATGCTGGCTACCATTCTTCTTGCTGTTCTCTTGAACGTACGGGACATCGTTGCATCTAGCTCGGTAGAGGGAACGACCTCTGTCGCACTGGTGGTCACTTTTGTCCTCGGCGCGCTGATCGGCGACGGACACATGTTTACCTCGGTCGCCTGCGCAATCGTCGCAACATGGCTGCTCTCGCTAAAACCTCAGTTCAAGCAATTTGCCGGAGGTGTGCGGGCGGAGGAGATCCGGAGCGCGGTTCTTCTCGGGCTTTTCGGCTTTGTCATCTGGCCTCTGCTCCCTGATCGTTACGTTGACCCGTGGAGACTTTTGGAACCGCGAGAAGCTTGGGTGACTGTGGTTATCGTGGCCGGCATAGGATTTGCCAACTACGTTCTGCTTCGTGTTTACGGCAAACGTGGGGTGGCCCTCACCGCGATCCTCGGAGGTCTCGTCAATTCGACGTCTGCAGCCGCGGAGCTTGCTACAGTCCTTCCTGTCGCAGGACTCCTCTCGCAAACTGTCCCTGCTGTTCTCCTAACTTCAGTCGCGATGTTTCTTCGGAATGCAGTCTTACTTGGCCTTTTTGGCAGGTCGGCGGTCCGGTTCGCCGTGCTTCCATTGCTTGCCATGATGATTGTTGCTGCTTATTTTGCCTTCCGACATCAACAGGTGGATGCAAATCCAAAGGAGTTGGAGCTTCACCTTGCATCTCCCGTCTCCCTAAAGAGGGTCATCAGTTTCGGGTTTCTCTTTGTAACGATTCAGATTGTAGGAACTCTGGCGGTGCGGTGGCTGGGCAACAGTGGTGTCCTGTTGGTCAGTGTGATCGGGGGAACCGTATCGAGCGCGAGCACGACCGCGGCCGCCGCAAATCTTCTAACGCATGGCAACGTCAGCGCCCAACAAGCCGGTACTGCGACGGTATTGACCTCTATCGCGAGTACCACGATGAACCTGCCCATCCTCAAGCGGCAAATTAAGGTGAAAGGCGTGATGCGTAAGATCACGCTCGCCACGGTCCTTCAAGGCATCGTCGGTATAACAATCTTGTTCTTCGAAAGATGGTTCGTGCGCTAGTCATGTTCGCACTGTTATCCCCCATCGAGGGGCGATAAAAATGCGCTCCTGTTTCGGCTTGGGTATGATACGCTGGCGCGTGAAGAATGGCCCGATCAATGGTTCGCTGGCTTCTGAGCAGAGGCTGCGGGTATGAGAACCAGCAGCAGGACTGGGATGAAGATCATGCGTGTCTGCATCGCCGACTCCTTATTCGACGGTGAGGGTAACGGTGGTGCTACGCACCAGGCTGCCGCTGGTTCCCGTTACCGTGATGGTGTAGGTCTGCTCCGACTGCGAGAAGTAACCTCCTTGCTCCGCAACCCACGATGCTGCCCAAAGTCACGAAGGATAGCAATAACCATAGGAAGAGTCGCGACGGACACATTGATTTCGTCTCAGCCAAGCGAAGGGCAACAATAGCAGGGCGAGTGTGACGGGGATGATCGTCTGCATTCGAGATGCTGCAGCCGTTTGTTTGGACACACTCTCGGTAAAGGAGGATGCTGCGCTCGCGGCTCCAGGAGTCACTGACGAGGTGTGAACGGAAAGGTCGCGCCCGGTGGCAGACCCGTTGCCGTCGACACAACTGGATTCGTGAAGGGAGCCGCCACACACTCCTGCTTCAAGTTCTGCCTGACGTTCAGTGTGTAGGTTTCGCATCTAATTCGGGCCCGTCTATTGTTCCGGGAGCAATGATCAAAACCCACAGTGCAACCCCAGAGTGGAAACCCGTTCTACGCTACGCCTTCACCTGAATCAATAATCCGCACCCGCTATTTCGACCCCCACCCAAACCCTTGAGTCTCCCCCTATCATCAAATCGAATTCCATCTCCATCAGAGATGGAGCCGCGGCCCCGCAAAAATAAGTTCAAAAAATGCATAAATTCCGCTGCTCGCAAAGAGCAATCCGGTATCCACGCTTGCCACACTCACCACCACAAACTGACCACAAAAAAACCGCATTCTGGCACCCGCTTTCCCCAAAACCCAAACAAAAACACGCCTCCACCACAACCTAGAAAATCGTCAGATTAAACATCACTGCTCGTCCATATTTTGTAGTGCACGTCGGAAAGCATGGTCATTAACCTGCACAGAGCCTGAAATGTATCAGGGATGGCAACAAGAATGATAGATACGAGCAACGAAAAACCATAAGACCTGGATACCGTGGAGCCACGCATTGCTGCCCCAAAGAGGCAGCATGAGGCAATGGTGACAAGGCATCCGAAGAAATTGAGCCTGGGATTTTGCCTCGTGCTGTTACCTGCATGATCGCAAGTGTCTAATGCAAGGTTACCGGAAAGATGATCGTGGATCTCGCACGATCCAGGCATCGTCGGCTGCCAGACGCTAGCATAGTTTCACTGAGTTCGCGGAAAGACCTGCCAATCCGCGGTCATTCCACGATCACGTAGCTTCACCCAATCCTCTCCAATCGGAAAAGAGAAGACCCGAGGCCCGCGCTCTATCGACAAAGAATCTTTGAAGCCTTTCTCGATGCGAGTTTTCATAGGAAACCGAATCTCCACTACATCACCGGTCCTCCAGGTCCTGTTTATACGCAAGAACTGTTCTGGCGCCTGTAGGTCCTGCCTTGCCATTTACGCTGACCGATGCCTCTCGCTCCCATTCGGAATGCGCAGATAGAAAGGAAACTCATGGGGAGCAGCCGGATTGACGGTGTTCGTACCTCGCCTCGAAACGGATAGCCAGTCTCCTCCACGAGGTGCACTGGTGTGCCGTCAACGGTCGTCTTTATAAAGAGAAAAATATAATCGAATGGCCAGCAATCTATGTCCATCGCGCTAATCGTCTAGAAGGAGAGTCGTGCACTTAACTGAATTTCTCTGCCCGGCGTCGTCACCTCTGTAATCGAACCGAAGCCTGCCGTATTTACAAAGCGGTTCGGCGTTCCAAGATTGGTATGGTTAAGCGCATTGAAAAATTCTCCACGGGCTTCGAGCCGCACCGTCTCCCACAGTGGAAAGCTCCGTACCACACTTACATCTACCGTTTGCATTGCGGGCCCAACCACCGAGTTTCTCGAAGCATTTCCGAATGCATAAGCAGGTGGTGCAGCAAATGCTGCTGGATTGAACCAGGTCGTCGCATTTCTTGTACCCGCTCCAAACACCGGCTTGCCGGTCACATTCGCCCGCACTGGATTCTCGCCAAGCGCCGTACCCGCATTCGCCGTATCGCCGAACACAGAGATCGTCAGTGGAAACCCGCTCTGCGCTTGAAAGATCGTTGACATCCGCCAATCCTTCGTCACGGCACGAGTCGTGCGGTTATGCTCCCATGCCGGCACGTCATAAACCGCGCTCACAGCCACGCGGTTCCGTACGTCACACGCAGGACCTTTCTCTGCTGCAAGATCATTATTATTCTGCGGAATGGCAGCCTCGAACATTGGGGAACGGAAGTCCGGAGCATTCGACAAGCTCTTCGACCAGGTGTAGTTCGCAAGAAAGCTCAACCCTCGACCAGCTCTGCGCCGCACATTCACATAACCGGCGTCGTACCAACTCCGCGCCGAATTCTCCAGTAGATTTATGGTACTTACTCCAAACGTCGTGCTTACAACTGGAGTCGCTGGCGGCAGAACCGTGTTCGGCACAAAGCTAATTTTCTTAAAAGGCCTTCGGGGTTGAATTAGTCCGGGTCCGGGCTGCGCATTATTGATCAGATGCGCACGCTGCAGATTGAAACCTCCCGAACCCAGATACCCGATCTCCATCACAGTGTCCTTGCCGAGGCTCTGCTCTACGGCCGCGCTCCACTGCTGGATGTATTGTGGCGACGGATTCGTCTGCATACCTGTAAAACTCACCACCGTCACTCCGAGGACCGCTGGAGCAAAGTCAAATGTATTGATGGAAGGCGTAAAGTTGTCGCTCTGGTTGGTTTCCGGAAAAGTGTAAGGAACATTGTGGCGCTGGTTACACCATGTATTCATATCTACTGGCGTATAGAAAATCCCATACGCCGCATGCAAAACCAGCCCTCTTCCCGGAACGCTTTGCGAGATTCCAATCCTGGGCGCGAAGTCTGTCCGGCTCGGATACATCAGACCCTTCGGCATACCGTTCTGGCCGCCGATAAATACGCTCGGTGTGCCATCGGGAGCAAATGTCAGATTGCTGTTCGCATATTTGATATCGACCAATGCACTCATGTACTCATAGCGCAAGCCATAGTCGAGCGTTGTGGTCTTCGTCAACCGGTACGTATCCTGCCCATATCCTGCCGCATACCACTGGCGCAGATTCATCTGCGGAACTCCCGCCTGCCTCTGACGTACGGCGGGTAGTCCTAGTAGAAAGCTCGCCAACCCCGATCCCGTCCCATCGTTGGCTCCGATGTCGGTCGTGAATCCATTCGTAAACTGGTAGTAGCCGCGATTCTGAAAGAACCCCCACATCGGCCAGATAAACCGCTGATACAGCCCTCCAAACTTCAGACTGTGTCGTCCGACCAGCCAGCTCACCGTATCACGTCCTTCGATCAAGGTGTCCCACGCATGCATTGGTGTGGCCGCATAGCTATCACCGATTGGTGAGTATCCCTGCACATTGAAGTAGGGAGCGCCCCATGCACCGGGCCCGCCAAAGCCGACTCCCTGGATTCCGAGCTGACCGGTAATGTCGTTTTTATTCGCGCTCTCCGTCGTATGATTCATGCTCAAGCGTGACACTGCTATGGTCGCCACATTCAGTAATGAAGGTGTAAACACATGGCTATACGAACCCATTCCCTGTTGCGATAGATTGTCGTGGAAGTATCCAAACCCCGGCAGATTCTCCGGCATGAATCCATGCTCACCGCCCGCGCTGTATCTCGCAAAGACAGTGTCACTTGTACCAAACTGATGATCCACCCGTATCGTTCCCTGGTCGGTGTAGTGAACTTCGTTTCTCACGTCCAGATAGTTATTGGCGTCGTTGCCCGAGCCAACCACCGTGGGCTGGCCCATCATGGTCATCCCGCTCCCCATCCCCATCATTATGTTTGGTTGCGGCGTATATTGCTTCAACATCGTTACTGCAACCGGACTCAGCCTATCCGCCGGAATCTTATTGTCAGGAAAGGGTTGCCGCGTAAACTGAGGATTCTGTGCACTCACCGGTAGATTGGGATTGAAGTGTGGATTCGTCACTGTTGTATTCGGATCATAGATTGTTACGCCGCTCATGCTAAAGTCGCCCGCTACTTCATCAGGTGTCGGCACCGTGGCAGTCATCGTGTCCGCTTGGACATGACGCAGGCCCTCATAGTTCACGAAGAAGAAGGTGTGCTTTCCAAACAACGGGCCACTCAGCGACGCACCAAAGTTGTTTTGAACGAGGTGGTTTGTTCCACCCATGTCGTTGAACGAGTGAGCATCAAGAGCTCCGTTACGGAAAAAGTAATACACCGTTCCATGCAGCCGGGTTCCACCCGATCGCGTCACGATATTCACCTGACCACCTCCCGCTCCTCCCATCTCTGCGGAGTAGCTGCCGATCTGAACCTGAAATTCCTGTACAGCATCCGGCGAGGCACTGAAGTTCTGTGTGTTGAAAGTCGGATCGGTATTGGTTGCGCCATCAAGGAGAAAATAGTTCGCGTTCGGCCGGTTGCCTCCCACACTGATCGCCGACCGCTGTCCGGGTCGCCAGTAAAGGGGATTCATGTCTCCCGTCTGTGCCCCATGACTGACGTGCGCCCCCGGCACTGTCAGCATCAGGTCCACCAACATGCGCCCGTTCAATGGCAACTGAGCTACTGCTCGCTGATCCACGACCTCACCCACACTCGCGTCCGATGTCTTCAACAACTCCGCCGCTGCCACCGCCGTAATGGTCTGTCTCTCCGATCCCACCATCAGCATGACATCCAGCGTGACCTGCTGGCCTACCTCCAGTTGCAACGAACGTCGAGCCGTTGCAAACCCCTTACTCTGAGCCTCCAGCAGATACTCTCCAGGCAGTAGTCCATCAACCTCGTATGCTCCATGATCATCCGAAGTGGCATTTCGCTCCGCGCCGGTTCTCGCTGACGTCAACTTGACGCCTGCATGTGGAATCGCCAGATGCTGTGGATCTGATACCACCCCACGCAGCACCACATAATTTGTTTGTGCGTTGAGATGAATCGCGAAAGCAACGGAAAGAGCGATCAGCCAAGAACGTTTCATGCGGTCTCCTAAAGTAAGTTCTTCTCGCCCACCGCTACGGGTGGCGGTTAGGCGGTCTACATCGGCTTTACACAAAGACTGACAAGCCGTCTCCGGTGAGACAACGCGCAGCAGATAGAGAGTCATCGGGACTAAACGATCCTATCGACTCTTCAGGAGTCCGTCATCGCACAGAAGACTGACTTCCACCTCGATCTTCAGGTGGATATCCTCCCATGCGGTTGCCGGAAGCACTCCCTGCTCTGGAAGAGCCGACGCTAAGGTGCCGGAGTCGTAGTCGACTTGGGCTGCCAGTAAAAGTTCGGGTGGGCAACAGCGTACATCTCGGAGCCGATCTGATCAAAAAGCGCGTACGATCCGCCCCAACCACATATACATCGGAATCCGTGCGGTCTGGAAAGACAAGTGAAGTGGGGATCTGCACCAGGCGGTTGGGCCGCTCAAAATCACGAGCGGCAACGATGAGGTGGATACCGTCCTCCAAGTCGGTTTTGGGTTGGGCCAGCTCATAGTAGGCAACCATGTGGCCGACTGAACGTAGAGAGTGCTCGTGCAAGTCATACATTTTGGAATTTGACTAATTGATTCTCGAATCCATTCAAAGAAGCGCACCGCGCCATTTGACCCAAGAGATTGGCAATTATAGAGTTTGTTTGAACTTCGAGTGGAATTTTAGCTGGACTTGAAAAGGAAACCTTATAGATGGCTAGCGGTTCGCGCAGAGGATTCTTGAAGACAGCGTCGGTAACGATGGCCGGACTAGCGGCATCAAGTTGGATTCCGGCCTGGGCTGATGTCACTGGAGCCACTGGGCCTGTGCAGGTTTGGAGCACCTTCAGAGATAGGAGACACGCATTGAGTGAGCCGCTAGCATGGAAGCCTGTAACTTCGATTGCACCCGATGCGATCGTGCTCGACCCGGCAGCGACGCAACAGGAGATGCTGGGTTTCGGTGCCGCGTTCACCGATGCGGCCTGCTATATGCTGAACCAGCTCCACCGCGATGAACGGGCAGACTTAATGCACGAACTTTTTGCTCCCGATGAAATGGCGATGAATGTCTGCCGAACATGCATCGGGGCAAGTGACTATTCGAAGGCGCTCTACAGCTTCGACGATAGCGAGCAGGATGATCCAGAGCTTGCGAAGTTTTCAATCGATCACGACAAAGCATACATCCTTCCCCTGCTCAGGGACGCACGCAAGCTCAATCCAGATCTGTTCCTCTTTTCAACTCCATGGAGTCCACCGGCATGGATGAAGTTCAACCGTTCCATGCTGGGTGGAACAATACGCAAGAGTAGCCTCGAGCCTTATTCGCGATACTTCCAAAAATTCCTGGACGCCTATAAAGCCGAGGGCGTGGAGATCAACGCGGTGACAGTTCAGAACGAGGTTGATACCACAGTGGATGGCCGATATGCGGCCTGCCTCTTGGCCCAGGAAGATGAGATTCTGTTTGTGACCAAATACCTGGGGCCGCTGCTCCGCAAAACGGGCAGTTCAACAAAGATTTGGGTTTTGGATCACAACTTCACTCTATGGGGACGCGCAATCGCCGAGCTGAGCGATCCGCACGCCTCCGAGTTCATCGACGGCATTGCCTGGCATGGCTATGCGGGCGAGCCGTCGGCGATGACGCAGGTGCACGATGCCTTTCCTCAAAAGAATGCTTACTTTACCGAAGGTGGACCGCAGCGCGGGCCACATATAGCCGGAACTCCCTTCCCTGATCCCATGACCGCCTGGTCGCGCTGGGCCGAGTGGGCCAACAGCGTCATCAGAAACTGGTCGCGTTCGATCACGGTGTGGAACCTCGCGCTCGACGAGAATGGAACTCCCTATATCGGTCATCATGAGGAAGGGGATATCGTGCCGGGCGCGCCTACCACGGGCCGCGGTCTCATCACCATCGATAGTACGACGCGCGAAATCAGCCGCAGCGGACGTTTCTGGGCGCTTGCCCACTATTCGAAACACGTGCGCCGCGGAGCGAAGGTCTTTCGCACGGATGGATTTTCAGATGGCGCCACACAAGCTTCTAAAGATCGTGTCTCCCATGTTGGATTCCGCAATCCCGATGGAAGCTATGTGGTAGTACTCTCCAACTGCGGCCAAGAGAAACGAGTTCAGCTGGTGCTCGGTTCAAACTCCTTGGTTGTCGAGCTGCCAGTAGATTCCGTACATACTTTGCAGTGGTCATAGCGCGTAGCGTGGTTCATCTGCCCACATCGGTTCGTGGCAACGAAACACAACGGCTATGTGGTGATGAATGGCCGAGAGAACAACGGACCGAGATTAGTAATCACAAACGCGCACGTCTGTTGACCTATTGTGAAGGCACGATTCTCAGCGAGTGCTAAGTATGACCATGTCCGAAAATCGCGAGTTTGTTGCTTCGACAAATGAGAAAATCTGCACATGGAACTGCCCGATCGAGAGATCTGCTATCGCGCTTTGCAAAGCCGGGATGCCCGTTTCGACGGCTTGATATATGTCGGTGTCACCTCAACTGGTATCTATTGCCGGCCTATCTGCCCCGCGCGCACTGCGAAGTTCGAGAATTGCCGCTTTTTTGGTTCAGCGGCAGCGGCGCAGGAGACGGGTTTTCGCCCCTGTCTGCGTTGCCGACCGGAAACCGCTCCGGACTTGGCCTCGTGGCGCGGAACTTCGAACACGGTTTCCCGTGCATTGGCACTCATTACTGATGGCGCTCTCGATAACGACAGCGTAGAAGTATTAGCGGAACGCCTTGGAATAGGAGAACGCCAGCTCCGACGATTGTTCCTTCAGCATCTCGGAGCTTCGCCCATTTCAGTTGCGCAAACTCGACGTGTGCTCTTTGCCAAACAACTCATTCACGAAACCCGAATGCCAATGACCGATATTGCGCTCGCTGCCGGATTTGGTAGCGTGCGACGATTCAATGAAACATTCCAAAATCTTTTTCATCGGCCGCCTAGTGCATTGCGTCGAAAAAGCTCTACGAACCGTGTGGCGGCAGACGCAGGGGTGACGCTTCGATTGCGTTATCGATCGCCTTATGACTGGGATTCCATACTTGGTCATCTGCAGAACCGTGCCATTCCAGGCGTTGAAGTCATCGAGAACGGAAGTTATCTGCGTACGGTTGAGATTGACGGCTTTACCGGAAGTGTTGAAGTTACGCATCTGCCGCAACTACAGAGTCTTGGTGTCACGATTCGTTTTCCCAATGTCAGATCTTTGCCTGCTATCGTGACCCGGGTGCGCCGTCTATTTGATGTCGGTGCAGATATTGAAACCATCGACGCACACCTATCTTGCGACCCGATGCTTGCACCGTTGGTAGCGCAACGTCCGGGGCTGCGCGCACCCGGCGGGTGGGATGGCTTTGAGTTGGCGGTGCGAGCTATTCTCGGCCAGCAGATCAGCGTCTCCGCTGCACGCCGACTCGCTGGACAACTTGTTGCACTCCATGGCGAGCCCGTATCGGCAGGCTACATGAGCCACCCTGGATTGTCGCATGTGTTTCCTACGGCGAAATGTTTGGCCACTGCTGAATCCATCGGCCTCAGGGTGCCAGGTGCACGTCTATCTTCACTAAAGGCCCTTGCGGAAGCGGCCATAACTAACCCGAATCTATTTCGCCCCTTTGGAACCATTGAAGAGGCAATTGCACAATTACGCTCCATACTTGGAGTTGGCGAGTGGACAGCACAATATATTGCGTTGCGTGCTCTTCGCGAGATGGATGCCTTTCCTGCATCTGATATCGGCTTGCTTCGCGGTATGGCGAAGATGGATGGAGCGCTGCCAACCTCGACTAGTCTTCTTGATCGTGCCGAATCATGGAGGCCATGGCGTGCCTATGCAGCACAGCATCTTTGGGCTGCCGATGCAGCTGGGGGCCTCAACGAACGGTCGAGTCGGCCTGGATAAGAGGTCTGCAACTGTTGATTAGTCGAAGCCCTCGCGAACTCGCGCAGCTGTAACCTGCTGGCTCTTATAGAAGAAGTCTGAGCACTACTTCTTCAGGAATGTCGCTGCCCGATGTAAATCGCCAATTAGAGTTTCTGTGCCACTATGGCGATCTTCCTCAGTTCGAGCGCGCAAAATTGCAGACGGGTGCAAGGTCGCAATGATAGGTGGAAATCCTTCAGCCTGTTGGATCTCGCCATGCGATTGGGTAATTCGAAACGCCGAACCAAGAAGAGATTGTGCGGAAACAGCGCCGAGACAAATGATCAATTCAGGCCTGACGTTTTCTAACTCCGCCTCTAGCCATGGACGGCAGGCGTGGATCTCTTTCATGTTGGGTTTTTTGCTGATTCGGAGCTTTCCGCGCGGCTCCCATTTGAAGTGCTTTACAGTGTTGGTGATGTAAACTTTGCGTCGATCAATTTCGGCTTTTTCCAGGCATTTATCAAGTAATTTTCCTGCGGGGCCTACAAAGGGACGGCCCTGTTCGTCTTCCTGATTGCCCGGTTGTTCGCCGATCATCATGATTGAAACCTTTGGCTTTTCTGCGTTTGCGCCTGTCTGGAGTTCGCCGAAGACCGCCTGCGTGGCGTTTCGATAGAGGTCGCAGCCTCTGCAGTGCTGAATGGCATCGCGCAGCACTGGTAGTGTTCGATTTTCCGGTATAAATGGCGCAGCGCTGTTGGTATTTACCGGCATTTGTAAACTCCCACTCCTTCAAACGCTTAGATGCCGGGATATAGCCGGTGTTGTTCAGGCAGTTTTTCGACTATTTTTCGCTATGGTGGACTGGTGTTTTTACAGGGGTTTTTGAAAGAAAACGATCGTAGACGTGGTTTTTTTGTGGTCAAACTGTGGTGCCTTGCGTGGCAAAGCTGGAGTGCTGACAGGTACTTTTCGACGACTGAAATTTACGCATAATTTTCAGATTTATTTTCGAGTGACCTTCTCGAGTACTGAGATCGAGGAAGCCTCGATCCGGGTATCGCGACGGGATCCGGAGTCTCATCGAAGGGTGTAGGCGAGACTCAATCTTTTGGACCAAGACAAGCCTCGCGTGGATCGCTAGAGTTGGCGGCGCAGCAATTCATTACAAAAGTCATACGCACACAAGGAGTTTTGACTCCGGCGTGCGATTCCCTTGGTCGAACATCAGTTCGGAGAGAGCATGCATAAAGCTTTTGCAATACTTATTTGGATCACTGTAACCACTCTGGCCTATGGTCAACTTCCAAGCAGCACAATGAACGGTAAAGTGACCGATCCTCAAGGGGCCCGAGTCGTATCTGCCAGGGTAACCGTCACCAACCAGGCCCGGAACATCTCGCGTGAAACCGTCACCAATGCAGAGGGTCTCTATGTTTTTCCGTCTTTGGAAGTGGGCACATACGACCTGAAGGTTGAAAGCTCCAGCTTTGCCACGACCGAAACTCACGGCGTCATACTCGAAGCGGGCAGAATTCAGACGATCGACATCAGTCTCCATCCGGCCAGTGCAAACGCCGTTATCAACGTGAACGAAGTCAACGACACGATCAATCTCTCCCAGTCCATGATTCAGGGTCAGATTAGTTCGAAGACGATCGAGAGCATTCCGCTGAACGGCAGAAACTTCCTCGAACTCGCGTACCTCGTACCAGGAAACCGTCCAGCGCCAACCTTCGATCCAACCAAGACGAACACGTTGGAGGTCAGCTCTGCGGGGGGCTTTGGCCGAGGCGGCAACATTACTGTCGATGGTGGTGATAATAACGACGAAGTTGTCGGTGGCACTCTCTCCAACTTTCCTGCCGACTCCGTAAAGGAGTTTCAGATCGCCACGGCAAGATTTACCTCCGAGGTCGGCCGTTCAGGAAACAGCATCGTCAATATCGTTACCAAGGGAGGAACGAACAGCTACCACGGTAGCCTCTTCTTCTTTCTGCGCAATCGGAATCTACAAGCCTTGCCGGCGACCTTCGATCGCAGCCTTCCTACTCCACCCTTCGACCGCCAGCAGTACGGTGGCTCCATCGGCGGGCCGATCCGTAAAGACAAGGCATGGTTTTTTTCATCTGTCGAATATCGCAACCAGAATGCGGCTCTTCAGACCGGAGCGCGCAATTTCGTTACAAACGAGATCCAGCATACGTCAGCTCCGGCTCCATTACGCGACGCTCTCTGGTCGACGCGCTACGATCAACAACTCAGCACCAATAACAGCTTGATGGTGCGGTACTCCTTCAATCATTCCACGGACACAGGCGAGGCCACGCCATCACAAACGACGCCTTCCTTTAGCGCAGCCCAACGTCAGAACTCGCTCAACCGCTTCAACTCTCTTCTGGCCGGTATAACAACCGTTCTCTCTCCTACTCGCGTCAATAACTTTTCCTTTCACTACGACAACTTTTACAACGATATTCCTCCCTTTCCGCAGGATGCGCCGACCACAAATCCGCAGCTCAGCCTCACCAATGAACTTATCTTCCCCGATCTGGCAGATGGCGCTAACTTCAACCTGCCGCAGTCCACGTCTCTTAGCCGCTATCAATTTCGCGACGCCTTCACGTGGACTCTACGGACGCACACGCTGCGACTGGGTGCTGAATTCCAGCACTACACTGCGCATGGCTTGATCAATGTCTTCGGCAGCGGCACGGTCATTCTTACCGCCGACTTTCCCTTCGCCGACCTGAATGGAGACGGCAAGGTAAACGATCTTGATATTCCTGTCGCAGTCGGCATCAAGAGCAGTGCGCCCGTAGTCCCGGTGCCAATCCCCACCGTGTTCAACAGCTATGTCGCAGGCTACGTTCAAGACGATTGGCGCGTCACCCGTGGCCTCACTCTCAACCTCGGGCTTCGTTGGGAGTACGATTCCAACCTCACAGGAACATCAAGCGCTCACCAGCCTTGCCCGAATCTGACCTCTGAACCAACAAACCCATGCACGTGGATGGCAAACATTATCGACCTCAAAAAATCGACAGATAAAAAGAACTTCAGTCCTCGCGTGGGTTTCGCATGGGATCCCTACGGCACAGGCAAGACGGTCTTTCGCGGCGGATATGGAATTTACTACGACCGCATCATCCTCGAAGCGGGTTCTGAAGAACTCGTACAGAACAACCGTGCGCTCACTGTAACGCAATATGCGGGCTCCTCCTGCATCTCACCCTATGTACCCGGCCCTCCCAGCCTCGGCGCGTGCTTTGCCCCACTGTCAGGCTTCGCTCTTGGCAGCCCCACGCTTGCATCGGCGTTCAGCGGTCCACACCAGACGGGTGGCGTCGGCATACTTGCCATGGGACCAGACTCGCGACACCCCATGATGCAGCAGTTTTCTTTAGGCTTACAGCAGCAGTTCGGCAATAACTGGATCCTCTCAGCCGATGGACTTCATGTCTTTGCGAACCGGCAGATCAATGGACATCTGCTTCGATCCACGGATTCCACCTCACCCTATGTCTCTTGTCCGGGCAACAACGCACCATGCACATTGACCGATCCTCTTAGTGGAATCACCGACAACATCACCATCCTCGAGTCCAGGGCAAAATCCTGGTACGACGGTTTGATCGTCAGTCTCGATCACCGGCCCGTAAAGCTTGGCCCTGTTGGTTATCAGTACAACGTCAGCTACACATTTTCCAAGACGCTCGACTATTCCGACGACGATCAACTTGCCAACAGTAACGCCAACGAGCAGGTTAATCTGGTCCAGGGAATCAACCAGCCTCGTCTGGAGAAAGGATATGCCGTCACTGATGAGACGAATCGCCTCACGCTTTACGGCGAAGCGCAGTTCCCTTGGCATATCACTTTCGCACCTATCTACACCTACGGATCGGGCGTGCCCGCCGACACCTTTCTCCCCGGCACTGCGATTAACGGAGCCAGCGGTTCTCGTCTCCCTATAACCTCGCGTAATGCCCTTGGCCGTCAGATCAAAAACAGCAACCAGCTTAACGCTCTAATCGACGATTGGAATGCTTTGCCTCCGTGCCCACGAGTATTTCCTTGTCTCGCTGGTGGAAGGCTTCAGAATGTGCCTGCGAATATCAACTTTTACAGCCCAATCAGCTCGCTTGATTTCAGGCTCAAGAAGGACATTCTCTTCAAGGAAAGAGTTACACTCAGCCTCATTGGAGAAGCATTCAACATCTTCAATGAAACGAATATCCGTGGCACCAGCAATAACAACTACGCAGGTCGAAATATATCCATCAGCCCCTATCAACCTGCACAGAATGGTCAGCCGGCACAGGCAGTACAGTCAAACTTCTACTCTGCTGTTACGACTGCAGGTGGCTTCTTCGGTTCTGGTGGACCCAGAGCCTTCCAGTTTGCCGCACGACTGTCTTTCTAATCTCGGAGAATTTCTTTGAAATCGCCAGATTCTGCCAGCACACGTAGTGATTCCTCTCATAGTGAGATCGTCACCAACTTACCCATTGTGCAGGAATATGAGGCAAACGACGCAGTGGCAAAATCCTACGCACACTATCGCGAACACTTTGGCCGACCGGATGTGCCGGGCATTCTGAAGTGCTTCGCAACTCACCCACCGCTGCTCGATCAGATGATCGCCCTGGCTTCCAGTCTGCTCTTTACGGAAGGTCATCTTCCACGCAAGGTCAAAGAGATGATCGCGACTTATGTTTCAGCGCTCAACGATTGCCCCTACTGCGTCGATAGCCACGCATCTTTTCTGCGCATGCAAGGAGGATCGGATGAACTGCTATCCGCACTATCAAGCGGAACCTTGGAGACAGTATCCATCAGCGCCGAAGAGCGGCAACTTCTCGATTTCGCGCGCAAGGTGACGAACGAGTCCTATAAGGTGACGCCGGATGACATTCGCCGACTCAACGATGTGGGCTGGAACCAGTTGCAGATCGCAGAAGCCACCCACATTACTGCGCTCTTTGCATTTTTCAATCGTGTCGCCAATACCTTCGGACTTCCATCGCAGCATAGACTCGATCTGGATTCAGCTTCAAACTCAAAGGAGAACCGATGAGCACACCGAACGTCGCACAAGAGCCGATGTACCTTCGCGAAGTCGAAGAAAACCCGAAGCCTAGTGTCTATCGTGATCTCATCGAAAATGCGAAGTCGTCCGATGGCGATTATTGGCAGATATGGCATCTCCTCGCCTTCGATCCTGGAGCAGCGCATCACCTTGCTGCGCTGTCGCACACTCTTATGCACAAACCCGGTCCTCTCAGTGCAGGTCTCCGGGAACTGATTGCCGCGTATACGTCGTCTCTTAACAACTGTGAGTTCTGCATGAAGGCCCACGCCGCAGTTGCCTCGAAGCTGCTGGACGACGAATCACTCGTCTGGGACGTAATCGAAAATCTGGAAGGCTCGGGTCTCGCGGAAAAGGAAAAAGCACTTCTCCGTTTCGTCAAAAAAATCACGCTGGAGCCGAGCTTAATCACCGCGGATGATACCCAGACCCTCAATGAGGCTGGCTGGGATGATGCCTGCATCTTCTACGCAATCTCCGCTTGCGCACTTTTCAACTTCTACAATCGCTGGATCTCCGCGAGCGGTGTTTATCCGGTAAGCGACGAAACATTCAAACGGTTAGGTTCGCGAATGGCTGTCGCAGGCTATTCGAGGTAGCAGATGCCGCTCGTTAGGTTTGATGGTAGAGGCGGTAGGTTTCGTTCTGGATGGCTGGGTAGGGGAGCATGCGGATTTTTCCGGTGTCGGTTGCGACCTCCCATGCAGTGGAGTTACCGATGCGCTGGGCGGCTAGTAACTGCTGGCGAGTGATGGTGTGGGAGCCGGGATCGATGCCGAAGAGTGCGACCGGGCCGTAGAGGAGAGCGACGGTCTGCTGGTGGCGATCGTCGATAGGTGAGAGACGAAGAGGCATGTCGAGCGAGAGTTCGATGCGGTCGCCGTCCTTCCAGGTGCGATCGAGAGTTGCCCATGTGCCGGGGGTGAGGGTAGCGTCAACAGGATTACCGTTGACCGTCACCCTGGTTTGCCGGCCTGCCCATGCAGGGATGCGTAGTGCGATGGCGAAGCGTTCCGGACGCGAGAGCGCGAGGTGCATGCTGGTGTCGCCGTTTGCCGGATATTGTGTCTGCTGAGTGAGCGAGACACGTGCCCCACCCTGCTGCCAGGTGATGCGAGAAGGAACGTAGAGATTGACGTTGATGCCTCGGGCGCTACGAAGATAAGAGCTGATGCCGTAGTCGGCAGTGAGCTGAGGGAAGGTACCGGAGCAGCAGGGCCACTTCTGTTCGTAATCGACTTTGCGGGCGTTGTGGCTGTAGTCGGCGTAGTAGAAGCTGATGCCATTGGAGCGGAGAGGCCGAGCGCCGAGGATGGTGTTATAGAGCACGGTTTCCATACTGTCGCCGTAACGGCTGTCTCCGGTAACGCGCATGAGATAGCGCGTGATCTTGAAGTGACCGTAGGCGCCGCACGGCGTTTCGAAGGTGTTGTGCGTGGAGTTGAGGCTGTTCGCAAGCTCGTCGGTGTCGGGGTGGGTAAAGCCTTCATTCGGACCCCATCCTCCGGTGGCGTAGCTCTGTTGCTGAACGAAGGAGAAGCCGTTACGCGCTGCGCGCAGGTGCTTTTCGCTGCCGTCGATGAGGTATGCCTGCATGGCCGAGCTGAGAGCATTGACGTGACTGTAAGCGTGCTGACCGGGCAGTACGTTCTGGTTTTCAGAGAGTGCGTTGAAGTAAGTATCGTCCTGCAGGAAGCGCCGTGCGAGTTGACGGTATCGTGCGCCTGCACCGCGCTGGTAGGCAAGGTAGAAGTTTTCCGGCAGCGTGTAGCTTTCGTCCCAGGTGAAGGCGGCGTTCTTGTGCGGACGGGCGGCCATCTCATCGCGATTGAGAGCCTTGGGTGGGAGATAAGGAAGAACAGCGTCGGTGGCGCGATCGAGGACGGCGAGAGCGTGCGGATCGCCGGCGAACTGATGTGCGTCGATGAGGCCGCAGGTGATCTTGTCGGAGGTGTAAGCGGGGAGGCAGTAGTCGCTGTAGAACTTTTCGCCAATGGTGGGTGAGTAGCCAGCGACAAGACGCTGCACCTTGGCCTGTGTTGGCTTGTCGCCGGTTGCCGCATAGGCGCGCGCAAGGCCGGAGACATATTGACCGAAGGTGTGTCCGGGAACGTAGCCGGTCATGTTCTTCGGTGGATCGAAGAGGCTCGATGGAGAGTACCAGCCGCCCATGTCTTCACCCGGCGCAGGCAGGCCGGAGAGCTGGCGGAAAGGCTTGAGCAGGCTGTCCTCATTGAGATTGAGAAAGAGGCTGTGATTGTTGCGGAATTGCTCCAGCATGGGGCCGTCGAGAAGAACAACATCCTGATAGTCGAACTGCGAAAGAGGCGTAGTGGATGTCTCCGGTGCGCCTAGAGCGTGAGCGTCGCGAAGGACCGCGGAACCGGCGGCGAGGGCTGCACTGCTCTTGAGAAAGGTCCGACGAGTTGTCTTCTGCATCTTTCGAAAAATCTCCTTCATGCATCATTTGGAGCGACTCAAAGAAAGCGTTTTCCCGCGAATCCACATAGCCGAATTGAGCGAGTTGAGAGTAGCACTATTTTCCAACGATAGTAAACGCTATCGAACCTCAACCATCTGCACAGTCCTTACGGCTGGGCTTCTACAAAGGTGATATGCCTGCCTGCGTCGCGCTGATCTGTAATGAGGACAACCCTTCCCTGCTCCGCTACAGAGAGACCAGCGTAAAGAGGCGGAACTTGCTTGAGCGTTGTGAACAGGCTCGTCCTCTTCGTCTCAGGATCGTAAATGCGAATCGCGCTGGAAGACTGGCCTCGATCAAGATAGAAGATGCCTCGGGGCGTAATTTGCCAGTAACCCCAATATCCCGCGGAAGGCTGTTGCAGTATCTGAGTTTCAGCTCCGCCTGAGGGCGGTACGCGCCAGATTCCATCTTCGTCTCCGCGCGTGTAGTAGAGCCATTTGCCATCCGGTGATTCCTGCGGCACGATGCCATCGCCTGTTGTGACCGGCTGAGGGTTTCCACCGCCGGTCGATATCCGCCAAAGCTGCCATCTGCCGCCGCGATTGGAGCGAAAGTAGATTGTCTGGTCGTCGTGGGACCAGCGAGGCGTGATGTCGTTGGCATTGCCGAAGGTGAGTTGCTTCGGATGTCCACCCGATATCGGCACGGAAAAGACGTGCGAGTGTCCGTCGGGCCGCGAGTCGAAGATGATCCTGTCTCCATGATTGGAGATAGACGGGCTGCCGGTCACCGGACCGCCCATGGAGGTCAACTGTCGCAGTGAGTCGCCATGTTCGGATGCGATCCATATCTCCTGAAAGCCCGAGCGCCGGGATTGGAAGGCGAAGAAACGACCATCGGGAGAGAGCGATGGGGCGGAATCCTGTTGAGTCGAGGTAAGGATCGCATCGGAGTCCGATGAGGTTCCTTTGCTGCCCGCACCCTGAAGGCGAACGATGCTCCAGATAGCCGATCCTTGAGAGTAGGCAAGCTGTCCGGGTTTCGGTCCAACCGAAGGCTGGAAGGCATCTTCGGTACCCACAGGCAGACGCATGGGTTGTTTGTCGCTAAGACCCATCTTCCACAGGCCATATTTGCCGCCGCGATTGGACGAGAAAATGATCGATGTACTGTCCGAGGTCCATGCGAGACTGTCGATATTCATGCGGTCGTGTGAAAGCTGATGGACCTGCCCATCGGATGTGGACATCCAGTAAATATCGCGAACAGCAGTCTCGCTGGCCCGCGTGAAGGCGATCCATTTGCCATTAGGAGAGTACGTCGGATTGAGGTCTCCCTCCCAGCCCGGCGGCGGCGAAGAGATCGACCGAACATTCAGGGTGGCAAGATCCAGCTGGAAGATTGAAGAATTTGGCTGGGTGCCGAGATGATCGGGATAGATGAGCGCCTTTCCATCAGGCGACCAGGAAAGAGCACCCTGCTCCCAATGGCTGGGCTCCTGTGGAATAAGGAGTTTGCGCGGAGGCGTTGTCGAGGATGAATCTGCGATGGAGAGCCCGAGCCCACTCTTGGACCGGGACAGATAGGCGATCTGTTTTCCATCCGGCGACCAGACCGGACTGAACTGCTCGTCCATATCAGACGTCAGTTGCCTGACTGCCTCACTTCCAATCTTCTTGATATAAACGCGTCGCGATGCGCCTTCTTCTGCTATCCAGACGAAGGCGATCCGCTTACCGTCCGGGGAAAATGCCGGTTGCGTCTGCTCCCCGGCATAGGACGTAAATTGTATGGTCCGGAAGGAGAGATTGGTGCTTGCCGACTTGCTTCGAGCCCTTTGATAGACCAGCGCCGCCCCAATCAGCGCCACAAGTGCCAATACCGCCAGCGTCAGCCCGACGATCAGCCATCTCCGTGACGAACGGTTACCGCTATCGAGAGAAAACGGGCCGGAAGACTCCTCGCCTGGGCGATGCGTACGCACGGAAGAGTCGGAACCAGGGATTTCGAGTTCTGCCGAGTCGGAATCATCGGGAAGCTCGGTCACCTCGGCGACGAGACGGTAACCAACCTTCGGGATTGTCTGGATGAAACGCGGAGTATGTGGATCATCCTCTGTGATCCGGCGAAGAATTGAAATGCACCGGGTCAGGACGTCGTCACCGACGAAGGTGTCCGGCCACACGGTGGAGATCAGCTCCTCTTTGGGCACTACCCGTTTCTGCTGGGCGGCCAAAGTGAGCAACACCTTCATCACTTTGGGCTCGATGTGGCGCTCTACATCATCCCTCACCAGCGAATTAAGTTCGGGCCGGACCACCCATTCCCCTGCCCGGAAGGCTTTCCTGGGGTCTGCGACTATCAATTCCAATCTCTCAACTCATTCATTACAAAGCCCTTGAATTTCATCAGAAAACCCTCAGACAAGCATCAACATGTCGTCAGGATCATCATGTCGGCAAATCCATAGGGTTCGGACGTTCATCGTTGTCCTAAAGGAAGCCAAAGTGAAACAAACCAATCTGCTACGCAGCTTTAATATTAGATTCAGTAAAAACACCTTACGTCGCGACCAGTCTTCTTTCCAAAGAGGTACGACCACTTTAAAATTCAGCCGTCTGTTGTTTATCTGCCTCTTGGCCGCCTTGACCTGCCTGCCGTCTCTGGCACAGGTTACTTCCGGCACAATTCTCGGCTCTCTTCAGGATACATCCGGAGCCGTCGTTCCTGGCGCCAGGATCACCGCAACTGCGGCTGCTCTCGGGGTTACTCGCACTGTCACATCCAGCGACAACGGCACCTTTGCCCTTCCGAACCTCCCTGCCGCGACTTATCACCTGAAGGTTCAGGCGACCGGATTCGAGACCTCGGAGAAGGACGGTGTGATTCTCAGCTCCGCCGATCGGCTTAATGCCGGTATCTTCATCCTTAAAGTCGGCGCCGAAGCGACCAGCGTAACCGTGACCGCCGACACAGGTCAGCTCCAGATCCAGGCCAACTCCGGCGAACGGTCGGACCTGATCACAGGCAAGCAGCTTAACGACATCGCTCTCAACGGCCGTAATGTACTCGACATCGTCCGCGTCATCCCCGGCGTCTCGGGAATCGGAAATTTTGGTGTCTCCGGTACCGGCGGCCTCAGTACCTACAGCGTGAACGGTACCCGCACCAATCAGCACGACTTTACTCTCGATGGAGCTTCCAACGTCGATACCGGTGACAACGGCGGCACCCAGGTGACCATGAACACGGACGCCATCGCCGAGGTCAAAGTGCTTACCTCGAACTATCAGGCTGAGTTCGGCAAGGCGGGTGGCGGTTCCATCATTGTCACCTCGCGTGGCGGAACAAACGACTTTCACGGCAACGTGCATTACTTCCATCGCAATGAAGGAATGAACGCGAATGACTGGGTGAGCAATCACAACGGCACATCCAAGCAGCTCTATCGGTACAACACGGTCGGCTACCAGATCGGCGGACCGATCAAGCGCGACAAACTCTTCTTCTTCTTCTCGAATGAGTTCTACCGCCAGCTCGTCCCAGGCGGCATCTCCCAGTACCGCACACCAACGCTGCTTGAACGCCAGGGCGACTTCTCGCAGAGCGTCGACAGCGCCGGCAACCCGATCCAGATCTTCAATCCAACCACTGGCCTTCCGTTTGCGGGCAACAAGATCGATCAGGCGTCGCTTACGGCATCGCAGCAGGCATCCTTCGCAGAGATCCAGAAGATCCTGAACCTCTACCCCACTCCCAACGTCTCCAACAACAACAGCTATAACCGGCAGGACCCTCTCTCCTACACGCATCCCCGCACCGAATACATCGGCCGCGTGGATTATCAGATCTCCTCCTCCGAGCGCGTCTTCGCCCGCTACATCAACAACCAGGACACACAGACAGGACCCATGGGCTCGTTCGGTATTCAGTGCCTTGGATCGTTGCAGATTGCTGGCGGCTGCACCAACAGGCAGCCGGGATGGAATCTTTCCGTTGACCTGACCAGCACGCTGAAGCCAACGCTGCTCAACGAGTTCAGCATTGGACCCAGCGTGTATCGCTCGCAGGTCGAAGGAGTGAATGGCAACATCACTGTCGGCGCCAACAACATCAACCTTCCGCTGCTCTTCCCCGTTACCTCACAGACGTCGATTCCGGATATGTCCTTCACCGGCAATGGACAGACGTATCCTTCAACCTACTTCGGTTCAACGCCCTGGCATCAGGCCACCACAACGATTAACGCCAACGACAACCTGACTTGGAGCGTACGCAGCCACACAGTAAAGTTTGGTGCGTTCTATCAGCGCGCGCGTAAGGATCAGATCAGCTACGGCAACTCCAACGGTCAGTTCAGCTTCAGCAACTGCTCCACCAGTGCAACCGGCTGTCTCAGTGCGGGCGCACCCAACAGCGGATCTCCCTTTGCCAGCGCACTCATGGGCTCTTTCCAGAACTTCGATCAGTCGAGCGCCCGGCCAACCGGCTACTTCCGCTATAACCAGGTAGAGTTCTACGCCCAGGACACCTGGCAGATCTCCCCCCGGCTTACGCTGGACTACGGCATGCGCTTCGTCTACATTCCGCCGCAGTACGACAGTAAGAATCAGATCGGTCTCTTTACACCATCGGCTTACAATCCGGCTGCTGCTGTAACAATCGATAACGGTGGCAACATCGTGCCCGGCACAGGCGACCGTCTCAACGGCATGACCTTTGCCAGCAACGGCACTCTTCCAAAGGGCGGATGGAATAGCCGCGGCATCATGTATGAACCTCGCATCGGCGCCTCGTACAGTCTCTTTGGAGATGGCAACGGTGTGCTGCGCGGCGGCTTCGGCATCTCGCACGACCGTGAGCAGGGCAATCTTGTCTTCAACACGGTCTTCGGTAATCCCGCGCTCGTCACAACACCTACCGTCTTCAACAACACCATTGCAAACATTCCCACAGCAGCGCAGGCAAACTCCGGCGTGCTGAGTGGAATTTACGGCGCGGATATCAACGGTCAGGTTCCGACGATCTACAGCTACAGCCTCGGCGTGCAGCGCGAAGTCTCCAGGGGCGTAACGCTCGATATCGCCTACGTCGGATCGCTTGGCCGTCACCTCGTAACGGCTCGCGACATCAACACCATTCCGTATGGTACGACGTTCACGCGTGCTGCACAGGATCCCAGCCAGTTCCCCGGCGGCGTCGTTCCAACCGTCGAGCCCAACCTTCCACCGGAGTACGCGGCTGCCGGCTACAACTTCAGCGGCCGTTATGCTTACACGCAGAACTTCCTCTCTCCCTTCAAAGGCTACGGCCAGATGGAGTACTACAAGTTCGATGGCACATCGAACTACAACTCACTCCAGGTCTCCGTACAACGGCGATTTGCCCACGGCCTCACCTTCGGCGGCGTCTACACCTGGTCCAAGACGCTGACTACATCCAGCCTCGACGAGAGCTTCGTCGATCCCTTCGATCCGCGCCGCTACAGCTATGGCGTGGCCAACTACGACCGCAAGAATGTTGCGGCCATCAACTACGTGTATGACCTTCCCAACCTGACCCAGCACTTCAACGGTCCGCACTGGCTAGGCTACCTGACGGACAACTTCCAGCTCTCCGGTCTCGCGAATATGCAGAGCGGCGTGCCTGTCCGCAATGCGCTCTATTCACCAGCCAATCAGCTTACCGGCGGTTCGCAGTTCAGCAAAACGCCACCGGCCTGGGTAGGTGTCGATGCACAGGGCAACTTGTTGCTTCCCACGATCGGGCATCCCACCCTTGGTGCTCCCGGCAGTCTCCGTCAAGGCGGAATGGTCACATGGGATTCGTCCATCTTCAAGAACTTCCCCATCGGCGAGGCCAGCAAAGGCCGCTCCATCCAGCTCCGGGGTGAGTTTTTCAACATCCTCAACCACCCCAACATCTCCACGCGTGACTACGGCGCCAACGTAACGCTGCCCAGCTACAACGGAAACGGAACCTTTACGCCGCTCTCCATTGCAAAGGACAGCAACTACGGACAGCCGACAGCAGCCTACGGTCCAAGCGGTCCAGGTGGACCACGCGTCATTCAACTGGCAGCGAAGGTCTACTTCTAAAAATAAAACGTGGTTATAACCATGCCGGGCCGGTCGCACAAGCGATCGGCCCGGCATTTTTTATCTCTGTAACATCACAGAAGATAACCTTGCGTACATTCTGAAATGGGATGCTCCCAAGCTCCGCGCAAAAGACGGTGAGCTATAATTTACTTTCTTGATAGGCATCACCCGCTCGATACCAGGCCTGCCGTTTAAACAGGCACGCCGTCCGCCGATCCGCTTCAATTTGAATTGATCTACGTCGCACTCCTGCAGCGTCAGCATACACATCGATGAACGAACCTAATGGGGCCACTCAAACTATGACCAAAAAAGTTCTTATCACTGGAGCGGCGGGACTCGTTGGCCAGAACCTGATTCCCCGCCTCTTCTCGAGGGGATTCACCGACATCGTTGCGATCGATAAGCATCCGACCAACACTGCGATCCTAGAGAGCAACTATCCGTCCGTGCGCCTTCTGCGAAACGACCTCGCCGCGAACGGAGCCAGTTCGCGCCAATGGGAGCCGGAGCTCGCCGGCTGCGATGCGCTCGTAATCGGACACGCGCAAATCGGCGGAAGCCACCCGGAAGAATTTGTGCGGAACAACGTGCAGGCGACCGAGCGTCTGCTCGAAGCTGCATTGCGGCACAAGGTTCCCTACATCGTCAGCATCTCGTCGTCCGTCGTCAACTCCATGGCAGTCGATGATTACACCGAAACCAAGAAAGCCCAGGAAGCACTGGTTGCGGCATCGGGTATCAAGCAGATCGTCCTGCGTCCCACTCTGATGTTCGGCTGGTTCGACAGAAAGCATGTCGGCTGGCTTGCTCGCTTCATGCAGAAGGTCCCTGTGTTCCCCATCCCCGGCTCAGGAAAATTTCTGCGTCAGCCTCTCTTTGCGGGCGATTTCTGCGACGTCATCGCAGCAGCAATCGACAAGGAGATGACCGGCGCCTATAACATCACCGGCCAGGAGCGCATCGACTATATCGATCTGATCCGTGCAGTAAAACAGGCCACCGGAGCGAAGGCCCGCATCCTGACCATTCCCTACGGCCTCTTCTGGTCTCTCCTGAAAGTGAACGCCCTCTTCGATCGCGACCCCGCCTTCACTGTCGGCCAGCTCAAGGCGCTCGTTACACCCGATGTCTTTGAGGTCATCGACTGGCCCGGAATATTCAGCGTACGTGCAACTCCGCTGCAGGAGGCCCTCAACAAGACCTTCCGCGATCCGGCCTATTCCCACATCACGCTGGACTTTTAATCGGCCACAGTTTCATCTCTCATAAACAACCCGATGGCGCTCTATCCACCAGCAGGCCCCGCTTCCTGCCTGGGGGAAGAGCGATCGGCTGCAGTCTACTGTCGCCATGCCGTCGAAATAATATTCCTCTTTATTTCCCTTCAGAGGAGCCACCACAAACCGGCTTACCTGTGCCGTTCCCATTCCTCCACCCGTTCCCACACGCACTCGCCAAACCGCCCAATCGCCGAGATACAGCAACACAATAGCTATCAACAGCCCCGCCAATACCCTTATCGCAATCCGCCACACGTAGTTGCATGCCCCTTCCTGACGCTTCTGCGAAGAGTAGCAGAGAGCGCACGAATCCACCTACGGCCTGCCCGCCGAAATCAGCAAAAAAGCTCCCGTTTTTAGCTAGTTTTGAGAGCATCTAGGAAATCCGCAGTCGCATCACACAATCGTACGGCCGCGCGCTCACTCTTCTAGTCAGGAGAAAAATTATGGCTCGATCTATAACTCCACTCCTTACTGCAACTCTTCTTTCCTTCGCACTTTCAGCCTCACCCACACTCGCTCAGCAGGTTCAGCCCGGCCCCACATGGTCGCAAGAAGATACTCTTCGCATCGTCAGAGAAGTCCAGAAGCAGCTTAGTAGTCTCAGCGACTACTCCGTCTTCGACTGGATCACCTTCGGCATCCATGGCAAAACCATCGTCCTCAAAGGTTACGCCTCCCGGCCCATCCTCAAAGAAGAAGCTGGCCGCGTCGTCAAGAAGATCGAGGGCATCGAATCAGTCGATAATCAGATCGAAGTTCTTCCCCTCTCCCCAAACGATGACCGTATTCGCGCTGCAGTCTACAACCGCATCTACACCCAGCCTGCACTACGCAAATACAATGCCAACCAAGGATCGCTCGCACAGGCCATGGGCCCCGGCGGCCGCAGCTTTGGACTTATGGCTGGCGGAATCACCAATAATCCGCCCATCGGCTTTCACGCCATCCACATCATTGTGAACAATGGCCACGTCACACTTTACGGCGTCGTCCTCAACAACAGCGATGCCGCAATCGCCGGTATGCAGGCCAATTCCGCGCCCGGAGCCTTCAGCGTCGACAACGATCTCATCGTCCAAGGCTCCAAACCCAACGCCGGTCCTAAATAACTACCGTTCAAGAATGAAGAACAAGATGGAGAGATCCACACTTCATCTTGTTCTTCGCCCATCGCTACGAAACATCACTCCGCCCGTAGCGCCTGCATCGGATCGATACTCGAAGCTCGCCACGCCGGAGCTGCACAAGCCCCTGCAGCAACCAGCATCAACGTTGCAACCATCGACACAAACACCATCGGCTCCAGCGGCTTCGTCCCATACAGCAGCGAACGAATCAAAAATCCTACCGCCGCCCCTCCGGCAACACCGATCGCCAATCCAATCGCCACCGGACGCAGGCCATCTCGCAAAACCAGCCCCAGCACTTGCGCCCGCTGCGCACCCAAAGCAATGCGAATCCCAATCTCCGTCACCCTCTGTGTGACGAGATACGACAGCACGCCATACAACCCAACCCCCGCCAGTACCAGCGACAACACCGCAAACGCCAGCACCAGCGACGCCGTCAAGCTCTGGTTCACCGTTGACTCGCCCACGATCTGCGGAATCGTCAGCACATCCACCACCGGCAGGCTCGGGTCGAGACCAGCAATCTCCTTCTGCACCGGAATTGCTAAAAGCATAGGATCGCCATCGGTCCGCACCGCCAGCGTCATCCTGTCTCCCGGCTCGCCGTTCAGTGCGGGGAAGTACATCGTGGCCTTCACTGGCTTGCCGACCCGATAGAGCGTGTCATCCACTACGCCGACCACCTCGTAAGTCTGCCGCTTGTTCGTCACATCCGTCCCCATCACGATGTGCTTCTGCAGCGGATTCTCGTCCCCGAAGTACCTCCTTGCCAGCTCCTTGCTGATGATTGCCTTATTCGATTGCTCCAGCCTGTCATGACTATCGAAGACCCTCCCCTTGATCAGCGGAATCTGCAGCGCGTCAAAGTATCCCGGATCGACCCAACGCTGCACCGCGTCCGGCTGATGTTGCGCATCGGCAAATGGATGCCCCGGCACGATAAACACGCGATCCCCACCCCAGCCTGCTCCCGGGACCACCGTCCCCAATCCCGCAGCGCGAACACCTGGCACTCGCCGCACGCGCTCCAGCAGCGACTCCGTAAACGCCACCTGCTGCTCCGGCCTGCTGTACCCGTTCTTCGGCAGGCTGTAACCCAACGTCAACACATTCTCGGTCGCGCAGCCCAGGTCTGTCGTGCGCAGTTGTACAAAGCTCTTCAGCAGCAGCCCCGCCGCCAGCAGCAATACAACCGTCAGCGCAACCTCCGCCGTCAGCAGGGCCTTCCGCAACCACGCGCGGGAGACTCCACCACTCATCGCACGCGACGACTCCTGCAACGCACCCAGCACGCTCCTGTTCGTCGCTGAAAGCGCAGGCAGCAGCCCCGCAAGCACGGCAGCCACGCACACCACACCTACTGAAAAGAGGACCACCGCGCCATCTACATGAATCATCTCGGTCCGCGGCAGCCCGTGCCAGTGCGTCGCCAGCCAGCGCGTTCCCGCTAGAGCGAGCAGCATCCCCAGCACGCCTCCCGCCGCGCACAGCAGAATCGTCTCCGTCATCTGCTCGCGCACCAGCGCCAGCCTTCCCGCACCCAGCGCGCCGCGAATCGCCATCTCCTTCTGCCGCGCCGCGCTACGAGCCACCAGCAGGTTCGACACATTCAGACACCCGATCAGCAGCATGCAGCCAACCGCCGCCATCATCGTCAGCAGCGGCGTCTTCACGTCTCCTACAACGTCCTCGATCATCGGCTGCGTCAGCGCCTCCTCCGTCACAGGGCTGTTCCGATGCTCCATGTGGATGCGGTACTGCAACGCGCTCACCTCGCTGATCGCGGCCTGCTCGCTCACATCCGGACGCAGCCGCGCAATCACCGAACTTCCATGATTGTCGTTCTCCTGAATCGACTCGGCAGTAAACGTCGACGCATACGGAACCCACAGCTGCACTCGCGGACTGGGATAGGCAAACCACTCCGGCAGCACGCCGACGACGGTGTATGGTTTGCCATCCAACGAAATCTGCGTGCCAACAATCGAACGATCCCCCTGAAACCGCCGCTCAAACAGGCTCCACGTCAGCATCACTACAGGAGCCTGCCCCACGCCATCCTCGGCCTCGGTAAACGCGCGGCCCATCGCTGGCTGCACCCCCAGCAGCCGAAACAGATTCCAGCTGCCCGCCCTTGCCTCCACTACCTCCGGCAGCTCGCCGTGATCGCCGCTCAGGTTGAAGCTCGACGACTTCACTGCAGCCATGTCTTCAAAGCCATGCGTCTTTGCCCACCACTCGTAGAAGTCTCCCGCAGCGACTGGGTTGTACCCCGTCCCATACGTACTACTTCGAAAGTGCTCATGCACCATCACCAGTTTGTCCGGATCGCGAAACGGCAGCGGCCGCAGCAGCACCGCTCGAACCACTGTGAACAGCGCCGCCGTCGCTCCAATGCACAACGCCATCACCGCAATCGCCGTAATCGAAAAACCCTTCGACCGCGCCAGCGAGCGTGCCCCAAACCGAACGTCCCGCACCATCGTCTCAAGCCATCCCCAGCTCCAGCTGCGCCGAGCCTCATCACGCAACACGGAAGGATTGCCAAATTCCCTCATAGCAGCCTTCCGCGCCTCGTCCGGCTCCGCTCCAGTCTTCACCTGTTCCGCTATCTCCTGCTCCAGATGAAACCGCATCTCAGCATCCAGCCGCTCGGTCGCTCGTCTGCGCCAGAACAACGAGACCATCGCCATCCGAAACCGATCCATCCATCGCATCTCGCTTCTCCTCGGGCGTTCTGCTACTCCGCCATCAGCTTTCAACCACCAGATCGATCGCTGCCGAAAGCCTGTTCCACGTCGTTCGTTCCTTCTCCAACTGCGCGCGGCCAGCCGCGGTCAGCGAATAAAACCGCGCCTGCCGCCCCGTCTCGCTCTCGCCCCACTTCGAGCGGATCCATCCCTGCTGCTCCATTCGCTGCAACGCCGGATACAGCGATCCCTGCTGCACCTGCAGCACCTCATTCGAAATCTGCTGAATCCGCTTCGCGATCGCCCATCCATGCTTCGGTTCAAGCGAGATTGTTTTAAGGATCAGCAGCCCCAGTGTTCCCTGTACCAGATCATTCGGTTTTCCCATACCATGACTATCTACACAAACAAGATGTAGATAGTCAAGGTATCCATACGGAAACCTTTCACGACCGGTTCCAACCCGCTATCGCTTTTTTAAAGTTCGCGCAGGACTTATGACCGCAGGCTACAGGTTGAACAGCTCCCGCAGTCTCTTCGTCTGCGCCCGGCTCACTGGAAGCTCCGTCTTCTTCGGATCATCCATTCGCAACTGGTAGCTCGACTTGAACCACGGCACCACCTCGCGTATGTGTTGAATATTCACCACGTACGATCGGTGTACCCGCCAGAACGCCTCCGGATCGAGCTGATCCATCAGCTCCTCCAGCGTTCGGCAGTTCGACTGTCCCTCCACCGTCGACGTCACCACGCTAATCGTCCCTTCCTCAATCGAGGCAAAGCAAATCTCTTTTTGATCCACCAGCAGCAAACGGCTCTGCGCCCGCACCACAACCTTGCCCGAGTTCGCCTTGGGCGCGTGGGTCTGCTCCTCCACCAGTCGCAGCAGAGCATCCAGCTTCGCTCCCGTCTCCATCCCCAGGTTCGCCGGTTCCGCCGGAGCCGACCGACGCGCCTGCGCCTTCTCGATCGTCTGCATCACACGCTTCCGGTCAAACGGCTTCAGCAGATAGTCAATCGCATTCACCTCAAACGCCCGCACCGCATACTGGTTGAACGCCGTCGCAAACACCACCTGCGGCATCGGCATCCTGCGGTCCAGCAGCTTCTTCAGCACGGCAAAACCATCCATCCCCGGCATCTGCACGTCGAGAAAAACCACATCTGGTTTATGGGTGCGAATCAGTTCAACTGCTTCAATCCCATTGGTCCCCTGCGCCAGGACCTCTACCCCGCCCGCGCGCTCCAGCAGATACTGCAGCTCCTGCCGGGCCAGCGGTTCGTCGTCGATAATGAGTGCAGTCAGTGACATTGCTCCAACTAGTCACTATACGCGCTAGTCACTATATGCGCGCAGCCTCGATGGCGTATGGTCTTCCGCCAGATCATGGCCACACTGGACGCAATACACGTCCGTAATCTGCACACCGCGAAAGCACCGGCCGCACACTGGAGCCAGCTGGAACTGGCACTGCGGGCAGAAGTGAACATTCGAACTCAGCTCCGTGCTGCAGTGCGGGCAAGGCACCAGAACCGGCTGCCGCAGCAAGAAGTAAACCACCGCTCCAATCCCACCCGGCATCAACACTACAATCAACATCCACAACCCGGCCGACATATTGCGCCGCTTCACATCGCGGCTCACATATCCCACCAGCAAAACATAGCTGGCAAACGCCGTTCCCCACGAGTAGCCCATCAGCAACCGCATCGGCAGCATCTCGTGCTTGTGGTGCGGCATCACTCCATGAAACAAATACTGCACTGCGGCGAACACCACAATCGACAGCACCACCGACCACGCCGGAATCATGCTCAAGCGGTCTTCTGCACCGCCGTGCGATTCCTCCGACTGCTTCGTCTTCGGCTTCCACGGGATCGTCATTACATGGCCTCTCTACCGGTTCGCTTGCGTGTACGACGAAACCATACCATCGCCAGCAGGGCCATTGAAACAGGAAAAAACCACAACCCCAGCACAAGAAACTGATCGCTCGAGTCCGGTACACCCGTCGGCGAAATCTCGTACTGATCGAGAACGCTCCACACCGCCGTGCAGATAATCAGCACCAGCGCCGAGCACACCGCCATCGGCACCCACAAGCTCCGCTCGCGGTCACGCCGTGCCGCTATCGCCTGCGCCCGCTCCCGCACCACACGATGGGTACGGTTCACCATCGAAGATCGTGCCGTGGCATTCATACCTGTCAGTGCGGAGCGCGCAAAGATATTTGCATCTCTCTCAGAGATCTGTTCGTCGCGAAAATCGTTCATACCGCCGCCTCCCCCACAGGACGCGCAGCCCGTATCCTCTCCACCTCAGGCTTCAACGCCGCAAGGCCGCGATACAGCCGCGACTTCACGGTAGACAGCGGAGCCCGGGTCACCCCGGCAATCTCTTCCAGCGACAGCTCTTCATAAAACCGCAGTACCAGAACCTCGCGATAGGTCGAGTCCAGCTTCAACAGCACCTCGCCCACCTCAGCACGGTCTTCTCGCGACTCAAACTGCTCCAGCGGAGACGGCGCATCCATCGCAATCTCAAACGGACGGTCATCTCCGTTCGCCTCGCTCATCTCATCCAGGCTCGCCATCGTGCGTTTCCGCGAGAGGTCGATCACAAGGTTCCGCGCAATCGTAAACAGCCATGTATCGAACCGCGCCTTGCCGTTGTATTGTCCGCCCCGCAGCAGTACACGAATCCAGGTCTCCTGGAACAGGTCTTCCGCCACCTCGCGCTTGCCTGTCAGAAACAAAAGATAGCGCAGCAGCCGATGCTGATACAGCTCAATCAGATGATCCAGCAGCTCCGGATTCTGCTTCTTCAACCCATGTGCTATCGCCGCATTGTCGCTCTGGGTCTGGGCGGCAACCGCCGATGCCAGCAGGATGGAATCAGTCTGCACAGAGGTAGAGACGCCACTTCTCTGGGAAAAGTCTCGGTCGTCGCTGAAATCGTCCATAAAAGCTGAAATCCTTCCCTGAAACAGTCCGCGAATATCAGAAATCTGTGGTGTAGCGCCTATTCTACGGCCCTTCGCCCTTATCGCTGCAGGTTTCTGACGGTAAACTTGAGAGATGGAAGTTTTGTACGGCCTCCATCCCGTCGAGGAGGCTATCCGCTCCGGTGCCCGCCAGCTCGATCACGTCAGCATCGCCCGCGAACGACGAGACGAACGCCTCGAGCGCGTCGTCGAACTCTGTCGCACCGCTGGCATCCGCGTCTCCATCGAGCCCCGCGACCAGCTCACCCGCCTCGCCCGCACCGACGCCCATCAAGGCGTCCTCGCCGTCGTCCGCGAGCGCAAGTTCCTCACCATTGAAGATCTCCTCGTACCCAAAGAGGATGGTCAGCACCGCTTCTTCCTCGCCCTCGACGGCGTCGAAGACCCCCACAACCTCGGTGCGCTCCTTCGCACCGCCGACGGTGCCGGAGTCGACGGCGTCGTTATCCCCGAGCGGCGTTCCGCCCCTATCACCGGCACCGTTGCCAAAACCTCTGCCGGAGCCTCCGAGCACGTTCGCGTCGCCCGCGTCACCAACCTCGTCCGCTCGCTCGAGCAGATGAAGCAGAAACACGTCTGGGTCCTCGGCCTCGACGAGCGCGGCACCCCCGACTACACCGACTTCGACTTCAAAACCGACTGCGTCCTCGTCCTCGGCCGCGAAGGCGCTGGCCTCCACGACCTCGTCAAAAAAACCTGCGACCATCTCCTCCGCATACCCATGGCCGGACAGGTTTCTTCCCTCAACGTCTCAGTCGCCGGCGCAATCGTCATGTACGAAGCCATGCGCCAGCGCAGAGCCCCAGCACCCCAGAAAGCCGCCCCCGCAAAACCTCGCAAGGGCCTCGGATCTTGAAAAATATGCATCACCGTAACTCGCTCCTCGCAGTCACCCTCCTTGTAAGCGCCACCGCTCTCGCACAGACCCCGCAGCAGCCTGCACCCGAAGCGCCGCCAGCATCCGAGCCCCACGGCACCGTACTCTTCAATCGCAATCAGGACACCCCTTCGCCAACGGAAAAGAAAACCGCGACCGCGAAAACCATCGCCTCCATCACCGACGCCGACCGCGCCTCCCTCACCTTCACCGCCTACGATCTCGACGTTCACCTCGTCCCGGCAAAGTCACATATAGCCGTCCGCGCCAACTTCATCGTCCGTAACACCGGCACCCAGCCCCTCGCACACCTCCCTCTCCAGCTCTCTTCCACTCTGAATTGGGAGAGCATCTCCCAGCGCGTCGATGGCCACCTTCAGCCCCTAACCTTCGCCGAGCACCTCATCGACACCGACACCGACCACACCGGCCAGGCCAGAGAAGCCATCACCACCCTCTCTCAACCCCTCGCCCCCGGCGCCACCATCGACCTCACCGCCCTCTACTCCGGCGAGATCACCCAATCAGGCGAGCGTCTCGAACGTATTGGAGCACCTCCCTCGCAGGCCTTCGTCGCCGACTGGGACACCATCTCCCCCGAGATCACCGCCCTCCGCGGCTTCGGCAACGTCCTCTGGTATCCCGTTTCCTCCGCCCCCGCACTCCTCGGCGACGGCGCAAAGCTCTTCCAATCCATCGGCCTAACCAAGCTCAATCAATCCCCCGCGACCATCCGCCTCCGCCTCTCGGTTGAATATCTCGGCGACCCGCCCCGGACAGCATGGTTCCTCGGCCAACCGCAACCCCTCATCGCCGTCAGTGAAAACGTCAATGCTCCCGTCTCCGACGCCCCCGGCGTAGCCACAGCCGACTTCCCCATCCACCCCCTCGGCTTCCGCACCCCTAGCCTCTTCGTCACCGAATCCTCTCCCACCGTCGTCACCGACAATCTTCTCTCCGTCGTCACCAGCCACGACGACGCTCTCCCTGCCTTCACCAACGCCGCCCAAAACGTCCGCCCTCTCCTCGCCGACTGGCTTGGCCCCTCCCCCATCACACCGCTCAACATGATCGACCACGACGGCCAGCCCTTCGAAGACGACGCCTTTCTCGCCGCTCCCATGCGCGACACCAACGCAGCGTCCCTCACGCCCATGCTCTCGCACTCTCTTTCGCACGCCTGGTTCCGGTCCTCTCACCAATGGCTCAACGAGGGCGTAGCCCAGTTCATGTCCCTTCTCTGGATCGAGCAGAACGAAGGCCGCGACGCCGCCCTCAACCAGCTCCACGATCAAATCAACACCCTCGCCCTCGTCGAACCCGATCTCTCCAAATCCACCGACCCCGATCACGCCGGCCAAAGCCTCATCCAGGCCCACGACGAGATCTACTACCGCACCAAAGCCACCGCCGTCCTCTGGATGCTCCGCTCCATCACCACCGACGACGCCCTCAAACACGCCCTCCAGCTCTATCGCCACTCCGGCAAGCGCGATGAAGACCCCAAAGAATTTCAGCGGCTCCTCGAACAGACCTCCAAGCAAGACCTCGGCTGGTTCTTCGATGACTGGGTCTACCGCGACCGCGGCCTGCCCGACCTCACAATCGCCAGCGTAACCCCGCGTCAGCTCCCCGCCCAGGGCAACAAGGATGCCAGCTGGCTCATCGCCGTCGAAGTTCGCAACGATGGCGACGCCATCGCCGACGTCCCCGTCATCATCCACTCCGGAACGCTCAGCGCATCAGGCCGCGTCCGCGTCGCCGCCCACTCCACTGCCTCCACCCGCATCGTCTTCGAAGGCACACCCAGCGAAGTCATCGTTAACGACGGCACCGTCCCCGAACTGACCGCCACCACCCACACCAAACAAGTGGTAGTGCACTAGTGGCATGCCGCTAACAGCTCTCAAATTGTCATCGTCATGCGCTACGTAAGTGGCTCCTGGCCCTGAAGCGGGCTAACCTTGCTGGTCTACCCTATCGGCGGTACTCTTGCGTAATGCGACCCCTTCGGTATTCCATCAACGTCACATTGGACGGGTGCTGCGATCATCGTGCAATACCCGCGGACGAAGACTTGCATCGTCACGCGATCGAGAACCTCGACCAGGCCGATGCCCTCCTCTTCGGCCGGGTGACTTACGAAATGATGGAGGCAGCGTTCCGGCCGCCGGCGCTGACGGTAGCGAGGTCCGATTGGATGGAACCCTTCGCCCGGACGATCGACGCGGCAAAGAAGTACGTCGTGTCGAGCACCTTGGATCGGGTCGATTGGAACGCGGAGCTCGTGCGCGGAGATCTGGGGAAGGCCGTTCAGCAGCTCAAGCGAGAGTCGGGTAAGGGACTGCTCGTGGGAGGCGTGAAGCTCCCGCTGGCGTTGGCGGAGCTGGGATTGATTGATGAGTACGAGTTCGTAGTGCAGCCCAGGCTAGCAGGCCACGGGCCGACGTTGTTCGCGGGGCTATCGAAGCATGTCGACTTGAGGCTCCTGAGCCGGCTCGAGTTCGCCTCGGGGGCGGTGGCGATGCGGTATGAGCCGAGAAGATAGCCACTGGGCTTGTTAGCCCGAGTCGGCCGCATCACCGAGCATCTCGGGCAGATCCGGTGGAAATATTCCGATCCGACCCACCACTAGTCGCAGAGCGAGAGCACAGAACTCCAACCTGCAAAAACCGTCTTGCTCAAGGGCACGGCTCAGCCGTTTCCGTAAACCTGTTTAGCCTGCGAAAACTCTCACTTCACAGGAAAACAATCAAGATCATTAGCGAACAGGATCGTGCCTGAAAATCGGCGCTTTATCTCAGCTTCAGTCTCACGCTCTTTTCCCAAAGTCCGCAGCATGCGATGAGACAGAACCAATTGCTTGATATGAGCATTCGCGGCAATCGTTCCTATAACCGAAGGCGGCATATGGAGACGCCTCTCCACTCCGGTAGAGCCCTCCGGCACGGCGTTATGAGCGACGAATAAATCTGCGTTCCATGCCAGCTGTATCAGGCCTTCTCCTTCTCCGTCCGTATCTCCGCTAAAGACGATCCGCTTGCCACCAATCTCCACTCGCCACGCCAGCGCAGGAAACGCACCATGAACGACGCTGACTGCGTACAACGTCATATCGGCGTCACGAAACACGAGAACAGGCACTAAGCTGGCCGCAACATTATGCGGCTGTACCTGGTAGCTTCCTTCAGTACCCGGTTCCACCAGCTCGCTCAGATAGCGATAGGCTCCGTGTGGCTCACGGAAGAGATCGCTTACGAACTCGGTGGTGGAAGGCATGGACTTGTTCCCCGTAGGGCCGAAGATCGGCAGGGGCCGCTTGCGGTCTTCAAACCAGGAAGAAAAAATCAAGGCAGGGAAATCGCTACTGTGATCGACATGAAAATGGCTGAACAGAAAAACGTTCACCTGAGACATCTGCGCTCCACTCTCCCCAAAGCGCAGCGCGCTGCCTCCTCCAGCATCAACGATGACACGCGCTCTCCCGTTCTCCCAGACAAGATAGCTGGTAGACGCGCGCTTATCCTGCGACTCCGGGCCACCGGAACCGAGCACCTGCACCGCCAAACCGGTAACGCCGCATGATTGCGCCGTTACAGACGAAACTCCGCACACAGATAAGACGAACCCAAAAGTAAGGAGAGTTTTTACCGATAGCCTCAGCGAGTGCATATCAGAACCTCAAGTACCTCTTCCCGAACTACCGCCTCGCCCCACCCCTCGGATGCCCACCACTCACCGAAGCATTCCGCCAAACCTGCTCCCCACCCCACGGCCGGCTAGCCACCAGATCCACTCGAAAGGGCCCCGTCACCGCCCGATTCATCGGTACAACCTCAGCCAGCCCATCGCCCAACTGCGGCAGCGCAGCCCCCAGCGCCAGCAGCCGCTGAGCCGTAACCATCCCCACAAGATGCAGCGTATAACCCGAAGCATCCGCCCGCCCATCCAGCACCGCAGGATCCTTCCCACCCAGTGCCAGCGACACCGGCGAAAGCACAAACGCACTCCCCGAAGCCACAACCGTCCCCCGATGCTTATGCGGCTCAACCGCAGCCTGAGCCACCGATCGCAGGCGAATATCTCCATCCACCAGCGATTCCGTCCCAGCCGTCACACTCTTCAAACTCGGATCCGCCATCAGCACCTCGCCCTCCCACGGCGAAGCCTCCTCCGGGTGATACGACACACTTCCCGTCATCTTCCCCGCAGCCGTTACATCCGCCGGAACCCTCGCGCTCGCAATGCGCAGCCAGTCCAGCAGCGTACTCCCCGAAATCCCCGGCGTCCCCACCGCCACCGTAGCCATCTTCGGCCTTCGAATATCCGGCAGCGATCCCGCCAGCGCCACCGTCTGCGCGCCCGACCCCGCCGGTGGCCAGCTGCACCGAACATTCTCAAACCCATGAAACGCATTCGTCGCCGACCCCAGACACTCCAGGTCCACCGACAGCGTCCGTGGCGGCACAAAATCCGCCCGCCGCGTATCGTCCAGCCGCAACCGCGCCTGCACCGCACTCTTGCCCACCGTCCCGCGAGCCGTCGCCGTCAGCGTCATCTCTCCACGCAGCCCCGCATCCTGTCCCAGCACCACCTTGCTCGCAGCGCCCAGCGGAGCGTTCCGCCACTCGCCCTGCAGATTCAGCGGCACCTCACCCAGCGAAGCCGCGCGTCCCAGCGTCCCCTCCAGCCTTACCGCTCCCGCATCCGACACACTCGTATCCGTCCGCGACGGCCGCGCCTGCAGCCTCACATGCCATTCCTGCGGATTCGGCAGCCAAAGCGCAAACTCCGCCTCCGTCAACGAAAGCGGCATCTTCTCCGCACCCTGCTTCAAATTCAGCCGAGCCCCGGTCGCTTCGATATACGGAAACCGCGGCGCCGGTCCCGCCTTCGCCTGCACCGTCGGTGCAGCCTCAATCCGCGAAGCCTGCAGCAAAATGCTTTCGAGATTCCACTTCCCATTAGCCGCCCGCACCAGGTTCACGCTCGGCTCCGTAAAGCTGATCGTCGAAAACTCCACCCGCTTGCGCCACAGCGAGCTGATCCGCAGCGTCGCCCGCACCGAGTTGGCCCGAATAATCGGCTCCATCCCAAATGCCGGATCCTCGCTCACCACCAAATTCTCAAGAGTAAACCCCGGCAGCGGAAACACATTGAACGTCACCCGGTCCAGATGTACCGGACGCCCCAGGCTTCCCCCAATACTCGCCGCAATCCGTCGTTGAAACCGGTTCGCATTGATCAACGGCGGAAGCACCACCAGCAAAACCAGCACCAACAGCGTCACGCCAACAAACACCAAATGGCGAAGTCTTCCGTTGCGCTTTGGCTGTCGTGTACCAGCGTCCTGCGCGTATGTTGGATCGGTTTCCTGCATGAACAATTCCCCCGCGCCCGACGGCGTCCTGCGCGGAATCGACCTCTCTACCGAATCAGATGAAGCGTGCGCTTCCACCGTGTCTCGCTGAAGATGTGCAGCACGATGTGCCCCATGAACGCAATCCGTTCCCCAATGCTCTGCTTGTTGATCTGGTCTGCCGGCGTCTCAAACGACCAGTAGACGAACATCGGCCGTCCGACGATATTCTCGCGCGGCACAAAGCCCCAGTACCGCCCATCCAGGCTTTCGGTCCGGTTGTCTCCCATGGCAAAAATCTTGCCCGGGGGCACCACCAGGTCTTCTCCCTGAATATGATTCGGCAGCTCATACTGCCAGCTTGCCGTCACACCCGAGTAGGGGTCCGGAGGCACATTAGGAAAGTCGTCCCGAAAAGCATTGAACGCATGCTGCGGATTTCCATCATCCAGCGGCTTGCCCGCCTGCGGCTCATCCTGCGCGACCCCATTCAAGTACACAATCCCATTGCGCAGATGGATCCTGTCTCCCGGCAGCGCAATCGCCCGCTTCACCAGAAACAGATCCGGCTCGCCAGGCTTCAGAAAAACAATTACGTCCCCGCGCTGAACATCGCGATAGCGGGTAAACGGAGCCCACTTCGCCGGAGGTGCCAGCGTTATGCGATCGACCAGCACATGATCGCCAATCAGCAGCGTCTTCACCATCGAAGCCGAGGGAATTTCAAAGTTCTGGAAGATGAAGGTCATGACAAAAAGACCAATCGCCAGCACGCTGCAGATGGAGGCAAGCGACTCCAGCGGCGTCTCTGTCTGCTTCGCAGGCTCTTTGGTCTCTGTTTCGTTTGGTGTAACTTCCATCGTACCCATCAGAACTCATCTCCGGAACGCATATGTCAGTGTATCGGAAACCCCGCCCACCACCTATCACCAAGCCTCTGCCGTTGTCTTTATCCTTGCTGTTGTGGTTGTTTGTCCTTTTGTTTGTCATCCCCCAGGGATCTGCTGTTGTCGTTGCTTGTTCTTCTTTATTCCCGTTCCCCACAAACGTCATCCCAACCGAAAGCTGCGCTTTTGCCGCCGCAGTAAAGAAGCCTGCCCGGAGCGAAATCGAACGGGATCCCTGTATTTCGCCGTTGCTATTCTCAACCAGCAACCAAAGACCGGGTGCGGGTGCCCCATTCATCGCGGTCTCATCGCGATGAGTGGGAATGTAAAACCTTTCCCATCCATTGCTCTTGCCGTTGCTTCTAGTTAATCCTTGGGCCTCTCAACACTCCCATCAAAGCCCGCAACCCACGCTCGCGATCCCCCGTCACCAGATAAGCCAGCACTGCTCCCTGAAATGTCTGCAGCACATCCTCCACGACCGCCCTGTCCGGCAAAAAGCGCAACAACAATTCAACCCAAAGCCGCTGCTGCTCCTCATAGAACGCCCGCGCCCGCGCCGATCCACTCCACGCACGCCGCGATAGATCCATCACCAGCAGCAACACCCCCTTCGCTTCGGGAGCCGTCGTTCTCTCCCACAGCGCCGTCATCACTCTCTCCGGAGTAACCCCACGCGGAAACGTCTCCGGTGCAAACTGAGCCCGCAGCTTGTCCTCCAACAGCGTCATCGCCCTTTCTTCAATCCCCTCGCGCCCGCCGAAGTAGTGGATCAACATTCGCTTGCTCACTCCAACGCTCGCCGCCAACTGATCCAGGCTCAAATCCAGCGTCCCCGCTCCAACAAAAGCACCGAGACACCGTTCAATAAGTCTGCCCTGATCTTCTTTCTGCACCTTGCCTCCGCATGTACCATGTGGTACATATACTTGTACCATTCGGTACATCCTACTCTCGGAGAGGACCTCATGAAAGTGCAGGACATCGCCCTCTTGTTACTGTCCGGCTTCATCCTTTGGCTGCTCGGCACTCTTTACTACGCTTGGCGTGCCTTCACAATCTTCGAAACCACAGCCTTTCGCTATTGGATCAGCTTTGCCCTCTCACCCATCCTTACCGCAGCAATCTGCGTCGCAATCCTCAGGGCGCGTCACATACCTCCAGCGGCGTGGGCATCGGCAGTTCTCTTGCTCGCTATACCCGGCATGATCGGAGAAACGGTAGTCCTCTCCCATCTACCTACATTCATGCCAAAGCTTCAGGCCACGTCAGCTGGCCGCTACGGCGCCTTTCTCTTCGCCGCCTATGCTCTCGTACTTGGTATTGCCGAAGCTGTCACACTAAGGGCAAAACTGTAGCCGCTCCACTACTCTCTTATAAGTCGATAAATATCAGCTATTTGAAAATTTAATCCTCCAAATTCCCCCAAAAATCGCATGTCAAGTCCCAAAACCATCTAACCGCAACAAACCCAAAGACATCCCGGTTGCGCGGGAGTTTCCTCCAATCAGCTAAACTAGATAAAGAATCAAAAAAGCCCCGGTCATAAACCGGGGCTTTCGCCATCAAGCACCATAAACCCTTTAGAAAGAGGATTTTACTCCCAACCCATTTAGAATGACGATTTTACAGAGATATAAAATTGTAAAACTCTGATTCTAAGCATGTTATAGCGAGATACCCCCCCGGGAGGACTATCACCGAACGACCTGCAGAACCCTGTCCCACCGCGCAAAATCGGTAAAGGCACTTAGCCCACTCCGACGCTGACGGGCCAGCGCCTCAGGAGCAAGCACGCTTAGATCGTCGTTTCCCGGCAGATGCAGCGAAAAATAAATAAGGAACGGCTGCCCCACAATCGCTGCGCGAGGAACGAAACCCCAGTAACGGCTGTCCTCGCTGTTATTCCGGTTGTCCCCCAGGACGAAGTAGTTGTCCGCCGGAATAATCAGTTCGCCATCGTCGATCAGCGTCCGCATCCTGATCCACCACCGCGAGTCGATATTCGGGTCCGCACTCTGCAGTCGCGGAAAGTTGTCCCGATAGCTGTCCGGCCCGCTCGGCCGATACACCGCATAGGGTTCCTCCAGCGGAGAGCCATTGATGAAGACACGCCCCTCGCGCATCTTCAAATGGTCTCCCGGCATACCCACCACGCGCTTCACCAGGTGAATCGATGGCTCGATCGGGTAGTGGAAGACAATAATCTGTCCTCGGTGGATCGCCGTGGTAGGCAACAGACCGCCTGTATCTCCCAATGCCGTCGCCTGTTTGTTGACCAGCAGAAAATCGCCGACCAGCAGCGTGGATTCCATCGATCCAGAAGGAATTCGGAAAGGCTGTACGCAGAACGTGATGATGAAGACTGCAACCACGATGATGTAGATCAGCGACTGAACCGAATGCAGCATGGAAGCCCAATCATCCTGTGGTGGTCGTTGTGTCGCCATCATTGGCGGCGGCACAGACACCTCGGACTCGGGCAAGACCTGCAGACTCTGGGTTTGGACCTCGGAGAGGTCGGAAGGAGCATCGGACGATATCGCCGGATCGATCACTTCGCTACCTCCACCGCTCCCTTCAGATCGCCGACCTGGTGCTCCAGGAGCAGACGCGCAAACGCAATTCGCGCTGCCTCCTGTTGGGCCTGCTTCTTCGTCGAACCCTCCGACTCGGCCAGCGCTATCGAGCCGCCTGCGCCGTCTTCCACGCGCACCTCCACGCGGAAGAGCTTCTGGTGGTCAGGCCCGCTCTGCGCCGTCAACACATACTGCGGCTGACCGGCCCCAGTCGCCTGCAGATACTCCTGCAGTGCCGATTTGTGGTCGCCAATCGCGCCGCTGAACGTGTCGCCCGCCTGCATCGCAAGGTGAAGCGCCGGAAGCGTCGGTTCGATAATATGCTCTTCGATGAACATCCGCGCTGCGTCCAGTCCACCGTCGAGATAGAGCGCCGCAATGACTGCCTCAATCGCATTGGCCAGCAGCGCCGGCTTCTCCCGTCCGCCACTCTGCTCCTCACCGCGCCCCAGCCGCAGCAAATCGCCCAGCTTGATGCGTGCAGCAACCTGTCCCAGATGGCGGCGGCTCACCAGCGAAGCCCGCAGCCGAGTCAGTTCACCCTCACGCGAGCCCGGAAATCGACGAAACAGCGACTCCGCCACCGCCAGCCCAAGCACAGCGTCCCCAACAAATTCCAACTGTTCATTATCCGAACCCGGGTCCCGCAGCGTTTCAGGATTCGTCTCATAAGCCAGCGAACGATGAGTCAAAGCCCAGGTTAAAAGCTCAGGTCGTTGAAAAGAATGACCAAACAGGCTCGTAAGAGCCTTATTCGATTGCGATTCGCCGGCCTTTTTGCGACGCGTCGTCATCCAACCCTCGTGTCCTCTACTTTACTGGACTCAATCCCAGTCCAAATGGTTATTTCGAGGGCGGACGATAAGCCTGCTTCTCGGCTTTGCCACTGGGATCGAGCGGTTCCTCATCAGGCTTCGCCGCTGGGGCATTCGGCCTTGTAAATGGCTGCTTCAGTCCCTTCTCCGCCGCAGCCTTCGTATCTGGCTGACTGTCACGAACGGTCAGCGCCGCCTGATACTCAGCCAGAGCCTTCTGCCGATCCGGAACAACGTCATAAAGCCTTCCGAGATAGATGTGCGACCAGGCAAGCGTCCGAGGATTTTTGGACAACTGCAATGCCTGCTCGAAGTCCTCGATAGCAGCATCTGGCTCTCGCTGCATAAGGTTGACTCGCGCCATCACATAGTGAGCCTGCCCGTGATCGCCCTTCGGATCATCCAGGGCATTCTTGGCAAGCGTACTCGCTCCATCCAGATCACCCTTGAGCAGCTTTGTCTCCGCCAGATCCAATCCAGAGATCTGTCTCGGTGCTCGCCGGACCACATCGTGCGTTCCCTCCGGCAGGAAGGCAATCTGCTCGTCCTTGTGACGCTCACGCCCCACATCCATTCCGTAAACCATCTCGCCGATGTTCTCCTTCAAGGAGATCGAATCCTTCTCCATCTGACCGAGCTTGTCGTAGAAGTAATCCACCAGAACCCACCCTTGGCGAGTCTCGAGATCCACCGTCTTGCGACGAACCGCCTCGGCCTGACGATCGTAAGCCGTCATCTCCGCTTCATAACGCTCGATATCGGCCCGCTGCTTCACCGCATCCGGACGCTTGGGCTTGGCAATGCCTACATCCATTGTCCTCGCCTCGATAGCCTTGATGAGGCATTCAGTCAATAACGCCACAATGTCTGACTTGTAGGTGAAGTCCAATGGAGCATCCTGCACAGGCTTCAGCAGAGGCAGCAAACGATCCATTGCCGCCGCACGTGCATAGATCAGCGGCTCCACCTCATAGTGCAGATAGGTATGACGAATCTGATCCATCCGCACCGCTCCTGGCGGATCTCCCGCAGGTGACGTGACCACAATGTAGTCATTCGTATAGATACGCGCATTCGTCACAGCGGGCGACAACATCGGCTCCAACAGCACCAGAAACCTGCGTCCGTCATAGCTGCTGACGGGAAGCCTGAGATAGATGTTGGTATCCAGAATCATCCTCGTCAGAGGATCGTGGATCTTGTTGACGAGCTCTTCGTAGTCAGGACGATGCTTGATCCATATCGCATGAAGATGCACATCCTGGCTGAAAGTTCGCAGCAGAGGAAGGATATTGACGACTTGCGTGGAGTCTGGAGGTAATTCCGTCTCATCGACCGTGGGAGTCAGCTCCGGCGGCGGCTTCAGATACAACGCCAAAGATATATATTGCGCCAGGTTCAGGGCGTTATCTGTCAGCGTGTGCTCCCGGACATAGCCGCACAACGCATCCCGGCTATCTCGTGCCGCAGGAGAGGCCGCTAACTCCTCATTGATCTCTTCCCTAACCTTTAGGCGGACCGGACTTGAATTGGCAAGATCGGCATCATAGCCGCAAACATTGAGGGTAACCGCGAGATCAAACAACGGTTCATTCGTCTCCAGAGTAATTGCAGAACCGCCAGCCTCCGGCTGGGCAATCCGAGGCGCGGGCTGTGTCGTCGTTCTGGGGTTTTTCGTGACCGTCGATTCAGGAGTGCTGCTACTGCTCGAAGAATCTGACTGAGCTGCAGCTGTGCCGGCAAGAGAAGCCAGAAAGAGAGCTGCGACAAGGCACAGAGGAAATTTTGCTCTGTGCCCGAAAATTGGCGATCTGTTCAGAAAAGACACGATAGGGATTCGACGCTCCCATGAAGTTTAAGGGAGCCGCGAGCCAGTTGCAACCTCAGGATTACTAACCCCGAACTGAAATTCCCGAGAAAGTGACTACAACACGACTCCGGACCGGAGCTCCAAAGACACGCGCCGGCTCAAAGACGCTCAGCAGGAGCTGATTGACGATTTGGGTCTGCACCGTGGCATCTTCCGGACCCGACACGATATCGTAGTCATAGACGCGTCCCTCGGCATTGACATAGGCCTCGACAACAATCGCCGAATCATGGCCCGTTACAATCGCCTGCGGAATGGTCGCAGAGTACAGATAATGTGGGGAGGTCATAGCACCTAGCGGCTCATCGTTCGCCATTACAGGCTCCGGCGCAGCGACCATTCCCAGAAGAAGCATAATGCTGCCGACCAAAGCCACCGAACCCGCAAAACCCGCTGAAACCTGCAGCAGCATCGGGCGAACTGCATTTTCCCACTTCAAGCTGACTTTGTCCGTCCAGCTCGATCTTCGCGCCGCCTGCTCATGCGAGATGGCTAGACGGAGTTTCATGCCAAGGTCGGCTGGAGCCTTTGCAGGTCCCAACGCCGCAAGTGTCCGCTGCATAGCCCGCAGATCGGCAAAACCGCGTTCGCAGTCTTCGCAACTTTCCAAATGAAAGGCAATCTCCTGCATTTGCTGTCCACTGACAGCGCCGTCGAGATAATCGGAGAAGCAGGCGCGGATCTTGCTGCAATGTCTCGGGATCATCGCGTCACCGCTTTGGATGTCTGCATAACAGACGAGGACGCAGAACTATTTACAACTTCGCTCCCAGCAGCAACCAATATTGCCCGGAGAGCCGAGCGACCACGAGTTAAACGCGACTTCACCGTGCCGAGATTTATGTTCAGGATCTCAGCGATCTCTTCGTACGCAAACCCTTCTATCTCGCGAAGGATAACGACCGTTCGAAATGCCTCCGGTAGTTGCCGCAGGGCTGATTCGACGCGTTCGCGGGCCTCAGCCTGAGCAGCATGGTCGTAAGGCGAATCCCCGGCATCTGCTAGAGTAGAGCTGATGCTGAAAGTACTTCCGTCATCTTCTGACTCGCACGGCGAATCGATGGTGATTTCCTGCCTTTTATGGCGTGACCACCAGCGTCGTTGATTCGATGCTTCATGAAGGGCGATACGGTAGAGCCATGTGCGCAGACTGGATTCGCCATTGAAGCCGCGAATGCCGCGGAACACCTTGATGAAGACTTCCTGAGTGATATCAGCTGCATCTACAGGATCATTAAGGCTGCGGGCTATCAGCGAGTAAAGCGGCTGATGATACTGGGCAATCAAAATGGCAAACGCATCTTCCGAGCCGGCTTTGAGTTCGGCCACAAGAACTGCATCTTCCGTTGTTATGCCAATGGCGCTTGCCAGATTTCCCACTGCGATGCCCGCCTGCATATCGGGTGTCCTCTAGATTACGGCTTTCATGAAACATGTGGCAAATACTGCCAGGATCAAGTGCTGAAGCATGAAAAACTGCGCCGCCGGCGGCAGAGTGCTCGCTCACTCTATATCCTTTAGACACCGGAACATACCCATTTAGTTCCCACCAGAGATTTGACGAATATCGTCTGCTCAGCCAGAATAGATAGAGTCCTTCCCAAAGAGTGGGCCTGTGGCGCAGCTGGGAGCGCGCTTCCATGGCATGGAAGAGGTCATCGGTTCGATCCCGATCAGGTCCACCAAATCATTTCAACAACTTAGCCGCATTCGGAAAAGAACCCAGGTATTCCGCCACACGGACTATTGGCATCATAGTTTCCACTTCTGGAATTTGCGAATCAACTATGACGCGACATTTGCCCGTTGAGTTTCGCGCCAGTGAGCTGGAGGAATTCCTTCCCAGGTGCGGAAGGCGCGAACGAAAGAGCCGGAATCTTCATAGCCGAGCAGGTAAGCCGTCTCGTTTAGTTCGAGTAATGAACTGATGAGGTAATGGCGAGCAAGTTGGTGACGTGCCTCCTCAAGTACCTGCTGGAAGGAGTAGCCTGCGTCCTGCAAACGGCGCTGGAGAGTTCGTGAGCTAATGTGGAGTTCGCGGGCTATGTCGCGCATTTTAGGGCGACGACCAGTGAGTTTTTTCTGAATGGTGCCTCGGACTCGTTCTGGGAAACTCTCCTGGTCTTTGTGCTGCTTTAGCTCTTCGTCCAGTTGCGGTGCAAGCATTGCGAGCAGCTCTGCATTCTGGGTTATGAAAGGCCGGTCGGCATCGAGCGCGCGGAAGATAAGGGCATTGCGCGTCCCTCCGAAGACCACGGGACAGCCGAAGTGACGCTCCAGAGATTTTGCATAGGTGCGCGGCCGAACGAGTTCAAGGCGAAGCGGCGACATGGTAGTTCCTGTGCCATGACGAGCGATGGAGAGAACATAGGCAAAGCAGAGATCCGTAAGAATGTTGGGCTCATGTTCCTGGGCCTGGAGCCAGCGAAACTGGATGCTCCATTCTTCGCTGTCGTTTTCATGAATGATCTCTTCGGGACAGCTGAGTTCTTTGTAGCGAGACATCTGACGCATGGCTTCGCCGAAACTGCTGGTGGAGAGCGTGGCGAGCGCGATGGGGTCGAAGTGTTCCGGCTTACTTTCCGTTCCCAGGTAAAGACCTATAGCGGGATCGAGACTGACCTCGCCTACTCCGCGCCAGAAGGCGAAGAGTTCATCGGTCGTCACTAGGACACGTGGTTGATCAAAAAGAGATGCTGGAAGTCCGGCGCTGCGAAGGACTGCAGCGAGACGGACTCCCGAGTCTTTCAACTTGACCGGTAGACGCGCCGGGACGCGGAAGTGCTTGCTCATTGTTATCCTTATTAGTAGACCTTCATTTCGGCGCGCCTTATCGGACCTGGTATTGTTCGTCGCTGACCTTCTCCATCCAATCGACGGTTTTGCCATTAAGCTTCTCCTGAATGGCGACATGGGTAATCGCCGTCGTTGACGTCGCCCCGTGCCAATGCTTCTCACCCGGTGGAAACCAGACCACATCCCCTGGCCGGATCTCCTCGATTGGACCACCCCAGCGCTGCGCCCAGCCGCAGCCGGACGTAACGATCAGGGTCTGGCCGAGTGGATGCGTATGCCACGCGGTACGGGCACCGGGCTCAAAAGTGACGCTGGCGCCCACAACGCGCGCGGGATCAGGCGCGTCAAACAGCGGATCAACCCGCACCGTACCCGTGAACCAATCTGTCGGTCCCGTGCCCGAAGACTGGGAGCCGCATCGCTTGATCTCCATTATTTGTTCCTCCTTTTGCCCAGCGAGACTAGTGATCTGCCAGGCACTGCCCGGTGCCGAAAAGGTAAGCCGCTTCATTCGACCCGTTAGCGACCGGTCATTTGTTCGAGCTTTTCGGGGTAACGAGCGCCTTGCACTGTAATCTTTGATGCTGTGTTATTGATTTCGCGGAGATCTTCAGCCGTGAGTTCGATCGCGACTGCTCCAATGTTCTCCTCAAGGCGGTGAAGCTTCGTTGTGCCCGGGATCGGAACAAGCCACGGCTTCTGGGCAAGCAACCAGGCGAGCGCGATCTGCGCGGGTGTCGCCTTCTTACGTGCTGCGATCTGGCCGAGCAGATCAACCAGGGCTTGATTCGCTTTGCGAGCCTCCGGCGAAAAGCGTGGGAGCGTGTTGCGGAAGTCGGAGCTGTCGAAGGTTGTGCTTTCGTCGATCTTTCCGGTCAGGAAGCCCTTGCCCAGAGGGCTGTATGGAACGAAGCCGATTCCAAGCTCCTCGAGCGTCGGCAATACCTCCTCTTCAGGACGTCTCCACCAGAGCGAGTATTCGCTCTGAAGGGCTGTCACGGGTTGGACAGCGTGCGCGCGACGAATCGTCTGTACGCCTGCTTCAGAGAGACCAAAGTGCTTCACCTTACCTTCCTGAATCAGTTCCTTCACCGCTCCCGCCACGTCTTCGATCGGAACATCTGGGTCGACACGGTGCTGGTAGAACAGATCGATGACATCGGTCTTGAGTCGTTTGAGCGAGGCCTCGGCGACGTCCTTGATGTGCTCGGAGCGACTATCGAGGCCGAGCCAACCGGGAGTTCCATCCGGCTTGAGTTTAAAGCCGAACTTGGTGGCGATTACCACCTGATCGCGCAGGGGAGCGAGCGCCTCACCGACGAGTTCCTCGTTCATGTATGGGCCATACACTTCTGCCGTATCGAAGAATGTGATGCCGCGTTCTACGGCTGCCCGCAAAAGAGAGATCATCTCCTGTGTGTCTCCGGCCGGACCATAGGCAAAGCTCATTCCCATGCATCCAAGCCCAAGAGCCGAGACCTCCAGATTGCTTTTTCCCAATTTGCGTTTTTGCATTGTTCACCTCCTCCGCCTGTTCAGAACTTTTTGGAGCGAAGCACCTCGTATCGAATCGAGAGTGCATCGTATATGGTTACTCAGATTTGAGGGATGCCATGTCGATGGTGAAGCGGTATTTGACGTCTTGCTTTATGAGGCGATCGTAGGCTTCGTTGACCTTCTGGATGGGGATGACTTCGACGTCGGCGGTGATGTTGTGCTTGCCGCAGAAGTCGAGCATCTCCTGGGTTTCGGCGATGCCGCCGATGGGGGAGCCGGATAGGCTCCTGCGGCCGAAGAGGAGGTTGAAGGCCGCGACGTTGAGGGGTTTTTCGGGAGCGCCTACGAGGGTGAGGTTGCCGTCGCGGCGCAGGAGGCCGAGCAGGGCGTTGATGTCGTGGTCGGCAGAGACGCAGTCGAGGATGAAGTCGAAACTGCCGGCGTGCTTGGCCATCTCGTCGGCGTTTTTGGAGATGACAACCTCATCCGCGCCGAGGCGGAGAGCGTCATTTTTCTTGTTGGGAGATGTGGTGAAGAGAACGACGTGGGCTCCAAGAGCGTGAGCGAATTTGACTCCCATGTGGCCGAGTCCGCCGAGCCCGACGACGCCGACCTTCTTGCCCTTTGTAACTCCCCAGTGGTGAAGAGGCGAGAAGGTGGTGATGCCCGCGCAGAGGAGAGGGGCAGCTCCGGCGAGGTCGAGGTTGGATGGAACTTTGAGGACGAACCGTTCCGTGACGACGATGCTGTCAGAGTAGCCGCCGTACGTGACCCCTCCGGTGTGCTTGTCGGGGAAATTGTATGTGAGGATGAGGTTGGAACAGAACTGCTCGAGGCCCTGCTTGCACTCGGGGCAGGTGCCGTCGGAGTCGACCATGCAGCCGACCGCGGCGATGTCACCGACCTTGAATTTGGTCACGGCTGAGCCGATTTTGGTGACGCGGCCGACGATCTCATGGCCTGGGACGCAGGGGTAGGCGGTGGGCATCACGCCGCTCCACTCGTTGCGGACCTGATGAAGATCGGAGTGACAGATGCCGCAGAAGAGAATTTCAATCTGCACGTCACTCTCGGTTGGATCGCGCCGCGCGATCATAGTGGACGCAAGCGGCGATTTCTCACTGGCAGCAGAGTATGCTTTCGCGTTGTACATGAGTCAAATGTAGACCGTTCAGCATAGTGGTGATATGCAAAACACGCCATTCTGCATGCAGAACACGCCATGCGCATATCCATTCTTTTGCGCGTTGCACCAAGTGCATAGCATCGAATCGATTCCCTGACGTCCGACTATCAGGGCCAAGCATGAACAACTCACCTGTCTCTAGGTTTGAAACTAAGTGTGCATCCTATGCGACCGTCTCCGCAGGAATAATCCCTGACTTCCGGCGAGCCGTTGAATGCTACTAACGTTTCCGCAAGTAGAAACGTTGCTTTCAAAGATGCATCCGGTTCTGCATAGCAATATCTCCTAACCACCATTGCAAAGTTTCATTAGCTGTTGAACTAGCAAGATAATCTTGCAAGTTTATCTGTTAATAAATAATATGACATCTATGTATCGAAAGAAATTCGATCTTGCTATAGCCGACTTTGGACAATCTATCGGCCTATTGGTGAGGCGCGCGCGCGCGGCGGCCTCTTTCCATGAGCTTTCATGGACTGAGACTGCTGTTTTAAAGCGTCTTGCTAACGACGGGCCCGCAACCACCGCCGATCTGGCACGCGCGCAAGGCATGAGGCCGCAGTCGATGAGACCCATTATCGCGATGCTTGAACAAACGGGTATGGTCGAACGCAAACCGCATGCGACCGACGGCCGCCAGGTAAATATTCAATTGACCGCAAAGGGCGCCGCCGTACAAAAAAATGTGGGCGATGCAAAACGCACTTGGCTGGCGCAGGCTATCGCGCAGCTCGATGATCACGAGCAGGAAACTCTGTTCGCAGCTGGCAAAATCGTCAGGCGCCTGGTGGAAAGCAAGGAATGAACGCAGCTTGTGAATAAACCCCCAATCAGTTCGGGTAAACAGGAGATTTCTCTTTCCAAAGGTTCAATGTCGCACGCTTGGCGAGCGTTACGACACCGCAACTTCAAGCTTTACTTTTCTGGTCAGAGCATCTCGCAGATTGGTAACTGGATGACACGGCTGGCGACAGGCTGGCTGGTCTATCGCCTGACCCATTCGGCGCTGTTGCTCGGCGTTGTAGGCTTCGCGGGGCAAATTCTAACGTTCGCGCTGGCACCCTTCGCGGGCGTGTGGATTGAGCGCATCGATCGTCGCAAAGTGCTGATATGGACACAAGCCATTGCTGCAGTTCAATCGCTCGTCATGGCCGCGCTTACGCTGGCGCACATAATCTCTCTCTGGGAAATCATTGCTCTCACCGCCTTACAAGGCTTGATCAACGCATTCGACATGCCTGCACGCCAGGCCTTCTTGGTACAAATGGTCGACGATCGCAAGGACCTTGGCAACGCTGTTGCCATTAATTCCTCAATGGCAAATGGTGCACGCCTGATTGGCCCTGCCATTGCTGGTGTAGTGATCGCAGCCGTCGGGGAAGGCTGGTGTTTTCTCATCGATGGCATCAGCTACTTTGCCGTAATCGCATCTCTGCTGTTGATGCGCATCAAGCCTTTGAACATTCGTCGCACCGCAACCAGCATGTTCGAGCAGATGTGCGAGGGTTGGGACTACGTTAGCGCGTTTCGCCCGATCCGGACTATTCTCCTTCTCTTTGCGCTTCTCGGTCTTACCGGTGCCTCCTACTCCGTGCTACTGCCGATTTTTGCGGGCAAGGTGCTGCACGGCGGCGCACATACCCTCGGCTGGCTAACAGGAGCTTCAGGAATTGGCGCCCTTGTATCGGCACCTTCCCTTGCGTTCCGCAAATCGGTCGTAGGGCTGACACGCATGGTTCAGATCGCCGCTGCAATGTTCGGAGCTGGACTGGTTCTCTTCGGTCTATCGCATACGTTGTGGCTGTCACTTGTACTGATGCTCTTCGTCGGCTTCGGCATGATGCAAGTGTTCTCCGCCAGTAATACGATCATTCAGACCCTGGTATCAGAAGATAAACGCGCACGCGTAATGAGCTATTACGCAATGGCGTTTTTCGGCATTGCGCCCTTCGGCAGTCTTCTCGCGGGCACACTGGCTCACCGGATAGGCGCATCCGACACCGTCATCCTTACCGGCGTATTTTGCCTCGCTGGCTCTCTATGGTTCACGTTCGAGCTACCGAAAATCAACGCGGTCATACGCCCCATCTATCAGGAGATGGGGCTGCTACCCGCGCACGATACAAGCCATATTTCTAATGAGCACGAACCGGCAATCTAACCCAACTGAAGGAGCACCACAGTGAACTGATATCGATACATCGCTTGTTTCTTCGCAGGAACGTTTCTCGCTAATTTCGTGCCTCATTTCGTACATGGTATTTCTGGAGACCGTTTTCCAACACCGTTTGCCCGCCCTCCTGGAAAGGGCTTGTCATCGCCAACGGTGAACGTTGTCTGGGCCTTATTCAATCTGGTTGTGGGCTACATCTTGTTTCGCGTCGGAAAAATTTCGAGCGGAACCCCTTAACACTTGTTCTTTTTTTCACAGGCATTGTTGCAATAAGCACAATGTTGAGCGTGCGATTTGCAAAGAAACAAGCCAGGTAATTCTCTGAGCGCCACGCCACCTGAAACGATTCTCGAACCGAAAAGGAAAATCATGCCTCTCACTACACTCGATACCATCGCCGCCCTGATCGTGATTGACCTGCAAAAAGGCATTGTCAGTCTGCCCACCGTGCACCCTACCAGCGAGATCATCGACCGAGCTGCCAAGCTTGCTCGGGCTTTCCGCAGGCAAGGTCTGCCGGTCGTTCTCGTTAACGTGACGGGCGCGGCTCCTGGCCGGACGGACGCCGGAGCGTCCAGACGCTCGTTTCCGCCGGACTGGATCGAGCTTGTTCCTGAATTAGAGCAACATCCCGACGATCACATAGTCAGCAAACAACGATTGGGCGCGTTCATCGGCACATCGTTGAATGACTACTTGCGTCAACGTGGGGTGACTCAAGTTTTTTTTACAGGCGTCTCTACGAGCAGTGGCGTGGAATCAACGGCACGCAGCGCCTACGATTATGGCTACAACGTCGCTTTTGTCGTTGATGCGATCACAGATCGAAACGCCGATGCGCACCGTCATACCGTCGAGAAGGTTTTTCCCCGGCTTGGCGAAACAGACACTACCGATAACGTGCTGAAGTTATTGCACGGCTGAGCGAATGATCACGTCCGAAAACCGCGAGTTTTGTTGCTCATAACGTGAAAGACTTCGCTTATGCCTACATGACCATTGGCTGGAGGAGTAGTTGGCATCAAGTTCGCAGAGAGATCCAAAGAAGGAACAAACAGACTGCTGAGCCTATTGTAGAAGGAGATTTCGTGTCTGCAAAAGAACATTTTCTTATGGAATCCCCGCTTGGAACGCTGACCCTGGTAAACACCGAAGGGATTCTAAGTGGCCTTTATTTGCCAGACCACAAACATGGGCCGAAGTCAGAATCTCTCGGCGCACGAACACGTTTGGGTTTCGAGCAGACCGTTTCAGAGTTGCAAGAATACTTTGACCGGAAGCGTACCCTGTTCACGCTTCCTTTGGCACCTACGGGAACAAGCTTCCAGCAGAGTATCTGGAGGCTTCTTCGTGACATTCCCTATGGCGAGACGCGAACTTATGCTCAGCTTGCCGATGCGATAGGAAACCGCGCGGCGATTCGTGCCGTTGGGCTGGCGAACGGACGTAATCCTATCAGCATAGTAGTTCCATGCCACCGAGTTATTGGGAGCGACGGCGGTCTAACGGGGTATGCGGGAGGCCTTAACCGAAAAAGGTTCTTGCTTGACCTCGAGGGCGCTGCGCAATCGCGCCAGCTCGAACTCATCTGAAGCCCAATGAAACAAGATGTAAACGTAATGTCGTCCATATCTCCATTCATCGGTAACCATAATGTGTGTCTCGTTCTTGTGGACTTTCCATCGAAATTGAACTAGTAGGCTCCGCTTTGATAAATCAACTAAAGATTGAATAAAAAGTAATAACGATGAGCGATGATTCTTCGCAAACGAAAAAGGGGCAATTTCAAATCGAGCGAGAAGGTCTAGTCTCTTACCTGGCATACGAGACTGACAGCCAAGACCAGATATCGCTTTTGCACACTGAGGTTCCATCTGCGTCCGAAGCCGCGGTATCGCCACAGAGCTTGCACGAATGGCATTTGAGTTTGCACAGGAGGAAAATTTAAAGGTTGAGGTTATTTGCCCGGTGGTCTATCACCTTCTCAACAAACATCCTGAGTACGAGCCACTCGTCAGTGTTCCCTCTTACAGCTCCATAGCTTCAAGCAACTCTCGATAAACGGTTATTAAGCCTCTGTATGCGAACATCTTAGAATCACCTTTGTATGCGGCTACAGTTTAAGGTGTCCCCTGACCTCAACGTGTGCTCGTACTTCTCCATGTCGACACGTCGATTGCGAAATTTGACATCCTCCATTTGCAGACGCGGACGCTGCTCAAGGGACTGTGCCATATCGTCGCGCCCTGGATTCAGATGTCTTTCTGACTAACTGGGCCTACGTGGATCATCTTCTAGTTCCACCAAGAGTTTCCGAAGGTTGCACCGGCAGTGGTGTTGAGGAGATTTATTACCTTCTCGGCGGCGAAGGTCAAGTTCGAGTCAACGATGAAACCTCGGTACTCCACAGAGGCGATGCCGCCCCCATCCGTTTCAACGAGGCCCACTCTTCGCAAATAATGGAACTAGAGATTTAGAACTGATGATCGTTGATGTTTCCGCACAGAACAACGTTCTCGATACAGAGTTGGGCGAAGCGGTGCGCGGTCACTGATAGCGAAGCCTTCGGTGGTCATAGCCCATCAGGAAATAGGCCTCAACGGAAATAGCTCGCACTTCATCGCCTCACTAAACTAAAGTTCACAGTGAATTTAAGGAGACACACCAAGTTGTCCCACACTGGCAGTCTGATCATCGCCGACAACGTCATCTGTGATGGAGATGTTCTCGATGCAGCGAGTAATGATCCACGAGTCCAGGGGACTCGCCGTTTCAATGAGCTTTTCGCGGCTGAACCGCGTATACCAGCCACAGCCATCCAGACGGTAGGACGCAAAGGACACGATGGAATCGCAATCGCAACCGTTGTTGCCTGAGCAACCAAACATTAAATCAATCAGCAATCATACCCACCAACCAAATACTGATCGAACTAGGAGCGCTCTAACCATGAAACGACGGACTTTCCTCAAATCCTTGTCAGCCACTATGATTGCAGCTGCATCCAGTGCGCTTCCCGCCTTCGCCATTCTTCCGAAGATGAAGATTACCCGGGTGAGAGCCTATCTACCGCCAAATCCCAATCCGCTGTTTAACCAGAGCGACGTCGTCGTTACTATCGAGACCGACACGGGAATCACTGGTATTGGCGAGGGAGGATCGAAGGACACGCTGTCACAATCTGCTGGCAGGCTGATCGGTCGAGATCCCCAGCATATCGAACAGCTGTGGCAAGACATGAATCGTGCTTTTTTCTATCCAGCCGGACGAGAGAAGACCGATGCCATCGGCGCACTCGATTTAGCATTGTGGGACATTAAAGGTAAAGTGCAAAATGTGCCTGTGCATGAATTGCTCGGCGGGATGGTACGTAATTATTGCGAATGCTATAACACTGCTGGCATCATTCCGGGCATTGTTGCGGGTATGCCCATCAAAGAACGGGCTTACGCCACCATGGAAGCGGGTTATAGAGCGTTCCGGTTCGGGGCAATGGATCGGCCCCCAAATACCACATTTAATACAAGGGAACGAATCAACCATCTTCGCGAAGAGTGCGCCGCAGCCAGAGAAGGAGTTGGCAAAGACGGCGACTGGGTTATCGACTTTCATCAACGATTTGATCTTCCCGACGCCATCCGCGGCTGCAACGAAATCGAAGATCTCGCACCGTTCTTCGTCGAAGATCCCGTTCGTACCGAAGCCTTTCTGCAGGATTTACCCATTCTTCGCAGCAAAGTTAATGTCCCTTTGGCCGCCGGCGAAGAATGGGGTAATCGATGGGACTTCAATACACTCGTCGAACATCACGATATCGATTTCGTCCGTGCCACTCTGCCTAACGTCGGAGGCATCACCGAGATGATGAAGATTGCCGCTCTTTGCGAGACTCATTTTATTGGAATCGTTCCGCACTTTACTGGCCCCATTGCAACAGCAGCCCTGGTCAACTCTTTAGGCACCTATTCCGGCCCCGTCCTGATGGAATACAACTACCAAGGACGCACCTTGGCGCACTTGCCTGCCTGTCTGGACTTCAAAGACGGTAAGCTATATCCGAATGAGCGACCAGGTATTGGAGTAGAACTTGACTTCAAGCAGCTAAAACAAATCGCCGAAATCACGGAACCAGTAACTGCGCGCGCTCAAACCTATTTCCGCCCGGATGGCTCTATCACTAACTGGTAGTCACCTAAAAAGTCAGACGACAAACAGTATGAGGGAACAAACACGCATGAATAATTCCCCAGGGTCCACATCGGCAGCGTTGCCAATCCGTTATCTGCTTGTCATCTGGCTATTTATTTTGAGTGCAGTTGCTTATCTTGACCGAACTAACATCTCTATCGCCGGTATCCAGATTGGCAAGGAATTCGCAATTGATAATACGCATTTAGGTTGGGTCTTCAGCGCATTTCTAATTGGCTATGCAGCCTTTCAGGTTCCCGCTGGGCTTCTTGTACATCGATTTGGCTCGCGACTCATACTGACATTTGCTGTCTTCTGGTGGGGACTTTTCACCGTACTCACTGCCTTAGTGCCTCCTGCAATCAGCGGATCCGTCATGATATTGATAGTTGTTCGTTTTGCGCTTGGTGCCGGTGAAGCGACGATGTATCCGGCAACAAGTCAGTTCGTCGAGCGCTGGTTTCCGACACAGGAACGTGGCAAAGCTAACGGTATTATCTTCGGCGGAGTCGGTGTCGGATCGGGACTTACACCACCGCTTGTTACTGCAATCATTCTGCACTACGGTTGGCGCGCTTCCTTCTGGTTCAGCGCGCTGGTCGGCATTGTGGCTGGAATAGTTTGGTTTCTCACAGCTAGAGATACTCCAGAACAACATTCCATGGTCGGAGAAGCAGAGTTAGCTGTAATTCGTCTGGGCCGAGAAAATAATGCGATAGGCGTTGCGCAGTCTTCCGGCAAGCGTCGCGTTCCATGGGCGCGGATCTTTGGCAGCAAGGAGATGATCGCTGTAACTCTGAGTTACTTCTCTTTCGGTTATGTTGCGTGGGTGTTCTTCGGCTGGTTCTATATCTACATGGCTCAGGCAAGAGGGCTCAACCTCAAATCAAGTGCTCTTTATTCCATGCTTCCTTTTGTAGGAATGACGTTAGGTTGTTTCTTTGGCGGAGTAGCGAGTGATTGGCTTGCGCGTCGATTCAGCTTGCGTGTTGGACGGTGTATCCTGCCGTTCTTCTCCATGTCATTGACTGCCGTGCTTCTCGTGCTGGGCTCTAAAGCACACCAAGCTGAGACGGCTGGCCTGATTCTGGCCTGTGGTGCGGGAAGCCTTTATGTTGCCCAAAGTTGCTTTTGGGCAGTAACAGCTGATTTTGCAGGCGAATACACGGGATTAGCTTCCGGCATCATGAACATGGGAGCACAGATTGGTGGTGCTTGTACTACCTCATTTACGCCCTTGATTGCGGCGCATTTTGGATGGCACATGTCTTTCTTTACAGCAGCGGCCTTTGCTGCGCTCGGAGCGGTTGCGTGGCTTCTCGTCAATCCAACCCGTCGTTTGCAAAACGTGCAGCCTAGCTTCGATTTTGGTAACAAAACGCTAGTGAATGAAATCTAGTAGGTTGCACGACCGCCGCTCAAATCGAATACGGATGCGGTCGTAAAAGAATTTTCTTCAGAGACAAGCCATGTCACCATGGAACTCACTTCATCGACTTCTAGAAATCGTCCGCGGGGAATCTTCGACAACATGAAGTCAATGTGCTCCTGGGTAATCTGATCGAAGATGCGTGTCTTCGCAGCTGCAGGCGTGATGCAATTCACCGCGATGTTATTGTTGGCGGTCTCCTTGCCAAGTGACTTAGTTAGCGCAATGACTCCGGCCTTCGCAGCACTGTAAGCGGAGGCGGTTGCATTGCCCTCTTTCCCCGCGATCGATGAGATATTAACGATTCGTCCATAATTCTGGTGGAGCATGTGCGGAACAATCGAGCGACAACAGAAAAAAACACCAGTCAGGTTGATGTCGATCACTTGTTTCCATGCGTCGATGGGGTAGTCCCAAGTCTTATGGTTTGGGCCCGCGATGCCTGCGCCAGCGACAAGAATATCGATCTTGCCATGCCTGGCGAGGGTGCTTTCGGTTGCGATCTCCACATTCTCCGCACTCGAAACATCAACAATCTCGGAGGACACATTGCCTTTGGGATGCAATTGATCCAATGCGATCTTGAGTTCATTCGCGTTTCTGTCCCAGAGCGAGACCGAGGCTCCCGAGGCCAACAGGCGAGCGGCGATGGAAAGGCCTATACCTTGTGCTCCTCCAGTGACGACGGCGTGGCGATGATTCAGATCGATCTGGTTCACTGGCTCCTCAACTTTGCTGTAGTTCAGTTTACGGTTGGCGCGGAGTTAGATCTGAAGCTTAGAACAGACTTCGTCAGCTCATGGGCTTCAGATCTCCGAGGACTGTGGGTATCAGTTCCGATACCGTTGGATGGATGTGAACGGCGCGCTGAATCGTCGTGTAGGGCGCGCGCGCATACATCACATCCAGAAGGCAGTGGACGGCCTCGTCGCCTCCGGTGCCAAGGATGGAAGCTCCGAGGATTTGCCTCGTTTCGGCGTCAACAAGGACCTTCATGAAACCGTCCGACTCGCCTTTTTCCACGGCACGACCGACCTTCGTCATGGGTCGAGTGCCGATCAACGCTGGCCGGCCTGATTTACGTACGGCTGTTTCTGTCATACCGATGCGTCCTAACGGTGGGTCAATGAAGAGGCCGTAGACGGGAATCCTATCGCTTACTCTGCGAGGATCGTTGTCCAGTAGATTCGCGGCAACGATCTCGAAGTCGTTATAAGAGGTGTGGGTGAATGCGCCCTTTCCGTTGCAGTCACCGATAGCCCATATGCCTGGGACGTTGGTGCGGAGCTGGTCATCCACGAGAATGTAGCCTTGCTCGTCGCGTTCCACGCCAGCTTTGTCGAGACCGAGATCGTCGGTGTTCGGGACCCTGCCTACTGCAAGCAGGACGTGAGAGCCGATGCTGGCAGAACCATCTTCGTCGCAGTTCACGCCGACTGAGATGTCTTCGCCATGCATCGCCAGATGAATGCACTCGGCATTCAGGCGAATCTTTATACCCTCTTTCTCGAGGATCTCCTTGATATTTGCGGAGACATCTTCGTCCTCGCGTTGGATGAGGCGAGGACCTTTCTCAACGATAGTGACTTCGCTGCCGAAGCGGCGAAAGATCTGGCCAAACTCGAGGCCAACGTAACTTCCGCCCACGATCACGAGGTGACGTGGAAGTGTATCGAGTTCCAGCAAGCTTACGTTTGTCAGGAAGGGCACTTTGTCTACACCGGGCATGTCGGGGATTAAAGCGCGTCCGCCTGAGTTAATGAAGAACTGGTCGGCAGAGAGAAGCTCGTCGCCGACGCGAACGGTGTTGGCGGACTCGAAGCGGGCATGGCCATCGTAGACAGTACAGTTCTCCATGCCGCGCAGCCAGCCTTCGACGCTGTTGCGCGATTTGAGGAGCACCTCGTCCTTGCGCGCTTTTACGGCCTTCATGTCGACCGAGATCGAGCCTTCGATGGTGACACCGAAGGTCTTGGCGTTTCGTGCCTTGTAAGCGACGTAAGCACTGGCCACCATGGTCTTGGTTGGAGTGCAGCCTGTGTTGACGCAGGTGCCGCCGAAGAGCTTGCGTTCGATCAAGGCGACCTTGCGGCCAGCCTGCGTGAGGCGTCCTGCGAGCGAAGGGCCGGCCTGGCCGGCCCCGATGATGATGGCGTCGAAATGGGTAGGCATTTTAGGTGTGCGAGACGATCAGGTACGCGCCAACAACAGCGATAACATCTTCGAGTAGAGCGATAGGAAGATCGTTGCCTCCGATGGCTTTGACGAGACACGACCGAAACTCCGCTCCGCCGAGTGTACCGACAACAGCGCCAACTGCGCCAGCGAGAAGGCCAAGGAGCAGGGACTCGTGAGAGGCTCCCAGGGCAGCTCCAGCGAAACCACCCATTACGATTCGCGTGATGAACTGCGGCGGGATTTTTCTGCTGGGGGTATTGGGCAGTTTGTCGTTGACGATTTCTCCGAGAGCGGCCGCTGTGAGGATGTAGCGGGTGATGGGATAGCTCAGGAAGTGAAAGGGTGTGCCTTCAAGGTGAATCCAGCCGAGTCCAGCAGCCCAACTAACCAGAGTTGGAGCTGTCAAGGCACGAAGACCAGCAATAATGCCAATAAGGAATGCGGAGACAAGGATTGACATTCAAACCTCTTCGCGGAAAATTGAATTTGTATGCGATAAACCTACCACCTTCGTTGAGGCATCCAGAAAGAAGTTGTAGGTTGGACACAGAAAAGATTGGTCTTACAGTCGCGATGTCTTTTTATTGATGGCTTGTCCCGGTACTTGACGTGCCACTTTTTATGAGGGGTACCCCCTCCCCCATCTGGGTGCGCTAAGTCTTTTATATTCTTATACTTTACACAGAGCGGTATTCGCAAAATAGTCATTCTAAAAGGGTTACACCTAAAATCGTCTTTCTAAAGGACTTACGGGATCAATGCAAAAGCCCCGCTCTCTAGCGGGGCTTTTGTTCTCTCTATTAATTGTAACTGGTTGAAGGTAACTGCCATACAATTAGGATCTCCCTTGTTTTCTTAGGTTTATATGGTTTTGGGACTTGACAGATCATTTTGCTGGGGAAAATGGAAATTTATTCTCTAAGTGATTCATTCGTTTGAACAAGCAGAAAATACAGGAATTACCCACTGCGGCGGCTGCGTCGCGCTCGATTGAGGTGGAAGAAGAAGAGACAAGGACCAAAGCAGATTCCCCTTCGGGGATGACAAACAAAAGGACAGACGATGCCAGGCGCAAAGGAATAGCCCAAAACAAAGCCATCCAACGACAAAGCGAAAACAACAGCAGGGCGATGGTCGCGCAACAGAAGAGCTGGTGCAAAATTCTTTGCGTTGGGATTTCATTCGTTGGGTTCTTTCGGGCACACTCAATGGATGGTTCGAGTTGGTGTGGATGAGATGCTCTCCGAGGAACTGCTTCGTGATTTTCCACCCGAGGCAGAGATTGTGCGGGTTCCGCGGAACCCTTCTGGAGCTATCGAGGTCGACTTCTGGATTCTGCCGTTTCAGAAACGAAATGCTGAGGAGGTGTTTCGTCATCTGCGCGGTGTGAAGGTTGTGCAGACGATGATGGCGGGGGTGGATTGGATTCTGCCGTGGCTACCCAAGGATGTAGTGCTTTGCGATGGTCGCGGTATTCACGATATCTCGACATCCGAGTGGGTTTTGACGGCGATCCTTTCTTCGTTGAAGAGGTTTCCGACGTATCGCGATATGCAGACCAAGCAGGTGTGGCAGGGACAGGCAGCGGTTTCAGATGAATTTCTGAATGAATCCGGGCCGCAGGTTGGGGTCTATCGAGTGCTGGGGGAAGACCTGGCCGATAAGACGGTTTTGATTGTGGGCTATGGGTCGATTGGAGCGGCGATTGAAGCCCGGCTGAAGCCATTTGGAGTGAAGGTGCTGCGTGTGGCGAGGAGTGCGAAACGCGAACCTGAAGTGTCGGCGGTGGGCGATCTGCGGAAGTTGATTCCAGAGGCAGATATTGTTGTCGCTATTCTGCCCTTAACGCCTGAGACGCGTGGGCTGTTTGGCGCGACAGAGCTGGGGCTGATGAAACGGGGTGCGCTGCTGGTGAATGCGGCGCGGGGACCCATCGTGGTGACGGATGCCCTGTTGGCAGCGTTGGAGGAGCACCGGATTCGGGCGGCGTTGGATGTAACCGATCCTGAACCGCTGCCGGAAGGGCATCCTCTGTGGGCGGCGCCGAACTGCCTGATTACGCCGCACGTGGGAGGATCGACACCAGACTTCATTCATAGGGCGTTTCGGTTTGCGGCGGCACAGGTGCGAAGATCTATCGCCGGGGAGACGCTGGAGAATGTAGTTACAGATGCAGGGTATTAGGGAACTGCGGAAATTGTGATGGACTAAACGAACACTGCCTGCCGCAGGGATGGATGCGGCAGGCAGGTGGCTTGTGGAAGGCTTGAGAGTTTGTTTCGAACGAGCTACTCGTCTTCGTCCTCATCCTCGTCATCATCATCGTCGTAGACCTGGTAGGTGGGCTCTTCGTCGTCTTCCTCGTCGTCATCCTCATCATCATCTTCGTCGTCTTCCAAATCTTCGTCTTCGTCGAAGTCGTCGTCTTCCTCATCTTCGTCGTCTTCGACTTCAGTTTCGTCGTCGTCCGGGTAGGCGGCGCTGAGGGGTTCGACGAGGGAGTAATCGGTGATGTCGGTGACCGAAAAAGCGTCAAACAAAGCTACCGGGGCCGGGCCCAGGGGGAACAATAGAGCGTTGATGTCGAAGTTCTGAGTCTCGGCGGTAACCATACAAAAGTCTCCTGATGAATTTATGTACTGGGGTAGGATGCAGCAGATCGTAAAAGGTAAGTGTGAAAATCTGATTTTTGCATAGACAGCGGCAATTTTGGGAGGAAAATGCGGCTGTCAGCTTCCGGGTGGTGTTGATGGGAAACGAGATGGGCGCGAATAGGGGATGAAATTCAAGAGATTGGAACTTCCTGAGGCGTGAGATTGGATGGGCGCTTCTGCTGGTACATCCGTTCGTCGGCCAGGCGACGCAGGAGAACTTCGTCGGTGGTGTCGTCGGGATAGATGGCGATGCCTATGCTGCCGGTAACGGTGAGAGTGTGGCCTGCGACGTGGAACGGCTTTTGAAGAGCATGATTGATGCGGTCGAGGCTGCGGGCGGTGATGAGAGTGGGGGAGAGATCGCTGGGGAGATCGGAGGCAATGATGATGAACTCGTCGCCGCCGAGGCGGGCGAGGGTGTCGGGTAGGCGAATGGCGTTGCGAAGATTGCGAGAGATGTGTTGCAGGAGCTCGTCGCCGATGCCGTGGCCGAGGGAGTCGTTGATCTGCTTGAAGCCGTTGAGATCGATCATGAGGAGCGCGGTGCGGGTCTGGTTGCGCTGAGAGTGCAGGATGGCGGCGGAGAGGCGGTCTTCGAAGAGGCGGCGGTTGGGGAGGCCGGTGAGGTGGTCGTGGAAGGCGTACCACTCGTTGCTGGAGACGCGGCGCTCGAGCATGACGAGGAGCATGCCGATGATAACGAGAAACTTCTGCATGTCCCAGATCTGGGCGGCGATGTCGGTGAAGTCAGGGTGATTGGAGACCCAGGAGTGAAAGAGAAAGACGAGGGACCAGATGACGAATCCGGCGACGATGGCGTACTTGCCTATGCTTTTGCGAGGGAGGCTGAGCTGAAAGACGATGGCGACGGAAAGATAGAGAAAGAAGAGGCCGTAGTAGGCGGTGTCGCGGTAGAGGCCATAGGTGACGGCGAACCACATGGGAACCCAGGTAAGGACCTGGCCCAGAATTAAGCGCCAGCCTTTGCCGAGCCTCCAGGTGCGGGCGAGGACGAAGGGACTGATGACGCCAAGAATGAGTCCGCAGACGATAGCGGCATGAAAGGGGGCGGGGTTTCGGATGTCTAAACCGTACAGCGTGAGAACGGCGGCCAGGGGTAGAGCGTTGATGAGGAGATAGGTAAGGGTGGAGGTGCGGGGGTAAAGAGGACGGGAGGCGGCCCAGAGGAAGATCACTCCAGCGGCGAGATAGGCGTCGAGAGCGATGATGTGCGAGGGGTGATGCCAAGGGCCTTTGGGAACGTAGAAGACGTGGGCGACAGCTTCGACGAAGATGAAGAGAAGGCCGATGATCCATAGGCCGACGCCTTCCTGCGGATGCCTGCGCCGCAAAAAGTACAGGATGGTAAGAAGCGTGGCCAGGGCGACCATGTCGGGCACTAGCTGAAAATTCATTGCGTGGCCCCACAGCTTCGTCGTGCTTGGGTGATAACGATGATCAAGGCTCCGGGAGACTTCAATTATGCAAACAACAGATTAAAGGATTGCGAATGATTGTGAGGGATGTTGGGCTGACCTGCAATGACTTTCTTGTTCAGGCTTCGGCGAATGGCTCTAACTGCTTTGCGGTGGGTGGGGTGGTGAAGAGGCTGACGATGAAAAGGCACAGCAACGAGGTGATGAGGGCTGGGAGGATAGCGTCGCGGTCGCTGATGACAGCAGGAAAAGTGTGGTGGATGAAAGGGGTGTCCCAGAAGAGAGTGACAACGGTGCCTGTGGCGATGCTGGTGACAGCTCCGGCGGCAGTGGCTTTGCGCCAGAAGAAAGCAGCCAGAATAACCGGCGTAAGAGCAGCGCCGTAGATGGTGTAGGCATAGAGGGATTTCTTGAGGACTGACTCAATATGGAGGGATTGGTAGAGCGCCCACAAGCCAAGCAGAACGACCATGAGGCGGCTGATGGCAAGAATCTTTTTATTTGAGGCGCCGGGGGAGATGTAGCGGAGGTAGATGTCGTTGACGAGGTTTGTGGATGGGGAGAAGAGCCAGTTGTTGGCGGTGGAGATGATCTTGGCGAAGATGGCACCCATAAGGAGCGCGCCCAGGAGTTGAAGCGGGCCGGAGCCGGTAAAGGCGTGGAGGCCAGTGTAGGCGAGGATTTCGCGGGGCCGGGCGTGGACTTCACCGGTAGGAAAGAGAACAGAACCGGTGACGGCGATGGCCACGATGACGGTTTCGAGGATGACGGTGCCTATGATCCATCCAACAACGGCGCGAGTGGCGTCTTTTTCGGATTTGGCGGAGAAGAATTTCTGGTACATCGACTGGTTGCCTAACAGGAGGAGGCAGGTCGGGAGGAAAAGCTCGAGGCATTCGACGGGACGGAGGTTGCCGAAGAGTTGAAAGTGTGTCGCGGGAAGGGTGGCATGGATGGTGGACCATCCGCCAGCCTGATGGACGAGGATCGGCAAGGAGACGATTAGCGTGAAGGTGGCGAGGAGGCCGATGGCTACGTCCATGTAGGCGACGGAGGCCATGCCAGCGATGGCGGTGAAAACGATGACGAAGGCGGCGATGATGTATTTGCCGAGGTCGGCGCTGATGGCGTTGGGGAAGATGAGGTGGAGGATGTCGCCGCCGCCGACGAACTGGTAGCTGGTGACGGCGGTGTAACAGAAGAGGATGGCGATGACGCCGAGCACGCGTGCGGCTTGGCTGTAGCGGGCTTCGAGGAGGTCGGGGATGGTGAACTGGGCGAATTTACGGGCTCGGGGAGCGATGAAGTAGATGAGCAGAAGGCCGGCCCATCCGCCGCCGCCTTGCCAGAGTGCCGCGAAGCCGTTTTTATAGGCGTTTTCAGCGCCTCCGAGGAGAGAGCCGGAGCCGATCCAGCTGGAGAGGAGGGTGAAGACGAGGACGAAGGCAGGCAGGGAGCGGCCGGCGACGAGATAGTCGGCTTTCGTCTTGACCTTGCCGAGACGGGTGAGCGAGACCGTGAGGAGGGTAAGTACGATGATGGCCAGAACGGCGGCGTGGAGATTCATGTTGTGGAGCGATTTTATCTTGCGCGGGGAAATGTTTGCTTTTATTGGGGGTTTTGGGGAGATTTGGACTTTGAATGTGGTGTTTTTGTGGACAGGGTGTGGTGGAACGGGTGGGTAAGGTGGTTTGCGGGAAGACAGTTTTTTGGGGGCTGTGGATTTTGCAGTGTTTGCGGATTTATTTTGCGGTGGGAATTGGCAAACGGCGGGTTCTTCGCCTTCGCTGAGAATGACAGGGAAAAGCACGGACAAAGAACAAATACAGGGATCTCTCCACTGCGCAACGGACGGTAATACCGTCCGTTGCTTCGGTCGAGATGACGTTTGGGAGGGAGTGAGGGGAGGCGACAACAACAGAAGCAGAGCCCTTTGTGAGGATTGCAAGCGAAAGGGGAGGCGATAGCAACAGCAACAGCAACGACAACGACAACGGCAACGGCAACAGCACGGCAACGACAACACCAACGACAGCAGCAACTACAAATACAACAGCAATGACAGCAGCAACTACAAATACAACAGCAATGACAGGTCCTCGTGGGGATGACAACTGACGAGGGCAGTTTGTCAGGACGGATGGATGAGGGTGGCGGTGGTTTTGCCGACCTGGGCGAGGATGGCGTTGCGGCCTTCGGCGGGGAGGTTGGAGCCGGTGAGGTAGGCGGTGATGAGGATGGGGGCGTGGTGCGGGGGCCAGAGGATGGCTATGTCGTTGGTGGTGCCGTTATCGCCGGAGCCGGTTTTGTCGCCTTCCTTCCAGTCGGAGGGGATGCCAGCCTGGATGCGGGCTGCTCCTGTCGTGTTCTGAAGGAGCCATTGGGTGAGTTGGTCGCGTGAGGCGGGGGAGAGAATGTTGCCGAGTAGAAGGTTGTGCAGGTTGTCGAGCATGGCGGATGGCGTGGTGGTGTCGCGGGGATCGCCGGGCCTGGCTTCGTTGAGGGTGGTTTCGTTGCGATCGAGGCGGGTGACGGGGTCGCCGATGGAGCGGAGAAATTGGGTGAGTGCGGAAGGGCCGCCGAAGCTGGCGAGGAGGAGGTTTGCGGCGGTGTTGTCGCTAAGGGTGATGGCGGCGAGGCAGAGTTCGGCGATGGTCATGCCGTTGGGGCCGGTGTGCTTCTCGGTCATGGGGGAGTAGGTGACGAGGTCGGATGTGGAGAAGACGATCCTGCGGTCGAGGTGTTCCCTTCCCTGCTCTACCCGTTGAAGGATGAAGGCGGCGGCGGTGAGCTTGAAGGTGCTGCACATGGGAAAGCGCTCGGCTGCGCGATGAGTGAATGACTTACCGGTCGCGGTGTCGAGGATGGCGACACCGAGTCTGCCGCCGCTTTTTTTCTCGATGGCGGCGAGTTGGTCGGAGAAGGCTTCGGGTTGCTGGGCTTTCAGAAAAGCGCGCGGGGAGAGAGAGGCGAGGAGGATTGACTTGGCGGCGGTGCGGCGTGTGATTGGTGGTGTGGGAGGCATGAGTGAGTCGTCATTCTATATGGAAAGATGGTGCGCGATACCTCGATGTGTAGACAGAAACAGAACCTTCGGGATGAGTGAACAACTCCGAAAGGCTCTAAATGCCAAGGCAAATACAGGGATCTCTCCGCTGCGCAATGGACGGTAAAACTGTCCATTGCTTCGGTCGAGATGACGTTTTGGGAGGGTTGAAGGATTCGACGGCAACTGAAGCAGATCCCCTGCGGGGATGACAAACAAAGGCAAAACTTACGGCATGGCGGGGGAAGGTTTTACTTTCCCACTCATCGCGATGAGACCGCGATGAATGGGGCACCCAATCTTTGTGGCTGGTTAGGGAGGTAAACGGCAGAGACAAGAACTACGCACGGCGGGGTAAGGCAAGCTATAGCGAGGCGGGAGCTGGGTTGTCGACGACCGGATTTGCAGCAGGAGTGATGGCGGCGAGGCGTTTTTCGGCGGCGGCGGCTTCAATCTCGCTGTTGATTTCGGCTCCTAAGAGGAGCATGAGGCCGGTGATGTAGAACCACATGAGAAGGATGATGACGGCTCCGAGTGAACCGTAGGTGAGGGAGTAGAAGTTGAAGAAGTGGAGGTAGGCGCGCAGTGCGAGGGAGGCGAGAAGCCAGAAGAGAATGCCGATGGCTCCGCCGGGGGTGAGCCAGTGCCAGCAACGGGTTTTTACGTTGGGCGACCAGTAGTAGATGACGGCGAAGGAGAGGGCGAGGAGGGCGGTTGCGAAGAGCCATCCGATGAGGCGGGAGATGAGAGCGAGGAGGGCGGCGAAGAAGTGGTTTTCGATGGAATGGTGGGCGAGGGCGGCGAAGAAGTCTCCGCCGAGCAGGCAGGCGAGGGTGAGGGTGACGATGGCGGAGAGGACAACCGTGACGCCGATGGCGGAGAGACGTGCCATGAAGTAGGAGCGGGTTTCTTTGACCTTGTAGACGGTATTGAGGGCATCCTGAATGGCGGAGATGCCTACGGATGCCGACCAGATGGCGGCAATGAGTCCGAAGGTGAGTTTGCCGGAGGTGGCGGCGGCGGTGGTCTCGTTGAAAGTTGCGAGGACGGTGCCGAGGGCGGACGTAGGGATAACGAGGGCGAGGTAGCGGAGGAGATCGACGTAGATGGTGGAGGCAGAGCGGGCGGCGAGGCCGAGGAGAGAGCTGGCGCTGAAGAGGGTTGGGAAGAGCGCGAAGAGGAAGTAGAAGCCGAGTTCGGCGGCGCGGCCGAGGAGGTTGTCGGCGAGGAAGGACTTCCAGGTGCGTTTGGCGACGACGCCGAGGGGGATGCCCTGGAGGTTCCAGAGGGAATGCAGGGGAGTGCGGGAGACGTAATCCCAGATGCGCTGCTGCCTGAGGTCGCGGGGAGGATCGATAGTGTGATCGACGCGGATGATAGAGGTAACCTCGGGAGGCGTCCGCTTGCTGCCTGCTGATAGAGATGCTGGGAGTTTGCGCGAAGGTAGCCAAGGGCGGTGGATTTGCGAGAAGCATCTAATCTATAGGTCTATAGGGAAAAGGCGTCGCCTTTATTTGGTGTGATGAATGTTTCGATGGTGGCGTGAGCAGCCGTTTCTGGTGACGAAGGTGGGACAGCTTTGGCGGCTGGCGCGGGAGAGCCATGCGGTGCCGATTGCCGGTGCTTCGCGACAGCCTGAGCTGGTGGGGCCGGGCGAGATGGGGGTTACGTTTATTGGGCACTCGTCTTTTCTGCTGCAGGTGAGCGGAAGAAATATTCTGATCGATCCGGTTTTTTCGAAGAGGCTGATTCTGCTGCGTCGGCAGAGACATGCGGGGCTGCTGGTGAAGGAGCTGCCGGCGATCGATGCGGTTTTGCTGACTCATGCGCATATGGACCATCTGGATGTGTCGTCGCTGCGGCGAGTGGTGCGGGCGACGCGGCGGCTGACGGGAAAGACTCCCGAGGTGGTGGTGCCGAAGGGAGTGGAGGACCTGGTGGTGAAGCTGGGATTTGCGAGGGTGCATGAGATGGAGTGGTGGGGCCGGTTGGAGGTGGCGGGGTTGAGGGTGACGATGACTCCGTGCAGACATTGGGGGGCGCGGATGTTCAACGACACGTACCGGGGATATGGCGGTTATATGATAGAGGATGGAGGGTTTTCGGTGTATCACTCGGGGGATACGGCGTACTTCTCGGGGTTTGCGGAGATTGGAAGGAGGCTGAAGCCGAGGGTGGCGCTGCTGCCGATTGGAGCCTACTTTCCGGATAGCTACAGAGCGGTGCATACGAGTCCGGAGGAGGCTTTGCGTGGGTTCGTGGAGCTGGGTGCGGAGCGGATGGTTCCGATGCACTATGGGACGTTCAAGCTGGGGCGGGAGCCGATGCATGAGCCGGTGGAACGGTTGATGGCGGAGGCGAAGCGGTTGGGGATTGAGAAGAAAGTGACGGTGTTGAGCGAGGGAGAGATGATGCGGTTGGGGTTAACGCGATTCCAATCTTCAGAATGATGTGAGACGGAAAGGAAGGCATACCTCAGGGGCTGAAGCCCCTTTTGTTGCAGCTTTTAATGCCTGGGCTAAAGCCCAGGCCTACCTCAGGAGCAAAAGCGTGATGGATGGCGCGTGGGAATCATTTCCATAGAAGAAGACATCTAAGGTTGCATGGCTAGCACCGGCACTGTAAATGCGAAGGATAGTGGAACGTTTGTGATTGGCGGGGATTTGACCGTCAACCGGTTGGGCTACGGGGCGATGCGGATTACCGGCGATGGGATCTGGGGTGAGCCCGAGGACATTGAAGGCGCGAAGAAGGTTTTGCAGCGCGCGGTGGAACTGGGCGTGAACTTTATCGATACGGCGGACTCGTATGGGCCGGAGGTGAGTGAGCGACTGATTGGTGAGGCGCTGACTCCGTATGCGAAGGGCGTGGTGGTTGCGACCAAGGCCGGATTGACGCGGCAGGGACCGAACAAATGGGCGCCGGTGGGGCGTCCGGAGTATTTGCAGCAAGAGGTAGAGATGAGCCTGCGGCGGCTGAAGGTGGAACGGATTGATCTTTGGCAACTGCATCGGATCGATCCGAAGGTGCCGGTTGAGGAGTCACTGGGTGTGATCAAGAAGATGCAGCAGCAGGGCAAGATCAGGCATGTGGGGTTGAGCGAGGTGAAGCCGCATGAGATCGATCAGGCACGGAAGGTGATCGATATCGTAAGTGTGCAGAACCAGTACAACATCAGCGACAGGCAGCATGACGATGTTGTGGAGTATTGCACGAAGCATGGGTTGGCGTTCATTCCATGGTTTCCTGTAGCGGCGGGTAAGCTGGCGAAGGAAGGTGGAAAGCTGGATTCGGCGGCGAAGAAACATGGGGCGACGATGTCGCAGTTGTCGCTGGCGTGGTTGTTGCATCGGTCGCCGGTGATTTTGCCTATTCCGGGGACTTCTTCGGTGAAGCATGTGGAGGAGAATATTGCGGCTGCTGGGGTGAAGCTGAGCGAGGCTGAGTGGAAGGAGATTGAGGATTCGGCGAAGTAATCGTTTGGAAAAGAAAGAACAGGAAAAGGCAACAACAAAAGCAAATACAGGGATCCTTCACTGCGTTCAGGATGACGACCCAAAACAAATAAAAGCGAAACGTTCTCCGCTTTTCCTCGTCGTCTTTAGGCAGCTTCTTTGCGAGCCGCAGTGGGGACTGCATTTTTGTAGCGGTGGGAGAAGCGCTGCAGGATCGCTCTGCGCGACGGGTTTTCGACGAAACGAAAGACCAGAAGGGCGAGCAGAACGATCATCGCGTAGGAGATCCATGGATCGAAGGCGGCGATATGCAGCCGTTCGGGAATGTGGTAGAGGTGGAGAAGGATGAAGACGTTGAAGTGAAGCAGATAGAGGCAGTAACTGCTTTCGCCGATTAGAAGGATCGGCTTCCACGCGAAGATGGAAGAGATGGGATGCGATCCGCTAAGCCCGAAGATCATGCTGGCGAAGAGTGGGAGCAGGATGCCGCCGTGCATGACCAGGTAAGGGACGTGGGGAGAGACCCGGTAGAAGAAGATTCCGAGGGCTGTGAGGGCGGCGGCGGCAATTGCAAAACGCTGACGCTGCGTGACCGAGGTGACAAGCTGCAGGCGCGCGAGTGTTATGCCCGCTAAAAATGTGCAGGCATAGGGCAGCGGAGTGTATTTGAGAAAGCGGAGCAGTGTGGTGGAGGTGTAGCGGGTGACCGGTTCGGTGAGGTGGTCGGGGTTGAAGTGGAGATAGAGCTGGGACGGGATCATGTTGCCGATCCAGAAAAGAAGAATCAAAAAGATCAGGCGGGAAGGCTTGCGGGGCCAGGGGATGCGAATCAGCCAGGGAAATGCGGCGTAGAGAGCGACCTCGCAGGATAGGGTCCAGGCGACGGTGTTCCAGAAGGTAGCCAGTATGGGGCTAACTCCCTGCAACAGCAGTGGCGTGAGGATCATGCCGGCCCAGAACTGTCCGCGGGGACGGGCGTGCCACTCCAGTTGAACCATCTTGATGGAGATGATGAGGACAAGAAGATAGACGGGATAGAGCCGCGAGAAGCGGGCGAGCCAGAACTCACGCTTATCGAGCGAGGCGCCACGGTCGGAGTAGTTGTAGGTGAGGATGTAGCCCGAGATGAGAAAGAAGACATTGACGAAGACGAAGCCGTTTTCGACGAAGGGGCGTAGCGGGCCGAGGTAGGGTGGCGTGAAGTGGAACAGGACGATATTGAACGCGAGCAACGTGCGGATGCCGGTGAGGGCTGGCAAAGGCGGTTTGCGTACCGGCTTTGCAGTCTGAACTTCGGGCAAGGGCGGCGGCGCATCCAAGTCAAGCGTGCGGCCTTCCAGCGTGCTTCGGGGATCGATGGTGGTGGAAATCATTCTGCCTTCGGGGAGGAGTTCCGGATAATTGGATGCGTTAATGCTTCGATATTATCCAACACCAGCCGAAAAGATCTGACGCGCGAGGCGGCCGATATCTCAAAAAAATTGCTGCCGCCCTTGCGGAGATTCTTTAGTTTCAGGCAGTGACGAGCGAGCCAAGCTTCTCGCCAGCGACGACGCGGACGATATTTCCCTGCTCGCGCATGCTGAAGACCATCATGGGCATGTTGTTGTCTTTGCAGAGAGATACGGCGGTGGTGTCCATGACGCCGAGGCCAAGCCGGATGATGTCGCTGTACGTAATCTGCTCAAACCGCGTGGCGTCGGGATCCTTCTTGGGATCGGCGGAATAGATGCCATCGACGGAGGTGGCCTTCAGCAGAATGTCGGCCTTGATCTCCATTGCACGCAGGCTGGCTGCGGTATCGGTTGAAAAAAAAGGGTTTCCGGTGCCGGCGGCGAAGATGACGATGCGGCCCTTCTCGAGATGGCGCATGGCGCGGCGGCGAATGTATGGCTCAGCGACCTGATGCATCTCGATCGCCGACATGACGCGGCAATGCAGGCCACGCTTTTCGATGGCGTCCTGAAGTGCGATGGAGTTGATGACGGTGGAGAGCATGCCCATGTGATCTGCGGCGACGCGGTCCATATCGATGGCCTGTTGGGCCACTCCGCGAAAGAAATTGCCGCCGCCGACAACGATGCCAATTTCGCAGCCGAGAGCGTGAACGTCTGCAATCTCCTCGGCTACTTTGTGGATAAAGATGGCGTCGATACCAAAACCGCGGCCTGCGGCCAGGGCTTCGCCAGAGAGCTTGAGGAGGACTCTTTTGTACATGTCAGAACTAAGTATCGCATGGCCTGAACGCTGGACGCAGGCAGATACGTTGCTCAAGCATCTACACGGATAAAAACGGCATCTTTCCTGACAGACTCTTCCCTGGGGATTGAGGATCGGGAAAATTTCCAGTTCCGGCTATGGAGTGAGGCAGGCAGTGTATCGACCGATCCGCTATGGCTGTGCGATTTTATTTGGGATTTTGTGGGTGGGTTGCGGATTGGGATTTGCGGATGTGGGGCTGATTGTCGAGGGTCCGACAGGACCGCTTGGATTTTTCTCGGATGTAGGACACGCGTCGGTGTGGATCTCCCACGGATGCCTCGATGAACAGGGACAGATCCAGTATTGCGAGCAGTCACGCGGGATCGTGCTTACCAGCACTTCGTACTGGCCTAATCCCGGAGTTGCAGCGATTCCGGCTGAGTTGTTTTTTCTTGGATCGGCGGTGGGACAGACGCAGAAGGTCCGGGTGACGTGGGATGAATCGCTGGCATCGGCTTATCCGGAGGTTCCGGAGGCGTATGGGCGGAAGTACCTGGGGCGTGTGTGGCGGCGCCAGACCAATGTCCTGGTGTTTCCTACAAGTGCCGAGGAAGATCGACGGGTGCTTGAAACGCTCCAACAGAAGCGGATGGATTATCACTACGATTATTTACGACGCAACTGCGCAGACTATGCGGAGCTGGTCTTGCGGCTATACCTGGGGGATCACTTTAAGGTTCGGCACTGGCTGGATTTTGGGGTGACGACGCCGAGGGCTTTGCAACGAGCTTTGGTTCAGCTTATGGACGAGGAGCCGCATGGTGATTTAAGGCGGTATCACTTTGCGGGCTTGAAGCGGCATGGCTGGAGGCAGCCTCCGCGAAATATCTGTGAGTCGGCTGTGCTCGATCCGAAGTATGCGGTGCCACTTGTCTTCTTTCACCCGATCGTCTATGCGGGATTTGGAGTCTGTTATGGAGTAACGCGGTTGGCCGGCTCGCGGCACCAGAGAAGATCGGTCGAGGCGGAGGAGGTGGGCAGGACAGAGACCGACATGTCCCAAACAGCGAAGAAGCTTGCGACGTTTACTGCAATGACCGACTCGAACGCGGGGATGATTGTGGCCGCCGCGGGTGAGAGCGAGATCACGGGAAACCGTTCGGGTGGATTGGATCGGCCAGCTTCAAAAGGCGACTTTATCGATCGCAACGGCATGGCTGATACCGAGTTTTGATGCGTTAACGCTGAGCATTACAGGATTAAAAGCAAAGCCCGGACTCGCGTCCGGGCTTTTTGCTGCGAGTAACGATAGAGCTATTCGGCGGCTTCAGCAGCTACCTGAGCGGTCTGCGCTACGGTCCAGTTCGGGTCGCCTACTTTGAAGCGGGCGAAGCGGCGGACGCTGATGTTTTCGCCGAGCTTCGCTACCTTGGTGGCGATGATCTGGGCGATGGTCTGGGTCTGCTCCTTGATGAAGGGCTGCTCGAGGAGGCAGACCTCTTCGTAGAACTTGCTCAGCTTGCCTTCGAGCATCTTCTCGATGATGTTGGCGGGCTTACCGGTGGCAGCAGCCTGGGCGCGGTAGACGTCCTTCTCACGCTCGAGATCGGCCGCGGTGACGTCCTCTTTGCGGACGTAGCGGGGGTCGACGGCGGCGATGTGCATGGCGATGTCGCGGAGCAGCTCCTGGAAGTCAGGCGTGCGGGCGACGAAGTCGGACTCGCAGTTGAGCTCGATGAGGACGCCAATCTTTCCGCCGGCGTGGATGTAGGTTCCAACTGCGCCCTCGTTGGTGGTGCGGGTGGACTTCTTGGCGGCCGAGGCCATGCCGCGCTTGCGGAGGACGACGAAGGCTTCTTCCATGTCGCCCTTGGCTTCCTGGAGAGCCTTGAGGCAGTCGCCCATGGGGGCGCCGGACTTTTCGCGGAGTTCCTTGACGAGTTTTGCGTCGATCTTTACGGCGGTGTCAGACATTTAGGTTTCCTTATACGGCGGTTTCTGCGAAGAGGGGCGCGGGCTGAGGCCCGCGCCCCCCATCAAGATAATTAGAAGCGGTTACGGCATCCTTCGGCTTCGCTCAGGACAGGCTCCAATGCGGTGCCATTCCGTAGTTACGAAGCGGGTTATGCTCCGGTTTCGGCGATGGCGGTCTCGGGCTCGTCGACCGATGCTGCGGCCGGGGCCTTGCGGATGTTGCCGCCGAGGACGGCTTCGAGATCGACGTTGTCGTCCTCGTCGCTGTCGGCAGCAGTGATGGAAGCCTGAATCTCGTTGGCCTCGCCCTCTTCGCCGATGTGCTCAGGAGCGACTTCGGTCTGGTCGACGTCGGAGACTTCGGTGGCGAAGGCGCGCTCGGAGACCATCTGGACGCCTTCAGCAGCGGAATCAGCGATCTTCGTGGTGAAGAGGCGGATGGCACGGAGAGCGTCGTCGTTGCCGGGGATGACATAGTCAACGACCGTGGGGTCGCAGTTGGTGTCGACGACAGCGACGACCGGGATGCCGAGCTTGCGGGCTTCGGCGACGGCGATGGCTTCGTTGTTCGAGTCGATGACGAAGATGGCGTCGGGAAGGCGCTTCATGCTCTTGATACCGGAGAGGTTGGTCGAGAGGTGCTTGCGCTCGCGCTCAAGCTTGATGACTTCCTTCTTGGTGAGGAGCTCGTAGCGGCCATCGGTGGACATGTCGTCGAGTTCCTGGAGGCGCTTGACCGACTTCTGCACGGTGACCCAGTTGGTAAGAAGACCACCGAGCCAGCGGCTATTGATGTAGGGCATGCCTGCGCGGTTGGCTTCTTCGGCGACGGCATCCTGCGCCTGGCGCTTGGTGCCGACGAAGAGGATGAGCTTGCCGGTGGAGGTAAGGTCAGTGACGAACTTCGACGCTTCCTTGAACATCTTCAGGGTCTTCTGAAGGTCGATGATGTAAATGCCGTTGCGCTCGCCGAAGATGTATTCCTTCATCTTGGGGTTCCAGCGCTTGGTCTGATGCCCGAAGTGAACGCCAGCTTCGAGCAGTTCTTTCATAGTGATGTTTGCCAATGTAGCTCCTTGATTAAGACAGCCGGAGGGAAATACCGGTGCCTGGATTGATCCCGCGTACGGGAGATTTGACTCCTTACCTCACACAACAATGACGTGAGGGTGCTGCGAACGGATGCCGGACGAGGTGTCCGGCATCCGCTAAAACTGCGAGGGCCCGTGGTGCGAGAGCTGCAACAAGCTGCCGTGCTCCAGCGATTAGCGCTTGGAGAACTGGAAGCGAGCGCGGGCGCCCTTCTGACCGTACTTCTTGCGCTCCTTACCACGCGAGTCGCGGGTAACGAGGCCTTCTGCCTTGAGCGCTTTACGCAGCTCGGGGTTGAACACCATCAAGGCGCGGGCGATCCCGAGCTTGACTGCGTCGGCCTGGCCCATGACGCCGCCACCGCGAACGGTGGTGAAGACGTCGAAGGTCTCGCCGATGTCGGCGATGCCGAGCGAACGCTTGGCTGCCGCGCGCTGCTGTGCTGTAACGAAGTAGACGTCAACTTCCTTCTTGTTGACGGTGAATTTGCCGCTGCCCGGGCGCAGGAAGACGCGCGCGATCGAGGACTTGCGACGGCCGGTGCCATAGTACTGGACGAGATCTGCCATGATGCTCCTTGAACTTTTACCTCGGGGGCTAAAGCCCCCGTCGCTATTGGTGCCATAGGTGTCCGGGCTAAAGCCCGGACCTACCTGAAACCCGGGGCTAAAGCCCCAAAATCTTTACGCTCCGTACGGCACGGCTGAAGCCGTGCCCTTAAGCAAAACTAGCTGACGATTTCCATCGGCTGAGGCTGCTGGGCGAGGTGCGGATGCTGTCCGCCCTTGTACACCTTGAGCTTGGTGGCCATCTGGCGACCGAGCTTGGACTTGGGAAGCATGCCTTTGACGGCCTGCTCAACGATTGCCTCTGGACGGCGAGCAAGGAGCTTGACGAAGGACTCTTCGCGGAGACCACCGGGGAAGCCGGTGTAGCGGCGATAGAGCTTCTGGTCAGCCTTGAGGCCGGTGAGGACGATCTTCTCGGCATTGATGATCACGACGTGATCGCCCATATCGATATAGGGGGTGTAGAGGGGGTTGAGCTTGCCGGCGAGGACAGAAGCGGCGTGGGTGGCGAGGCGGCCGAGGGTCTTGCCGCTGGCATCGAGCACGTACCACTTACGCTTGATATCTTTGCCGCTCGGAATCGTTGTGGACATCGTTTGGGTTACTCCCTGGTTCTGCCGTCTTCAGTGTTCGGCGTGGTGCATGAAGAATAGGGTAGAACTGATTTTTTGAAGCCTACTGCGAAAAATCTACTGATGACCGACGGAGAACCGGTGCGAGAGCATAACGCTGCTCAGACGCAAAGAAGCTAAACCGCCGGAGTTGCGCAACAAGGCCTGATACCTGGGCTTGAGGAGTGGGTGCTTTGGGGGTGGCGACTTGTATGCCCGCCCCGGGTGGATCCACCACGGTCCCGATTGCCTGACCCGCAAGAAACACAGGCGTACAGACGCGAGACTGCGCGAGTCTCAAGAATATCCGAGTCGTGGAGCGGAGTCAATGATTATGGTGGATTTTCGGCGCTTAGCTGCTGATGTTGCGGGAGTTAGGACCGTTGGACCATAAGCTTCGTGAAAAGTTTTGAAACGCTGGGAACAAATGATCACTATAAACCTAATGGAATAAGCAATATGGAAGAAAGTTACAGTTCGGTGTTCCTTGTTATTTCATTCTCAGTACCACATTGATCGAGGGGAGATGCTCGCGCCAGGAGAGTGGGAGGAGAGTCCGTTCCGGAAAAGTCTCTTATGCTAAACTTCGCTCCACCAGAGGGATAGATACGCGTTTTTCCTTCGAGGGATTGCTCGCGGGCTCCTATACTCATGCAGGCTTGTACCATCAGCGTCTTGTAAAACCGACGCTGACAGGTCTCTTTTTTCATCGCAGCCGGGCCCCATATCCAGAATTATTCCAAGGATGCAGCCATGCGAACGGGACAACGCAGATGAACAGAGGGGTAGCGACAAGTATTGGCACGGCGGTACTGGCTGGAGTGATGGTCCATGCAGGAATACCTCGTTCTGCGAACTCATCTACAAGTGAAGCGACATCACAGCATCGTGTGGCCGAAAGAGTATCGGGTGGCGAGGGGCCATGGACCGCCTCCTGCAAATACTGGACTGAATCCCGACTGGAAGACGACGGCCCGGAGAAGAAAGGATCCCCCGAATTGCACGTCACGCTCAACGAGAGTGACAAGAAATTCGAAGCTGAAATCAAAGGTTCCACGGACAGTTCCAAAGGCGGATGTGACGGCCGGGAAGATGTCTGGGGTATTCCTCCATCAGCCGGTAGCCGACCAGATGTCCATGAGCCTGACGTACGCGCCATCGTCGCTATGGTTCCTGATCCAATCCATAGCCACTTCGCACTCGCATTCGATCGCACCATCGACTCGCTTATGCAGGCGGCAGCAGACAATCGCTATCTGGGCAGCAGTTACTGGCTTCCATGGAAAAGCCTGCCTGGATCGACGTCCTCAACCGAGGCCTCACCCACGACGACCCAGACTGATGAATCACGCAAGCGAGAGCAGCAGCCTGGTCTGATCATCCTCAAATACAATCCTCGCGAAGACGAAAGGAAAGACCTCGAATGGTCTGACTACCATCGAGTGGTATATGTCTTTCTTGTCGGCGAGTCACCCGAACTGGGTGTGGATGGCAATCAGCTTCGCAACGCGCTTCGGTACGAAGCCATGCTTAAGAGCAACCATCGGGCCAGGCTGTCGATGGGCGATGACAACCTTCTCGCCATCATCGGTCCGCGTTGGTCCGGGTCTGCAGCATCGCTCCGCGAAGGAATTGACAGCGCTAAATTCGAGAGCGGTATCGCTGGAGTGCTTGCGGCGGGTATGACGTCGACACAGATCGCCGCTGACGAACTCAATTCGCAATCGCCGAGCAGGCCGATCAGCTACGTTTCCTTTGGAGAAAATGCGGGATTCGAAGCGGATCAACTGGCTAAGGCATTCAGTAGTTCTGCTCCCAATCTTTCCGAATTGCGCGTTGCCATTCTGACCGAGGACAATACAGTCTTTGGGGAATCAAATGCGCATGCGTCAGGGAAGCGGGAATCGAACTTAACGTATATCCGTTTCCCTCGAGAAATTTCGCTCTTGCGAAATGCCGAGATCGACCAAAGCGGCAAGTCCACATCGACCGGCGAACCGCCTAGTCCTTACTTGAGCCTCTCTCTCAAAGACACGAACGCGGACGACACGGTGTCGCGTTTCTCCACAACGCAGACTCCCCTCTCACAAGAAGCTCAGTTGATGGCTATAGCCCATCAACTTCAGCGAGATCATACCGACTTTATTCTCGTAACGGCTTCGAACATCCTCGACGAACTCTTCCTTGCGCAGTTTCTTCGCCGCGCTCTACCTGATGCCAGACTTGTTTTCTATAACGGCGAAGACCGCCTGGTTGAACGCGATGTCGATAACACCCAGTACATTGGCTCTCTTAGCGTCACACCCTTTAATCTCAGTTCACTCGAAAACTTTAACTCATCCAGTCGTGCCTTCCCGGATTCTCAATCGGAGGGAATCTACAACGCGGCCAGCTACATATTCTGGAGAGGGTCGCAAGACTGGAAGCAACTCAAGCCACCTATGCTCGCGGGCTATCTACATGGATCGAACGGCGATCTGCAAGCGCCCCTATGGGCTATAACGGTTGGCAGCGATGGCTATTATCCTCTTGGGATTCTCCATCCGTGTGGAAGTAATTCGCCCCAACTGATTCCCAGCATCTATTCGGGACAAGTGGAAAAATGTGGTGACGATTCCAAGATTCCCGAATTCATGTCCGCTGCAATGGACGCTCCTCCTATTCCTAAATTTGCAGTTGCGACGGCGGTCCCTTACACGCCCACTCTCACACCTGAATCTGTCAATGCCGCTCCTTCCCTCCTTTGGTCCGTCTTGTGTATTCTCATAACTATTTTTTGCATCGCACACGCCGGCGTCATATGGTCCGCTCGATACTGGTCGCCTTTCACTCGCGATCTTGCAGTCTGCCAGAATGATCAGCCTCGTCGTAGAACGGTCTATATCAACATTGGGACTGCGATGCTCTTCTGCATTGCATTCGTTGTGGCTTTCCCAATGATTGCCTTGGCCATTCCAAAATATTGCCCTTACATTAATTACTCCCACAACGATCGCAGCTTTCTTCTGGCTGTTAGCACACTGCTCGCAGGACTGGGCGCTGCTATCGTCACGTTTGCAAAAACCCGCCACTATCTCAAGCGCTCAACGAGCAGCACGGCTGAATCTCCCGGATGGCTGTATCCAATTTTCAATTGGGTCGCCTTTGGCTCAGCCATCGTAATTCCTTTGGCGTGGGCGTTGATATGCTTGCGAAATAAAGTATTGGGCTCCAACTCCTGCGTGGGCATTTTTTTCAGTTATCGTTCTCTTCATCCAGGCAGCGGCGTTTCTCCTGTTGTGCCAGTCCTTCTTCTTCTTTTTTCCTGGTATCTGTGGTCCATCTTTCAGACTGCACGTCTCCGTTTCTCAACATTGAGCAGGCCGCGCCTTCCAAAGCGAGTTGGATCCAAGGGTTCCTATCCTTTCTTTGTTGCCGACTGCGATCTGGAGGCTTGTGAAAGCCCACTCCACTCCTGTCTTTTCGAAAATATGACCTGTCTCCTGATCACTCATGAGATCGTCCGTCGCTTTACCGGATGGAAACCCAAGATGTTGAACTGGTTTTTTTCGCTCGTGTCCCTGGGACTGTTCTTGATTGGCATATTTTTCGGCCGCATTCAAAGCCTGGAACGGTTTCTACATCCTGGTCGTTGGCCAACCATGTATGAAGCCCTTGTTGCCGCACTCTTCTTTCCGCTTCTTATGATCGCTCTCACCGGCTGGCTTCGGATGATTTGTATCTGGGGATCTCTCAGCCGAGGCGTTCTGGAGCCTCTTGAACGCCTGCCGATTCGCTTCGCCTTCAATCGTGTCAATGAGGTTGGATGGGTGACCATGCTTACCCAAAGCAGCCTCCATATCCGGTGGCGCGATATGGCTCGCTCGGGAGAGTCCGTTCGCCAACTGCTTAATAACCCTGACCTACAAGAGGAGGTCGGTGACTGGAACCGCTGGCAGTACATGTCTGATATGCAGGCGGAGCTTGTGACTTTGATTATGGAATTGCGAGAACGTATTGGAGCAAAAAACCCACCTGCGCCAAAGAGGAAACTTAGTTTTCCGGCGAACGATGACGATCTGCCGGACGCGCACCATGGCTACGACCTCGGTTATATCTATGAGATCGAGACAACGTATGCGAAGTTCTGCGAACTGCTTCTTGAATACGTTTTGATTCCACGCTGGAAAGAAAAGCGTATTGGCTTCGTCGATGATCATGGCGATTCACCTGACCCGGAGGTTAAAGCCAGATGTGAGGCCGATGCTCCGAAAGATCCTCTCCATATCCGTCTGGCCGAGGAGTTGATCGCCGTCCGCTACATTGCGCTCATACGCTCTGTGCTTGTCAATATCCGCTATCTGATGATGTTTATTTCATCGGCCTTTGTGTTGGCTATCATCGCCTGGAATTCCTACCCGTTCCAGCCTCACCGGCTTGTCGACTGGGGCTTCACAATCCTGCTCGTTTTCCTTGGCATCGGCCTTGTAACGGTCTTTGCCCAGATGCACCGCAATGCGATTCTTAGCCGCATTACAGATACGGCGCCGAACAAGCTGGGATGGAACTTCTACGCCCGTATCATTACCTTCGGAGCTGTCCCCGTTCTTACCTGGTTCGCATACCAATTCCCAGAGATAGGCGGAAGTCTCTTCAAGATCCTCCAGCCCAGTCTCCAGGTAATCAAGTGATGAGGTTTCGGCTCATATCTTGAGGAAGATGCGCCGGCGATAGAGCATATAAATCGCAAGCCAACAGACTCCAACGAAGAGGAGCGAGTAGATGAGCGAGGCCATTGGAGGATTTGTGATGACAGCGAGAATTTTGTAGTAGATCCACCGCTGCAGGTTGACCTTGGGCTGGAGATGTATCAAGGACATGGCGCCGGGCAGGAGCTCCGAGAAGACATACGCTGCGATGGCATTGGTGCCGAAGACCAGCAAAGGCATGAACGTCTTCCGGCGAGCGGCTTCGGGCTTGCCTGCTCCGCGCACATCAACGATCCAGATTGCCAGGGCCAACAACAGGAGGCTCCAGCCTGCCGCAAACAATACATAGGAGCTTGTCCACAGTTTCTTGTTGATTGGGAAAGCAAAGTTCCATAGGCCGCCGAGAAGGAGGCCTGAAACGCCCGCAATAGCGATGCCTCTCGCCTTTTCTCCGATGCTTCTATTCGTCTGCAGCCATAGGCCGGCTAACATTCCGAACAGTGCGGTAGCCAATGCCGGGAGTGTACTCAATAGTCCTTCAGGATCACGGGTCTTTTCGTAAAGATGCGAAGCAGAAAAGATCTGCCGGTCAAGCCATGCCACAAGGTTTCCATCAGGATCCAGCAAAGGCACATCGTGCGTGGGTACACCATATCCCGGAACCGGAACGAAACGCATAATTGCCCAGTAACCGACAAGAGCAGCGATTGCGATGATCGCTTTGTTTTTCCAGGAAGAACTGATCAGGTAAAGAACAGCGATGATGAAGTAGCAGATAGCTATTCGTTGCAGTACACCGTAGACGCGCAGCGTCTGAAGATGAAACAGCGGGAAACTATTCACCAGTAATCCGAATAGAAATAAGACAACTGCGCGGCGGAACGTGTGCAGGAGGATGGACTGCTTAGTTGCGCCCTTCGCCAGTCTCGCCGCCGTCGAAAACACAGTCGAGATGCCCACCAGAAAGAGAAACGTGGGAAAGACGAGATCCGTGGGAGTGAACCCATTCCAGGCTGCATGCTTCAGCGCCCAGAAGGCATGCTGCTCGTCGCCATTATTGTTTACCAGGATCATGAAGCCGATTGTCAGGCCCCGCAGCACATCGAGGGAGAGCCATCGCTCGGGCTTTGCAACCGAAATGCTTCGTTCAACGACGGGTAATGGATTCAAGCTTGTCATTTACAGCGTTTGCCTCCCGGCATTTCTTGTTAGGTACCTATCCTAATGCCTGGTGTCCGGCGTGAGATTCAGATCGCGCGCGATCGCCAGTGCTGCGGAATAACTCTGGCCCGTTGGGACCGACGCATAGTTTGTCGATTTCCGGTTCCACTCGTCTCCAAAGGCATACCAGTCAATAGGCTTTGGAGGTGACTTTGTATCGAGTGACAGGGAAAGGGAGTCGAAGTACCTCTTCCACCGCGGCATGTAGTAGTCAGCCGTGAGTCCGGCCCAATCGCGATTCGCGTATTCATGCAAACCGAACTCGCTGGCTTTGCGATCACCCCATGTTGTCAGGATCGAACGGGCGTCGTAGTTCAGCTGCACGAGTTCTGCCGGCGATGACGCCCAGGCCGGAACGAACTGGAGCCATCGTCCCAGGAGGAAGGATTCGTTTGTCTGCAATAAAGAGTCCAGCAGCTGCATGCGATGGAGCCAGTGCGCCGTCAGTTCTGCGAATCCAGCTTGATCACCCGCTTCGTAGGCTGCTTTGATCTGCGGCAGCATGTTGCGGCTTTCGTTGGCCATCACCTGCCGTGCAAGATCGACAAGATCGTATTTGTAGGTTTCGCTTGTGCGCAGTTGTGGAGCTACCTGTAGAAGCTCTGTTAATGCTGGCTGCAGGTCTTCGGCGCGGTACCGCATCACATCCGGCGACCACGTTGCCGCATGTAGTGTTGTCAATGACGGTTGTGCGCTGAAGAGCGAATCATGAGCTGCATCCCGCTCTCCATGATTCTTGTTGCCGTCCGCACGATATCCATAGGCTGTCTTCAGAATGATTTGCCAGGCACGCTTTGCATGTGCGTCCTCTTCGCCGTAGCGGCGTAGGGCGTATTCGTTTGTCCACGCACTCAGATCGACGGGATCGCTGTGCCACGCCATCTCTGTGTAGAGATCGAACGCAAACGGATTTGTGTCCAGGCCTTCGGTAAAAAGCGCAGTGCCGACGATACGGCTTCCGGGGAGTTTCGCCATCTTCGGCATGCGGATGGCGTAGTCGTAGAGGGGGGCGCCCAGGGTTGTGCGGCCGCCGAACTCCCAGAGGCCGCCATAGAGCCATTGCGCTCCGCGGAACTCGCGGTCACGGTCTTCTCGGGGGATGCGGCCCTGCTCGATGTCTGCGACCAGTACGCGGCGGGTATCTACTGCTTCCATTACGGCAGGCATGGGATTGTCCTGCCATCCCATCATCATCCATAGGGCTCCGGGGTGGGCTTTGTCGAGTGCTGCCTGGATGCGCTTTGCGGCTTCGCCTACCGGGACGTCGCCTGCCGCTCCACCTTCCTGGAAGATCTCCATGTCGTAGATGGCTGAGTCTCCGAAGAGCTCGTGTTGATGGCGGTAGAACGACTCGGCCAAGACTGCGAAGTTGGGGTCACGAGGGTCGATCCAGCCGGGGCGGGTGAAGCCGTTCCAGTCGCCCTGGGTGATGACGTGAGCGCCTTGATGGAGCGTAGCGAAGTCGGCGGGGACGATGCCGTAGTAGCCGGGGAGGACTGGCGTGATGCCGAGTTCGCGGAGCATGGCTATCAGCTTGGTGGCGGATTCGGCGCGCTTGTGCAGCAGCTCCATCGAGATGGGCTCGACGAAGCAGCACATGTTGCCCATGAGTTGCCAGTTCTGGTGGGCGGGCTGGGTGATCCATTGGCGGATGGCGGTGTCGGTGTAGCCTGCGTCGCGGAAGGTCTGGTAGAGCACGAGGTCTGCACCACGCTCGATGAGGAGAGCGTTGGTGCCGGACAGGGCGAGGATGTCTATCTCGTGGCGCCAGCGGGCTTCGCTCCAGTAGGGTGCGGTGTAGCCGTCTGCGTTCTCGTTGAGGGCGTAGCGCCACTTGTACAGAGCGGGTTTGTCGATGGGTTGCTTCGGGGCTGGAAGCACTGTGCCTGCGTGGCCAAGCTGTGTACCGTTTGTGGAGACCTGCATGTGCGCGACGTATTTGAGGTACCAGTTCACGCCGTAGAGCAGCGTGGGAAGGGTTGCGGCCTCGACGCGGATGTGGCCTGCGGTGCCTGAGATGTGGAAGGAATCGCCGTCTTTACCGGCTGGATGCAGCATGAGCTGGAATTGTGGTGCGAGGTTCGGCATGACTCGCTGGAGGACTTCTTCCGCGGGTTTAGCGGAGGTTTGTGCGCTGGCGCGAGCTCCCGACACGATGAGGAGACTGAGGCAACAAAGAAGTCTGGTGCAAAACATCTAGACACTATAGCTTGTGAAGCTTTGCGCTGATTTTGATTCTGTGGTACCCACTCCCCTGGTATCGTTTTTGTGCAAAGTATTCATTCTTTTATGTTTAGGCTCGTACTTTGGGTGTATTTCGGCGTCTTTTGCGGGATTTTGCGGCAAAGTGTTCTATCGAAATGGGTTATGGCTGTACTTAACAACGCTTAGGTCGGGGTTCTTCTATGTGACCGAGAGCGGAGGGCCAGTGAGTTCCATAACGGTGGCCGCCCCGCCTACGACGCCATGTCGGCCGAAAGATTTCGAGCCACAGTGTCCTCTTGAGTTGCTGCATGGATGACCTGATGCAAACAAAAATATGTAACCGGGGTTGGAAGTTAATGTAATGTTGGGCCGGGCCAGTCACTTCTCTTATTGCTATCTGTAACTTGTTCTTCCATGCCGGGTGTTGTGGAGGTCCGTTGACTACTCATCGAGTTTTTGGGGCTTTCTTCACACTGTTACGGATTGATCGCTATTTCGATTGCAGTTTCGGTCTCAACTGCCTCGTCATTTTGGCGCTCTTCCTTTGTGCCCCGCAAGTTGTGCCAGGTCAAGAGATGGAGAAGGCAGTGGAGGCGGGCATTCCCGCGGAAGCGGGGATCGTGATGACGAAGGCGAGGCCTGAAAAGCGGCCGGTGGAGAGCGAGATCGCCATAACGACCATGATTCCGGATGGCGATTACAGGATGTTCAGCGCCACGGACCGCTGCAATGCCTGGACATTGGCGGTGGAGTACGACCGTCACAGCTGGGGCCACTTACTGAAATCACAGGTGGATTATGTGGTGGAGGTTATTCCCATTATGATCCTGAGCCAACCGGTAGTCTCCGATTTTTGGGGGAATGCGAAGAGTCCCAACCAGCAGATGGTTCCTGGGGTGTCGATTACGCCGTTCGGCTTTCGCTTTCTGTGGCGGAACAACATGGCAGTCAGGCCTTACCTGACCGGCAAACTAGGGGCTGCCGTTTTTGCCAAGAAGGCGTTCTCGCAAAATGCGAGCTATACCAACTTCAACGTTCAGGTTGACTTCGGCCTTTTGTTCAGAATGTCGGAACGGGTCGACCTGCGCGTAGATCCGTTCGTGTTTTTTCATGTTTCGAATGGCTACCTGGCGGCGAGCAATCCAGGAATGGATGAGCTGTCCACGAAGATCGGGATTAACTACCATCTCGGAAAAAAACGGGAGCGGTAGAGGGCGAGAGAGATCGCTGGCGGTGCGATGGAAGGCAAATCAGTCGTTTCGGCTTCGCCTTCACTCCGGCCTTCGGCAGAGCGGAGCCCACTCATCGCAGAAGCGCGATGAATGGGGCACCCGTATGTATGGGCCACCCGCCCGTTTACGGCTCGGGACATGCATGCCTCGCTTTCGCCGAGCGCGCTTCGCAACACGTTTGAGCCGGAGGAGAAAAGTGGGCAGGATACTCTCCATATCCTGGACCTGACCGAGGTTCGCTACGGTTAAGGAGGCAGACCGAGTGTGAGTAAAGGTGGGCGGTCTTACCCTTCGCTTTCCACTACTTCTTTCAACTCATCTCCTATGTGACAAAGCTCCTCAACTGTAAGTAAGTACTCGTCAGCGATCGGAGCGTCGCTGTGATTGGCCATTACAAAGACACGATCGGAAGCTTTCTTAAGTAAGTCCACAACTCGCGAAGAGGGATCAACCCCGTTCACGGAGCTCCAACGCTGAATCGCCGAATCGCTTAGCGAGAAAAGTTCTTCTCCATGTTTTTTCTTCGCATTAACTATTTTAAGCAGCCGCCGTTGTGCTTCAACGCGGTTAGTGAATTCGCTCATATTGCCTCGCATGTTCAACAATCGCTCTCATCCAAGAGTCTACCTTTCCAAATTCCTCCACCACAGAGTCGGTCTCAGCATCGCTTATGTCCCGCCCGATGCTCCGCGTGCACAGTATCCGAGCGCGCTCGAGAATACCGTATGACACGGGTGTCAATGGTAGAGAAAGACCACCATCTACAAGCGATAAAGCGGCATGTCTAGAAAAATTAGGGAGCCCCAAAACGCCTAACGAATAGCAAGTAGAAATGTTTCTAATGCTGAGAAAGGCAGCCGATAGATCAAAAACTTTACTTTCTCGACTTTGCTTTAGTGAATTCTGCGCCGTTTCGAAGACGCTTAAAAACTTGAGGCAGTCTGCGACATATTGTTGGTATTTTGCTGGTGCGCCTAAAGATTGCAAAAAGTCTTCGCCGTCTGAGCCGTACAGAAGGCGTGATTCCAAAAAGAGATGCCATGCGAAGGGGCTGCCATCCTGCCACATTTTTTTTATTTTCTTATATGAATAGATCGAATATTTATGTTGTGAGAATCTTGGATCATGCCCCTCAACTAAGGCGAGCAAATCGACATCAGAATCGAGTGTGATTTCCCCTCGACAAACAGAACCAAAAGCATAGACGTGCATCTCTATCGCCGTCCGTAACGTTTAATAATCAGAGATGTGAGGGCACCAAACATGATCAACCGGGCAGTGAGAATACCGGTCAATGCAGAATGTGAAAAATTCCCGGGAACTCTAGTCCCAAGAAAAATTTGCGGTGCCTCAATCAAGGCCCGCCAGTAACTCTGAATTAACCCGGCATCTCGAAATTTAAATGTGTCGATGATCGCGATTGAAACTAGGAACACCAAGATCGATCGAGTCAATTTAGGTATGCTTTCGCCATTTCCCCACAATATGTCAAGGACTTTAAAGCTCAGCCATCCAAAGAAAAACTGGATCCTCTTCCAACCTTGATACTTTGCACGGAAATAACGCTCATTCGACGACCACGCCTTATAAAGATGAGTTTTGGTTGCGTCTAGCTCAACGCTCATCGCTTTATTAGCGGACTTTGCCTCTCCGAGTTGCTGATAATTTGTTCGCAGGGTTTGGGCGAACTTTGCCTTTATATTCTCACTACCGGGACAATTGTTATCTAAGATGTCGTCGGCGATTGATGTTTTTTCAAATGTGGCGTAGTCGAAAATGCAACCAGAGAATGTAGCTCCATAAAAATTCGTCGCGATAAAGCGGCAGCCAGTAAAGTCACAGGATAGGAACTCGCATTTCCGAAAGTAGCAACCATCGAAGATGGTGTACTTGAAACTCACCTCTGTAAAACGCTTCTTCTTGGCCGCTACTCGTACGAATAGGCGATTATCAAAGCTTTCACTTGTCGAATCCGCGTCGAACCACTTATCTTCGAGTCTTATTCGATCGCTGTCGCGCAGCATGTTCTCTCCAGTATTGTCTTACGGGTCGTAAGGAGATTGACAGCTTATGAATGTCCTAGCCTTGATTATCCCTGCATCTACCGGCGGTCCTAGATTCGGCCCAATGAAAATCGACCCGACGCAATATCTACTACTACTACGTCGGGCCAAATTCCTTTCAACTTAGCTGCAGCCTGAAGTGCTGCCGCAGGACATGCAGCGGTAGCAGGAGCCGCTGCGGGTCATGATGGCTCCGCAGGTGGCGCAGCTTGGGGCGTCGCCCATGTCGTACATGGACTTCATGGCGTCGGCGGCGTGGTAGATGCCGCGGTCTTCCATGGAGGGAGTCGAGGTTGAGGAGTAGGGAGTAGACGACCCGGTTGCGGTGGGGTCGGGGGCTATTCCCTGTTGTGGGGGTGTGCGGTCGTAGAAGGTGTCCGTGGGAGAGCTAAAAGCAACCGCAGGTTCTTCGACTTCGGCTGCGCCTTCGCTCAGGATGACACTTCCATTGGAAGCAGTGAGGTTGGGAATAACGCGGCTGCCGGGGCTGGTCACTGCGCCTTCGACCGGGATCGACAGCTGACCTTGGTTCTGGGGCGTGAGGCCGGCGAAGAGGTCGAGCTGGTGGCCGGAGAGGAAGCGGATCTGGATCCAGCGGAAGATGTAGTCCATGATCGACTTGGCGTAGCCGATCTGCTCGTTGCCGGTCCAGCCGGAGGGCTCGAAGCGGGTGTGGGCGAACTTCTCGCAGAGGACACGGAGCGGGACGCCGTGCTGGAGGGCGAGCGAGACAGCGGTGGCGAAGCTGTCCATGAGGCCGGAGACGGTGGAGCCTTCCTTGGCCATGCGGATGAAGATTTCGCCGGGCTGGCCGTTGGGGTAGAGGCCGACGGTGATGTAGCCCTCGTGCCCGGAGAGACCGAATTTGTGCGTGACCGAGGCGCGCTCGGCAGGGAGACGATGACGGACGGCGCGGGGTGGAGACTGCGCGTCGACCGAGTCGGAGTTCTGCAGGGCGGCTTCGGCGATGGCCTTGAGCTGGGTTTCGAGCGCGGTGATGCGCGCGGCAGCTGCGGCCTGGGCGGCTGCGGCTGCAACAGATCCCTCCGCTTCGCTGCGGGATGACACCGAAGAGGCTGTGGAGCCTACAGACTTTTCTTTCTGGGCCTTGCCATCGGAGGCGGAGACGTTGAGGGGCTGCGAGCCCTTGGAGTTGTCGCGGTAGATGGCGACGGCCTTGAGGCCCTGACGCCAGCTCTCGATGTAGGCCTCGGCGATGTCATCGACGGAGGCGTCCTGCGGGAGGTTGACGGTCTTCGAGATGGCGCCCGAGAGGAAGGGCTGGGTGGCGGCCATCATCTTGATGTGGCCCATGTAGTGGATGGAACGGGTGCCCTTGGAGGGCTTGAAGGAGCAGTCGAATACGGCGAGGTGCTCGTCCTTGATGTGGGGCGCGCCTTCGATGGTGCCGGTGGCGTCGATGTAGCTGACGATGGCGTCGACTTCGGCGTTGTTGTAGCCGAGCTTGAAGAGCGCGGAGGGTACGGTGTTGTTGACGATCTTGATCATGCCGCCGCCGACGAGCTTCTTGTACTTGACGAGGGCGAGGTCGGGCTCGATGCCGGTGGTGTCGCAGTCCATCATGAAGCCGATGGTGCCGGTGGGGGCGAGGACGGTGACCTGTGAGTTGCGGTAGCCGTGCTTTTCGCCGTGGGCGAGGGCGCCGTCCCAGGCATCGCGGCTGGCTTCGACGAGCTCGTCGAGCTGGGGAGCGAGGAAGGGCTCGGCGCTGCGGCGGGACTTGCCGATGTTGTTGACCTCGGCGCGGTGCATGCGGATGACGTCGAGGAAGGGCTCGCGGTTGACGTAGAAGCCGGGGCAGGCTCCGCCAGCGATGTGCGCCTGCTGGGTGAGCGGGGTGGCGGCTCCAAGGGCGGGGCAGGTTTCGGCGATGCGCGAGGATTGCCAGTAGGCGTCGCCGCAGAGGATGGAGGTAAGGGTGGCGGCGAAGTCGCGGCCGGCGTCGGAGTCGTAGGGCAGACCGAAGGCCATGAGGAGCGCGCCGAGGTTTGCGTAGCCGAGGCCGAGCGGGCGGTAGTCGTGCGAGTTCTTCGCGATCATCTCGGTGGGGTAGCCGGCGGCGTCGACGATGATCTCCATCGCGGTGGTGACGACGGCGATGGCGTGACGGTAGGCGGCGACGTCGAACTGGCCGCCGGGGGTGAGGAACTTGATCAGGTTGAAGCTGGCAAGGTTGCAGGCGGAGTCATCGAGGAACATGTACTCCGAGCAGGGATTGGAGGCGTTGATGCGGCCGGAGTTCTTGCTGGTGTGCCAGCGGTTGATGGTGGTGTCGTACTGCATGCCGGGGTCGCCGCACTGCCAGGTGGCTTCGGCGATGGCGTGCATGATGTCGCGGGCGCGGTACTCCTTGACCGGCGCGCGGTGCTTGACGGTGCGGGTGTAGAAGGTGGAGTCGGACTCGACGGCGGCCATGAACTCGTCGGTGACGCGGACGGAGTTGTTGGCGTTCTGGAAGAAGATACTGCTGTAAGCTTCGGAGTCGGGGCCAGAGCCGTCGTAGCCAGCCTGAACGAGGGTCCATGCCTTCTTCTCTTCGCTGACCTTGCAGTCGATGAAGTCGAGGATGTCGGGGTGGTCGACGTTGAGGATGACCATCTTGGCGGCGCGGCGAGTCTTGCCGCCGGACTTGATGACGCCGGCGAAGGCGTCGAAGCCGCGCATGAACGAGAGCGGGCCCGAAGCAGTGCCGCCACCTGAGAGGGTTTCCATGGAGCCGCGGATGTTGCTCAGGTTCGAGCCTGCGCCCGATCCCCACTTGAAGAGCATGCCCTCGGTCTTGGCGAGGGTAAGGATGGAATCGAGCGAATCCTGGACGGAGTTGATGAAGCAGGCCGAGCACTGGGGCTTGGTGTAGCCGGTGACGGAGAAGGCGACTTCTGCACGGGATTGATCCCAGTGCCAGTTCTGGGCGTCGGAGTTGGGGTCGAGGCGGTCGCAGCCGACGTTGAACCAGACGGGGGAGTTGAAGGCTACTTTCTGGTTCAGCAGGAGGTGGGTGAGCTCAGCGTAGAAGGTGTCGGCGTCCTGCTGGGTGGCGAAGTAGCCGCCGGCCATGCCCCAGTCGCGGATGGATTCGGCGACGCGGGTGATTAGGGCGCGGACGCCGGACTCACGGTCGCTGGTGCCATTGAGGCCGTGGAGATATTTGGAGGCCACGATGTTGGTGGCGGTCATCGACCAGTCGGCGGGGACCTCGACGTTCTTCTGCTCGAAGATGATTTTGCCCTTGAAGTCCTGAATGATGGCGTCACGGAGCTCCCAGACGATCTCGTCGTAGGGCGAGACGCCGGGACGGGTAAAGAAACGGTCGAAGGTGAGTCCGGAGGTCCGGGAGGCAAAGGGGGCGGCGTTGGTCGCCGTCTGTGTGTGGGTCTGATTGGGGATGGTCGCCATGGGGAAGGTACTCCTTCTAATTTGATGAAAATTTCAAGCTTGTGACTCGCGGCGCGGGTGGCGCAGCGGAGGTCCGATTTAGCTTCAGGGCGCTGGTTGTGGCTCCCGAACTGAAAGAAGTCGGAGGCCAGAAAGAGCGGGGTGAAGCAAAGAACGAGACGAAATGTCTGGTGTTGCCCGGTTACCAAGGGGCGCTGCAGTCGTGAAAGTACCGCCCCCTATGGGGTGTGTCAAGTATAAAGCACAAGATGTAGTGTTAGCTGTGCGAATACCCCTGTTTATGCGGGAATTCCGGAAACGGGCGGAAAAAACAGGGAGTATTGCTGTGGAATTTGCCGCAAGAGCGCGTCGGAGGCGGGATTCAGGCGGGCGCTTTGGGAGGGATTTTTGGCACTCCTGCGAGAGTAGGACGCGGTGGACCAAAGAACAAGGCGCAGAAGTAGTGCAGTAGATGTGGACGAGGGTGGAAAAAGAGGAAAACAGGACGAGTTGCAAAAGATATGACGTGGTTCTTTTTCGGCCTGTTCTGTCACAAAATCCGCTGAACTGGATAAGTCTTCGCCAGCTGACTCGCTATAATGAACCTTCACAATCAGGAGTGCACATGCCCTTACAGACCACAGCAAATATCTGGCACAACGGACAACTGATCCCCTGGGAAAAGGCAAATATCCATGTCATGTCCCACGTTATCCACTACGGGTCCTCCGTTTTCGAGGGCATCCGCTGTTACACGCAGCCCAATGGCGCCGGGGTCTTCCGCCTTAATGAGCACATGGCCCGTCTGGCTGACTCCGCCAAGATCTACCGGATGCCGCTTCCCTACACCGTAGAGCAGCTTTCGACGGCGGTCGTCGACGTTATCGAAGCGAATGGCATCGCACCGTGCTATATCCGTCCCATCGCATTCCGGGGCTACGGCGAGATCGGCGTCAATCCTCTTAAGTCGCCGGTAGAGGTCTATATCGCCAACTTCCCATGGGGCAAGTATGTTCCGGGCAATGAAGGTGCCGATGTCTGCATCTCGAGCTGGAACCGGCTGGCGCCCAACACCATGCCGTCGCTCGCGAAGGCCGGTGCAAACTACATGAATTCGCAGCTGATTCGCATGGAGGCTGAGGTTAACGGCTACTCCGAGGGAATCGCGCTGGATGTGAACGGCTATCTCTCCGAAGGTTCCGGCGAGAACCTGTTCCTTGTCCGTGGCGGCGTCCTTTACACTACGCCACTGGCCAACTCGGTCCTCAACGGCATTACGCGAAGCTCCGTGCTGACGCTGGCCAAGCAGCTCGGTATTGAAGTGGTTGAGCAGGCACTGCCCCGCGAGATGCTCTACATCTGCGACGAGGCCTTCTTCACGGGAACGGCAGCCGAGGTTACACATCTCCGTTCGGTCGATCGCATTTTGGTGGGCGACGGCAAGATGGGTCCGATCACTTCGGCTCTGCACGAAGAGTTCTTTGCAATCGTCAACGGCCTCAAGCCCGACCGTCATAACTGGCTTACGCCGGTCAATGTGAAGGTCGCTGAGCCGGTAGGCGTTTAGCCAACGCAACAGTTCGAATAGAAAGAGGCAGCCACAAGGTTGCCTCTTTCCTTTGAAGACTTAGAGAACCGTGACTCTTCATCACTTTTGGTTGCCCCTATTTTATGTAGTCCTGTTCAGCACAGTCATTTGTGCGGTAGGTTTTCTTTGCTCGAACTGGATGCTCCGTGTGAAAGAGCCATCTGAGGGAGTCAATCCATTCCTTCTCAAGATGTGGACCTGGATCGGCATAGCAGGAGTTCTCCTTTTCCTCCTACTCGAATTCCACTTCTTCCGCTAAAACTTTACCCTTCGCTGCATGCGCAGACGTGCATAGAGACGCGCCCCGACTCACATTCCACCTGTTGAACGGATCCGCGCAGTCATCCGTGGCTTATAACCGCACCAGCTCCCGCACCAGCGTCTCTTCCAGCCAAGCTTCGTACTGATCGGGTGTCCACTTGCGATCACGCACCAGCATCCGGTAGAGATCGCGGCTGGTCAGGCTCCAGAGAATGTCGCGCGCCACTTCGCGGCCAAGCCCTGTGCGCAATAGCCTCCCTTTCTGCAGCGCATCGATTAGTCCCGCCTGCGCATCGTACCGCTGATTCGAAAGGCCGCCCTCGACCGCGGCCAGCTCCGGTGCAAGCATCCCCGCTCCACGCAGCAGATCCTCTACCGGAAGCTCTGCTTCATAGACCTGCCTCGCGATCCGTGCGGCAAACGCCAGCCTCTCGAGTGGATCCGTTACCTCTCTCGCAGTCTTCACCAGCGCATGGTAGGCATCGCCAAACAGAACCTGGTTCAGCAACGCCGACACGATCCCCTTCTTCGATCCGAAGATCGCATACACGGTGGGGACTGCCACACCGGAGGCTTTTGCCACCGCCGGAATCGTCATCCCTGCAAAGCCGCTTTCAGCCAGCAATCGTTGTGCCACAGAGACAATGCGGCTGCGTGTCTCATCCGCCTGCCGTTGCCTCGCCGGTGAGTCGTACACCCGCTTCTCCGGCTGCTTCTTAATTTTGGTCTTTGCTTTCTTGTCGACGCGTCCACTCACATTGACAGTATAGATTTACATTTGATATATGTTCATATATTGAATAGGAGGGCATTATGCTACTTCGTTTCATCAGCCTGCACTCCCTAGCCGCCATCTTCTTCGTGGTTGCACCATCCACTTCCCACCTCAACCCAGCATCAGGAGGATCGATGCAGACCAACGCACAGGCGACCGCCATCCATCGTTTCTACGAAGAGTGTCTTAATCAGAACCATCTCGACGTGCTGCCCGAGCTGGTCACGCCCAATGTCATCAATCACTCTTCCACCGGAGACCAGACCGGGGTGGCCGCACTGGAACAAACCATTCATCATGTGCGGACCTTGTTCCCTGAACCCCACTTCACTGTCGACGACGTCATCTCCGATGGGAATAAGGCTGCTGCCCGCTGGACCCTGGTCGCCGCTCACACCGCACCCATTGCCGGAGTTGCGCCAACCGGCAAGCAGCTTACGGAGCAGGCTGTCGTTTTTTATCGCTTCGAAAACGGCAAAATTGCGGAGATATGGGCCCAGATGGACCAGCTTGGCATTCTCCGGCAGGTCGGCGTCGTGATCCCCGGCATGCCCGCACCACAACGATCCAACGACCACTAGCACTTCCGCAGTTCGACGAGTCGATTCTCTCCGGCGATTGAAGAGGATCGACTCAAGCACTTACTCCGCTCGCAATGCTTCCATCGGCTCTATCATCGCGGCACGTCTGCAGGGCAGAAAAGTAGCGGCCATTGCGGCGGCGACAAATGCGCAGATGACGGGAAGGATCACAGACACGTCAGTGGGCGACGTCCCGTAGAGCAGAGCCGCAAGGCTTCTGCCGATGCTGAGGCTCGCAATCCATCCCAGGATCAGGCCAGTCAGAATTGGTGCAATGACCATACCCAGCATCAGGCGATAAACACTTCGCCGCGAGGCTCCCAATGCCATGCGGATTCCGACCTCCTGGGTTCGCGCCTCGACTGCATAGCTCAGCGTGCCGTAGATGCCGAGTAGGGCAAGGAGAAGCGCGGCGCTGCCGAAGGCGACAAAGATCGTAGTCTGCAGATGTTCCGGGGCGAGGGAATCGCTTACGTGCGAGTCGAGCGTGTGGACGAAGGCGATGGTGACGTCGGGGTTGTACTTCCATATTGCAGAGCGCACCTCACCTATAAGCTGTGACGGCTCCTGCGATCCACGGACAAGAAAGAATGCGTTGCCTGGGGCTTTGTCCCAATATGGCAGATAGACCATGTTGACGGGCTCCGCACGGAGCGAATTATTGCGGGCGTCGACGACGATGCCGACCACGGTGTATGCCTGGCCGTTGCGTTTGAACTGACGCCCCAAGGCTTGCTCATTGGGCCATACCGCTTTTGCTGTTGCCTCTGAGATCACGGCAGTCTTTCCTTCGCGGTCACGGGCGTCAAGGGGTCGCCCCTCTATGACTCGCTCCCGCAAGGTGGCGAAGTAGTCCGGACCGATCCATCGATAGTTGGCCAGAGCGCCTTGATTCTGGGCCTTTCCAACGGGTACGACGCCGTCGATCCAGCTCTCCCCTTCGAGCAGCATGGCGCTTACCATGGACGCCGACTGCACGCCGGGTATCTGCCGGAGCTTCTCCAGAACGCCATCTTCGAAGCTTGCCCGCGCCTTCTCATCGAAGGCCTTGCCTTGAAGGACGGCGTCAGCGGCAACCACGTGATCGGTTGAGAAGCCTTTATCGAAGGTCGAGAGGCGGATCAAACTCTTCGCAAATAGTCCTGAAACCAGCAGAAGAGTTGTGCATGCGAATACCTGCGCTCCGACGAGCCAGCGGCGTATTTGATTGCTTCCGCGTGAGCCCACCGATCGGCCAATGCCCTGCAAGAGCTGCTGCGGTTTTACACGAAGCAGCCTTAGCGCAGGCAGCACACCGAAGATGAATGCCGACCCAACGGTGAGTGCGACAGAGAGCGCGAGTACGCTCCAATTGACTGTGATGGCGCTTGTGCGCGGAATCGCAGCCTGCGCATATTTTGAGAACCAGTGCACAATCACGAAGGCCAGCCCAATGCCCAGGATCCCACCGATGGATGCGAGAATGCTGACCTCAGCCAGTGCGCTCTGCATTAGTTGTGCCGACGACGCGCCCAATGCTGATCGTACTGCCGCCTCGCGATCACGACGCACGAATCGCGCAAGCTGTGTATTGGCGAGGTTGACGCAGGCAACAAGAAGGACGCTGACGACTGCGGCCATCAGAAGCCAGAGGCGAGCCGCTGTCTTTCCTACAATCGCTTCTTTCAAAGGCTGAACATAGGCCGCGAGGGCACCGTGCGGGTCACCTTCCATCTGGTCCGGCGGAACCTGGCGAATGATGTCCTCTGCCAGTACATTCAACTCCTCTTGAGCCTGCGCTACCGTGACGCCTGGCTTGAGATGTCCCAGCGCGACGTAGTTTCCAAAGTCGCTGGACCATCCGAAGTTGTTGAGGTCGAGAACCAGGGGCGTGATGATGTCGATCTCCGGCATCTGGTGCGCCTGTGGTATTGGTGTCAGCTCATTCGCCTTCGGAAAATAAAAACTCTTCGGCAAAACGCCGACAACCTGAAATGTAGCTCCGGCAATCTGGACTGTTTTGCCGACAACATTCGGGTCGCCGTGAAACAACGTCTTCCAAAGGTTCCAGCTGACAATAGCGACGTTCTCATGACCTGCAACCGACTCTTCCGGTAGAAAGTTACGCCCAAGAAATGGCCGCACGCCAAGAACGTTCAGCACGTTTGTTTGCGCGATAATTCTTCCAGTCAGACGTGGATGGTCGCCGCCCAGACCGACGCCTACCCAATTGTGTTGCAAAAGAGTCAGGTCGCTCAAGGAACTTGCTCGCTTTCGCCACACATCGGCATGGCGGGGATTGGCGCCGACATAAGGGAACAGCTTTTCCAAAAACCGGACACGCTCCCACACAACCACCATTTGCCCGCTGTCGCGATAGGCCAGAGGCTTGAGCAAAACGCCATTCACAATACTGAAGAGGGCCGTGGTCGCTCCAATGCCGAGCGCAAGCGTAAGGACAGCGGTCAGCGTGTAGCCAGGTGACTTGCGCAGTTGGCGCAATCCATAACGAAGGTCCTGAAGAACCGAGTCCATACGATCTCCCTTGCGCAAGACAAGCGTTAGCAGCGGGTTCTATCGATAGAAACGATACACAAGACTGTTTGGTTCCGCACCAAGAAATACTTCTTTCGATGCAGTCTACCCGTCAACCTGAATCTTTCGCGCTGCGATACTCTGGTAGTGGCGACAGCTCGACCGCCCCATAACCTCTCTGGAGATCGAATGTCTATTGCTCTTGTTACCGGCATTGCAGGCTTCATTGGTTCCAGCATCGCCCGTGCGTTGCTGGCAGAAGGGGCTACAGTTCGCGGCCTCGATAACCTCTCAACTGGGAACGTCAGCAACATCGAAGAGATCCGGGGTCAGATTGATTTCCGTCAGGCAGATGTTCTCGATGAGCATGCTGTGGTCTCAGCCTGCCAGGGGGTCGATTATGTCTTCCATGAGGCTGCCATCCCGTCGGTTCCTAAATCCGTGGCCGACCCCATTGGAACCAATGGGCCCAATCTCACTGGTACTCTCAACGTTCTTGAGGCTGCACGCAAAGCCGGTGTAAAGCGGGTGCTTTATGCGGCTTCGTCTGCGGCATATGGTGAGGATCCTACACTTCCGAAGACCGAGGCGATGCTTCCGGCCCCGCTTTCGCCGTATGCCGTTCAGAAGCTGGCAGGAGAACACTATCTTGCCAGTTATGCTCGCGTCTTTGGGCTTGAGACCGTTTCGCTTCGCTACTTTAATGTCTTCGGACCGCGTCAGGATCCGTCCTCACAATACTCTGGCGTTCTTGCCCGGTTCATCTCGCTGATGCTGAACGGCGAAACTCCGACCATCTTTGGCGATGGAAGCACGAGTCGCGACTTCATCTACATCGACAATGTCGTCAGCGCTAATTTGCTCGCTGCCAAAGCTCCGGCGGCAAATGTTTCGGGCAAAGTCTTCAATGTAGCCACCGGGCGCCGTACCACGCTGCTTGAGGCCTACGAGGAGGTCAAGCGCATCACCGGTTATACCGGCTCGATCAAGCACGCGCCGGAGCGTGAAGGCGATATCAAGCATTCCCTGGCCGACATCTCGCTTGCCCAGCGAGCTTTCGACTACAAAGTGATCGCCGATTTGGCCTATGGCCTCGAACAGACCATAGCCTGGTCGCGCCAACCTGTCAGCTAACAACCTTTTGGCTGTTGCTTCTGCCGAAAGACTGCGTTTCCTGCGTTGGGAGCGGTTTGCATCCTTTTGGTCCGTCGCGCATTTACACTAATGGAGCCAATATGAGTGAAAACACGACTCGCGATACTGTCATCCTCGGTTCGGGCTGCTCCGGACTAACTGCTGCCATCTATGCTGCACGCTCAAACTTGAAGCCATTGGTTCTCGAAGGGCATGAGCCGGGCGGGCAACTCTCGATTACGACACTGGTAGAAAACTTTCCGGGATGGCCTGAGGGGATTCAAGGGCCAGAGCTGATTGAGAATATGAAGAAGCAGGCCATACGGTTTGGGGCGGAGCTGAAGATGGCCCACCTGAGCTCGATTGATCTGTCGAAGCGGCCGATTGCCTTGACCATAGGGAAAGAGACGATTCATACACGGACGTTGATTATTGCCTCTGGCGCGAGCGCGCGGTGGCTGAATCTGCCGAGCGAACAGGCGCTGATTGGGCATGGCGTGAGCTCGTGCGCTACGTGCGACGGATTCTTCTTTTCGGGCAAGGAGATTGCCGTGATTGGCGGGGGCGACTCTGCTATGGAAGAGGCTCTGTTTCTGACGCGGTTTGCGACCAAGGTCACGCTGATCAACCGGAGCGAGAACTTCAGGGCTTCGAAGATCATGCTGGAGAGGGCTGTGGCCCATCCGCAGATCGAGTTTGTGACGAACACGACTGTGGAAGAAGTTCTCGGCGTCGAAGAGAAGGACGTGAAGGGCTTGCGGGTGAAGAACCGCGGCACGGGAGTGGAGTCGATCCTTTCGGTTTCGGCGATGTTTCTCGGGATCGGGCATACGCCAAATGCTTCGGCGTTCAAGGGACTGCTGGATCTTGATGAGGATGGGTACATTCTGACGAAGAACAATGTGTTTACAACGGTCAATGGCGAGATCATTCCGGGGGTGTTTGCCTGCGGGGATATTCAGGACCGGCGGTATCGGCAGGCGATTACGGCTGCTGGGTCAGGATGCATGGCTGCGCTTGAGGTGGAGAAGTATCTGGAAGAGCGCGGCAGATAATCCATCAATTATGGCGATTCCGTTACGCGTTGAAAAAATTGTACGGTTCGCTGAAATTTCGGCAGATTGGGTTCTTATCCAAGTGTCGATAGATTGGAATGGCAAGCCGCTACTGCTTTTTGAAGAGGGGCGGCTACCGTTTCCTCTCACCTCTGGCGAGGAACTGAACCACTGGTATCAAACTATTCCTACAGCACATCACCTTGTCCGCCTTGACGGAAACAAATGGACAGCTGTTGAAGTCTCTAACAATATTGGCGTGAAGATTACATCTTTCGCCCAGCCCCTTGGGGATGGTTGGCTATTGATAGAAGCTCGCGGCGGAATTGGCCGTCTCTGCAGCCAAGATGGAATTCACCTTACAACAATCGACCTCGGGAACGCCATTCAGGATGTTCAAACAACAGCTGATGGGTATATTTGGGTTAGCTATTTTGATGAAGGAGTTTTTGGTAACGGAATAGGGACCAATGGTCTTGTCTGCTTTGATGTCGAAGGCAAAGATATTTTCCGATTTGCGGAATTTGCTGAGACGGCAAACCTGCCACATATTGATGATTGCTATGCCATCAATGTCTCTGGAAACGAAACCTGGCTTTCCTACTATTCTGACTTTCCGCTTGTCTGTCTATCCGACTTTAAATTACAGACACTAAAAGAAAAATTTGGTAGCTTTTCTGCATTTGCAGTACGTGGAAACAAGCTATTAGCACCCCCTTCCTATCAGAGACGATCGCTAATCGAAATTGATCTTACTGATCGTTATGAACAGCAGTTGGAACCAATTGATGACCAATCGATTCCTCTCGCGCCGTTTCGTGTAGCAGCTCGAGGTGCTGAACTCTTTCTATATACAGAAGAAGCACTTTATCGAGTCCTCTGACAATTCTTTGAGTTCGGGATGGCGTCAGAACTTGTGGAACATGAAGAAGGCTCCGCCGATGAGGCAGCAGAAGGCCACGGCGTGATTCCAGTGGAGCCTTTCACCGAAATAGTAGACGGTGAAGACTCCGAAGACGCTGAGGGTGATGATCTCCTGGATGACTTTGAGCTGGGAGGGCGAGAAAGTGCCGGAGCCGATGCGGTTGGCGGGAACTTGCAGGCAGTATTCGAAGAAGGCGATGCCCCAGCTGATGAGGATAACTTTCCAGAGTGCGACCTCTTTGTGCTTGAGGTGTCCGTACCAGGCGAAGGTCATGAAGATGTTTGACCCGATTAGAAGGAAAATTGTCCACATTTGCTGGGAGCCTCCGAGTGTTTTGTTTCAAAGTAAGATGCAGCTATATGTCTATCGTAGAAAATATTGGCCGCGTGCGGGAGCAGATTGCTGAAGCCTGCCGGCGGGCGGGGCGGACCGAGAGTGACGTTGCGCTGATGGCAGTGAGCAAGGTGCATCCGGTAGAGGCGATTGTGGAAGCCTATGCCGCCGGGCAGCGGCTGTTTGGCGAGAACCGGGTGCAGGAGTTTCAGGAGAAGTCGGCTGCGCTGGGCGGGTTGACCGATGCGAAGTTTCATTTGATTGGACCGCTGCAATCGAATAAGACGAATAAGGCGGCGGAGTTATTTGATGCGATCGATGCAGTGGATTCGTTGAAGATTGCGCAGCGGCTGGATAGCGCAGCTGTTGCGCTTGGAAAAAAGCTGCCGGTACTGATTGAGGTGAAGTTGAGTCACGAGGAATCGAAACATGGGGTTGCTCCGGCGGAGTTGATGGGGTTGCTGGAGGAGATGGCAGGGATGAAGGCGGTGGAGGCGGTGGGTTTGATGACGGTGCCGCCGTGGTCGGAGGATGCGGAGACGGCGCGACCCTACTTCAAAGAACTGCGGCGGCTGCGGGATGAGGCTGCGGCGCGGTTTGCGGGGGTGACGCAGCTTTCGATGGGGATGTCGAATGACTTCGCCGTAGCGATTGAAGAGGGCAGCAACTGCGTTCGGGTGGGGAGGGGGATTTTTGGGAAACGGGTTTATCTGGCAGGTGTGTGATGGATGACACGGCCGACTTTGCGCGGGATGTTACCGATGGATGTACGGTGAGCGTGCGCGTGCATCCGGGGGCTCGCAGAAATGCGGTGAGTGGGGTTCACGATGGAGCGGTGAAGATTTCGCTGACGACTCCGCCAGTGGATGGGCGGGCGAATGAAGCCTTGATTGCGTTTGTGGCTGAGTTGCTGGGGCTTCCGAAGGGGCGGGTTTCGTTGGTGGCTGGGGTGGCCAGTCGAACGAAGGTTCTGCGGGTCACGGGAAGAAGTGCGGAGGAGGTAAGGACTGCGCTATTTCCTGTCGCAATTGGTTAGGTAATTTCGGTACACTCCCGCCATGCGCCTACCAACCGTCCTTCTTGCCGTGGTCCTCCTTCCGATCTTTGCGGTTGCACAGACTTCGACTTCTGCGGCGAAAGCGAACCCCACTGCGGAGGATGCTCAGGCTTTTATGGATCGAGTGGAAACAGACCTGCTCGCATCGTCCAATGAGGCCAGCCGGGCGGCGTGGGTGCAGGAAACTTTCATTACTGACGATACTGAGGCCATTTCAGCTAAGGCGAACGAGCGGCTGCTGACGAAGACGAACGAATTTGTGGTAGCGGCGCGACGATTCGACGGGTTGCAATTGCCGCCTGACCTGGCCCGGAAATTTATGCTGTTGCGGCTGAATGGAACTCCGACAGACCCGAAGCTGGTGGCGGAGTTGACGCAGGTGGCGAGTTCGCTGGATGGAATGTATGGGAAAGGCAAGTATTGCCGGGCTACCTCGGCAGGGACCGCTTCAGCGGCAAGTGATGGGGACAATTGTCTCGGGATCGACCAGATTGATGTGCTGATGGCAAAGTCTCGCGATCCGAAGGAGATGCTGGAGCTTTGGGAGGGCTGGCACAAAATTTCGCCGCCGATGAGGGAGAAATATGCGCGGCTGGTTGATCTTTCGAATCAAGGGGCGAAGGAGTTCGGGTTCAGGGATACGGGGGATCTGTGGCGGTCGGGATATGACATGAAGCCGGAGGAGTTTTCGGCTGAGCTGGAGAGAACGTGGAAACAGCTGGAGCCGCTGTACAAGGAGCTTCATGCGTATGTGCGGTTCAAACTGATTGAAAAATATGGGGCAGCAGCCGAGAGGCCGGACGGGATGATTCCGGCGCACATGCTGGGGAATATGTGGGCGCAGGAGTGGGGAAATATTTATGACATCGTTGCGCCGACGCCGGTGGCAGGCGGTTTCAAGATGTACGACCTTGGGGGCGCGCTGAAGAAGCAAATTGGGGATGTGCCTCCGCTTGAGGGCGCGAAGAAACTGGCGAGGTATGGCGAGGGGTTCTTTACTTCGCTGGGGTTTGAGCCGCTGCCGGCGACGTTCTGGGAGAGGTCGCAGTTCATCAAGCCACGAGATCGTGATGTGGTGTGCCATGCGAGTGCGTGGAATATCGATAGCGATCAGGATCTACGGATCAAGATGTGCATTACGATAGACGCGGATAACTTTACGACCGTGCACCATGAGCAAGGTCATAACTTCTATCAGCGCGCCTACCGGAAGCAGCCGTTTCTGTTTCGCAATGGAGCGAACGACGGGTTCCACGAGGCAATTGGGGACTCGATTGCGCTGTCGATTACACCGGGGTATTTGAAGCAGTTGAAGTTGATCGATGAGGTGCCTCCGGCAGAGGCAGATATTCCGCTGCAACTGCGAACGGCGCTGGATAAGATTGCGTTTTTGCCGTTTGGATTGCTGATCGATAAGTGGCGGTGGCAGGTGTTCAGCGGTGAGACGAAACCTGCGGACTACAACAAGGCCTGGTGGGAGCTACGGGAGAAGTATCAGGGTGTGGCTCCGCCGGTGGAGAGGACAGAAGCGAACTTCGATCCGGGTGCGAAGTATCACATACCGGGGAATGTTCCTTATGCGCGATATTTTCTGGCGCGGGTGTATCAGTTCCAGTTCTATAAGGCGATGTGTGACGCCTCGGGATATAAAGGACCGCTGAACCGGTGCAGCTTCTATGGGAGCAAGGAGGCTGGGGCGAAGCTGAATACGATGCTGGAGGCTGGGCAGTCGAAGCCGTGGCAGGAGACATTGAAGACGATGACGGGCGAGGACCACCTGGATGCAGGACCGATGGTCGAGTACTTTCAGCCGCTATATACGTGGTTGAAGCAGCAGAATGCGGCTAATAAGGTGAAGGTGGGATGGAGTACCGAATCGAAGTAGTCGCTGGTCTTACCGTCGGACCCAATGTAGAGTTGCTCGAACGATTTTCGCGGATGAAGCTGGTGCTCTAATCCTGCGTCAAGATTGAGGAGAGCGAATTGGCGGGCAGACAGTACATTCTGGCGTTGGATCAAGGGACTACGAGTTCACGGGCGATGGTGGTGGATGAGGCGGGCGCGGTGGTTTCGATTGCGCAGCGGCCTTTCAAGCAGATATTTCCAGAGCCAGGATGGGTGGAGCACTCGCCTACGGAGATTTGGGCTTCACAAAGCGGAGTCGCGACTGAGGCGTTGGCTGCGGCGGATTTGACTGAGCACGATATTGCGGCGATTGGGATTACAAATCAGCGGGAGACAACTGTTGTTTGGGATAGGGAGACGGGGGAACCGGTCTACAACGCTATTGTGTGGCAGGATAGGCGAACCGCAGCGTTCTGCGATGCGCTGCGGGAACGCGGTGATGCAGCAGTGATTCAGGCAAAGACGGGATTACTGCCGGATGCTTATTTTTCAGGTAGCAAGTTGAATTGGATTTTGAACAATGTTGAAGGTGTACGAGCGCGGGCGGAGGCAGGCAAGCTGGCGTTTGGGACCGTCGATAGCTGGTTGATATGGAAGCTGACGCAGGGTGAGCGGCATGTGACTGATGTGACCAATGCTTCGCGGACGATGCTCTTCAACATTCATACGCTGGAGTGGGATGAAGAGTTGCTGGAGATGCTGGATGTTCCGCGTTCGATGCTGCCGGAAGTTGTGGCTTCGAGTGGACGCTGTGGGACGACGCAGGGTTTGTTCGCAGGGATTCCGATTGCCGGGATTGCGGGGGATCAGCAGGCAGCGCTGTTTGGACAGATGTGTACGTCGCCGGGGATGGTGAAGTGTACGTTTGGCACGGGTGCTTTCATGCTGATGCATACCGGAACGGAGCCGATGGCTTCGAAGAACAGGCTGTTGACGACGATTGCGTGGAAGATAGGCGACAGGGTGGAGTATGCGCTGGAAGGCAGCATGCTGATGGCCGGTGCGGTGGTGCAGTGGCTGCGGGATGAGCTGCAGATGATTCGAACGTCGGCTGAGGTGGAGGAGCTGGCGGCTTCGGTGGAGAGCTCGAATGGCGTGGTACTGGTGCCGGCGTTTGCGGGACTGGGGGCTCCGCACTGGGACCAGTATGCGAGAGGTGCGCTGCTGGGAATGACACGTGGGACAACTAGGGCCCATATTGCGAGGGCTGCGCTTGAAGGGATTGCACTGCAAGTGACGGATGTACTGGGAGCGATGCAGGCGGACTCCGGATTGCCGCTGGCTGAGTTGCGAGTGGATGGCGGGGCATCGGCAAATGGGCTGTTGATGCAGATACAGGCGGATGTGCTGGGGATCAATGTAGTGCGGCCAAAAAATGCGGAGGCTACCGTACTGGGCGCGGCTTATTTGGCTGGGATTGCGGTGGGATATTGGCCGGACAAAGAGGCCATCGCAAGACAATGGCAGATGGATCGAGTGTTCGAACCGAAGATGGATGAGACGACACGAGCAAAGGTGCGGGAGACTTGGCATAAAGCTCTGGGACGGGCGAAGGGATGGACTCGCGAAGGAGAGACACTGGGGTGATTGCACGCGAGGAGATTCTGCGGGCGCTCGGTGAACAGACTGGGCCATGGGATGTGTTGGTGATTGGTGGAGGAAGCAGCGGGCTTGGGGCTGCGGTTGAGGCTGCTGCTCGCGGATATAAGACTGTGCTGGTGGAACGGTTTGACTTTGCGAAGGGAACTTCGAGCAGAAGCACGAAGCTGGTGCATGGCGGGGTTCGGTATCTGGAGCAGATGAATGTGACGCTGGTGCTGGATGCGCTACGGGAACGCGGGCATATGCTTCGAAACGCTCCGCATCTGGTGCATGACCTTTCGTTTGTGGTTCCGGCGTTCAGCTATTTCACACTTCCCTACTATGGATTTGGGTTGAAGGTATATGAACGACTCTCGGGACGGCTTTCGTTTGGTGCTTCGCGGCTGCTGTCGCGGGAGAAGACGATTGAGATGCTCCCGGGAATTGCGAGCGAAGGACTGCGGGGAGGCGTGCTGTACCACGATGGGCAGTTCGATGATGCTCGTTACATTGTGACGCTGCTAAGGACGTTTCAGGAACTTGGTGGAGTGGCGATCAATTATGTCGAGGCTACTGGGCTGTTGCAGCGAGACGGTAAGACCGTTGGAGTGAAGGCTCGGGATGTTGAGGGTGGGGCCGAGTTTGAGTTGCCAGCGAAGGTAGTGGTGAATGCGGCGGGAGTTTTTGCGGAGGATGTTCTCGCAATGGATGGCGCGGAGCGTGGGTCATTGCTGACGATGAGCCAGGGAACGCATTTTGTTCTGCCGCACTCCTGGCTGTCAGGCGACTCGGCTTTGATGGTTCCGAAGACGGCGGATGGGCGTGTGTTGTTTGCTATTCCCTGGCATGGAGCGACAGTTGTGGGGACTACGGATGAAGGGGTGGATCATGCTTCTGTAGAGCCTCGCTCGATGGAGTCGGAGAGGCGTTTTCTGTCGGAGCATATTGCAAGGTATTTTGGGCGCAGGCCACGGGCTGAGGAGATTTTGAGTGTGTGGTCGGGGCTGCGGCCGCTGGTGAAGAAGGGTGATGGGAAGACTTCAAAGCTGTCGCGGGACCATACGATTCTGGTATCGAAGTCGGGATTGGTGACAGTAACGGGTGGGAAGTGGACGACATATAGAAGGATGGGGCAGGATGCGATCGATCATGCTGGCGAGGTTGCTGGATTGGCGAAGGTAGCTTCGCGAACGTTGGATTTGAAGCTGCATGGGTGGACAGATCAGGCTGCGAGTATGGCGGAGTCGGAGCGGGTTTATGGGGCTGATCTGTCCTTGCTGCAGAAGCTATCGGAGGATGATCCAATGCTTGATGGATTGCTGCATCCTCGGCTTCCCTATCGGCTGCGTGAGGTGGTTTGGGCTGCGCGATTTGAGATGGCTCGGACGGTTGAAGATGTGTTGGCGCGGCGTACACGAGCGCTGTTTCTGGATGCGAGGGCTGCGATAGAGGCTGCGCCGCTAGTGGCAGATGTTCTGGCGAAAGAACTCAAGAGAAGTGAGGGCTGGCGTGAGAAAGACCTGCAGGATTTTCTCGCGGTGGCACGAGGATACGTTTATGAGGAAGAGTGAAAGCTATGGTCAATTGGTCTGCGGTTGTTGGTGAGTTCGTTGGTACGTTTGTTCTGATCGTTCTGGGCAATGGCGTTGTTGCTGGAGCATTGCTGAACAAATCGAAGGCGCAGAATGCCGGGTGGATCTCGATTACAGCTGGGTGGGCGGTTGCGGTGTTTGCGGGCGTTGCCGTAAGCGCGGCACTGGGCGATGCGGATGGGCACCTGAATCCGGCGTTTACAGTGGCTTCCGTGATGATGACGGGCAATCCGATACGGCTGGCGACTTATATTCCGGCACAGATTTTGGGGGCTTTTTTCGGGGCAGTGGCAGTATGGCTGCAGTACAAACCGCATTGGGAGTTGACCGACGATGCGGATACCAAGTTTGCTTGCTTTGGTACTGCGCCTGCGGTGTATCAACCTATCTGGAATTTTTTCAGTGAGGTGCTGGGAACATTTGTTCTGGTGCTGGTGGCTACGGCTTTATTTTCGAAACGGGTTGCTCCAGCAGGCGTAGCGGCTGGACTGGGGCCGATGCTTGTAGGCGCGCTGGTGTGGGGTGTCGGACTTTCGCTGGGCGGCACGACTGGTTATGCGATCAATCCGGCTCGGGACTTCGGGCCTCGCATCGCTCATTCGCTGTTACCGATTGCTGGTAAGGGCGGATCGGGTTGGGGATATGCGTGGGTGCCGGTGCTGGGACCTTTGGTGGGTGCGGCTCTGGCTGCCGGAGTGGTCAAGGTTCTCGGTATGGTTTAGGAAATATCTTGCGCCGGGTTTGTTATTCCTGGACTACTGCTTTTACAAGGTTTCGCGGGTTGTCGACGTCGATGCGACGCCCAGTGGCCATGAAGTAGGCGAGGAGTTGGAGAGGCACTACTTCGTAGATTGGTGAGATGTACTCTTCGCACTGCGGAATGCTGATGGTGTGACGGCTGAGCTCTGCGATTTGAGTGTCTCCTTCGTTGACGATGGAGATGACTTCGGCGCCTTGCTTTTTCATATCGCGCAGGAGATTTACTGTCTTCTCGTAGCGGAGGAGGGAGTCCGGGGCGTGGGGGTCGCAGGTGGCGAGAACCACGAGCGGGGTATGGCGATTTACGAGGGCGTTGGGGCCATGTTTGAGTTCGCCCGTGGGATAACCCTCGGCCTGAATGTAGGCGGATTCTTTGAGTTTCAGTGCGCCTTCGCGAGCTATCGGATAGTGGACCCCGCGGCCGAGGAAGAGGAAAGATTCAGTTGATTGAAGGGTGGTCGAGAGTGCGGATACCTGAGCTTCCCACCGGGGTAGAGCGGCTGCCATCGCTTCGGGGACGGTGTGGAGTTCATGGAGATGCGACTCGACTACGGCGCGGGTCATGCGCCCTCGGATGCGGGCGGTGAAGAGAGAGAGCAGCGAGAGGACTGTGAGCTGCGTGGTGAAGCTTTTGGTTGCGGGGATGGCGCGCTCTGCACCTGCCATGGTTGGGAGGGAACAATCTGCCAGCTTCGCCATGCTGGATTCGGGTTTGTTGGTGATGGCGATGGTCGTGGTGCCGCGTGCTGTGGCTTCGCGGAGGGCTTCTGACGTATCGGCGGTTTCGCCTGATTGCGAGATGACGAGGAAGCAGGGGTTTTTGAGGGTGTGGGTGGAGCGATAGATGTATTCGCTGGCGTACTCGACGTCGACGGGGATGCCGGCTAGATCTTCGAAGAGAATCTCACCAAAGAGGCCGGCGTGACGGCTGGAACCGCTGGCCGAGATGAGAAGACTTTCTTTCGCGACGAGGGCGCGGAGAGCGGGCTCGAAGACTTCTTCACGGAGACTGCTGCCATCGCTGTAGGCGTTGAGGGTATCGGCGATGGCGGAGGGCTGCTCGAAGATTTCGCGGAGCATGGCGTGAGGGTAGGTTTTATTGGTGGGGAGCATCGCGCGATCACCTCTGGATCAGTCTATTGATAGATGACGGTGAAAAGGAAGAATGGCAAAATCTGGCGGCAAACTTATTCATTCCCACCCATGTCGCGATAAAACTGCGACCTGGATGGGGCACCCAATCGGTTGAGCCGGTAACGAGATTAAAAGCGATAGCCTTGCTTCATCGGCAGTAGTTATTTGCCTGCGGTTTTGGTGAGTTCGGGATTTTTGCCCATGCTAATCAGGTTAGCCATGATGCGGAAGGAACCGGGCACACCGTCGGGCATCTGGCGGAAGAAGGCGTAGGCCATGTAGACGTAATACCCTTTGCCATAGCGTGCGTAAAGGAGGCCGCCTTTTTGCGGGTCCTGGTCGACATCGTGCATCTCGGTGAGGGCGGTGTACTTTGGATCCCACTTGCTCATGAAGCCGTGGCCGCGCTCTTCGACCCAGTTGTCGAAGTCGGAGGTGGTGATCTTATTGGGCCAATTGAAGACGGTATCCCTGGGGGCGAGGAGCTGTACTTTGCAGGCGTCTTCGACTACTTTTTCAGGATCGCCGGAGAGGCTTAGCGGATAGGGGCCGTAGTTGTGGTCATACTCCTGGGTCTGATACTGGACGATGAGAGTGCCACCGTTTTTAGAGTAGTCGAGGAGGCGATTGTTGAAGGTCTTGAGCTCGGGGCGAGCAGCGTAGGCGCGAATGCCGAGGATGATGGCGTCGTACTGGGAAAGATCGCCAGTGGCAATATCTTGCGGGGACAGCAAGACAGGATGGATACCGATGTCCTGGAGCGACATGGCTACGTCGTCGCCAGTACCCATGATGTAGCCGACCTTGAGGTTGGATGCGGTCTTCACGTCAACGCCGGTGGTGCGATAGCTTGCAGGACGGTAATGCGGGTAGGGACGCAGGCCAGGATAGCCTACGCTTTCAAAGCCCTGGGTGTACTTCTCGTCGTTGTATTCGGCCACGGCGGTGATGGTGTAAGGCTTTTGCTGGACAGATTCCGGGGTAACAGTGAAGGTCAGATTGAGGTCTTCGCCTTCGCGGGAGGTGGCGAAGGCTGCTGTGGCGGGATTGGAGGTCCATCCCTTAGGAAGATCGAGGTGTACCTGACCTTTGGCCGGACCTTTGACGCTGCTGTGAAGCTGAACGTGGAGGTCAAACGTGCTGCTCATGACAGGAACGATGCCAGCGATGGGCGAGACCGTGAGCGAGATGGCGGGAGCAACGAGGAGAGGTTCGAGAACAGGACCATCGCCGTTCATGCGATGGACGGTTTGGACTACGCTTTCAAGTTTGATGTCTACACTTTGATAGGTAACTGTAGCCTCTGCAAGCAGAGGATAGGGACGTGTGGGCAGATTGAGGTAGCGGGGGTCGTTGAGATCGTAGTAAGACTGCTCGAGGCTAGGGCGATTGAAGTACGGTTTGGTAAGTTCGGCTTGTTTTGGCGCGGCGACGGCTATCGTTTCGTCGCGAGCTTCGCCTGATGCAAGAGGGCCTGTGATGGGGGCTTTTGCGGTTATGGTCCAGTCGGGGCCAGCTTCAGACTTCACGTCGACACTGCTGAGCGCAACGGGTATTGCGCCCTGATTGGCTACGTGAACGGAGACGTTAAGCGAGTCGCCGGGAACCAGTGTTTGCGAGGAAGGCAGTTGCATGGACATATCGCCCATGGGGCCGGATCGCTGTTGGGTGGGGCCATCGGAGACGTTTGCTACGAGAGAGAGGCCGAGAGACTGTTGCAGTGCCGCATTGAACTGCGACTGCTTTGTCTTGAGCTCGTGTGTCATGTTGTAACGGGCTTCGGCGGGGAGCTTGCTCTGTGCGACATCGTCGATGAGAGCGTTTGTCTGGGCGAGACCCTTGGCCAGAGTGGGTGCAATGGAAGAAGGATCGGCAGCGTTGAAATTTTTGATGGCGTCTTCAACGGTCGCGTTGAGGGCATTGAGCTTTTCGCGCCACGCTGCCTGCTCATTTGCAGGTGCGTAGGAAGCGATGCCAGCAAGGGTTACGTCGATACCGTCAAAGAAGGTTGCCTCGTGAGCCGAGGTGTGAACGCGAGTGGCGTAGAGGTGATACGCACTGGAAACAAATCTAGGAAGGGGGACGGCGATACCGCCGTTCTGCGATTTCTGCTCGTTAAGACCTTCGCGGGAGATCTGTGAATACGAGGAGCCGAGGAGTGGGTTGTACTGCCCTACCGGGATTTCAACCGTGGTGGAAGGGACGCCTTCGATCCAGGTGTTGTCGATGTAGTTGCGGAAGCGTACGGGAGCATAGTGGCCGGTGGCATAGTCGTAGATTCCTTTCTCGGTTACGCGAGCAAAAGGGATACGGGCGTAGACCTTAAGGGGAGTCCAGGGAAGGAGGCCGGCCTTGATCTGGTCGGGAAATATTTTGGGATCGCCGGCTGCTTTGTAAGCCAGCTGTGCCATGTAGCCGGATACCTGGTGGTGTCCGTGGCCGTCTGAGACATTGCCTACGAAGACTGAGGAGACGACGAGAGGGCGAGTCATGCGGATGACGCGGACCACATCGTAGAGTACGCGATCTTCACCCCAGGTTTTGAGGGCTTCTTCTATGGTCTTGGAGAAGCCGAAGTCTGCCACGCGGGTGAAGTACTGGTGGACACCATAGTAGTTGCCGGCGGTGAGCAACTCTTGAGTGCGCATGGTTCCGAGCTGATCCCAGTAGTCGGAGGTCATGACGTTCTGGCCGCCTTCGCCTCGATTAAGTGTGAGCAACGTGGTGTCGACACCCTGGCCGCGGCTCTCGTAGGTGAGCATGCCGCCGTCTTCATCGTCGGGGTGAGCGACGACCATCGCAAGGCTGGCACGGGTGTGGAGCTTCTGCAATGACTGAGATAGTGCCGCCGAGCCGCGGTCTATTGTGAGTGGGCGGGCGAAGGCCGATTGATATTTTGGAGTTTCTGGCAGCTGAGCAGAAACAAACGTGCCATTGAGGCAGAGAGAGGAGATCAAAAGGGCAAAGGCAGGGCCGCGGAGAACATCATGTCTCATCTGACAAAAACTCCTGGGGGAAACAGAAAGGCAAAAATTGGCGTTGGTAATGGATACCACGAAAAAGAAAACTTTGTAAAGTTTACTAACATAAGTAAGGTATGATCTTGATCGAATGAACACCGCAGAGAAAATTTTGACTCAAGGGCGCACCTCCATGAAGTATACCGACGAGTTAGAGACGCGTCCGTCTCGACCTGCACACCTGCGCCAAGTAAATGCGCGAGAATTACTGCGATTGCTGCGCGAGCATAATCCATGCTCGAAGGCGGATCTGGTGCGGCTTTCCGGTTTGAGCGCACCGACTGTATCGAGCGCAATTGCCTATCTGGAATCGTTGGACTTAATTGAGAACCTCGGCGAGGGCGAATCGAATGGCGGACGACCACCGGGACTGCTGCGATTTCATGCAAGCCATGGATATGTCGCGGGAGCGGATATTGGCGGAACGAGACTGAGGATGATTCTTGCCGACTTGAATGGAAAGGTGATTACGCAGTGGTCGACGCAGTTTACCGATAAGCAGCGAACGCCAAAAGGCGTGTGCACACTGATGCACGACGGTCTGAAGGTGATGTGCCAGGAAGGCAGCACTTCGCTAAAGAAGGTACTACACATTACGGCAGGAGCGCCCGGTATTACGAATGTCGATGCGGGTGTTGTGATTTCCGCTCCGAACCTTAAGGACTGGGACAACGTACCTTTGCGTACGATGATCGAAAAAGAGCTCGGCATTTCTGCAATCGTGGAGAATGACACTAATCTGGCTGCGGTAGGCGAACACTGGCGCGGTTCGGCGGCAGGAATGGAGAACTTTGTCTTCATCGCGCTGGGGACCGGCGTGGGCGCCGGCATTTTTCTGCATGACAGGCTGCATCGTGGCGCTAACTGGAGCGCGGGCGAGATTGGATACATGGATGTGGGTGGTAAAACGCGCTCGGCGCTGCAAGTCCGCGAAACCGGACAGTTGGAGCGCTCGATCGGTGGACTGGGCATTGAGGCCGAGTGGCGAAGGCTTTTGCAGCGCGACCGGAGAGCCCACGATGCGGCGCTGATTAAGCTGCGGGCCACTGAGATCTTCGATCTTGCGGTGGATGGCGACAGGCTGGCTGGCGAAGTGGTGCTATACGCAGCGCAGATTCTAGCGAATTGCATCTCCGATCTTGCGCTGGCGCTTGATCCGGAGGCGGTGATTCTGGGTGGGGGCGTGGGCTCGCATGGTGAGCTTTGTCGACTCACAGAGAGATTACTTCAGCGCAACGAGTTTGCCCGGCCAGTGATTCGATCGAGTTCGCTTGGAACCCAGGCGCAACTTCAGGGGGCGATATCCATAAGCCTTACTGAGACCGAGAACAGCTTATTGGCATCGTGTTAATTTTGATTGACATTGACCCATACATTGACTAGTGTTTGGTTCACTCACGACTTACTAAGCAGATTTTACTAAGTTTCAAAGCCCCTAGTGGTCAAGGCAATCTGTCTATCTGTTCCGCGTTCTCAGGAGGCACCATGTTTTCGCTTCGCACCGTACGCATATCCATCTTTAGCTCGGCTCTTGCGGCTGGGCTTTTCGCCCCACATATGACTGTTGCCGCATGGGCCCAGTCACAGTCGATCAACGGCACGATTCGCGGAGAGATCTCGGATTCGACCGGCGCCCCGATTCCAGGAGCTACGGTAACGGTGCGGAATTTGGATACCGGATATACACGAATCATTACGTCAGGGGATGACGGTCTATACATAGCACCTGATCTGCCTGTCGGAACGTATTCGGTGAGTGCTCAGTCAACGGGCTTTGCTCCGCTGACACAGACGGGTATTCACCTGGTCGCAGGAAGCGAAACGATCATCAATGAGAATCTGAAGACCGGTTCCGTCGCCACACAAATTGAGGTGACGAGCGATGCTCCGATACTAGAGCCAGCACGGTTTACACTGGGACGCACGATCTCTTCTCAAGAGACGCAAAACCTCCCTCTGACATCACGCAATCCATATAATTTCATCCTGTTTCAGCCGGGGGTAAGCGGACATCCGAATCCTGAGAACGGTATTCCGCGCACGCTCAACACAAACGGCTTGGTAGACCGCGTCAACTATCAACTCGATGGCATGGTAGATACGGAGTCGGACCGTTACGGACTGCGCTTGTTCGCTATTTCGGACTCGTATGTGAGCGAAGTCCAGACGATCACCAATAGCGCTCCACCTGAGTTCGGCAATACGGCTGGCATCACCTTCAATGTCATTACGCCACAGGGCACTAACCAATATCACGGCGTGGCACAGTATATCTGGCGTCCCAAAGGTGCAAGCTCATGCCCGATGTTGCAAAACTGCGATCCAACGGCTTCGAACTATAAGGCTAAGCCGGATTTGCATGTAGATGATTATGTGGGCAGACTTGGTGGACCTGTTATCAAAAACAGACTGTTCTTTTTCGGCGCTTATGAGAAGTTGAAGCGCGCTTATCCGGTGCCAGTGACGATCACCCCCGCCAACCAGGCTTCTCTTGTTTCTTATGGAGTTAGTCCCACGCTGTTCCTTGCAGCGCCCAGTGTGCAGCGAGCGCAATGGGTTAACGCGCGTGGCGATTGGAATATCAATAACAAAAACCAGTTCTTTGTCCGATACAACTACTTCCGCAACAACTATCCGTTCAACACCAATAACGGTGGTTTATATACACTCGATGCTGCTTCGGATTTTCAAGATCGCGCACATATCATCGGAGCGCAACTGATTACAACATTTACACCAAACCTGCTCAATGAGTTTCGCGGTTCCTGGCCGTATCGCAATCAACATCACGTTCTGAATCCGCTTACAGGCCCCGGTCCGATGATTACAATTTCGGGCGTCACGAATGGATTTGGCGGATCCAATGCCGCCGGAGATAAATTTCAAGAAAAGATTCCGTCGTTTGGCGACAACATTACCTATATCAAGGGACCGCACACGTTCAAATTCGGTGTTGGTTTCCAGAAGAACCTCGATACGCAACTTCAGGACGTTTATGTGCAATACACTTTTGCCTCTATTGCGCAGTGGCAGAATGCGAAGAATGGTGTATCGCCGCACGTTTATAGCAACGTGAAGGCAAGCATCGGCCAACCAGGCGCGGCATATCACTCTGTCTTCTTCGATTTCTTTGCCCAGGACACGTGGCAGCTTCGGAAGAACTTACTAGCAACGTACGGCGTTCGCTACGATCAATATCGCGCACCTACTCCGCCTGCCGGCGAGCCGTTCGTTTATACACAGAGCTTCCGAACTCCGCTGGGTAATTTTGCGCCGCGACTGGGTATTTCCTATTCACCAACCCCGACGACGGTGGTACGGTTGAATGCCGGCATCTTCTATGAGGCAACTCCGACAAATAGCTGGTATCAACCGCTCTATAACAATGGAGCCGCAGGCAGTGGTTCGTTTATTGCAACGGTAACGGGAGCTTCAATCGAGGCAGCATCCAACAGCTGCCAGCCAGCGTTTCCAAACAATCCTGCACAGGTTCCAGCAAGCTGCCTTGGGACACAAAGCATTTTCGCTCTGACGCCGAAATTCAAGAACGAGTATGTCTGGAACATCAATACGCAGGTATCGCAACAGCTGACACAAAGCGATGTCCTAACGGTTGGCTACATCATGACAAACGGGCGGAACATGCAGTTCCTACGCAATATGAATTTGATCAATCCGGTCGGCGCTCTTCTCGATGGCCGTCCAGTATTTTCGCCATCCGTAAGCGTGAACAGCCGCCTATATCCGCAATTCAACAACATTACCTTGATTGATGTTGGATCCAACTCTTCCTACAATGCTTTGACGGCCACCTATGAACACCGCATATCCGGCGGCCTTGCGACCAGTGCCTCGTATACGTGGTCTCATGCAATTAGCAACACGCCGGAAGGCAACACTTACGAATTCAGTTCGGCCGTTGAAGATCCCACAAATCCGAAGAGAGACCGAGGGAACAGCAGCATCAACAGGCCAAACTCATTTACCGCGAGCGTCATCTATGAACCGAGGCCACATTTCGAAAACAAGATAGCTAACGGCATCTTCAATGACAATAATCTTGCCGTACTTGCGAACATGTCAAGCGGCGATCAGCAGACTGTCACTGTCAGCTCAGCTCTAAATAATGATTCGATCGCCACAAGCCGGCCTCTCTTTGTAAATCGGAATACGCTCCGGACACCGAATATCTATCAATTCGATGCCAGATATACGCGAACTTTTGGAACTTATTTCGAACGAGTGAAACCGCAACTGCTGATCGAGGCTAATAACCTTTTTAACCGCTCGAACGTGACAACGATCAATACCACAGCTACAGTGTCTCCCCTGAACTACAGCACCACGGGTGGCGTTGCTACATTCAATCCAAACGCGGGTACGATCACAGGACAGCCTTCCCTTTTGCCAACAAGCACGGTTCTGGAGTCACGTATTCTTCAGTTTGGTTTGAGGGTCGAGTTTTAAATTAGTGCATCTAAAGGGAGACATGGAGAACTCAACCAACAAAGGTAGATCGGCGTTTCCAGCACCGATCTACCGCGATACTGTTTTGACTCAGGTCTTTGCGGATGCCAAACAGTATTTTCTAGATTCGCTATTAGAGATTGAGTACGCACATACATTGATGCTGGCTCGTCAAAACATAATGCCGGTGGTTGAGGCGGCTCAATGTATCAAGGCTTTGGATGCTCTGGATGTTGCGGCTATTCGCTCAAGGCAATACGACGGAACTTTTGAGGATTTGTTCTTTTATCTAGAGCAGTTACTCGCTGCTGAATGTGGGACTGAGATTGCCGGCAAGATGCACACAGCTCGGAGCCGCAATGACATTGATCTAACTATGTACAGGATGATTCTGCGCGAGCGATTAACGCAGACGCTGTCCGCGACATTACAACTTCGTCATCGGCTTGTCGATCTAGCCTGGAAGCATCGCGGCTCGCTGATGCCAGCTTATACACATAATCAACCTGCGCAACCGACGACACTTGGGCACTACCTGATGGCGTATATCGAGATTCTGGAGCGCGACGCAGAACGAATCCAGAGTGCTTACGCGCGGGTGAACCGTTGTCCGTTGGGAGCATGCGCCATTACGACGACGGGCTTCCCGATTGACCGTCACTTCACCGAAAAATTGCTTGGGTTCGAAGGATTGCAGATCAACTCCTATGGGGCGATTGCGGCTGTGGACTATCTCGCAGAGAGTTGTTCTGTGCTCGCGGGATCGATGCTGAGCCTGGGACGGTTTACACAGGATCTCTTGCTATGGAGTACGGTGGAGTTCGGCTATCTGCGGCTTAGTGATGCGTATGTCCAGATCAGCAGCATCATGCCGCAAAAGCGCAATCCCGTGCCTCTGGAGCATGTACGAATCCTTGCCAGTCGTGCCTTGATGCAGGCGCAGAGCGTTCTTGGGTGCCTGCACAATACCCCGTTTGCCGATATGAACGATGCAGAAGACGATCTGCAGCCAATGGTTTACACGGCGTTCGATGATGGAAATCGCAGCCTTCGTCTGCTGGCAGGCGTGCTCGATGAAACTGAGTTCGACACAGCTCGCATGGCTATAGCCGCCAATGATAATTTTCTGCCTGTGACGGAACTGGCCGATACATTGGTGCGATCAACGGGCATCAGCTTTCATACAGCACATACCATTGTCAGTCGCGCCGTGAAGGTGCTTCAAGGAAGCTATGATGCAGAGGTGATGACTGACATTATTGTGCGTGAATTACCTTCGATCACGCAGGGAACGCCTGCTCTTACACGGGAAGAGATACGAGCTTCGCTGAGCGCACGCAACTTTGTGGCGGTTCGTCGCATTCCGGGAGGGCCGGCCAGTGAGGTACTTGATCCTGAAATTCTTCGTGCCAAGGAGCAACTTGCGACAGACGAGCGCTGGCTTTTCAATACCGAGACTACTCGGGAAAATGCCCGCGCCATGATGCGACAAGAGAGCGATGCATTTCTGAAGCAGATTTATGGATAATAGCCGCCTGCCGCTAACTTCTCGTCTAGCGGCAAAAGTGCCAGAGCTGCAGCGGGGGCTTTCTACCGCGTCGGCGCTGGGCCTAAACGTTATTGACATGGTTGGGGTTGGACCCTTCGTTACACTGCCGCTGATTGTAGGGGTTATGGGTGGCCCTCAGGCGGTACTGGGGTGGTTGCTGGGTGCGCTGCTCTCAATGTGTGATGGCTTGATATGGAGCGAGTTGGGAACAGCTTATCCTGAGGCAGGCGGATCCTATGCGTACCTTAAACACCTTTATGGAGAACGAGGGTGGGGTCGCGCATTCTCGTTTCTTTATGCGTGGCAACTTCTGTTCAGCGCTCCACTCTCAATTGCCTCGGGCTGCATAGGCTTCTCCCAGTACATCTCCTTTTTCTTTCCTCATGCACATGAGCCATTTTTTTCAACTCAATTATTCGGTGTCCCAATCGTGTTGAGTGAACAGACGCTGATTGCTATGGCGGCCTGTGCCGTGGCGTTGATCGTTTTGCAGCGTAGTATTTTGACTATTGATCGCATCGTGCGGTGGCTTGGACTTGCAGTTGGACTTACGCTGGTCTTTATCATCGTCGCTGGATTTACGCATTTCGATGCTCATCGAGCCTTTGACTTCCCTGCCGGAGCCTTTCATCTGAACGGCGCATTCTTTATAGGACTTGGCGCGGGAATGTTGATCTCGGCATATGACTATTGGGGTTACTACAACGTATGCTTCCTAGGAGCCGAGGTTCGCGACCCTCAACGGACGATTCCACGAGCAGTATTGGGCGCTATCGGCATTGTGGCAACGCTTTATCTGTTGATGAATGTCAGTGTCCTAGGCGTGCTTCCTTGGCGGGAGATGACACAGAACGGCGATAGCCATGCGCAAATGTTCACTATGGCCGTCTTTATGGAAAGGCTCTATGGCCATGCGGCTGCAGGAGTCATTGTTCTACTGATCTCTCTGGCGGCGTTGTCTTCAGTATTTGCTTTGCTGCTTGGATATTCGCGTATTCCTTTTGCGGCAGCCCGCGATGGCAACTTTCCAGTGTGGTTCGGAACACTTCATCCAAAGCATAGAATTCCACGACACTCGTTGCTTACGCTTGGCGGCATGACGTTAGTATGCTGCATCTTTCGCCTGCAAGAGGTGATTACGACGCTGGTCGTAATTCGCATCCTATTTCAATTCCTGTTGCAAGGGACGGCGACGTTGCTGCCGAAACATAGGCGACAACGGAAGCTACGTGGATTCCGCATGCCGATGTATCCACTGCCTGTATTTCTTGCACTGGGCGGCTTCCTCTTCATTCTGTTTTCGCGACCGAATTTTTTAAAAGAAATGCGGATGGCCGGATGCATTCTGGTCGCGGGAGCGTTGGTTTATGTAATTCGACTCTTCGCTACGAGTAGACAGCGAATGAGTAACTAAGCAAAGAATTGAAATCAGCGGCCAACGCGAAAGTGCCGCCCTCTTTTATTTTTCATCCCTTTGAACAGCAGCCGACATGATGGGTAGCAGCTTTGTTGAACGAGGCTTGAGTCTATTTATTTTTTATACCAAAAAATATGTAAATAATTGAATTTACCTTCCGACTGGGAAATAAATCCGTTGATAGGCTTTGGCGGCGGCGCGATCCAACTAAAACGAATAAATAATGGAATTTTGGTTATTAATTTCTGGTCCAGAGTTTTATTGTGCTTGCCATTTGCTGTTTCCAGCGGCTAAATTTGCAAGGCATAAATAAAACTAGCTTTGAAAGCTGATTCGAGAGCTATGAAGAAGAACTCAGGTTTACAGTTTGTTTCCAATGCGAGTGGAAGATTAATGGCGGCTGCAATGCTGTGTGGCGCTGTGGCGATGGCTCAGGGAACGGCGGTCTATCTGGATACCGCTAAGCCAGTCGAAATTCGTGTAAGAGACCTAGTGAGGAGGATGACGCTAGAAGAGAAGGTTTCGCAGATGCAGAACCATGCGGTTGCGATTCCTCGACTAAACGTTCCGGAGTACGACTGGTGGAGCGAAGGTTTGCACGGAATTGCGCGGTCAGGATATGCCACGGTGTTTCCGCAGGCGATTGGGCTTGCTGCTACGTGGGACACGTCACTGATTCATACGGTCGCAACGACGATCTCGACCGAGGCCAGATCAAAGAACTCGGAGGCGCTGCGAAACAATATCCACAGTATCTACTATGGCTTGGATATATGGTCGCCGAATATCAATATCTTTCGCGATCCGCGGTGGGGACGCGGGCAGGAGACATACGGCGAAGATCCCTTCCTGACATCGCGGTTGGGTGTAGCGTTTGTTGAAGGTCTGCAGGGAGATGATCCTAAGTACTACAAAACGATTGCTACGCCGAAGCATTATGCAGTGCACTCGGGACCGGAAAATACACGACACTCGGCAAACGTAGACCCTTCACCTCATGATCTGGAAGATACCTATCTACCAGCATTTCGCGCTACCGTAACCGAGGCGAAGGCTGGAAGCATCATGTGCGCCTATAACGCGATCGATGGAAAACCAGCGTGCGCAAACTCGTATCTGCTGGACGATACGCTACGGAAAACATGGGGCTTCAAAGGATATGTGACCTCAGACTGTGCGGCAATCACAGATGTGGCGGTTGGGCATAAATATTCACCTGACATGGAACACGCTGCTGCCATTTCGGTAAAGGCCGGAACCGATACCAGTTGCGGCAAAGAGTATGCAAGCCTGGTAAAAGCAGTGAAAGAAGGCTTGATCTCCGAAGCTGAAATCGATGCTTGCGTGCGGCGATTGTTCCGAGCGAGATTTGAGTTAGGGCTCTTCGATCCGACGACCCAAGTACCTTACGCACAAATCCCTTTTTCTGAGACGGACTCGGCGGCACATCGCGAACTGGCGCGTGTCGTGGCGGAAAAATCGATGGTATTGCTGAAAAATGACGGTGCGCTGCCGTTGAAGAAAAGCGTTAGGACGATCGCTGTGATCGGCCCGAACGCTGCTTCGCTTGCTGCAATTGAAGGCAACTATAATGCCGTCCCTTCGCATCCGGTGGTGCCTCTAGCCGGGATGGAGAAGAAGTTTGGAGCAGCGAATATCCTTTATGCGCAAGGTGCGCCTTATGTCGCAGAACTTCCTTTGCCTGTACCGCGGACGCTGCTTCATCCGGCGAAGGGTGAATCGAAGTTTGGACTGAAGGGAGAGTATTTCGACAATATAGATTTTTCGGGCTCTCCTGTGTTGACGCGAGTGGATGAGCAAGTGGATTTCGACTGGAACTCGGCTTCCCCTGCACCGAGTCTTAAGGCCTCGGGATTCGGTGTGCGATGGACAGGAACGATCACAGTGCCAAAGCCGGGCAAGTATCCATTCAGCTTTCAGCTTGCGCATTGCTATCCATGCGGGGACGCCGAAATGTTGCGCGTATTTCTGGACGGTAAAGCAGTGACAGAACAGCCAGTCGAGGAGCGCGAGTATCGCTCGAGCGGTATGGAGCCATTTGAGTTGAGTTTCTCCGATATGCAACCGCATCAGTTGCGTATTGAATACTCGCATCATGCGCGGCTGTTCGGAGCAGGGCTTTCGTTCAACTGGAAGCCGCCTGTCGATGTCTTGCGCGACGAAGCTGTTATGGTGGCGAAACAGGCGGATGTGGCGGTGGTTTTTGTTGGGCTTTCTCCAGAGCTTGAGGGCGAGGAGATGCCAGTGCATGTGGAGGGCTTCGATGGAGGCGACCGCACGACGATTGAGCTCCCACCAGTACAGCAGAAGCTGCTTGAGGCGGTAGCGGCTACTGGCAAACCAGTGATCGTAGTTTTGATGAATGGCAGCGCGCTGGCGGCAACGTGGGCCAAGGACCATGCGGCAGCGGTATTGGAGGCGTGGTATCCAGGAGAAGAAGGGGGCACTGCTATAGCGAACACGCTGACGGGGGAGAATAATCCCGCAGGGCGCTTGCCCGTGACGTTTTATGCGGGAACGGATCAACTGCCAGCGTTCGACGACTACTCCATGACGAATCGAACCTACCGTTACTTTACGGGAAAGCCTCTGTGGGCATTTGGTTACGGACTTAGCTACTCCAACTTCCAATGGAATAATGTGAAGCTATCGACTACAAAACTGACGGCGGGCGAACCTTTAACCGTTGATGCGGACGTAAAAAATATAGGCTCGGTGAAGGGTGATGCTGTATCGGAGATTTACTTGAAGGCTCGTTCATCTGCCGACGCGCCACGGCATGTCCTGGTTGGATTTATCCGGACACCGCTTAATGACATGCAACAACAGCATATTCATTTGGTGATCGATCCGCGAAGTCTGAGTACGGTGTCGGCAGACGGCAAACGCAGTATTGAACCGGGCGAGTACTCTTTGTTTGTGGGCGGAACGCAGCCGGACCAGAATAGCGGCGGAGCCTCTCAAGGCTTTACCATTAGTGGGAGGAAAGAGTTGCCACGGTGATGAGACTTCTTCGGCACAGACAAGTTATGTGTGTGCTTGGATTCCTGATACTTAGCCTCCCCTCTGGGCGATCGTTTGCCGCTGATGCGGAAGTGCGCTCTTCCGCTGATCCCCAAGCGGGGTGGTTGACGTACTCGTCGGTCGACGTACGGAAAGTTTTTCCCGCGATTGCGGTTCCAGATACATTGCTCGTGCTGGGGCGTTCTGATGTGGAAGGTGCGGCTGGGGATGAGTTAAAGTCTGGCTTGCGACGGATGTTGCATCGAGTTCTGCGTGTGACAAGCAGTGCGGACTCGGAGCAGGCACATGATGTGCTGGTGATAGGGACTGAGAGCGAGGTTACAGCCTGGAAGCCTTCGTTGAAGATGGCAAAGGCGTTGTCTCCGGAGGGGTTCCGTCTGCGGCGCGTGACTGATGGCAAGAATACTTTGCTTGTTGTTGAGGGCGCGGATGATCGCGGAGTTTTGTATGGAAGTTTTACGCTGCTTAGGCTGATTGCAGAAGAACATTCCCTGGTGGGACTGAATGTGGTAAATGCTCCTTCAGCCCCCGTGAGATGGACGAATGAGTGGGACAACCCCGATGGAACGATAGAGCGGGGTTATGCGGGACGATCGATCTTTTTCGATGACGGTAAGGTACGGACTAATATCTCGCGGGTGGCGGGATATGCGCGGCTGCTGGCTTCCGTGGGGATCAATGGATGCACCATCAATAATGTGAATGCGGATGCAAAGCTGCTGCAGACCGAAAATATGCGGGAGATCGCGAGGATAGCGGCAATTTTTCGAACGTATGGAGTTCGACTGTCTTTGTCTATCGATATGAGCAGTCCGCAATCGATTGGAGGGCTGACGACCTTCGATCCGCTTGACCCTCAGGTCGCGGACTGGTGGAAGAAGAAGATCGACGAGATCTACAGCATAGTTCCTGACTTTGGCGGCGTGATCATCAAGGCAGATTCGGAGGGTCGACCCGGACCTTCGCAGTATGGACGGACACCGGCAGAGGCGGCGAATGTGCTGGCTCGAGCATTGAAGCCGTACGGTGGCGTTGTGCTGTATCGCGGGTTTGTATACAACCATCATTTGGATTGGAAGGATCCGAAGGCCGATCGGGCACGCGCCGGATACGATAACTTCCACAAACTCGATGGGGACTTCGACGACAATGTGATCGTGCAGATAAAGCATGGGCCGATCGACTTCCAGGTTCGCGAACCTGTATCGCCGCTGTTTGCCGGACTGCAGAAGACAAACACAGCCATTGAACTACAGGTCTCGCAGGAGTACACGGGACAACAGCGACATCTGGTGTTTCTGGTGCCGATGTGGAAGGAGGCGCTGGATACGGACATGATGGCATCGAAGACTACGCCTAGCCGGGTTCGGGATATTGTTACCGGAAGGACGTTCGGTCGCAGTGGCGGCGGGTTCGTTGGAGTGGTCAATGTTGGGCTGGATGATTACTGGCTGGGACATCCGCTGGCGATGGCGAATCTGTATGGGTTTGGAAGACTGGCATGGGACCCTGAACTGAGCTCGGCGGGGATTGCGGATGAGTGGACTCGCCTGACATTTGGGAACGATCCGCAGGTTCGTAGCGTGGTCGACAAGCTGCAGATGGATTCCTGGCATATCTATGAGAGCTACACTGGACCGCTGGGTGCGGGGACGCTGACGGACATTATAGGTATTCATTTTGGACCGGGGATCGAGTCGTCGGAGAGGAATGGTTGGGGACAATGGCATCGTGCGGATCAGGATGGCATTGGGATGGACAGGACGGTGGCTACGGGGACTGGATATATCGAGCAGTATCCTCCGGCGCTGGCAGCGAAGTATGAGTCGCTGAAGACGGTTCCGGATGAGTTGCTGCTATTCCTGCATCATGTTCCTTACGACTATCGGCTGCACTCGGGCAAGACAGTCATTCAGCATATCTACGACACGCATTATGAGGGCGCGGCGGCAGCGGCGGCGCAGGTGGGCGAGTGGGAGTCGCTGCGGGGGAAGGTTCCGGAGCGTACTTACCTAGAGGTGGATCGTCGGCTGCGATATCAGGCTGGACATGCGATCGTTTGGCGGGATGCTGTGGCTGAGTGGTTCCACGAAACCTCTGGGATCGATGACCATTTGGGGCGCGTGGACAAGCATCCTGACAGGATTGAGGCTGAAGCAATGGAGTTGACGGGATATGTGCCTGTCGCTGTTACACCTTGGGAGACTGCTTCTCAGGGACATGCGGTTGTGTGCAAGGAATTGGGTGGATGCTCGGCTGGCGCTACGTTCGCCGGGCCTGATGGTTGGTATGACGTTGCGGTTCAATACTTCGACTTCAATCATGGAGCTTCGCGATACACGTTGCAGGTGAATGGAATGGCGATCGACGAGTGGACAGCGAATGACACGCTGCCTTCGGACAAGATGGATGGTCACACTTCGACGCGGCGTGTTTTGCGGGGAGTTGCTCTGCACAAGGGCGATACGATTCGGATCATCGGAGTTCCTGATGGAGAGGAGCCCGCGCCGCTGGATTATGTCGAGATTACTTCTCCTGCTTCGCCGGTAGTGAGAACGCGAGCTGCTGCTAGATAGGAGAGACATGGGTGGATCGAAGATTGTTGATGCGCGGGTGATCGTAACTTGTCCGGGACGGAATTTTGTCACGCTGAAGATTACGACTGATGATGGTGTGTACGGGGTTGGCGACGGGACGCTGAATGGGCGTGAGCTGGCTGTGTCGGCCTATCTCGAGGAGCATGTTGTTCCCTGCCTGATTGGGCGCGACTCAGAGCGGATCGAGGATACGTGGCAGTACCTGTATCGCGGTGCTTACTGGCGGCGCGGGCCGGTGACGATGGCGGCGATTGCTGCGGTGGATACGGCGCTTTGGGATATTAAAGCGAAGCGTGCCGGTATGCCGTTGTATCAACTGTTGGGCGGCCGGTGTCGCGAGGGAGTTACGGTTTACTCACATGCAAATGGGCATGATATCTCCGAGTTGTGTGAATCGGTGGCGCATCATCTTGAGCTTGGCTACAAGGCGGTGCGGGTTCAGTGTGCGGTTCCTGGGGTTGCGGATGCTTATGGTGTGAGTCATGGCGACAAGCCTTATGAGCCGGCGGATGGAACACTTCCGCGGGAGGAGGTCTGGTCGACGTCGAAGTATCTGCGGTTCGCTCCGAAGATGATGGAAGCTGTTCGGGCGAAGTTTGGGTTCGATGTGGCGTTGCTGCATGACGGACATCACCGGATGACTCCGATTGAGTCCGCTGGATTGGGCAAGAGCCTGGAGGAGTTTCGGCTGTTCTGGCTGGAGGATGCGACTCCGGCGGAGAATCAGGCAGCGTTTCGATTAATTCGGCAGCATTCGACGACTCCTTTGGCTGTGGGTGAGGTTTTCAATTCGATCTTCGATTGCCAACAGCTTATTTCGGAGCAGCTGATCGACTATGTTCGGGCCACTGTTGTGCATGCTGGTGGCATTACGCATATGCGGCGGATTGCGAGCTTTGCCGATCTGCATGGGGTGAAGACGGGTAGTCATGGGGCTACCGATCTTTCGCCGATCTGCATGGGCGCGGCGCTGCACTTCGATTTGAGCGTGCCTAACTTCGGGATACAGGAGCATATGCCGCACTGCGCGGAGACGGATGAGGTGTTTCCTCATGCGTATACGTTCAAGGATGGGTTGATGCATCCGGGAGAGACGCCGGGGCATGGGGTGGATATCGACGAGAAGCTAGCGGCGCGGTTTCCGTATAAGCGGATGTATCTGCCGGTGGCTCGGTTGGAAGATGGGTCGATGCATAACTGGTAGTCCCCCCCCCCCCCC
>DATHHN010000007.1:0-11484 GCA_035317185.1 Edaphobacter sp.
TTCTTCCTCGGCCTCGATACAAGATCCGAACTCCTTCGTTACAACACCGACAGGCACGAGTTCCTTCCCGAAAACAACTTCCTCTCCCAAGCCAACCGCGTCAACTACTCCCACGATCAGCAATGGGTCGCCTGGACCGACGCCCAGGGCCGTCTCTGGCGTGCCCGCGTCAACGGCGAAGAAGAACTCCAGCTCACCCCCGACACCATGCAGGTCTTCCTCGCCCACTGGTCCCCCGACGGCAAACAACTCGCCATCATGGCCCGCGAGCCCGGCCAGGCCTGGCAGCTCTACTCCGTCCCTGCCGATGGCGGCAGCCCCCAGCCCCTCTATCCTGAAAAACGCAACGCCGGCGATCCCGACTGGTCCGCCGACGGCCAATCCCTCGTCTTCGGCCGCGTCCCCGATCTTATGGGCAAAGAGAGCGGTTCCCGCGCCATCCAAATCCTCGACCTCCGCACCCATGCCATCACTCCGGTTCCCGGCTCCGAAGGCCTCTTCTCCCCCCGCTGGTCCCCCGACGGCCGCTACATCGCTGCCATCTCCCTCGACCAGCGCCGCCTCATGCTCTTCGACGTCGCCTCCCGCACCTGGCGTCTCCTCGCCGAAACCTCCGTAGCCGATCCCGTCTGGAGCTCCGATAGCAAAGCCATCTACATTCACGCCTTCATGTCGCCCACCCAGCCCATCTACCGCGTCGACGTCCCCACCGGCCAACTCCAGCAGGTAACCGACCTCGCCAGCTTCCGCTCCGGCCAAACCGCCGACTACTTCTTCTGCGGCATCACCCCCGACAACGTCCCCCTCGTCCGCGCCCGGTCCTTCACCGGAAACCTCTATTCCATCGATCTCGACAGCAAATAGCCGTCACATCAATTCAAGCCAACCTCTTTCTTACTCATTTAAAACCCACTTAGCAGTTGATACAAAAATGACCTGAAGAAGTATGCTCTTTCATTGCGATGACCCAGCCAAATAGGTTTATCTTGCACAATGAAAGTTTTACGTCTGCCTGCGCTGCTGCCCGCAGTATTCCTGTGCCTTAGCCTCTCTACCCCTGCCCAGACCGCCGGCGCGCCAGCCCCCCAGCTCAAAGCCCTCCCCAACGGAATCGAGCTAACCTCCGGAACCACCATCCTCCAGGTCACCGCCCTCCGCGACGACGTCCTCCGCGTCCGCGCCACCCACTCCGGCCAGCTCCCCGAAGATGCCTCCTGGGCCGTCCTCCCTGAAGCCCGCACCTCCACCGTCAAGGTAACGCCCGCCCCCACCGGCTTTCAGACCGCCGCCCTCCGCGTCACCTTCACCCCCGACCTCCGCCTCACCGTCTCCGACCTCAGCGGAATCGTCCTCCAGCAGGACGCCCGCCCCATCGAGTGGCGCGGCACCAGCTTCACCATCGATAAGCAAAAATCCGTCGATTCGCACTTCTTCGGCCTCGGCGACAAGCCCGGCCCCCTCGACCGCGCCGGCCGCTCCTTCGTTATGTGGAACACCGACTCCTTCGGCTGGCAGGAGTCCACCGACCCCATCTACAAATCCATCCCCTTCTTCATCGACTACCGCGCCGCCCGCGCCCTCGGTGTCCTCTTCGACAACACCTTCCGCACCTTCTTCGACTTCGGCCACCAGTCCATCACCGACTACACCTTCAGCGCCCCCGACGGCCCCGTCGACTACTACCTCCTCTACGGCCCGGACCCCAAAAAAGTCATCGAGACATACGCCTGGCTCACCGGCCCCACTCCCCTCCCACCCCTCTGGAGCCTCGGCTTCCAGCAATCCCGCTATAGCTACATGAACGAGTCCGAGCTCATGGAAGTCGCCGACCGCCTCCGCGCCGACCACCTCCCCGCTGACGCCCTGTATCTCGACATCGACTACCAGGACAAGAACCGCCCCTTCACCGTCAACACCCAGAACTTCCCCCGCTTCTCCCAGATGGTTCACGACCTCGCCGAGAAGCACTTCCACACCGTCCTCATCACCGACCTTCACATCCCCAACCTCCCCGGCTACGCCCCCTACGACACCGGCAAAGCCGGTGACCACTTCGTCAAAAATCCCGATGGCACTACCTACGTCGGCCCCGTCTGGCCCGGCCCTTCCGTCTTCCCCGACTTCACGCAAGAAAGTAGCCGCGAATGGTGGGGCACCCTCTACAAAGACTTCATCCACGACGGCGTAGCCGGCTTCTGGAACGACATGAACGAGCCCGCCGTCTTCACCTATCCCTCCAAAACCATGCCCGATAATGTGCAGCATCGCATCGACGGCACCGGCTTCCAGCCCCGCACCGCCACCCATCTCGAGATCCACAATGTCTTCGGCATGCAGAACTCTCGCGGCACCTACGAAGGCCTCCTCAAACTCGCTCCCGACCAGCGGCCCTTCGTCCTCACCCGCGCCAGCTACGCCGGAGGCCAGCGCTACGCATCCACGTGGACCGGAGACAACAGCTCCACCTGGAACCATCTCCGCATGACCACCCCACAGCTCCTCAACCTCGGCCTCAGCGGCTTCTCTATGAGCGGTGCCGACGTAGGAGGCTTCGCCGGCTCACCCCCGCCCGATCTCCTCACCAAATGGCTCCAGCTCGCCGCCTTCCAGCCCATCTATCGCGACCACGCCGTCAAAGGCAGCCGCCCGCATGAGCCCTGGGCCGACGGCCCCGAGCAGGAAGCCATTCGGCGCCGCTTCATCGAAGAGCGCTACCGCCTCCTGCCCTACCTCTACACCACCGCCGAGGAGACCTCCCGCAACGGCGTCCCCATCATGCGCCCACTCTTCCTCGAGTTTCCCAACGCCACCACCGACGGCCACCCCATCGATCTCGACGCAGGCAGCGAGTTCCTCTTCGGCCCCGACCTCCTCGTCGCCCCCAACCCATCCCCCGAAGAAGTAGCCCCCTACGAAGTCCACCTCCCACCCGGCATCTGGTACGACTACTGGACCGGCGAACGCATCGACCGCAGCGAAAAAATCGCAGCCCGCGACCTCGAGCAACCCAGCTCCCCACAAGCCAAAACTCAGGCCGACACCCAACCCAAGCCCGAAACCAAAGCCATACCCGGCATCGTCACAGCCAGCCAGCCTCTGATGATAACCCCCACTCTCGCGGACCTCCCCGTCTACGTCCGCGCCGGCTCCATCATCCCCATCTCTCCTCTCACCCAGAACACCGAAGAGACCCCAAACGGCCCCCTCACCCTCCGCGTCTACGCTGGCGACAACTGCCACGGCACCCTCTACCAGGACGACGGCAAATCCTTCGCCTTCCGCACCGGCCAATACCTCCGCATGAACTTCACCTGCGCCCTTAACCCCGACGGCTCCCTGACCGTCCACCTCTCCGCACCCGAAGGCGCCTTCAAACCCTGGTGGCACCAACTCCGCATCGAAGCCCTCGGCTGGACCCCCACCACCCGCGAACTAACCTCTTCCACCACCAAATCGAAACTCCAGCAACTCAACCAATCCTGGACCGCCACCATCCCCCAACCCACCACCGCCACCGACCTGACCCTGAAATAACACAACCGAACTACCACACATCGCACCATCACTCTTCACCCGCCTGCACGTCATGCCATTACTCTTCACCCCACCACGCACGTCATCTCGACCGAAGCACTGACAGTCTCACCGTCCAGTGCGCAGTGGAGAGCTCTTTGTATTTGTTCTCTTTGTTCCACCGCGAAATCATCCCATAGCGACTACAGCACAATGGGATACTTCAAAACATGCAGGAGATCTCCTACGTCTACATCCTTGCAAGCGGCTTCAAACATCTCTACGTCGGTGTAACAACCGAAATTGAAATTCGTATCAGCAAACATAAAAACAGAACTCATCCCGACGGCTTCACCGCTCGCAACAACATCAAGGACCTCGTCTACATCGAGCGCTTCGCCCATCTCCACGAAGCCATCGCTCGCGAAAAACAATTGAAACGCTGGTCACGCATCAAAAAAATCCGCCTGATCGTAGCGGAAAACCCCACATGGCGCGACCTAAGTGAAGAATGGGGGAAACCAATCGAGCCCTTCCAAGAGAAAAATCTAAGACCACCAAACAGATTCCCCAAGTCATCACGAGACCGTACTTAGTTCTTGCCTCTGTCCTTGCCGTTGCTTTTAGGTCGTCATCTTTGAGCGAAACGAGGATCCCTGCAGTTGTCGTTGCAGTTGCAGTTGCAGTTGTCGTTGCTGTTGCAGTTGTCGTTGCTGTTGCAGTTGTCGTTGTAGTTGCAGTTGTCGTTGTAGTTGCAGTTGTAGTTGTCCCTGCAGTTGCTGTTGCAGTCGCCTTTGTCCTTATCCGCCCTCGATCTTCACCCCACCCGCACGTCATCTCGACCGAAGCACTGGACAGTCTCACCGTCCAGTGCGCAGTGGAGAGATCCCTGTATTTCGCCTTCGCCTTCGCCTTCGCTTTTGTCTTTGCCTTTGCCTTTGCCTTTGCCTTTGCCTTTGCCTTTGCTTGTCATTCTGAGCGAAGCGAAAAACCCGCATTTCGCCAACCGTCAAGAACCTCAAACGCTCACAACCCTACAAAATCCAACCACCGAAAATAAAAAACCTTCAAAAACCCCAGCAAATTCCCATGTCAAGCCCTAAAACCACCTAACCACAACAAAACAAACAACATCCTCATTGCGAAGGAGTTACCCCAAATCGGCTAAACTAGATAAAGAATCAAAAAAGCCCCGGCCAAAAGCCGGGGCTTTTCCATAACCCTTTTAGAAAGACAAATTTACCCGTAACCCTTTTATAATGACTATTTTGCAAATTCAAATTTACGTAAACAAAACAAACAAAAGGAGATATCCCATGCACTCGGGGGGAGGTACTACCTAACCGCCCGAGATATAAGCCTCTAAATGCCGAATCGTCTTCTCCTGTTCCGAGATGACCCAGTTCACCAGGTCGCCAATCGACACAACTCCGACCACGGCTCCGCCCGAAACTACCGGCAGGTGGCGAAAGCGATTGTCCGTAATGATGCGCATACACTCCCCCACCGTATGGTGCGGGGACACGGTAATCACCGGACTGCTCATGATGTCCGCAACAGAGGTATCTTTCGACGACCGGCCCTGCAGAATCACTTTGCGGGCGTAGTCTCGTTCCGAGATGATGCCGATCAGTTCGCCCTCGCGCATCACCAGCAGCGCGCCGACCTGCCGTTCCGCCATCGCCTCAATCGCCTGGTAGACGGAAGCATCCGGCGCCGTGGATGCAATCGGCCCGGTCTTTTGCTTCAGAATCGCACTGATCGTCGTAGCAAATTCGCTCATCTGGAACCTCTCGGACTTCACGGAAACCGAATACTACCGCCGCGATACACCCTGGTCAAATCCAGGCAGTATCATCACCCCATGCAGACCTTCGACGCTCTCCTCGGCGAAGCGGAAATAGCTCACGGTCACCTCTGCGCCGGCCAGATCCTCGGCGTCCGCATGGCCATGCTCGGCTGCGAGCGTCTCGGCATCGACGACCCCAAAGGCGCCGACCGCAAACGCCTCGTCACCTACGTCGAGATCGACCGCTGCGCCACCGACGCCATCGCCGTCGTCACCGGCTGCCGTCTCGGAAAGCGAGCGTTGAAGTTCCGCGACTGGGGCAAGATGGCCGCAACCTTCGTCGACCTCAACACCGGCAGAGCCATCCGCATCGCCGCTTTGGAATCCTCAAAGCAGCGAGCGAAAGAGCTTTATCCGAACATCGACAATAAGAACCAGCAGCAGATGCTTGCCTACCGCGAACTTCCCGCTGCCGAACTCTTCTCCGAGGAATGGGTCACCGTCCCGATCCACCCACGCGAGATGCCCGGCTACAAGTCAGCGCGCATCGCCTGTGCAAGATGCGGCGAAGGCATCAACTACGACCGCGAAGTCCTCGTCGGAGAAGAAACCCTCTGTCAGGCTTGCGCCTCACCAGAAACCCGCTACTACCAGCCTCTGACTGAGTAGCTAGCCACAAACACAAAGGCCAGCGCGAAGCTTCGCGCTGGCCAAACCTGACCGCATTACCGCCAGAAACGATCATGATCACGGTGCCGCAGATAAGCCTCGCGCCGCTGCCATTCCTCGTGCCGGATAAACGCCTGACGACGCTGCCACTCCTGCTGCCGGAGGTATGATTCACGCCGCTCCTGCTCGAACCGGAGATGGTCATAGTGGTCGCGGCGGCTGTAGTCATACTGTGGATAGCCGACCTGCACGCCAACGGCAAATCCCTGCGCCTCAGCCTTTACCGGCGCTGCCAGAGCGAATGCACCAGCTAGCAAACCAGCCGTCATCACCTTCGCAACCATCGCCTTTGCATTCATAACTTTCATGAACAACCTCCTGACTACATCACACTGAACACCCATTCAGTCGCACCAGTTGCGCGCAACCTTTTTATCAAATCTGTGTCTCGCGCCCGTTTGAACTGCTAAACTACAGCTAACATGATGGTCTTCCGCCAACTCACGCCCTTGTACCTCATGTCAACCCGCTGTTGTTGTCGCTAGTTCCTTTCCGCGCTTTACCTCCTGAATAGCATTCCCTATAACTGCCGTCTCGACGACTCGTCGCGAGCGCTTCCTATTCTCTTCCCGGAGCACCTCATGGCATCCAATCGCCTCCGCCTCTCCACCGATACTTGGGCAATCCTCCTCTCGCTCACTCTTGCCCTCATCATCCGCATCGGCCTCATCAAGACCCTCGCCTGGTAGCCCGACCAGCTGCCTCACCTCAAAGGAACGTCCAATGGCCACATCCGCCGAACTACCTGACCTTCGCACCGAATACCCTTCTCGCCCGCCCGAGCAGCCCACCACGTTTCTCAGCCTTCTGCCCGGAATCGCCTTGCTCGCCATCGTCGGCTACGCAGGCAAGTTCGTCGAGCACTTCCTCAACACCTACACCAAAGCTCATCACATCACCTTCCCCAACATCGAGTACGTCCTCTGGGCCATCCTCTTCGGCGCTCTCATCGCCAACACCATCGGCCTCGCCCGCATCTTCAGCCCAGGCGTAGCAACCTATGAGTTCTGGCTCAAGGCAGGAATCATCCTCCTCGGCGCGCGCTTCATCCTCGGAGACATCCTGAAGCTCGGCGGAATCTCGCTCATCCTCGTCTTCATCGCACTAGCTCTCTCCATCACCTTCATGACCTGGCTCGGGCGCGCCTTCAACCTGAACCCTAAGCTGACCACCCTGCTCGCTGTCGGTTCCAGCGTCTGCGGAGTCTCCGCTATCATCGCCACCCAAGGAGCCATCGACGCCGACGAAGAGGACTCTTCCACAGCCATCGCCGCAATCCTCGCGTTAGGAGCAATCTCGCTGTTCGCCTTCCCCCTGATCGGCCGCGCGCTCCACATGAGCGATCACGCCTACGGCCTCTGGGCCGGTCTCGCGGTCGACAACACAGCCGAAGCCACCGCAGCAGGAGCACTCTTCTCCGACGCCGCAGGCAAGTTCGCCGTCCTCGCGAAGACCTGCCGCAACGCCCTGATCGGTTTCGTCGTCCTCGCCTACGCTATCCAGTGGGCACGCAAGGGCCTCGCCAACAAGGCCACCACGGCCCAGCTCGAGAACAAGGCAGCCTTCCTCTGGAAGAAATTCCCCAAGTTCGTCCTCGGTTTCCTCTTCATCTCACTGCTCGCGACTCTAGGTTCCTCGACGAATCCCACGATAGCCGCCCTCGGCTTCACCAAACCTCAGCTTGTAGCCTTGGGGAACCTAAGCCGATGGGCCTTCCTGCTAACCTTCGCCGGAGTCGGCCTTCGCACGAACCTCAAAGACCTCTTCAAGCAGGGCGCACGTCCGTTTATTGTCGGCGCCTTAGGAGAGATCGTTATAGCAGCCATTACGCTGGCATTGGTACTTGGAGCGGATCACATTTATCGCCTGTAGTCCAGTGACGTGCCCTCTTGAGACAAACATGGAATTTCCGGAGTTGGACGATAGAATAAACGCACTGGACAGAACATACGTTCAGTCGTCTGGGGTCCGGTTAGTTGGCCCCTGCCAAGGGGTCTGAGTATCTTCAACGTTCGGCTGCAGCGATCTTCCTCCCTGAATGTGACGCCAAGAGCATTGGTCAAATCCTTTTGCCTCGTGACGTCTCTCCTGCTTACAACTGCACAGCATGGATTTGCTCAGGATGTCGGTCATAACACGGAAAATGTCTCGACATCGCTACCCGACGAGCCTGCGCCGCAGACATCCGTTCCGAAGGTCACTCCACCGGCCCCTCTACCCGCGCCGAGGCCTCAAAACGTAACCCTTCTAGGTACGCCAAAGCGCATTCTGCTTGACCAGAAAGTTATCTGGACGAGCCCTCTCCATATTCGGCCGCAGGACGCCATGTGGCTCGTTCCGTTGGGTGCGGCCACCGGTACTCTAATCGCAAGCGATCAGCATACGATGACCTCGGCCATCCATCTCAACACCAGCGAACAGAAGACCGCCAACGACATCTCTACTGGCAGCATCGCGGCATTGGGTGCAATCCCGGCAGGTGCTTTCGTCTGGAGCCTCTTCAACCATGCTCCGCAGGCACACGAAACAGGTCTACTGGCAGGAGAAGCTGTAGCAAATAGTCTGATCGTCAACGAAGCCCTCAAAGCTGTCTTCCGCCGCGATCGTCCCCTTGTAAATAATGCCGCCGGAAACTTCTTTAGCTCAAGCGTCTCGAACTCATCGTTCCCTTCAAATCATGCAATCGCTGCGTGGTCGATGGCCGCCGTTATCGGCGAAGAATACCGTGGCTGGCTACCAAGAACACTAGTCTATGGTCTGGCGTCAACAGTGAGCGTGAGCCGCGTTCTTTCCTATAATCACTTCCCCTCTGATGTGCTTGTAGGCAGCGCATCCGGCTGGCTGATCGGCCATTACGTCTACAAGGCGCATCATAACTTCAGTCTCGATCCCTACGACTCTCTGCCGCCAGCGGCAACTTTCGCCAGACGCCCCCCAACGCCATCGCCATCAACGACCACACCTAGTTCCACTACTGTCGCCTCTGCCACCGAACTGCAGCAGACGATTGCCCAACTAACGCCGGACCCGTTCGCGAATCGTCCACCGGTGCCCTTCGATCCCGATCCAGATACCATTGGATCGACCAACGTTCCGATGGACAGCTGGATCTATCCCGCTCTCGAACGCCTCTTTACGATGGGCTTTATTCCTGGACAAAGTGCCTCCATCCGACCATGGACCCGCCAGGAGTGCCTGCGTCAGCTCAGGCTAGCCGAGGAACTTGCCGAAAGGCCAAATGACTTCAGCCACAGCCAACTAGCCGAAGCTTACCGCCTAATGACCGATCTCCAGCACGAACTTGAGGATGAGCCGGTTTCCTACGCGGCCCTATCGCTGGAATCGGTCTATACCCGCTTTGGAACAATCGCCGGTCCAGCACTGAACGACAGCTTCCACTTCGGTCAGACCTGGTGGAACGATTTCGGTCGTCCCCAAGGCCGTGGCAGCAATTTCATTGGAGGATTCTCGGCACGCGCACACTATGGCCGTCTCTTCTTCTACAGCCGTCAGGAGTTGCAACACAGCCCGGGAAACCCTGCTGAATCTGCCGAAACCAATGCGCTCATTAATACACTAGATCAAATACAACCTGGTTTGGATCCGCAGATTCAGCCAATAGCTGCACGCTCTGCGTACGATCGGCAACGCCCCATCGAGCTTTATGCAGGAACTGCATTTGCGGGTAATGCTCTCACTTTTGGCAAACAGGAGCTGTATTGGGGACCAACGACCATGGGGCCACTCGCACTCTCCAGCAATGCCGAGCCTACGTATAATCTGCGCTTCGTTTCTACACGGCCACACCCGTTTCCCATTTTCTCAACACTTGGCACTTATCGTTTCGACATCGTTTTAGGCAAACTCTCCGGACATGCTTATCCAGCACGTCCCTGGTTCAACGGACAAAAGGCAGCTTTCAATTTCGGCGATAATCTTGAAATCAGCTTTACTCGCTGGTCTATCTTCTGGGGTGTGGGGCACCCGATTACGCTCCATAGCTTCAAAGACAATGTATTCAGCTTTAATTCAACCGGAAGCTATGTGGGAAACGGAGCCGCACCATATGGTGACCGCAACGATCCAGGGGACCGCAAGAGCAACTTCGATTTCCGCTATAAGCTACCATTTCTGCGCAAAGCGATCACCTTATATGCCGATGCTTACTCGGATGATGACCCAAGCCCAATCGACGCGCCACGCCGGGCCGTTTGGAATCCAGGAATTTATTTCGCACAATTGCCCTTTCTCCCCCACATGGATCTTCGCGTAGAGGCAGTCAGTTCCACCGGCCTCCCTGCAGACTTTGGCGGCCAACACTTCTTCATGAATAATCAGTATCTTGACGGCAATACGAACAAGGGATTTATGCTGGGAAATGCCGTAGGTCGAGATGGCCGCGCCATTGAAGGACGCACTGGATATTGGTTCTCAGCCCGAACACGAGTTGAGGCAGGCTATCGCCAAAATAAAGGAGGGACCCAATTCCTTCCTGGAGGCAGTACCATCACCGATGGTTTTGTCAACGGCTCAATTGCGATTAACCGTCACTGGACCGCTCAGGTTTTCACTCAATATGAACGATTCCTGATTCCGTCATATATGAACGGGGTTCAACACAACACAAGCGGGTGGCTCCAGATAACCTGGAATCCGGAACTGCGCCTACACCGTTGACAACGTGATGGGCACCGCTATTTCTGAGCCAATTGAAATGTTAGTCTTCGGCAAAATCTGAAGGGAGATTTTGCATAAAGAAGAAGCGCTTTACTGTTGAGCAGATTGGGGCCGTGGCGAAGCAGGCAGAGCTGGGGAGTGCCTGTGGCGGAGGTGATTCGCAAGGTTGGGATCAGCGAGCAAACCTTCTATCGATGGAAGAACCGTACGTTGGCATGCAGACCGGTCAGGCTCGGCAGATGAAACAACTCCAAGGAAGAGAACAGCCGGTTGAAACAACTGGTTGCCGATCTGAGCCTGGACAAGACGATGCTGCAGGATGTGCTCAGAAAAAAGTTCTGAAGCCTTTGGGGCGCCGTCCGATGGTCGATCATTTACGCGACCAGTATCGGGCGAGCGAGCGGCATGCCTGCCCGGTTCTTCTGATGGTGCGGGGCACCTATCGCTATCAGAGTCATCCAGTAATCATGGACGGAGTTGCGGATGCGGATACGCGAAATCGCGCATAGCAGAGTGCGTACAGGTTCCGCAAGATCCGCGTGCTGCTGAACCGAGAGGGCTGAGATGTTGGGAGCATCTAATGTATCGGCTGTATAAGAGGGCCTGCCCTTGAAGAAGCGGCCGCAGCGCAAGAAAAAAGCAGTACGGCACCGGGAAGAACGCTTCATCGCGACGGCGCCCAACCAGGCATGGAGCATCGACTTCGTCGCCGATCAGTTGCAAGATGGCAAGCGCTTCCGGGCGTTGACGATCCTCGATGTTTACACGCGGGAAGG
>DATHHN010000008.1:0-5807 GCA_035317185.1 Edaphobacter sp.
GGATGCGGGAAATCTGCATGTCCGGTTCGATGAGCGGGATGTGGAAACGGAGTATGGTCCGGATAATGAGGCACCGGCTGACGAAAGGGCCGGGAACAGATAGGCCAGACCTAACCCACCGCGCCACATCTCGACTCTACCGATTTTGGGGATTACTTCCTGGTTGCCCGCGATATGACCGGAACGGACATTTTCGGCGCGAGATACACTGCGAACGGGGGCTGATTCACGCGTAGGATTCCTGTGACGAAGCTGTCTAGGAGAACGAGTGCTAACCGGACTCAAGGGAAGAGTCAGATCACGGAAGCTGCTGGTACCTGGCACAGTTGCCCTGGCACTTCTTTTAAGTGTCGTCGGCCTTCGATTCCATCGATATGCCTACGCCGTCGCCTGGCATTGCATTCATGGAAATCTCACGACAATTGGCGAACACCGAATCGGACTTCCGATCCTGTGGTGGGAAGAAAGGGGATCAGGTTGGACCGATGAATCCCTCGTGGAACGGGGCGTTTTCTCGCTCGTCCGGGCCAACCCTGCCAGCTCTTTCGATCAGCCCCGTATCATCGCCCGTCCGGCAAGCCCTTGGGAAGTTGATGCGACGGATCAAGAAGTGCGGAAATCAATTGAAGCAGCCATCGCTGTGTTGAATCACGGTTCAGAAGACGGGTGGTCACATTCTCTGGTGACGCTCTCTTCACGACAATTCACGATGTACTGTATGCGGGATGTCTTACGTGGATTCGGTTCCGACCGGCTAGTCAGCCTCAATTGCTCTGAAGCAAAGATGCGTTATTCATTCGCTTACAGCGGTCCAGAGAGACATGAGAAAGAGGCTGAAATAATCCTTTCAACCTTCGAGTGACGTTGCAGTGGAGAATTCTGGGTGTGTCACCGCCAACTCGGAAGGAACCCCAAAATCGGTCGAACACCCATCTGACCGCATGGGCTTCACACGCCTCCTCGACCCGAGTTCTCACTGTCGTTACGGAACTAATTCCAGATTTCCTGAATACGCCCATCTTCGATCCTGAGAATCGCAAAACAGTTCCGCGTATATTCTCGTGTCGGATCAGACGGCTCTTTGTAGCTCTTCTCCCACATCATTACGACAAAAGGATCGTTGGTGAATTCCAGCACCGGCGCATTCTTCCACTCCGACTTGATGTCCTGAGGCTGATGCTCGGGGAGACTGTGAATGAACTGTTTCAAACCTTCACGGTCAAAGCAAATCTTAGCCATCTCGCGCGCTGACACTGTCATGCGGTCAGATCGAAGGAAAATGGATGTTCAGCCTGTGGCAAATGAAGAGAATCAGGATGGCGCCCAGCGTGGAAAAAATGAGGCCAGCGGGATGATATCGTTCGTTCTTCGGGCGAAAAATCATGTGGGTAACGCCGCCGCCGAGGAGCGATCCGATGACGCCGAGCACCAGTGTCCAGAAGAGGGCTATGTGCGTGTGCATCACCGATTTCGAGATAAGCCCTGCGAGTAGCCCGATAATCAAATACCAGATTATGTGAAACAAACTTTTGCCTCCCTGTTCTGCCTTCTACCGAAATCTCGATCTTCAGTCCGTCAGACCGAGTTTAAGAATTCCCTGACCGCTCCTTGACGGAGCGACCGAGGGGTTTCTTGTTCAAGGGAAGGAATGCGGCAGCTTAGTGATGATCGTGGGGAGCTTGGCGCACCGAAACGATCACCCCGTCCCGGTTGGCAAGCACGTAATTCCCATCGATCTGGCGCCACTCGTGTCCCGCTGGTGGACGGCGGAGGTGATTCTGCCGGTAATCCACCTTGTCGCCTCTGTTCCAGTCTTCATTCTGAATCTTTGAACCAGACTTCCATTCTTGGTGCTGTTTGTAAGTGTGGTTGTCGCGATGATCTTGGTCCTGATGATCCTGAGCCAACGCGGGCACGCTGGCCAGAGAAACGGCCAGGATGGAGAGTGCGAATGTTGCGCGTATTATTTTCACGAATACTCCTGAGATTGAGTTGTGCCTGGAGGGAAGCACGCCTGTCGATGGAGCAAGCGTACACAGAACCTTGCCCGGCATTCCGATCTGTTTTGACCATATTTCTATCTTTTGGGGAATGACACCAATTCCGAGCGTATCTCGTCGACATTCTCGACAGTCTCGACTTGTGACGGTACGTGCCGTCCGATACGGTCGATCCTCGGAGACCATTGCTAGCGACCATTGCCCCTGGATCACCGTCAAACCGAAAATTACCAGTTGATCAACAGCAGCGCGAACTGTTAGCGAAAACATAACTTCCGAGTGGTCCACAATCCAACCGGAACCCTCTTGGCGAGATCTGGGGCAGGGGCTTCAAGGTGATCTATTTTGCTTTTTGCGCGGCCAGCTCTCGAGCGCGCGCGATCAGCGCTGCGAATTGAGGGTCGCCATGAAGCGGCTTGAGATCGGTATCGTTTTCTATTTCGAGTGCGAACCTGGAAGGGAATCCGAGATCCACCGCATGGCCGAGAAGGGAGAGCGCCTCCTGGCGTTGGCCACTTTGCAGCACCAGGCACGCGAGGTTGTAGGTGGCAGTCGCGGTTTCTGGGGCTTCGGGCCCTTGGACTCGGCGTCGAATCTCGACCGTCTCGCGCTCCAATTTCGCGGCTTCCTCGTAATGGCCCTCCTTGGCCAGAACGATGCCCAGATTCTCAATAAAATTCAGGGTGAAGGGGTGCTCAGGCCCTAGTATCCGCCGCCGGCCATCCAGGGCCTCGCGCAGCAACTTCTCGGCTTCGGGCAGGCGGCCTTCCTTCTCGAGTGTCATACCCAACCTTCCCATTGCACCCACCGTGCCCGCGTCGTCCGGCCCCCGGACGCGGCGCCGGATGTCTAGTCCTGTCCGCTGCAATGCCTCGGCCTCCCCGGTACGGCCTTCGTTTGCAAGAGTCCCTGCCAAACAGTCCATGGTCTCCAGAGTATTGTCGTGCCCCGGCCCCAGGACGCGGCGTTGGACGTCCAAGGTCTGGCGTAACAGCTTCTCCGCTTCCGCGTAATGACCTTCCGATGAAAGGACCGAAGCCAGTCGGAACATCGAATGAAGAGTATCCCGGTGCTCAGGACCCAGAGCCCGCAGCCGGCCATCCAGCGACTCACGCAGGAGCTTTTCAGCCTCGCGATAGTTGCCTCCTTCCTGAAGCAGCCAGCCCAGGGCGCCAAGCGACTGCATTGTTTCCGGGGCATCAGGCCCGAGTACACGACGGCGAATTTCAACAGAACGTTCGAGCATCGATTTCGCGATGGCGTTAAGTCTCAGGTTTGTATACACGTCCCCCATGGTGTACATCAATTGGCCTTGCAGCTCCGGGTCGTTGGCCAACCCCGTTTCGATTTGTTTCGATGCCCGGTCAAGAATCTCGCGCGCGGTGACTTCTTGGTTTGACTTGACCCCGCCTGGCTCCGGCGCCCTGAACATGTCCGTCATGAACTGGGTGATCCGGGTGGCGCGGTCCCGCTCCCGGTTTGCCCGGTCGCGCTCGCGCGTCGTGCGACGCAACTGCTCGCCCTGCATCACAACAAACGCGGCAACCAGCACCACCAGACCTGCGGGTACAGTCACTGCGACGCGGTGACGGCGCACATATTTATGCAGGCGATACCCAGTGCTCGCCGGGCGCGCCACCACCGGCTCGTTACCCAGATACCGGGTGATGTCGGCCGCCAGGTCGGAGGGTGTTCCGTACCTCCGGCCCCGATCTTTTTCTAGCGCCTTCATGGTGATCCAATCAAGATCGCCGTGAAGTAAATTCACAAGCTGCCTGGGCTGTACGTTGCGCCTCTCCGCGCTGACAATGGATGAATCCTTCTCCATTCCGATCTTGGTGCTGGGTCGGGGCGGTTCGTCTTCGCGCAATCGTCGCAGCACTTCATGCAGCGGCGTATTCAGCCATTTCTTGGGGCTAAACGGCATTGATCCGGTCAGTAGGACATAGAGCACCACGCCCAGTGAGTACACGTCGGTGCGTGTGTCCACATCCTGCACGCTCGTATCCGCTTGCTCCGGGCTCATGTACCCCGGCGTGCCCACAAAGCAGCCTAGCTGCGTGAACATCGTTTCGCCCGCAATCTGCGGTGTCGTTGCTTTGGCGAGCCCGAAGTCAATGATGCGCGGCACCGGCTTACCATCCACCTCTACCACCAGAATGTTGGCTGGCTTCAGATCGCGATGGATGATGGCTTTCTGGTGCGCGTGCTGCACGCCTTCGCAGACTTTGATGAAAAGCTCCAGCCGTTCCTGAATCCTCAGACGCTTCTCATCGCAATACTCGGTGATCGGAGCTCCGGGCACGTACTCCATCACAAAGAATGGCTGACCATCGGGCGTTGTGCCGGCGTCAAACACTTTGGCAATCGAAGGATGGTCCATGATGGCCAGCGATTGCCGCTCGGATTCGAAGCGTTTTAGCACTTCATCGTCGTACATCCCGACTTTAATGAGTTTCAGCGCGACTTGCCGTCGCACTGGCGCAGTCTGCTCCGCGAGCCACACCTGCCCCATGCCGCCTTCGCCGAGTTTCCGAACGAGTCGATAGGGCCCGATTGATTTCGGTTCTGTTGATGTGCAGTTGGCCTTCGAGGCGACGGACGGGTCGGGCGAAGTCAATCCGAAGACACCCAGGGTTGCGTCGGCGTCGAGGGTTGGCGATGCGCTGCTGTCGGTTCGGAATGCAGGAGCTACCGGCATGGTGTTACTGGTCGGTTTATCCGCCTCACCCACAGGTCACCTCGCGAGGAAGGAAATGGCAAGTGGCCAGACTATATCACGCTATCGCGCTAGGAGCTTCCATCAATGGTTCCGTGCACATTTACTTTTCCAGTAGTCCCGAATGACTTGAGCATATCGAAAGGAAAGAATACAAAGGCTCCGCCTCCATCTCCAGCTTGAATGACTGCATCGAATTCGATTTCCTCACTCATTGAAGAATCGGTCCCCTTGGTTCAATGGACGGATCAGTACCGTGAAACGCGCTGATCGCACACAATATACGCGTTTCAGGTCAAATCGCCAATGCGCTCATCGAGGTCGAAATTCGAGTTCCGGACGAATTACCGTCCACACGTACTTTACCGTTTGGTAAAGTACGGATTGTCCACGACACGCTCACAATCTAGAACGACGGCATCCACCGAAGCCATCGGTCGTATTTTCCCGCGTCAAGTTCGCTTGCCACCGTTCGGAGAGTTTTAGTTTCCCCAACACATCCGCTCATTGTTGTGACTTCCAACTCCGAAACGCGAGCTTCTGCGAGCAGTTCAGCGTATCGATTCTGATCAAGCTTTCGCATCCCCACAAGTGCGTAGCTCATTGCTTGGGGATTTCTGCTGGAATACAGCAGCTCAAGCTCCTGCTTCGCCTTGCCGCGATCAAGAACAAATATTGCTTTGAATTGATGTTCTTCCTGAGAAGTCTCGAGCGCGTAACCTACCGGCCAAAGAGCAAAAATCTTAGCCCCAGCCAGCCTGTGGGAGGGCATTGTTGGAAAAGATGCCGGAAAGCTAGGAACAGACTGAGCACATGTCACTGTAACGAGTGGTACGAGCAATACCCAAAGATGTGCTTTCATAGTCTAATCACCGCTCGATTGTGCCATTCTACGCCTGCTTAAGGCGTCCTGTGAGTATCACCGTCCACACGTACTTTACGGATGGCCACGATACAACCTGACTCAGGATTCGCGCTCAGACACGCTGGCGTTCATGTTGTTTACGCTGAGCATTAATCGAGTTCACAAGCAATCCGTATACATACCTACGACCACTGGATCGGATACGACGGTCCCGTTCTCATCA
>DATHHN010000009.1:0-15548 GCA_035317185.1 Edaphobacter sp.
GCGCAGCGGAGAGACGGCCGAGCAAGTGGTAAATCAGGAAGACGAAAACGAACTCGCCGACCTGATTTACGAATTCGGAGAGGAAAGGAGGTCGCGGAGAATCGCCAGAGCCATTGTGAGGGCCCGGCCGATTACGACTACGGCGGAGTTAGCCAGAGTGGTATCGGCCGCGGCCCCATCAATGAAAGGCGACAAGATTCATCCAGCGACACGGACCTTTCAGGCACTTCGGATTCGAGTGAATGATGAGCTGGGAGAGATCAGGACGCTGCTGGAGAGCGCGCCGTCTCTACTGAAACCGGGAGGAAGGCTGGTGTTGATCAGCTTCCACTCGCTGGAGGACAGGCTGGTGAAGGATGCGTTTCGTGAGGCCGGCCGGAACAAGGTGTTTGAGATTTTGACGAAGAAGCCGGTTGTGGCCGGTGAACAAGAAGAGATGCGGAACCCGCGATCGCGAAGCGCAAAGATGCGGGCGGCGCAGAAAGTTTAGGTACAAGTTTCTCTTTGTGAAAAGAGAAGACAAGTGATCGGGCCGGGGTTGTCCCACCTTCTTTCAGGCGAAAGACAACTCAGTACCAAAAAGTCCCTTCCTCCAATAGCGATCCCGGCCCGGTTCGTACGTTGAGAAGAGTGGCGAAAGTTTAGAAGCAAGCGAGGTGCGCGATGGCAGCGACGGCGATAGCAGGACAGCAGATCGAGATGATGGGAGCGCGGCGGCAGACGGCTGGCCGCGTGGAGTCGCTGGCGGAGCGGAATCGTGAACTGTATGAGTTGCAGCGAAAGGCTCGGCGTGGACCGACGCCTGAGGTCTTCTTCGCCAAGCACATCGACAACACACGGCTGGTGAAGGCGGACGATCCCGAGCGGCGGCGTGAGATGCGCACGTTTTCGGCGGTGATGAGCGTGCTGTTTGTGCTGGTGATGGTGTATGTGTGGCAGCACTTTTCGGCGATTGAGATTGGCTATCACGTTGAGGTGCAGAAGCAGCAGGTAGAGCAGTTGCGAGAGGAGAACCGGCAGCTACGGCTGTCGGAGGCGCAGTTGACGGACCCGGAACGGATCGACAAGATTGCGAAGCAGCTTGGGCTGGATGCTCCTCAGCCGGGCCAGGTGATTCGGCCGGACGGAAGCGATGTGAATGCGCCGGTGCTGGCGCAGGCGAATGCGCCGGTAGTGGTCGCGCAGTAGTTGGTGTAGAAGCAGAAATTTCCAAATTGAAATAGCAGGGTTGAAATGAATAAAGCGCCACGGCAGACGTTGACCGCTCCTATACGGAGGATCCGTTTTGCGTACGTGGCGCTGTTTTTCTGCTTCTGGACCGGTGTGATTGGCCTGCGGCTGGCGTGGCTGCAGGTGGTTCGGCATGGGGATTTTGTCGAACGGGCGGCGAAGCAGCAGCAGCGCACATTTGAGGTGGCTCCACGGCGTGGGGTGTTGTATGACCGCAATCTGCGTGAACTGGCAATGACGGTTTCTGTGGACAGCGTGTATGCCGTTCCCAGTGAACTGGGGGAGAATAGGGAGAACGCGGCGGAACTGTTGGCAAGGATTGTGCATGCTGATCCGCGGGACAACTTTACGTCGCAGCAGCAGATGCTGGCGCGGTTCAATGCTTCGAGGAACTTTGCCTGGGTGGCGCGGAGGCTTGATGCGGACACGGCGACTCGTGTACGCGAGCTGAATCTGAAGGGTGTTTATTTTCAGAAAGAGTTTAAGCGGTTCTATCCGAATAACGATCTGGCCGCGCAGGTGTTGGGTTATGTCGGCACGGATGATACGGGGTTGGGTGGGTTGGAGCGGCAATTCGATGACGATATGCATGGGACGCCGGGACATGTGTTGACGGCACTGGATGCGAAGCGTCATGTGCTGGGAAGCGAAGAGAGCCAGCCGATGGCGGGCGAGAACCTGGTGCTGTCGATTGATGCAAATATTCAATACATCGCCGAGCGTGCGCTGGATGCGCAGATGGAAAAGATGAAGGCGGCGCATGGCACTGTCGTAGTCCAGGATCCGCACACCGGGCAGATTCTTGCACTAGCCATTGCGCCGAGGTTCAACCCAAACGATCAACGCCATATGGATGCGAGCGTGCTGCAGAACCTGGCAGTGAGCGATGTGTATGAGCCGGGGTCGACGTTCAAGCTGGTAACGTACTCGGCGGCGATCGATGGCGCCGGAGTGCAGCCGACGGATATGGTGGACTGCCAGGGCGGCGCGATGACGATGTATGGCCGGACGCTGCATGACGATAAGGCTGATCATTTCGGCGTGGTAACGGTGCAGTATGCACTGGAGCACTCGAGCGACGTGGGCGCGGCGAAGATGGCGCTGAAGGTAGGTCCGAACAAGTTCTACGATTACATGCGGGGTTTCGGCTTTGGAGACCGTTCGGGGATCGAGCTGCCAAGTGAGACGCGTGGACTGCTGAGAGCGCCGAAGAAGTGGGGTGCGACGAGCATCCTGTCGATGGCGATTGGGCAGGAGGTGGGCGTGACGCCGGTACAGCTTGTGACCATGGTGAGCACGATTGCGAATGGGGGGGTGTATATGCCGCCCCATGTGTTGCTGGAGTCCACCGACCAGATGAAGGGCGATCCAAGGCTGAAGCCCATCGCATTCCGCCCGGCGAATCAGCTGCCGGCTACGCTGCCGGATGGAGCTCATCGCGTGATCAAGGAGATCTCCTCGGCGAAGATGCGGATGATGATGCAGGGCATCGTGACCGAAGGTTCAGGCAAGAAGGCGGCGCTGAATGGATACAGCGCAGGTGGAAAGACCGGCACGGCGCAGAAGATCGATCCGGCGACGCGCACCTATTCGCACACCAAGCTCGTGGCTAGCTTCGCAGGATTTGCGCCGGTCAGCAACCCGGCGATCTCAGTGGCGGTGGTGATCGATACGCCGACGGTGGGCTCGCGCTATGGCGCCGAGACCAGCGCGCCGGTGTTTGCCGAGGTTACCCAGCAGGTGCTCGAGTATCTGGGAGTGCCGCATGATCAGCCGCTGAAGGCGAAGAAGGATTTGGTGGCGTTGGCGAAGAGCGAGGAGTTGGAGGGTGCTCCGGAGGACAATGGCGCGGACCTGAATGCGATGTTTGCAGACGTGAATAGCTTGCCCGCGGACGATCCTTTGCGTACGCCAGCCAATGCCGCGGCTGCTGATGCTGCTGACGCGGAGAGGGCTGCTGTAGCTGCAGCCCCTAAGGTTGCTGCGAAGTCGCCGGGGATTTTAAATCTGCTGCCAGCTAAGGTTTTGAATGCGTTCCAGGCGAGCGGGGGAACGAGTTCGATGATGCCGGATACAGGTGGCGCTTCGGCACAGCTTTCGGTTCCAAAGATTGTGCCTGCTGTGCAGGTGAAGGATAAAAGCTCAGTTGTGGTGGATGCGGGATTGCGAGTGGCTGTGCCTTCATTTGAAGGCATGGGGCTGCGGAGTGCTGTGGAGAAGGCTGATGGTGTGGGGTTACGCGTGCAGCCGGTGGGCAGTGGGCTCGCCCGGGAGCAGGTGCCGGCCGCTGGGACGATAGTTCCTGCGGGGACCGAGGTTGTGGTGCGGTTTACCCGGTAGACCTTTCCTTGGGTAGTGGGGACGCGTGTTTGGGGGCTTAGAATCGGTGGGTATGGAATGGAATGATGTGCTGCGTGAGATGGCCGTGCTTTTGTGCACGGATACGCCGGTTGAGGTTTCTGGTGTTGAGTATGATTCGCGACGAGTGGGGCGGGGCGACTTATTTGTCGCGATGCGGGGTGGGATGGCGGATGGGAATCGTTATATAGATGCTGCGATTGCGCAGGGTGCGGTGGCGGTGGCGACGGATTCTCGTGAGGCTTATGAGCGGCTAGGGCGTGAGCATCGCGGGTTTGCGGGGGCGCTGGTGGAGCGGGGGCGGCGGGCGCTGGCAGAGGCGAGTTCAGCTGTGATGGGACATCCGCAGCATAAGCTGGCGCTGAGTGGTGTGACGGGGACCAACGGAAAGACGACTACGGCGTTTCTGCTGGAGGCGATGCTACGGAGTGCAAGGCGGATGTGCGTTTTGATTGGGACGATTGAGACGCATGTGGGCGATGAGGTGCGGGTGTCACCGCATACTACGCCGGAGAGCAGGGACGTGCTGGAGTTGTTTGCCGATGGCTTGAAGGTGGGTGCGACAGAAGCGGTGATGGAGATGTCTTCTCATGCGCTTGAGCAGGAGAGGGTTTGGGGATTGCCGGTGGATGTGGCGATGTTTACGAATCTGACGCAGGACCACCTGGATTATCACGGGACGATGGAGAGCTACTTTGCGGCGAAGGCGAGGTTGTTCGATGGGGTAGGTGCGCCTCCTCCTCGGGTTGCGGTGATCAATGCAGACGACGCTTATGGTGAGAGGATGGCGGTGGGGATCGAGCGGTCGCAGGTAGTGCGATATGGGATGGAGGGTAGGGGCGATTTTGTTGCTGAAGATGTTCGGATGCGTGCGGGGGAGACACGGTTTCGGATGGTGACGCCGCATGGAAGCGTAGAGATGCGGTCTCCGCTCACAGGGCGAGTGAATGTCTACAACTTGCTGGCGGCCAGCGCGGCGGCGTGGGCTCGTGGGTTGACGATGGAGGAGATTGCTCGTGGGGCGGATGCGGGGGCGCAGGTTCCGGGGAGGTTTGAGGTGGTGCCTTCGGCCAATGATGTGACGGTGGTGGTGGACTATGCGCACACCGATGATGCTTTGCGGAATCTGATCTCGTTGGCGCGGGAGTTGGTGAAGGAGCGCGGTGGGCGGGTGATTACTTTGTTTGGTTGTGGAGGGGATAGGGACAGGACGAAGCGTCTGCGGATGGGACGGGCTGCGGGCGAAGGGAGCGATCTGGTGGTTTTGACGAGCGATAATCCGCGGAGTGAAGAGCCGATGGCGATTATTGAAGAGGCGCTTGTTGGTGTGAAGGAGACTGGGACGGATTGCATTGTCGAGGAAGATAGGGCTGGAGCGATTGAAATTGCGATCCGTGCGGCGCGGGGTGGGGATATTGTCCTGATTGCAGGTAAGGGGCATGAGAAAGTGCAGATTTTGAAGGATGGGACTGTGCCGTTTGATGATGTGGCTGTGGCTGCGGATGTTTTGAAGGAGATTGCGTGAAGTTGACTTTAGGATATAACGCAGAGCGCGCTATGAAAGGATTCGCTCTATGAAGTTGACGTTGGGACAGGTTGCGGATTGGATTCATGCGGAAGGGGATTTTGATACTTCGGCGGAGACCCTGGGGTACGGGATCGATTCGCGGACGATTGGTGCGGGAGAGCTCTTTTTTGCGGTGAAGGGAGAACGGCTGGATGGGCATGACTATGTAGCGACAGCGTTGGCTAATGGTGCTGTAGCTGCTGTAGTGAGTAACCGGTGGGTGGTGCCTGGCGAGGTGGATGACTCGAAGCTGTTGCGCGTTGCCGATGGCGAGGATTGTGTGTTGGCTGCGCTGCAGAAGCTTGCCCATGCGGTTCGGCGCGAGTGGGGTGGGCGAGTGATTGGGGTGACGGGGTCGGCGGGGAAGACGACGACGAAGGAGGCTGTGGCGCAGGTGTTGTCGGCGCGATTCAAAGTGCTGAAGTCGTTGGGGAATTTGAATAACGGGTTTGGGTTGCCGCTGCAGTTGTTGAAGCTGGAACGGGAGCATGAGGTCGCGGTGATTGAGATGGGGATGAATCATGCGGGGGAGATTGCTGCGCTGGCGAAGATTGCGGAACCGGATTGGGCGGTGGTGAGCAACGTCGCTCCGGTGCATATGGAGTTCTTTCCGGATGGACTGGCGGGGATTGCGCGGGCGAAGTATGAGTTGGTGGAGGCGCTGCCCGGGGATGGAGTGGCTGTGCTGAATTTTGATGATGCGCATGTGAAGGAGTTCGGGCGGGGGATGGACGATCGCGCAGTCTTTTACGGACTGGGCGAAGGGGCGGAGGTGAGGGCGGTGCACGTTTCGGAGGTTGGTGTAGAGGGTGTGGTGTTTACGGTGGAGGCAAAGGGCGAGCGGGCCAGCGTGCAGTTGAAGATGTTGGGCCGGCACAATGTTGCAAATGCGTTGGCAGCGATTGCGGTGGGACTGCGGAGTGGGATAAGCCTTGAGGAATGCGCCGTGGCGGTAGGGGAGTTGCGCGCCGGTGACAAACGCGGTGAGGTTCTGGAGTGGCGTGGGGCGCTGCTGATCAATGATTGTTACAACTCGAACCCGAAGGCTCTGGATGCGATGGTGGATGCGCTCATAGCGATGCCCGCAGAGCGGCATGTGGTGATTGCTGGCGAGATGCTGGAGCTTGGAACTGAGGCTGCGGCGCTTCATGCGGCGTGTGGTCGGCGTATGGCGGAGCGTGGTGCGACGGTTGTGGTGGGAGTGCGCGGGATGGCGGAGGCGCTGGTGCAAGGTGCGCAAGAAGGCGGGGTGGAGGCAGTATTTGTTGGCGACGTAGAGGCAGCTGGGGAGTGGATGCAGCAGAATGTTCGAGAGGGGGACGCTGTTTTGTTGAAGGCGTCGCGCGGGGTGCGGCTGGAGCTGGCTTTGGCTGGGTTGACGGCTGAGTCGCCCAGGGTGAATGCGTCTTGATTCGCTGCGGAAATTGATTGCCGGGCGGGTGGGCTGCGCCTGTTAAGATAGCGAGAGATTGCGTGTTTCGCAGGCTGTGATCGATCCCGATATCGACGTGAATTAAAGGCGGAGACGTTTTGCTCTATTGGCTGCTGTACCAGAAATTGTTTCCCTACTTTCGTCTCTTTCGAATCTTTCGCTATCTGACGTTTCGGACGGTGTTCGCGAGCCTGACGGCGCTGCTGATCGGCTTGCTGATTGGGCCCTATGTAATTGGACGGCTGCGTGAGTTTCAGATCGGGCAGTATATCCGCGAGGAGGGACCGCAGTCGCACCAGAAGAAGAGTGGAACGCCAACAATGGGTGGGATACTGATCTGCATCTCGATTTTGGTGCCTACGCTGCTCTGGTCGGATCTTTCGAATCCATTTGTTTGGCTGGTGATGCTTTCAACGCTGGCGTTTGGGGCGATCGGATTTGCGGACGACTATATCAAGGTGGTGCATCAGCGGAACCAGGGACTGACGGCGCGGCAGAAGCTGGGACTGCAGTTTCTGGCAAGCAGTAGCGTGGCAATTACGCTCGTGCGGATGGAGTTGCACGGCAGTTACTCGACGAAGCTGATGTTCCCGTTTCTGAAGCGGTTCAAGCCGGACCTGGTGTGGGAGTGGATGGGGCATGTTCCGCATATGCACTGGCTGGCGTTTCTGCCGTTTGTGTTCTTCGTCGTGCTGGTGATAACGGGCGCGAGCAACGCGGTGAATCTTACGGATGGGCTGGATGGACTGGCGATTGGATGCACGATTATTGCTGCCGGTGCGCTGACGGTGCTGACTTATGTGAGCGGGCATGTGGTGTTCAGCGACTATCTTGAGCTGCAGCGGATGCCGATGGTGAGTGAGTTGACGGTGTTCTGTGGGGCGATGGTGGGGGCGAGTATTGGATTCCTTTGGTATAACGCGCATCCTGCGGAGATCTTTATGGGTGACGTGGGGAGTCTCGCACTGGGTGGAGCAATTGGCACGGTGGCGGTGGCGATCAAGCAGGAGCTGCTGCTGCCGTTTATTGGTGGAGTGTTTATTCTTGAGGCGTTGAGCGTGATTCTGCAGGTGGGAAGCTATAAGCTTCGTAAGGGAAAGCGCATCTTCAAGATGGCTCCGCTGCACCATCACTTTGAGTTGATGGGATGGTCGGAGTCGAAGGTGATTGCACGGTTCTGGATTCTTGCGCTGATCTTTGCGCTGCTGGCGTTGACGACTTTGAAGCTACGGTAAGAGTGGTGAAGGAATGATGGATTTGAAGAATAAGCGGGTGTTGGTGGTTGGGTTGGGGAAGTCGGGAATCTCGGCGGCGCTTTTTTTGCGAAAGCAAGGGGCGCGAGTAACGGTGAGTGATTCGCGGAGCGCTGTGTCTCTGGCGAAGGAGATACCGGCGCTGCTTGAGGCTGGAATCATGGTGGAGTCGGGCGGACATGGATTGCTGACGTTTCGGCGGCAGGATTTGATTGTGGTTTCGCCCGGTGTGCCGATGGATACGCCTGAGGTGAAGCAGGTGGTTGGATTTGGGTTGCCAGTGATTGGGGAGCTGGAACTAGCGAGTCGGTATTTGCAAGGGCAGGTCGTGGCGATTACTGGGTCGAATGGCAAGACTACGACGACGACACTGGTGGGAAAGATTCTGAGCGATGCTGGCTTGTCCACACTTGTGGGTGGAAATATCGGATTGCCGGTGATCGATCTGGTGGAAAAGAGTACGGCAGAGACGACGAGTGTGCTGGAGGTTTCGAGCTTTCAGTTGGAGACGATTGAGGAGTTTCATCCGAAGATTGCGGTAGTGCTGAACATTACACCGGATCATCTGGATCGGCACGGAAGCTTTGAGGCTTATGCGGCGGCGAAGACGAGGATTACGAAGAATCAGGGCGCGGATGACTTCCTGGTGCTGAATGGGGAAGACAAAGCGACGCAGATGGTGGCGTTGAAGACGAAGGCTCAGATTTTCTGGTTTAGTGGGCGCCGGCCGATCAAGCAAGGGGCGTTTGTCCATGGCGAGAGTATCGTGTTCCTGGCGCGGGAAGGGGGCAAGGCGGAGCCGGTGATGCCGGTGGCGGAGATTCCCCTGAAGGGTGCGCATAACGTGGAGAACGTGCTGGCTGCGGTTTGTGCGGCGAGGCTGGCTGGTGTTCCGGCGGAGAAGATTCGGGCTACAGTTGCGGCGTTCACGGCTGTGGAGCATCGGCTGGAGTTCGTGAAGAGTCTTCGTGGCGTCGAGTTCTATAACGACTCGAAGGCTACGAATGTGGATGCGGCGATGAAGGCGGTGGCGTCGTTCAAGGGTGGAATCCACCTGATTCTTGGGGGCAAGGACAAGAACTCGGACTACGGGCTGATGGCTGAGTTGCTGAAGGAGCGGGTGAAGGCTGTTTATACGATTGGTTCGGCTGCGGAAAAGATTGAGCGTCAGCTTGCGGGAGTCGTGAAGATGGTGTCAGCGGGAACGATGCAGGTTGCGGTAGCGGATGCTGCTATCGCTGCTGTTCCTGGCGATGTAGTGTTGCTGGCGCCGGCGTGCTCGAGCTTCGACCAGTTTGAGAACTATGAGCATCGGGGACAGGTGTTCCGGCAGCTTGTGAGCGAGTTGAGCTAAGCAGAATCAGCGGGATGTGATGGTATGGCGAAGAGAGTAGGGGTGGACAAGTGGCTCTTCGGAGTGGTGCTGCTGCTGGTGTTGTTTGGGCTGGTGATGGTGTTCTCGGCTTCGGCTGTGCTGGCGAAAGAGAGTCTGGGATCTCCGTATCCGTTTGTGGTGAGGCAAGCGGTTTGGGCGCTGTTGGGGATGGCGGCGTTGGTAGTGCTGATGCGGGTGGATTACCGGCACTATAACAATCCCAGGGTGGTGTTTCCGGCGGTGGCGATTACGACGCTGCTTTTGGCTGGCGTGTTCGTGATGAGCGGCATGAACGGAGCGCATCGCTGGATTCGCCTTGCTGGAACGACACTGCAGCCTTCGGAGCTGGCGAAGCCGGTGATCGTGCTGTTCCTGGCATACTTTCTGCAGACGCGGATTCACCAGATGGATGACTGGAAGGGAACGATTCTGCGGGCTGCTGCTGTTCCGCTGGTGTTCGCGGCGCTGATCCTGAAGGAACCTGATCTCGGTACTGCAATGGTGTGCATGGCAGTGACTGCGCTGATGTTGTATCTGGCGGGCGCGAGGGTGAGGTACTTTGCGATTGGGGCTGCGCTGGCTTCGCCGGTGATGTATTACATGCTGTTCCATGTGAAGTTCCGGCGGGACAGGATGCTGGCGTTCGTGAATCCTGAGGCCGATCCGCGTGGGACGGGATTTCACATTCTGCAGTCGTTGATTGCGGTTGGTACGGGCGGAATTCATGGGCTTGGATTGATGGAGGGTCGGCAGAAGCTGTTCTATCTGCCGGAAGTACAGACGGATTTCATCTTCGCCAATATCTGCGAGGAGCTTGGGCTAATTGGAGCAGTGATCATTGTGGCGTTGTTTGTAGCGCTGGGTTATCGCGGGCTTCGAGCTGCTTATCTGTCGACCGATCCGTTTGCACGGTTTCTTGCGTTTGGGCTGACGACAGCGATTTTGATTCAGGCGTTTTTCAACATGAGCGTTGTGTTGGCGCTGCTGCCGACGAAGGGAATTCCGTTGCCGTTTATCTCGTCGGGGGGGACTTCGATCTTCATTACGCTGGCTGGAATGGGTGTGCTGCTGAATGTGACTCGAGAGATTGATTGAGATGATGCAGGGAAGAGGGAAGAGGGAAGAGGAAAGAGAGAACAGGCTCCGGGTTTTGATTGCGGGTGGAGGAACGGGCGGCCATGTGATTCCGGCGCTGGCGATTGCGCGGGAGCTCAGGGATGCGCATGGGGCTGAGGTTCGATTTGTGGGGACGGCTCGGGGGTTGGAGACTCGGCTGGTGCCTGAGGCTGGGTTTCCGCTGGAGCTGATTCGCGTGGGGCAACTGAAGGGTGTGAGCGTGGCTACGCGGGTGCGGACCTTGTTGGATCTGCCGCTGGGCGTGATGCGTTGCGTTGAATTGCTGCGGAGTTTCAGGCCGGATGTTGTGGTTGGGGTTGGAGGGTACGCTTCGGGTCCGGCCATGATGGCGGCGATTCTGTTGCGGGTTCCTACGCTGGCGTTTGAGCCGAATGCTGTGCCGGGGCTGGCGAATCGGCTGGTGGGCAAACGGGTGAATGCTGCTGCGGTGAACTTTGAGGAGACGCGAAGGTATTTTCGCGGGGCTCGAGTTACGGGTACGCCGGTGAGGCCGGAGTTTTTTGAGGTTGAGAAGACGGTGCCCGGTAAGCGACTGCTGGTGTTTGGAGCGAGCCAGGGGGCGCGGGTGTTCAATGAGCTGGTGCCGAAGATTGTGGGACGGCTGCTCGATGCGTCTCCGGAGCTGAATATCGTGCACCAGACCGGGGCGCGGCATGGAGAATCGACGCTCGAGACGTACAGGCGGCTTGGCATTGGGTTTGAACGATTGCTGGTGACGCCGTATCTGGATGACATGCCGAAGCAGTTTGGGAATGCGGATTTAATCCTTTGCAGGAGTGGCGCCAGTTCGGTGGCGGAGCTGGCTGCGGCGGGCAAGGCTGCGGTGCTGGTGCCGTTTCCGCAGGCTGCTGATGACCACCAGAGGAAGAATGCCGACGCTTTTGTAGCGGCGGGGGCGGCTGAGCTGATCGTAGAAGCTGAGTTGAGCGAGGAACGATTGCTGGGCGTGCTGATCGAGTTGCTGGAAGATGATGCCAGGCGGGCGGAGATGGGCTGGCGGGCTCGTGGTTTGGCGCATCCTGAAGCTGTGCGAGAGATTGGGTCAATGGTGGCGGGGCTGGCGAGGCGTGGATGACAGCGGAGGGCCCCCCGGGGGTATATCGGCGTAAATCTCCTGTATTCAGCAACTTGCGGTTTTTTAATCGACACCAAATTCGTCATTCTAAATGGGTTATTGGTAAATTCGTCTTTCTAAAAGAGTTACGGTCTAAAGAGTAAAAGCCCCGGCTTTTGGCCGAGGCTTTTAATCTCTAGTTCAATTGTAGAGGATTGGAGATAACTCGCACGCAATGCGGATGTTGTTTGTTTTCTTTTTGTTATGGGGTTTTAGGGCTTGACATTGATTTTCGGTGGGGAATTTGAGAAATATATTTGTAAAGGCAATAACTACCTTATCTAACCCACCTCGAAAAATGCTCCGCTCGGTGAGCATAGCGGTGATTGTTTTCTTATTTGTGGCCGGATTCGGGGTCAATCTCCGTGCCGCAAAATTGAAAGTTATTCAGGGGCTCCCCATGTACATGGAAGGCGCAAATAGTCATCCAGTGGTCATGGTTGAAAATGTCTCGGTAGGTAATTTTGGCTCGAAAGTAGATGTTGGCTCTAGTGGCGTTGTATTCGACGATAGCGCTGTCGTTCATTTCCATCGAATCAGTTTCCCCACTATAAGGAGATACGCCCGGTGGAATTATGGTCTTAGTCAATGCGCCGGTATACCCAGGGAAATCTTCTTGTGGCGGCACTCCATGCCAATGATAAGGACGAGATATTGTTACGACCTCCAAGCCCGGAGTTCTGCCTGTGTTGATAAGAAAGAATTTGATGGTTACTTTTCGATGGTCAGCATCTGGTTCATTGGAAAGTTGATAGGAGGAGGGATAAACCCAAGCTCTTTGTTCGTGCTGAAGAGTATCAATGCTGACCCCGATGGACTTTTGCGAAGCGGCTTCAGACGAGGTTCTAGCTTTTTCAATGTCAACAGCTTGTTGATGAAGTTCTTTGACGGCATCGGTGGTGACCCTTCCAATATCGGCAGAGCTTTTAGAGAAACTGTCAGCGGCATCGTTGATTCGATCAGCGGTATCGATAACCTTCTCCATCTGCAGCGTGCTACTGCGGGCATTGTTTATCGAAGCCCGATATTGAAGAACAGAAAACGCGACTATGCAGCCAGCGAAAATAAGTTCGACGATACGGTCTGGGCCAATGGATCTCCATCCGGTTTTATATCGGCGGCTGTTGTAATCGTATTTTCTCAAGCAGCCAATTTCCTTCTCTTCCTTTTTGGCCTTCTATTCAAGCAGCCTTTCGGCCATATTCCTTACGGAAGCACGTCTTTAGCCTGCTTCTGGTTTCTTTTACTGGTTTTTTTCATCTAGGCAATGACGAGGTATTTATGAAGCACGAAAGCCCGGAAAGTAAGGAAAAGATTGATGCCATCCAGCATAGCGACACCTTCCAGTCTGCGCTAGCAAAAATCGCCAAGGCTAGTGCGGCTTCCTCTCGCGCTGCAATCGAGGCTTCGAAATCAACGAAGCCTTCACCGCATACTCGATTCGTTTACTCCCCCGCAAAGGACCGGGCTTAGGCTTGCAGCCGGGCCGCCTCCTACCCGTTAGTTCGGCGTAAGTGAGGCGACGATTCACGACTTGCGATATTGCTTTTACGAAACGGCTTGAATCCGTGTGACCAATGCGGTTGCTGAAGCGGAACATTTGCTCATCAAAATAGCAGTCCATGCGATACGGCTCTACGGCAACGTAGGTGCCACTTAAACCGCGCTTTAGTAGACTCCAAAGTTCTCGATTGATTGTTGCCTGATTGCGGGCGAATGGATAGGAAGGCATACCCCAGGGCTGAAGCCCAGATTTGTTGTGGCTGGAGAGGCCAAGGCTAAAGCCTTGGGGCCCAGAAGCAGCGGCAAAGACAGCGGCAGTAGCAAAAGCTTGCGAAGGTGACGACAGCCTATGGGTGCAGAGGCGGTGCAAAAAGAGAACGGGCTGAGGATAGATTCCTCAGCCCGTTAGGTTTTCGTGCGGATGGGTTTAGCGATGTCCGCCGCCGCCACCGCCATGGAAGCCGCCACCACCACCACCACCATGGAAGCCACCGCCACCGCCCATGCTGCCACCGCCTCCCATGCTGTTGCCATGGAAGCCGCTGCTGGCGCTCATGCCGCGATAACCACCGCCAGAGTTCATGCCGCCGCCGTAGTATCCGCCTCCATTACCGCCGTTGGAGCTCTGACGGGGTTGGGAGTTCGTGGAATAGCTACGACCCTGAGCAACCTGAGCAGGAGCGCTGCTGCGGTATCCGTTGCTGTAGTTGCTCGCACCGTTGTAGGAAGGACGAGCGGCGTTGGTGCTGCCGAAGCCTCCGTAGTTGGAGCGGTTTACAGCGCCCTGGCTGCCGTTAAAGCTCGAGCCGCGGTTGTCGGCAAAGTTAGAGGTGCGGCTGTTGCCAGCAAAATTGGAGGCGTTGTGGTTGCCTGCAAAACTGGAGGCTCCGCGATTACCATTCACGAAGGATCCACGATTGCCGCCGTTGAAGCTGGTGCGTGAGAAGCTCGAGCCTCCGGGGCGACCGTCGAAGCCACGTACGGACCGGCTATAGAAATTCCGGTTGATGTTGATGTTGATGTTGGTGAAGGAACGGTTGTAAAAGAAACGACCACCGTTCCAGAAACCGCCGAAGAAACCTGTGCCAAAGAAGCCGAAGCCGTAGTTGACGCCGCCATAAAAGCCGACGGTGTTTCCCCAGAAGCCGGGACTCCACCAGAAGCCGGAGGGGCCGGTGGCCCAGAAGCCGGGGGTCCAGAGCGCGCCGATGAAGGGCGCTGCTACCCATGCTCCGTCGACCCATTGGTAGCCGTCGCCGGTCCAGGCCCAGTAGCCGGGTGTCCAAATGAAGTTGGGGCCGGGAGCGATGGGCTGAACGAAGACAGGTATGGGAGGAGGCGCGATTGCCACAGAGACAAAGACGCGTGCGTGCGCGGCTGAAGGAGCCATAAAGAGAGCGCTCGCGATAATGGCGGCGCCGATCGAATTTTTGAGAAACCTGGTGAACTTCATTGTCTACCTTCCTGCCTATCCTTCGTTTGCCCTGACTTTCGAGGACTTCGCGGAGTAGCGAGGACTGAGGTTCCCGCCCGGCTTGCTGTGTATTTTCCGGATCGGGCACTCATACTTATTAGACACAGGATGAGGGGATTTGTTGCACGTATTGCATCCCGCTGTGGCTATTGCAGTTAGACGATAGACCGTTTATCGCACGGTGAAAAGGGATTTTGGACACATGGTGTGAACCCCTTTGTTTCCATCAACAAGTTGAGTGATGTCGACATCGCAGGCGACGGAGATGAGGGCGTAGGCGTCTTCGCGGGTGAGGCGGGGGTGGTCAGGCATCTGTTCGGAGAGGAAGGTGATCATGTTTCGGATGGAGATTTCGGTTGCCTTGGTAAGGTCTTCGTCGAAGCCCATGGAGATGTAGTGAGTGGGTGTTTCGGCGCGGGGCCAGAGGAGGGGTGATTCGCCATCCTTCTTTTTGTGGACGATGAACTGGAAGGTGCCGGTGAGCTGGGTTTCGATGGCGGTGATATCGACTTCGCCGTTGCCCTGGCCGGCGTGGCCGTCGCCGGCTTCGAAGAGGGCTCCTTTGATGTGGACGGGGATGAAGAGGGTGGCGCCTTCGACCAGTTCCTTATTGTCCATGTTGCCGGCGTGGGTTCCGGGAGGAGCGGAGTTGAGTTTGCCGGCGGCTTCGGGTGGCGCGATGCCCATGCTGCCGAAGAATGGATGCAGGGGAATGGTGATGCCGGGGGAGAAGGCGGCGGTCATCTTTTTGAGGTCGAGGGGGATGGTCTTGGAGAAGCCGTCGGGGAAGTCTTTGGCGAGGAAACCGTTTTTGCCGGCTCCGTTGCAGGCCCAGGGGACGTCGATGTGGATTTTCTGAATGCGGACTTCAAGGACGTCGCCGGGTTCGGCCTGGGCGATGGCGATGGGGCCGGTGAGGATGTGACCGCCAGGGCCTCGGTCGGCTGCAGGGACTTTGTCGTAGATGGCGCGGACGTAGTCGGGGATGTCGGCGGGGGCGATGCCGCGGGCTTCGAGACGAGAGGGCTGGCCGCAGGTGGATAGGGTCTGGATGGTGACGGTGTCGCCGGAGTTGATGGAGAGGACTGGTTTGGCCTGGGACCAG
>DATHHN010000010.1:0-119208 GCA_035317185.1 Edaphobacter sp.
CTTCGATGTGTGGCCGCAGCATTTCGAAACGCTGCAGCGCGATTTCTCTCGACGCTTGCGGAATGGCGGAAAGCTCGTCCACATGCATGAGTGTGCCACATAATTAGCAAAAAAGTTGGCCAAATAATTAGCAAAACGACAGGCGATACCCCGACCGTTGTCACAGGAGCGGCCAGTGTAAGCAGCCGAGCAACTCCCGCTTCGTCGCCCGGCGTGTATACGATCGTCGCCACGCAAGGAACGCTGGCGGCGGCAAATTATACCTTTGTATTCCTGAACGGCGACTTAACTGTCATACCTGCAACTCCGGGCGTGGGGCCAACCCCACCTGTCACTCTGAATCCTTCGCTCAATCCTGCACCCTCAGACAGTCCAGTGACCCTCACAGTAACCGTGCCAGCAGGAGCGACAGGAACGGTCAGCTTCTATGACGGCACGACATTGCTGGGAACAGCACCGGTCACTGGCAACACTGCGTCACTGACCATATCGACTCTGGGCGTGGGGACGCATGCCATCTCTGCGGTCTATAGCGGTGACGCGAACTTCACGACAGTTACGACGAAGTTGTCACTGGTGATCGTCTCAGCGCCGGACTTCACAGTGGCGTCAAGCACGGGACGCCAGCTCATCCCGCCGGGAGCGTCAGCGAGCTTCACTATTGTCGTCAGCTCGATGAATGCGCCATTCGCCAACTCGGTGACGATGAGCGCAACAAACCTGCCTCCGGGCGCGACCTATACCTTCACCCCCTACAGCAGTCACGCCGGGAGCAGCAGGAGCGACCACGACCTTTACCGTCAGCGTTCCAAAGCAGAGCAGCATGGCTTCACGCAGTCATCGTCCGGGACCCATTGCCTTCGCACTGCTCCTATTACCGTTTGCCTGGTTGAAGCGACATCGCAAAAATCCGCAGCGGCTGCTGGTGTGGATGCTGGTGGCGTTGGTCTCTTTTGGCGGCGTGTCCGGATGCGGCGAAGGCGGCTATTTCTCGCAAACCGAACAGACTTACACAATCACCGTGACTGGTACGAGCGGGAATGTGATTCACAGCACAACCGTAACCCTGACTCTCGAATAGGAGGAGCGATGAACGGATGCATTCGAATCTTCGTCAACGTATTGTTGCTATCGCTCACCTTGACAGCGATGGCGCAGAAGAAACCCGCCAACACCCTTGATATGTCTACTTTGGTTTATCAACCGCGACCTGATTACTGCCGGCGTGAGGAAGTTCGCCTGCGGCATTTCCCGGCTGGCAGCGCGAAGACGCCGCGGGCCCAGCCCGACGGCAAGGTGCTCGTCACCGACGGATACTGGAATGCGATGATATCGACGAAGCACTGGAGTGGGCGAAGAAGGGTGCCATCGCCTGCGATGTGGCCGGCGAGGTGCGCGAGCTTCTTTTCTACCCGGCTCCAGAATAAGAACCCGGCGAAAGCAAGTAAACAACCTGGCCACTGCGACTTCGGAATATGCACCGTCTTGACGATGGGATGAAGCACCCCACGGACGAAGACCTGTCCGCGGGGGCCCCGCAACGAGTGAGCGCGAAGCTACGCCGCTGGCTCCCACCCGGAAGGAAGAGGAGAAGAACCGTGAAATACATCGTAGTATCTATGAGTGAAACATAAATAGCACAGATTAAGATTTCGAACAGGGTGCTGGATTTATTGGAGCCCGGCGGCCATGGCTTTCACGATAGTGCCATTGGCGTCGTCGTCCTTGAGAGCCCAGACAAAGGCGCCGCCGAGGCCTCCAAAGACGCGCGTGCGGACGTAGACAGTTTTGAGCCACACCGTGACTGGGTCATCGTAGGACCAGAAGGTTTGCGTGTTGGAATCATAGAGCCACACGGCGAGTCGGCGTTCATCGAAGTAACGCTTGTAGCCGGTCAGGCCGGTGAGCGTGAGATATGTGATCACGCCGGGCGTTTGCAGGTAATCGGCTACAGGAAACGGAGCTGGACCGATGGAGGGTTGATACAGGCCCTGGTTGGTATTGGGAACGCCGGTCCAACCGCGCGCATATGTTGGAATGCCGAGGACTAGCTTTTCTCCGGGAACACCAGCCTGAAGATACGAGCGAATCGTGTAGTCGATGTAAAAATTATCGGAGTAATCGGGATCCTGTTTGTCGTCGAAGATGGGAGACGCGTGATTGGTGGAAGCCTCCCAGGTGCCGTGGTAGTCGTAGCCCTGCATGTTGAAAAAGTCTAGCTGGCGTGCGACTTTGGCTAGCTGGAGATTGGAGAAATTCTGCTGGCCGGCGGGGCCGAACATCGTCAGCATGTAGTGCTTCTTGTTGGTCTCTCCCAAGGCGTCCAACTGCTTGCGAAACTCCTGGAGCAGCAGCGTCGTGTTTACCGTGTCAGCTCCGGTGGGAAATTCCCAATCAATATCAATGCCGTCGAAAACTCCCGCTGCAGAAATTCCAGGCGCGAGATTGCCGTTGACGAATAGATCGATGCAGTTGGCGACCATGGCCCGACGACCTGCAGCGGTACTCGCAGCGTCCGAAAAACCAGCGGCCCCAGCGAGAGAAATCAGAACTTTGAGATTGGGATGCAGTTGCTTGAGCTGCTGCAGCGCGGCGAAATTCCCGTACAGGGGCCCGGCGTAGGCCGCGCCGCTGACGCTGGGAAGATACGGATCCTGATAATCGGCCCAACTATCCGCTATGGCGCAGCCGGTCGGTGTGGCGTTGCCGAAGGCGTACGTCAAATGCGTGAGCTTATCTGCAACGCCATTGGCCTGTAGATTGGCAATGTTGTAGCTGGCGAAATAAATGCTCCATTCCTCGAAGTAGCCGCCGACCACCTTGGATTTGTTATCGTGGCGCGGTTCATTGGCGAGAGTGGGATGCGCAAGAAAGAATGGAACGAGCAGACTGACGATGAAGAAGGTGAGGACGCGGTTCGGAAGACATACAGAAACACGAGTCGACATAGAACCACCTAAGGTAGAGGATGTGAACTGGTGCCAAACTATAAATCTATATAGGGGCTTTGGCAACGGCAATATTTGGAAAAAGCTAAATTCCAGCACTCAACTTCGCGGTCCGGGGCGCCGTCCTAAACGGGCGTACGCAACTCGGGTCGCGAGGTCACGAATGCGATTTCGTCGTGCGTCACGCGTCGGTACCGCGACCACCACTCTTGAGGAGATTAAGCCGACTGACAGAAACAGAATTAAATGAGAACGTTTTCGGACATCGGAGACTTGCTTAGCACACAAAACGAGCTGAGCCCATTTTACGATTCAGAATAGAGTTCCGCGGGAATGACGTACTCTGTCTCACAATCAGATTCAGACTTATCCCGCGCGTCGCCTCCGCTCGATACTCTCTCTGATGGACCTCAGACCTGCATAGCGAGGAAACGGCAGATGAAGCAAGGTCGCTCTGTGACATCTGGATCGTAGTCAATGATGGATTGGCGTGACGAGCGGGATAGAGGTCGCCAACGCCAATGATCGATATGTCACCCGGCACATCCAGGCCTTTTGCGTATACAGCTTTCAACATTTTCAATGCTACGATGTCGCTGGAGCAAACTATTGCCGTGGGTAAGGAAGGTTGCTCCAGCAGTTCTTGAAGGATGCTCATGTCGTCATGCCGAGTGCAGCTATCTTCTATGATGCGATCATGTCCAACGGCAATACCGATCTTGCTCATAGCGATTGAAAATGCAGAGGGTGGCATCTCCAAGAAAACGTCATCACGGTGTCCGTGAACAAACGCTATATCCCTATGGCCTAGAACCGCGAGGTGTTGCACGGCTTGGTTGACGGCGTTTTTCATATCCAGGCCGACCGCGTTAATTTGCTGTCCGAAGTTATTTGACGTCAGAAGAAGAGTTCGAATGTCGTGTTGGAGAAATAGATCGATGAAGTGTTTCTCTATGTCGGTTGTTAGAATCGCGACGCCGTCTACACCACGCTGGATCATGTGACGGACTAGAACATTTGTTCCTCTACTGATTGCATTTACGGTGCCGATCAGCAGATCGTAACCTTGCAGGAAAGCTGCGTCCTCGAAGTGCCGAATTAAATGAGTAAAGCAGGAGTTAGCCGATTCCGAGATCATGAGACCAAGACGTTTGCTACGGGTTGAACTGAGCGATTTGGCATGAGAATTCGGAATATAGCCGAGTTCAGTGACTGCCTTCCAAACCCGCTTTTGCAAGACCGGAGACACACTTGTTTTGCCATTGACAGTTCGTGATACCGTTGCGGTCGACACTCGCGCCGCAGCTGCGACTGAATGAATATCTATGCCATTATTTCCTGGACGATGTTGCCTCGCCATCTCCGCTCCAAGCAAGCTTTTCAGTTTTGAGGTCAAGGTGATGAGGCTAGTTGTTTTTCGGAACTTCAGAACTCGACTCTGAGGGTCAACTGTCCGCTCCTGGGGCTGTTGCTGGTGGATCCTACGGTTCCGAAGCCACTATCGTATGGGTTTGTGTCCGGGTTTCCGAAGATGTGACGGTTGAATGCATTGAAGAACTCAGCTCGAAACTGGAGAGTAACCTCTTCCGTAATGGGCGTTCTCTTGATCACTCCGAAGTCTTCCTCGTAGTAAGGGAACGATCTGTCGTTGGACTGGAAAGCCGGCTTATTGCCAAAACTGTACGGAAGGCCCGAAGTTGCCGTGACGTTCGCATTTGGATCGCTGAAAGCCAGCGGGTTGTACCAGAGGTTTTGGCCGGAATTGCTGGATTGAAGGATCTGTCCCTGCGGGCTTGAGATTGGATTTCCCGCCCCTGGACCAGGTTCCAGCGAATTCCATTATTGAATCCGAGAACTCCAGTGGCGGATGAGAAACCTATTGGCTGACCGCTCTGATAGCGCTGAATACCAGTAAAAGACCAGCCACCCACCACATAATTCGAGCCATGACTGTGACTGAGAAAAGTCTTGTTTTTTCCGAACGGCAAATCGTAAAGATAACTGATCACAAAGATATGGGGTGTGTCTTGTGGCGAAACGGCCTTTTCTGCCCTCAAGTTAAAGGGATTCTGGATGTTTGCCACGTAGGCGCCTCCGAGGCTCCCTCCAATGATGTTGCTGGTATCAGTGAGAATCTTCGACCAAGTGTAGGACGCCAGTAGATTTAATCCATTATGAAAGCGCCGTTCCAGCTTGGCAATCATTGCGTTGTAGCTCAACTGACCCTGATTTTCACCGTATGCCGCAGTGTTGATGTAAGAGTATTGGGGGTAAGGCCGGAGTGATTGAGCAACGGTTCCATTGAAGTTCGAATAAGGCAGGTTGGTAGCCTGATTGTTTAGTGCAGCGCCCAACGCGAAATTCGAGGGATTGATGTTGTTGAGAGAGAGTAGATTCGATCCAAGGTGAGCTCCTCTAGAACCCAGATAGCCCAAGGTAAAGACGAGGTCTGTTGCAAACTGCTGCTGAACGGCGGCGCTCCAAGTTTGATAGAAGCCAGGACGACCAAAGCCTCGCTGGCTCCAGGGAATGGATTGTCCATTAAGTTGGGTACGGTCAAAGTTAACTGCACTGCCAACAGGAGGAACTCCATACTTACCAAGGTTTACGATGCCCGGACTGACTGTGGAGGAAGGATCGAGCAGCGCAGCGGCTCCGAAGGGATTGGACAGATTGTTGAACTGGCCGGTTAGAGAGTAGCCGGCCGGAACCCCGGCATAGATCTGCTGCCATTCCAGGATTGGCGCGTTCAAAATGTTGTACGTCGCAGAGAATACTGCCGTGTGATTGAAAGTAGACGGTGACCATGCCAGGCCCAGACGCGGTTCGACGCTCTTGTAATAAACGTTGCTCCAGCGCGAACTAAAACCGTCACGATTGGGACCGTGCCCTGAGAAGACCAGCGCTCCTTTGGTTCCCGTCGCAGGATTAATAAAATCAGGGCTAAACTGGGACCCGATATTGTGCGATTCCTTGAAGGGGAGATCGACGTTGTACCGAAGGCCAAGGGAGAGATTCAAGTCGCGATTAACCTTGAATTCATCCTGAGCATAAATGGCACTGTATTGCCCGACATTCCTAACAGTGACCAGGCTGTTCGTGGCATAGGCATTCGCCACTTGGCCGAGAAGGAAGCTGGCCACGCCATTTCCACTACCTGATGCGGTACTGATGGGTGGCTGCGGTTTGTTCTCTTCCAAACGAGAAGTTGCCGTTCGTCAGGCTGACGAAGCCTGATATAGATAAGGCATAGCGGTATTCACCGCCAATGGCAAGATTATGTCGGCCCTTCGTCCAAATGATGCTGTCGCCCACATAGTAGGCATTATCGGAGATTTTGGAATTGTAGCCCTGGTTGGACAGGGGCTCGATATTTCCAAAGTTAACTGTGCTGCTGAGAGACAAACATGAATATTGTCGTCTTCAACTTTCAGCAGATGATGCAATCGGTATTGAATGCGATGGCGGGGAACGTCATTCGACGTCTCCTTCCATAAAAGGAGCAGCAGACCTATGTCGACAAGTGATAGCAGGTTTCGCCAGCAATTCTTCCATGGTACCCGCGCAGATCTTCAGCACGGCGATCTGATCGCGGCTGGCTACAAGTCCAACTACGGCGAAGGGAAGATTCTGTCTTGGGTTTACTGCACGGGCACGCTGGACGCCGCCATCTGGGGTGCTGAACTAGCTGTTGAAAATGGGCTGGAAAGGATCTATGTCGTAGAGCCGACCGGGCCGTTAGTGGATGACCCCAACCTGACGGACAAGAAATTCCCAGGCAATCCAACACTGTCGTATCGCTCCCGCGATCCGCTCCGTGTCGTTGGAGAAGTCACGAAGTGGAAAGGACACCCGCCCGACCAGCTTCGACAAATGAAGGACAATCTTGAGCGTTCGAAGATGGACGGCGCCAAAATCATTGACTGACGTCATCGACGCCGCTGCCGTCGAGACTCTGATGAGGTGAATGACTCGGCGAGTCCGGCGTCTGGTCAATATCTGCGTGCGGATGAGAGAGTGTAATTGAGGTGGCAAGGCCACGAAGATTTGGTCCGAGGTGGTCCCTCACGAAGGCGCAAACCGAGCATTTATAGGAGATCAATATGCGCAAACTCAAAATCATCGAGCATATCTCGCTCGATGGCGTCATCCAGATGACCAGCGGTCCGGAGGACGATTTCCCATACGGCGACTGGACCGCGCCGTATCGCTCGCCTGCCGGGTTACAGATAGTAAACGAGATGTACGGCAAGACCTGCGACTTGCTGTTTGGCCGTCGAACCTACGACTTGCTGGCGAGTTTCTGGCCGAAAGCACAGAAGAGTCCAATGACGGACCGCCTGAATGCGGCGACGAAGTACGTCGTAACTCACAGACCGGAGAGTCTGGAGTGGGGTCCATTCGAGGCCATTGGGTCGGACCTCGTGGATAGCGTTCGACGCATTAAGGCCAGGAAAGGCCCGGACCTGGTCGTCGCGGGCAGCTCGACGCTGATTTCCGTGCTGCTGGATCACGGGCTGGCGGACGAGGTGGTTCTGCTGGTCAACCCTATTGTGCTGGGCAAAGGCAAACGCTTTTTCGAGGGCGGATCACTGCCACGCGGATTTGCGCTGGGCAGCACCATGGCTTTGCCGTCGGGCATACTCGTCAACGTCTACAAGCTTATTCCCACGCTGGCCGAGGAGGCCCTGTCGCGCGCCAAGCTGGAACGCGAATTCGAGATTGCCCGCGAGGTGCAGGAGCGGCTGTTCCCACAGACGTTCCCCAACGTTGCGGGCGTAGAGATGGCCGCGCACTGCAGACCCGCCCAGGCAGTCGGCGGCGACTACTACGACCTCATCGACATCCGTGAGGGCTCGCTAGCCGAAGCAGGGTATGCGCCCGGCGAAAACATCTCTTCCGCCAGCGGAACAACGGCGCATGGCTGCGACCGCCTGGGTATCGCGATTGGCGACGTTAGTGGCAAGGGCATGTCCGCCGCCCTGTTGATGGCAAGCCTTCACGCCAGCCTGCGCGGTCAGGTGCTGAGTGGCGCTGGCGATCTGGGGACCAAGATGGCCAATGTCAACCGCCTTCTCTACAACGCGTCCGACTCCAACCGTTATGCCACGTTCTTCTATGCCGAACTGGACTGCGCTTCGCGCACATTGCACTATGTCAACGGCGGACACAATCCTCCTGCGGTGCTGCGCAAAGAGGACGGTGCTTGGCGGGTGTTTCGCCTGGGAGACGGCGGCCCCGTAGTCGGACTGCTTGCCGGCGCGACCTACAAGCAGCAGATGCTTCAACTACTCCCCGGCGATATTTTACTGGCCTTTACTGACGGCATCAGCGAAGACATGAACTCGGCAGAAGACGAGTGGGGTGAAGACCGAATGATCGCCGAGGCGCAAGCGCACGCGGGCCTGAACGCTGCGGAGCTGCTACAGCACTTGTTTCGTGCGGCCGACGCCTTTGCCGCCGGCGCCCCCCAGCACGATGACATGACGCTAGTCGTGCTGCGGCTCTCAGCTTGAACTTGATTCCGTTGATCCTCGGGATCAGACAATAGGTGGCAGATTCGCACTGATCAACGCGCTTCTTGCACTTGGGCGATAAATCGGCATCTCGTCCACTTGCCAATTGGCGAGAGATGTTGGAGGAAAGCCGGTTTTACGTTCAGGTGGGCTGGATTTGTAAACACGGGGCGACTTGTCGTTACTTAGACCAGTCTCCAAACGCGCGCCCCTCGCTGCGACTCGAACCTAGATTCGTTACCATGAACACATGGCGATCCAACGGATGGAGCACGTCGGCATCGTGGTTGACGACCTCGCGGCCGCAATCGAATTCTTCGCCCAACTCGGACTCGAGCTGCAGGGATAGGGTTCGGTTGAGGGCCGCTGGGTAGACCGCGTCGTGGGGCTCGAAGGCGTCCGGGCAGATATCGCAAATGCTACAAACCCCGGACGGCCACGGACGGCTTGAGCTGACGAAATTCAACACGCCGTTGCCTAAGGGTGGCGACAAGCACGCACCGGCGAACACACCTGGGATCCGCCATGTCGCATTTGCCGTCGAAGCGCTACGAGAACAGCTTCAGGCTCTGCTACGTGCGCGGGCCCGAAGAGATCATCGTCGAGCTGGCAGAGCGCATCGGCTGACGGGTCCGATCCGCCGTCGCCCCTGTAAAGTCGATTAGCCCTGTCATTGCCTCAGCGTTAACTGACTTCCAGTGGGGGACTTTCCACTTGGACGGAAAGCCGGTTTTTGGCAACCTGCCGAACTAACCGGATATCTCCTTCTGCACGACAAGCACGGTCGAGTCGTTCCGACGACTGGCCAAATCAGACAACCGGTCACAACCGACGGTTACTTGTCCATGATCCATTCGCTTATTTGAAAGGCGAAGGAAGCCCCGGTTGCACTCGTGCTGGTTGGGCTGTAGCTTTGATTTCTTTTATCGAGGAAACATCAAGGACAAGGTGCTCACCCGTCTCCACCCCGTGTCGACGGGTGATCTTCCCAGTGACCCTCACACGTGCGTTTTCTAATTTTTCCAATTCTTCGGGTTTGCGATAACTAACTTGAATCGAATTCACTTGCTTGCCGTCAATAGTGTTTGTGGATTCGAGTTCAAGAATCCAGCCTGTCGATTCTCCTCCGATGGCCATTGCTCGGACGAGCTTACCGGCTACGGCTATTTTTTGTATGGAAACCGGTTGCGCCGGTGCTGGTTGGGATGTAGCTTTGATTTCTTTTATCGAGGAAACATCAAGGACAAGGTGCTCACCCTCCTCCACCCCGTGTCGACGGGCGATCTTACCAGTGACCCTCACACGTGCGTTTTCCAATTGTTCGGCTTCGCGATAACTAACTAGAATCGAATTCACTGGCTTACTGTCGAAAGTGACCGCGGATTCGAGTTCCAGAATCCAGCCTATCGATCCTCCTCCGATGGCCATTGCTCGGACGAGCTTACCGGTTACTTCTATATTTTGCTCTGATGGCTGCGCCGGCAAAGAGACGCAAACAAGCGCCAGAATGAGGCCGGTAATTGGTCGCGCGATGCGCATTTCACGCCTCCGCTGTATGGTCTGCGTAATTCTACCTGAGTCGTATCGAATTGCTATCGGATCATACGACAGGGTGGTATACCGGACATCTTTATCCGGCTGCGCCCATCGCGGACCTCCCCAGCATGTCCGCGCCTCCAAGAGGTACTTGGACATTCTCGGAATCAATGCCCCTCTCGTAACCGACGGTCTTATGTTTCCATGGAAGCCGGACGAAACACGGGAAACCATTTACATCCTGGAACACAGTCGGGAAGTAGCCTTCGATCAAGGAGATCTGGCATGTAGGGCGTAGAACGGCGTGATTGCCTTGGTAGCCTTGAATCAGATAATTGATGTTTGTCTTCTGGTCGAACCGAACAGGGTGTACATCTAGAGAAACCCTCTGGCTAGCGGGCGCTGGCCGAATTTCAGATCAGCGCCGACTTAATCATTTCGTCAGCGTGTTCTTATAGATCTTCCCATCCTTCATGATGATTAGGAAATTCTTGGTCGGATCGGCGACGAGATTGATGTCCTGCAGCGGATTGCCGTCAACCAGCAGAAGATCCGCGAGGGCGGAGACCTCTACTACGCCGAGCTTGCCTCGATATGGACTGCGCTTTCCCGACAAGGCCAACAACTCTGCGTTGGTCGACGTCGCCATGACCAGAGCTTCGGATGGCGTGTACCACTGGATAAGGGAAGCCAGAATCGCACCCTGTCGTTGCGCGAGCGCACGAGAGAACAGCACGTCGGTACCCCACGCTGTCTTGATCTTGTACTTCTTTGCTAGGGCATATGTTTTAGCAATCCCGGGGAAGACTTCGTCGGCCTTTTCTCGCTGGACCGACCCTTCTGGAAAACCGGTCCGCAATTCGTCGGGGAGCGGCTGCAGGCTCAACCAGATGCCCTTGTCGGCTATCAGCTTCGCGGTGGCATCGTCCATCAGAAAGCCATGTTCGATGCACTTCACTCCCGCCGCAATGGCCTGCTGGATCGCTTCGGGCGTGAAGGCATGTACGGTAACGTAAGTGCCCCAGTTTTGGGCGGCTTCCACGGCGGCCCGAAGCTCCGGCTCGGTAAAGGTGACCACATCGATTGGACTGAACGGCGATGAAACGCCGCCGCCTGCGGTGAGCTTTATCTGGGAAGCACCTTGCATCAATTGCTCGCGAACACGCACGCGTACTTCGTCTGGGCTGTCGGCGATGGCCATGCCGCCAATCTGCTCCCCCCGCGTAGGCGGGCCACCGATCGCTCGCGGTAGGTCGGTCAATTGGCGGAAATCCCCATGACCACTCGTTACGGTAATCATCGCGCCCGAGGGGTAGATGCGCGGACCCACAACGGTTCCATCATCGATGGCGTGCTTTAGGCCGAATACTGGCCCGCCAACATCGCGGACAGTAGTGAAACCGCGCATCAGCGTATCCTTGGCCTCGTCGCCGGCAATGAGATTGTTGTAGCCTACGTCGCCGAAGATGGCCTCGGCCGGCGTCGGACGGATCAGCATCGCGTGCCAGTGCACATCGATAAGACCAGGCATCAATGTGCGACCGCCCCCGTCGATCACCCGCGTGCCTGCGTCGACGGCAATCGTGCTTGCTGAAATGCGTTCGATCTTGTTGCCACGGACGAGCACATTAGATGACGCTGAAAGCGTCGTACTCTTTCCGTTAAAGATGCGTACATTCTGGAAGAGTGTCGCTTCGCTTTCCGCAGCGGACGTCAGCTGCGCCCCGCCCGCTGGGGAAAGCACGATCAACAGCGGCGCGAGTATCAACATTGAGAGCAGAAGGCTGCCAACGACGCGCGATCTCGTCGAGCCGAGCAGTTTCCTAAACCGAGTGTATGACTTCATGAACGATATCTCCTGCGTTCGTGATGGGTCCGCCTGATTAGTTATCGTTCCAGCAGTTAAACGCTTCGGCACCCGCACACTTACGCGTTTGCCGAGACCCGATCAGGTTACACTAGGTGAATCCCTATATCCACCCGTTGCGCGCGAGCGGCGTTAAGTCTTCCCAAGCCGCCAGTGCCTTCGCGTCGGACGTGAGTGCCTTTCGGAGATCGGCCGAAAGATTATGTACGACTCCTCCGGAGATTTGAACGGTTGTCATAGAGCCATCTCGGAGGCCAAAGAATCAAGCATCTGATACGAAAGTACGGGACTATCGTCGCCTATCCGGACAGAACCGCATTTCTTGGGGATTACTTCCGGATAGCCGGTTATAGATCCACACGAAATAGAGCGGATCGGTAAACACAAGCCGCCTTCTCAATACCAATCAGTCTTCAATAAGTGATTCGGCGATTATCCACTTATACTGACGGTCCGACGGGATCACTGGAGGAGAGTCCACTCGCTACTCATTTGCGCTTCGGTGATTGCTCCTGTTCGCCGAGCGCACGCAGCGACAGCGTAATGAGAGGGGCACGAGTGGCCATTCCGTCCTGCCCCCGCTCTCCTATTGTTTTCCCAATGAAGTTGCGCCATACTCCTTTGGGTAACCAAATGGACGACGCGGAGCGCGGCCTATGAAGCAGAAGAGGGATGTACAGCAGGGGACGCTGGCGCTGATGGTGCTGAAGACGCTTCAAGTTCTGGGCCCACTGCACGGGTACGGAATCGCACGGCGCATCGCGCAGATCAGCGATCAACCTTCAGAGAACAACCGGCGCGCCCGTTTTTACCGGCTCACTCGCGTTGGTGAAAAGCTGCTCGAAGCCGAGAGGCGCGACTGGGAGCAGACAGCGGCGATTATTGCGCGATTTTTTGAAGTGAAGGCGGAGGATTGGCATGAGAATCCTGAACCGGCTTTTCGCGCGCGTGTGGAATTTCGGCTTTGGCCGCCGTGGTGATGAGCGCCTTCGTGAAGAGATGGAGGTGCACCTGGCGATGCAGGCAGAGGACAACCTCCGAGCTGGGATGACTCCAACCGAAGCTCACCGTCAGGCGGCCCTCACACTGGGAGCCGTCGAGGCCATTCGAGAGCGATACCGTTCGGCCAAAGTCTGCTTCCCACTGCTCAAAGACCGGGCCGAGATCGAGGAAGAGGATGTCGTCTTCACCGATGGTGAGATCAGGCGGGTTCTCGTCGTACGGTAGAAGGGTATTCTTGCCAGCGCGAACGATTCGCTTGTGCCAATATGTCCTGATCCCATACATCTCCTGTGCAAGAGCATAGATTTCAGCGTTGAGATTATTCTCGCTGATGCCAGCGCGAATCAGACCACGAGCTTCCACTGCGTGAAAGAGTGCTTCCGCTTTGGCTTGAGCCTCTAAAAGTTCTGAGGCACGTTGTTCTTCCGTTGCTACCATCCACGACTCCATAAAAGAAGATTGCCACGCTCCCGCAGACGACGGAACGGTGTCTAGTTCTACTCTAATAGGTATGACAGACCTTCAACCCCATGTGAACGGAATTGGTCTTGATGCTCAGACTCGTTGCACTCATTACAACGAACCCGTGGATGTCATCGCGATCAAGATGAAGTGCTGCAGCGCCTACTATGCGTGCAAGGACTGCCATGACGCATTGGCCGGCCATGCGATCGAGGTCTGGCCACAGGGGGAATGGGATCAGTCTGCAGTTCTGTGTGGGATATGCGGAGTAGAGCTGACCATCAGGCAATACCTGGAGTGTTCCAACCAGTGCCCATGCTGTGGCGCGATGTTCAATCCGGGGTGCCGAAACCACTGCCATTTCTATTTCGAGCAGTAACCGGTACCTGCGGATGAAGGATTCTTATGAGGTAGCCTAGCCCCAGTGCAGCCAGTCCCTTGCGGTAGGTCACGGAACTACGATCCGCCAGCCAAGAAGCGCAGCCATTACCACGAGCGGCTTAGCGTCATCCCCGGGACCCAGGACAATCAGACGTTGTGGAGGAGCTAGTTGTTCGACGAAGGCATTCTCCGTCCTGCCTACCCTTGCAGCTTCAATCTCCGCGGACAAAAGACTGTCGCTTCGGAATTGGATCTCATCCGAAGCCGACAGCACCACCCGGCGCATTGGCATGCTCTCGGAAGGTAGCCAAGTCACTACTCTGGCCGGTTTACCAGATAGCGACCCTTTGAGCGCTTGCAGTAACGCGGCGAATTCTGCTGTTTCTGACGGCTCGAGCAATAGATCGACGCTCCCTCCACAGCCGAGTCCGTAGGGAACGTCAGCCGTATCGTCGAACCAAGTTGAGTAGTGCTCCAATACGGCTCCAGAACGCACGGTCCATGCGGCCTTCTTGGTGACCTCAGCCTCAAGACAACCACCACTAATCGTTCCGGCATATTCGTTGCCGATCGTCAGCAGGCGCGCACCTGGCTTTCGATACGACGAACCCTCCGCGCGTACCAAGAACGCCAGCTTCGCTCATCTTTCGAGAAGCCAGTTGGATGATTTTCCAGCGCTCGATCATCGCTTAGGTTTCCTCAGGCTTAGCGCAAATCTATTCCAACATTGTCTGAATCCCTGACTCAACAAAATCTAATTATCAACCAGCGCCCTTTGGGGGACTTCTTCATCGATCCACGCAAAGGCGTCTAGCTGAAGTAGCTAAGCGCCAGCTAGAGAGTTTTGAGATAAGCAACCAGATCATCGGTCTGCGATTTGTCGAGTGTGCTGAAGGCGGGCATTTTGCCTTTACCCCGCTGAATGATTGCACGCACGGTGGCATCGGCCGGGTGCGGTTGGCGACGATAGTAGCTTTTCAATTCGGGACCCGACTTTGTGGTTGCGCCGAGCGTGTCATGGCAGGCAGAGCAGGATTGATTGAAGATGCGCTCACCGTTAACAACAGTTTGAGGCGCGGATGTTTGTGAGGTCACTGCCTGCGGGATCGCAACAGCGATGTAGAGAAATACGAAGATTGCGAATAGGGCCACAGGTGAGAGCTGTTTCACGATGACACCTGATCAAGTTGAAAGGGGAGCTTGCGCAAGCGCTTTCCAGTGGCCGCGAAGATGGCGTTGCCAACGCTGGGAGCGATGAGTGCGAGCGGTGGCTCGCCGATGCCACCAGGAGAACGTCCACCTTCAACGAGGTAGGTCTCAAGCTGCGGGGCATCCGGCATCCTCAGCAGGTCATAGCTATTGAAGTTCTGTTGCTGAATTATGCCGTTCTTGACCGTGATGCGCTCTTTGAGGGCCGCACTCAACCCCATGAGCACAGCGCCCTCAATCTGCGCACGAATGCCGTTCATATTGATGATCCTGCCTGGGTCAACGACCGTGATGACGCGGTCGACGTGGATATTGCCGTCCTTGACCGTGACCTCGGCGACCTGAGCGAGATAGGTAGTCTTGGAAAAGAAGCAGGAGATACCTCGGCCACGATGGAGGCCGAGAGGTTTATCCCAGTCGGCCTTCTTTGCCGCCATGTCGAGAATATGGATCATCTGGTTGGGATCGGCGAGCTTGCCATTGAAGTTGGACCGGGGCGCGGTAGGGTGAGCGGCGGCGTTCTCAAGCAGATGACGACGATAGCGGTAGGGATCCTGTCCGGCGAGGTGAGCGAGCTCGTCGACAAAGGACTCGACAGAAAAGACATTGAAGGATATCTCGACGCCACGCCAGGCTCCGCGGGTGGCGCCGCTTTGGACGGGCACATAAGAGAGGCGAAAATGCTGTACCGGGTAGGGTTGATCGAGTGCTCCTCCCAGCTCAAAGGCCTGTGCTTCTTTCGGGTTGCCCTGGCCGATGATGGTAGTGTCGGTGAGGCGGTCCGTCCACGAAACAAGGTTTCCTTTGTTGTCAATGCCGGCGCGGAGACGATGTATCCCAGCAGGGCGATAGCGATCATGCATGAAATCGTCTTCGCGGGTCCAGACGAGTTGGACAGGTCGCCGAATACGACGCGCGATCTGGATGCCCTGATGATCAAAAGGTACTCCAAAGCGACGTCCGAAGCCTCCACCCATAAAGGTGACATGAACGGTGACCTTGTCTTTGTCGATGCCGAGAAGTTTGGCGGCGGTCTCCTGGGTTCCTCCGCCTGCCTGGGTCGGGGACCAAATCTCGCAGCGGTCTCCCTCGAAATTGACCGTGTTGTTCATCGGCTCCATGGTGACGTGTGCGAGGAAAGGAAACTCATAAACGCTCTCGATGCGTTTGGCGGCGGGAACTGTATCAGGGTTGAGGGGAGTATTGGTGGAGTTCCAATACTCCTGAGCGTCGAGTCCGGCGCGTAGCTGTGCTGTGAGGGACTCGGTAGATTCGTCACTGTACTGTCCAGCTTTCCATTCGGTGCTCAGCGCATTGCGGCCCTGGATAGCGGCCCACGTGTGGGTAGCGACCACGGCGACTTCGCGTGTGTTCTTGTTTGCCGAGTGTGGATCAGTGGGAATTTCGAAGACTTCAAGGACGCCGGGGATTGCTTTCGCTTTGGCGGCATCGAAGCGGACCAGGTCGCCGCGGAAGTAGGGACATTGAGCAACGACAGCATAGACCATGCCGGGAAGACGAACATCGAGGCCGAATCGGGCTGCTCCCTTGACCTTGTCAGGGATGTCGAGGTGAGGAACCGAGCGGCCGAGAAGAGTGAAGTCTTTGGGGTCTTTTAATCGGACAGTATCGGGATCGGGAAGGGGCAGACGACGGGCGTCTTTGACGAGGGCAGCATAAGAGAGCGTGCGTCCCGAAGATATGTGGGTGACCTGACTCTTGCTGGCACGACATTCGACGAGGGGAACACCCCACCGCTGCGCGGCGGCTGCGATGATGACCTCGCGGACCTGCGCTCCAGCCTGACGGAGCGGTTTATAGCCACCCCAGACGGAGCCGCTACCACCTGTTCCGTCGGCGTTGTCTGCTTGAATGACGGTGATCCGGGAGAAGTCGATCTCGGCCTCTTCGGCGAGGATCATAGGCAAAGCCGTGAAGACTCCTTGGCCCATCTCGGATTTGTTCAGGACAAGTTGGGTCTGCCCAGTTGGATGAATACGAATCCAGGCGTTAAAGGGATCTTTGGAAGTGTCGGAAGAGGCATGGTGAAACCGACCGCGAAGCGTGAGTCCTACAACAAGGGCTCCGCCCGCTGCTGCTGAGGTTGCGAGGAAAGTACGCCGCGAAATGGCACCGCTGTTTTTAGCTGACGCAGGGGTGGGTGTGGTGTTCATGAGTGCGTTCTCCCCGCGGCGTGATGGATGGCATTGCGAATACGGAAATAGGTGGCACAACGGCAGAGATTGCCGGCCATCGCATCGTTGATATCGGAGTCGGTGGGGTGAGGCTTCTCCGCGAGCAACGCGGCTGCCGACATGATCTGTCCGGGCTGGCAATAGCCGCACTGAGGCACTTGCTCAGCGATCCAGGCTTCCTGGACGGGATGCAGACCATTTGCTCCAAGACCTTCGATCGTGACGATTTGCTTGCCCGCCGCGGTTGCTAGGGAGGTCTGGCAGGAGCGGGTTGCGGCGCCGTTGATGTGGATGGTGCAGGCTCCGCAAAGCCCCATGCCGCAACCGTATTTTGTACCGGTCATATTGAGCAGGTCGCGAAGCACCCAGAGCAAGGGCATCTCCGGATCGGCGTCTACGGTTTGTTGTCGATTGTTAACTGCGAGCGTAAACCGAGCCATTGTCGACTCCTGGGTCAAGGTTCAGGTGCCGAAGCACTCTTTGCCAGCGATTTGCAGGGAAACAGACTGGAAATGCGGCGAACCCTCGCAATGGTGCGGCGAATGTCCGATGGGGAAGCCCTACGAGGGGGGCAATTTCGCTACAGATCTTTGCTCTCGCATAGCAGCGGTCGCAGCGGAGGAGCGAGGGTGCTATTAACGATGAACACTAAGGGCTGTCATTCACCGGCTCGTTCGTATGTTGTTATTGGACCTCAGCAAATGACGCGGTTTGCATACTGGATGTACCCACGCGCGGTTCATGTCTAACTGTTCAACGCGGTTATCTACTGCTACTGAGGTTCACGCAAACTTCAAACCGAGTAGATTTTCGGTTAGTCCGAGATGGCAGGGCCCATTGCCTCTCCCGATCATTAATTCATCTGAATAGAGTTTTGTACGAGAAATTTCGGTCGATGCGAACTTGTGGCATCCATCTCTCCCAAATAGCGCAACAACCGTGAACGGATGTAAAGTATTGGCATCGAAAGATGGCGGCGATTCGTGGCCGGCCACTCACTCAAGTCAGTCAAACCTCCGAAAGGCTGGTCCTATGGCAGACGCTCCGAAGACTACGTTCTCCCGTCGCGGATTTCTGAAGGGTGCTGGCGTGACAGCGGCTACCACCGTCATCGAGTCCGCGAATGCGCTGGCCCGCGAAACAAAAGACGTCCTGCATAACGATCGGGCAGTCGGACCTGACGCTCACCCCGTGAAGTTGCATGTCAACGGTCAGGAGCATTCGGTCACGATCGAGCCGCGCTACACCCTGGCCGAGACGCTGCGCGATAACCTCGGGCTGACTGGCACTAAGGTTGTCTGCGACCGGGGCTCATGTTCTGCGTGTACGGTATGGATCGACAAAACCCCGGCATTGGCATGTATGACGCTTGCCATCGACACGATAGGACGCCAGATCACGACCATTGAGGGGCTCTCCCATGGCGGCACGATGCATCAAATGCAGGCTGCTTTTGTGAAGCACGATGCCATGCAATGCGGTTTCTGCACTCCCGGGATGGTGATGAGTTGCGCGGCACTCCTGGAGCGCAATCCAAATCCCAATCTGGACGACGTGAAACATGCTGTAAGCGGTAATCTTTGCCGTTGCGGAACTTACCCGAAGGTCTTCGCCGCAACGCTTGATGTAGCACAGCATCGCAACCAAGCCGCTGCGTTGGTCACGCTCGGCGCGGGAAGGGAGGCATAAGATGCCACTCGATTCAACCCAAACGTCGCCCGCCGCTCCAACCCGCACTGAGAGTTTCGTGTGGGGCATCCCCCAAGATGGCCTCCAGCAGAAAGATCGTGAAGTCCGCCAGGACGAACCACCACCCCTACTCGCAAATGCGGAACTGACTTACATAGGCAAGCCCACGGAAAGGTACGACGGGCCAGCGAAGACGATGGGCACGGGCAAGTACACCGCCGACGTAAATCTCCCCGGTATGCTGTACGCACGCATGATCGATGCGACGGTTCCCCACGGACGCATCGTATCAATCGACACAACCGCAGCCGAAAAGCTGTCAGGTGTCCGCGCAGTTCATGTTATTGAGCATGTTTACGGCGTTGCCGAACTTCGCGATCCCAAACTGGAGAGTCCTTCGCGGTATCCGGTTATCCGCTACGCGGGCCAACCGATTGCCGGCGTCGCTGCTGTTTCCCAACAGATTGCGAACGACGCCGCGAAGTTGGTCAAGGTTCAGTACGACACGATGCCATTTGTCGTCTATCGCTCAGAAGCCCGCGCTGATGATGCTCCCGTCGTCTTTCCCGGCCCAGCCGATGCTGCCGGTAGCGCAGGCGGCGGTGGCGGTCCATCAGGAGTTCCCCAGAAAGGCAATGTTCACGGCCCACAGCGCAAGGCCATTGGCGACATCGAAAAGGGCTTTGCCGAGGCGGACGTGACTGTAGAGGGGGAGTACTTCACTCAGGTACAAACGCACTCCGCCCTTGAAACCCACGGCTTTGTCGTCGATTGGAAGCCGGAAGAAGTGACGATCTACGCCTCAACTCAAGGCACATCGAGCGTTCGCAGTGAATTCGCCGATGTCTTCAAACTCCCGAAGAGCAAGGTCCGAGTCATTACCGAGTACATGGGCGGCGGATTCGGAGCGAAGTTTGGTGCGGGAAACGAAGGAGTGGTCGCGGCTAACCTTTCTCGAAAGGCGAATGCCCCGGTCAAATTGATGCTTGACCGCCGTCAGGAACATATCGTCTGCAATCGACCGGACTCTCATCAGAAGTTGAGGATTGGCGCCAAGCACGACGGTACCCTTACCGCGATCGAGTTGATAAGTTATGGGACCGCGGGGGTTGGGACGGGAGCCGGTACCGCTGGTCCGGCGACCAACCTGTACAAGTGCCCTAATCTTCTGACCGAGGAATACGACGTCTTTATCAACGCGGGGCCGGGAGCTGCGTTCCGCGCCCCTGGCCATCCGCCGGGGTGCTTCGCTTTCGAGCAGACGATTGATGATCTAGCCATCAAGCTCAACATGGACCCGCTCACCTTCCGCGAGAAGATCGATGACAGTCCAGCCCGCAAAGCCGAACGACAGGTCATCCTCGAGCGCACCAACTGGCGTAATCGCAGGCCCGCAGGCTCTGACGCTGGACCAATCAAGCGAGGCATGGGCGTCGCACAGTCGGTCTGGTACCGGTTCGTCAGCATGGACTCGTCGTGCGAAGTGCGCGTCTCGCGCGACGGCTCCGTGGAACTGATGTCCGCAGTCCAGGACCTGGGGACCGGAACAAAGACGATGCTTGCTGTGGTCGTCGCCGAGGAGTTTGGCATTCCTCCTTCGAGCGTCGTCATTCGCATTGGGGATACGCGCTACCCCATCGGACCGGATTCCGGAGGCAGCGTCACTACTGGTTCCATCTCTCCTGCGGCCCGGAATGCAGCCTATCAGGCGAAACAGAAGCTTTTCGCGGCGGTCGCTTCTAAACTTGGCACAACTCCTGACAATCTAGCCGTGCAGAACGGACGCGTCATTTTCAAAAATGATGCGTCCCGTTCCTTCACGCTGAAGCAGGTAACGGCGAAACTGCCCACGGATGAGATTTCGGCTCAGGCGACACGCGTCCCTGAATACTCGAAGGAGCGCATCACCTACGGCGGAGTCGACTACGTCGAGTTGGCCGTCGATACCGAGACCGGACGGGTGCATGTCGAGAAAGTCTTCGGTGCGCATGATTGCGGGCGTCCTATCAATCCCTTGGGCGTTATTAGCCAGATCAACGGCGGCATTCTGCAGGGCATCTCCTATGCTCTCTTCGAGCAGAGGATCATGGACCGCAACGCAGGTTACATGCTGAACGCGAATCTCGAAAACTATAAGATTCTCGGCGCCCGCGAGGTCCCCGAGATCGAGATTGCTCTCGTCGAGAACTACATCGCGCAAAGCTCAACCGATGCTGCGGGCATCGGCGAATCGGCAGGGATCATCACCCTGGCTGCGGCTATCGGTAACGCCTTCTATAACGCAACTGGCGTTCGGATGCGGAAGATTCCCATGACTCCCGCAAACGTACTCACCGCGCTCGGCAAAGTTCAGGAAGTGCAGGCATGAACAAGTTCGCGTTCGTTGATTGCGTGACGGTGGACGAAGCTCTCGCCCAACTCGGCGACGGCGCCACCATCAAGGCAGGCGGGATCGATCTGCTCGACCTGATGAAAGAAGACATCGTCGCGCCGCTCAAGCTCGTCAATATCCGCAACGTTGGCAGCCTCCGCGGAATCACCGCTGATAAGGATGGCTTGCGTCTCGGACCTCTCTCGACGCTGAGCGAAATTGCTGCTCATCCGGAGATCCAGAAAAGCTATACTGCGCTGGCCGATGCCGCTGGTCATGCGGCCACTCCGCAAGTGCGGAACATGGCGACTCTTGGGGGGAATATTATGCAGCGTCCCCACTGCTGGTACTTCCGTTCGAGTGACTTTGACTGCAAGAAGAAGAGCGGCACCAGCGACGACTGTCACGCACACACTGGCGAGAACCAATACCACGCCATTATGAACAACAGTACCTGCGCAATGGTGCATCCGTCCTCAACTGCTGTGCCCCTGCTTGCGATGAATGCGCAGGTGGAACTCACGTCCAAGCGCGGCAAGCGCAGGGTAGCCATGAGCGAATTCTACGTGCCGCCAGAGAAGAGTCTTAGCAACGAGACCGTTGTCCAGCCGGGTGAAATTATTACTGCCGTATTTGTACCCGTACCTGAGTCAGGCACACGATCCGCATATCAAAAATATGGTGAGAAGGAGAGCTTTGATTGGCCCCTAGCGGACGCAGGCGTCGTACTCGTCATGGACGGAACACATTGTCGAAGGGCATCGATTGTCCTCGGTGTTGCTGCTCCGACTCCTGTTCGTTCTGCTGCAGCCGAAGCGATTCTTACCGACAAAACGATTGACGAAGCGACTGCCCGCGCAGCGGCCAATGCTGCCATGCAAGGGGCCACGCCGCTCTCTCAGAACGGATTCAAGACACAGCTCTTCCAAACCGCCATCTATCGCACAGTATTGCTGGCAGCGGGTCAGCTGCAACGAGACCCAAGCTCCATAGGTTAAGGAGATTCGATATGTCCACGACCCTAGTGCAACTTCGATGCTCGTCACTCCGCAGCAAGTCTGCTTATGCCGCCTTCGGCGATTTCCAGGAGGAGCACGCCGAGCTTTTGGGATCGACCACTACCTATTGGTGTCTCAAGACGATGGGCAAGGCCGGCCCCGACGACCACTACGTCCACGGCTCGATCTGTCAGGAAGGGCGGTCCTGCTGGGAAGCCTGTGACAGCGAAGCAGGGAGTTAGCCTCAACAACTCCCCCCCTTCGCACTGCTCGACATTTTGATCGTCCGTGAAGATCACGGAATGCCAATGAGAAGACCGCCGCTCATATCGACGGATTGCTGGTGTCCTCTTGCAAAGCTGTAGTCGTAAGCCGGTTCAAGATACCAGCCGAAGCCGAACCGATGGGGACCCTATCCGGTCGAATTCGAAAAGCTCCGCCAGCTCTTCATCGAAGCAGGAGTGGATCGCCTGGAGAAACTGGCGAGACGACCCTCGCTGTTTGGTGGCACGATGTACTCGGCTCTCGCTGAACGATCCAGAGCATAATCCTCGAAACTTCTGAATCCAACCCCTCCCAAGCGAGAGTTGGTCGCGATAAATGACGTCATCGGCGAAATGGTCCTGCTGCCGAGGGGCGAAGCCAACGATGATTCAGAAAAGCCGCACAGAAGAGTGAAGTCTATCGACGCCTCGACGCGATTCCAGGCATCGGACCGCTTACGGCGGCAGCAGCACTCGCAGCCATCGGTTAGTTCCGCGCGAGCACTCAACCGGAAGCAAGCAGAAGCTGCTCGGATCACCCTCACTTTTTCGCTGCCGGCGATCTTCTTCGAGCCGACGGAAGCAGGGAACTAAGGTGCGAAATAATCAGATGTGGGATCTGCTCATCCACGGCCAGGATCGAGAACAGAACTTCGTCAAATTGTGCGCCACAGGGACTCCAAATACTCCTGTGCACTCCTTCTACTCCATTGAAACACATGTGCTCCGGCCTTCAATGAACCGCCTGTCTGCCCAGGGTTTCTCTCGATATAGGGATTTACAAATTTTCCTGTTACTGGCCCAGGACGGATGATGGCGACCTGCTGGGACAGCCTCTCAAAAGTGTCAGGCCGCGTGCGTGGCAGCGCGGACATCTGAGCCCGGCTTTCGATCTGAAACAACCCGACAGTGTCCGCTCGCTGGATCATCTCGTAGACATCGTCTTCCTGTGGGAGTTGGGCATAATCGAGGGCCGCGCCATAGTGTTTCGGAACCAGCTCAAGACAGTCGGCGAGCACGGCCAGCATTCCCAGACCCAGCAGATCGACCTTGATGATCTTCATATCGGAACAGTCGCCTTTGTCCCACTGCACGACCGTTCGCCCTGCCATCGACGCCCGTTCAATCGGCACGACCGAATCGAGGTGGCCCTGACAGATCACCATGCCGCCTGAGTGCTGACTGAGGTTGCGTGGCAGATTTTGTATCCGCTCTGCTATCTCCAGAAATTTTCGGTTGCGGGCGTTCTGCAGGTCGAAGCCAGCAGCTTTGACGGTGTTCTCCATTGTGTCCGTGGGGCCTTTCCACTCCCACGAACTCGCCAATCCCGCAGGCCGTCCCGCAGTCTTTTTGTCAAAACCGAAAACCGTTCCGACTTCCCGGAAGGCGAAACGGCTGCGAAACGTAGTGACATTGGCGGTCATCGCCGCGCCCAACTCGCCGTACCGCTGGTAGACGTATTGAATCGCTCGCTCGCGGTCGGTCTCGCTGGGGAGATCGATGTCCGGCCACTCTCCACGCTCCTCGGATAAGAACCGTTCAAAGAGCAGATCCAGACCCACCGAATCAACGATGGTGATTTCGAGCGCGTAGCAGACGACGCTATTGGCCGCAGAGCCGCGGCCTTGAATCAGGATGCCGTTGCTCTTGCAGAAGTTCACGACATCCCACACGATGAGGAAGTATCCGGCCAGTCCTAGCCGCTCGATCAGCCGCAGCTCTCGCTCGGCCTGCTGTGTCGCTTTGGCATACAGCGCCGGATCATTCTTCGGGAGATAGCGCCTGCGTATGCCTTCCCTCTGTGCGCTTGCGAAGAAACGAGTCCATCGTCTCCCCATCCGGTACCGGGTATGCCGGGAACTCATAGCCCAGCCCGGTCAACTCGAATTGCAGACGTGCGGATAGCTCCCTTGTGTTCGAGATTGCATCCGGGTAATCGTAGAAGAGCTGCTGCATCTCGGTTGTGGAGCGCAGATGTCGGTCAGCATTCACGGCCAACAGTCGGCCCGCCTTATCGAGCGTCGTCTTGTGGCGAATGCAGGTGAAGACATCCATGACTTCGCGTTCATACTCCGTCGCGTAGTTCACTCCACCCGTAGCGAGCAGAGGCAGGTTCAGGCGGCCCGGTTGCGATGCTCTTCTTCGCGATCGAAGTGGCGTTGGATCTCGACGTAGACATTTCGCGGGCCAAAGATGTTGACCAATTGCTCGACGGTCTGCCGTGCAGCGTCATAGCCTCCGCCTGCCAATGCAGCGGCCAGCGGCCCTTCACTGCCACCTGTCAGGCAGACCAATCCTTCGCTGTATTTCTCGAAATCACTCGTGAGCGCCGAGCCTTCGGCCTTCGTACTCTCGCGCAATTTGAAATGGGTGGTGAGGCGGCAGAGATTCTTATATCCGGGGTCTGGGGAGTAATGGAACAGTGAACGGCTTAAGGTGCCCATGCGGGAGGAGCTGCGCACCGTCGAGGACCTGCAGGAGGTCGTCAACAAGCTCCGATCGGAGATGGATACCTTGCTCGAAGCATCCTGGGGCTCTGTTTGGTTCATACCTCGCTCATCAGAAGGGCAAGCTGCCCGAACGTTTCATGTACCCACTGTTAACCACTCGTGCAGACTATGTAAGGTGTTTGTTTTCAGTGCGAAGCGGAAACCGTTAGCGGCGCATTCTAACGTTGCGGGAACAGACAAGTGCTGACCTAGAGTGGTAGCCGCAATTGGAATTCAACTGAGAGAGTTTCCGACAGAGTGTGAGCCGAATGGATCAGAAGATGTGAGCAAAGTGCGAATCTGCCGGGCGAGATCGAATAGGCACTTTAGGTTCGATTCGACGACAGGGTAGGCACTTGTTTCTGACCGGAGATTCGATCCCGACCAACTATTACGGCACTTCATGAGAGGCCAAGGAGGCCCAAATGACACAACAAAGAAGTTGGCTTAAGTACTTGAATTTGAGTCTGATGTTCATCGTGCTATCCTGCGCGAGCGTGTTGTGCTTTGCACAAAGCGATCGCGGCGGTGTGTCAGGAACTGTCATCGATCCGTCTGGCGCCGGAATCCCAGGAGCCAAGGTAACCATCACCAACGCAGCGATGGGCACACAGAACTCCACCATTACGACTGGAGACGGAAACTATACGGTGCCGCAGGTGCCTGCGGGTGTCTATTCGGTTACGGTGGTAGCACCCGGCTTCACCAAGTTGGTCCGCAATGGAATCACCGTCTCGGTTGGAGAAGTGGCATCTGTCAACGTGAAACTGAATGTTGGGCAAATCACGACGACAGTTACGGTGACGGAGGATGCTCCTCTGCTCCAAACCGATAGCCCACAGAACAATGTCGAAGTCTCCACGAAAGACATGAATGAGCTTCCGCTCAACATCACCGGCATTGGAGCTGTACGGGATCCGATGAGTTTTGCCGCGTTGGCTCCGGGAACCATTGCGGGCGGCTGGAATGATATCCACATAAGCGGCTCGCCGGCAACGACGTACCGCGTCTTTATGGACGGCCTGGACGACACTTCGGCAGTCAAGGGTGCGATCTCCGATGAAAGCCAGCCGTCGGTCGAATCGCTCGCCTCACAAGAACTCCTGGTGAACAATTATTCTGCGGAATTTGGTCAATCAGCGGGCGGAATTTTCAACTACACCTCGAAATCCGGCACCAACAGGCTGCACGGAACGCTCTTCAACTACTTTGAGAATGAGGCTCTAAACGCGGGACAGCCCTTCAACTACACTTCAAGCGGCCAGAAGTCTAATCCCAGGGAGCGGCAACTTGATTTTGGCGGCTCTATCGGTGGACCGGTGGTGATTCCTCACATTTACAACGGCCACAACAAGACCTTTTTCTTCTTCGCTTACGAGGAGTACCGCAACGCGCAAACCCTCAACCAAGGAACAATTACGGTTCCGACGCAAGCCTATCGCAATGGCGATCTGAGTTCTCTCTTGCTTGGTCCCATTAAGGATTCCAATGGAAAGCCGGTCCTGGATTGCCTGGGCCGACCGATGATCAATGGGGCAGTTTACAACCCGGCGACGACCAGAACGGCAACCTGCACGGATGGTTCTAGCGCAGTGGTCCGCGATCCGTTCCCGAACAACTTTATCGGCGCACCCAGCACATGGGATCCGGTGGCGCAGAAGATTCTTGCCTACATTCCTACTCCATCGGGGGCCACTGCCAACGCGTTGACCAACAACTACCCAAATTTGCAGCCGAACAACAAATTCCAGTACTTGACGAGCATCAAAATCGACCACTCGATCGGCGAGTCGTGGCACTTCTCAGGTTATTACATTGCCGAGCAATCAAACAAGGACAATGCGGCTGACGGGATTAACGGCACGGCAGCCCAGACCCGGTGGAACACAACCCCCGCCCCGCAGGTATATCTCAATGCGGACTATACGGTCACGCCGAAATTTGTACTCCACGCCGGATTTTCCTTTACACGTCACAACGCCCTACAGAATTCTGCGGTACAAAACTTCGATTCGACATCTCTTGGGTTGAACACGGCAGCAAATATGGCTGGCGGCGCTGCACACACCTTCCCGATTATCTCTGGACTCAACGTCAACCGTGCGAGCGTTCCTAATTTAGGAATCAACAACGCTCCGTTTTATGACGACAACTGGTATCCCACCGTATCTGCGACTTGGATCCACGGCAATCATGCCTTCAAGTTTGGCGGCGATCTCCGTCATCAGGTGTTTGGCACTCATAACGACCTATCGGCCGGATCTTACGGGTTCAGTTCCAATGAGACGTCACTGCCGTCCGCCCAAGGCCAAAACCTTTATGGAGCTAGCATCGGCGATGCTTTCGCGAGCTTCGCTCTTGGCCAGTTGGATGGCGCAAATATCGGGAACGATAACATTCAATGGTTTCACCGCAAAGAGGGCGGAATTTACGCGCTGGACACCTGGAAGCTCACAAAAAAAATAACGTTGAACTACGGGCTGCGTTGGGATTGGGAACAAATGCAGCACGAACAGAAAAACCGGGAAACCCAATTTAGTCCGACCGTCGTGAATCCGTCGGCTGGCGGTCTGTTGGGTGGAACCGAATACGAGGGGTATGGGCCCGGGCGTTGCAACTGCAGCTTCGAGAAGTTCTATCCTTGGATGATTCAGCCTCGGCTCGGCGTCAATTATCAACTGAACGCGAAGACCGTGCTCCGAGTGGGATCCGGACTCTACTCCGGCCAGCAACTCTTCATGAATGAAATCAACTACAGCAACCAGGGATTTGGCTTCAACACCGTGACTCTTAACAGTCCTTCGTATGGCATTGCCGCCGGCCAGCTTTCCCATGGCATACCGTACACTGCGGCAGCTCTGGCAGCCACAAACTTCGACCCCGGCGCCTACCCGAATGCGGGTCAACTCAACTCGCCCCCTGCGTTTACTGTTCCAAATAACGGTCGTCCAGCGCGTTTTTTTCAAACAACCATAGGCATTCAGCGTGAGATCACTCGGGATCTGTCGGTTGAGGCGGCTTTCATCGACAACCGTGGTGTTTGGCTCGAATCCGATGGGCTGAGGGGGGTTAACCAACTCCCGGCATCGGTCCTTTTGGGTAAATACGGTTTAGACGTTACCAACCCGGCTGACTTCAACCTGCTCACGCAGCCGATCTCTTCTCCCAGCGTGGCGGCGAGAGGTTTCGTGAAGCCGTACTCCACCTTCCCGTCCGGAGCCAGCTTGGCTCAGGCATTGCGGCCATTCCCGCAATTCAATGGAGTGAACGACCAATACGAGCGCGATGGCAATACCTGGTACGACGCGCTTCAAGTCAAGGTCACTAAGCGGTTCGGCTACGGACTGTCGGGCGGCCTCGGTTACACCTGGGCGAAGGATCTGGGAACGGTCTCCAGCACTGGGACTTACACCACAGCGATACCGATACAGGATCCCACTCTGTCGCCCAAGAGCCAGAAAACCTATTTGGCCATCGACGAACCGCAGATGCTCAACTTCTACTTCAATTATGAAGTGCCGAGAGCGAGCTTTGCGCAAAGCGGCTGGAAGGCTGCATTGTTTGCGGGCTGGACAGTCGACGGCATCTTCCATTACCAGAGCGGTTTTCCGATTGAAGTACCTACTTCGACGAGCACACTGGATTCGGTGACTTTTGCTAATCAGACCGCTAGCAACAGTAATTATGTTTTTGCGAATCGCGTTGCGGGCCAGCCGCTCTTCTTGCATAGTCTCAATAACCACAACGTTAACCCCTACACCACGTTCTTTCTCAACCCTGCCGCGTGGGCAAACCCCGCTCCCGGGACCTACTCCACTTCCAAGCCATACTACGGCGATTTTCGTGGCCCGAGATACCCCAGCGAACAGTTGGGTTTTGGCAAGGTCTACCCGATCAAGGAGGGCGTGAAATTCTCGCTCCGTGCGGATTTCTTCAATGTCTTCAACCGCTGGGCATATCCCAACCTGAATGTTGGAAGTCCTTTCACGGCTCCTCAATATAACAGCGACGGAAGCATTGCCAACGGCTTCGGTTACCTGGGGAACAGCATCTCCAACGCAGGCGGAAACTTTGCTCCGAGAAGTGGAGAGATTGTTGCGAGAATCCAGTTCTAAGCGCCAATTCATCTGAAATTCCAACGAACAGTCCAGATGGATTCATCTGGCCTGTTAACTTGTGCTCTATGGACGGCAAGCAGTGCCATCGGCATCCAGCGAATGAATGAGGGCGTTATGAAACTCGATACTCTCAAGGATTCCGAAGGTCCTCAAGTCGGCGCAACCAACCGGGAACGACGGCCAGGAACGCTCAAAAACTATAGGGTGATCGCGAAGATGCCTAAATTCGCCTTTGGCGTTGTCGCGACGGACATCAATAACGATGGCCTGATGGACTTGTTTGTCGCGAATGATTCCGTTTTCAACTTCCTGTATTTGAATAAAGGAGGCGGCAAATTTGAAGAAATTGGTTTCCAGGCTGGAGTGGCGTATAGCGCGGATGGTGTGGCTCGCTCTGGCATGAGCGTGGATGCGATTGACTTCGATGGGGATGGGCGGCAAGATCTTTTTGTCGCGAACATCAACCGGGAACGCTATTCCTTGTACCGCAATTCCGGAGACAATACATTTCAGGATGTAGCCGGACCGACGGGAATCGGCATGGCGACGGTGATGAATTCGGGTTGGGGCTGTCGCTTTGTCGATTTCGATCTGGATGGCAGGCCGGATTTGATTTTGGCCAATGGGCACCCGGACGATCTAATCGAATCGATCAACAACACCTTGCGGTATCGGGAACCCCTTTTGCTCTTTCACAACAATGGCAATGAGTTTGATAACGTCAGTGCCGTGGGTGGTTCAGCCTTCAAAGAGTCGTATCCCGCCCGGGGACTTGCCGTTGGCGATCTCGATAATGACGGGCGTGTGGATGTGGTTGTCGGCATCAGTAGCGAGGCTCCCCTGATCCTTCATAATATCGTTCGCAACGCGAATCATTGGATCGGTCTGAACCTTGTCGGGCGTGCGGTTGGCGCCAAGATCACTTGGTCGGCCAATGGGGTCGAGCACGGCATTTTCAAGCGAGGCGGGGGAAGCTATCTTTCTTCCTGCGATCCGCGCGATGTGTTGGGCCGGGGGCCGGCTGAATATGCCGACTGGATTCAGGTTCAATGGCCCACGGCGATCAGGCGCACGGACCGCTTCGAACATGTGCGCGCCGGCAAGTACTACTCTCTGGCGCCCGGGGGCAAGCTTCTATGATCTGGCTTCTCGCACTCCAACTCACAGTCGGCCCAGCGCAGCATTACGAAAAAGCAGAACAGGATTTTGCCCAACGGAAATTTTCCGAGGCTGTTAGCGAAGTCAATACAGCTCTGCATGAGAGCCCGAACATGGTTCCAGCCCTGGTCCTCAAGGCCCGGCTGGCCATGTTTGCGCATCGTCCGGATGTTGCCAAGAGCTGTCTGATCGCCGCCATTACGGCTGATCCAACATCTGAAGAGGCGCAATTCTTCCTCGGGTTGTTTTATTACACGCAAAACGATTTCAGATTGGCAACTTCACCGCTTCAGACAGCCCAAACGCTCTCTCCCAAAAGCCCCCTGCCGGTGTTCTATCTTGCAATGACGCACGAAGCTATGGGAGATTCGACCCAAGCGTTGGATCTCTATCAGGAGGCTGAGAATCTCTCTCCGGAGAAATCGCCGCAAAGCGCATCGATCCTCGTTGCATACGGGCGGTTCCTGCTTTCACTGGGCCGGACCCAGGACGGTATGGAAAAATATCGACGGGCCATTGAGCGAGATCCCGAGTCCCGCGATGCGCACTATGAATTGGCAAAGGATTTAGATCAAGAGGGAGATTTCAACAATGCCGCACTCGAAGGAGAACTAGCCCTGACTCTGCCAGAGCTCGGCACCAGCGATGCCCAGATTCATTTTCTCCTGGCTAAACTCTATTGGAAGTTGAAACAAACTGATTTGGCAAAGGCCCATTTGGAGAAATTCAAAGCAGCTTCCCAGACAACACTCAGGTGATTTGTGCCTCGTCAAAGTGTGCCATGAACGGCCTAGAAAAGAGGTTCTGGTGCCGAAGAGCTGGAGACTCCGATCCGGGCAGCCGCTTCTGTGCCTCGCCAAAATCAACAAGGGACAATTCGCCTTGGGTCGGCTATGGCTCAAAGACCAAGCCGCGCCTGCGATCTGGAATGCGATACTTGCCGCCTAATCGCCACAGCCTCACCCGCCACCTCCCCCAGGTCAATATTTTAAGCCAGATTCCTTCGCTGTTGAAGTAACTCAATGTCAAATGACTATCCTGCTCGTGGACTTGTCCAAAGCAATTGCCTGCTCCGCGCCGCTTTGGTAGGATGGGGAACCCGATCATGTCCAATGCTGCCCAAGTCGCTGAGCGCTCCGCAGAGATTGCAAGGATTCTTGAGACCGAGAGTGACCTGAAAGCGTTCCAGCAACATTTGGAGGAGGTCCTCTCCGGGGAAGCCTTTCGAGGCAGTCATCGCAGCGGGCAGTTTCTGCGGTATGTCATCGATCAGTCCGTAAACGGTCACTGCGATGAACTAAAGGAGCGCCTGATCGGGGTGAAACTTTTTGGCAGATCCCCCAGCTACGATACGGGCGAGGACGCGATAGTTCGTGTGACCGCGAGTGACGTTCGCCGACGTCTGCTACAGCACTATGGTAGATACGGTACTGCGTCTGAGTTCCGCATCAGCCTTCCGCTGGGTTCCTATATACCTGAGATCGCTCAAGATGTTCCGGTGAAGATGGATGCACTGGAAGAAAGCGAGATTGAGCTTCCGAGAGAAGCGTCGATCGACTTTCTCGCTTCATCTCCTCCTCTAATGGAGGAGGAGGCAGCTGTCCTTGTCGATCATGAAAAGGTGCCAAGGTTATTGGAGGCGCGGCGATTTTGGACGCAGGGGAAAGTGCTTCTGTGCCTCCTGAGTATTGGAGTCTGCGGCATCTTCGCTGTGTGGCTGACTGTGCGCACGGACTCTTTGTGGGGGCCACTGTTTGGCTTCCAGTTGAGCACGAAATTGATCACGAGTGATCCGAATATAGCGGAGGTTCAGTCTCTTACGGGCCAAACGGTCACCCTGTCCGACTATGCGAACCAGCGATATGTCCCGGCTGCGGAGAAGGTACCGGCTCAGCTGATGAACCTATCCACCGAGATTCTGCGGAGGGATCAGGCTGCGGCCGTTGATACCGGGGTTGCGGTGAACATCGCGGAGTGGAGGGATCAGGCAAAGGCCGGACGGTTGATGATCCAGTCAGCCCGCACTCTGCGCTTTTCGGATTTGCTGAAAGACGGTAACTTTATTCTTCTTGGCAGTCCGAGATCCAATCCCTGGACACTTTTCTACAGCGATCAGTTGGATTTCCGCTTCGTCTTCGACCAGGGCTCCCGGCAAGAGATCGTCGAGAATCTACATCCTCATAATGGCGAGTCCTCGAGGTATGTGCCTACTGCCATGGGGTTTGCGACCGGACAGTCGTTTGCGGTTGCAAGCTACCTGCGCAATCCGGACCACCTCGGTCATGTGTTGCTGGTCGCCGGGGCGAACGCCGAAGGAACGGAGGCAGTCAGTGATCTGATCACTGACTCGACCGCGCTGTCAGCAGTCATGAGCCGGTGTGGTCTGCCACACACGGCGCCGATCCCGAACTTCCAGTTGCTGCTGCGGCTGAGTACTATGGTTGGTTCTCCAGGGCACTTCGAGGTGATCGCGTGTCATGTGCTGTCGCGGTAGAGGTCCTGATTCCAACCCAGACCTAATCTTCCTAAAGTTCCCTTGGCAATTGATCCATAGTCACAAAAAGAGAACACTGAGAACTGACTCAGTCTCTTTCGCATCTGATGCCTTTCGCAAACGCGACCACTTGCTTGGAGGAGTTTGCAGGATGGCCACGCTAACGGGGCACACACTATGAATTACTCCCCTGTGACCGCGAACTACAAATTCTAGGCACAATTCCGCAAGTAGGGAGCCTTCCACTGGCTCTTTAAGAGGACTTGGCACAAATTGGTGCCCAATCTATATCCCATTTTTTTAGCCGAGAGACTTACTCGGACAGAGAATGCGGGCCGAAGGAGGGCGGCTACGGCTTCTCGAAAGCAAAGGTCGGCTGCAAACCCTACTTTGAAGGGCAAGCCGGCGCAGGTCTCTACTGTTAGGACAGAAAAGCTCGTGTTTTCCCTAAATTATGAAAGGTTAGGGAACCGCGCTAACGTTGCGGGAACTGTGACCTCGCTCTGTAGATTGATTGGCGAATGGGAGATTGGACCGTGGACTTCGCCCAAATGATGGAGGAGGTGGGATGAGCAGCATCGGTGTCGCAGTGAAGTCTGGAAGCTTTCTGGGGATTGTGTACGGCGATAAGTTGGCGTGTCAGAACAGTCTCGGACCTAACAATGGAGACAATGACATCGAGGCCCAACGATTCATTATCCGCCTAACTCTATCGGCGATTGTTGTTGTCGTCGTCATGCAGCTTCTATGCGATTCTTGTTTCGGCCAAAGGGCAACTGCCTCAGAAGAAACGGAAACCGGGATCCACTTGACGGCGGATGCGAAGGGGGCGGGTATTCCACTCGTGCACTTCTGGAGCAAGGTTGTCGGTGCGGGACGCGCGAACGAAGGACTGCGAGCGACTTGGCAGGAGGAACTGGCGACGGCGGGAAAGTACGATGGCTTTCAGTACATCCGGTTTCACGGTATCTTCCATGACGACATGTGGATATATCGTGAGGATAGTTCGGGGAAGCCGATTTATAACTTTCAGTATATCGACGACCTCTATGACCGGATGCTGGAGAAGGGAATACGGCCGTTTGTCGAGCTTGGGTTTTCGCCGAGCGAGATCGCAACAGTGAAGAACACGACGTTCTGGTGGCACCCGAACGGGAGTCCGCCGACCGATTACAACAAGTGGGCGGAACTAGTGCAGGCGTTCGTGGAGCATTGCGTTGCGCGTTACGGAATCGACGAGGTGCGGCGATGGTACTTCGAGGTGTGGAACGAGCCGAATCTCTATGAGTCTTTCTTTCGCGGTGGGTCACAGGCAAAGTATTTTGAACTGTACAAAATCACGGCGCTGACAATCAAGAAGGTTGATTCAAAGCTTCGGGTGGGTGGACCAGCCACCAGCAACTTCAATATGGACCCAGAGGCGATCAAGAAGGCCGAGGCATTGGGTAAACCTTTCGACCCCATGGCTATACCGTGGCAGCCGATTTGGATCGAGGACTTTCTTACGTATTGCCACCAGAGCGATCTGCCGGTGGATTTCGTCTCGACGCATCCGTACCCACAGGACTTTGCGATCGATGTGCCGGGAGCGCCGAAAGGTAAGGGCTATCGACGGAGTATTGATGCAACGCGCGATGATCTGCGCACGATGCAGCGAATCATTGCGGCCAGCCCGTATCCCAAGACTGAGATTCACCTGACCGAGTGGAACTCTAGCCCTTCGCCGACTGATCGCTCGCACGATTCGCTGGCGGCTGCGACGTTTGTGGCGAAGACAAATCTTGAGTCCATCGGGTTGGTTGACTCGCTCTCCTATTGGACGTTTACGGATGTCTTCGAAGAGAACAGGAATGGGGACACTGTTTTTCATGGTGGTTTCGGGTTGATTAACTACCAGGAGGTCGTGAAGCCGGCCTTCCACGCATACCGATTCATGAACGAGCTTGGCGACGAGATGCTGAATCAAGAGACGGGAGGGATCGTCTCGCGCGACAAGGAGACTGGCCGCGTGACGGTCGTTGCGTACAACTATCCTCCGGAGATGAAGGTGTCTCTTCCCGTTACAAATACGCTCGCCGCAGCGGACGCAATCGATGCGAATGGAAGTGTGAGGGAGCTGATGCTGGACCTGGACCACGTGCCGGCCGGGGCCTCGTTTAGGGTGGAGGTATTGGATCGGCAACATGGTGATGCGGTGGCGGCTTGGGAAGCGATGGGACGACCGGAGCCGCCGACGCGGGAGCAGACGGCAGAGCTTCGGAAGCTAGCTTGGAATACGAAGAAAGAAGTGCTGCAGGCGAATAAAGATGGCCAACTGCATTTCAAATTGAGCATGCCTGCATGGAGCCTGGTGCTGGTGAAACAGATGTAGCAGAAGGATCAACTGGAACGAATGGGAGACAGATTGAGAGTCAGTGAAGGCTTTGATTTTGGTCCACGGAAACCTTGCGAAATTTGTGACTGTGGGCGAAGTTTGGATGATCTCTGTCATGGCTTGCCCTCAGGAGGTCATAAGACGCTACTTAGCCCTGTCCTTCGGAGACGTTCACCCACGGTGGGTCGTCGGATTTTTTTGCTTGCGATCAGTTGCGTTGTGCCCATTCTTTCGGTGCTGGCACGTAAAGCAGCCGGTCAGTCAACCTCTGATACTGTTCCCGTGTACATGCAGGTGGGGACGCCGATAGGGGCGCGCGTCCAAGACCTGATCGGCCGCATGAAGCCGGAGGAGAAGGTCCGGCAGCTCGATCTCTACGCAGGTGCGCCGGCTCTGATGAGCGGACATACAGACGATACACATGCTGCGAAGGATGCGGTGTTTCTGCCGGAGAAGGCGGAGGTACTGTGGGGCGATCTAGGAGTGGGCGGCATACACGATCTGAACCCCACGCCGGAGCAGTCGAATGCGATCCAGCGGTGGGTGATCGCCCATAACCGGCTTGGAATCCCTGCATTGTTCATCGAGGAGGGGCTGCATGGTTTCGATACGGGTACGGTATTTCCTGCGCCGATCAATATCGCTGCAACGTTTGATCCTGGCCTGGCGCAGCAGACCGGCGCGGCAATCGCGGCGGAGGCGCGAGCAACGGGCGTGGGTATGATTTTGGCGCCGGTACTTGACCTTGCACGGGAGCCGCGCTGGGGCCGGGTAGAAGAGGACTTTGGTGAAGACGCTTACCTTACCGGGCAGATGGGGCTGGCTTATGTGCGCGGCGCACAGGGCGAGAGCTTGGGCACGGACCATACGGTAGCGGCGGAGCCGAAGCACTTTGCTGGTCACGGCTCACCAGAGGGCGGAACGAATACTTCGCCGGTGCATATCGGCGAGCGCGAACTGCGTAGCGTGATGCTGAAGTCGTTCGAGCCGGCTTTCCGTGAAGGGCATGCTATGGCAACCATGGCGGCTTATCACGAGATCGATGGTATTCCCATTACAGCCGATCCGTTTCTACTGAAGAAGGTGCTGCGCGAGGAGTGGGGATTCCAGGGGATGGTCCTGTCGGACCTCGGTGCGATTCAACGGTTATACAAGGTGCATCATGTCGCAGCCACGCCCAAGGATGCGGTTTGCCTTGCGATCCGGTCGGGCGTCGATATGCAGTTCTACGACTTCGACCATGACGTGTTCCAGAAATCGCTGCTCGACTGCCTGCGGGACGGGATGCTGCCGGAGGCGGATCTGAACCGAGCTGTGGCAGCGGTGCTACGGCTGAAGTTTTCGCTCGGCCTTTTTGACCATCCCTTTGTCGATCCGGACTTGAATCGAAGGACGAATCGCTCGCAGTCGCATCTCGATGTCTCGCTGGAGTCTGCACGTGAATCGATGACGCTGCTGAAGAACGAGAATCATCTGCTGCCGCTGTCGAAATCGATTCGCCAGATTGCGGTCATTGGGCCGAACGCCGATGTGGCGCGGTATGGTGACTACGAGAAAGAAGCAAACGGAAAACGCATCAGCCTTCTGCAGGGAGTGCGGAGTGCCGTGCCGAAGGCGACCGTGGTCTTCGATGAGGGAAAGAATTTAGCCGCGGTGCAGGCGAAGGCGAGAGCCGCGGATGTAGTGATCCTTGGACTGGGAGAGCGGCAAGGCATCTCGGGTGAAGGGTTCGATCGCTCGGAGCTTGGGCTTCCGGGGCAACAGGAGCAACTGCTTGAGGCTGTGGTGCAAACGGGCAAGCCGGTTGTGTTGGTGCTTGAGAATGGACGGCCGCTGACGATCGCCTGGGCGAAGAAGCACGTCGGAGCAATCATCGAGGCATGGTACCCAGGAGAGTTTGGAGGCAGAGCCATCGCTGAGACGCTTTTTGGCGATAACAATCCATCGGGCAGGCTGACGATCACCTTCCCACGTAGCGTGGGACAGTTGCCCGACTTTTATAACGCGGATCCATCGAGCGTTCGTAAGTATGTCGACGACGATGGCAAGCCATTGTTTCCCTTCGGCTTCGGGCTGAGCTATACGAGCTTTGGCTATGGAGACATCTCTGTTCAGTCTCCTGTCGCGGGAAGCAAGGCTGATGTTGTCGTGTCGTTTCAGGTGACTAACACTGGAGAGAGAGAAGGTACGGAGGTGCCTCAGCTCTATGTGCGCCAGGAGGTTGGCAGCGTGGAGACCCCGATTCGTTCCCTGGAGGGCTTCACCCGAGTTCGCTTGAGGGCGCATGAGAGCAGGATGGTGACGATGCATCTGCATCAAAAGCAACTTGAGGTTTGGAATGTGGAGAAGACATGGGCGGTGGAGCCGGGCTATTACACGCTCTGGGTTGGGGGATCGTCGGAGGCAGCGCTAACGGCGCGTTTTCTATTAAAGCCGTAATGCGCCAATTGAGTGCGCAATCTGAAGACAGAAGAAATGGAGAGCTATGCGAATGCAGATCTGGACGTGCAGAACAGTATCGTGGGTGTGTGCAACATTACTGCTGGTCCTTTCAGGGAGCTCTGAAGCTGGCGCTGCAGCGAAACGTATGGAGCCAGTGGACTATGTTTCGCCCAACATCGGCGGCATCGGTCAACTGCTGACTGCGACTGTTCCATACGTGCAGACGCCTCATGGAATGGCTCGTCTTACGCCGATCACGACGCCGGAGATCAAGGACCGGTATCTGGCGGACAAAATCTATGGGTTTCCGGCAGGGCCGGCCATGCTAATGATTTCCGGCGGCAAGGTAAGCACACAACCGAAGGATTACGCCTCTACCTTCGATCATGACTTCGAGACAACGACGCCGTACTATTATGCGGTGGATCTGCAGAGTTGGGACATCAAGGCGGAGCTTACAGCCAGTGAGACGGCAGCATATTATCGGTTCACACTGCCGGCAGATTCTACCGCTCACCTGGTTTTGAGTATGGAGGATGGGTCGGAACTGAGAGTCGGTGACTCGGCGGTTGAAGGAAGTGAGAAAGTGGGCGGATCTGTTGCCCAGTTGTCGGAGAACGATGGTGAGACAAGGGAATACTTCTATGCCGAGTTTTCAAAGCCGTTCCTTCACTACCAGACATGGCAGAAGGATGCTCTGTCGCAGAGTCTAAACCAGATTGGGAATCACATCGGCTTCATCGCAGAGGAGTCGGGTGCAGGAGGAGATCAAATCGAGGTCCGTGTCGGACTCTCATACATCAGTACGGAGCAGGCGCAGAAGAATCTGAAGAGGGAGATGTCCGGGCGGAGCTTCGATCAGGTAAAGGAGAGGACGCGAGAACTATGGAATAAGAGGTTTGAAGCGGTACAGGTCGATGGTGGAAGCGAGCGGCAGCGCACAATCTTTTATACCGCGCTGTATCGATCCCTGGGCCGCATGACAGACATTACGGAGGATGGCAGGTATTTCAGCGGGTACGATCATAAGGTACACGAGAGCAATGGGCATGACTTTTATGTGGACGATGGCCTGTGGGATACCTACCGCTCACTTCATCCACTCCAGCTACTTCTCGAAGCTCCGCAACAGGAGGATATGATCCGCTCCTATCTGCGAATGTATGAGGAAAGCGGCTGGCTGCCATCGTTTCCCTCGGTGGCCGGCGAACAGTCGGTGATGATCGGGCATCATGCGGCTGCCTACATCCTCGACGCGTACATGAAGGGTTATCGCAACTTCGATGTCGAAGAAGCTTATCAGGCGATCCGGAAGAATGAGACGCAGGGTACGATGCTGCCCTGGAAGCGTGGTCCTCTAACGAGCCTGGACCATGTGTACTTCGATAAAGGCTTTTTCCCGGCTTTGGCCGCAGGGCAAGATGAGACGGTTCCGCAGGTCACGGTAGAGCGGCGTCAAGCGGTTTCGGTGACGCTCGAGACAAGCTATGACGACTGGTGTGTGGCCCAACTGGCGAAGGCTCTCGGCAAGCAGGATGACTATGTTTATTTCATGAAGCTGGCGTACAACTATCGAAATGTATTCGATCCGAAGATCGGCTTCATGGCTCCGAAGAGCGAGGATGGGCAATGGGTGGCTTACTTCGATCCGAAGCTCGGTGGAGGACAGGGTGGGAGGGACTATTTCACCGAGGTAAACTCTTGGCTGTATACGTTTCATGTGCAGCACGACGTTGCCGGTCTGGTTCAGCTGATGGGGGGCCGAGACGACTTTAATGCCAGGCTGGACCAGCTCTTTGTGGAGCAGTATGGGACATCGAAGTACAGCTACCTCGATCAGTTTCCCGACTCGACGGGTCTGGTTGGGCTTTACGCCCAGGGCAATGAACCTAGTTTTCATATTCCATATCTGTACGACTTCTCGGGGCAGCCGTGGAAGACGCAGCAACGCGTGCGCATGCTGATGGACATCTGGTATGGAGACGGGCCAATCGGTACCCCGGGAGACGACGATGGCGGTGAGACCTCGTCGTGGTTAGTGCTCAGCGCGATGGGATTTTATCCGGTCTGTCCAGGGAGTCCGGTGTACGAGATAGGCAGCCCGATTTTTGAGAAAAGTTCGATTCGAATGGCAAATGGTAAAGAGTTGACAATCGTCGCGAACCATGTCTCGGCGCGGAACAAGTACATCCAGTCCGCGCAATTGAATGGAGAGAGCCTTGAGACGCCTTGGTTCGCACATGCGGCGATTGCGAACGGAGGTAGCCTTGTGCTCGAGATGGGAGACAAGCCAAACAAGACATGGGGCAGCGCTCCTGCGGAGGCCCCACCCTCCATGTCGCGGACAGGAAGCGATCTCGACGTTTCAGTGTCGGGAAGGAGGTAAAGGATGATCGATCCGAGGATGCAGATGAGGTCACGCCGTAAACTGCTTTCGCTTGGCTGCACTGGAGGAATGATGAACCTCCTGGGTATGTCGGGTATTGCGCAGACATCGGAGAGTAAGAGCAGCCCTGTCTTGATTCTAGAGGTGACGAGTGTCGTGAGCTTTGGTGCTCGAGGTGACGGGAGCACAGATGATACGGCCGCGTTCCAGCGAGCGCTCGATTCTGTGCATAAGGCAGGTGGTGGCACGGTGTATGCTCCGCCGGGAAGGTACCTCTTTCGCGGTACGCTCGATGTGCCGGAGGGTGTCTCGCTCCGCGGTTCCTATCTTTGCGTGCCGTCGCACACGGGTATACGGGACAGGGGGCAAACGAAGCCTGGCGAAGATGGCACAGCCCTCTTCGTGACGAGTGGGCGGGAGAAAGAGGATGGGAAACCGTTTCTCACGCTGAACAGCAACAGTTCGGTGAATGGCCTTTGTATCTTCTACCCGGAGCAGGACGCAGAGAGCATACCCGCGGCGTATCCGTGGACGATTGCGATGCGTGGAAAAAATCCGGCCGTGCAGGATGTTGAGTTGCTCAATCCATATCTCGGTATCGATGCAAGCCAGAATGAGCGCCACAACATTCGCAACGTAACAGGCCAGCCGCTGCGGCGCGGCATCTGGGTCGATGCGATCTACGATATTGGCCGGATCGAGAATGTGCACTTCAATCCGTGGTGGAGCTCGCGCGGGAAAGCTTACGATTGGCAGATGAAGAATGGGGAGGCATTTGTCTTTGGCCGTGCGGACTGGGAGTACGTGCTCAACACATTCTGTTTTGGGTACCACATCGGTTACAAATTTGTGGAAACCTCGGCGGGAGGATGCAACGGTAACTATGTCGGTATCGGTGCGGATGATTGCAACCGCGCCATCCTTGTCGAGCAGTGTGCGCCGTATGGTCTTCTGATTATGAACGGGGAGTTCACCTCATTTCATGGGGAAGACCCTACGATGGTCGAGGTTCTTGCAAGCAACCACGGTGTGCTTCGCATCAGCAACAGTGCTTTCTGGGGGCCATGCCAACAGATTGCGAAGGTCGGAGGAAGCGGTACCGTGGGCTTCAGCGATTGCACCTTCGTGCAGTGGGCCAAAGAGGGAGAACACGCTGCGATCCAGGCATCCTCCGGCAGCCTGTTGGTACAGGGATGCGAATTTCTTGAGCGGAAGCAGCACATCTCGCTGGGAGAGGCCGTGAACAGGGCCGTGATTTCGGGCAATCTTTTCGCAGGGCCCGCGCAGATTCGCAATGCATCGAAGCACGATGTGCAGATCGGGTTGAACGCGGCTTCGTCCTGAAGCGGCGGCTGTTCTTGATCCGCTTGAACGTACATGTAGGCAGGAGGTTTGGAATGAAGGGCCTTCTTTGTTTTGATTCTGTCTCTGTCCCCTGTGGCACAGGGCCTGTGCGCAAGGAAGGTTCGCCCTACATACGGCCTCGAATCGGACGACAGCATGGCACAGTGGATGGTTTCAGGTTGACGTGGCCGGTGTTGTTCAGGAATGTGGTGCGTGTTGCTTTTGCGCAAACTGAAGCGAATGCTCTGTTGCCTGTCTAAATGCTGCGCCCTTCAGCATGGTTTCGACCCGATAATGCTAGACGGGGTAGTAGCCACATCCAACCGAAAACCTCCGTTAAGGAATCGATCAGGCCACTTTCGGGCGGAAGAGAATTATCAGGATTTCTCCATGCTCCGTTCTCCGGTAGTAAGTAAGCGCTGTCCGAGCCAATCGTTCTCGGCCATTGTTAGGATGATCGACATGACCAGCCTCAAAGATCTGCAGGCTTTGTACGACTACGGATATTGGGCCAACGGGAAGCTCTTCGAAGTTGTATCGCAACTCACACCGGAGGAATTTACCCAATCGGTCGCTGGCAGTTACGGCTCCGTGCGGAACACGATTGTACATGTTCTGAGTGCCGAGTAGGGATGGCTTGATCGTTGTGGCGGAGCACAACGTGGCCCGGCGCTAGTTGCGTTCGACTATCCGACGGCGGCGTCGCTCATCGAGCGGTGGCAACAGGTAGAGGCCAATATACGGCAGTTCCTGTCGAATCTTAAGGACGAGGATCTCGACCGTAGGATGGGAGCCGCGCGTTTCCATCTACGTTCTGTCAGACCAACTGAAGTCAGTTGTTGCCAACTGGCCCTTCCGCATATCGAGGCAGTTGGGAGTCAATTTTTCGCGTTCCGGGTGGGTTGTCGGCGACGCGGAAGTAATGTCAAAAAACGGGGATCGTTTCCGAGTAGCCCGTTACTCATGGAAATGAGTCGAAACCAACTCATTTCCATGAGGCTGCCCGGTTCGTATTGTCGTTAAGGCTCTCTCAAGGCCGATGATCTGCGGCTGGTTCTCATTGCAATGGAAACTGGGCAAGGATCAAGCAGTATCACGCCGACGGCGGCATCTCCATCCATGCACTGGAAGGTGCACGTGCATCCACGTGCAGGCACAGGATCTGCATGCAGGGCAGATACTTATCCTCGCACCCGGTATCAAGCGTGATGTTGAAGCTCACACAGCCTCCGCGTTCTTGCCCACGATTCGTGGCCCAGCAGCGGAAATCTACAATCCATGCCGCACCGAGGATACGGCTCCTGATCTTGTGGTGCGCGACAACGAAACGAACCTCCATCGCCGGACCGCAGGAAATTCGAGGCCGATTCAGACTTCAGTTCTTTGCTTACCGAGCGGCTTAAAGACTTGCAAGCGTCTCCCAAGGTCGCGGAAGAGTTGTGGCAGATGCTTACAACGTGCCTCGCGGCTCAGAGGAACCTATGGCGACTCTGGTTGAGCACCGCAGCGAGCTAGAACACTTAGGCATCTTTTAGTAGTTCAGTGTGGTACTCGGGCGCAAGTGCCTTCGCCTTTTCAAGAAACGCGGCCATCTGTTTGTCATCGAGTTTGGGCGGAGCTGTGGTGCGAGTCGCCACGGGGACGCCGACTTCCAGGAAGAATCTCTCCTGTCCAGCCGGGGAGCAGATGCAGATCAGACGGGCAGGATTTGCGGACGTGTTGAGAAACTGATGCGGAGCGTTGGCAGGAATGTTGACTGTTTCGCCTGCGTGGACGACGGATTTCTTTCCGCGAAATGTTGCTTCGATCTCTCCATCCAGTACGATGAATGTTTCTTCAAAGTCATGGCGGTGCGGCCCAGGGCCACCGCCGGGAGGGATATGCATATCGACCACGCAGAACCGGCCTTTTGTGTCGTCTCCATCAACGGTGATGGTGTAGGTATCTCCGACGAGACCGATGTGGGGCAGTTTTCCTTCATGATCGGGATTCGCGGAGGTCAGGTTGCGATTGAGATCGTCGGGCGGAACTGGAGGAAACTGTGTTCTTGTTTCTGGCATTTTGCTGCTCCTTGAGGTTTTGTCGGTTTCTTTCTGTGGACCGAAGATTGAAGGGCAAATCCCGGGCTGATTGTGACGCCGATAAGATACCGGCGGCTACTGCAAATTCTGTGATCTGACGGCGATTGATCTTCGAATTCATTTCACGGCTTCCTTTGAACGCTGAGCCGATCAAGCTGCTCCAGGACAGCTTCGGGACACTCTTCTGGAACAAAGTGGCCGCAGTCTGGCAGAACAACGCTCTCGAGATTGGCCGCAACCATCGCCATAAACTGGCCAACGCGCGCTCCCAACCCCTTTTCACCGCCGATTGCGATGACGGGTAGTTGGACCTTGTTCTGTATGAGCGGCAACGTCTGCGTCATGGTCGCAAAGACCGTGCGATAGACGCCGAGAGATCCCAGCACGCCTTCAACACCAGCGAAGGTGCGCAGGTATTCGTTCACTGTTTCAGGCAGGATCGCTTCATGTTTTACGACGGCATCCCCGAGATAGAACCAGTTAACAAACTCCCTTTCTTTGCCGACGAGGAGAGCCTCAGGAACACCTGGTGCGAGAGGGAGAATCCACCACCACATGCTGCCTTTTGCCATTGCCTGAGGGGTGAAGGTGATGATCTTTTCAAGGACCGACTGCAGCATCACCGGCGCTTCAATGTAGAGAAGTGCAGAGATTTCGGAGGGATGTTTGGCGGCCCAGAGAAGCGCCGGCGGTGCTCCCATATCGTGCGCAATGAGTGTTAGCGGACGTCCCGCCCCAAACCCTGTTTGCCTCACGAGGGACCTGAACTCTTCCGCTAATGCTGCGCCGTCGTAACCGGCATCGCCTGCGGGCTTATCCGAGTCTCCATAGCCGCGCATGTCAGGAACGAGTACCCGATAGCCCGCGCCTGCGATAAGTGGCATCAACCTATGCCACGAGTATCCGGTTCCCAAGAACCCATGCCAGAGGAGCACAGGTTGACCATTTGGATCGCCGCCGACCCAGTAGTGAATATTTATGCCATTCACGCTGGCCGACTCACTGCGAAAGCCCGCAATCTCTTTTCTCGCATTCTCCATGTAGATCCCAGATTCCCGTAGAAGTTGGTTATGCGTTCCAGAGTTTTGCTGTTTCTGCGGCAAAATCCTCATAGCTGCGAGGTGCACGGCCGAAAAGCTTTGTAATCCGCGCGACCTCTGTCTCCGTGGAAGCGAACCCACGATCGAAGTATCCCTGGAACATCATGCGAAGATCGAATGCCATCCAGGCGGGCACTTTGTCCCGCATCGTCTGTTCCCATTGGTCGAAGTTATGACCTGTATATTTGATCTCCTTGCCCAACAGCTTGCCCCAAACCCCGGCGTTGCCTGGACCGTTAATCAACGCAGGTCCGACAAGGTCGTATGTTTGACCATCGTGTCCGTCTTCGGTGAGTGAGATCGCAGCCGCCTCCGCGATGTCTCGAATGTCCACCGCAGCGATCCCCGCTGTCCCAAGGGGGATCGGGTAGATGCCTGGTCCGGTCAGGGCATCCTTAAGTGTCACGTCGTTTTGAATGTAATAGCCAGGGCGCAGAATGGTGTGAGGTACCCCAAATTCGCGCAGCGCGCTTTCGACGGCCAGCTTGGACGCAAAGTGCGGCACGTCCCGGAACTGCTCTACCTTGAAAACCGAGAGGTACGTCATATGTTTGAGTTTCAAACGCTTGGCGAGACCGAAGGTAATCAACGCTTGCGTTAGTTCATCCGCAGTTACGGCATTCAGCAAGAACACCTTGTCCACACCTTTCATCGCTTCTTCTATCGACACGGGATCAAGCAAATCGCCGATGGCTACCTCAACGCTCGGTGACAGCTTATGATCGGCGTCGGGTTTGCGAATCAATGCACGGACTTCTGCGCCGCGCTTCAAGAGTTCCGCTACTACTGCGGAACCCACATTTCCCGTTGCTCCAGTAACCAAGATTTTCATATCTTCTTCGCTCTTCCCGGATGCCTACATCCGATTGGTGCTCCTAAGTGTTCCGTGTAAGTCGCCGGCGTGGTTGAGAACATTCGCGTCGTCTGTCGTCTGTAGAACAGATGCGATACAAGGAGTACCCGGAGCCCTTGATTCACGCAAAGCTGCATTGCGTCAGCGCAAGGAAAGAACGATAATGACTGCCTGTTCTCTTTGACACGGAAACTGTTGCGCCAAGTCTGTAGGCTCTGAACGCTTAATACCGTTCAGGAAAGAAGCGATGTCTATATCAGTAACTTGTTGGAACACATCATGCCGCGCCATTTTGATCTGAACGACGTCCGGACCTTCGTAATCGCCGCGCAAGCGGGAACACTGAGCGCTGCCGCGAAGACTCTAAATCAACCAGCGTCGACGGTAAGCAGATCCCTCACTCGTCTTGAAAGACACTTGGCCGTTCTACTTGCCCATAGGGGTCCGAAAGGATTGATTTTGACAGACGCGGGCAGGGAGTATCTTCTCGCCTGTAGACGTGCGTTGCGTACGCTTACAGATGGGGAGGAGTTCTTAGAGGCCCGCCGTTCTGACCCAAGTGGCACTATCAAGATCGCGTGCCCGCTGACTATGGCACGCGAGATACTCGCGCCCCTGCTTAAGGATTTCATCGCACGCTTTCCGTCTCTGAAAATCGAAATTGAGCCGTACTCTTTCGGCTGGGATCAGGAACCCCGTGAAGATGTGGACGTGTTCTTCAAACTCAAGGCGCCAAAGGACTCCGTACGGCGGGTCCGGTCCTATCCTGGGACTGCACGGGGGCTCTTCGCGAATCCGGCTTACGTGAGCGCATTCGGCAGTCCGGCTAATCCAAACGAACTCGCCGCCCACCGGTGTGCGGGCTCCGGAGTTTGGAAGCTGGTCCGCGGATCTAAAGAGGTCAGTCCAAACATTCCATTTCACGTCATTACGAGTGATCCCGGCATCAATCTGTCGTTTGCTTTGGACGGGCTTGGCATCACCGTCCTGCCGCTGTGGATGGCAAAGCACCCGAACAACAGGACTGGGCTTGTTCCCATTCTTCCGCTGTGGAAGCCGGAACCGATCACCTTGTGTGCGCTTTTTTCCGGCTCATCTCGACTTACGCCAAAAGTAGAAGGACTTCTTGACTTTCTTGCTGAATACATTGGAACGGACCGCGACCCCCGAGTAAAACATGGTAGCGCAAAGGAATACTTTACAGACCTGACGCTTTCTCCCACGTCTGGACCTTGAGCAAAGATGTCCGTGAGCGTTGCCTATGCGAACATGGAGTGCATCGATTGCGCTGCGAGGAATGGGCCAATGCAGACCATGCTTCAGGATCTCCGGTACGCAACACGCCAACTGCTCCGGAACCTCGGGCTCACCATAACGGCTGTAGTCTCGCTGGCGCTGGGCATAGGCGCGACGACTGCAGTCTTTAGCGTGATCTACGCCACGTTGATGAATCCCTATCCGTACCCGGCAGCGGACCGCATCGTCCGTCTGACCGTCTCGAGCAAAGCGAACTCCAGCGATGGGATCAACCTGAACGGCCCGCAGGTTAAGCAACTGCAGCAGCTGCACAGCGTAGAAGGCGTGCTCGCCATGGACTACGCCCCCATGAATCTCACCGGCCATGATCTTCCCGAGAATGTCGACACAATCAGCCTCATCTCGAACGGCTTCCATGACCTCGGCGTGTTGTCCATCGTGGGGCGGGGATTGTCACCGTCAGACGCTCCGGATGGCCAGGAGCCGCAACCGGTAGTTGTGCTTTCGTACAAGTTTTGGCAGAAGCACTTCTTCGGAGATCGTGCCGTACTGGGACAGACATTGCAGTTGGACCATAAGAACTACGTCATTGTGGGCGTGGCGGCGCCACGATTCACCTGGTACAGCGCCGACGTCTTTCTTCCTCTCAAGCTGATGCAGGCCACAAGCCGCCGGTACATCATCGACATTCTGCTGAAGCAGGGCGTGACCCGGGACACTGCAAACGGCGAGTTGCAGCCGCTGCTTGAGCGGTTCGCCCAAACCACCCCCAAACAGTTTCCCGAGCATTTCAAGGTGCAGGTGGAGGGGCTGAACGACTGGGTGGTCAAGAGCATAGGCGGAACGTTGTATTTGCTCTTTGGCGCCGTCGGGCTGCTGCTGGCAATCGGCTGCGGCAACGTCTCTATCTTGTTGCTGGCACGTGGCACCGCGCGGCAGCATGAACTCGCGGTGCGGGCAGCAATCGGAGCGAATCGGAGGCGCATCGTGCGGCAGTTGCTTACCGAATCGCTGCTGCTGGCTTCCATCGGGGCTCTGCTCGGCGTGGCGCTGGCCTACGGCATTCTCGCGGGCATGCAGATGGTGTTGCCGAAGTATGCCTTTGCGCCGGAGGTAGTGATCCGCATCAATCTCCCGGTGCTCCTGTTCAGCATCGGCGTCGCGCTGGGGACAGGTGTTCTCTTTGGTTTGTGGCCCGCGCTGCAGCTCTCGCGGCCGCAGCTGAGCCGGATGGTGCTGTCAGGCACTCGGCGCGTCGCCGGAAGCGTGCATGGGCGCAGAATGCATGATGCGCTGATCGCAGGACAGATCGCACTCACGCTACTGTTGCTGGCCGGAGCAGGCTCCGCCATGGAGGGCTTTGCGCGGCTTATGCACACGCCGCTGGGTTACGACCCGAACAATATCGTGTCGGTAGGAATTCCCCTCCACAAGAACGCATTTCCGGCGTGGGCCGCGCGTGCAGCCTACTTTGACCAGTTGCGGGCGAGCGTAGCGCAGACTCCCGGCGTGACCATGGCAGCGATCTCAAGCAACGCGACTCCGCCGCACAACGGATCTAACCTGCGATTTGAGCTATTGGGCAAGCCTTCGACGGACCAGCAGATGGGTTCGATCAATCTTGTCGATTCAGGCTACTTTCCGGCCCTTCGCATTCCACTATTGCAGGGTCGGCTATGGAGCGAAACGGAGAATCAGAATGGCGCCCACGTCGCGGTGATCAACCAGACGCTAGCGCGGTCCTACTTTCCGAACGGCGACGCGGTCGGACACTCGGTCAAGCTGCCAGACATCGAAAGCCGTCCTCCAGAGGTCTTGTCCGCGCCCGGCATAGCGGACGCATGGCTGATGATCCTCGGCGTTGTCGCGGACACCCGCAACGATGGCCTAAGAAACCCTGTCAAGCCGGCCGTCTTCATTCCTTACACACTCAGCATGAGCGAGGGCACCCAGATTCTGGCGAGATCGGACGTGCCTCCCCTGACACTGATGCACGCCGTAGGGAAGCAGGTAAGCGCAGTCAATCCGGAACAGCAGATCTACAACAATGTCGAGGACTTGAACGTTTGGGTCTCCGAAGAGCCGGAGTGGCAACAGGACCATCTGGTGTCGTGGATCTTTGGCATCTTCGCGGTGCTGGGCCTGGCCCTCGCTGCCGTGGGACTCTACAGCGTCGTGTCGTATACCGTGGCTCAGCGAACAAACGAATTTGGCATTCGCATGGCGCTGGGTGCGGGGCGTGGTCATGTCTTGCGGATAGTCTTTGCGTCTACGTTTGTCAGCGTAGGCGGCGGAGTTCTATGCGGCCTGGCGCTTAGTTTGGGCTTAAACAAAATTGTTGCGCAGTGGGCTGACAGCAACGCGCGCGACCCTGTAGTGCTATTGGCGGGCAGCCTGCTGCTTTGCCTGGTAGCTGGAATTGCCTGCGCAATCCCAGCCCGGCGCGCCTCTCGCGTCAATCCAATGGCAGCGCTGCGTTGCGATTAATGGAGGACCTGACGAAATCCGGCGACCAGGTTTGTGCGGCTGACCGATAGAAGTCCGGCCAAACATCACACGACGATCCCTGTCACCAGCACAACAACCATTTTGATCAAACGTATTAAGGCCAATTGGCCGAATTATGGTTGATTTTTGACGTCACCGGCCGGTCCCGCCAGGGGACGACTTGCCGACAATTCGGCAACTTGCCTTGAGATCGTTTGTCGATAAGTGAATTGGCGATTTGGCAACAACTGAAAAAGAGCCGCCAACATACGGATTGCCGACGATCCACCAGGAAGTCAGTGGCGTGGTACGCGTCTCCGACCATCGTGCTGATCATCCTCCCATGCATAGTCGCCTCACCGAATCAGCCATTGGTGAGCACGATCTTGCCTTCCGCGGAACCGGATGCCAGAAGTTCGATCGCTTGTCTCGCCTCAACCAACGGGAAGGTGGTTTGAATCAGGGGATCGATCTTCTTTGCCGCAAGTAGCGCGAAAATCTTGGGCAGATCCTCGCGCAGCGGCCGTGGGTTCTTCCGGTACAGCATCGTGATGCCGTAGAACGTGCCCACGCGACGGCGCAGGCGGGCGCCAACGAAAATATTCGCGAACATGGCCAGTTGGGAAAGTTTCGTGGATGCGCCCATGAAACCGAAGCCGACCAAGGTCCCGCCGCGCCGAAGCGCGCCTATGCAACGACTGGTGTTGGCGCCGCCGACGGCGTCGAATGCATAATCGACCCCCGCAGGTTCCATGGCACGCATAAGGCGATCAATCGAACCCGTGCGATAGTCGATGGGGACGGCGCCGAGCGAGCGCAAGAGCTCATGTTTAGGCGCCGACGCGGCACCGTAAGTCTTCACTCCCGCCAGCTGTAACAATTGCAAAGTGGCCGTGCCCACACCGCCAGCTGCGCCCGTGACGAGGGCTGTCCGGCCGCGCTGCACCTTTGCCACACGATGAATCATTTGCCACGCCGTCACATAGTTCAGGATCACCGCGGCTGCATCGCGGTCGGAGACCCCCTCGGGGATCGGAAGGAAGTGTTCAGCCTCGCGTATAAGCAGTTCCGCAAAGCTTCCGTATACGGTAAGCGCCGCCACACGCTCGCCTATTTCGAACCCGGTGACACCAGCGCCAATCGCATCGATGACGCCGGCGACCTCGTAACCGGGCACGAACGGTATCTTCGGCGCGTACAGATAGCTTCCGGTCAACATGATCAAGTCGGTCGAGCCTACCCCGGCAGCACGCACCCGCACGCGCAACTGCCCTGGGCCAGGGGGCTCAATCGGCAATTCAACGACTTGGAGAACTTCAGGTCCACCCTTCTTTGTCAGCATCACTGCGCGATATGTCCCTGCCACGTAAACCCTCCGACCCTCGCTCGCCATGCCGTATCAAGCACCTTGGCAAATATAGGTTACCCCCGAGCGTAAAAACCATACAGCGTTGTTTGTAGCCCCACGACGACGAATCTGAGAGGACACCGATGACATGTAGAGATAACGGATGGATAATGAGCAACTCGGAAGTAGTTGTCAACGAACGCGAACAGGCCAATGCACTCGTTGAACATGGTTTGAGCCGGGTTCGGAACATTAGTCCTGCGAAACGCGCATCTCGGAAGCTGAGGAGCACTTCCGCGATGCCATTTCCCTGCAGCAGCCCATAATGGAAAGTGTGATCCCTTCCAGCGAGATCAGTTCCATCGAGTCCAAGCTTTAAAGGCTGAGCCTCATTAAGAGGCTCACGGCAACAAAGTTCGCCCTCGCGCCTATTCTCCTTATTTCACGAACGTTTGTGCGAACGCCTCGATCGTCGTCAGCCCGTGGAAGGGTTCAGTTCCTGAATTGCCGAAGTGGATCCAGCCTGAGTTGAAACTCTTCACCATCTCGACGTAGAGCCCGGTGCGGTCGGCGGGTGTGCCCATCCCCTCCAGAACGCTCTGCCAGGCCGCCTCGGGCAGTTGTACGGCCTTCACTTCGCGGCCCAGCGCCTTGCCGAACGCGGCAGCTGTTTCGTGTAAGTCAGTTCCACCCTTCGGGCCGTCTACCTCCAGCACACGCTCGCCCGTCCAGCTTTCCTGCAACACTTTGGCGCCAGCCAGGCCGATGTCTCGCGTGGCCACCAATGGGAACTTGCGATCAAGCGGCGCATAGAAGAAGGGCATCTCACCCGTCGCACGTATGTGGTCCAACGCTCCCAGCCAATTCTCCATGAAGCTGCCTGCGCGCAGATACGCCACGGGAACTGGCAGAGATCGCGTCGCCTGCTCCATCAGGTGCGTCGACGTGATCAGTCCTAGTCCACTCGGTTGCTCCGAACCGATGGATGAAAGAAACACGGCCTTGCCGGGCTTCGCCTGTTCAAGGGCGGCGCGAATCGCTGTGATCGTGCGCTTCTGGTCCGGCAGCCCGATAGCCGGGGCAAAGTCCGGTGGAATCATCGCGAACACACCCTCTGCGCCCGCGAATGCGTTTGCGAGTCCGGCCGCGTCGTCATAGGCTGACTGCACAAGCTCCACACCTCTGTCGACCCAAGCTTTCGCCTTCTCTGGATTGCGCACCACGCCCCGCACCTTTTTCCCCGCAGCTAGTAGATTCTCTGCCACTGCCCCGCCTACGTTGCCCGCAATTCCCATCACTGTGAACATGTCCGTTCACCTCCTATGCAAGTAGATACTTATATTCTAATAAAGATGCAAGTTTTTACTTACACCCCTTGATTTTTTCTGCGAAAATTCTCCTGTGACCGTCTTTGATCCGAACCGCAAGCGCAACGCTCGTGGCGAGCAGCGCCAGCAGACTCTCCTCCGCGCCGCTGCCGCAGTCTTCGGTCGTCTTGGTTACCACCAGACCACCACAAACGCGATCGCCACGGAAGCGGGCGTATCTCCGGCTACTCTTTACCAGTTTTTCCCCAATAAAGAAGCCATCGCCAGCGCACTTGCCTCGATGTACGCCCGCGAAATGGCCGAGGCAGAACGCGCAATCGACTCCAAAGGCGTGTTGAGCTTCACAGAAGCCGTCGGCGAACTGATCGATGTTTGCATGAGTTTCAACCGGAAACGTCCCGAGTTTCACACCCTCGTCGTCGACGCACCGCTCTCACCTTCCGCTCGAGAAGACAAACAGATTCTTGGGCAGGTTTTTGTCGACTTCATCGCGGCCCGCCTCCGGAGGGAGCTACCCACTCTCTCTCGCTCCGATGCGGCCCACCATGGGGAGGTAGCCCTTATGATCTTCCGCGGAATCCTCGACGAGCTCAGCGTCGCCTCGACTCATGCCCGTCCGCGCCTGCAGCAGGCGATGCGCAATGCCGTTCTCCGCTATCTGACCCCTGTACTCACGGAATCGAAAGCGGGCCGCAGTTGGAAGCGCATAGCTGACGAGAAGCCGACATCTCGGTACTAATCCGAACCTCGACCCTGACGAGTCTGTGATGGCGGGTCCGGACTGAGAACGGCAGAGTACATCTATTGCCAGGATGGCAGTGCGTTGACCCAAGTTGCATCAATGATGAATGTTTGTCTGGCCAATCCCATACTGTATTGCTGCTTTGAGAACGTCGACTTTTATGTCTGCTAATGTTTTGAATTTGATGCAATACCCTGTCACGCTTGCTTTGCCGAAATCCCGCCCAAATGTCTGGGCCAGATACTTCTTGTCCTCTACTCCCATAATGTAGACGGAAATGCCTGTTGTATTAGCACTGACACCGATTTGATAGAACTCCCTGGTTTTTCCATTGGCATATTCACTAGTTTGGGATCCATATCCAATGTTTGGATTGGAAACGATTTTTCCTTTCTCGTCTTTCCCATCTAAGAACCACAACTTACAAGCTGGCATCAACGCCAAAATCATGCCATGTAGCTCTTGCATTTCGCTGCGTTTTGGCTCCGGTTGAGCAGTAATGTACTCCTTGATTTGTTTCTGCACCGTCATGTTGATCTCCTTGGCCTACGGTAATCCAGTGCTCCGGGAAACACCGGATTGGATCGGTCTAGTAAGCACTGTCAATCGATGAAAATGATAGCGGAGCATCGCCGCCAATACGAAATTCCGCCTGAAGTTTCAGGCCAAAGCGCACATTGACCCACCGTTGGCGGCGGCGCGGATCAGTCCCCGAGAAACGCGTTTCTCGCCAGTTGCGGAGTCACTGACGGGAAGACGACTTATGAGGATCACCCTGAGTTGATGAGTACGTCTGTCATTTCGTTGGAAAATTGGACGATGCAGAGACACAGGGGCCGATGAGCAGGGAATTCGAGGGACACGATACCTATTCCCGCCGTTCCGTCGAGTTACTCTGCCTGCCCCGCACACTTTACAGCAGGTTGAGAGTTTTCAGTATGACTCTTCTGGCTCGGATCAATCTCGATTCAACGCAGCAGCTTAAACTAATGTGAATGGGTATCATGTCCCCATAGTATCGTCCCCGTAGTATCCCGGTTGTGGCGCGAGATGGGAGCAGTCGCCGTTCTTCATCCCCGCTATAGAGCGTTCGTCACGAATAGCTTTACACGCGATTTTTGCGACTGCTAGGGTGAGTCCAGTTTTGACCAGTGCCCGTTATGAAACTATAGCCCTCAATAGGGAGCGTGAGATGGATCGACGGCGATTTCTGGCGAGTGCTGCTTCTCTAGGAATCATTGGCGTGTGGGTGACGCGATCGGCTGCCGCGCCGTCGCGAGTCGTATGGCGGGAGGACCGTGCGTCTTTTCCCCAAGGAGTCGCATCTGGCGATCCGGACGATCACAGCGTGGTCTTGTGGACCCGACGGCCATTCGACCAGGGCAAGCGGCATGCGCTGACGGTGGAAGTGGCGCGAGATGCGGATTTCCGCAGCGTCGTTGCCAGGGCACGCGCGCCGATGCTGGCAGCGGCCGACTGGACGTGCCGCGCGCTGGTCGGCGGCCTCTTGCCGGCGACGACCTATTGGTACCGCTTCACCGACGACAGTGGCGCCGGCAGCCGGGTCGGGCGCACGATCACCGCGCCACGCGCCAGCGACCCGTGCCCCGTCCGCTTTGCCTTCGTGTCGTGCAACAGCGTCAACGAAGGCGCGCAGAACGCCTTTCGCCGGATGATCTGGGAGGACGAACGCGCGCCAGCCGATCGCAAGCTCGGCTTCGTGCTCCATCTGGGCGACTTTATCTACGAAGTCGTCGAATATCCGGACGAGGTGTCGCACCGCTATTCGCGCACCGTCTACGACATGGGCCGCATTCCCGACGGCCGCAAGGTGGGCAATTTCCACGTGCCGACCAACCTCGCCGGCTATCGTCATGTCTATCGCGCGCATATCGACGATCCCGACATCCAGGACGCCCGCGCGCATTTTCCGTTCGTCTGCATCGGCGACAACCACGAATTCTCGTGGCAAGGCTGGCAGAGCTTCATCGAATACGGCGGCAAGATCGAGCCCGCCCAGCCGCTGCGCGTCGCCGCCAATCAGGCGTGGTGGGAATATATCCCGTCGCGCGTCCGCAAGGCCTCGGGCCCCGGGCTCGACCAGTTCGGCCCGTCGGCGGTGACGAGCGCGCCGATCGACACGTACGACGATCATGGGTTCGGCACCGAGGCCAACAACCGCACCGCCGTCGGCAGCATGACGGCCTATCGCGCGCTGCGCTACGGCAAGCATATCGATCTGATCCTCACCGACTTCCACAGCTACGCGATGAGGAATCCCGGGGAGCGGCCCGAAACGGACGTGTTCGACTTCCACTTCCCGGTGGTTCCGCAGGAGTTGATGGAGATCATCGACGGGGGCAAGGACTATGCTGGCGGCAATCCCCCCGCGACGATCACCATCGGCGACAAAAGCGCGCCCAATTTCCGCAAGGACGAGCCCGCCTACACCATGCTCGGCCGCGAGCAGAAAGCGTGGCTCAAGGAGCGGCTGACGCGGTCGACCGCGACCTGGAAGATCTGGGGCGCGACCAACGGCACGCTCGACATGCGGACCGATCCGCAGAACTTGCCCGCCGGGCTGGCGAAGGACAAATGGCCGGGCAAGGATTTCGGCACCTTCGGCGGCGGCGATTTCAGCGGGGCGTTCAGCGAGCGTGCCGAAATCTATGACACCGTCCGCGACCACAAACTGTCGGGGTTCGTCACCATTTCGGGCGACCGCCACAGCTTCTGGGCCGGCTATGCCGCCCCCAAATTGCCGCCAGCCGGGTTCGACCCGGTCGGGCTGAGCTTCATCACCGGTTCGATCTCCGCCCCCGGTCTCGCCGAAGCGGCCGAATACTATAAGGACTTCCCGCTGCTTCCGCTGTTCGTGCGCAAGGCGCCGGGTGCCGCGCCCGAAGCGACGATCAACCTGACGATCAAGCACGGCGTGCGCGCGGCGCTCGAATATGCGGCGAGCGGCGACATCGCGAAGGCGCAGGCGGCGACCAATCCCGACGTCGCGCCGCACCTGGAATTCGTCGACATGGCCGGGCACGGCTATGCAGTGGTCAGTGCCGGCTCTGATGCGATCGATACAGAATTCATCTGCATCGTCCGCCCGATCGCGCGCGCGGCGACCCCCGACGGCGGTCCGCTGCGTTACCGTGTATCGCATCGGGCGAGGCTGTGGCAGCCAGGCACGCCGCCGAAGCTGGAGCAGCGGGTGCTTGAAGGGGATGCAAAGCTGTCAGTTTGATGACTTGTCATCGCATAGGCAGCAAAGCGTCCCACACTCGGCCGTGTGTTGCCGACTGGGGCCGGCAAGACCGAAACGATGCTCGCGACCCGGGCCTATCGCCGGCTTGATCGCTCGCTCGTGCTCGTGCCCAGCGATGCATTGCGGCGCCAGATTGCAAAAAATTCATTTCGCTTGGCAATAATGGGAGATGATTCCTATTCACGAAACCTGGGGACAAACGGGACGCCAACCGATCCCGTGGCGCTTTTGGGGGCAATAGCGGTGGTTGCGGCTGCAGGCATGGCGGCTACATTGCTTCCGGCGCGGCGGGCATCGCGGGTTCAGATTGCGTCCATGATGCGGGAGAACTGAAGTTCCGGCCGGTTGGTTGGATGTATCAGGATCACTTCCTGCAAGCCGACTTCACGGTCATGCCCGGATTAGTATCGATAAACGCCGATAGCTCAAATCGCGCTAAGAGAGGGCCTCAGGATGCGAAAAGGGTTTACGAGAAGACCGAAAGCAGAGGAGCCCGCGGCGAACCACGGAAAAAACTACATTACTCCAGGCGGAATCGAACGCCTGAAAGATGAGCGCCATTTTTTGCTCACCAAGGATCGCCCGACAGTGGTGGAGGTGATGGCGTGGGCTGCAGGCAATGGCGATCGCAGTGAAAACGCCGACTATCAGTACAGCAAGCGACGACTGCGGCAGATCGATGGACGGGTTCGCTTCCTGACAAAGCAAATCGAAGCCGCGGAGGTGGTAGATCCGGAAGCTCCAAGAACGGGGCAGCGGGCGACAAGGGCGTTCTTTGGAGCTACCGTGCGCTATGCGAATGCCGCGGGGGCAGAGCGAGTGGTAAGTATCGTCGGTACAGATGAAGTCAATCTCGACCGCAACCACATCAGTTGGGCCTCACCCCCTGGGGCGCGCGTTAATGAGAGCGGCAGAGGGCGACGAAGTGGTTCTTAATGCGCCGGGCGGCACTGAAACCCTGACCGTGCTGGAAGTGCGGTACGAGCGCATCTCCGTAGAACCGTTCCACGTACCATCTGGCCCCGAAGTCTCGACAAAGGGGCTTGATCGCTGACACTCAACGAGCGAAGCAATCGTCTCCTGACCGGCGAAAAAAATTGAGTACTGATAAACGCTGATATCGGTAGCGTCGGATCGGTCAATGGTCTCATCATCGCTTACTCGGACCGTTCGGCAAAGGCCGAGTACATTGTGCCACCGAACCGCGATCGCCGCGTTGCCAGTTTCTCTACACGCGTTACTCCTGTCTCGCTGAAGAGTTGGAAGAGCCTCTCGAAGCCGACCGGATATAGAACCCAAGGGCTCGGCCTGGATCGCTCGTATTCCACAATCAGGAAACGATCCGTCATCGATAGGAGCCTTGTCAGGAACAGGTGTTGGTTCTGAATGAAGTGAAGGGAGTTCGCCAATAAAATCCCGTTCACGGAGGGAAGGCGGAGGCTAGAGCTCCGAAGATCTCCCAACACTTTACGAATTGCGACTCCGCGATACTGATCCGGAATTGCTTCGAGCGCCTCCTGGTCAAGATCGACTGCATGGATTGTGCTGCCGGAAGCTAACGACTGCGCTAGCGCGATTGTGAACGTTCCGCTGCCACAACCGAGATCGCACCAAGACTGGGGTCGCGTCCATTCAATCATCGGAGTCCGGATGAGGGCTGTTGCCTCGCTGATCTTCACCTCTTAACTTTACTGTTAGCTGACGAAGCCGACATATTGTTACTAGCCCCGGTCTCGGTGAGTGCATTGGCGATTTAGCGCTCATTGAGAAGGCCGTGACGAGTCGATTGGCAGCAATCACTTAGCCGGAAAGCCGGTTATACGTGCACATAACAAAGTCAGAGACTCATCTAATTGCTCGATGACTGCATCGCCCTGTTGGCGTCAGCCGAGAGTCATGCATAGGCAGATCTTCGGGCACTGGTGGACTTGTGAGTGCCGATTCTGGCTTAAGATTCTCATGAGCATGGAAGACGCACACATTATCGATCTCTATGAGCGCCACGCTGAGACATGGATCGCCGCTCGGTTGCGGGAGACCAAGTTCTATGAAAAGCCTTGGTTGGATCGCTTTTGCGCTCTTATACCACCGCCCGGGTCTCTACTAGACTGTGGCTGCGGTGCCGGAGCACCGATTGCAAGGTATCTCAGCGAGCACGGCTATGCGGTCACCGGGATCGACACCTCGGTCGCGATGGTCCACATGTTTCATGAGAGGCTGCCGGGTCAGCGTGCGCTGGTCGCAGACATGCGGACGCTCTCTCTCGCTGAACTCTTCCACGGCATCCTTGCATGGGACAGTTTCTTCCATCTGAATCAGAACGATCAAAGGCGGATGTTTTCGACATTTCGGGCACACGCCGCGCCGAGAGCCGCGCTGATGTTTACCTCCGGGCCATCACGTGGAGAGGCCATTGGGCGTCTTGGAGGGGAGCCTCTGTATCATGCGAGCCTCGACGCCGACGAGTACCGCAAATCGCTCCAGGCTCAAGGCTTTGCTGTCGTTGCCACCGCGTCAGAAGATCAAACCTGCGGCGGTCGTACGGTTTGGCTTGCCCAATTGCGTTAAGCCATTTCCGCCAAAGAATAGACCCCACATGACGGTGGGGCCACTAGCCAGGCGTATTAGTTCTGTGAAACGCCCTAGCGTTCACTGATTTCAAGTGGGTGACTTTCCACTTGGACTAAAGTCGGCTTCTCGACAACTGTGGAGCTTCATTTCTGCGGAAAGTCGGTTTTTTCGTCCACTTGCCGAGAAGAAGGTCGATCTTAATGGGTCAATGAGTGCTAAGGCCTGAAGTCACAGTTGAGGTTGGAGCACTTAGCAGATCTCTGGACGCCTGCCGACATTTCGGTACTTACCGTGCATCACGGCTGATTGACTGCGTTCGGAGAGCTATCGAATACCTACAACTGCACACGGTCGGTTGTCGCCGAACACCTCTTCATTGCCATTTTCTGTCTGCAGTTGAGCTGGATTGCTCCCGTGTGGATCATTCGCTGCGCAGCGCCTGCATGGGGTCGATGGTTGCTGCCCTCCGCGCGGGGATCGCCGCCGCAACCAGCGCCGCCAATCCAAGAAGCACAGTCGCACCTGCCAACAATAACGGATTCCACGGCTTGACTCCGAAGAGTTGGCTCGCCATGAGATACCCCGCTGCAATCGCCGCTGGAATTCCGATCCCCAATCCGATGCCTACCTGCCAGAACGCTCCGCGCAGCACCATAGCGACTACTGAGCCGCGATCGGCGCCTAGGGCCATGCGCACACCAATCTCGCTTGTACGTTGCTCCACTCCATAGGCGGTTACGCCATAGAGGTCAACCGCCGCCAGCACGAGGCCAACCGCGCCAAACAGCCAAGCCAGGCTGGCGATCATATCCTGCTGATCGAACGATTCCTGAATCACTCGCGAATATGGTTGAGCGTCATGCATCACCAGGTTTGGATTGACTTCGGCCAGCGCTTTCTTTACCTGCATGAACATGTTCACCGGATGCTCCAGCGCCCAGATCACGATGTTCGCTCTTTTCTGCTTGTTCTCTTTTGGGGATTGGTACGGAATTGACGATATTCGTTGCTGGGTGACTCACCCACGATGTCGCCTGGAATGCTGTGAGTGAAGCCGACATCGAGACAGGACGTGCCATGACTATTCGAGCCATCATTCTCTGCAGCATCTTCCTTTGCTCTGCGCCCCTACCCGCGCAGGAAAACAGCGACGTAATCGCGATGAAAAATGGCGATCGCTTTACGGGCGAGATCAAAGGACTCAGCGCCGGCGTACTCTCAGTGAGCCTCAATTATGTGGATGGCAACATCGCTGTTCAGTGGTCGGAGATTGCTCACTTAGATAGCAACCGACTCTTTCTAATACAAACTGAAAGTGGCGAGGTATACACGGGAAGGATCTCGACGACAGGAGCATCCAACGATCCCCCGATAAAAATCGAAATCGCCGCACCCAGGGAGGAAGTGGAAGTCGCACAGGGGAAGATCATCAAAATGAGCCAGACCTCTGAGGGGTTTTGGCATCGATTCGATGGCGCGGTCAATACTGGATTCCTTTATTCAAAAGGCAATGAATCAGCACAGTACAACCTCAGTTCCCAGGTGGCATATACCAGGGAACGCTGGTCGAGTCAGCTCGGCTTTAACTCCTCATTTGCGTCGAATAGCAGCGCCAACCGTACAACCCGAAACCAGACCGACCTGCGAACGTCGAGGCTCTTGCGCTGGAACAACTGGTTCTATGCGGGTATCGCCTCTTTTCTGCAAAGCTCGGTGCAGGAAATTAATCTCCAAACGACACTTGGTGGAGGAGTGGGACGCTATCTGAAAAACACCAATCGCGCGAGCATAGCCGTGATTGGGGGCCTGGGTTGGCAGAATGCTAACTACGCGCAAAGTACGCTTGATCAAGGCACACAGAACACCGCGGTTGGTTTCGTCGCCACCGAAATCAAAGCCTTCAAATTCAAAAAGACGAATCTGGATGTATCAGCCTCTTTCTTTCCGGCAATCTCAAATCCGGGACGTGTCCATTTCAATACAAATGCGGTCTATTACATCAAGGTCGCTAACGATCTCTCGTGGAACTTTTCGTTCTACGGAAGCTGGGACAGTCGCCCTCCTCCAACACTCCCAAAGAGCGACTATGGCACCAGTTCAGGACTGAGTTGGACCTTCGGCAATAGATAAGGGACTGGTGGCTGGAGAACGCGTGCCCCATCGCGGCGTTCCGGCTACGACAGTCTCAGTTTCTCAGCGCGAATACAATCCGGATGCGCGAAGAGGTAAAGGATAGCGTCGAGTGTGTGCGGTTGGTGTGGGAAGAGATCTAACGATCGCTCCGCGAGGACGAGCCATGATTTCATAGCGGAGCGACTGCGCCACAGAGCGAATTTCTGGCGGAACAACAGCGGCAACATTGAAGAGATAAGCGGCACCTGTGCCAAACTCAGGATTAAGCCGATGTAGGTTGCGCTATGCTGGTAAACATTGAAGTGTGACAGGGCAATTTTGCGGCGACATAAAGTGTGGTGGAATTTGTGCCGTTACTCTTTCAAAACTGGTAGTAAAACAGGCAGTATGAGTAGTAAAGAACGTCGTCAACAAACGGCCGTAAGTATCGGATAAATAGCAGCTTATAGCGACAGATAGTAACCGGCAAGAGATCAGCCTCGACGGCTGTTAACCTAAGGGTTGTAGGTTCGAGTCCTACCTCAGGAGCCATAAAATCAATCACTTACAAGTATCTCCTCTAACAACTTTGCCGAACTTCGCCGAATTGCTTCCAGACGCTTGATATTGCGCCCTTGTAGGCCCATGTTTTCGACAGGCGCGATAAACCCTTCGAGCACCGCCGTCGTGCGGGAGTTGATGGCTTGCTGTACGCTTGCGTCGATCGACTGAACAGTCAGGGCCGAATTGTCACCGTCGTCAGTTCCCATATTCGCGCTAGGAACTGGAACTATGATGACCCGAACTTCGGCAAGCGCGCTTTTGTATGGGGGAAAACCAGAAATAGTAATAGGAAAGGCAAGAGTCTCCTGGTGCCGGACGCTGGTGACCGAGCCATTTTGAATGCTGAGGCTGTCGCTTATGGTCCCCACATAAAGCAGCTGATAGGTCATGAGTTCGGAGTTGAGCTCGACCTCCTGCGCAAGTACGTCGAGAGGACTGAGTCCCACGTTTGATGGTGCGACTGGCGTGGCCGGTAAAGCTGGCGTCGCCGGTATTGCAGCAGTCGCGGAAGGAACCGTCTGTACTATCTGAACCGAGTTCGTCGCAGGATTTGTTTGGACGGATGTAACCGTGGCATTGCCCGATGACCCCAGTCGCTAGCACCCGGCGCTCAGGCCGCGATGCTCGCGGCTCTGCTCGACGCACTTACAATCCCCAAGGTCGATATCATCGCCAGCGATAGCGGCGGTGCGGTTGCACAATTATTCCTGGTTCGCTATCCCAAGCATGTCCGGACACTGCTCCTGACGAACTGCGATGTCGAAACCGACAGTCCTCCGCCCAAGGTCAAGCCGGCTATTGAGATGGCGCGTGCTGGAACACTCGCGGATGCGACCGCCAATGGCTCACCGACAAAGCGATGGCGCGTTCGACGTTCGGTGTAGCTGTGTATCGCGATCCTGGTCATTTCGCCGGCGAAACCCTCGAATACTACGTTATGTCGCTTGTGAGTTCGCCGTTGCGCAGGGCTCAGTACGAAGCGTTTCACGTCGCGCTTGAATCCAATCCGCTGGCTGGTATCGAAGCGTCGCTCAAGCGCAGCACGGTTCCAATGGGGGTGGTGTGGGGCAGCAGCGACGACATCTTCTCACAGGCGGACGCCAACTACCTCGATGCTACGTTCCCACAGCCCGTGGTATTCGCAGCGTGCCGGAGGGAAAACTATTCTTCCCCGAAGAGTTCCCTGAGATATCGCAAGGGAGGCGCTGCTCCTGTGGAGTAACGTCTGAATTGTCATACAGGCGAGAGCGGAGATAGGACAAGAAGATTCAATTCAGCCTCGGTTATTCTTGGTGGAAATAGCGTCATGATCGTATCAACCGTTTTGATCGACTTAGGGTTGTTTGAAAACGAGTGATGCTGATACTGCCGAAGCCGAAGGAGTTCGTCATGACATGTTCTAAAGATGACGTGAACCCTTGGTCACGAATTAAATGAAACGCTCATCACGAACAATCTTGCCTTCTCGCAACAACTATCTTGCCAGGTGAGTAGCCGGCTGTGAACAATTATGATTATAGGAATAGTCGTCAGTATCGAACCGCAGGGACACAGTGACGGTCCGCAGAGTCTCCTGGCGCTCCAGAATATATCGAAGACGGCGCCACCGACGACTGCATTCAGAAACCTTCAGCTCGAGCTTGTTAGGATCGACTTCAAGCTATTGATGAACTCAAGAATAATAGAGTCTGGGATTAAGATCTTGGAGTAACTGTGATCTTTCAGGCTGTTTTCCTAACAAGAAGATTGCTGACGGCGGATTCTAATGGTCGACCCATTGTCGATTTTCTGCACGACGACCACCCTGAGGAAGCGAATCTGCCATTGAACTTCCGTGATCGCTGCAAGAACGGTGCGAGGACAACTCTCTACCCGAGAATAACCCTGAAAGTATCCGGTATATCGGATCGGTGAACGTGGTTCTCAACACTATTGTCTGGCTGAATCTCGAGGCACACGCTCAATGAGTGCATACCATCTTATCCCCAATTGACTGGGGAAGGCTCTTGTCCGAGATGCCGACTATACATCCAAGTGCTAACTTACTGATTACGACTACTTGGGAGCGAATTGACCGATCATAGGCCATCATTCTCAGAATGAAAGGAAGGCACGAAGATGATCATCTCCGTGCCTTCTACCTTAGCCTTAGCGCTGAATATTTATTTCAACGCGATCATGACATCGTCATTGACACGAAGTACTGCCTCTCGGGTCTGCGCTTTAGCCCACTTTTCCTGTTTCGAAGTCGTGAGGTGGCAATTCATCAATGAGCTATTCGCACGTATCGAGCTAAGGAAGTACTGGTTTCCGTATCTGTGGAATAGCATGGTATTGTTCGTTTGCCGTTCACCTGAATCAGGCATCGCCATTGTCATGATGTAGACCGAATCATCACGGTCTTCGATCCTCAATACGTTAGGACTGTTGGAATCGGATCCAATGGTGTAGTGTCCAGCGGGCAGCGAGCGGCCATTGAGAGTGAAATTGAATGGAATGTTTGCCGTGACTTTATGATCCTGTGCCAAGGCGGTACCAGCAGAAATAAAACTAGCGGCTACGATGAGCGTGACTGCAGCGATGCGTTTCATGATGATCTCCTTTTTGAGATGCTTCTCTCAGGTCCCTCTAGGGCTCTGGAATGCTTTCTCTTCCGGAGCTTGTTACACCCAGGAATATTGCAAGCGCATGGCCAAACTGGCCTCTGGACTTTCGCGCTCAAGAGCACACGTGTAGATGCAACGAGATAGAACAACTGCAGCGGTTCGCTATGCAACGACTGCCTGCCACGCGTAGCTACGTCGGTATCCGATTGGTTCCCAGGGGGTATCCGATCGATTCCTGGACAGCTGAATATCCGTATGAATGCTGAATCAGCTAAACTACGCGACATCGGAGGCTCTCGATGAAGCCGCGGCTCCTCGCCATCTCAGGTACGCTCGCCGGAACTGTTCGAGAGCTATCTGACAGTCAGATATCCGTTGGCCGTGACGAAGCCAATCAGTTGCGTCTTGTCGAGCCCACCGTCTCGCGGAAACACTGCATTATCCAGCAGGTAGACGAGCAATTTGAGCTCATAGATCTCGACAGTCTAAGCGGTACCTTTGTGAATGGACTGCCCGTACGACGAAAGCTCCTCGATCACGGCGATACCATACGCATAGGCAGCGAGGAACTCGTTTTTCTCACGCACGAAGGCGAAGTGATCCCCATACCTAAAAGACGAGCAAGCGGCTTTTCCAGCCCACTCGCCGACACAGTGCGAATGGCTGCTCCGGTCGGGCTCCCAACGTTCGGGATCGAGGTCGGACGCATGGCACGTGACCTTGCGGCCCTCTTTCGAATAACCAATGTCATCAACTCCATCCGAAACTCACAACTTCTACAATATGAACTTTTACGACTGATCTTCGAAGTAGTTCCTGCAGATGAAGGTGCCGTAGTTCTGCTAAATGACCTCGAGGAGGAAACACCCGCAACCTGCTCCTGGAGCCGGCAGCTGGACGCTGACCCAAAGATTGAAGTTCAACGCGAGGTTGTTCATCGTGCCTTCTGGGAACGAGCCGTCGTCAATATGAGCGCAGCTCCAGATTTGGGTGAGATGCAGAACATACTTTGCCTACCGCTCGTCGCTGTCGAACGAACGATTGGCGTTCTCTATTTAACATCCCTCCACCCTGCTCCGCCATTTCGTGAAGACCACGTTCATTTTCTCGATTCCGTTTCCCGAATAGCGGCGGTCACTCTCGAAAATATTCTTGCCCTTGACAGCCTCCGCAGCGAAAACTCGCGCTTGAAACAAGAACTCAACCCAACCAGCAACCTCGTCGGTGAGAGCCGGCAGATTCGCCAGATGGAGGAGTTTGTCTCCCGCGTCGCGCAAAGCGACTCTACCGTTCTGATCCGAGGAGAAAGCGGCACCGGCAAGGAAGTCGTCGCACGCTCGATCCATCAAAGCAGCCCTCGAAGCGAACTCCCCTTTGTTGCCATCAACTGTGCAGCAATTCCCGAAACACTTCTGGAAACTGAGCTCTTCGGACACGAAAAAGGCGCGTATACCGGCGCAATCGGAATGAGAAAAGGAAAGCTCGAGGCTGCTGACAACGGTACCCTATTTCTCGATGAGATCGGCGAGCTCGCTCCTCCCATGCAGGCCAAGCTCCTCCGTGTCCTGCAACAAAGGGAATTCGAACGGGTAGGCGGAACTCATCCTGTACCCTTCAAAGCTCGTGTGCTTGCGGCAACCAATAAAAATATCGAAGAGGCAATTAAGTCCGGAGAGTTCCGGCAAGATTTGTATTATCGACTCAACGTCGTCTCGGTCACCGTACCCCCTCTGCGGGAGCACGGCGAAGATATTCCACTACTGGCCCTATATTTTGCTTCGAAATATGCGCAAAAGAATAAGCGCCCGTTTAAAGGCATCTCTTTTGAGGCGCGTTCTCTATTAATGGGCTACAGCTGGCCTGGAAATGTCCGTGAGCTTGAAAATGCAATCGAACACGCCATCGTACTAGGGCTCACTGAAGAGATTCTGCGCGAAGATCTTCCCGCTGGAATACTTGAAGAGCAATCGGCACAACTCGAGGGAGCGCGATATCATGACGTGCTCAACCAGTCTAAGAAAGAACTCATTCTTGCTACTCTGCAAGAGTCAAAAGGTAATTATCCGGAGGCTGCGCGCTTGCTCGGCATTCACCCCAAGTATCTGCATCGCCTGGCGCGCAATCTCAATTTGAAATCTGGTTCCACATAACGAGGACGGTCAAATTCTGGTAATCCACATAGGTATAAAGTTGCCTTCTCGCCCGCATGACTGTTTATGGGCGCTAGGAAGGCGCATCGCCACTTCTCACTTGTTGAGAAATCGCTACAGCACTGATAGGGCGATGCGTGTTTGGGCTGCCGCGAGGATTTGATCGAGGTTTGCGAGGGACGTTCGCGGATGGCGACGGAAAAGGGTGATGGCAGGATCATGTCGCGGATGGGTGAGGTGATGTTGACAGCAAAGATACCTGCCGGTACCAGGCAAAGTAGACGCCCGGGATGGCCCACCAAGTGACGATGGCAAAAGTTCAGATTCCGATGGCGCTATGCGCGTCGTAGTTGATGCGCCGCCAGTTGTGATAGAAGCTGATGCGTAGACCGTGTGTCCAGACGCGCAGGCCAGGACACTAGAGACAGATGCTGGTGATGGCAAGAATCAACAGAACTGCCTCCAACGCCGTTGATCTGGCTGCCGTGGACTTCGCCGAGCAGAAGGTACACATGAAGATCGTGGATGATGTTGAGCCAGTTGCGGGGTGGCTGTGAATAGCTGCTGTCTGTGGATCGGCTACGAAATTGAACTCGCGTTGGTGCGCGTCCGTGGCGCGGAATTGGACGGCAGGAATGGTTAGTGTGAGGAGGGTAAGAAGATCAATCATTGAGTCGGGCTAGGCGGCGGCGAAGGTATGGACGACTTGAGGGAGTGTGGCGGAATTATTGGTGTTGTACGCGCGGAGGCCAGCGGAGGGTGGTGGCGGTGAGCTCATCTTCGAAGAGGACGGTGTGTTCCCAATTGCTGGTCTGGAAGCGGTGCAGGGCGCGGTTGTCAACGGCGTTGATGTGGTTCCAGCGGGGAAGGGCGTAGGCGGGCGGCGACGAGGGTGAAGTTGTTGGGGATGGTGGGGTCGAAGCCGAAATGGTGTGAACGCTGTGGAAAGAGTGGCTTTCTCGTCCGCAGCAAGGTCAGCCGAGATTGTATCTTGCAACGCATTGATCTCTTCATTTGCTTGTGCAAGAGATACTCCTGATCTCATCGTGCAAGTCCAAAATAAGCGAAGTCACCCATCACCATCTCTGCCTGTTCCTTTGAGAAGTCCATTGGAGTCAAAGCTTCTACCGGTTCGGGGTGGTTCGTATTCAGATTTGCGAAGGTTTGTTGCGGGAGTTTCAAATTAGTTTTCAGTAACAGAGCCTGCATAGATTCCATATTATGCAGGCTAACTCAAATGCAATCGCAAATTCACCCTGATCTGTGTGGCAAATTTTCCCTATGTAAGGCGGATCTTCGCCAAGAATAGGTGTTCGGTATCAAAACACAACTTGGCTGCAATGCCGTAACATAATCACGAAATATCGCTGGAGTTGTACTCGTGTAGCCGCCCTCCCGGCTTTCCTAATTGGAAGTCGGTTCCAGTAGTAATACGTATCATTTGCGTGAGCTTGCAGTCTCGATTACCCAGGGAAAAGACGCGCACATCGAGTAGATTCCTCGTCGTACTCGGAATACGCTAGAAAACTCCTGCGAATAGTCAACCCACTCCTCACACGTGGCGAGAGTTGCCGCCACTCCACGCGTTAGGCGTAGATTGTGAATTTCTCAACAACTCTACTTATCAGTCCATTGGGGCTAGGTGAATCCGGCTTCAAACCGAGTTTGATGGAAGAGAAGAGTCCAAGCATCTGGCTGAAGATGACATCCACCACCGGACGGTATGCATCTCCCAGATCATCAAAGGCGTGGCAGTGAAGACTATGATCACTCGCCTTTTCTTCGCGTCCAATCGCTACAATCGTACGCACAACTTGCTTTGCGCGAATCTCGTTCAACAAGTCGACATCGTATTTCTGTCGTTTATCATCCGTAGAAATGAATCCGGTGAAAAGAGTTTCCATATTCAAAGACGACATAGGCCCATGTCGTAACCCAAGCGTAGTTTCGTGCATCGTCTGAATGTAGCCACTTGTGAGTTCTAATATCTTCAGCGCAGATTCACGAGCGGTCGCGCCCAATGCTCCGGCGCCTACAAAGCAAGCTCTCCGATAGCCATGCTGCGCAAGATTATGTGCCAGATATGCACCCTGGTCAAGAACGTACTCAGCGGCCAATTCCATCCGATCCAACGTCTCTTCGAAAGATTCTTTGACCAAACACTACCATATTCGTAAATGAACTAGTCATTGCCAAGCTGCGGTCATTCACGGCATCGTCAAATAGCATAGCAAAAGAATTCATGCTCTGTTGTGCCAGCTCAACCATCCTCCCAGTTTTATTGCAGCTCACAACGAGATGTCTGACTTTAGGGCTTGACGCAAGCGCCTGCTCAAGTACCGCGACCCCTTCTGGACTGTCACCTGATCGAGAAAAAGATACCCAGAGGTAATCTCGGTCTGGAATTACAAGGTCGTCGCGATTGGTAAGCAAATCGGTACTGGCGACTGCAGATACCTCACAACCCCAGCGCTTGCGCAATAGATTTGCGATTGAGTGACCAATGTAGTCTGATGTGCCCGCCCCAACCAGATAGATAATCCACCGCTCTTTATGGGCCTGTTTCAGAAAACGTACCAGCTCCGATCGAGATTCCTCGAAGAGACGATGCGTAGTCCGCCAAGTCATAGGCTGTTGCGCAATCTCAGCGGGTGTGTATATGAGCCCTCGCTTCTCTTTCTCAGGTAGAGGAAGAGACAGAAGGCGAGAAAGTGGATTCACTATGTCATTCCTCGTTCGTTACGATAATTAAAAAGATAAAGTAAACCTTATTTTAGGCTTATTTGTGAGGCGAAAGGATTCAAAGGGAATGGGATTTTATGCCACGCTTGATATCTTATGATCTAGAGCCTTAACCTTGGAATTTACTACTAATACTATCTATTAGCTTCCAGTTGCTTTTGAGCATCTGACAGAATGAAACCGAAAATAATTGAAGATCATATAAAACCACAATGAAAATATTTGACATCACCATAGCGGGCGAGCTCAATCTTGACCTCATTCTTTATGGCCTACCGGCAGAGATGCATACCGAAAGGGAATTACTTGCCAACGATTTCTGCGTCACCCTTGGCAGTTCTTCAGCGATCGTCGCGCATAATGCCGCAAACCTTGGAGCTCGTGTGGCATTTACAACGCTGGTCGGGACCGATGACTTTGGTCGTCTCGCGATTGATCGACTGCGGGCTGCTGGGGTCGATATCTCACGAGCCGTACAACACAACACTATTGCAACCGGGGTAACGATCCTTCTTCCGCATGGCGATCAACGTCACATTCTAACTTTTCCGGGTACTATCCCTGAGTTGACGGTTGCTAATCTTGATTTTGATTTTCTCTTGCAAGCCCGTCATTTTCATATTTCTTCTCTATATCTACAAAAGGGTCTGCAGATCGGCTTATCCGATCTTTTGAATCGTTTGAAGCAGGCGGGTCTCACCATTTCGCTCGATACGAACGACGACCCGGAAAATCGCTGGGGTGGCCCTTTAACTGAAATTCTTCCTTATATTGATGTTTTTATGCCCAATGAAGACGAGATATGCAGGATGACAAACTGTGGCGATCTGGACAACGCGATTCAGGCACTTGCGATAGAGATTCCTACAATTGTCGTTAAGCGCGGCAGCCACGGCGCACGCATCTATGAACATGGCCTCGCTGTCGATGTGGCCCCGCTCAATGTTGTCCCGGTTGACACGATAGGAGCGGGAGACAGCTTCGACGCAGGTTTTCTCCGTGCCTATCTTCTTTCTAAAGACACGGTCACGTGTGCTCGCGCAGGTAATATTACAGGTGCTTTATCGACTCAAGCTTCGGGAGGAACCGAAGCTTTTCGCGATCAAATATTACGTGACACCTTTTTAAGTGAACATCAATTTTTTGAACTACTAGCTTCGTAGCCACTGAGATCGACATACGTGAATTCAGGATTTCTCAGACGATTTGGTTTATCCGTTTCAACTGACGGTAAATATAAGCTTATCGATCCATGGAGTTTGGACCACTATTATGGTCGAGCTGTCTTTCGCAAAAACTTAGATGAAGCTTGGGTGGTCCTCGCGGCGATCACAAATGTTGAGTGAATATCTTCATAGAGTGGTGAAAGAATGGATGCAATGCTTTCGATAAGGCCAGCGATATCAGAAGCTTGGGGAGGTATCGGCATCCCACGGTCGTAATAATATTTGCGGATTTCCTGCTGGACCCTCGAGGCAGATAGCTGTATATCTGGGACTATATCTACCGGCTTTTCACTTACCTCACTTGCCATGGCGCGCATCACTAGGGCAACATCCCTTTCGAAGCCGATGGCTGCCTGAGCGAGCGGTTCGGCAAGATCTGTGAGGGGGTTTTGCGCGAGGTATTGCACAGAAGTGATTTGCACCTGCAGCAGCGTGCGGATGGCCGGCTGCCATCGCATAATTTCTTTACGGATCTGTAGCTTTGTCTGACGTGAGGGACCGAACTCCAAAAGAACTGCGTCGGATTGGGCGGTCACTGCCTGAAAGCCTTCGTTGATTTGATCGCGTAACTGGCGAATTCGTCTAATACCTTTGACGTGGTCATCCTCCAGCAATTGTTCAGCGAGCTCTGCGAACATCTCCAGATTGTGCGCGAAGACGGCCTGCATTTCGCCCACGGCATTTCTCACCCAGAGGAGGTCAAAGAACAGCCCCATGGACACCAGACCGAGCAGAACTCCGAAGACACGGTCGCGGGCGATGGAGAGCGAAGTTTGGATGGTGAATTCCTGCAGGTTAATCAAATAAAAGGCGAGGGCAAGCTGCACGCCAAGATAAGAGAGCCTTGCCGAAGCGGTCGAAATCCACGCGGAGATCGCCGTCACCGTAGCAAACAACAGAGTGAATCCGACGATGCTGTCGAGGTATGGGAGCACGAACACCTGCGCTCCCATACCAAAGATGAAGCCGCCCATAAACGCACCGCTCAGGCGCAGAACCTGTTTCTGCCGCGAGGAGCCGATGGTTGACAGCGCGGTGATAAAGCAGGTCAAGACCGAAGTGCCGAGCCCCGGCCAGTTGATCGCTGTATAGATGACATAACAGACCGTTGCAGCGAGGGTGCCACGCAACGCGAATTGCACGTGGGCCGGGTTAGAAAATGCATCGGCAGCAAATATGGGAGCCGGCCCCTCTTCGTCCAAGGGCGCTGAAATTAGCGTGTCCACGGATTCGGACCCCGAAAATGCCTTCGGAATAAGCGCTATCGTCCTCTCCATCGTCGACAGGAAGGGAAGCTGCGATGGAACTTCCTGCAATGGCTGCTTAATTTCGGCTGGTAGCTGCTGCTGGACCAAATTCTTGCAAAGTATCGTCACTTCATCGGCGAGACGCAAGCAACGCTGGCTATCGATCGCGTCGATTGCTCCCGTTCGGTCTGATAACGCAAGCTGGAAACTGGCGGCGATATCAACCAAACGACCCACCAAAGCAATTGCCGTGCCCATCTGCGTCTTGTAATGAGAGTTGTATGCTGATCGCAGGATCAGCCTGCGAAGCCTCGATGTGCCAACCGTCGAATATAACGAAAGCTTTTTCTCCCACTCACTCTCGAGAGGTCGACCCTCCCCTGTACTCCGCAAGACATTTTCCACCGTCTGCAAACGGACCTCGATGCCTTCAGTAAGGTCGGTGGTCGGATGTACCCGGCGGAAGACGTACTCGACGGCAACCGTCACCACCACGCCGAGAGTGACCACACCGGCCAACCAGAGGGTATTTTCCATGCGCTTGTTCACGTTAAGTATGGCTTGATCCCAAATAGGAATTGCTCCCAATATCATGAAACCAAGTGGGCCCGCCGTGCCGTAATCGACAATACGCAATAGATAAAAAGAGATGAAGATGCTGCCGACGACCCATAGGAAATGAGTCAGTGGATCATCAACCAAGATTCTGACACTGAGGGCTGTGTAGACAGTGCCAATCAGGAAAACTAAAACGGTTCGGAAGCCTGCGCGGAAGGTTGCTGTGGGATTTTCCCGGCTGAGCATAAGAGCAAAAATTGCGCCAAGATATCCGTTAGGAATGCGAAAGGTCATTACCAGCAGCATCACAATGGTGGCTGAAATAGTTACGCGGCCTACAACCCATGCCCTACCAGGATAAGGAGTCAGTTCCTGCTTAAGAAAGTTCCAGAACCACTTGCTTCCTTGATCAACTGTATTTGGCAATACCTTGCCTTGGGCCGACATGCTATTTTGCTCTCTCATTGCCGCGGATCACTACTACAGCGGATTCGCTGAGACGAAAGGACTCCGATTCGGGTGCATTAATGCGAACCCGAACAGGAAAGCGCGTGGCCAGGTGCACCCAGTTCAATGAACGCTGAACGTCAGGCAGCCCGGAGGGTGAAAGCGCTCCAACGAGCGTTGAATCTGGCCGCACACCAAATCCCACACTGTCGACCACGCCGTCATATTTGATTGACGGTCTAGAGAGCACGTAAACATCTGCATGCATACCGGGTTGGATACGATGGATTTGGGTTTCGCGAAAGTTTGCAACGGCCCACCAGGTACGTGTATCGATCAAGGTAAAGACCTGCTGGCCAGTGTGAGCGTAAGCGCCTTGGGAGATGTTTAGATTGGTCACCCGTGCATCGAATGGCGAATACACCGTGCAATTGTTGATGTTATATTCAGCAGTTCGGATTGCCGAAGCGCGACCCTCACGCTGAGCGGTCAGCGGCTCAACAGTAAGTACGCTGTGTTTCGACTGGCCAAGTTGTGCATGGCTTTGTTCAACTACTGCTTTTGCCTGGTCGTACTGCGCCTGGGCAGATTGCACCTGCGCTTCAGCGAGGGTTACTTGCGCTTGTTGCTGATGTACCGCTTGTTCCTTTGCGGTAACCGCTGTCCTCGCAAGGTCTACCTGGTCTACTGTGACGAATTGTTTGGCTAACAGGGGCTCGATACGGTGAAAGTTGTTGGTCGTGTAGAGTAGTTCGGCTTTGGCGCTGTCGCGTGCAGCCTTGGCATTCAGAACATTTGCTTTGGCTTCATTCACAGCAGCCGCAGCGCGTTCTACATTTGCGGCAGCACTATCGGTATTTGCTCGCGCAGCACCCACCGCACTCATCTGCGAAGCAATTGTTCTACGTTGGTCAACGATCTGTCCTTCCAACGTATTTAAGTCGGACTTAGCTTTCTGTAGTGCGTACTCAAATGGACGGCAATCAATCTCAAAGAGCACTTCACCCTGCTTAATGAAAACGTTGTCCTGGACAGCGAGTCGTGTAATAGGGCCATCGACTTGTGGGGCAATGCCAATGAAGTTAGCAAATATCTCAGCATCATCGGTTCGGGGGTATCGATTGGTTTTCGCAATTAGCAACAGTCCGGTAACCAAAGCAGCGGCAATGATGGAAATACTCACGATCCAGCCAAGGAGTTTGGAATGAGGGGGGACGTCGTTTTCGCGCATCGCTTCTTCTCCGTTACAACTCAGCTGAAAAACAATAACCAGAGAGTAAATGTGAAAAATGCTGCCAAGCAGGGGTATACCAAAATCAGAGGTGTCAGCTGCTCTTCAAATTTGATACGCACAAAAAAGAGTCGAGCAGCAACGGTAAGAAGTATGCCAATAGCACCACACAATATCCATGAAGGAAAAAATGAACCAAGAATATTAAAAGATGGTGCACGTGAACATCCTGCAATTGGCAGTAAAACTGCGACTGCGGCCATCATGACTATGGACTGGAAACTCAACGAGTTGAATTTTCTCATTACCTCAAGGTTTTTTTGCATGATGAAGCAGGTCCCCCGTCTGGAAGGCCAAAGCGGCAATTCCTGTCAACAGTTGGGTGCGCGCACTCACGTCGGCAGTACGCGCTGTGGCCAAAGCGCGCTGTGCGGAGACTACATCGATTTGGCTGCGAACGCCGAAATTGTACGACTGTAAAGCCGCATCGTACGACTCGCTTGCAGCGGCGAGGAGTGCTGCCGCCGCTTTCTGCTGACGAAGTGCTGTCCGGGCGGTGAAATAGGCTGACCATACCTGATTTTCTACTTGATCACGAATAACATCCACTTCTGCTTCAGCCCGCCCCTGATCAGCTTTCGCCTTCGCCAGCCGATTCTCGCGCGCGAACCCATCAAACAAATTCCAGTTAAGACTGAGTTTCGCATTCCAGGTCTCTTGTGTGGGAGAGTAAACTCCTGGTGCAAGATTTTGTTGTCCATAAATATGGGCCAAACCTCCGCTGCCATCGATGCTTAGAGTCGGAAGGTAGGTGGTTTTGACGGCCTTAATTTCGGCTTCGGCAGCGCGAAGCTGCTCAACCTGTTGCATGAGGTCAGGGCGTTGTGCCAATGCCCGATCAATAGACAGTTCAACTGTGTCAGTGAGCTCTTGCGGAATAGTGAGATTCTGAATATTTTCGACTTGGAACTTGTTGGTTGGTGAAATGCCGATAGCATTTGCCAAGTCACCGTGAGCGATCTCTGTCGCGCCTAGGGTAGCTTGCAGATCATAGTCTGCTTGAGCGGTGGAACTGCGGGCTTCAAGCACATCCGGTAAAGTTGCGAGCCCCTGCTGAAGGCGCGCTTCGGCAACATCCTGTACGGTCTGCGCGTTCTTCAAATTAGCTTCCTGCGCAGCTTCCTGGCCTTTGCTGTTAAGTACTCTGTAATAGGCCGACATTACCTGGAAGATAATTTTGCGATGGGTATCGTTGAAAAGAAAGTTGGCCGCCAGCAAGTTGCTTCGACTGAGCGCGACCTCTTGCAGTCGCCTGCCGAAGTCGAAAATAGTGTAATCCAGGGCTAAGAGCGGAGAAAACGCCCCGCTGGTTTGGCGGATAAAGTCTGGAGATAAAAAGATCTGCGTACGGTCAGTCTCTGCGAGTGCCAAAGCAGCCAGCGTAGGGTAAAGGGTTGCTTTTGAGATTCCCAAGTCGGCGGCGCGCGCTTTGGCATTTTGCCATGCTACGCGAGTTTCTGGGTTGTTCTGTTCCGCGATGTCCACCAATTCAGACAATGAATATGTCTTCAATGGATCGGGAACAAATTTTGGTACATGTCTTGATGAGATGCCCAGTTGCGTATCGGATGGCCCTTCCCATGGCCGCTCCGCAGCTGCCGGGGCTTGTTGACTAAGGGCAACTTGCGGTACGCACAGCATGATGAAAATGGCGATGACTCGTTCATCAAAACATTTCATTTGAAGTCACAGTATCGCGTTAAGATTGATTTACTCGCTGCCGCTTTCTGATGGTACCTCAACTTTCACAGGAGTATCTCTACAAAGGGCAGACCGGATCGAGTGGCAGATAGGAGCCATGCCGTAATAGCAATAGAGAACTCAAGTTTGCTTTGCATGAAGACTGTCTGAACAAGAGAGTGGAAGCGACTGACTATCGTTTGTGGTAAGTCGAGATGAGTGTGTGGGTGAGAGAAAAAGAAGCGTCAAGCTATGGCGGCGGAGACGAGGGATTGGGCTTCGGTTTGGATTTGTTTTAGGTGGGATTCGCCTTTGAAGGATTCGGCGTAGATCTTGTAGACGTCTTCGGTGCCGGAGGGGCGGGCGGCGAACCAGCCGTTTTCGGTAGTAACTTTGAGGCCGCCGATGGGGGCTTTGTTGCCGGGGGCTTCGGTGAGGATGGCGGTGATGGGTTCACCGGCTAGTTCTTTTGCGGTGACCTGGGCGGGTGAGAGTTTTGCGAGTTTTGCCTTCTGGTCTTTGGTAGCTGCAGCGTCGATACGCTGGTAGATGGGCTCGCCATATTTCGAGGTGAGATCGCGGTATTGCTTGCCGGGATCGCAGCCGATGCGCGCGGTCATCTCGGCGGCGAGGAGGCCAGGGATAAGGCCGTCTTTGTCGGTGGTCCAGACCTGGCCGTTGCGACGGAGGAAGGTGGCTCCTGCGGACTCTTCACCTACGAAACCGAGGCTGCCGTCGATGAGGCCTGCTACAAACCATTTAAAACCCACTGGCACTTCCAGCATGGGACGCTTGAGGCCCTTGGCGACGCGGTCGATGATGCTGGAGGAGACGAGGGTTTTGCCGATGGCTGTGTTGGCTCCCCATTGCGGGCGGTGGGTGAAGAGGTACTGGATGCAGACGGCGAGGTAGTGGTTGGGATTGAGCAGGCCGGCGGTGCGGGTGACGATGCCGTGGCGGTCGTGGTCCGTATCGGCGGCGAAGGCTACGTCGTACTTGTCCTTGTTGGCAATCATGCTGGCCATGGCGTAGGGGCTGGAGCAGTCCATGCGGATGCGGCCGTCCCAGTCGCAGGTCATGAAGCGGAAGGTAGGGTCGACGGTGCGGTTGAGGATCTGGAGGGGTAGGTTGTACTTTTCGGCGATGCGGGGCCAGTAGTGGACGCCAGCTCCGCCGAGGGGGTCGACGGCTAGCTTGAGGGTGGCGCCTTTGAGGACGTCGAAGTCGATGACGTTGGCGAGGTCGTCGACGTAGGAGGTGATGTAGTCGTGGCGATGGGTGGTGGGGGAGGCGAGGGCGCGGGTGTAGGGAATGCGTTTTACTTCTGTGAGGCCGGAGGCGATGATGTCATTGGCGCGGTTCTCGATCCACTTTGTGGCGGTGGTGTCGGCGGGGCCGCCGTTGGGTGGGTTGTACTTGAAGCCGCCATCTTCGGGTGGGTTGTGGGACGGGGTAATGACGATGCCATCGGCGAGGCCGTCTTTGCGATCGCGATTGTAGGTAAGGATGGCGTGCGAGAGAGCGGGCGTCGGGGTGTAGGCGATGTTGTCGTCGACCATGACTTCGATGTTGTTTGCGGCAAGGACTTCGAGGGCGGTGGTGAAGGCGGGTTCGGAGAGGGCGTGGGTGTCCTGAGCGAGGAAGAGGGGGCCAGTGGTCTTCTGCGTGGCGCGGTATTCGACGATGGCCTGGGTGATGGCGGCGATGTGATCGTCGTTGAAGGCGGTGTTAAAGGCGCCGCCGCGGTGGCCGGAGGTGCCGAAGGAGACGCGCTGTGCGGGGACGCTGGCGTCGGGGTGGAGAGAGTAGAAGGCGGTGATGAGGCGGGGGACGTTGACGAGGGAGTCTGGTGTGGGGAGTTGGCCGGGCTGATTAATTGGAACTGGGTTGATGCTCATACTTTTTGGGTGTCCTTGATGAAAAGATACAGCCGATATTTGCACTATATGGGATGCGGATAAGGGTGGGGAATCAACTGGGGTTGATAAGAAGGTGGAGAGTGACACGGAAGTCGCATGGTGCTCAATAGAAAATGGTTGTGTTTTGCGAGCGTTTGTCCTAAAACGGTAGTGCTCCCAGTTTCTGTCAGAACAAGCAAGCGCATGGCCAGTCCATGGTCAGCGGCAACGTGCACCGTAGAGTTTCGATCGTTGGAAAGGGCCAAAGCTCTCCGCCATGCAAGGACGCGTGGTGGGGAGTGCAGGTTCTGAGGTTATGGATGGGCCTGGTACGACGGAAGATGTTGCCGATTTGGGTGGCATTGGCAGTGATGGTGGCCATGGTGGCGCCGGCGTTCGCGGCGGAGGCTACGCTGGTGGCCGATACGCATGTGAATAGTGCGCTGCCCGCGGTGAATAGCGGAGCAATTTCAAATTTAAATGCGGGTGGTGGGTATACGTCGCTGCTGCAGTTCGAACTGGGAGTACTGCCGGTGGGCACTACAGCGGCGCAGGTGTCGCGCGCGGTGTTGCGGCTGTATTGCAATCGGGCGGATACGTCGGGATCGGTGAGTGTGCAGACGCTGGGTGCGGCGTGGGGTGAGTACAGCGTGACTTACTCCACACTGCCTCCACTGAATAGTGCTTCGCAGGTTTTTTCTGTGAATCAGGCTGGGGCGTATGTGACGGTGGATGTGACGGCGCTGGTGCAGGGGTGGATTACAGCTCCGGCGACGAACTTTGGGCTGGCCCTGACGGCGGGGACTGCGGTGGTGCAATTTGATAGCAAGGAAAATGATCTTACGGGTCATGCTCCGTCGTTGGATGTGACGCTGGCTTCGGGGGGAACCGGAGGATTGGTGGGGGTGACAGGAGCAACTGGAGCTACGGGGGCTGTGGGGCCGATCGGAGCAACCGGGGTGGCGGGAGTAAAAGGTGCCACTGGAGCTACGGGGGCGATGGGACCGGCTGGGCCGGCGGCGAATGGGTCGGGGCTTGTTTACCGGGGTGGATATCTGTCGGGTACGAACTATGTGGTGAACGATGTGGTGACTTATCAGGGGTCAAGCTATATCTCACTGGTGGGGGAAAATGTTGGGTATACGCCGTCGCTGAGTGCGTCGCAATGGGGTGTGCTGGCTCAGTCTGCGGTTGGCGCGACGGGCGCTACTGGAGCGACGGGAGCTGCGGGTTCGGCTGGGTTGATGGGGCCGGCTGGTTCAACTGGGGCGACTGGTGTGGCAGGATCTACGGGGGCGACGGGTAGTGCGGGGTTGCCGGGAATGGTGTATCGCGGAGCTTACTTTTCGGGAACTAATTATGTGGTGGGGGATGTGGTGCTTTGGCAGGGGACCAGTTACACGTCCCTGATTGGGAACAACATTGGGAATACGCCGGATGCGAGTCCGTTGCAGTGGGGTGTATTGTCTCCGAGGGGGCCGACAGGGGGTACGGGAGTGCAGGGGCCGCAGGGTGTGACGGGGGCGCAAGGATTGCCGGGGCTTATGGGTTCGACTGGGCCGCAAGGGGCGCAGGGTGTGCCAGGACCCGTGGGGTTGTCGTTTCAGGGAGCATACTCGTCGGTGGTGAATTACGGGCTTGCGGATGGTGTTTTGTATGGTGGGGCCGGTTATGTTTCGCTGGTTGCGAACAATCGTGGGAATACGCCGGATCAGAGTGCGGGGAAGTGGGCGCTGTTTGCTGCTGCGGGAGCGACGGGTTCGACTGGGCCACAGGGGGTCGCCGGTGCTACGGGAGCCCAGGGGTCGCAGGGATTGCAGGGCGTTGCGGGGCCGGCGGGAGCGACGGGAGCTACAGGTGTTCAGGGGCCAGCGGTGGCGAACTATACGGGGAATTATGTGCCGGGTGCGAGCTATGAGCTAAATGATGCGGTCAGCTATGGCGGGTCGACTTATATTTCGCTGGTGAAGGGGAATATGGGGAATACGCCTTCGTTGAGTCCAACTCTGTGGGCGGTGTTGGCGGCGCAGGGTGTTCCGGGAGTTGCTGGAGTGACTGGTGCGGCGGGCCCATCGGGTCCGGCTGGAGCAACGGGTGCTATGGGTGCGACAGGGGCTCAGGGGCCGCCGGTGAGTTTTGGGGGTGGATGGGTGGTGAAGCAGTCGTATGCTGTTGGCGATGCGGTGAGCTTTGGTGGAACGAGCTATATTGCGTTGGCTGCGAATCTAGGGAAAGAGCCTGATTCGAGTCCGACGCAGTGGGCGGTGCTGGCGCAAGCAGGTGTGCAGGGTGCTGCGGGAGTGGCTGGAGCTGCGGGGCCGCAGGGTCCGGCAGGGGCTGCCGGTGTGAGCTATAAAGGCACATGGACAGCGAACACGGGATACATTGCGAACGATGCGGTGGCTTTTGGCGGATCGACGTATTTGGCGCTGGCGACCAGTCTGGGATCGCAGCCTGATTTGAATCCGGCGTTGTGGGGCGTTCTTGCCCAGGCTGGTGGAGCAGGGCCAACGGGGCCGGCGGGAGCGGCGGCTACGGTGAGTGTAGGGAGTGTGACGACGGGTGCTGCGGGAACGCAGGCGACGGTTACGAACAGCGGGACTGGAAGCGCAGCTGTGTTGAACTTCACGATTCCGCAGGGCGCAGCGGGCACGAATGGAACAGGAGGCAGCAGCGGCGGTGGAACGAGTGGGATTCCATTTGCTTCGATGTATCACGCCGTGTCGTTCAACTTTTCGTATTACTCGTTGAACAATACGAACTCGAGTGCGACCGAAGGGACTGCGGTGATGACATGGGTTCCAACGGGATGTACTGCAACGCGGCTGGTGGTGTATTCGCAGCAGTCGAACACGATCAACGTGACGGTTCGGCAGGGACTGCCGGGGATTATGACGGATACAGTGCTGACGTGTTCTGTAGCGGCGGGAGCGAGTTGTACGGTGACGGGAAACGTTGCGGTGGCGGCGGGAAACTTTGTCGATTTGAGCGTTACGGGTTCGAGTGGAACGGCGGCTGGTGTGTGGATGGCGTTGGCTTGCGACTAAGTGGAAGATGCTTTGTGGGTGACAAGACAAGGAACACACAACGGCTACATTAAACGTTGGGGGCGAGCTTTTGACGGAGTGAATGGGCCAGAAGTGTGAGTTCGGACAGCGCGTGGGCGGTGGGGGCTTTGAGGATCTGTTCCATCTGGCTGGCTATGTCTCCGGCTTCGTTGTATCCAAACATGCCGAGGTTGCCGGCGAGTTTGTGAGCAACGGACTGGGCCTCTTCGCGTGTGTGTTCAGGAAGAGTGCCCGATTGCGCCACTTTGGCGGTGCGGTCGAGGAGATCTAAACGCTCGTGCAGGGTGGGGAGATGCCGCTGCCAGAGGTCGGCGAGCAGGATACGGATGTCTTCGGTTGCGGTGTCAGTTGTATCGAGCTTATTGGTCGTATCAGTCTTATCGGTCATGGGGAGGGGACCTTGAAGTTGGTATACGTTCAGATTAGTTGAGATGAGAGGACTGGTTGGTACTAGGAATGAGTGTTCCAGCCGAGCACTTCGGAGATCTGTTCGGCGAGGGTGAGAGGGTCGAAGGGTTTGAACAGGATTGCCGCTACACCGAGGCCGGCGAACCGGCGCTGGTCAACCCCCTGAACCTTTGCCGTGAGAAGAAGAACAGGAATGTGGGCGATGGCTGGATTCTGCTGCATGCTTCGGAAGGTGGTTGGGCCATCGACGTCGGGCATCATGACGTCCATCAGGATAGCGTCGGGCTGTTCCGCCGCGGCAAGTTCGATTCCACTGGCCCCGGAGTTTGCTGTAAGGATGTGCCAGCCAGCGGTCGCCTCTAAAGAGAGGGCAGCTACCTCGCGAATGTCGTCTTCGTCGTCAATGATTAGGATGCGTCGCATGAGCGTGCTTATTTTCTCATGCGACGGAAGTTATTGGAGGTAACTTGGAAGTTTCTTCCTAAATGACGGGTTCGGCTACTACGAGGTCGGCGAATTTAGATCGGATGCGCTCGACCATGGAGAGAACGAGTTCTTCCACTTCGCGAGGCTGCACCTTCGCTTTGGTGAGGAATTCGGTGGGGCCGAGGCGCAGCTTAGCCATGTCGACATCTGAGACCTCGCGGCCGGAGTAAACGACAAGGGGAAGGGTGCGGAGGGCCGGTTGCTGACGAATCCACTCGATCAGAGAGAAACCGTTGCCGTCGGGAAGAGTGAGATCGAGGATGAGAAGGTCGGGGCGGCGGTTGAGACATTGCCGAATGGCCTGCTGAAGGGTAGCGGCGTGATCGATATGAACAGCTGCGTCTTGAAAGCTGGCGATGAGAACACTGGCGAGGTCTTCGTCATCTTCAACCAGAAGGACGTAGGCGGGGCCATCGCCATGGTGGAGGACGCGACCGAGTTCGGCGAAGAGAAGATTTTCGTTGAAGGGTTTTTGTACCCAGCCCTGGGCGTCGCCGGTTAGTTGCGGACGAAGTGAAGAGGAGAGGACGCTGAGGACGACGACGGGAATGTTGGCCGTAGCGGGATTGTTGCGAAGCCGTTGAAGGGTCTCCCAACCACTAAGGCCTGGCATGTAGAGATCGAGAAGGATTGCTTCGACCTGATGTTCGGCGGCCATGATGAGAGCCTGATCTCCTGATTCGGCCTCGATGACGGTGTACCCCTGACGGCCGAGATGTTCGGATACAACCGTGCGGATGCCGGGATCGTCGTCACAGACAAGAATGGCACCCTCGCCACGGGCTGTGATCACTGCGGGTAGTGATGACGGTACGGGAATATCGGTGGAGCGTGCGGTGCGGGGAAGCATGACATAGAGCGTGGTGCCAACGCCGAGGTTGCGCTGTGCCCAGATGGAGCCGCTATGCTGCTGCACGATGCTGCGGCAGATGGCTAGACCGAGACCAGTGCCGCCCTTTTGACGGGCGTCGGAGGGCTCGACTTGTTGGAAACGGTCGAAGATGCTGTCGAGCTTATCGGTGGGGATGCCACGGCCTTCGTCAACGACCTTAAGGAGAATGGACTCCGGGGTTGCGTCGGTGTGGATTCTTACAGTGGAGGCGGTGGGTGAGAACTTGATGGCGTTTGAGAGAAGATTGGTCAGGACCTGGAGGATGCGGTCGGCGTCGCCGTCGAAGAAGAGGGCTTCCGGAGTAGAGGACTGGGCGATGGTAGAAGGGACGAGTTCGAGATGGACAGTGTGGGAATCTGCCATGGGCGTCATGGTCTCGATGGCCTGATGGGCGAGATCGCGCAGGGAACAGCGGCGAATCTGCAGGGGAGCGCGGCCGGATTCCATGCGCTCAAGGTCGAGGATGTCGTTAATGAGGCGGATGAGGCGGTCGGTGTTGGTGACGGCGATACGAAGAAGATTGAGAGCTTTGGCGTCGACATCGCCGATGACGCCGGAAGAGAGAAGACCGAGAGCGCCGCGGATGCTGGTGAGCGGAGTGCGGAGTTCGTGCGAGACGGTGGAGATGAACTCGTCCTTGAGCATGTCGAGCTGGGAGCGCTCGGAGAGATGAAGCTTGTCCTGGTGCTGCTGCTCGCGTGCATAAGTCAATTGCTCGGCCAGATCGCGAGACGTCCGTTGCGAACGGATGAAGGCGAAGAGCAGAACCGCAGAGCTAGAGAACAGGGAGAGGAAGCCAATAACTGCTAAAGTATGCATTCGTATGGGTAACCTTGAGGTAACTGAGGCAGTAACGTGATACAAAGCTGCGTTTCGAGACAAACAGTGTTTGAGAATGAAACCGCTAAGCTAATTTCCTTCAGTACTTAACAGGGTCTTGGGCAACATTTTCAGCGAAGTAAGGCTCCATAAAGGCAGATCAAAATAAGTGTCAAAGTTGATGACTGGCATGGGGAAAGCATGTCCTATCAACGACGTAGAAGTTTTCGGTTGCAGGCTAAAGATGACAGAAAAAAAGTTTCAGCGGCAATAACACAGAGGTGGGTTATCCGCAAAGACAACAGCATTGAACCTAAATAGGAAGGTTTGAGAAGGAAGGCTTAAATGATGAAGGCCGTCTTCCGAAAGGAGGAAGACGGCCGGAGTTGCGGTTACGAAAGGTTAGGCGGTAACAGGTACCTGGTCCAGAATTGTGGCCCAGTTTTTGCCCTTGCGGTTGGCGTGGGCGTTCTTGTGGAAGCCGTAGCCAACGATGAGAGGGAGTGCCATGGTGGCTTCGGCATAGACCATCTGCTCGTAGGTGAGATCGACCTTGCCCCAGCTGCTGGCTTCCTTAAGGGTGGAACCGGAGAGAGCGCCGTCGCGAGCGTCGGCTACCGTGATTTGGATGGCGTACTTGTGCATGGGGGCGTCGACGCCGAGGATCTCCGCTGAAACGACGATGTCCTGAGCGAAGTTCTTGGGAGTGCCGCCGCCGAGCATGAGAAGGCCGGTGGAGGGATTGGCGATCTTGAGCTGGGTGAGCTCGTAGAAGTCCTTGGCGGAGTCGATGGACACCATCGGCTTGCCCTGACGAGCGTGTTGGTGGGCGACAAAGCCGAAGCCTGCGGAACAGTCGGAGAAGGCGGGGACAAAGATGGGGATGTTCTTCTCGTATGCGGCGAGGATGATGGAGTCAACACCACCGGCCTGCGGAGTCTTGCCTTCGCGCTGGAGGTAGGCGCCCATCTCGCGGATGAACTCGCGCGAGCTGTAGGGGCGGGGCTCAAGGGAGTTGGTGATCTGGTGGGTGACCTCGTCGCAGATGCGGAGCTCGTCCTCGTCGATGAAGGTGTCGTAGATGCGGTCGATGGCGAGCTCGCGGAGGACGGCGTCTTCGTTGCCGTACTTGTACTGGTCGTCGGCGATGTAGTGCTTGAAGCCCAGGGCTTCGAAAAAGTCCTGGTCGATCATGTTGGCGCCGGTGGAGACGATGCCATCAACCATGTTGTTGCGGATCATGTCGATGAAGATCTGCTTGAGGCCGGCAGAGACCATGGAGCCGGCGATACAGAGGATGACGCCGCACTCAGTGTCGCGGAGCATCATGTCGTAGATGCTGGCGGCACGGTAGGTGTCGCGTGAGCTATAGGCCATGTGCTGCATGGCGTCGACGAGTGCGACAACATTGTGCTGCTTGATGTCGAGGTGCTGAATGGGGCGGTCGAGGAGTTCTTTTTTTGTAGGCATGGCCCATATAGGATACCAGCGTTTTGTGCTGTACTGGAGCGGGTTTTGTGTGAATTTTGTAATGCTGGAAAGACGCAGGGGAGGGGCCTGACGGATGAATCTTGTTGTTTGGCGGGCGGGGTGGGGGTGACAATCCGTTTATGAACGTAAACTTCGCCGAGCGAGCCCACAACCATAATTGGAAGCTCGACCCGATTGTTCGGTCGCTGCTGGATACGGATTTTTACAAGTTATTGATGTTGCAGTTTATCTGGAAGAACTTTCCGCAGGTTCATGTGAGCTCGGAGACGACGAACAGGACGATTTCGGTGCGGCTGGCGGAGCATGTACCGATTGGCGTGTTGAGAGAGCAGATGGAGCATGTGCGAGGACTGCGGTTTAGGAAGAGCGAACTGATCTGGCTGGCGGGTAATACGTTCTATGGGACACGAAGCATCTTTGAACCGGGATTTCTGGATTGGCTGGAGCATGATTTTCGGCTATCGGAGTATGAGGTTGAAGAAAGGGATGGGCAGTTGGTTCTGTGCTTTTATGGGCTGTGGACCGAGGTGACGATGTGGGAGGTTTATGGGCTGGCGCTGTTGAGCGAGATGAAGACCCGGGCGGCGCTGGGGCGGTTGAGCGAACTGGAACTGGATGTGCTGTATGCGCGAGCGAAGACGAAGCTCTGGGACAAGATCGAGATGCTGCGAAGGGTGCCTGGGGTGAGTATCTCGGAGTTTGGGACGCGTCGGCGGCATAGTTTTCTGTGGCAGGAGTATGTGGTCGAGGCGATGAGGGCGGCGCTGGGCAAGAGCCTGTCGGGAACGTCGAATACGTTTCTGGCTTATAAGCATGACCTTGAAGCGATGGGTACGAATGCTCATGAACTGCCGATGGCGCTGGCGGCGCTGGCGAATGATGATGCGGCGCTGCATGCGTCGCAGTATCGTGTGCTGGAGCTTTGGCAGAAGAGCTATGGCGGAGAGCTGTTGATTATGCTGCCGGACACGTTTGGGACGACACAGTTTCTGGCGGGGGCACCTGACTGGGTAGCGGATTGGACGGGACAGAGGTGCGACTCGAAGGACCCATTTATCGCCGGGGATGAATACATTCGGTGGTTGGAAGAGCGAGGAAGAGATGCGAGGAAGAAACGGTTGATTGCGTCGGATGGTCTGGATGTCGATGAGATTCTGCGGCTGCATGAGTATTTCAGTGGAAGAATCCGATTCAGCGCAGGGTGGGGGACACTACTGACGAATGACTTTCGTGGGTGCCATCCGCGTGGGGAGAGCGATCTGGATCCGATCAGCCTGGTGTGCAAACTGATGACAGTGGAGGGACGGCCTGCGGTGAAGCTATCTGACAATATGCGGAAGGCGACTGGGCCGGCAGATGAGATTGCACGCTATAGGCGGGTGTTTGGAAGTGTCGCCGTGGAGGGTGCGGCGGTGGTTGTGTAGTTTCGAACGGTGACGGCGTAGACAGATGTTCAGATTTGAAGGCCAAATCGTTTGAGGAAGGCCGCACCTAGTGCGCCGCCGAGATGAGGCCGCCGCTCTCTCCAGTCGAGACATTGCAAATGCGAACCTGCGGCGTAGGGCTCAAGTTGCTTCGAGGTCAATGCCTAGAGTTTCGAATGTCTTTATCCCATTCGGAGTGACGCGGTATCCGTTGGAATTGGGTGTCAGCCAACCAAGGTTTGATGAAACGATTGTGCAGCGATACACCGACTGTGCGATGAACTGTAACCAAAGAGCAAGAAGGACAATGTCCATTCGGCGTCTTTGGCACGGACGCATTATGGCGTAACGAGTGAAAGGGGCGCAATATGAACACATCGGTACATAATTCGAACACAGTCTTTATGTTCCTTGTCTGTGGATTCGCCTTTTATCTTAGGTTGAACGAGTTCAGGTTCTTTAGCCATGAGAGGTGCTCCTTCGGCTTGCAGTTGCTCTTTGTGATGCCTGATTTTCGGTGAATCGTTGGTCGTTCAAGGGTCTAACTATTACGTAGACTTTCGATCCGACTGGCGATAAATTCTCCTCAACCGTCCCCCGATAACTCTAAGAGGAAAATCCATGCGCATGAATTGCTTGCTTAGGCTCGCTGCTTTCATCGTTGTGTCTATCTCATCGGCACATGCCACCACAATCGATAACTTTACATTGACATTCAACTTGCCTGCACCAATCGAAAGTCATCCAAATACGCTAATCTACGATTTCTCGCAGCTGACTTGGCAGGTTCAAGAACCAGTATTCTCACTCCCATCTGATGAGCAATTTTTCCCCGGCTACGATGCGATTGTCGTAGCTCTAACCGGAACTGGCGTGGATGGAGATTCTCGTATTCCCCCTCCTGACGGTTACCCTGGTGCGAATACCATTGAGATTGGAGCGTTCACCCAAAATCCAGCACCCGGGAAACCCTCATTTCTTGTTGAGTGGGAAACTGGCCAGTATGTTCTTTATTCTTTTAGCGAAGTAGGTCCATCAATTACTCAAGGTAGTTTTAGTGACCCAACCTTTGCGGCCGGTACGTACGTCTTCACGTCCGGAACTGTAAATATTGATGAACTGATTTCTGTGCCACGGGATCAGCTCGACGGGGATCTCGACCTTACGACAACGGGCGATACTCTAACTATTACCAAGGAAGAAATACCCGACACACCGGAGCCATCCTCGCTGATACTTCTTGGGACTGGTTTAGTCGGTGCATGCTTCAAATTTAGCAGACCGATTCATTCGTAAAGATTTCCGCATTACCCCTTCAGCTTGGCATACTGCTCTGCACTCAAGACGAGCCACACACCACCTGGTCTACCCATAGCGATGTCACGCTCAATCTTTTGCCTAGCCTCGTGTGTTCAGACCTCTCCCCAGCGTTCCTGAATCTCAAGAATCTTATCGGGCGTTGCAAAGGTGAGTTTGAGCTTTAGATTCGTCTTGCAGTCTTCCTCAAGAAAACTGACGCAGTACCCATTCCGGCGCATGAAGTGCATCAGCACACGATGCTGTGATGGCTTCCTGGCGTTTGGTATCGGGTCCATGAAGTAGGTCATGGGCCAATGTGTATAGCGAAGTAAAAGGCGAAAATTCAGTAACTAGCTGTGGAGGCAGGGAGAGAACTAGGGTTGTGTTTTGAATGGGAAGCAGGGAATTTGCAAAAAGTCCATCAAGGGTACTGGGAGTGACCCAAATGTGACCCACGAAGTGTTTAGATGTTTGCTATTCCCTGTAACTTATTGATTGTATGGTGGCCCGGGCAGGAGTCCAACCTGCGACCTTCGCGTTAGGAGTGCGCTGCTCTATGCAACTGAGCTACCGGGCCATCGACCCTAGTGTATCGCGAGGGTTGCAGACGCCCCGATGATAAACTTGATGATGGAGAGTTTATGCCTGAGATACAGCGTCGTCGTGCGGTAACAGTCAACATTGGAGGCGTTCGGGTCGGGTCCGACGCACCTGTCGTCGTTCAGTCGATGACAAATACAGATACCGCCGACGTTGAAGGCACGATCCAGCAGATCGCCGCGCTCGCTCGCTCCGGCTCGGAGATGGTTCGCGTCACCGTGAACAACGATGATGCCGCCAAGGCCGTTCCCGCAATCGTCGAAGGTATTGCAAAAAAAGGCTGGAACACGCCGATCATCGGTGACTTCCACTACAACGGTCACCTGCTCCTGAAGAAGTATCCCGAAACTGCCCGGGCGCTGGCGAAGTACAGAATCAATCCCGGCAACGTCTCCATTGGACGCAAAGACGACGATAACTTCCGCACCATGGTAGAGGTTGCCGTCGAACATCAGAAGCCTGTCCGCATCGGCGTCAACTGGGGTTCGCTCGATCAGGCGCTCCTTACCAAGATGATGGACGAGAATTCGAAGTCGGCCGACCCTCTGCCCGCCCGCGACGTCATGATGGAAGCGATGGTCGTCTCTGCGCTCGACAACGCCGCCGCCGCCGAACGCTACGGCCTCCGCCGCGACCAGATCGTCCTCAGCGCAAAGGTCTCCGGCGTCCGGGACCTGATTGATGTCTATAAGGAACTTGCACAGCGCTGCGACTACGCACTCCATCTCGGCCTAACAGAAGCGGGCATGGGCATGAAGGGAATTGTTGCCTCCGCCGCAGGTTTGGCTCCGCTGCTCCTATCCGGCATTGGCGACACCATCCGCGTCAGCCTCACCCCCACCCCTGGCGGCGACCGCAGCGAAGAAGTCCGCTGCGGCCAGCAAATTCTTCAGTCTCTTGGCATCCGCAGCTTCATGCCTCAGGTGACGAGCTGCCCCGGTTGCGGCCGTACAACATCAACCTACTTTCAGGAGCTCGCCGAGCGGATTCAAGGCTATCTTGTCGAGCAGATGCCGGAGTGGAAGAAGCAGTACGCAGGCGTCGAAGAGCTCAAGCTCGCCGTAATGGGATGTATCGTCAACGGCCCCGGCGAATCGAAGCACGCGAATATAGGTATCTCCCTGCCAGGAACCTTCGAAGAGCCAAAAGCCCCCGTATATGTTGATGGCAAGCTGTTCATCACGCTGAAAGGCGACAGGATCGTCGAAGAGTTTCAAGTAATTCTTGACGAATACGTCGAGAAGCGCTACGGACGGCAACTGGTAGAGGTCTAACGCGCATTCAACACTGGCCATATTATTTGCGACTCGCTCGCCCTTGAGGCCTTTGTTTGCCCGTAAATCGATACTTGTTGTCAGCTAAAACAACAAAACTTCAGGATTTTCCGTCACGAATGACCCGAATTCTTCACTTTAACAAGTGAAGGCAGTCACTACCGATGCCTCACAAGGGAGATTCGAGTCATGAAAAAACTACGGTTTGTTTCAATTCTCAGCTCTGGTTTGTTTGCTTGTGCCTTGGGATTCATTACTCTCGCATCAACGCCGAGCGCAGTAGCTCAGGGATTCACTTCGGCCAAGGTGGAGATCCCTTTTGCATTTCAAACCGGCCGTATTCGCATGCCTGCCGGCCTTTATCAAATCACCAATCAATCCGACAATATCGTTGTATTGCGTGGGCCCGATCAAGTATCGGCGTTCGTCGTAATGCACTCAGCTATTGTTTCCCGCACGCAGCCCCGAGGAAAGATCACCTTTCACCGCTACGGAAACAAGTATTTTCTGAGCCAAATCTGGCGGGCGGGCGATACCTTCGGCCTCGAGTGCTCCAAGACTCGCGTCGAGAAGGATACGGAGCTAGCCAAGAGTAATCAGGATGCGGACACGGTTCAGCTCGCCCTTCTTACAGCACCTCAGCGGTAGTCAAAAAGCAGCCGCGCTATAGCAGACTGGGCGGCTGTGTACCATTGCTGCGCCAGGCATCCGGTCCATGCCCAACCAAATTCCCAATAGACTCCTCACAGGCTAGACTCTATAGTTCATCTGTGAGCGCCGGGCCTGCGCAGAACGATCAGTGAATACTCGGTTTGGGGACAACGGTATGAGCTTCGATTGCGATGCCTTCATCAGTTACTGCCATATCGACAACGTTGGTCTCGTCGATGGTAGTAAAGGATGGATCACTAACCTCCACCGCGCACTCGAAATCCGCGTCGGCCAGCTCCTCGGTGAAAAACCCGAGATTTGGCGCGATCCAAAGCTGACAGGGAATGATGTATTCGAAAACACCTTGGTCGAACAGCTCAAAAGGGTCGCCGTTCTCGTAACGATTATCTCCCCCCGCTACGTAAAGTCAGAGTGGACACGACGCGAGTTAGTCGAGTTCTGGAAAGCCGCTGAAGCTCAGGGCGGAGTCACCTTTCATGACAAAGCTCGCATATTCAAAGTATTGAAGACACCCATCCCCCGCGAGATGGACCCGCCCGAGCTGCAACCGCTTCTAGGATACGAGTTCTTCCAGATTGATCCCAATTCAGGCCGGGTTCGCGAACTCGACGAAATCTTTGGCACAGAGGCGCAACGAGATTTCTGGATGAAGCTGGATGATCTGGCGCATGATATCGCCGCACTGCTCGAGCTGCTGCAGAATGAGTCTTCGAACGCTATGCCGGGGCTGCAAGGCAGCAGAAAAGAAGCGGTGTTTCTGGCAGAGACTACTGCTGACCTCAAAGATCAACGCGAAGCGATCCGGCGCGATCTCCAACAGCATGGGTATACAGTTCTGCCCGCCCGGGGCCTTCCTTTCATCGCCTCCGAAATGAAGACCTCACTCGAAGAAGACTTGGCGCAGTGCAGAATGTCCATTCATCTGGTCGGTAAAAATTATGGATTTATCCCGGAGGGTAGTAGCTCGTCCCTCCTGGAAATCCAGAACGAGCTCGCAATCGAAAGAGGGAAGCAGGGCGGGTTTGAGCGTCTTCTATGGATTCCCGCCGGCCTCTCTATAGAAGACGAGAGACAACTGAAAGTCGTCAATCAATTGCGAATGGATCCCAGGATGCTAGCTGGAGCAGATCTTCTCGAGACTCTCTTTGAAGATCTGCGAACCGTTATTCATGATCGTCTCAGGGACGAGCCGAAGATACCGCAGCAGAAGTATTCGGCTGAGCCAGCGACTGAAGGTCGCGGACAAATCTACCTTATCTACGACCAGCGCGACGCCGCCATCGTGTCGCAGTACGCGGATGCCTTGTTCAACAAGGGGTTCGAGGTTCTTCACCCCACCTTCGAAGGGGATGAAGCGGAAGTGCGCCAATGTCACGAAGAGAATCTGCGCGTCTGCCAGGGCGTTTTGATCTTTTTCGGTTCTACAAATGAAGGATGGGTTCGCCGAAAACTTAGAGAAGTGCAGAAGAGCGTCGGCTATGGCCGTACCGGTCCTCTGCCGGTAGTCACTATCTCATGTGTAGGAATAAAAAACAGCGAGAAGGAACGCTTTCGCACACATGAAGCCCCAGTTCTTCAGATGGAAGAATTTTCTTTCGATAGTTTGCTGCCATTTATCTCACGCATACAGACCTAAGAAGGGATTTGAGAATCATGTTCAATCCCTTTCCGGGCTTGCGTCCTTTCGAAGCAGATGAAGATCATCTATTCTTTGGTCGCGAAAAAGAAATAGACGAGTTGCTGCGGCGGCTGCGCCTCTGCCGGTTCCTGTCGATCATTGGAACCTCGGGCAGCGGCAAATCGTCTCTGGTGCGCTCCGGCCTCATTCCCTCTCTCTATGGCGGATTTATGGTCAATACCAGCCCGGGTTGGCGCATCGCGATCATGCGCCCGGGGGAAGACCCCGTCCGGCACCTGGCCGCAGCCTTGAATTCGCCTGACGTCATCGGCACAACAGGAGAATTGGAGGAAACGAACAGTATCTTGCTTGAGGCCACATTGCAGCGCGGCACGCGCGGTCTGGTCGAAGCAGTCCGGCAAGCGCGAGTTCTCTCCGACGACAATCTGCTGATCGTGGTGGATCAGTTCGAAGAGCTCTTTCGCTTCCGTCGAAACTCTCAGCTTGAGAACTCCAGAAATGAAGCTGCAGCTTTCGTAAAGCTTCTCCTCGAGGCAACCCGGCAGGAAGAGATTCCCATTTACGTCGTCATCACCATGCGTTCTGACTTCATCGGAGATTGCATGGACTTCGTCGGCCTGCCTGAAGCAGTCAACAGTGGTTCCTATCTCGTGCCTCGCATGACGCGCGACGAATTGCGTTCCGCCATCACCGGGCCGGTCGCCGTCGGAGGCGGAAACATTGCGCAGCGGTTGGTGCTTCGCCTCCTCAACGACCTTGGCGATGACTACGATCAATTGCCCATCCTACAGCACGCTCTCATGCGGACCTGGGATCACTGGTCGCAAAGATCGCCATCGACCGATGCCATTGATATTGAAGACTACGAAGCAATCGGGACCTTCCGCCACGCATTGTCCCTTCACGCCGAAGAGGCCTACGAAGAGGCTGGCACGGATAATGAGAAGAAGATCGCCGAACGAATCTTTAAAGCCCTTACCGATACCTTCTCAGACTCTCGTGGCATTCGCCGGCCAACCTCAGTCGATGATCTGGCCGCCATCTGCGAAACATCCCAGCCAGATATCATTCGAATTGTCGAAATCTTTCGACGCCCCGGTCGTTCTTTCCTGATGCCGCCTGCTGATGTTCCTTTGGAAGAACGATGCATCGTTGACCTGTCTCACGAAAGTCTCATGCGATGCTGGGCGCGACTGGTCGGTTGGACCGAACAGGAAAGAGTCTCAGCCGACATCTACGGACGTCTTTCCGACGCAGCGATGTGGTGGGAAGAAGGTAGGGCAGGCCTCTGGCGCAACCCTGAGTTAGAGGTTGGACAGAAATGGAAAGCTGAAAATCATCCCACCGCTGCTTGGGCACAACGGTATAACTCCAACTTTGCTCAAGTGATGACCTTCCTCGATCACAGCGAAGCAGAGCGCCAAAGGCTTAGTGACGAGGCCAAACGCGAGCGTCTGAAAAAACTCAGGCAAACCCAATGGGCTGCAGGGATACTGGGCTCTCTGTTTTTGGTAGCGCTCTTCCTTGCATACTTTGCCTTCAGGCAGACGCAACGTGCGGAAGAAAATCTGAAATGGGCGCAGAAAGCCGTCGATGAAAGTCTCTCGTCAGCCGGCAGTGAACAGGCGCGTGAGGCAAGCGACGTCCCTCAAATGGAGGAGTTTCGCAAAGAGCTTCTGGACAAGGCGCAAACGTTCTATACCCTCTTGGCGCAGAAGAATTCTACAAACCTGAATCTGCGCATCGAGGAAGCTCAGGCACATTCACGACTGGGAGATATTAACCGTCTCACCGAAAGGTATAAGGAAGCAGCTCGGGAGTACAACGAAGCCATCACCCGACTTACAACGTTGGCGGAGCAACATCCTAGCCAAAGTAATTTGCGTCAGGCACTCGCGTATTCCCACAACTGGCTGGGAGAAACCATCCGCGGAGCACTGGAGAATACTTCGAACGCCGATAAATATAGTCCATCCGATGCTGAGAAAGAGTACAGTGAGGCTATTCGCATCCAGGAAGATCTGCACAGCCAGAGCCCAGAAAACGCTGTTTACCAGCAGGAACTGGCCCGCACGTACTACAACCGCGGAATCATCCGCTTTCGTATAAACGATGCTAGGGGAGTGCAGTTGGACTTCCGCAGGGCAATTGATTTACTGGAACCGCTCGTATCGAAATCTTCGACCGCAGTAGATACAGACACCAATCCAGACCCAACTCAGGATCTTGCCCGAGTCTACAACGATTACGCAATTGTGATGGATAGTACTGGTCAAACTGCGCAGGCCCAGGATTTCTACGAGAAAGCCATCGCGCTGGCCGAGCAGTTGGTAAAGAAGAAACCCGAAAATCGGGAGTACAAAATGGAGTTGGCCCAGTACTACAGCAACGAGGCAAGAATGTTGGCAGCAGCCGACCAGCTTCGTCCAGCAGAGATACAAAGCCAGCGTGCCCTCGACCTTGTTGAACAGCTGGCGGCGCCCACTCCATCCTTATCGACGAAAATGGCTGAAAATCTTCAGCTAAGGGGAGAATTACTTCAATCGCAGAACCCAGGAGAAGCTAAAGCGTTAACAGATAGAGCATTCGATCTTCTCAATAAAATTGATACGAATAAAGCGAATGGCGCACTCTATATGAATATAGGGGCAAATTATCTTGAACTTGCCCAGGACAAGCTCCAAAATGGTGACCGCGCAGGAGCAGCCGCGGCACTTTCTCATCTGAACGAAATTTTGCCGCACTTATCGGCGGATGATAAAAAAATTCTCGCTGAGCCTTACCAGAATTTACAGAGGAAACTACAAAACGGGCCGACCAGACACTAGAACGGTATTTCATTTCCCAGGAGTTTCCGATGCGACGATTGGGTTCGATTTTATGCCTGCTTTTGGTTGCTACCGCTATCTCATCTGCCGCATCCGTGTCAGAGGAACAACTAGCCTCAAACGCGAATGTAAGTCCTGACGCTCCTGTGTCAGTTTCGGCCGTCAGGCTATTGTCCATCGCCGACTATTTGGCGTCTCCTATCTTCGATGTCAACAGCCCACTTGGTTACCCTCGCGATCTGCACCTCTACGTGCCCCAGACAACAACCAAAACTTCTTCTAAAACTTCCAAGCCTTCCATCGAAAGAATTAAAAGAGCGACGATAGATCCCAGCATGGTCGGCTACATCGACAACGCAGTCGTCCACTCTGAGGTCCGCGTGCGCTTCGATGCCGCACTCAACAACAAAACTCCCGACCGTGCCGAGTTTTTCTATGCGAAGTGTGGATGCTACGGAGCCATTCCTTCCACAAACGCGGCCTACGACCCTAGGACTCCCGGTCCCGGCCCGGGCATTCCGCAGTCAGTCAACTTCCAGCAGCTCTACTTCTACGGCGAATACGCTCCGCGTCCCCACTTCTCGTTATTTATGCAGCTTCCTTTCCGGTGGCTCCAGCCGCAGTCTTCCCCAGGCTCCGGACAGGCATTTCCCAACGCCGGCGGATTTGGAGATGTACAACTTGGCCTGAAATTTGCCCCGCTTGTTTCGAGCCGCCATTACGTAACGCTGCAGTTCAAAGCCTACCTCCCATCCGGAGACGCCGGCATCGGCCTGGGCACGCATCATTACAGCGTCGAGCCTTCACTCCTCTATTACCAACATCTCTCTGACCGGCTTGCCGTCGAAGCAGAAGTTGGAGACACGCATCCTCTCGGTACCTCATCCGGTGTTCCCACCGCTTCTCCTCATGGCTTTGCAGGCGATGTCTTCTTCTATGGCGCGGGGCCAAGCTATCAGTTCATCAGAGACGAGAAATTCAGCCTGGCTGGTGTCCTCGAAGTCGTAGGCTGGAATGTTCGCAGCGGCTACGTCACCGGACCGGCGAACCCAAGTACCGCTGGCGTAAACATCGTCAACATCAAAGTAGGCCCGCGACTTTCAATCGGCGCCCACCATTCTGTTTATTTTGGTTACGGCAGAGCTTTGACTTCGCAGAATTGGTACCTGAACATCTTCCGAACCGAATATCGTTATTCGTTTTGATCGTCACGACACAGGAGCAATTCCTTTATGACCCAGGAAGCTATCGGTTCGATCGATCCAATTATGGAACGACTGGAGCAGCAAATCACTTGGTACGACACGAAAAGTATCTATAACAAGAAGGCCTATAAACTAATCAAAGTAGTTGAAATTATTGCAGCGGCACTTATTCCGCTTATCGCAAGCCTGAACCTTCCATATCACACGAACGTCATTACCGGAGCTCTCGGAGTTCTGATCACTGTTCTTGAAGGTCTAATTCATCTCAATCAATATCCGCAAAATTGGACTGCCTATCGATCGACCTGTGAAGCGCTCCGGCATGAGAAATACGTCTATCTAGCCAAGGCCGCTCCGTACGCCGGCGTTGCCGATAGCTATGCCTTATTAGCAGAGCGTATCGAATCCCTAGTCTCGCAGGAGCACGCAAAATGGGCCTCCGTGCAAACGCAGGAGAACAAATAGAGAGAATTGTTCGATTCGATTACTATCGGGTACTACCGCATCCAGCGTGATAGACCCGTGGCTTCTTCCATTCTTCATCCGTCGCAAATAGAACGCAGGTCTGTCCTGTCGCTGTATTTACACGCCACGTAATGTTTCCCTGCCGATACACCTGATACTTTCCCTTACCTGCAAACATCATCCCATTTGGCGGGTTAGGACTGATCGTGTCTTCCGCGGGGGCTGTTTCATGCGCTGGCTGTCCCGTCTGGGTCACCTGTAAGTCGGACGAGACCGGAGTTGCCGCTGTCGCTGTAGAACTTGGCTGCGCCGTCGTCGTCATTGCTGCAGGAGTCGTCGTCTGCGCCGTCACTGCGGACGGATACACAATCGCTTCACCGTCAGAATCAGATAGTTTCTTCTCGGTCGAGCCTGTTGACCCCATAGCCGACGGGGAGACGGAATCCACCTTCGCCCGCGATGGTAGAGGGTCATTGGAGAAGACCTCTCCAGATGTTCCTGCGCGCCTCGGGTCATAGCGGTTGTAGCTGACGTAAGCAAAGATAGCCAGCGCCACCACCACGACGATTATGACGACGCGCTTTGCCATAGGTCCTTTTCTATCCAGGTCCCATCATAAGGTGGAAGCCGGAACTTCATCATAACGAAAGGCATACGGCCTGTGCCAGCGCTATGCTGTCACGATCATTTTCTTGTTTCCATCATCTCTCTATCACTCTGTCAGAGCATCAGAAAATCTGTTCGGCTGCCAGTTACTATCTCGTCACCGTCGCCTCGTGAGGAGTATCATAATCAAGTGCCGAAATATTCAATCGTCGTGCCGTTTCACAACGAAGAAGAGAACGTCACCACTCTCTACGACCGCCTCAAGGCAGTCATGGAGCACGTAGGCGAGACCTTTGAACTGGTCTTCGTCGATGATGGCTCACGTGACCGCACCTACCGTCTGCTCGAAGAGATCGCAGCCGTGGATTCGCGCGTCCTCGTCATTAAGCTGCGCCGCAACTTCGGCCAGACATCTGCTCTCGCCGCTGGTTTCGATCACTCTCAGGGCGACTGCATCCTCGCCATGGATGGAGACCTCCAGCATTCACCCGACGAGATCCCCAACTTCCTCGCCAAGCTTGAAGAGGGCTACGACGTCGTCAGCGGCTGGCGCTCCCAGCGTGGTGACAACTTCATCTTTCGCCGCATTCCATCTCGCTGCGCCAACTGGCTCATGGCCGTGCTCAGCGGTGTCAATATCCATGACTTCGGCACCACCTTCAAGGCCTATCGCCGCGAGGTGATTCAGAACATCCCTCTCTACGGCGAGATGCATCGCTTCATCCCCGCGCTGGCCTCCTGGTACGGCGCCAGCATCTGTGAGATTCCCATCTCGAATCCCGCCCGCGAGTTCGGCAAGAGCCACTACGGCATCTCGCGAACCTTCCGCGTCTTCTTCGATCTCCTGACCATTCGCTTTCTTCTGCGCTACATGACCCGTCCGCTGCATTTCTTCGGGACCATCGGCGCGCTGGGCATGCTGGCAGGCTCCGGTCTTGCAACCTGGTTGCTGATCCTCAAGATCATCACCGGCGAGCACGTCATGGATATCCACGGCCCCATCTTCGTCATCGCCGGCATCCTGATCCTCGCCGGAATTCAGATGATGGGCATAGGCCTTCTGGGCGAGCTTCAAGTTCGGCACTTCCACACCGCCTCCCATCGCGCCCCCTACGCCGTGGATCGCATCCTTCGGCTGCGTTCCGAGGAGAGTCTTCTCCAGTAGCCCACACACTCAGTGGGGTACTTTGGCGTTGCTCTCCCGCTCCAGCTCATCCTGTACCTGTTTATCGGACTGGCTAAGCGACGAACTATCGATCTCGCGTTCTCTTCTGGCCGCCTCAGCCAGAGGTTCTGTCAAAGATTCCAGGTGTTCCGCAAACTGTCGAATGCAGCTCACCTGTTCTTCCGTGTGACCAGCCACACTTGTCTCCACGCGAAGCAAAACCTCCAGCCTCTGTGCTTCATCCAGTCCATAAGGTACGGACTTATAAGATCCTCGATCACGCAGTAAAAACACATCCTCCCGCAGACCGGTCTCCGCCACAATCAGCCCCGATCGTGCGGCCGCAAAAGATTCTTTTGCGCATATTGCGACAATGGCGGCCCTGCCGTCTTCAGCAAGTTTTGCCGGATTTGTTCCGCTCGCCCTGGATGCTTCAATCGTGTGCCGCGTAATCTTGGAACGGCAGCCGTTAGCTGCGACCAGCAGGCTCAGCAATACCATGCCTGTTTTTATTTCAGTCCAATTTAACCTTGGCTTAGCCCACATACACTCAGCACCCGAGGGAACACTTCTTGCCATCTCCGTGGCAGCGGCCTGCTCGACTCTAAGCAGAGGCACCATTCTAGTGGTTGAAGACACGAACGGCATTTCTTAGGTAAAGTGATGGTCATTGTCTAGCAACGATTCTGCTGGACGTTCCACGCGGCCCCGTTTCTGGTCCAGATATTCATAATCTGTTACCTCCGGAGGTTTCATGTCAGCACACTACGAATTGAAGTCGGCAGCCGGCAACCAGTTCATGTTCAACCTAAAGGCGGCCAACGGCGAAATTATCCTGACCAGCGAAAGCTATAAGGCAAAGGAAGGCGCTCTCAACGGCATCGAATCGGTGAAGAAAAACTCCCCTCACGATGAACAGTTCGAGCGCAAAACATCGAAGTCATCGCAACCCTTCTTTGTCCTTAAAGCGAAGAACCACGAAGTCATCGGCAGAAGCGAAATGTACTCTTCCGAGTCGGCGATGGAGAAGGGAATCGAGTCTGTTAAGAAAAACGGTCCCATCGCTTCACTCAACGATCTAACCTGATCATCCTCTATCTTTCATCGACGTCACTCGCAGCTCAACCTGCGAGTGACGTCGTCATCCAGCTCCGTTCGTAACCGACGTCACCAGAATCCAACCCGGCACAAGAGCATCCAAACCCCATGCAGGCCATCCAGATCCTCACCCCCGGCACCGCCGACGCCCTTGTCCTCCGTGATCTCCCCACACCCACGCCTGGTCCCGGCGAGGCCCTTATCCGCATCGAAGCCTCTGGCGTCAACTTCATCGACGTTTACTTTCGTGAGGGTCGTTACCCCGCCACCCTCCCCCTCACCCTCGGTCAGGAGGCCGCAGGCATCATCGTCGCATTGGGTGAGCACACCACTCCTACCACCCTCAAGGTCGGCGACCGCGTCGCCTGGTGCAGCGTCCCTGGAACCTACGCCCAGCTCGCCGTCGCTCCCACCACACGCCTCATCGTTATCCCCGATGCAGTCAGCTTCCAGCAGGCCGCGGCCGCGATGCTCCAGGGCATGACCGCCCACTACCTCTCTCATTCCACCTATCCCATCCAGCCCGGCGACGAAGTCCTCATTCACGCCGGAGCCGGAGGCGTCGGCCTGCTCTTGATCCAGATGGCCAAGTCCCTCGGCGCTCGCATCTTCACCACCGTCTCCACCGACGAGAAGGCAGATCTCGCCAAAGCTGCCGGAGCCGACGAAGTCATTCTTTACACTCAGGAAGACTTCGCCGCCAAAGTAAAAAAACTCGTCGCCGGCCCCGGCCTCCACGCCGTCTACGACTCCGTAGGTAAATCCACCTTCGATAAGTCTCTCGAAGTCCTCCGCCCCCGCGGCATACTTGTTCTCTTCGGAGGCTCCAGCGGAGCCGTCCCTCCCCTCGATCCCATGAAGCTTGCAGCTACAGGCTCGGTCTACCTCACCCGCCCAACCCTCAAGGACTACATCGCCACCCGCACCGAACTCGAAACCCGGGCCAACGCCGTCCTGCAATCCATAGCCTTAGGAAAGCTCAAACTTCGCCTCGAACACACCTATCCACTCGCCGACGCAGCTCATGCCCACCGCGACCTCGAGTCACGCAAGACCACCGGCAAACTTCTTCTCATTCCTTAGCAAAGGATCCAGCCATGAAGCCGATCAACGCCACCAACGTCCTCCTGTCCATCATCGCGCTCCTTCTCTTCGCGATTGCGATTCGCCCATTCAAGTCTCCTGAACCCGTCCAGGCGCAGGTCTCCAGCTCTAACGTCTTCATCGAGCCGGGAGTCCACATGCTGCGCGCCCCCGACAACCGCAGGCAGGTCCTCGGCAAAGTTGTAGTCGATCTGCGGAACGGCAGAGTTTGGGGCTTCCCGACAAACGGCCAACAGCCCTACCTTATGAACACGGTCACATCCAGGATAGAAGTCTCGCATCCTTTCGAGCTCGGAAGATTCGCCCTCGAAGATATGCGGTAACTCGGCCTGCGCTCTCATCTACAATCCTTGATTGATGCTCCCGCTCCATAACAGACGCATCCTGATCACCCGAACGCGTCATCAAGCCTCCGACCTCGCTTCTCAGTTAGAAGCCCTCGGAGCGACCGCCATTCTCATCCCCACCATCGAAATCGTCGCGTCTGAAACCTACGCTCCACTCGACGAAGCTCTAACCCAACTTGAAACCTACGACTGGCTCATCTTCACCAGCGCCAACGCCGTCGAAGTCTTCTCCCAGCGCCTCGCTTCTCAACCAACATCGTTGATCGAAGGGACGAAAATTCGGGTGCCCCATCCTTCACAGTCTCACCGTGAAGGATGGGGTATTCGCGCCAGGCGCGAACCGCTCTCGCCCACCCAGCCAACACTCCCCCGCATAGCCGTCATCGGCCCAGCCACCGCAAAAACAGTGCAGGGAATCGGCCTCCCTGTCGATCTCATCCCCCCCAAATACATAGCCGAAGCCCTCGCCGAAGCCCTCGCCCCTCACGCCCCAAGCTCCCGAATGCTCCTCGTCCGAGCCCAGCAAGCCCGCGACATCCTCCCTCAGGCTCTCACCACCGCCGGAGCCGCCGTCACCATAGTTGACGCCTACCGCAACCAGACGCCTCCCGACTCCATCCCTGCCCTCCATCAACTCTTCAGCACACCCGCCAACCATCCCGATGCCATCACCTTCACCAGCGCCTCCACCGCCCGCAATCTCGTCGCTCTCCTCGATGCCGCCAGCCTTACCCTCCCGGCAGGCATCACCCTCGCCTCGATAGGTCCCATCACCTCTCAGGCCCTGCGCGATCTCGGCCACCTGCCGACCCTCGAAGCCCCCGAACCAACCATCCCCGCCCTCATTCAATCCCTCCTGAGCCACTTCTTCCGACCGAACTAATCATCGCAGCCACTTGTCTTCCTGAAACAATGCTGCGTATCCTTCTTCTCTGAAACGATCCCATTCCGTTTCGCACTTCAAACAAGCTGGCTCGTACGATTCCCGTGGCGTAGAAAGCGGATTCGCATGCCTGACCCCTCTCGATCACCGCGCCTCAGTTCCATGCTTATCGTCGCCATGTTGGCGATGATCGTCGTACCCGCCGCCCTCACTCTTCACACAGTGCGTCTCTCCGCTCTCAACCCTGCAGTCGCCACCAATCCCGGCTCTTCACCCTACGGTTACACCGTCAGCGTGCTTCTCTTCCTCGTCCCCATCCTGGTCATCGCATTCTGGTTCCTTCCGCAGGAAGGCATAAAGATCGACAAGAAAAGCTTCTGGTGGACCATCGGTCTACTCTTTCCTGTTGGTGCAGGATTAGATTTCTTCTTCGCCCAACACTTCTTTTTTTTCCCAAACCAAAGCGCGACCCTTGGAATCAAGGCCCCGGCACTCGGCGCTCCGGTCCCCATCGAAGAATATGTCTTCTATCTCACCGGATTCCTCTGCGTCTTACTTCTCTACATCTGGCTCGATGAGTACTGGCTCGCCGCCTACAACATTCACAGCGAGTCCGCACAGAGGACGCAGTTTCACCGTCTGCTCAAACTTCATCCCGAATCGATCGTCCTTGCGACAGTCCTGGTCGCTGGCGCCATCATCTACAAGAAGCACTTTTCACCCTACCCAGTCGGCTTTCCCGGCTATTTCATCTTTCTCTCGCTGACGGCTCTCGTCCCCTCAGCAGCCCTGCTCCCATCGGCACGCCCCGTCATCAACTGGCGAGCCTTCAGCCTCGCGGCCTTCTTCGTCCTGCTCGTCAGTCTCATGTGGGAGGCTACCCTGGCCATACCCTACGGCTGGTGGGACTTTCGCGACGAACAAATGCTAGGGATTCGCCTTACTGCATGGGGAAGACTCCCCATCGAAGAAGTTTGTCTCTGGATGGCCGTCACCTACGCGACCGTCATCATCTACGAGACCGTCAAATGCTGGCAGGCATCCGGCAAATCGATGCGCCACGCCCTCTTCGGCTAAAGAAGACTTTGCGTTTGTCTTTAGGTGGAAGTGCAGACTTATAGCCTTGCAAAAATGGCTGAAAGATCCTGCCCTTGTTAAGGGCACGGCTTCAGCCGTGCCGTAAAAATGCCCGATTTCAATAGGGCTTTAGCCCCTGAGGTATGCCGTTTGCTTGGGAAACGACTTTTATCACTCTTAGCCCCGACCCCTTAGTGCGAAGTCCAGGTCTTATCCGACGAGTTGCAAAGCCTCTCCAGCGTACAGTCCACACATCGGGGCTTTCTCGCCACACAAATCTGCCGTCCATGATGAATAACCTCATGCGAGAAATTGATCCAGCGATCCTGCGGAAGGATCTTCATCAAATCCTGTTCTACCTTATCCGGCTTCGTCTCCTTCGTCAGTTCAAGCCGTCTTGAAATACGCAGAACATGCGTATCTACAACAACTCCCACGGCAATCTTAAACCACGACCCGAGCACAACATTTCCCGTCTTCCGAGCTACTCCCGGCAGCCGAAGTATCTCCTCCATCGTCTGCGGAATTTTGCCCCCGAACTCCTCGATCACCATCCGCGCCGCACCCTGAATCGACTTCGCCTTGTTCCGAAAAAATCCCGTCGTCCGAATCAATTCTTCCAACTCCGGCAGCGAAGCCGCAGCCATAGCCTTTGGTGTAGGAAACGCCTTGAACAGCGCCGGAGTCACTAGGTTCACACGAACATCAGTACACTGCGCCGACAGAATCGTCGCCACCGTAAGCTCCCACGCGCTCTTATGATTCAGCGCACACACAACCCCCGGATAAGTCTTCCGTAGCGCATCCAGGATCGCCGCAATCCGCTCCGGTGCCAGCGGATTGCGTGTCTTTCCTGCCTTCTTCTTTGCTGCAACCGGCTCCGAAGCCGCAATCGCCCGAGCTTTCGCGCCAACCGGAGACTTTGCCTTCGCCGTAGTCCGGACCACCTTTGTCATCGGCATATCGCCTAGCCCAGCCGGTCCAGCATCTCCGCCGCCGGAACCCGTACGCAGCTGAAGATCGGCGTGTCCTGCAACGTATACATGCTGATCTCCGTCTCGCGAAGCTGCTGTACGAGATCCAGAAAATCCTCCGGAAAATTCGTCTCGAACGCCACCACAAACTCCTGGTCGTCGATGCCGAACGAATACGTCGTATTCAGCTTTACCCGCGGATACTGCAGCCCAATTCGAATATGCTCATCCATCAATCGTTTCCGTTCTTCCATCGCCAGCAGATACCACGGCCGCGTCTTCCAGAACGGATAGATGAAGATGTACTTCTGCCCACCCGGACGAATCGCTCCCCGCCCTTCGCCCTCGCTCTCATCCGGCCGATCGATCTGATACTGCGACCGCTTCGTCATCGCCAGAAAATTATGCGGCGAATTCAGATACCCGCCCAGCGGAGTCCGCATCAACTCGCTTCGCATCTCGTTCAACTCATCCACGCCATACCCAATCGACCACACGCACATATCCACATCTCCGCGCGTTCCAATTGTCGAATACGTCAGCGACAAAAACTCTCCCGGCTTATTCCACTTCGCCAGCACTGCGGCAAATGCAGCCTTATGCGCCGCCTTCTCCTCCGCCGGCAGCCTGCGCCACTCCGGCATCACCTTGTAGAAGCTGAAGCAAACAATCTGTCGCTTCACCGGAGGCTTCGACGGATCATGCGCGCCATAACCCGCACTCTGCGGCCTTCCTGCGCTGGTGGAAGCTGTTGCTACTGCTGTAGCCGAAACGGAAGCGGGAGCCGGAACTGTATCTGCCATCTGTGAATCTCCTGAATATTCAATGCTAGCGCATTCGCGTCCCGCTATACTGCACCAACATGTCCGAGCGAATCATAACCGCCCTCGCCACCTTCATCATCGCCGTCATCTCCGCTGGAGGATACGCCGGTATCGCCCTCCTTATGGCCATCGAATCGGCCTGCATTCCGCTGCCATCCGAGATCATCATGCCCTTCGCCGGCTACCTCGTTCACACCGGCCAGCTCAATCTCTTCTGGGTAGCCACCGCCGGAGCCATCGGCTGCAATCTCGGCTCCCTCCCCGCCTACTGGCTCGGAGCCTGGGGTGGCCGTCCCGCCGTCGAGCGCTTTGGCCGCTATGTCCTCCTCAGCCGCCACGATCTCGACCGCACCGAGCATTACTTTCAGCGCTACGGCGGCATCACCGTCCTCATCGCCCGCCTCCTGCCCGTCGTCCGCACCTTCATCGCTCTGCCCGCTGGCATCGCCCGCATGCCGCAGCTTCGCTTTCACCTCTATACCTTCCTCGGCTCCTGGCCATGGTGCTTTGTTCTCGCTTACGTCGGCATGAAGCTCGGCGATCGCTGGGAGACGGATCCACGCTTCAAAGCCATCTTCCATCGCTTCCATCTTGGTGTTGAACTCGTTCTCGTCGCCGGCATCGCCTGGTTCCTCTGGACCCACTGGAAAAACCGCATGCGAACAAATCCCGTATAGTTCCCGGTAACTTTAAATCGACGTCTCCGCCCATTTGCACCTGCCCTTTACCGTGAGCAATACTGAGAAGTCCGCATTCACGGAAAATTGACTCACAGAAGGGTACTGCGCAGAATGTCTACACCCGGAGCCGCCACGCAAGAAGCGGCCACCATCAAGCCCGCAACAGGAAAACTTGGCATCATGATCCCCGGCATGGGAGCCGTAGCCACCACCCTCATCGCCGGTGTTGAAGCAATTCGCCGTGGCTTTGCCAAACCCATCGGTTCCACCTCGCAGATGAGCACCATCCGTCTCGGCAAGCGCACCGACGCTCGCACCCCGCTCATCAAAGATTTCGCCCCCCTCGCCCAGCTGGACGACCTCGTCTTCACCGGCTGGGACATCTTCGGCGGCAACCTCTACGACGCCGCCAAAACAGCACAGGTCCTCGACCGCGACCAGCTCGAACAGATCCGTCCCTTCCTTGAATCCATCGAGCCCATGCCCGCCGTCTTCGACCAGCACTACGTCAAGCGCCTCACCGGAGAAAAGGTCAAGACCGGCAAGAACAAGTGCGACCTCGCCAATCAGATCCGCAACGACATCGCCGAGTTCAAAACCAAAACCGACCGCCAGGTCATGATCTGGTGCGGCTCAACCGAAATCTACCTCGAGCAGACCGCCGTCCACCAGACCCTCGAAGCCTTCGAGAAGGGCCTCGTCGAAAATGACCCCGGCATCTCTCCCTCGATGATGTACGCCTGGGCCGCCCTCAAGGAAGGCATCCCCTTCGCCAACGGCGCACCCAACCTCACCGTCGATATCCCCGCCCTGCAGGAGCTCTCCAAGAAGATGAACGCTCCCATCTGCGGCAAGGACTTCAAGACCGGACAGACCTTCCTCAAGACCGTCCTCGCTCCAGCCTTCAAAGTCCGCAATCTCGGCGTCTCCGGCTGGTACTCCACCAACATCCTCGGCAACCGTGACGGCGAAGTCCTCGACGATCCCGAGTCCTTCAAGACCAAGGAAGTCTCAAAGCTTGGCGTCCTCGAGCACATCTTCCAGCCCGAACTTCACCCTGACCTCTACAAGGATATTTACCACAAGGTGCGCATCAACTATTACCCGCCACGTGGTGATAATAAAGAAGGTTGGGACAACATCGACATCTTCGGCTGGCTCGGTTATCCCATGCAGATCAAGGTAGACTTCCTCTGCCGCGACTCCATCCTCGCCGCTCCACTCGCCCTCGATCTCGTCCTCTTCATGGATCTCGCTGCCCGCACGCCCAGCCTGCGCGGCCTCGGTATCCAGGAGTGGCTCAGCTTCTACTTCAAGGACCCCGATTCGGCGCCCGGCGTCTATCCCGAGCACGATCTCTTTATCCAGCACATGAAGCTCAAAAACACTCTTCGCCACATCATGGGCGAGAGCCTCATCACTCACCTCGGCCTCGACTACTACGGCGAATAACCGCGTAAAGCTGACGGCTGCGAACACACTCTTCGCAGCCGTCAGCATTTCGCAAATGCAGGCTCAGAAATGTCCGGCAATCTCACCATCCGACCTGTAACTCGGCAAGATTACGAGCAGTGGCTCCCCTTGTGGAATGGCTACAACGAGTTCTACGGCCGGTCGGGCGCAACCGCGCTCTCTCCCGACATCACTCGCACCACATGGCAACGCTTCTTTGACACCTACGAGCCCGTACACGCTCTCGTCGCTGAAAGCGATGGCAATCTGCTCGGCCTGGCCCACTACATCTTCCACCGCAGCACAATCTTAATCCAGCCCACCTGTTATCTGCAGGATCTTTTCACTACAGAGGCCTCTCGCGGAAAAGGTGTAGGCCGAGCTCTCGTCGAAGCAGTCTACGAGCAGGCCAGGCTAGCCGAATCATCCCGCGTCTACTGGATGACCCACGAAACAAACCTCACCGCCATGCAGCTCTACGACAAAATAGCCGATCGCTCCGGATTCATCGTCTATCGCAAGGCGCTTTGATAGTTCAGGCACAGCTGCAATAATCAGCCGTCGCCGCCTTCTCGCATCTACGCCTCGATTAGCCGTTAAGGCTGGACCATAGGAATCTGTGAAGCCAGTTGCAGGTCGATCAGCATGAGCAGCCGCCGATCCAACTGGAAAAATAGCGCGGTTTTCCTGCCCGATATCACCTTGCCAACCAATGGCACATATTTGAGCCGCAACTGCGCCACCTGCTCATCGACGCCAAGCAGTTTGCGTGTCAAGGTCACAGCCTGATCGTCAGTAAGGGTGTCGTAGCTGGTGGCATATTGCTTGACGGCATCGTACTTCGCATCGTTGATTTTAACCAGCTCGGCTGTGTACTGGTCATAGAGAGGCCAGAACTTTACAGCCTCTTGGTCCGTAAGCTGAAGATTGGCAGCGATGATCTGTTTCTTTTGGGAGCGAATGTCCTTCCGCAGTAAGTCGACATCCTGGTCCATATTGCTCTGAGATGATGGCGCTTGCGACGAAGTCTGACCTCGCGAGACGCCCGTCAAAACCACGATCGCCGCCATGCTGATCGATAGAAGATTTTTTCTGATCATTAGAACTCTCCTTCTCTGTCGGGGATACAACGTGAATGAAGGTTACGGCTTGGTCCCGGTGAAGGGAACGTTAGAAAATATCCTCTGGTGGAAATTTCCACTTTACTCAACGTCCATGAAAACCCTGAACACTAATCGCCGATACTGTCACAACTGACAGAATTATCTTTCTACTCAGCGGCGGATTCATCTTTGTTGTCCTTACTCACGGACTGCAGTCTCGTAAACTACAAGCTGCTATACGATTTCTACGAATGCCCCCATCCCCTAATTCCGACGAAATACAACCTCGAATCCTCCGCACCTTCACCGCCCTCCACCATCTCCACCAGGACTGGGGCGGCTCCCTCATCCTCTCCCTTGGCCTCGATACACACGGTGCAGCCCTCTCCGTAGCAGCCAACATCGCCGGAGCCGTTTCCCTCGCCATCGACCCCGACCCCGATCATCTCCGCGAAGTCATCCGTACCGGAGCAGCCGACTTTGTCGTCAACACCCTCGACGAAGCCCTCCGCGCCATGAAGAACGAGGTCCGCAAACGCGCTCCCCTTTCCATCGCGCTCGCCGCCGACCCCATCCCCGTTCTCAACGAGATCCTCGATCGCGGCCTCGCCCCGCAACTCTTCGCCACCTTCCTCCCTTCGAACCCCCACATCGCCGAATTCGCAGCCACCCTTAACTCTCTCGGCGCAGCCCTCGTCGACTTCACCGACAACCCGGCCGTCTCACCCGGCTTCCAGTCCAGCCAATCCATCCTCGTGCCATTCCTCAATCAGCACGGTTGGCTTCTCCAAACTCTCACCTTTGAGACCCCTGCTCGCCTCCGCTCCTTCGACTCCGAAGCCCTCGCGTTCCTTCCCCCGGAGGACACGCTCCGCCGCCGCTGGCTCGAAGCCGCACCCAGAATCCTCCAACGCCAGCGTCCACCCCAGCGCTCCCTTTGGCTCACCCCTCACGAAGCCGAGAGCCTTGCCTCGCAGATAATCTGAAAGAGCAGAAAACCTGTCAAGCCCCAACCTGTCATAAGTCACACATCCATATAGGGATAGCGATTGCATAACAGTTTAGCCTGACCACGTATAATTAGAAACAGAGCAAAGAAAAGCCCCGGCCAAACCGGGGCTTTCCTGTTTTGATTGTCACACTTTGGAGATACGAGCCTAAACCCAATAAATCGAATACTTTGCGCAACTTTGGTACAGGGGTTACTCCGCCACAGCCATCAGCCTCTGCCAAAGCGCCTTCCTTCCCGCATCCGTCTTGGATGAAACCGCCAGAATCTCATCCACCTCGTGCTCCCGTTTCAACGCCGCCAGCGACTTCGCCAACATATTGTTTGAAAGCTTATCCGCCTTCGTTCCCACCACAAGATAAGGCCGCTGCGTCTGCTTGAAAAACGTTATCAACTGCGTATCGTTCGGTTGCGGCGGAATATTCGTATCCACCAGGCAGATACAAAGCGCCAGCGTCTCCCGCTCCGCCAGGTAAGGCTCAATAAACTTCGGCCACTCTGCCGAGATCGACTTCGAGATCTTCGCATACCCATACCCCGGTAGATCCGCAAAGATCAACGTCGGCTTCACCTTCATCTTGTCGCCCGCGCCCTCATGAAGCGCAAAAAAATTAATTGCCCGCGTCCGTCCCGGCGTCGACGAGACCTTCGCCTCGCGCGAGCCAAGCAGGGAATTGATCAGCGAAGACTTACCCACATTCGACCGCCCCAGAAACGCAATCTCCGGCGCACCATACGTCTTCCCCTCAGAAGGGAAGTGAGCAACATCCATTGCAGACAATAAAAAAACAGGATTCAACCGCATAGATTCAGTCTACCGCCTGTAACTCCTGATACAAGAAAAGCGCCCGCTCGTAAGCAGGCGCTTTCTTGTATCGATTTAGCGCTTCAGGTTATTTAGGCTTGACCGTCACCGTTACCGGTGCCGTCAGCGCAAAGTTGACCACCGATTCAGCCGGAATCACGATGTCCTTGTTTCCCGTGAATGCGGAACCAACAGTACCAGCGCCCGCGCCAACAAGTCCGCCAATCAGCGCACCCTTGCCGCCGCCAGCCAAGCCGCCAATCAGCGCGCCACCACCGCCGCCACCACCGATCATGCCCGCCGTCCTCTTGCCTTTACCTTTCTCTGTGTGCTCGTAGATGCCAACGCTGACAGGTGTTCCACTGATGGATGTTATCTGGATGGCTAGGTCACCCGCGCCTTTGAAGCGTCCACGGCCCTTGGCTCCAACCACAGTTCCAAGAACATGCGCGCCACGCGGGAAGACAGTCGTTCCACTCGAGGTCTTCACCGGCCCCGCCAGTTCTCCCGAGAACCCGTCGCCCACGTTATTGTTTTTCGCACTAAGTTGCTGCGTGATCGTTACCGGGATAGTCGTTCCGCTCCGAATCGTCAAACGCCGGGGAGCTGGTGGCGGAGCGGGAGCCGGCGCAGCTGCAACAACTGACGGAAGCGGTGCAGGAGTCGCAACTGGCTCAGGAGGCGGAGCAACCGGTGCTGGCGCAGGTGCAGAAGCCACAGGTGCCGACGCGGGCGCCGGGGCAGGCGTAACCGGAGCAGCTTCTGGCGTCGTAGCGGGTTGGCTTGCCGGCGGTTGAGTGGCTGCACTATCCGTACCCTGCGCTGGTGGTGTTGCTGGCGTTGAGCTCTTGCATCCGCCCATAATGAGCGCCGCTGCAAGGGGTAAGGTTGCTACAAGAGACAGTGAATTCAGTTTGACGCGCATAGATCCCTCTCCGAAGAGCACTTCTAACCCGCGGATAGCAATAATACTCGAATATCCCAATAGAGTGCAGTTGGGTTGCCTGAGTTGTCTCTATCTTCAAGGAAATCAATTTATTTACACTTCGACGTTGTTTCAACGTTCCCTTTCTCTCACAAAATTCACTACCTAAACAATGAGCACGAGCAATGCCATTTCCTCTTGATCGAGGCAATGCTCAGAATCCATTCGCTCACCACGCACAGTCGTTGTTAATCAACTTCTATGTACCCCAAAAGTGGCACATGCAATTTCGTAACAGGTGCCGAACTGTCGGTTATGCTCCACCTTGACATGATGAAAACTCTCCCATGGCTGGATAGGTTCTCTTTCAACGCAGAACTCGTTCGCTCGGAGGCACACTCGTCATTCCCGGCAGATTCTATGAACTCACTTCTCCATTCCAGCACCGACCCACCTTCTCCAACGGCTTATCACTGCTAGTCTCCCCTGGCCGTGGCTATCTCCACGCCGCCAGTTTTTTTGAAAACCCGTATCACTTACCTTTCGGAGGAAACGTCCATGAATGGCAACAACTTAACCCGGTTCACGGGCTCAAGGCGAAATCGGTTCGCTTTGCTTGCATCGACTGTCGTTCTTACGGCCGGTTGCAACAATATGTCCACAACCGCCCCATCGGCACTGTCTCAAAGCGTGACAGCTTCCATCGGCGGCAAACTTCATGGCGGCAGCCAGCCCGTTACAGGCGCAACCGTTACCCTCTACTACGCTGGAAAGAGCGGATACGGCTCAGGAGTGACGCAGGGCGGAAATGCCACGATCGCCGCAGTCACAACGACTGACAGCACCGGCGCTTTTAGCTTCACCAAGGACGCAACCCCAAACGACACGACCAGCGGCAATACCTTCTCTTGCCCCATCGCTGGGCCTGGCGTAACTCTGCCGACTGGCGTCGAGAATGATCCCCTCGTCTACGTTATTGCCAAGGGCGGAAACACGCTCAACACGGGAGATCCTACCGTACACAATGATGCGGCCGCCTTCCTCGGCATGTTTGGTCTTTGCAGCCAGGTATCGGCTTCCAGCTTCCTCGAACTCAACGAAGTCACCACCGTCGCCACCATCGCAGCAATCCAGCAATACTTCAACCCTGTCACCGAATCGATCGGCACCGACGGCATCGGGGCCGCCAAGCTCTCGCTCGTCAATACCCTCGCCACTATCTCCAATCTTGCAAACGTCGCAACAGGAACTGCAGTCGCCTCCACCTCACTCGCCCCGAACAATGGCGACGGTGTTTCGGCTGTAACCGTCACTGCCACAGCTCCGGCAGGAAAGATCAATCAGATCGCGAATATCCTCGCGGCCTGCGTCAACAACGACGTTTCCAGCGCGACTTCGTGCAAGACGCTCTTCGACAATGCAACTCCTCCCAACGTCGTTCAAACTGATCGGCCTTACCTAACCGCTGCCTTCTCCAAGGCTACCGATACCGTACAGGCGGCCTATTACATGTTGAGCAATCCGACCAACGGCAGCTCCAGCAATCTTCAGAACCTCTTCGGCCTCGCCTCGGCGCTCGGTGCTCCCTTTCAGCCATCACTCTCCGCCGCTCCAGCCGACTGGTCCATCACCATTGCTTACAGCAGCAACAGCACCTGCGGATCCAGCTCTGGTTCCTTTATCAATGCACCGCAGGACATAAACATCGACGCCACCGGCAACCTCTGGATTGCCAACGGTCAAGCAACCACCGGCAATCTCTCCGCTATCTCGTCCAACGGCGTCCCAACTGCCTGCGTCTTCCTCGGCGGTGGCAGCTCGCGCGGCAGCACCATCGATACCCAGGGCAATATCTGGTACGGAACGACCGCTGCCAATAACATTTATCGCTACAATCCCTACAACCGCAGCATTCTCCCCTTCACCACGGCAACGCCGCCCCTCGCCGTAACTGCCGATGGTGCTGGCAACGTCTACTTCTCCACCGCCCCCGACGGGTCCCTCTACCAGATCGCAGGTGCAGCCAACGCAACTTCAGCAATCACGCCAACCCAGGTAGCTACAGGTCTTGGTGCCCTCCCAACCCGTCTCATGCCAGATACGACAGGCGCAGTCTGGGCCACTTCCGGCAGTAGTTTCGTCTCGCAGATCGCGCCCCCAACAGCTGCATACAATTCAACCGGATCCTTTCTCACAACCACCTTTGGTACAGCGGGCGGCTCCAGCTACGGCATCACCGTGACCAATAATGGCAATGTAGTCGTCTCCTTTGGCGGAGCCAACAACGGTCTCTCATACCTGACCGGCAGTGGTCTCGCTTACACACTGAACTCCAATTGGCCCACATTAGCTGGTCTGGGTGGTCTCAGTGATCCAACCTCGATCGCCGTCGACCCACAATTCAACGTCTGGGCGCCGAACAACACGGGGCCCGCCAGCGTGAGCGAAATCAGCATCTCGCCAGTCAACTACGCTCCTTTCACAAGTATTGCCGCAGGATTGCAACAAGGCACAAGCTTCGCCAGCGGTGGCCGGGCTGCTGTTATCGATATGTCTGGCAACGTCTGGATCGCCGGAGACGGCACTGTAGGCAATCCATCTAACTTTGTCACGGAAGTCGTCGGCGCAGGTGTTCCCGTTTATCAACCACTGGCCAAGGGTCTCCTTACCGGCCGATTCCAGTCCATTCCCTAAACACTCACGCACTCATAACAACGAAACAGGCCTCGGATAGTATCCGGGGCCTGTTTCGTTCCTCCACTGCATTAAATCTCACCGCAAACCTTCTACTGCTCTGCCAGGCTGAACACCCGCTCCATAGGAATCCATCTCTGTCCGGGCCTCGCCTGCGGCAGCGGTTGCTGAAATCCGCTCATGATCGCCTCCCACTCCTGCACCTTCGCATTGGCTGCATCCGCCGCGGCCTTCGCAGAGAGTGAAAAGCCCTCATTCACCTCCATGATCATGAACATCCGTGTTCCCAGCAGATAAATCTCCATGTCGAGAATGCCCGCATCCAACAGGCTCTTCTTTACCTCGGGCCATATCTTTACGTGATAGCGCTTGTACTCTGCAATTGCTGCAGCATCATCTTTCAAATCCAGCGTTAGACAATGACGTGGCATTTTTCCTCGCCTTCCTTCTCCAAAAGTCCCCGGCGATCCGTCGCCGAACAAAACGAAGACTACCATTCGCTGGCACAACGCGTCTCCTTTGCCGCACCTATCCGAAAGCTTCCGTACACCAAACTCTTTTCTAAATAGCGTCTCCGAAAAGAGGTATCCTCATCTGGTTAGATGTTCTACATTTCAACCTATGACTGATATCTTTCACCTGGAAAACAAGATCGCTCTCATTACAGGAGCCGCGAGCGGCATTGGTGCCGCCACCGCACGCGAACTCTCCCGTGCCGGTGCCCATGTCTTACTGGCCGACATTAACCTTGCAGGAGCAGAGTCCCTCGCCGCCGAGCTACCCAACGCGTCTGCCGTTGCCATGGATGTCACAGACTCTGCCTCTATAGCAGCGGCCTTCGCAGGCATCACTCAACTCGACATCCTCATCAACTCTGCAGGCATAGGCCTCGTTGGCGACATCACCCACACCACCGAAGAAGACTTCGCCCGCGTCATGCGCGTCAACGTCACCAGCGTCTTCCTCGTCACGCAGGCGGCATTCCCCTTACTCCTCTCCTCGTATGGCTGTATCGTAAACATCGGTTCGGCCGCAGGCACGGTGGGTGTCAAGCAGCGCTTCGCCTACTGCGCCAGCAAAGGTGCCGTTCACTCTCTCACCCGCCAGATCGCCGTCGATTACCCCAAAGAACTTCGCATCAACTGCATCGCTCCGGGCACCGTTCAGTCTCCTTTCGTCGAGGGGTATCTCGAGAAATACCACGCCCACGAAAAAGAGAAAGTCCGCGCCGAACTGGTCGCTCGCCAACCCATCGGCCGCCTCGGCACACCCGAAGACATCGCCTCGCTCGTCCGCTACCTCTGCTCCCGTGAAGCCGAATTCATCAACGGCGCCATCATCCCAATCGACGGCGGCTGGACCACAGCCTAATTCATCACTCCCGAAGGACACTAAATCTTGAGCGATATCCTGATCACCAGCGTGCGCGTCATCGATCTTCGCTTTCCCACCTCCCGCGAGCAGATTGGCTCCGACGCCGTCAACAAAGATCCTGACTATTCCGCCGCCTATTGCATCCTCGAGACCGACTCCGGCCTCGAAGGCCACGGCCTCACCTTCACCCTCGGCCGCGGCACCGACATCGTCGTTCAGGCCGTCCGTTACCTCTCCCGCTACGTCATCAACCGCACTCTCAGTTCCATTACAGACGACCTCTGCGCCTTTTCCCGGCAGCTCACCGACGACTCCCAATTCCGTTGGCTCGGCCCGGAAAAAGGAGTCATCCATCTCGCCACCGGCGCTCTCATCAACGCCGTCTGGGATCTCTACGCCCGCGCCGAATCAAAACCCCTCTGGCAACTCCTCTCCGACATGGAGCCGGCCCAGCTTCTCAAAGCCGTAGACTTCCGCTACATCGACGACGCTGTCTCTCCTCAGGAAGCCCTCGACATCCTCACCATAGCCCGCAGCGGCAAACAGGAACGCCTAACCCAACTCGAACAGCAAGGCTACCCCGCCTACACCACCTCTGTAGGATGGTTCGGCTACTCCGAAGAAAAGATTCGCCGCCTCTGCCACGAAGCCCTCGCCGAAGGCTGGACTCACTTCAAACTCAAAGTAGGCGGCGACCCCGCAAACGACCTCCACCGTGGCCAGATCGTTCGCGAAGAGATCGGCTGGACAAACAAGCTCATGGTCGACGCCAACCAGAAGTGGGGAGTTCTTGAAGCCATCGACCGTACCCGCCAACTAGCCGAACTTAAGCCGTGGTGGATGGAAGAACCCACCAGCCCCGACGACATCCTCGGCCACGCCCGCATCCGCCGCGAAGTCCCCTCCGTTCGCATCGCCACCGGCGAGCACTGCCACAACCGCGTCATGTTCAAGCAGCTCCTGCAAGCCCAGGCCATCGATGTCCTCCAGCTCGACTCCTGCCGCGTAGGCGGAGTCAACGAAAACCTCGCCATCCTCCTCCTCGCCGCAAAGTTCAACATTCCCGTCTGCCCTCACGCCGGCGGTGTAGGCCTCTGCGAGTACGTCCAGCACCTCGCCATCTTCGACTTCCTCAGCGTCTCCGCCTCCATGCAGGACCGCGTCATCGAGTTCGTCGATCACCTCCACGAGCACTTCCTCACTCCCGTCCAAATCCGGCGCGGCCACTATCTCCTCCCCACCCAACCCGGTTACAGTATTCAAATCCGCAAAGAATCCCTAACCCGTTTCGCCTACCCCACCGGCGAGGCGTGGAGCGAATTCGCCACAAACTCCAGGAGCATCGAAGCATGAAGCTAGTCACCTTCTCCACCAGGTTCGCAACCACCCCAACCGCTGGCGTCCTCATTGGCAATCAGGTCGTCGACCTCGCCTCCTTCGGCTACCCATCTGTATTAAGTCTCATTCAATGCGGTCTCCCAGCTCTCGCCGAAATCAACACAAAACTATCGAACGCCCCACACATTCCTCTCGAAACCGTCACCCTGCACGCGCCCATTCCGCGGCCCCCGCGCATCTTCTGCATCGGCCTCAACTACCAGAAACACGCCGACGAGTCCAAGATGCCCGTCCAAAAAGTCCCCACCGTCTTCATGAAACTCTCCAGCTCCGTCGTCGGCCCAGACCATCCCATCCTCCTCCCCAGAATCTCTGAGCAGCCCGACTACGAAGCCGAGTTCGCCGTAGTCATCAGCAAACCCGGCTACCAGATCGCTGCCGAAAACTGGCAGCAGCACGTCTTCGGCTACACCATCGTCAACGACGTCAGCGCCCGCGACATCCAGCTCGCCACCTCGCAGTGGACGCTCGGAAAATCCTTCCCCACCTTCACTCCCCTCGGCCCCGACATCACCACCGCCGACGAAATCCCCGACCCCCACAGCCTTCGCATCTCCCTCACCATCGACGGCGAAACCCTTCAGGACTCCAACACCCGCGACCTCATCTTCAAGATCCCCGCCCTCATCGCCCACATCTCCAGCCTTACCCCTCTCGAAGCCGGAGATATCATCAGCACCGGAACCCCCGAGGGCGTCGGTCTCGGTCGCACACCCAAACGCTGGCTCAAGCCCAACGAAGAGGTCGTCGTCACCATCGACAAGCTTGGCTCACTGCGTAACCGCACCGCCGCCGAATAAGTCTGGGTTTCCGATATGAAATTATGTTAGATTGGCAACCCATATGCGATTCCGTTCGCTCTTGTTACCCGCCTCTTTAGCCCTGCTCAGCCTCAGTATGAAAGCCCTCTACTCACAGGAGACGCTTCCGCATCTTGAAAAACGCGGCGCTGCAACGCAGCTCATCGTGGATGGTCAGCCATTCTTCATGCTCGCCGGTGAGCTGCACAACTCCAGCTCCTCCAGCCTCCCCTACATGGACCCATCATGGCCCAGGCTCGCCTCCATGTCGCTCAACACTGTCCTCACTCCCATCTCGTGGGAGCTCGTCGAGCCCATCGAAGGCAAGTACGACTTCGCTCTCATCGACGGCCTCCTCGCACAAGCCCGCCAGCAGCACATGCGCATCGTCTTCCTCTGGCTGGCCGCATGGAAGAACGGCGAATCCAGCTATCCTCCCGTCTGGATCAAGCGCGACACCCACCGCTTCCCGCGCGCCATGCGAAACGGAAATCCAATCAACACCCTCAGCACGCTCTCCCCGGCGCTCCTCGAAGCCGACTCCCGCGCCTTCACCGCCGTCATGCAGCACCTCAAAGAAGTCGACAGCAAAGACCACACTGTCCTCATGATGCAAGTCGAAAACGAGGTCGGCATCCTCGGCGATACACGCGACCACTCCGCCGCTGCCAATCACGCCTTCTCCTCCGCTGTTCCATCCGAACTCATCACCTACCTCAAGACCCACAAAGACACCCTCGATCCCGAGCTCCGCGATCTCTGGGTAGCAAACGGCGAGAAGACCTCCGGCACATGGGCTCAAGTCTTCGGCGATACACCCCGCGCCGACGAAATCTTCATGGCATGGAACTACGCCCGCTACGTCCAGGCCGTTGCCGCAAAAGGTAAGGCCGCCTATCCACTACCCATGTACGTCAACGCCTGGCTTGCCGGCGAAGACAGCGCCCCCGGCTTCTATCCCAGCGGCGGCCCTCAGCCCCGCGTCATCGACATCTGGAAGGCCGCAGGTTCGGCCATCGATGTCTACGCGCCCGACCTCTATCAACCCAACTTCACCTGGTGGTCCAATCGCTATCATCGCCCCGACAACCCGCTCTTCGTTCCTGAAACCAACGGTGGCGTCGCCGGTGCAGCCAACGTCTTCTACGCACTCGGAGAACCCGCCGCCCTCGGCTTCTCTCCTTTCGCCATCGACGCCTTTAGCGACACCAGCGACGACCTCGGCAAAAGCTACAGCGTCCTCGCTCCACTCCTGCCCATCATTCTCGAGCAGCAACCCAAAGCCAACGTCCACGGCTTTCTCCTCGATAAAACCCATCCCTCAGTCGACTTCCCCATCAACGGCTACATCGCCCACGTAAGCCTCGACGAGATCTTCGGTTTCCACTCCGACAAGGGCTTCGGCCTCATCGCCGCCACCGGCCCTGAAGAGTTCATCGGCGCAGGCAAAGGCTTCCGCGTCTCCTTCACCTCACGCTCCTCCACTCCTCATGTCGGTATCGGCACCATCGACCAGGGAAGGTTCGAGTCAGGCAAATGGATTCCCGGCCGCCGCCTCAACGGCGACGAGAACGATCAGGGCAACTACTGGCGCTTCGATCCACGCGAGATCAGAACCGAAAAAGTAACTCTCTACCGGTTCGACTAGCCACCTCAACTAACCACCAGAAGATCGGGTGCCCCATCCATCGCGGTCTCATCGCGATGGGTGGGATTGTACAAACTTTCCCAGCCAGCTCTTGCCCTTACTGTATCTATTCAAAACGAAAGCCCAAACTCAAACCATCATCATGTAATCTCAACCTATCCCATGGGTCCGCAGAGCACTACACCCCATCGCCGCACCCCCACTCCGCTCTGGATCACCCTCGCACTTCTACTCCTCTCCTTCCGCACATCCGCACAGACCGCAGTCTCCGCCGCCACCATCCCCCTCATCCTTCCCTCCGCCATCGTCTTCGACCCTCAGGGCAATCTCTACCTGGCCGAAACCGCCAGCCACGTCATTCGCAAAGTCGACACAGCCGGAACCATCACCATCATTGCTGGCACTGGCATGCAAGGCTTCTCCGGCGACTCAGGGCCCGCCACCTCCGCTCAACTAGACTCACCGCAAGGCCTCGCAATCGACACCGCTAATAACCTCTATCTCGCCGACACCCACAACCACCGCATCCGCAAACTCAACCTCACCACCGGCATCATCACCACCATCGCCGGCAGCGCAAACCCAGGCTTCGACGGTGACAACAACCCAGCCACATCCGCCCATCTCAACCTCCCCACCGCCATCGCCCTCGACCCCGCCAACAATCTCTACATCGCCGACACGCAAAACCACCGCATCCGCAAGCTCAATCTCACCACCGGCATCATCACCACCATCGCTGGCAACGGCACCCAGGGTTTCTCCGGCGACTCAGGCCTCGCCATCTCAGCCTCCATCGACTTCCCAACTGGCCTCGCCGCCGACTCCTCCACCCTCTATCTCGCCGACACCCATAACCACCGCATCCGCAAACTCAATCTCACCACCGGCATCATCACCACCATCGCCGGAACCGGTACCCCCAACTACAACGGCGACGGCACGAACGCAAACCTGGCCCTCCCACACGGCCTCACCCTCGACGCCTCCGGCAACCTCTACCTCGCCGATACCGTCAACCAACGCATCCGCCGCATCGACGCCGTCACCGGCGCCGTCACCACCGTCGCCGGACAAGGCACCCAGACCTTCGCCGGAGATAACGCCCTCGCCATCACTGCCTCACTCGACACCCCCCGCGCCACCGCCACCTCCCCCACCGGCCTCATCACCCTCGCCGACACCGCCAACCACCGCATCCGTCAAATCTCCACCGACGCCACCATCCACACCATCGCCGGCCTCGGAGCCACCATACCAGGCACCCTCACTCTCTCCGCCCCATCCGTCGTCACATACGGAACCGGAAAGCTGACTGCCACCCTCACCACCACCACCCAAGCCACCGGCGCCATCACCTTCCTCGATACCTTTACCCCCCTGGCCACCGACAGCTCCGCCACTCTAAGCCCCATCACCCTCGGCACCGCGCCCATCACCATCAATGCCGCAAATCTCAGCACGTCAAACCTTCCCGCAGGTCATCACAGCATCACCGCCTCCTACTCCGGAGACCTTACCCACTCTTCCGCGCAAAGCCCTACCTTCTCTCTCACCATCTCACCCCGGCCCATCACCGCCGTAGTCACTCCAGGCACCCTCGTCTACGGCCAACCCATCCCAACCCTCTCCGCCACACTCAGCAACGTCCTCCAGCAGGACGCCTCCAGCCTCGTCGCCACCTTCACCACCAACGCTGCAACGCTCTCTTCTCCCGGAATCTATCCCATCACCGCTAACCTCTCCGGCCCCGCAGCAGCGAACTACATCCTCACCGCCGTCCCAGGAATCCTCACCATCGCTCCAGCCCCCACCCTCACCACCCTCACCGCCTCCGCCGCCACCATCGACCCCGGCCTTCCCGTCACCCTCACCAC
>DATHHN010000011.1:0-25790 GCA_035317185.1 Edaphobacter sp.
TCCCACCATCAACCGAGACAAATGCCCCACCGTCACCGCCGGCTGATCGCAAGTCATCAACACCACACCTTCAACATCCTCTAGTATCCCCATCCCAAGCCGAATCGAAGAGGCCATCCCTTCCTCCCAACCCTCATTCACCAGAACTCGTGCATCACCCATCGAGCATTGTGAACGAATCATCTCAGCTCCAGCACCCAGCACCACCACCACCGGCGCGCACCCAGCCTCACAAGCCACCCTCACCGCCCGCTCCAGCAAATTCTCCCCACCCAACCGCACAAGCTGCTTCGGCTCACCCAGCCGCGAAGAACTCCCAGCCGCCAGCACCACAGCAGCGACGCTCACAGCGCACACTGCGCCTGCAGATACCGCGAAGCCCCACCCTCACTCACATGCCTCGCCACATCCTCCGCACTCAGCCTTCGCGAAGCCCCCAGCTTCCCCATACAAACAGCATGCGCCTCCGCCACCACCGCCAGAGCAATCGCTTCCGGACCATCGCCACCAAGGTCCAGTCCCACCGGCGCGTAAATCCTCTCGCAACACTTCGCCACATCTTCACCAATCTTCACCGCCGCCTCGCTCACCAGCAGCGAGCTCCGATGCCTCGCCCCCAGCACCCCCAGGTACCGCGGCCCTACCGGCAACAACGCAGCCAGCATCTCGCGATCCTGTTCATAACTATGTGTCATCACCACCACAGCATCCGCTGCTCGAACACCCAACGCAGTAACACCCTCCGCTCCCAAAGCCACCACTCTATCCGCCTCGGCGAACCGCTCCCGCCGAGCCAGTTGTCCCCGCCCATCCGCCACCGTCACATCCCAACCCAGCAGCGCCGCCATACTCACCACCGGCTTCGCATCATCCCCCGCTCCCAGCACAAACAATCGTTGCGGAGCTCGAATCTCCTCCACAAACCTTCCCTCATACTCTTCTCCAGCGCGAAGCCCAGCCGCACAAGCCAGCTTCTTCTCACCCAATCCTTCACTCGCAAACACCACCACCCCATCGCGCAGCACCACGCGCCGCAAACCCTTCCCATCTCCCGGCAGATAGTTCACCACCACAGAATCCGTGCCCCCAAGCGCAGCCTCCATCGCATCCATCAACGCCTTGCACTCCGGAGTATCGACCGGCTCCAGCAACAGATCCACCACCCCACCGCACCCAAGCCCAAACGGAACCTCTGCCGTGTCATCGAACATCGTCGAGTAGCGCTCCACCACCGCGCCCGCCCGCACCATCCACCCCGCCTTGCGGATCACCTCAGCCTCAAGACATCCCCCACTGATCGTTCCCGCATAAACCCCATCCGCCCCCAGCAATAGCCGTGCCCCCGGCTGCCGATAGCTCGACCCCACAGCCCGCACCAGCGTAACTAGCACCGAGGCTCCGCCCCGTTGCCAAAGCCGAACGATCTGCCTGCGCTCCATCATGACAAAAGCTTAGATGATTTCGCCCGCATCGAGAGTCCCCAAAACCCAACGCAAAAATACTTTGCCAAACTGCGTAATCCACAGCCCCTGAAAATCGCCCGTCAGTAATCCACCTTTGCCACGCAATTCACCACGCCTTGTCCACCCAGAAACCACGTTCTACACACCATTTTCCCAGAAAACCCCAACTAAAAAGCACATTCCCGCTGCTAACTTTTTTCCGAAAAAGTATGAATCCCACACTCCAGTTTTTTCCCGCCCCAGCGTCCACTCCTAGGGTCAGCCCCCGCCTCAGGAATCGCTGTACAAGGCTCACACCCAATACTCGTATACCCACGGTCGTACAACTCCAGCCTTGGAATCCCCTCTGTCTCCGCATACTTAGCCACTCGCGCCCAATCCCAGTCCGCCAGCACGCTCACCTTCTTCATCTTCTTTCCCGTCGGCGTCGTGTGATCCTCTACCTTCTTCAACCCCGCCCGCGTAGGCGACTGCTCCCGCCGTAACCCCGTGAACCACCAGGAGTAAGGCTCCAGCGACCGCATCAGCGGCTCTACCTTCCTCACCCTGCAGCACTCCGCAGGCTGCACAATATGCAGCTTCCCAAACTGTCCCTCAAACTCCGGAACAGTCGTAGATGGCGTTGCATTCACTAGGTTTAGCCCCCACTCCTCCACCATTCGATCGCGATAAGCAATCAGCTCCTTAAAGTGATACCCCGTCTCCAGAAAGATCACCGGCACCCCCGCCAAACGCCGCCGAAGCATATGCAACACCACCATATCCTCCGTCTGAAAGCTGCTCGTAAAGCAAACAGAATCAACAGCAGCGTCGCCCAAAACCCGCTCCACCAGCGCCTCTGCACCCATCACTTCATAATCGACCGCCGCCTCCACGACACTCATTCCGTCACCCCCCCCCGCCAAACGCATAACCTCATCCTCATCGATCACCACCCCACCCTCCGCAAACGCTTCAATCCCCGCCAGAATCGCGGGTTTCAGCGTTCTCGCCGTCACTGCCACCACTCCGGCCAACTGCAACGCTCTCACCACCCCAACCAGCGAATCCTCAGCAATCAGATCATCATCCACCACCACAGCCCGCTCCCCACGAGCCTGCAATACACCTCTAACTCTCTCTGCCAGTTCAACTTGTCCCGATGCCACAATCAGTACAGCTCGTCGCTCTTCTTCAACCGAACTCTCCACCGCCGCAACGATCATCCCCGCGCCAACCGTGGCATTCGTCACACCATCAATCAGAATCAGCGCGCCAGTCCACCGGTTATCCCTGTAAGCATCGAAGAACAAAGGCAGATTCGTCTCAAACTCCACCTCCGCAATCTCATTCATTTCCAACCGATCTGTCGCTCCATGCTCCAGCGAATTCACATCCACCCGATACCGAATCGCCCGCACGGTAGCCCGAACCGTCCTCGTCGTATGCTTCGCCACATACGTCCGCCCCACCACCAGCGGCTGCTCGTGCATCCACACAACCATCGCTCGAAATCGTCTGCTAACCTCTGGTTGTTCAGCAACTTCCGAAACCGCAACTAGCATCTCCCCCCGGCTCAAATCGATCTCATCCTCAAGCTCCACCGTGACACTCTGCGGATAAGCCGCAGCAGCAAGATTGCCATCGTAAGTCACGATGCGACTCACCACACTCTCTTTACGCGAAGGCAACGCCATCACCCGATCACCAGCCCGCAAAACCCCGCGCGCAACCTGTCCCGCAAAACCACGAAAGTTTGCATCCGGCCTCAACACCAGTTGCACCGGAAACCGCATCGGCCCATCCGCCTCATGCACCCGCAACGGGACCGTCTCCAGATACTCCAGCAGCGTTGGCCCTTCATACCAGGGCATCGCCGCACTAGGCGTAACAACGTTGTCCCCCTCCAGCGCGCTCACCGGAATCACCGTCACACTCTTCAACCCGAGCCGCGACGCCAACGCCACAAACTCCCCGCGAATCGCAGCAAAACTCTCCTCCGAATACCCCACCAGGTCCATCTTGTTCACCGCCGCCACCACATGCGGAATCCCCAACAGCGAAGCAATATACGTATGCCGTCGCGACTGCGGCAGCAGCCCACCCTGCTTCAAAAACGCCTTCGCATCAATCAACACAATCGCCACATCCGCCGTCGAAGCACCCGTAGCCATGTTGCGGGTGTACTGCTCATGCCCCGGCGTATCCGCAATGATGAACTTACGTCGTGCCGTAGAAAAATACCGATAAGCCACATCAATCGTGATGCCCTGTTCGCGCTCCGCTTTCAATCCGTCCGTCAGCAGCGAAAAATCAACATGCCCATTCGCAGCCCGGTTCACGCGGCTCTTCTTAACCGCCGCCAGCTGGTCTTCATAAACACTCTTCGTATCATGCAGCAGCCGCCCAATCAGCGTGCTCTTCCCATCGTCGACGCTGCCTGCAGTTGTAAACCTCAGCATCTCCTGCCTCAGATGCGCGTCCAGAAACTCCTCAAATCTGATCGCTTCCTCAACCATTAGAAGTAGCCCTCCCGCTTCTTCACTTCCATTGAGCCCTCTTCATCGTGGTCGATCGCGCGATTCTCTCGCTCGCTTCGGCGAAATGTCATCAGCTCTTCAATAATCTTCGGCAGCGTATCCGCTTCACTTCTCATGGCCCCTGTGCAAGGCAAGCATCCCAGCGAGCGCATCCGCACCTTCACCGTCTGCACCGTCTCACCTGGCAGCAGCTTCATGCCGTCGTGCACCAGCGTCATCGCTCCGCCCCGCATCACCAGAGGACGTTCCTTCGCAAAGTACAGCGGCACGATCGGGATCTTTTCCGCATACAGGTACAGCCAGATATCCAACTCCGTCCAATTTGATAGCGGAAACACCCGTATACTCTCGCCCTTTCTCAATCGCGAGTTATACAAACTCCAAAGCTCTGGCCGCTGATTCTTCGGGTCCCATTGCCCCGCAGTGTCACGAAAGCTGTAAACCCGTTCCTTGGCTCTGCTTTTCTCCTCGTCTCGCCGCGCCCCGCCAAACGCCGCATCGAAGCCACCCTCTTCCAGCGCATCCAGCAAGCTTCGTGTCTTCAGCAGGCCGCAACAGTTCTGCGTTCCCAGCGTGTAAGGATTCGCCCCCGCCGCGATTGCCTCCTCATTGCGATGCACAATCAGATCTGCCCCAATCTCCTTGGCATACGCATCGCGAAACGAGATCATCTCGGGAAACTTGTAGCTCGTATCGACATGCAGTAGAGGAAACGGAATCTTCCCCGGATAGAACGCTTTCTGCGCCAGCCGCAGCATCACCGACGAGTCTTTCCCAATCGAATACAGCATCACCGGTCTAGCGAACTCAGCCACTGCTTCGCGCAGTATCGAGATGCTCTCCGCCTCAAGAGCTTGCAGATGGTTCAATCGGGCTGGCTGGCTTACCGCTATTTGATCCAAAGCAATCATCAGAATTATCCGTTCAGAGAAAGAAATCTACCGGCAGCTGCAGATCGCAAACTTCCGAAAACTTATAGGAATGTGCAGAAAAGGAAGGAAGATGATCCGTTAGCGGGGACAGCGCCGGAGAGTATTCCTCCAGCAACAACACGCGCGCTCAATCGAAAACATCATGTTCTAAAGTATAGGACCGGCCGACAGCCTCCGCAACCCAATAGCCGGAGCCCTGCTCCAAATTCCTCCCGGCACAAACCAGCCACCTTGAGTTAATATCTGCTAAACTAATCAAGTCGATGCAGCGATCCAGCAAGCCCACCCAAGGTGCTTGAGCCACACGGAAAGCTCATCTCCGTCGACATCTCACCGCAGCAAATTTTCGGGGCGTAGCGCAGTCTGGTAGCGCACCTGGTTCGGGACCAGGGGGTCGGAGGTTCGAATCCTCTCGCCCCGACCATTTAAATCAATTAGTTAGAGAGACTGATCCATCAGGGAACTCCAATTGCGCGGGAAACACGGCATCGATGGTGCATGTGACCGCCTCCACCCGTTCCTCCCACCAGCTGCGCCCATAGACGTTTTGTGTGGCGTCGATATGGCGTGTCCCATATTTGTGTCCCGGGTGCGATACCCAGCTTGAGTTCCTGGAGTCGCTTGTGCCCAAGCGCGTCATCGAGCCGTCTGACCTATCCTCGCTCGCCGCTGCCAACGGCGCGACCAAGCTGGTCTCTGCGTCAGAAGTTGCAGCCGCGCGTCTCACCCAAGTTCATGCAGCCGCTGCCGTCAAGCAGTTCCACTTCGACTATCCAACTCAGGCATTGAAGTTCGACTACACCTTCCACAACGAATCGCCGTTCAATGTGTCGGCGATCTATCACGACGATCGCTTCACGTATATCAAGTCCCACAGCTTCCGAGAAGTTTGCTGTGTAACGAACTGAAGGATGGCAAACCCGACCTCATCCACTACCAACACTACCAACTCAAGGACTCGACCTACATCATCCCGAAGATTGTCGATCAAGGCTGCATCCAGATCGGCAAACACAAACTCACGTTCGACCGGGCAACGAAACAGGAGGCAACGCGTGCCAGAGGAAAAACAGACTTCGAACTATCCGATGCAGTTCCGTCATCAACTCCGGCCCTCCGCCCAAGCCCAACAGGCCAAGCCCAGTTCTCTGATCGCGCAACGCCTTCTTCATCTCATCACTGAGTCCAAAGTTGCGGCTCACGGGTCCTATCCGTACTAAAATTTATCAGCATTTTCAATTCACTTCTCTCCAACCGCATCAAAAAAATCAGGAGAAACTCATGATCCAGCTAGCAGACGCCCGCCGCATCATCGCCGCCGCCGAAAAGAAAGCCGAAGAAATTGGCCAGCCCATGAACATAGCCGTAGTTGACGAAGGCGGCAACCTCATCGCCTTCGAGCGCATGGCCAACGCCTGGCTCGGCTCTATCGACATCTCCCAGAAGAAAGCCTGGACCTCCCGTGCCTTCGACATCACCACCAAAGATCTCGCCACCAACTCCCAATCCGGCGACCAATTCTTCGGCATCCACGTCTCCAACGACTGCAAAGTCATGATCTTTGCCGGCGGGATCCCTATCAAGAAAGACGCCAGGGTCATAGGAGCCATTGGAGTTAGCGGAGGTTCCGGCGACCAGGACCACGCTGTAGCCGAAGCCGGCGCCGCCGCCTTCTAATCCATCAGTCGACGCAAAAAGCCCGCCAATCCATGGCGGGCTTTCGTTATCTGACAGCTACTACTTCGAAAAGATCGAGTTTCCAGGAGTGGTCTCTTCATTTGAATGAATGCGATTCGACGCGCGTTTTGCACTCTCCATCCCGACATGATCGAGCTTCTCCTGTTCGCTCTTTCCAACCTCAGTCGCAGGAGCATCCTGCTCAATCGCTTCATGCGAAGGACGTGCTCCAGTCTTAGTCGAGTTCAAACCCTGTGCCATAGTTCACCTCTGCATAGACAGATGGCATCCAGCTGTCGCAAGGTTGCTCAGCCAAGCCTCACCAGCTAAGCCGAACAAGCATAACGCCTTGCCGCTCCAACTTCAGATTGAGGGAGGCGTGCTCAGCACTCACCGCTAAGTCAGAGCGATCCACAATCTCAAGTTTTGCCGCCCGTTGCAACTTCATAAACTGCTGTGTCGTAGGGTGTTCCGGACTGCCCATTCGCTGCCACTCGCTATAAGCATTGCTGTGCTGCGCATCCACAAGGAATCGCTCCACATGAACCTTTCCTGTAGGCACTCCGTCCACATCAAGCGCAATCTCAGCCACAGGCGCAGCAATATCGTCATCGTGATAATTCCACAACATCACATCGATATGCCGTTCCCCACGAGTAGCAACCGCATCCACATCCGGCATTCCTCTCACGCTCTCTCGCAAAACTTCATCGACTGGAAGGGCACCGGAACTCGTAACAGGCAACATCTGCCCACCTAGCATTCCCATCATTCGAAACACATTCAACACCGGCTTATCCACCAGATACGAAACGCCATCAGCCTTGCCGCCTGTAGCCAGCTCGCGAAAGCCAGCAAAGACAGGCTGCTCTTCAAACTCGAACGCCCACGTCACCGCGCCCTGTAGCACCACGCCATTACGCCGCGCAAGCTCCTCTGCCCTCGCCGTAGCCTCTGCAACGCTTACACCATACAACGGTCCATTCCTATATCCATTCTGGGCACCTTTGCACGCAGCACACCCCTCAGGATCACTCTCACCCAGAATGATCGGCGTATCTTTCCACTCCGGATAAGACGCAACGATCCGCATCCCCAAATCCATTGCACGGAGTTGATGCCCAACATCCATGCGAACATGTCCATCCACACTCTTAGGAGATCCCTTCGGATGAAAGCTAATGAATGCAAGCGGTGCACCTGTTCCACCAGTGGCAGCATTTGTCCCGTGTGCGCAATGCTCCAGAAACTGCCGCAAAAAATCTTCTGACTTGCCCGGCGTTACACCCGTAGCCTCGGGCCCTCCAATCTTCGCCTTCGGCAACACCTTCTGGATCGCCGCAGCCGTCACGTCATAAAGCTTGTCATACTCCTGTGGCGTCCCATGCCAGTAGTCGATGTCCGGCTCATTCCACACCTCCCACAGCCATGTATTCACTTCAGCATCGCCATATCGCTCATGCAAATGGGCAGTCCATGCTGTAACCAGCGCAGCCCACTTCGCATAATCATTCGGTGGATAGCTCCATCCGGTAAACACCTGCCCATTCGGAAAGCTGTGCCTGTATGGCTGGGGATGCGTCGACAATACCTCCGGCATAAAGCCCACCTCCACCAGGGGGCGGACTCCATTTCGATGCAGCGCATCAAAGATGCGATCGGTAATCTCCCAGTTATAAATGGGCCTGCCCGCCGCATCTTCGCTATAGGCGTTAGTCGAACCCCACTTCAGCGAAGCGCTTCCGTCGCCACTTGTGAGCAGATTGTGTAACCGAACATACACCGGCATCGAACTCAACTGCGATAACTTGCGAAGAAGCTGTTGCCCGTTCGGCGCATAACTGTAGTTCGGCTCATCGGCACCGAAGAAGTTCCAACGCGGCTCGTATTGCCCCACAGGATGCGCCGCATCCACTCGTACGATAATTGGCACCACATTCGAGTTTTGCGCCAAACAAGTCGAACCAACGCTCACAGCCAGCGCAATAGAAACAATTCCCCTGCCTAAAAACATGATGCAACGTTAGCAGAAATTCAGCCCGAACAGCTTGCTACAATCTGACTATTCCCATGCGCCACATAGCGGTGAGCCCCATCAAATCAGGAAGCGCCACCATCTGCGTCTCCGCGCTTCTCGTTGCTGGATTGATGCTCCGTACGACGCCGACATCCGCCCAGACCAACACAGCGAAACAGCATTCAGGAAAGCAAATGACCGACCCTGCAAAAGTCCACGCCGAAGCCATCGTCATCGACACCCATGCGGACACCCCACAGCGCTTCGTCGACGAGCACTGGAACTTCACCGACCCACTCAACGGCGGCATGCTCAACTACCAAAGTGCACGCAAAGGAAATCTCGCTGCACAGTTCTTCTCCATCTGGGTCGACCCCGGTCAATATCCTGCGAATCAATCGGCTCACCGCACTCTCGCACTCATCGACGGCACGCTCGAGCAGGTCCGCAAAGCACCCGACAAACTCCAGCTCTGCCTCTCCTCCGGCGATATTATCGCCGCACACCAAAACGAAAAATTCGCCGTCCTCATGGGCATCGAAGGCGGCCACGCCATCGAGAACGATCTCGGTCTCTTGCGCGACTACTACCGACTCGGCGTCCGCTACATGACCCTCACCTGGTCCAACACCAACGACTGGGCCGACTCTTCCGGCGACATCAACGATGCCAGCGTCGTCCATCACAACGGCCTTACGCCTTTCGGCAAACAGGTCGTCGAGGAGATGAATCGCCTCGGCATGATGGTCGATATCTCGCACGTCTCCGACAAAACCTTCTGGGACGTCGTCGCGACCACACGTACACCTATCATCGCCTCGCACTCCTCCGCTCGCGCTCTTACCCAGGCACCGCGCAACATGACCGACGAGATGCTCCAAGCCATCGCAAAAAACAATGGTGTCGTCATGGTTAACTTCTTCCCAGCTTTTATCGACGAGAACTGGCGTCAAGCCTGGGCCGCATCAAGCGCCGAACGTACCAAAGCCCAGGATGCCCTCGAAGCCGAGTACCACTCCAAAGGTCTCCCCGTCCCCTACACCGCATCCGATAAGATTGATCGCGAGTTCGCCGCAAAGATCGGACGCGCCCCTTTCAACTCACTTATCGATCATTTTGACCACGTCATCAAAGTAGCTGGCATCGATCACGTCGGCATCGGCACAGACTTCGACGGTATCCCCGTCCCGCCGGAAGGCATCGAATCCGCAGCCGACCTACCCAAAATCACTGCAGCTCTCATGGCGCGAGGCTACAGCGCTGAAGACATGAAGAAGCTCCTCGGCGGCAATCTGCTCCGCGTCTTCCACGATGTTCAGGCCGCATCAGACAAGCTGAAATAGCTCTTCTATTTATTGGCCACAATATTGATCTTGTTGATCTGCAGAGGCTCGGCAAATAACTCATCCGCCTTTGCCTTCAGCGCCTTCGCAATCTCGCCATTCAGATGCGCATCGCGCCCCGCTTCATCGTTGAATGTGTCGAAGACACTGTAATACCCATCCGTTTCATCAAGACCGTACCAACTTACAGTCTGTGCTTCGCTCTTTGCCATCTCCGCACCTTGTTTAAGAAACGCTTCGACATCCTTCTCTTTTCCTGCTTTCGGTTTCAACCGCACATAAAGCGCATACTTCGCCATCGGCCTATCCTCCAGCCCATTCGACGCTCTGGCGAAGCCTTAGGTCACACGCTTCCTAAGAAAACTGCATCAAATTTTCTGATGCCGTATACGAGGTGACTATGAGCAGGAATGAACCCTCTGTTGTCAGAGGAATCGTCACGGGGATTACAGCCGGAATCGCTGCCACACTCATCATGGATCAGTTTCTTAAGTTGACCTCCGCCACTCAGAAAGCTGTGAAAAAGCAGGCCAGACTTGCACAAGGAGAATCCAGCTGGGAGATCGCCCACGAGCAGGTCCAGAAAGAGCAGGAGGCCGCCGCCCAGGAAGGGTCGACCGAAATCGTAGCCCGTAAGCTCGCCGAAGCAACCGGCACCCAGCTCACCAAAGAAGATAAGAAAATCGCTGGACAGGCAGTTCACTACACTTTCGGCACATTGATGGGCATTGTCTATGGCGTATCCGCGGAGCTCATACCAGAGGTGACCACTGGTGCCGGAACCGCCTTCGGAACATTACTTTTTCTTTGTGCCGATGAAGTCGCTGTTCCCGCATTCCAACTGGCACCCTCGCCCACCGAAACATCAGCTACCGATCACCTTCAACATTGGGCTGCTCACGTGGTTTATGGAGGTTCTCTCGAGCTGGTTCGCAGCCTCATGAAGCGCCTGATGTAACTTGGCCACATTGCTCCAACTCAGCGTCTACGATAGCCTGTTTTATGGAACAGATGTTGGAGCTACCTATCGCATGACGCTTCGTTATCTCGCACTCGCATTAGCCTTCAGTATTCCCGCGTTTGGACAATCCTCGTCGCCTCCGCCGTCCTCGGCAGATGCGCTGCCCGACGCACCCAGCACTACCAGCCAGGCCCAGGCACCGGTTGTTCCCACTGGTCCCACGGCAGTCATCGACACTACCATGGGTCGTCTCACCTGTAAGCTCTACGACAAGCAGGCACCCGTCGCAACAGCGAACTTCATCGGCCTCGCCGATGGGACAAAAGACTGGATCGACAACAAGACTCTCGAAAAAATTCACCATCAGTCCTACTACAGCGGAACCACCTTTCACCGAGTCATCCCCGGCTTCATGATTCAGGGCGGAGACCGCATCGGCGACGGAACCGGCGACCCCGGCTACTTCTTTCAGGATGAGATCGATCCATCGCTCACCTTCGATGTCCCCGGTCGCCTCGCTATGGCTAACGCCGGCCCCGGTCCTTCGGGTAGCGGCACAAATGGCTCGCAATTCTTCATCACCGAAGACGCCGTCCCTCAACTCAACGGTAAACATACCGTCTTCGGCCAGTGCGACGCGCACAGCGTTCTGCTCGTAGCCTCCATCGCACGCGTCGAACGCAACAGTCAGGACAAGCCTCTCACTCCAGTCGTCATCAATCGCATCACAATCGTTCGCGAGGGGCAGCCGATGCCTCCGGAGCCAGCGTCACAACCAGCAAAAGCGCCCCCTGCTCCAGCGAAATAATCCTCCGCTCTTCGTGCATCCAGCGGAGATGCTTCCCTGCTCATATATAGCTACATAACCGGCAACAACGTGTAAGGAGAAAAAACAAAATGGCAAAGAACCCAGGAACCTACGCAACCTTCAAAACTTCCGAAGGAACCATCGTCTGCGAGCTCTTCGAGAAGGATGCGCCCGAGACCGTAGCAAACTTCATCAGCCTCGCCGAAGGCACCAAGGAGTGGAACAGCCGTAGTAAAAAGGGATCGAAGCTCTACGACGGAACCGTCTTCCACCGCGTGATTCCCCAGTTCATGATCCAGGGCGGCGACCCCGAAGGTACCGGCATGGGCGGTCCCGGCTACAAGTTCGCTGACGAAACCCGCGGCTCCCGTCACGGCTTTCAGGAGAAGGGCAAACTCGCCATGGCCAACGCTGGCCCCAACACCAACGGCAGCCAGTTTTTTATCACCGTAGCTGACACCAGCTGGCTCACCGGCAAGCACACCATCTTCGGTGAAGTCGTCGAAGGCTACGACATTGTCGAGAAGATCAGCAATTCCAACCGCGATGGTATGGACCGTCCCAAAACCCCCATCGTCCTCGAATCAGTCACTATTGAGCGCGTAGCCTAATCCTCAACTGACCTGGGATCGCATTTGCTTCTTTAGTAAAGCGCTCAAACCGTTCAATCAAGAAAGGCCGCTTCTATGAGCGGCCTTTCTTGTTGCTTCTATCGTTCTTATCCGCAGTTGGCTCTTGCCTTAAGCCATACCGATCACAGAGCAGAGCTCCTTCACCGAGTCCGCGCTCTTCTGCAACGCAGCCTGCTCATCCGGCGTCAACTTGATCTCAATAATCTGTTCCAGCCCCTTCGCGCCAAGCTTACAAGGAACTCCAACGTACAACCCGGAGATCCCATACTCCCCCTGCAGATAAGCAGCACAAGGCAGAATCTTCTTCTTATCTTTCAGAATCGCCTCCACCATCTCCACCGCAGCAGCGGAAGGAGCATAGTAAGCCGAGCCCGTCTTCAGATACTTCACAATCTCTGCGCCGCCATTAGCCGTGCGCGTCTCCAGTTCCTTCAGGCGATCAGGCGCAATCAGCTCCGTAATCGGAATACCCGCCACAGTCGAATACCGCGACAGAGGAACCATCGTATCGCCATGTCCGCCCAGCACAAATGCCGTAACGTTCTCGACCGACACATTCAGCTCCTGCGCAATAAACGTGCGAAACCGCGCCGAATCCAGTACACCCGCCATTCCAATCACACGTTCACGCGGCAACCCGGCTTGCTTGAACGCCGTCTGTGCCATCGCATCCAGAGGATTCGATACCACAATGATGATCGTATCCGGCGAAGCCGCAACCACCTTCGCGACGACATCACTCATAATCTTGAAGTTTGTATTCAACAAATCATCACGGCTCATGCCCGGCTTACGCGCGATACCCGCCGTAATCACCACTACATCCGAGTTCGCCGTATCCGCATAATCGTTCGTCCCGATGATGCTGCAGTCTCTCTTCTCAATCGGCATGGCCTCCAGCAGGTCGAGCGCCTTACCCTGCGGCACACCCTCCATCACATCCAGCAGAACAACATCGGCAAGCTCCTTCGCCGCAATCCAGTGAGCCGCGGTCGCACCAACATTGCCAGCGCCAACAATCGTTACCTTCTTACGCATCTCTTCCATCTCCTATTCAAATCCCTGTCGTTGTCTGTCTTAAAATCCGTTTCAATCCGCGCAAATCCGCGGTCGACGTTCTGTCAGCGGATCAGCCCATATTCTCAATCATACGGGTAGCGAACTCACTCGTCTTCGCCTTGGTCGCGCCCTGCATCTGCCGCTCGAAGTCATACGTCACATACTTCTGCTGAATCGTCTTCTCCATCGACGACTCAATCAACCGCGCAGCCTCTGTCCAGCCCAGAAAATCGAACAACATAACCCCCGAAAGAATCACCGACCCAGGATTGATCACATCCTTGTCCGCATACTTCGGAGCCGTGCCATGCGTGGCCTCGAACACTGCATATCCGTCGCCGATATTCGCACCAGGAGCAATTCCCAACCCCCCAACCTGCGCCGCAGCAGCATCGGATATGTAATCGCCATTCAGATTCGTAGTAGCCAGAACGGAATAGTCCGAGGGTCGAATAATAATCTGCTGAAAGATCGAATCCGCAATACGATCGTTCACCAAAATCTTCTCCTTCCACTTCCCTCCGCCATGCGAACTCCCAATTGCCGCCAGCACGGCCTTCACTTCGGCAATCACACCTTCGCCAAACTCCTTCGGCGCAAACTCAATCCCCGGCTCAATCAACGCCGCATTCTCCTCGGCCGATATCCCCGAATTGCTCTCGACATTGCCCAGAATCCAGCTCTCCCGCTCCGTCACCGTGTGCTCGCGAAACTCCTCCGTCGCAACCTCATAGCCCCACTCGCGAAACGCACCCTCGGTGAACTTTTGAATATTTCCCTTGTGCACCAGCGTTACCGTCTTGCGCTTGTTATCCAGCGCATACTGGATCGCCGCCCTCACCAGCCGCTTCGACCCCGTAATCGAGATCGGCTTCACACCCACACCTGAGTCTAGGCGGATCTTCTTCTTCCCACCCTTCAACATCTCGTCATTCACAAACGAGATGAACTTCGCCGCCTCAGGCGTCCCCTCGCGAAACTCAATACCGGCATAGATATCTTCCGTATTCTCACGGAAGATCACCACATCCAGCTTCTCCGGAGCCTTCACCGGACTAGGCACACCCGCGTAATACTTCACCGGCCTCACGCACTGATACAAATCCATCAACTGCCGCAGTGCCACATTCAGAGACCGAATCCCGCCACCCACAGGCGTAGTCAATGGCCCCTTAATCGACACCCGAAAATCCACCGTTGCCTTCACCGTATCTTCCGGCAGCCAGTCCTGGGTCTTCCGATAGCTCTTCTCCCCCGCCAGCACCTCGTACCACGCGACCGAGCGTTTGCCGCCATAAGCCTTTGCAACAGCTGCATCGAAAACCCGCTGCGAAGCCTTCCATATATCCCGTCCCGTCCCATCGCCCTCGATGAAAGGAACGATCGGGTGATCGGGCACGGTATAGGTGCCGTTCGCATACTCAATAGGCTGGCCGTTCGCTGGGACAGGGATTCCGTTATAACTTGACCGCATAGGATATAAGCTCCGACCGAAAGAATTGAGACGACGAAGGCTAACATCCGCAAATAACGAGTGGCAACCAAAGTCGCCCATCAAGTCCGCTTATCGAACAAGGTAATAGTCCACCGTCGACACGACCCGTACTTTCTTCATAATGCTCGCATCCGTCTGCTGGTCTGGTCCAACGCCCGCCTCATCATTTGGTGTCGAAGCCCCTCCCGCATCCGCAGCGGAAATCGAAAATACTCCCTGATTCGCCGACCGAATCGACCCAACGTGGCTCCCGGAATCCGCGGCAAACCGATCCGCAGACGCACGCGCATTCCGCGTAGCCTCCGTAATCATGTCCGGCTTCAACGCATTCAAGCCGTTGAACCGGTAGCCGATCCCCTGTCCATATCCGCCCACGACGATGATCCCCGCCTGCACCAATTCCGAAGTCTTCTGCCCTGCCTTGGCGACCTTGTCCACGTCAGAAGAGTGCACCGTTACCGTCTGCTGCACAACATACCTGGGCCCGGTTTGATTGTTCGCGAACTCATTAGCCTGTTTATCCGTCACCTGAATCTGGCCAATCGTAATCTCCTGCGACGTAATGCCCTGATCCGCCATAAACTTCAGCACAGCATTCTTGTCTGCCTCGCTCTTCGAATAGACCTGCGGAAGATCGTTCCCCGCTTCTTTGAACGTCACAGGCCAGATGGCCGAATCCGACTTCACCGTTCGTTCCACTAGTCCCTTCACCGTCACATAACGATCCGCCAGTTTCATGTCTTTGATCTGTGAACCAAGCAGCCAGCCACCCGCCACAAGGCCGAGCATCACACAAACACCAAGCACGACAGCAGGAGCAAGCGGACCGGAAAGTCGCTGATTATCCATAAAACTGCCTCCGTTGAACCGACAGCAGAAGAATGCGGCAGTCGCCTTGCCTTGTCAACGAGCAAACAAAAAGCCCCGGCAAATACCGGGGCTTTGTCTGTCTTCGTAAAACCAGCCTTTAGAAAATGTTCCAGAGCAGCTGGTTATAAACGTCGTGGTGGAACTGTATCTCTGCCGGCTTGACGATCGTGCCCAACAGACGCGCGCAGCGGTCCGCCGAAGCCTGCTTCAGATCGGCGTAGCGTGCCTTCACATCCTCACCCAGCAGGGTCGACGTCCACTCCGCCGAACGGAAGTTCTCAATCGCGGTGTAGACATTGTCCGGCAGGTAGCGCTCCGCCTGACGCAGATTTTTGATCCTCGCAGTCTCGCCATGCAGGCCGGTCTTGAAGATCGAGTACAGCACAAGGTAAGGATTCGCATCCGGTCCGACAGAACGAACCTCGACACGCGAAGACTTTTCGTTACCGATAGGAATGCGAACCATCGATCCACGATCGGTCGCCGAAGCCTTGATCTGGTTCGGAGCCTCGAAGTGCGGATCGAGCCGGCGATAAGCATTCACGCTGGCATTCAGCAACAGGCAAAGATCGTTGCCGTGCGTCAGAATGCGATCCGTGAACTGCCACGCCATCTTCGAAATCTTCTCCTCGCCCTTCGGATCCCAGAACAGGTTCTTTCCGCCCTTGGTGATCGAAACATTAGTGTGCATGCCGCTGCCGTTGACGCCCGTCACAGGCTTCGGCAGGAAGCTCGCCGTCATACCCATCTGCGTCGCAACCTGACGGCAGATCAGCTTGTACAGCTGAATCTGGTCAGCCGCGGCAACAACTTCGCCGTACGTGTAGTTGATCTCGAACTGCGAAGGCGCAACCTCAGGATGGTCCTTCTCATTCTCGAAGCCCATGGCGCGCTGCACTTCTGCCGTGGTGTCGATAAACTCACGCAGCGGATCGCCAGGCAATGAGTGATAGTAGCCGCCCTTATTAACATACTCGAACGATCCCGTCTCATGGAACCGGCGCTCGGCGTCAATACCTTCAAACAGGAAGCCTTCGATCTCATTGGCAGCATTCATCGTATAACCCTGCTTGTCGAACAGTTCCTGTGAGAACTGCTTCAGCACGCCGCGGATATCGCCCGAATACGTCGTTCCGTTCTTGTCGATGACTTCGCCAAAAACGAGAACTTTACCTGCGCCGAATACGTCGGCCGGAACCCAGTAAAACGCGCTCCAGTCGATGCCCAGCCGAAGATCGCTCTCCCGCTGCGCCGTAAAGCCACGAATCGACGAGCCGTCGAACGTCAGGTTGTCATAGCTCTTGACCAGGAACTTCTTGTCGTAGTCCAGCATGTGCAAGCGGCCTTCAAGATCGCTGAACACAACGGTGACGGCCTTGATGCGGCGCTCGTCGGTCAGGTACTTCAGGCGCTCTTCCTGAATCACATCGGCAGCGATGCGCTTCTTGCGCTCCTCTTTCGCCTGCAGGTTCAGGTCTTCCAGCTCTGCGTACGGAAGTTCCAGAAAATTACGAAATTCGCTCAACGTATTGCTCCTTCTGCAATGAAATACACGGCTACCGCAAACGGCTGGGACAAGATGTTTTCAGGTGAGTTGAAGAGGGCCCGCCGGACGCTGCGCCAGACGGCTCTACACCTCAAACGTAACAGAAAATTCACCCGGGAAAAAGCGGATTCCAAACTCGACCCCCTGGAATCCTCTCGATTAGCGACGGCTTCAGCGAAGTCTCAGGATCATTTGGTGTTCATCCACGTACTCCGAACCCACCTTCAAAGCTCTAGGTTCAGTGCCGTACACTTCGAATCCTGAAGCACGGTACATACGAAACGCGGCCTCCTGGCACGTCCCCACCGCAAGCAGTATCTGCTCCAGCGTTACATCTTCCTTTGCCCTGTTCACGACCGCGGCAATCATCGCGCGCCCAAATCCCCTCTGGCGATGAGCCGCGCTCACATACACCCCATAAATGTGCCCTTTGTGCCGCTCCTTCAGGCCGCTCTCCCGTATAAACGTCGCAATTCCGGCCAGCACGCCGTCATCAAAGCCGCCTAAAGTGAAGCTGTTTTCACGGTACTCCCGAAAGCGAGTTGCCGTCTCCTCGACACTCGTCGCACGGTGCTCCTCTACGCCCTTCCCAAACGCCAACGGCTCCCTCTTAAGCGCCTCATGCCTCAAATTCCAGTACGCCGACGCGTCACTCTCATTGAGTCTTCGGAATTCCATCTCGCCCATATGCCATTAAGCCATACAGTCATAGGCATTCGATCCCCGAATTCGAGGAATTTTCCCCTGCGTCTTTCACCCTCTGCTACTTTTGTCCTGCCGCTCAGCGGCCTATAAGATGGGAAGGATCACTATGGCTAAAACCACTACCAAACGCGTCGCCCTCATCCAGATGTCCTGCGAGCCAGACACCAAGCTCAACCTCGACAAGGCCGCCGAGCGCGTCTACGAAGCCGCCCGCCAGGGAGCCACCCTCGTCTGCCTGCCCGAGCTCTTCCGAGCCCAGTACTTCTGCCAGCGCGAAGACCACGCCCTCTTCGATCTCGCCGAGTCCATCCCCGGCCCCTCCACCGACGTTCTCACCCGCGTCTGCCGCGAAGCCGGCGTCGTCCTCGTCGCCAGCCTCTTTGAGCGCCGCGCACCCGGCCTGTATCACAACACCGCCGTCACTATCGAGAAGGATGGTCGCATCGCCGACATGTATCGCAAGATGCACATCCCCGACGACCCTCTCTACTACGAGAAGTTCTACTTCACCCCCGGCGACCTCGGCTTCAAAGCCACCCAAACCACCTCCGGTCCCATCGGCACCCTCGTCTGCTGGGACCAGTGGTACCCCGAAGGCGCCCGCCTCACCGCCCTCCGCGGAGCTGAAGTCCTCTTCTTCCCCACCGCCATCGGCTGGCACCCCTCTGAAAAAGAGGAGTACGGCACCGCCCAGTACGAAGCCTGGCAGACCGCCCAGCGCGCCCACGCCATCGCCAACGGAGTCTTCGTCTGCGCCGTCAACCGCGTAGGCCACGAGCACGGCGACGTCAAATTCAAAGCCCCCGCCGCCGACGGCAACCCCGCCACCGTCGAACTCCGCGGCCCCGGCGACCACACCCCCAACTCCGGCATCGAGTTCTGGGGAGGCAGCTTCATAGCCGACCCCTTCGGCCGCATCATCGCCCTCGCCAGCCACGACAAAGAAGAGATCCTATACGCCGACCTCGACTCCAAACTAATCGAAGTAACCCGCCAACACTGGCCCTTCCTACGAGACCGCCGCATAGACGCCTACGAAGGCATAGTAAAACGCTTCCTGGACTAAATTACCGATGCCATTTTCCACCAAACCTCGTCTTGTTTTAAGCATTGGCGTCGCTGCTGTGCTGACGGCAATTCCCGCTGTCGCGTATTCGCTGTCCGGAACTTCGCCATTGTTGGATAAATTGCAGCAGGCGACATCAATACTTCTTCTGCCTGCAATCCCGCTCACCATACTTCTTAGTGGTGGCAACATTCATGATTCGAATTTGGTTGTTATATCTGCGACCTGCTTTGTGTTTTATGCAGCTTGTTTTTACGGACTTCTCGCATTTGTCACTCGACGGAGAACAACTACTAATTAGATTCGAAAGCCGGGTGCCCCATTCATGCGGTCCCATCGCATGAGTGGGCATTCGCGCGAGGCGCGAACCGCACTCATTCAGCCGCCCGAAACGCCAACAGGCAAGTGGCGGTTGTTGCTTCTGGGTACGCTAAGCCTTCAGGCTTGGCCCTCTCAAGCCCAGCCACAAAATCGGGGCTTTAGCCCCTGGGGTATGCTCTCCTTCCAAACCACACCAACACCAAGATCCGCTACACTGACCTAAATTCAAATCCAAGAGGCACCCGATGCGGAAATTCGCCGGTCTAGGCGTTCTATTGCCTACACTCACACTCTCACTAGCCCTCCACCAATCCTCCCCCGCCCAAACCCCACCTACCCCCGAGACTACCTACGTCAAAGCCGGCCACCTCTTCGACAGCGAATCCGGAGCCTACCGCCAGAACGTCACCCTCGTCCTCTCCGGCAACCGCATCCAATCCATCGAGTCCTCCACCTTCACCATCCCCTCCGGCGCAAAAATCACCGACCTCAGCAACGACTACGTCCTCCCGGGCCTCATCGACTGCCACACCCATCTCGGCGCTCGCGCCGACAAGTACGACCCCATCAACTCCTTCAAAGACACCCCCTTCTCCGACGCCTACGCCAGCGTCGTCAACGCCCGCCGCACCGTCGAAGCCGGCTTCACCAGCGTCCGCGACGTAGGCTCGCTTCCCTTCATGGCCGTCGACCTCCGCAACGCCATCGACGAAGGCCTCTTCCCCGGCCCGCGCATCGTAGCCTCAGGCCCACCTCTTTCCATCACCGGCGGCCACGGCGACCTCAACAATTACTCCCCGCAAACCCGCGTCACCATGTTCCCCGAAGAGCGTGACTTCTCCATCTCTGACGGGCCCGAAGAGATTCGCCACACCATCCGCGCCCAGGTCAAATACGGTGTCGACGTCATCAAGATCCTCGCCTCCGGCGGCGTCCTCAGCAAAGGCGACCAGCCCGGCGCACCCCAGTACACCTTCGAAGAGCTGAAGATGGCTGCCGACACCGCCCACGCCACCGGCCGCAAGATCGCCGCCCACGCCCACGGCGCCCAGTCCATCAAGGACGCCATCAACGCAGGCATCGACTCCATCGAGCACGCCTCCCTCGTCGACGACGAAGGCATCAAGCTCGCCAAAGCCCACGGCACCTACTTCGTCATGGACATCTACGACGACGACTACATCCTCGGCAAAGCCAAAGACTTCGGCATCCCCGACGAGATGATCAACAAAGAACGGGGCGTAGGCAAACTCCAGCGCGAAAACTTCCAGAAGGCCTTCAAAGCAGGCGTAAAGATGGCCTTCGGCACCGACGCCGGCGTTTACCCGCACGGCGACAACGCCAAGCAGTTCCACTACATGGTCATGTACGGCATGACACCCGCCCAGGCCATCCAGGCCGCCACCCGCAACGCCGCCGACCTCATCGGCCGCGCCTCCGACGTAGGCGTCCTTTCACCCGGGCACTACGCCGACCTCATCGCCCTCAAAGAAGACCCGCTCCAGCACGTCGAAGTCCTCGAGCACGTCCCCTTCGTCATGAAGGGCGGCGCCATCGCAAAGGACGAACTAACCAAATAACCATACCCCATTGTTCACAGTCTCACCGTGAACAATGGGGTATTAACAAAGCGCGTATCGTACTCTCTCGACCAGCCAAGAAAGTTCGGGTGCCCCATCCATCGCAGTCTCACCGCGATGGGTGGGAAAGTAACCAGCTAGACCAACCCAAAAAGAAGCCAGCCTAAGCCGCTATCCCAACCTCCCGCTCAGCCCTTCTCCCGCCCAGATACCCAAACAACGCAATGTAGATGTAGCAAACAGCCGGAATGATGAAGGCGTGCTGCACCCCAATCGCATCAGCCAGATGCCCCTCAGCTAGCGGAATCAGCGCCCCACCCACAATCGCCGCCACCATCAGGCTCGAACCCTTACTCGTCAGCGGCCCCAATCCCGACAACCCAACAGTAAAGATGCTCGGAAACATCACCGAATTGAACAGTCCCACAGAAAGAATCACCCACATTGCTGTTGGCCCATGCGTCAGAATCGACGTCACCACCAGCCCACAAGCGATCACCGCTGCGGTTCCCAACACCGTGCTCGTTCTCACCTTCGTCAGCAGGTATGAGCCGATAAACCGCCCCACCATCGCACCGCCCCAGTACAGCGAAACATACTTCGCCGCAGTCCTCTCCGGCAGCGCCGCAATGTCCGGCAGCCCAAAGTAGTTCACCAGGAAGCTCCCAATCGAAACCTCCGCTCCCACATACACAAAAATTCCCAGCGCACCAGCCAGCAGCACCGGATGCTTCCAGATGCTGTCAGTCGTCGATCCCTCGTCCAGCTCGCCGGGACGAATGTCGCGCGTAAAGTCCATCGTCGGCAGCTTCACCAGCGCCAGTGCAATCGCCAGCAACACCAGCGTCAACCCAATCCCCACATAAGGCAGCCGTACGGACGAGGCCTGCTCCATCCGATACTGCTGCAATACCGCCGCCGAAAACGACCTCATCTTCTCCGGCGAAACCTGCGTCGTCCCCAAAATCAGTGCGCCTCCAAAGAACGGCGCTACAAACGTCCCGAACGAGTTGAACGCCTGCGACAGGTTCAGCCGCGCCGCCGAAGTCTCCGGTGGTCCCAGGTTGGCTACATAAGGATTCGCCGCCACCTGCAAACTCGTAATCCCGGCAGCCAGAATCACCAGCGCCGAAAGAAACAGCCCGAACGAAGCCGCTGCCGAAGCCGGAAGAAACAGAAACGCGCCCGCCGCCATCACCAGCAGCCCAATCACCATCGTCCCCTTATAGCCGCGCCACTCCACCAGCTTTCCCGAAGGCAGCGCAAACACAAAGTACGACGAGAAGAAGCAGAACTGCACCAGCATCGCCTGCGCATAATTCAGATCAAAGATCGCCTTCAGATGTGGGATCAGGATGTCGTTCAGACACGTCAAAAAGCCCCACATAAAGAAGAGCATCGTTGCAATGCTCATGGCCCGAACATCTGTCTTACGGAGACCTGACTGGACAGAACTGGAGGGTGCGCCAACGCTAATTGCCATAGTGAACAGCCTTCGTTACGGAAAGATTAAAGTAGCAACCGCACCCATACTATCTGCATAGAACAAAACCTGCACCATCCTTCATTTCAACGCTCCAAGTCACCACCACCCGCATCCAAACCAGCATGCAGTCCAATCAATCCGAAATCCTCGTCATTGGAGCCGGCATGGCCGGTCTCACCGCCGCTCGCACCCTCGCCGAAGCAGGCCGCAGTGTCACCCTCCTCGAAGCCAGCAACCGTGTCGGCGGCCGCATCCATACCATCCGCGATGGCAACGAAATCATCGAGCTCGGCGCCGAATTTGTCCACGGCAAACCGCCCGATCTCTGGTCCCTCATCGAAGAGGCCAATCTCGAAACCTACGAGCTCGACGGCTCCAACCTCGCCTTCGAAGACGGCCAGCTAAAAGACCGCGACGACAACGAAGAGGCTAATGAAGCCCTCGAAAAACTCGAAAGCTGGACCAAGCCCGATCTCACCTTCGCCGACTACCTCGCCCAGCATCCCGCCATCCCCGACCACCAGCGCCAGTCCGCCATCGGCTACGTCGAAGGCTTCAACGCCGCCGATCACCGCATCATCGGCGTAGCCTCGCTCGCCATCCAGCAAACAGCCGAGGACACCGTCGAAGGCGACCGCATCTTCCGCCTCCGCAATGGCTACGACCAGCTCCCGCAGTTCATCGCCCAGAAATTCACCCAGGCCGGAGGTCGACTTCTCCTCGACACCCTGGTCGAGCGCATCGACTGGAGCCACAACCACGTCCGTATCGAAGCCAACAGCAACGGCCAACCCATCCGCTTCGAAGCATCGCAGGCCGTCATCACTCTCCCTCTCGGCGTCCTCCGGCAAAAATCCGTCGCCTTCGTCCCCACACCCGACGCCCTCCACGAAGCCGACCGCCTCCGCATGGGCCACGCCCGCCGCTTCACCCTCCTTTTCCGCGAACCCTTCTGGACCCATCTGGAACCCGCCATCCTCAGCAAGCTAAGCTTCCTCTTCTCCTTCACCTCCATGCCGCCCGTCTGGTGGACAGCTCATCCCGCACAAAGCAGCACCCTCACCGGCTGGGTAGGCGGCCCGCGCTCCGAAGCCCTCGCCAACCTCACACCCGACCAGCTCGGCGAAGCCGCCTGCAAAGAACTCGCCCACATCTTCTCGCTCGACGTCTCCCACCTCCGCAGCCTCCTCATCCGCTGCCACACCCACGACTGGCAACGCGACGGCCTCACCTACGGCGCCTACAGTTACATCCCCGCCGGAGCCCTCGACGCCTGCTCCAAGATGACCCTCCCCGCCAACGAAACCCTCTACTTCGCCGGCGAGCACACCGACACCACCGGCCAATGGGGCACCGTCCACGCCGCCCTGCGCTCCGGCCAACGTGCCGCCCAGCAAATCCTCCACGCAAAAACTGAAATCGTCTAAAAGATCTGCTGTTGCACTGGCAATTGCAATTTGCAGTTACAGGCCAATTGCAGTTGCTGCTGCTTTTCTTGTTTGTCATCCCCGAAGGGACCTGCTGTTGTCGTTGCAGTTGCACTTCGCTTTCGCCTCCGCCCTAGTCGTCATTCTGAGCGATGCGATGAATCCCTGTATTTCGCCTTTGCCCTTGCCGCTGCCTGTTTTCCTGACCAGCCATCCCTAAGCAAAAACCTGTCAACCCCAAACCCACAAAACCCGCGCCAATCCAGCACTTCAGAATGCGTGGGAGTTATTCCCAACCAGCTATACTTAATACAGAGCATTAGAAAGCAACCAAAAAAGAAGTACCCGCTTAAACCATTTACAATCAATACTTTGCAAAACAAGTACAAGCTCAAAGCTTTTATTTTGAATACTTTACCTGCTTTTCACCCAGTGGGTGGTCGGCAGCCGATACCATCAAACCCGGACCAGGCGTGTCGCGGACGTTTCAAGGAGAGAAGAGCCGAGATGACCACACCCCGCGAACAGAACTACCGCATGCCCGCCGAGTGGGCCCCGCACGCCGCCACCTGGATCGCGTGGCCCCACAACGCCGAGGACTGGCCCGGCAAGTTCCAGCCCATTCCCTGGGTCTACGCCGAGATCGTCCGCCACCTGTCTGGAGTCGAGGACGTCCACATCCTCGTCAACGACCTCCCCACCGAAACCCGCGCCACCTCCATGCTCCGCCGCGCCGGAGCCAACCTGGCCCGCCTCCACTTCCACCACTGGGCCACCGACCGCGTCTGGCTCCGCGACTCCGGCCCCATCTTCGTAAAAAATCCCAAGGGCGACCTCGCCATCACCAATTGGAAGTTCAACGCCTGGGCAAAGTACGACAACTGGCATCGCGACGACCAGATCCCTCAGCACATCGCCAAACACTACGACATACCCCAGTTCAAGCCCGAAGTCATCGCACCAAACGGCAAACCCCACCGCCTCGTCCTTGAAGGCGGCTCCATCGACACCAACGGTGCCGGCGTCCTCATCACCACCGAGGAGTGCCTCCTCTCCGAGATCCAGCAACGCAACCCCGGCCTGGGCGACGAAGAATCCACCCGCAAATATCTCGAGCAGGCCTTCCACGACAACCTCGGCATCGATCAGGTCCTTTGGCTCCACAAAGGCTGCGCCGGCGACGACACCCACGGCCACGTCGACGACATCACCCGCTTCGTCGACGAAAACACCATCCTCACCGCCGTTGAAAAGAACACCCACGACGAGAACCACCTCCCCCTCGCCGAAAACCTCGACCGCCTCCGCGCCGTCCGCAACCGCACTGGCAAATGTAAGGGCGAGCCCTTCAACATCATCGAACTGCCCATGCCCTCGCCCGTAGTCTTCGAGAGCCAGCGCCTCCCCGCCAGCTACGCCAACTTTTACATCGCCAACGACCTCGTCCTGGTCCCCACCTTCAACGACTGCAACGACCGCCACGCCCTCAACATCATCGCAAAATGCTTCCCTACCCGCGACGTCATAGGCATCCACGCCGTTGACCTCGTCTGGGGTCTAGGCACCCTCCACTGCATGACCCAGCAGGAGCCAGCGTGAGCGACTACCGGCCCTTCCTCGAAACCTACATCGCCAACCACGCCAATCCTCCGCACAAATTCGGCCACCAGCCCCGCCTATACGACTTAACAAAACAAATCGGCGAAGGCCTTACCTACGACGACGACGTAGTCTTCGCTGCCATCTGGCTCCACGATCTAGGCGTCTTCATCGGCCACCGCCCCGAAGACGAAGACGCCCTCAAGACCTGGAATCACGTAGCCTACATCACCGAAAAAGCCCCTGCGATCCTCACCGAAGTCGGTTTCCCCACCGAAAAAATC
>DATHHN010000012.1:0-28648 GCA_035317185.1 Edaphobacter sp.
TGAAAACTCCGGAGGCTCCCGTTGAATTGTTTCGGGGCTGGCAGAGAACACAAACTCAATCTTCTGTGCGGACTCTTCAGAGTCTTAGACAGCAAATGGATGTGTGGTTCTGCTTGATGCAGGAATCATCGGCCGAGAGGCTCTGTTGCGTAACGGTGGATCCTGATCAGACCAATTGCGCGCCCTCCGGTGCGCGCCCAGGAATTCTGTGCTTTTCTCTTGACTTGGACTTACATAGAGGTGGGCAATCCGGAAGTTAGGCAAGAAATTGCCAACTTCCGAGTAAGCGGTGTCCCGGAACTCAGAAACGTCACGTTATTCGCAATGTTAGAAGGGAGTGCACGCCTTTGCTGCGTCCTCGCTGACGACAGCGCGGTATTGATCGACCACCTGCTCCTTCGCTGCAGAATAGTGGATCATCTCCTTCTGACCGTTCACTACTACGCCCAACAACACTTCCTTTGATGGATCGTCATGATAGATCGAAATGCGAAACATTTCTTGTCCGTCTCGCATCCCGGCCCGATATGCAGGGCCGTCTGGATCGACGCCTACTATGTGTTTGGTGTCGACACTCGTCTTTTCATCGAATCCGGGGGACACTATTGTTCGCATCACTCGCTGCAATTCCGCGCAGTTCCCTAGCTTCCTTGGCAGTGGGATGTCAGCGCCCTGTATTGCCATCGACCGCATCCGGGTTACCAACTCAGGGCCGAGGTATTGTCCGAGGGCCGCAAATATTCGATCTTCGGTCAACTCCGGGAGTGTCGATCCCTGGGCTTCGCGGACCAAATCCAGCATCACGTCATCGAGCGACGATTTGCCTTCGCTTCGTTCTCGAATCGTCGCATCCGCCCATAAGGCCAACGCGGCACCCCGCGAGTAGGACAACTCATATCCAGGCCCCGACGAATGCGAGACTTTCTGCCACTCGGCAATCGTCAACTTTCTCAAGGGCGATGTCTGATATTCCCGCAGCCGTCGGTTCAGGTAATCGAGATATTCTCCATACGAGATGAGCACTGCCCGCAGTGGGATAACCGCTTCGTAATAGGCTGTGAATCCCTCGAAGAACCACCGTAACGCCTCATCTTCTGCCATAGGGCCCATACTCATTGGATTCCAATGGTGGAAAATCTCGTGTGCAAGCAATCGCACGCGAGTTTCGTCAAACGTGTCTTCGTGCGAGAGGAACAACATGAATGCATCGGTAAATCCGCTACCGTCGTTGTCTCCGGACTGATCGTCGAATGGTGCCAGTGTTACAAGGAAGAATGACATCGGTTGAACATGCCAAAACCTGTTCTCTTCATCAATGATCCGGCGAATCTGCGCAAACGCATCTGCGTCCTTGAACTTCCAAGTCCCCCTGGATGCCAGCACTAGCGTCGTTCCATTCTCATGGCTCTCGGTTACGCGAAAGTTCCCACCAGCGAACAGCGCCTCCTGCACTCGGTACCATGGTGCACGCACGCGTTGCAGCCTCTTCCCATTGCCAAAACTGCTGAACAGTGGCATCCCACTCGGCAATGCCCTCCAGTCAAATGTTGCTTCCACGTCATCGGTGCTTGGGAGGTGCGGATACACGAGTGCGTTCTCAGTGTTGAAGAGGAAGTAATCCGAGTTGATGATCGCCGCGTGTTCTTGAGGATGGTGGAACCACTCGGTCTGCAATGGCACAATATCGTACGAGAGCAGTACCTCTTTGCCGGGCGGAGCATCCAGTTTCTGGCTGCCCGGATCGACGCTCTTTTCGAGTCTCGCTCCAGGCGTTAGGGCAGTCAGGTTCTGCGTCTGGCCTTCGAGATGGGCAGCGCCTCCCCACCTTGTGGGCACGACGATCGTCGTGACCGCATCGACAGCGCGAAATCGCAACTCCACATGAAAGGATCGCTTCTCCCCAATCGTGATGGGTTTAAAGCGGTATGCAATCGAACTTATCCGACGATGCGTCGAATTGGCTTCCAACGACGCAGGACATGCAGCGACCAGGAAAAGCAGCATCGTCGCAGCCGTTACGACTAAGATCCCCGAGGGCCTTTCAGTCATTGCATTCTTTCGTCCTTAGGCAAGAGATTACGTAGCCGTATCTGTGAAATCAATGGACTGCTGCTGATAAACGACGATACGCTGCACATTTGCGCTCAAGATTGGTCCCTCGGAATCGGCTCCGGTTGAGTTGTGAGCAATCCGGACAGAACCCCGGAAAATGCATTATGTCCGGATTGACGGTGATCTGACCGGAACGCTCGTCATCCGGCGATGTCGAAAAAAGGGAGAGGGTACACATCGTTCCTTCGCGGTCGTTGAGGAAGGTACAGGACCCAGACTCTCGCGCCCGCTTCGAACTCCTCTTTGCGATCGATGTGTCCCTGCATTGTTGTGCCGCCTGTTGTCCGAAACTCGTATTCGGTGTGGAATAATTTATCCTTGAGTACGCAACTCGTAACCACTCCTGCGGCGACGCTGCCTTTGCGAGCCAATGCCCTGTATTGACAAAGGTAGAACAGCGAAAGAGCACCGATGGCAAAGAAAATGGTGTCCAAGATGATGATTTCCAGCCCGACATAAACAGTCCACTCCCATGAATCGGGGTGATTGATAGCCGGATTGCTTGGAAGGAAGCGGACGAGAATCGAATTTGATGGGTGGGAAAACTCACTCGGAAAAAGGGACTCCCGCGCTTTTCCCTGATAGGAATTTCCGGCGACACTGAATCTGTAGTTGGTAAAGCCCCGCGTAGGATGAGTCACGGTACCAACCACCACGCGACCAACCCGGCGCAAAGCAGCCCTATTTTGAAACTCCTGGAAGTCTTGATCACACATCCAAGCAAGAGCGATTCCTCCGCCAATAAAGAACAACAAAACCACCAGTAGCAGATAACGCGCATCACCCTCAAAGTTCAGCGTGACCATTCTTGGCACTGGCCCCTCAAGTTCCGAGGGAGTCTCGATCGTCGCGCGAGCAGAATCAGCAAGGTTCATAGCCTGTCGCTAGTGAGTGGATTTGCCAACGGGTTCTATTCCATCCTGCCATGAATTGCGGATAGTGTCTGTATGGTGGGCCATCCGGACGTAACCCCTTTTTCGAGTTCTGTCCGGGTTGCCGGTGATACACCCAAAATCGCAGAAGCAGATCGAATGGTTTGAGTTTGCGGACCCTGTAGCCGTATACTCTGCAAGCGTCACTCCGCCAACTGGGCACCTTGCTGACGCGCTCCCGTGAAACAAATTATCTCAGTTGACATCAGTCACTACTCCTTCGAGGAGTTCGTTGAATTTGTGTTTGATCGCGATGTTCCGCTTGAGGCGGAAATGCCCACATCAGAAGAGAGGGCTAATCGTTGGTATTACTGCACAAACGCAGTTTTCGACTTGCACCGTCTAAGCAGCCATTATGTCCGGCTATTCAGCGAATCGGCTCGTCTTCGTGGGATGTTCTCCAAATCCCAACTGGAACAAGGATTTTCGGCGATATCGAGTGGGTGTTCCTTTTCGGTGAAGAAGCTGATTTGGAATACCGATTTGACCTTCGAGCACAGGGAACAGGTTGTCAAGGCGATGTTCTATCTGTTCCGTGATTTCTTCAGTGTTGAACCGTTGGGGTACAGAGCCAATGGTTGGTGGGATGGACTCTGCTTCGTCTGGGAAATAGGCCAGAGGCAACGGTCCAGGGGTGGCGAGGATTTAGCTATGCAGGATGTGATGTTCACAACCATGTCTGAAATCCTGTCGATTGATTCCGACGAATGCCGCAATGCAGCTCTTCACGGTTTGAGTCACCTGCATCATCCTGCGACACTTGAACATCTCCGGCGGCAAAGATCGACCATCTCTGATCTGGAGACATGGTGTAACGAATACCACGCGGAGGAGGCAGCCTGGGCGGACCGCATTCGGAAGAGGTCTTCTTCTCATTGATGGTGACGCGAAGCGTCAGAGCCTAGTCATCTTCGCGGCCACGGGCGAGTAGTGGACGACTCGGAAATAACCCCTGTTTTGCCGTTTCGCGGTTACTTCCCCATAGGCGGTCAACCACCAACTACCTCAATTAATGGTAATGGCTGGTGATGGCGACTCTCACGTTTCAACCCTCGCGTTGGTTAGCTTTAGGCCAGGCATCTGGATCTTCTACACGGCCTAAATTGGAGGGAATTCGGTAGTACCATCAATGGCCGCCGCTCTTCTTAACGGCGAGTTACTGCTTGGCGGGTGACTGCCTAAGACGCATCGCCTGTTCGAGAGCTCGGTGAGCGTCGGCGAAATCTGGTTTGAGCCGTACCGCTTCCGAAAACTGAACGATGGCATCGTCCAACTTGCCCAACCTCGCCAGGGAGATTCCCAGGTTGAAACGTGCATTCACATCGTCCGGCCGTAAGCGCACGGTCGCGTCAAACTCGCGTGCCGCCTCCTGCACTCTATCTTCCTCAGCTAGAGCGATTCCGAGGTTGTAATGCGCGTCTGCATTTTCAGGCTGCAAGCGAACCGCCTGGGAGAACTCGACTGCGGCATCGCCGGTGCGTCCCAGCGTACCCAAAACGGATCCCAACCGGAAGTGAGCCACACTGTCATCCGGTCTCATTCTCACAGCTGTCTGCAACTCGCTGAGCGCTTCATCGGGATGTTCCTGCCGGGCCAGGAGCTGGCCGAGTTCGGCACGAGCAGGAGCGTAGGAGGGGCGTACACGAACAGCTTCACGAAGTTGCGTAATGGCTTCATCGGTCTTGCCTTGAGCGTCCAAGGCAGACGCAAGATTGAAGTACGCCACATAATTGTCCGGCACCACGGCGACGGCGTGCTGGTAGAGCGAGATGTCGTCGCGCCAGTACTGCACCTGAAGCCAGGTGAGGGTCATGCACGCCGCTGTCACTGCCGCAGCCAGCGCCGCGCGGAACCGGGGCCACGGCTGCAGCCGCTCCGCAATTTCCCAGACCACGGCAAGCGACAGGCCGATCATGGGTATGTAGGTGTAGCGGTCGGCGCGGGATTGCGAGCCAGTCTGAATCAGTCCGATGACCGGCACGAGAGTCACGACATACCAGAACCATCCAACGGCAAGGTATGGGCGCCGTGGAAGCGTGAGCACGACCAATACGGTGACGGCACAAAGCACGACGCCCGCGAGAATGGACGGTACGACGAGCGATTGCAGGGAGTAGGGATAAAACACAGCCAGGTGCGCGGGCCAGAACGACTGAAGGACATAAACAGCGTAGGCAATCAGAGCGTTCTCACAACGAGTGGCCAGCGGAACGATTTCGAAAGAAGCAACGGCCCCGCCCGCCTGGTGCGCGATGTAAGCGACGATCGACGACGCGAGAGATGCGACAAAGAACGGCAGCTTTTCGAGGATGCGAACGCCACGACGCAGGGGCCAAAGATCCAGCAGGAGGAGCACAACCGGCAAAGTTACGAGCATCGGCTTGGCCATGAGGCCAAGACAGAAGAGGAAAAGGGTCAAGGCATAGCGGGCGCGTCCCAGCCGGGCAGCGTAGTCGGTATAGGCCCAGAGTGTCAGCATCCAGAAGAGCGCACTCAAGACGTCTTTTCGCTCGGCGACCCAGGCGACGCTCTCGACGTGCAGGGGGTGAACGGCGAACAGGAGAGCTACCATGCCGCTCCGCCAGCGGGCGCCAGTCATGCGCCGGAGCACAACAAACAACACCAGCGTGCTAAGAGCGTGGAGACCTACGTTCGTCAGGTGATGCCAGCCGCTGTCGAGACCGAAGAGTTGACAGTCCAGCATGTGCGAGAGCCAGGTGAGCGGAAACCAGTTTGAGTCGTGAAACGTGGTGAAAGCCCAAACCACGCCGGTCCGAGTCAAACCGCCGCGCACCTGAGGATTTTCGGTGACATAGATGGGGTCGTCAAAGCTTACGAAAGCATGGCTTCGCACTTGGCCATACATTGCGAGAACGGCGACGAGCAACCCAAAGCTAATCCAGAAATCGAGGCCCAGTTTGCGCTCCGCGCGTGGCCTATTCCGTTCGGGTGGCGATGGTCTGGGCCGGGTCTTGCTTCGCTTGGTCAATCGGAATTTCCTTTTTGATCTCGAAAACGATGACGTCGTACCTCTTTTCGCCGGTTCTGGCAGCATGAAACGATTCGCGAATCGAGAGCACCACTTCACGCTGGGGTGAATCCATATCCGTCTTCACCAGCAGTTCCCGATTGATTCTACGCGGCTCTCGGGATATTCCGGTTCGTCGCTATCCTCACTTCAGACCTCAGACTGTAGAAGAGTCGCAAGCCTCCCGTTCGCAGAGGCGTCTCCCTTGGTTCCGAATGTGTTGTTTGAATGCTAAGTCAGTGAGGAGCACGGGGGTGTTACAAAGGCTGAACTCAGCTGCGCGCTGATTCAGAGAACTACCCACGGAGGCTCCTCGAGACACTATGAACTACATCGGCCTTGATGTTCACAAGAAGACGATCAGCTACTGCGTGAAGGACGCTGCCGGCAGGATCCATCAGGAAGGCAAGATCGGATCGACGCGGCGCGAACTTGATGCCTGGATCAAGACCCTTCCCCAACCCCGGATGATGGCCATGGAAGCGACGATCTTCACCGGCTGGATCTACGATCACCTGGTCCCGCATGCCGAGAAGGTGAAGGTTGCTCATCCTCTGATGCTGCGAGCCATTGCTGCGGCGAAGAGGAAGAACGACAAGATCGATGCCAGCAAGATCGCCGATTGTCTTCGTTGTGATTTCCTTCCCGAGTGCTATATGACATCGACCGAGATCCGCGACCGGCGGCGCACTCTGCGCTACCGCGGACTGCTTGTGAAGCAGATGGTTCAGATGAAGAACCGGATCTCGGGCCTGTTGATGGAGACCGGAGTGAGCTACAACAAGCAGCGGCTGCACAAGGTGGGATACTTCGCCGAGTTGATGTCGGACAACGAAGAGATCGACGACAGTATCCGGCCGTTGCTAAAGCTGAGCCGGGAGACGATCGCTCGATCGCAGAAGCTGGACTATGCCCTGGTCAGCTCTCTGGAGCACGACCCGTTGCTGGCGGAGCGGCTGGAGCGGTTGAGAACAGTTCCCGGAGTCGGTCCGATTACGGCACTGACGTGGGTTCTGGAGATCGGCGATGTTGCACGCTTCCAATCGATCAAACAGGCTATCAGTTATTGCGGATTGTGCGGAGCCGAGAAGAGTTCTGCTGACAAGGTCATGCGCACGCCTATTTCCAAGCAGCGCAACAAGCATATTCAGCAGGTGCTGGTCGAAGCTGCGAAGCTGGCACCGAGGCAGAGCCATGAGCTGGCCTTGATCTACGAAAAGGAAAAGCAGCGGGGCAATCGCAACCGCGCCACGCTGGCTGTAGCCAGGAAGATGGTCGCGTGGATGGTTGCGGTCGAACGCAGAAAACAGGAATTTGTGCCTGCCGAGGAATTCGGAGGCACGGCGGCAGCCTAAAAACCTGCCCATGAATGAAAAACATCAGGATTATTCCGATGCGCAGACTGCCAGGCCCCGCAAGTTGCCCACTGTGCGATGGAGTGCATGCACTCCGGAGGCTCACGTTGAATTGTTTCGGGGCTGGCAGAGAACACAAACTCAATCTTCTGTGCGGGCTCTTCGGAGTCTTAGACAGCAAATGGATGTGTGGTTCTGCTGGATGCAGGAATCATCGGCCGAGAGGCGCTGTTGCGTGACGGCAGATCCTGATCAGATCAATTGCGCGCCCTCCGGAGCGCGCCTGGATACCCTGTGCTTTTCTCTTGACTTGGACTTACATAGATGTGGTCAACCCGTAAATTAGCAAGAAATTGCCCAACTTCCGGGTTGACGGTGACACGCCCGGGACCCAGAATTCGGCCGGAGAGTTTGATGAGTGACTTGGCGATAGAGTGCAAGTTGAGAAGCCGAAACCTCGCGGGGACGAGCCAACATCGGGTTTGCCACACTCCGGACGATCTCAGCGTCCAGCACTTCCAAGCTTTAAGGCCGGGCATGCCAGTGAGAGCTTCGGCGGTACTTCGACTACAGTACCGATTTGGGTTTGACGATTGCCTCTGGTTGACATGCCGAATCCTCTTCGCCTACGCTGACCGCTACCTCGGAAGCAGCCGGTGGGGGGCCGCTTCACAGAATGGCTCGGTTCACGTTGGCTTCAATGCAGCACATCCGACGCGCGTCCGAAGAGTTGCTGCGCTTGGAGGAAGGCTCGCTTTGTCCGACGCTCCATCGATGGAGCAGAACGGCCGGATCAGAGCCAAGTGGACGCCGTCCGAAATAAAATGAGCGTTTCTGCAATATGCGCGAGGGCACTGCAGAAGCGAGCGTCAGCCAAAGTGAGATAGTAATGTGAAATACCCGCTTCGAAAGGAGCACAGTGGCCGCATTCCGACGTATCGCCAATCTCTTTCGGTTGCATCGCACCAGCAATTTTATTGAGGGTGAGCTTCAGCCGCCCATGGAGCGGGCCGGTTTGGCTGCACCTAGCTGGGAGGCTTTCGCGCGAAACGTCCGTTATGCGCTGCGCCAGTTGCGGCGCTCGCCCGGATTCGCAGCCACAGCGGTCCTGGCTCTTGCGCTTGGAATCGGTCCGAACGTTGCGATCTTCAGCATCATATGGGCCACGTTCTTTGCACCGCTGCCGTATCCACATGTGAACAGGCTTGTCGTGGTGTGGCGGTATTACAAGGGCGAGCGCATTCCGACGCAGGGAGATGAATACGCCGAACTCGCCGCGCAGAGCAAGACGTTTGACAGCCTCTCGTTTCAGTCGTGGATGGCGGTGCATCTGACGAACGCCGATCACACGGCGGATCAGGAAGCAGGTCTGCCCACCTCTCCAGGCTTGCAGACGCGCACCGTGCAGGAGCCGCTGGCGATTGGCCGCGATTTCCTGCCAAGCGAAGGTACACCGGGTAACGATCATGTGGTGATCCTGACGGATTGGCTTTGGCGGCACCGGTATTACGCAGACCCAAACATTTTAGGCAAGACGATCCTGATCGAGGATTCACCGCATACGGTGATCGGGGTATTCAAGGCGAGCCCGCATGAACAAGGCGGCGGGGTGGAATTTGCGGTGCCGATTTTGCTGACGCCGGGCACGCACTCTCAATTTGGCATCTTGATCGGCCGGCTCAAGCCAGGCGTGACCCTGGCGCAGGCACAGGCGGAGTTGTCCGTGATGGATGAGCATTACGCGCAGCAGCATTACGGCATACACGGCACGAGCCCGTTCACGCTTACGGTGGAGCATTTTCGCAACGACTGGCTCGACGTGAAAACACAGAGGAATCTTTGGCTGCTGTTGGACGCAGTGGGTCTGGTGCTGCTGATTGCATGCGCTAACATCGCGAACCTCCTGCTGGCCCGCGGCGCTTCGCGCAGGCAGGAACTGGCGGTACGCACCGCGTTAGGTGCATCTCGCACGCAAATTTTCGTGCAGCTACTCACGGAGAGCCTCACCTTATCTCTTCTGGGCGGGCTTATCGGAGTGGGACTGGGCTGGGCCTTGATGAAGATGGCGTTGGCGTATCTGCCGAACCTGGCACTCGAGTCCACAGACACAGTGGTGAAGATGAGCATGCCGGTGTTGGGATTTGCACTGTTGATCGCGGTGATCACCGGCGTGGTGGCCGGGTGCGCGCCTAGTTGGCGCAGCGCGCGCATGAACCAGAGCGAATATCTGAAGCAGGGATCGAGGGCCATGGGAGGTGGCGGTCGAGCGCCGCTGCAATCCCTGCTCGTAGTGACCGAGTTTGCATTGGCCCTGACCCTTCTGGCGGGCGCGGGCATGGCACTGCACAGCTTCTGGAATTTGAGTCACATCGATGTGGGATTCATGGCAGAGCACGTCCTTACGGCAGAGCTGCATCCGCAAAAGAACCGGACAAATTGGACTGGCAATCCCGCGCAGAACCTCGCTCGTCAGGAGGCGCTCCTGGAGCACCTGCGGCAGATTCCCGGCGTGTTGGATGCCGCTCTGTCCACCGGAGTTCCAATGAGTGGGGCCGATACGTTTCCATTTACTGTGATTGGGCAGCCTTTCGATCCGGCGCACAAGCCCGTGGCAGATCTTGAAGCTGTGAGCCCGTCCTTCTTTTTCACGTTTGGCGTCCGCCTGGTGCGCGGAAGATTTCTGAACGACAGTGACACGCCTCAATCTGAACCCGTGGTGGTGGTGAATGAGACGTTTGTGCGGCGCTACCTGCCCAGCGAAGATCCGCTCAACCATCGGCTCGAGTTTCCTCCTCCTGCCATTGTTCGCGACGGGACCAAGCCGCAGTCGCCCACGCAATTTCAGATCATTGGCGTGTTTCATGACGTTTTGAACAATCAACACCTCACGGGAGAAGTTCAGCCGCAGATGTACATTTGCCAGTGGGTTGCAGGGCGCCCGTTCGCGATAAGCCTTCGAACGGTCGTGAAGGATCCGTCGAGTCTGAGCAGCGCTTTACAGCAAGCGGTGACCGCGGCAGAACCAGGCGCAGCTATCGACCACGTACAAACCATGGAGCAGATGATGGAGCAGGAGCGCTCGAGCGACCGGGGCGAGATGATCCTGTTTGCCGCGTTCGCGGCGGTAGCCCTGCTGCTGGCCAGCGTCGGCATCTTCGGCGTGATGTCGTTTGCCGTGGCGCAGCGCACACACGAGATTGGCGTTCGCATGGCGCTGGGGGCGCAACGGAGCGAAGTGGTGCGGCTAGTGTTGAGCAGCGGAATGCGGATGGCAACCGTTGGGCTCTGCATTGGACTGGCAGGCGCACTGGGATTGGGGCGGATTATGCACTCGACGCTCTACGGCGTGAAGTCGGTGGACGCGTTAAGCCTAATTGCCGTGGCGGGCTTGCTGCTCGCGGTAGCGCTGTTGGCATGCTGGGTGCCGGCGCGGCGCTCGGCCGCAGTGGACCCGATGCGGGCGCTCAGGAATGAGTGAGGGTATGCCGTTTCGGTCGGTCATGGTGCACGGGTAGTTCCAACCCACACTGACCAACGCGCCGCATGTGTGTCATGCGTAGATTGTGATTGCCCTTCCGATCGCGGTGCCCATTTCTGGTATGCGCCGAAGAGCGGCGGCAAGGTCGATTATGAGCGCCGTTATATCAATGTCATCAACCTATCGCGGAGGCTGAGTCGAGAGGCGTGCACTCAGATTTGTGAAGGGGTTAAATCAGTGGGCGGAACTGCCGAAAAACTTCCGGCCCCAAATATGCTTCTTCTGAACGAGGGAGTGACATTACACGTGTCGGTTTGCAGGGGGAGGGCGCGTCCCAAGCTAGCCATGATTTGGACACTTCTTATCCAGCAAGAGGTGGCAGACGTTTCGGTCATCATTCGGATGAAGCCGCCATCAACTTCGCCTCTCGATTTTTTTGTCATCCCAGCCGCCGCTCGAATGCGCGGGGCTTGGCAGACTCGTGAAAAAGACAACGATGCCGTCCTAGAGGTGTACCGCTTTGACAGTCTCCAGAGCTTCATCGAGTCCTTCCGACGTTTCTCTTATCGAGGCCAATTATGAAGAAGATGTATCGCGAGAGAGCGAAAAGCAAGATCAAGGTTGAGACCAAGCGTGTCAGGATGACGCGAGCTATGCCCCATCTCGCAGCATCGGCCGCCAAGAGTCTCCAGATGCTTAGTGACGTTCTGGGCCAGCTATTCTCTGATGAAGATTTCGTCACTCTTCTGGAAGCTGTGTCTTTGACAGCAGTCCCCGCAATTCTCCGACCGGTTTTCGAGGAAGCGAGAAATGGGTATGAAATCCATCAGGGAAGATGAAGGCGAGTGCTGGCGCAAGTGGTACCTGACTCGCAGGACAAACTTGTTAAGCCTCTCAGGTCCTCCTCCCAAGAATCTCTGTGACGATTTGCTCAATTTGACGCTATGCTGCCGGTACGTCGAATGGCTGCTCAAGAATCCTCGACTTTTCAGATTCTTGAGTAAGAACCATCCCAGTCAACTAAGACGGCTTCAGAGTCTGTTGGCTGAATTTGACAGGACAAGCCGCTGGTAAAACCCTCAAATACACGGCGCACCGCGGGCGTATATCGAGCGGAGTCGAAAAGCTGGCCTCGAATGCCGAAAAACATTTGTTAACCCCATCCATCGCACGGAAACATCAAACCGCTCCCTTGCTTCAAGGGCGGAAACGGTTTCTTTGCCATCTCGCGCGATACGGATTAAACGATTAAACCGTGCGGACCTGAAATCCACTGAGACTTATCTATTCGATATTGCCACCGTTTTGAGACTGGAGCCGCCGCGAACGGTCGAGTTGATAGAAATCGCCAAGGCGGGTCGGTATTGGGCGACCTATCGAAGTGGTCGTCTGCATAAGGCGGAGCGCAGGGAGGTAAGCAGACGCTTTTTCCGAGTGGCGCGTGATTGGTTGCAGTTTGAGGGACTACTCGCAGGCTCTTTTACCCATCGCGCGTATGACTGGACCGCCGAGTATCGCGAGGCGACAAAGTCCCTTGGACGATTGGCCTCTGCCACCCTTGAAAGCTATGCGGACAGAGTTGAGAGCTTCCTAAAGTGGTTCTTCGGTCGAGAGGGTAGCAGGCCCTTTATTGTTCTCGAGGACGTGGAGGACTATATCGGGAGTAGAGGCGCTGAGGGTTGGAAGCCTTGCACTATTCCTGCATTCTGTCTGTCGCTGCGGAACTTCCTCAAATATGCGGAAACACAAGGGTGGTGTGAGGCCGGCCTTTCCGACCAGGTAAAGAGTCCCCGCGCTCCAAAATTCGAGGTCCGCAAAAAGGGACCCCATTGGGCTGAAGGCGAAAGCTCTTGCGATCTGCCACCAAAGGATCGACGCCAGTCGAGCTTCGGGCGGATGCCATCCTGCATTTACTGGCTATCTATGGCTTACGTAGTAGTGAGGTCTCCCGCCTTAAATTGCTTGACTTTGATTGGCGCAATGAAACCTTTACGGTAGTGCGTTCCAAGCGTGGTGGCATGCAACGCTACCCCATTCAGTTCGAGGTCGGAGAGGCGATCCTCAAGTACCTTAGGTATGGCAGGCCGAAAACGAACTGCCCTGAGATCTTCGTGACTGCCTACCCACCCCATCGGGCACTAAGCGCAGGTCCTATGTGGGAAACCGTTGGCCCACGAATGAAGGAGCTTGGAATTGAATCGGCACACACTGGCCCGCATTGTCTCCGTCACGCGTGTGCTATGCGGCCATTAAACAAGGGTCTGTCTTTGAGAGAAATCGCAGATTTTTTGGGACACCGAGACAGTGCGACAGTCGCGCAATTCTTGCAGAGACACATCCGCCTGCTTGGGCAAGGCTTGAACTGGCGGGGCAGTATTTAGAAGAACATCCGATCCAAGATGAAGATGCGGCAGAGGCGTCTTACCGTCGTCTGGGTCTTGAGGTGATGGATCACTCGCGGAGAGTAGCGGATACTATTCTGGCGGCATGGCTTGACTTGTTCAAAGAACAAGATGACATGCTTGAACATCTTGCCAGACCTTCACCGGTAGCACCTCAGTGAGAGAACCCGCCGGTTCAGCTTAAGTTGCAAACGCCGATCGGTTCGGCGATGTTGAGCCTTTGCTCATCGTGAGATCCCATGCTCCCTGCCGACTTGTCGGGACTGATCGTCTCTCGACGAGTTGCATCAGCGATTTAGCCACAAGGGAAATTGTGGAGGGCTCCAGTTAGGGAGTGGTGGGTTTTGCGTCGGCTTCAACGTCAATCTCGATATCGACATCGGGTGCCGTTGAATCGCCCACTTCTGCCGCATTGTCACGCGCCCCCATGCCGAATTCAGCGCGCTTCGTGGATGCAGTTCCATGGAACGCGACCCGCGCCGGCTGGTTCGGTTTTGTGTCGGCGAAGACTCCGTTATATTTGAAGGTGAGCGGCACTACTTTGGTAACGCCATGCATGGTCAGCGAGCCGTCCATCCTCCAGAGATCTGCCGAGACACGATGAATGCCCCGCCCTTGATAGGTCATTGTCAAAAACTTCTTCACATCAAAATATGAGTCACTGCGAAGATCGTCATCACGTTGGCTGACCTGCGTGCTGATCGTAGCGACATCGATCGTGACGTCTACGCTGCAAGCGGCTGGATCCGGCGATACGGTGATGGTCCCTGAAACTTGGTCGAAACGGCCGCGCACACGTCCCACAAGATGGTGCCAGGCGCTGAAATAGGCAAAGCTGTGACGCGAATCTATTTTGTACGTTCCTGGAGCTGGAAGCGCCGGAGTTTCGACGCTCTTTTGGACAGTTGTGGCGGGAGACAGCTGCGCCACCGCAGAGGTCCAAGACCCCACGCAAATTAACAAAAACAGAGTACCGACTCCTAAGAAACCCGGCAGTCTTTTGATGAGCGTTCTTCCTGCATTCCTGTTGATCATCTCTCTAGCCTCCGATTGAATTGCAGCTGACCATTGTTACTTGCGTTTAGCACTTTAAGCCATCGAGCTGCTCCCAGAAGGGACTCGGCCGACTCTTTGGATCGCGAAGAAAACAGCATGGAAGTAGGCACGTGTATCTCCAAACCACATGCTATATTTATCTTTTACTTAGCGAGCGCATCGACGGAACCTGTGTCCAGCGATCGAAAAAGATGTCCACAACTGGACATACAACAACTGTCACCTGGCCCCCGCACCCCGCTTTGCCACAGTCCGCGTTCCCACAGAGGCCTCCTCGTTCCCATGGAGGCGAAGAGTCTGAAGGATGTGTCCTTCTCTTCCGAGAATCAGCTCTGACGATAACTCTTTCTGTTGCTCTGTAATGGAGCTACTCGAAACAGTGAATTTCTCCTGTTCCGCCGCTACGATTTCGTCTACACCTGCGAGCCGGTGCAGGGAATTGGAGTGGACGACTCACACTGGGTTTGGTTAAGAGATCACTGACAGAATCTTCGTTAGTAGTGCGCCGCCATATCGATATCCGCGGCTCGGGCGTAATCAGATTTGACCAGTCCGTCACGATAATCGATGTGCATTGTGAGCACCCAATATCCCAATATCTACGTTTTGTCGCCGAAATATGTGTGACGGTTTTGTTGCCTTTTCTTCATTTCCTTCGATCTCCGCCCAGAAATACCCCAAAAAGGAGAGGTAGCACAAGTGGCGACTCACATTGGGTTAAACAAATTGGAGGTCTTTCTTGAGGTGGGCTCTGCGCGCTAGCGGCATCTGGAACGGCAGCGCCGCGCTTTCCCTGTGGCCTCCACGTCAATGCGAGCGACCGGCGGCCAAGCCAGCTCCCAACCGGCGAGACTGTAAACAAATCCGACAACAGCCAGGTAAAACCTCAGAGCCAGCGCGCAGACTGTCAGCAATGGCACGAATGCGATGAGCGCAGCGATTCTAAGAGCCTTTCGCATTCAGCCTCAGGGGATCGTCTCGATGTAGAGAGAGCCCACCTTGCGGTGAGCTCCTATCCTAGTGACACTTGGTGCAACCCATGCACTAGATTGGACGATACGCATCCGCCGCGCGCCCGACATCCCATCTTAGTAACCGCTTGTGGTGAGTGCGGTACCTGCGATTCCCCCAAAAGTCATCATTCGGAGTGCCTTAAGTGGCATGCCACGGGCACTCGGATTGCCCGATACTTCTTATGCACGCAAGAAGTAGGTTTACCGGTCGGGCGAGCGTGCTCAGGAACGAAAGATGATCTGCCATGTTCTCGAAATCGCGGTAATGGCTGCTGTGGCCGTCTATCTGGCCCACTGGAGAGCAGGCCTTTGCCGTCGCAACGCACAGTCCTGGGAGTCGCTCGTTGCGCGGCTTCGACCTGACTGGAGCGCTCGCGAGTTGAGCGATCAGTTCCTTTGGAAGGAAGGCCTAAGCACGAACCCCGAGGACACTTGGACAAGAATGCAGGGTCCTCATGGGCTCTGGGTTATGTATCGGAACGCGAAAGTAATGCTGGAGATGGCTGACTATGCCACGCGCAACAGCGACAACGTTGATCGCCTGCTTCTGGAGACAATGCGTAGCGATGCGATGCAGATTCGAACTTGCGTGTTAATCACACTCGCACAATATGCCTTCAACCAAGCCAGCGAAGGCGTTCGCATGAATGCGTTCCGCGCCGCATCAATGTATACAGGCATGGCAGCCAGAATGACACAGTTGCTGCAGGAACACGCGGCTGTCATGGTGCCTGATTTCGTCGCCGCAATGTAACTACTTAAACCCGACATCAAGAACGCGAACAATGGCACTCGACGCGGAGGTAACGCGGTCGCGAAGTCATTGGAAGCAGTACGGAGCCGGTCGTCATCGTTGTCCAGTCGAACCAGCAAGTTAGTCGCGGTCCAGAGAACGGACTCGAGCATCAACGACCCGACAGCCCGTGCTCTCGCAATTGCGGACAATCGCACCGCCGAGCTTGGACTTGAATGGGATTCTGACTTTCTTGCTCAGTTCTCGACTCGGCTCTTTCCTTGAACAAATAAACGGCACCGAGCGAACTTGAGATGGCCGCATCCCCGATCTCTCCTGAATGTAATGCGGTAAAGCGGCGATGGTCCCACCCTCCGCAGATCAAGAGCACACCTCACCAGCTATAAACGGTCAGATTGTCCAAATAAACCGTGGATGAGCCACTGGCGCCAAGTCCATCGATCTGGAAGTTGGTGAGAAGTACCGATCCCCAACCCAGGGCAAAAGCCGAACGAACCGTGGCGTTCAAATCCTGCTCCACTCCATCGAACCAGACTGATTGGTACGTGACGGAGCCATAGGCGTCGCGCGAGTATGTGATCTGCACGTGATGCCAGGTATTGGTGCTCCAGTTTCGCGGATTGCACGGAAACGGCGAGTTCAACCACACGTCCGACGGGGCAGCGGGGGTTCCCTCGTTGGCGGTATAGTCCCACGTTCCACTGTAGCCGTCGCACTGGAATCCGTAGATCACCGTCTGCCCATTTGCCATCACCTGGTTCATATCAAATTCAATGTTGGCGATGGCGATTGATGGGCGAGCCACGTAAACCCAGCCGTCGTAAAGAAAGTTAGTCACTTCAGTGTTGTTTCCGAACACCGTCCAGTCGCGTTCGCCTCCATAGTTTGTGAACTGCATGGCAAACCGGCGTGCCGAGCCGCTCAGGGAGGGCGAAGACACGATCTTCATTATCCCGCTTGCTGTGCTGTTGGGGATTGCGGTATCGCCCGTGCCCTGCCAGGTAGTCAGGGTTTGCACTCCCTTGAAGACCAAAGCGTCCGGGGGCACGAGGCTTGTGGGATCGGGAACCACGATTATGGCGGACGAGGACTCACAGACTGCGCCCCCTCTGCCCCACGACTTGACGTAAACGGTATGCGCGCCGGTGATGGACGTAACGTGGGTATCTATCGACGAGCCGCTGACCTTAGTCCAGTTGGCGCTGTTATCGATGGAATAGCCCACAGAAGTGATGTTTTGTGACGAGCATTTGGAGGTGGTTGCGACGAGATGAAATGGGGAAACGACCTCAGCCCCGGCATTCGGGCTGGTGATGGTGACGTTGGCGAAGGCGGGGACTGCGCAGACGAGCGGGGCCAGGAGAAGCAAGGTGAAGTTCTTCATGCATTTTTCCAAATTCAGGATTGATGTCTCAGGGGACGCGCATTCGGCTTGCAAGATCACACTTGCCGGAGTTCCCTGGAGACACCAACACGCACGTGGCCGCCAGAACTTCGCTGCTATCGATCTACAGGATTCGCAATCTCAGGACGATGGCGAGAGCGTATGACAAATCTGGCGAACTGTCAAACCATAACTGGTGGAACAGAGGAAGGCCACAGTGGAAGGGATATAGAATCTGATTTGGGAGCAATGAAACGGATCTCCTGAATGTCAGGCGTCCGGACCTCCAATGCGCGACTTAAGTCTCATCCCAAGCTCAGCTTCGGCAGACGATTGTCCAGGTTGTCGTAGTACTACCCAAGCACCTCGCCGGGACTGATGCTCCATCCGGCAAATGCCGATCTGGAACACTACCATACCGAGTGCTCGGCCCTGCGAAACGAATCGGTTAAGTTCCAGCAAAACGGCAACGGTCCTTCATCCCTCTCTATCCCCCTTGTGGTCGACTTTGTAGCTGCGATCCCAACAACAGTCAACAGATCTCCTCGCGACGGCGACAGCGTCGGTTCTGGATGCTCAACCGGCGAAGAAGGAAGCCAAGATCACTGCTTCTGCTGCAATCCTCGCCGTTTCTGGTTTGGGGTTAGCTTCTTCGGTGTATGGCTAAACCTGGGTGCGGTCTAGGCCGCCTCGGGTTCCTAGGGATTTGACCCCCTATCCCCATCCCGAGAAATTGCTTCATCGACTTCTACGTGAATCACAGCGACAGCTTGTTCCGGCGTCATCTGTCCGCGAGTAATAGACATTCAACGAGGCCGACCGGTGGCGTGCTCTATCATTCTTCAATGTCTCGTTCTTCGACCTCGTCGGCGACACCACCATCAAGGACTCGCTCTCGGACTCGCTCAGGGTGCGATTAACGGCAAACCAGATTGGGATTGACTCTCCTTCGTGGCGGACGATTTTCGCACGGTGGTCGTGAAAGTGGCGACTCCAGGATTGACCGTTCGAACGTTGAATTCCTATTTCGAGCAGCCGTGAGTGAGGTTCAGAGAGCATGACCGCCGCCGTGTGCTCTATTTCGTTCCTGTTTCCTGGCTAAAAAGGCAGACCCACTGACTCCCCCTTTTCGTCCAGAGAGAGGAGACGTACGCTTTCGCCATGAACTCATGGCCATGGGAGGTTCCCTTTTCAGTAATTTTGTAAGAAATCAAGCCAGTCGTCGCCGAAACGGGCACGAACTTTAGATCGTCCATCGAATAGTCAATCAATCTGAACTCGCTGACGTTCTTGAGAACCTGAACCTTTGTCGCAGGGCCTTGGGCGTCCACCATCACCGCCTCTTCCGCAGTCAACGTTCCGAAGACGTCCAAATTGCCGGTCTCGAGAGCATCTAAGCCCTCTCGCTCCTTAGCAACAATCTTCTCCTGGAGGCGATCCTTGGAATTCGTTGAGGCTGCGGATGATTGAGCGTGAACGACGAACGCGCCGTTGGTTTGGTGGCAAAATAACGACCCGCCTGTAAAGGGGATGACGATGAATAGGACAGCTGATGCCTTCATGATTCCTCCGTAATGGAACTATTTGCGCGCTTTGTTAGCAGTCCACGACGCCTGCTTCTTCTTTGTGGTCTTGGTTTGAGTGTTTGGATGTAGGCCAGACTGATGGATAGGTATCAATGAAGAAACCATCCAATTGCAATGGCAACGATCGCGAGTTTGATCAGCCATGCGATTGCGTAGAAAAGCACAAACACTCGGTGCAACTTCATGAATGCGGCATTCGTGAGGATCAGTGGTAGAGGGCCGATAATCCACACCGCCAAAGCGAGTTTGAGCGTCATCTCCACGGAGTGAAATCCAAGCTTTGCGAGGACATAAGCAAATACAGCGCACGTCAGAAATGGGAGTGGACTGGTTAGGGCAATCGCTTTTCCTTCAGAGCCATGCCGCCAAATCTCGGGATAGGTGAAACGACTGTGAATCCAGTCGCCAGCGAAAACCCAGTCAGTAAACGAAGATATGACACCGGTACCCGCAACGATCGCAATGAATCGCATCCAGTTCATATGACGCATACCTCCGAACTAACGGCTATATCAGAAAAATTACAAGTAAGTCCACTCAACAGAGAAGCGTGAGATTGTGCTCTTTGAGAGCACTTGCGAGCGTGGTTTCTATTTCCTGGTGAGTTTCACTCGTGCAAAAGACGTCAGCTTGCCGCCGCTTTCGTTATCGATGAGCCAGCTCCAAGTATCGGTTCCTTTGTTGTAGGCGAACGTTGTGTGGATTCCGCTGTCCTTATCTTTGTCTCTGAACAAGAACGTGATTTCGTCGTTGCCACGTTTCCCGTGGGCAACTTCGGTTGAGAGACCGCCGCCACCGGTCGAATCAAGCCACAGGCATCTGTATTCGCTGGATGATTCGTCCCATTCGATAATGACGATCGCTTCGTACGTAGGTTGGCCTTGAACGTTTTTATCGCACGATGTTTCGTGGAGTCGAAGGTATTCATGGTTCAGCATCCATTCTGACTCGATATCGTGCGTCGTCTTGCGCCCAGCAATGGTGCCCTGAAGGGTCCAATTGCCGGCCAGACGATCAAGTAAGAGATCCTTATGTGTTGGCTGCTGTGCTGACGCTGAAACCGTAGCAAGGACAAGCGCTGCCAAAACTGCAAGAGTTGTCTTCATGAGTGACCTCCAATCGGCGCTCTCGCACCTGAAACCTAGTCGGTAAACGAAGAGATGACACCGGTGCGCAGCAGCTAATTTTCCGAAGGTATTTCAACGTGATCGACCACGAGCGTTTCCACCGGCCCCTTAGCAGGCTGGAGCCGCAGACCCAGTTGCTCCTGCAACGCCGTAAATAACGAAGGCGCGGATGAGTCGGACGCCGCCGCAGACTCATCGTCCGGCGACCACGTCAGCGAGAGATCGAACTTGCCCTTCAGCCCAGTCTTGTCCACAACCGTTCGGCTCAATCTACCCGAAAGCGCGTACGCCAAATTGTCGAGCGGAACATCGTGCGCCGTCAGCTCGGTGTTGCTAACCCTCATGTTGCCACGGCTCATGCCCTTGAAATCGCTGTTCCTATCCGCATCGGGATCGGGACCGATGGGTTCGACCGCCGTGATCTTCGGACCGCCCTTCGCGACAATCATCTCGTAGATCGGAAGAACCTCGGTCTGCAAATGCACCTTCATATGGAAGCGGTCCGCCAACATCTGTTGCAGCATGGCATTTCGCTGTTCGTCGGTCAGTTTCTTCAACGCATCCGTATCCACTTCGACGATCTTCGCGTTGACATCGAAGCGATCGGAGTTCGCCCAACCTGTCAGCCCGGATATCAGGTAGTCCCTGACGTCGTAGGCATTCACCAGAAGAGACTTTAGCGAAATGTTCGTCGCAGAAAAGCTATCGCTGTTCTCGCTAATGCTGTTGCGCCCACTGCCCGACCTATTCGGCTTGATCGAAACCACATCGTACGTCGGCATCCCCGCCTCTATACCCGCTGGCAGTGGGATACCGGTCCAAACATGCTGAACGATTTGCCAACCGCCATTTGATTGGCGCTTGAAGATGATGATGTAGCTTCCAGTGGATTTAATTTTAGCGCCAGTGGCGATGGTGAGGAGGCTCTCACGGAAGTCTCCGCTGTCATACGCGAGATCGCCAGATGTCTCGAAGTTTTGGCTGTGGAGGGTGATGTCGCTGTTGAATGTGGCCATTATAGTTTGGAAGAGGGTCCGGAGGGCGACCGACCCGGAAATGCGCTCGCCGGTCGGTTGGAGAAATACGGCATCTGGGGCGTAGAACTTCAAAATCAGTTCGAGCTTCTTGGTGGTGAAGTCTCGGATCCACGCGTCGCGGATTTTAGTTAGGGTTGCAAGAGTCGTGGAATTCGACCCGCTTGATTCGATACAAGATTGCCCATTGGTTCTTCTGGCCATAGGCGTCTCAAAGTTTCCCGACATCGCAGCGTCCTTCCAGAGATTGGTGTGCTGGAACCGAAGTAAGTGTCGCCCTTCGTTGGAGGGATAGATTGCGGCCTTCGCATGCGGAGTTGACATTTTGCTGGAGGGCGTGGCTTGCGCCGTAGCAGCTAGTGCTAGGAGAAGCGGAGGAACAATCCGAGCGATTATTTTCATGTGCCTTGACCTTTCATCTGCGGAGCGAACCCCTGTAACCGTTTTCCGATGCCCAACTGCGCTAGCAACCGGTGTTTCTGACACTGTGCTTGCTTATCTTGCACAGGTCAGTGCTACCCAGAATGGACCATCGTTCGCGACATCAGACAGCCCCGAGCACCGCTATGCGTCCCGATCTTGCGCTAATTCATGGCCGAGAAATCGGTCGGACTCATATAAATAACTTCTGCCTTCTCCAAGGTTCTCTCAACTTTCTCGGAGTTCGCAATTTCTTGAAACTCTGGATCCAGACGCACGGCCTCCCAATTCTTCTTCGCCTCATCCGGACTTTGATGTGCCAGCATAAATATGAACGAATTCTCCGAAGCAGAGGCATCCGTGGTAACCCAGTAGCCCAAGACCCTAAGGTTGTGCCTAGCTAGGATCTTGGAAGTCTTATCTCGGAAACGCGACTCCATCACCGGAAGTTTTCCAGGCAAATCGTGATAGATCCGCAGTTCGAAGAGGCGGTTGCTATCGGCGTGTACAGCCTCGTTGCGCACCAAGTGCGCTGTCATGATCGATCCGGCGGCAAAGGAGAACAGGGCGATTTCTGCGGCAATCCAGCCTTTGAATTTCTTGGCATCGCGAGTCATAGCAACACTTCCCCTTTCAGTTTCCACTGAACTGATGTCGACGCACGCCCTCGCCTATGGGGTGGGTTATTCCGCTCTAGATTTGAGCCGCCAAAATATCGCCGGTGTGATCAAGACCGTCAGAGGGCCTAGAATCAGAAACCCGAATTGGTACCACTGCGGCACAGCTACTGTGCAAACCCTAAGCTCGATCAATATGGCAACCGTGATCAGGACGATTAATGCGAGAAAGATCGCTGCACCGCGGCGAATTCGCGTAGCGACAAGACCGCCGGTCGCGGTTGTCGCGAGAAACACAATCGGTGCCAGGACCACGTGCATCATTTGCTGTGGGGCAATTATCTTCGAGATCATCAAGTCCGCCGAAACCTTCAGCATTCCCATGAAGATGTATACGCCGATCGCTGTACTCAAGCTCATTAGCCAGCGTCCGCTTCGCAGATAGAACCAGGCCAGGTATGGGACCGAACGACAGGTTTGACCCCAAAACCAGCGAGTCGCGGCGAAGTACGATCTTGATTCGAGGAGAAGAGCATATTCCTCGATCAGGTCGCCGAGCATCGGCTCTCGATATGGAACAGGTAGAACATATTCGATGATCCAGCAAGCGAAAGGCGGCGGCGGATGGCGATTCATACGGTCTTCACTCGGCCTTTTGGGCAAGCTGTCATGCTGCGAATGGTCTGTTCGGATATGCGCAGTGCTCGATTTCCAAGGGCCTCGACCCGAAAGAGCCGTTTTGCGCGCCCCCCCCGCTCCGCCGTGGGTTCGCCTGTAAATGATCTGACGTACCCTTTTGCTTCGAGCCGCTCCAGTGTCGCATAAACGGCACCGATAGAGAGATTTCGTCCGGTGCGTTCTTCAATTTCGCGTCGTACGATCATTCCGTGGGCACTTCCATCAAAGCGCGCCAGCGCGAGCAGGATGATGTGCTCAAGCGACCCGAGAAGCTCTCCACGTTTCATTTCCTCTGCAATATAGAATAAATAATTGAGATAGTCAATCGTGAATGCGTAGGATGTATCGTATGTGTTTTACCTTTGCTTCTTGGGCCGTTGCTTCTGTGTTTCTTATTGCGTTTACTGCTCGTCTCCTGACGCAGGCCACGACTATGCAACCGGGTCCTTTTCAGTTGAAAGCGACGCGCCCATCGTGACACTAAGTTTCGGCTTACTCAACTAAGGCTTTGCGAACTGGGGCAATTTCGGGAGCTTTCAGGCACAATGTGAGAACGCAGATTGGAGGTCACACATTGAAGACAAATCTTGCGGTTTTGGCGTTGCTTGTCCTCGTTGCATTTTCAACTTCAGCACAACAACCAACGCGTAAAGATCCCTTACTAGATCGTCTCGCCGGGAGTTGGATCCTTCACGGCACCATCGCCGGACAGCAGACGACGCACGATATCGAGTCCGAATGGGTGCTCAACCATGAATACCTTCGACTCCACGAAACGTCGCGCGAGACCAACACTCAAGGCCAACCCGCGTATGAAGCAATCGTCTTTATTGAGTGGGAGGAATCGTCGGGCGAATACCGATGTCTCTGGCTCGACTCGACCGGCGGCGGCGGTCTCTCAGCCGAGGTTGCCCACGGGAAACGTGGCAATGACGAAATCGCGTTCTCGTTCGGGGACAAAGATAAGGAAAGCAGCGTCCACACAACGTTCGCCTACAACAAAAACACCGATACATGGAGCTGGCTCATCGATAACGAAAACGGCGACAAGCTAACGTCTTTTGCGCGAGTGAAACTCACCAGAAAATAACTACGCAGGATTCATGACGCCAATACTGCCAGTCAACCATAACCACAACTGCGGTGGCGCCAGCGGGTATTACCTGCCCTCCAGAAATCAAGGGCGTTTGGGTGAGAGCACTCAAAGGGGGTTGAATGCGGGAGAGGTTAAGCTATGGCGAAGCCCTCTCCGCTCGGCGTCCACCGAAGGCATGAATAGTCCTTGTTCCCGCGATGACCTCGCCTGCATGATGAATACCACGATGAATAAAATATTCGTCTCCAGAGTTTAAGACGAAGCGTTGTCCGTTGATGATTAACGTGTATTGTCCTTCGACAACAAGCATGTACTCATCGAACTCGTGTATGTGAGAACTCGATTGCGCTGTTTGGGTGCATGTCCAGAACGCCATTTGACTACCATCCGCTCCATCGAAAACGTACCCTTCAACGCCAGGTGTTGCCTGTTGCGAGGGAGCAATCCTGTTTGCCGGATATTTCATAAAGGCTGGGAATTCTCTCATGGATCTCAATTATCACACCAAATCAAAGGCCCTCCGGCAATGGGCCTTCGGTCGTGCTGAGGTGGTCAATCTCAAGATACTGGAAGTGGGCAAACCATCGACTCACTCCACACTCCGGAATCTCTATATAACCTTGCGATTCTCAACGAGGGTGAATTTGCTGTCATAGAGTCCACCGTCGGGACGCTGCAAACGACGGCCTATCGGTTTCTCCTTGGATGGCGAATATCGGTTACGACAGATGGGTATGACCCGAATGGAATATCTGACATACGACGGTCCTCCGCCGGCCATCAAGGTTCGGATTCTCGTGCCGGTGTAGAAAAGACTGTCCGGTCGAAAGCTGCAAGCCGTCAAGTGAATACGGGAATCAGATGATGAGATTTGCAGGTTCGCTCCAGCCATACCCATAAGATGTGGAACTTCGAAGAGAACGCAGCTTTTTGATCCTCTGATCTTGACGTGTGAACCCCTGGTGCAAACCCAGGTGGTCTACTAGAGCGGCGATCAACCGCAACCGTATGACAACAGGCAGATACACGAGATTAGGGGTGCGCTGAAATGCACTGTAGATGAAAATGTCGCTGCGATTTCCTCGCGAATCCATCAGGTTCAACAAACTGCTGCTGTAACTCGCTGATTCTAAGGGAGGAGTTCAAAGTGGGGAACCTGGTCCCGAACCGGATCTCGGGGATTATTGAAATCTATTGAATTTGGATGATTGCAACTGTTTTGTTTTGAATAGCTTGCCATCCCTCTATTGAGCGCTGTTGGATTCTGATGCTCGTGGATGCTTTGACCGCCACAATTTCGACTACAGCGAAGAGTTTACCAGCAATCATGTTGAGCGGAACCACAAGCCGACTCACTGTTATCGATGCGCCAGCAGAAGCGACAGTCATCAGGGTTACAAAATATTTGACTTTACATCCCAGAGTTCCTCAATGCTTCTTCCATATTGCAAACGCCTTTTGCATGCGCGGATCGGTAAAGAGTTTAACGCAAACCTCGCGCTCGACCGGCCCAGCCACCACGCATTGGAGGTCGGTCCGCCGGGCTACCTCTTTCGCCGGGATCCTAATCTGTGAAACGAACCGGCCCGCATCGGCAATCGTGCCACCGAAGACCAGTCGGTCTAGGCCCGACCGGAGAGCGCAAGCCATGCTCATCGCACACGGCTCGCACGTCGTATACAGGGTGTAGCCCTGGAGGGATCCCGAGCCCAGCTTGGCGCAAGCGAGTCGAATTGTCAGGGTTTCGGCATGCGCGCTGGGATCGTGGTCGGGACCCACGCGATTCACCGCGCGCATCAGCCGCTCACCGGTAGCCGTGCTCACAATGTCTGCGCGGAACGGCATCGGATGATCCGTGCTCAGCGTCTCCGCCGTGAAAGCAGCCACGGATCGCATCCGCTCGCGGTCAATTGCGCTCACGCCATCCGCAGGCAACGCGTGTGTGGCCAGAATCCGGGTGCTGAAGGACACCGCGCCAGCCTGCACCAGAAAATTCCGCCGATTTACATTCATGCGCTCATCTCGATAGCGGCCATGCAGAAATCATACAGCCGGGCATTTCCCTAACCAGAAACGACCGGCTCGCTTGTGATGAATCACTGACCACAAGCCGACTTGAACGAAGCCGCTGCGGCGGCGGACGCTTCCGCGTGCGGCTGAGCCGGCTTTTGCGACTGCCGGGGTAGTTTGGTTCGCAGAGAAGGAGGATTCTCTGTGAACCAACTACGTCAGCTCATGGTTGAGGAGTTGCAACGTCGCAACTTCGCCGCGACTACCATCCGTACATATCTTCACGGCGTGGCGCACTTCAGCCGGTACTTCCGCCGTCCGCCCGATCAACTCGGACCGGAGGACATTCGCAAGTATCAGGCGATGCTCTTCACCAAGTTGAAGTACAGCCCCAACACCGTTATTGTGCGGTTGTCGTCCCTTCGGTTCTTCTATATCCACGTTTTAAAGCGCAACTGGAGTATCGCCGAGACACCCTATCCCAAGAAGTTACGTCATCTTCCCGGGGTGCTCAGTCAGGAAGAAGTCGCGCGACTGATCGAGGCCGCGGACTCCCCCTTTCATCGCATCCTGCTGATGACGATGTATGCCACTGGCGCACGCCGCGCAGAAGCGGCTCACCTGAAGGTCAGCGACATCGACAGCAAGCGGATGGTGGTTCATATCCGCGAGGGCAAGGGCGGCAAGGACCGCGATGTCATGCTCAGCCCGACGCTGCTCGAGGAACTGCGCGCCTACTGGCGAAGTCTCCGGCGCAAGCCCAAGGAGTGGCTGTTTCCCGGCAACAGTTGGCACACATCCAGTCGCCCGGTGACCACCAAGGTCCTATGGTCTGCGTGCCAGATCGCTGCTGAACGCGCTGGTCTGGACAACCGGCGCATTCATCCCCACACTTTGCGCCACTGTTTTGCGACCCACCTTCTCGAAGCCGGCGCCGACCTGCGCACGATTCAGATCCTGCTCGGTCATCGCGATCTTGAAGTAACGACAGTCTATCTGCATCTGTCCCAACGGCATCTGAGCGCGACTGCGAGCCCGCTTGATGCACTCACTTTCTCTTCACAGGGAGGACATGAGCACAGGTGAACAACCGGCCTCTCTTGGAGATGGCCGACATTGTTCGCTGTGCTGGACAAGCATTTATCGAACACAGCCGCAGGTGGATCAACTGGCAACACCGAAAAGTGCTGCTCGCTATCGAGCGCTGCCGCACCGCCGCGCTCGGTGGACATCACGATCGCTGCGCCGACTGCGGACATACGACCACCATCTCCTACAACTCATGCCGAAACAGGCATTGCCCAAGATGCCAGGGCAACGCGCGCCGGCGCTGGCTCCAGGCGCGCGAACGGGAACTGCTGCCCACCCGCTACGTCCACGCCGTCTTCACACTGCCGCGCGAACTGGCTCCGCTTGGCCTGCAGAACAAGCGGCTGATCTACAGCCTGCTGTTCCATGCCAGCGCTGAGACACTGCTTGAAGTCGCTCGTGATCCACGCCATCTCGGTGCCGAGATCGGTTTCTTCAGCGTGCTCCATAGCTGGAATCAGCGCTTGCAGCTTCATCCGCACATCCACTGCGTCGTTGCAGCCGGCGGTCTCGCTCCGGACCACTTAAGCTGGATCTCTGCCAGACGCTCTTTCTTCCTTCCCATCGGCGTGCTCAGCCGCGTCTTCCGCGGCAAGTTCGTCGCCGGACTTCGCAACGCATTCGATCGAGGTGAGCTCCAGTTTCACGGCGAACTCTTGCCGCTAGCTCATCAGCGCACCTTCGCTGCGTGGCTGAGGGTACTGTTCCGACAGGACTGGGTCGTCTACTCCAAGCCGCCTTTCGGCGGTCCTGAACATGTGCTGCGCTATCTCGGCGCCTACACCCATCGCGTCGCTATCTCGAACTCCAGGCTGGTCGCGCTCTGCGAAGGCAACGTCACATTTCGCTGGAGAGACTCCGCACATGGCAACAAGAACCGGCTCATGACTCTGGCTGTCGAAGAGTTCCTGCGCCGCTTCCTGCTCCACTTGCTGCCGCCTGGTTTCGTGCGCATCCGTAACTTCGGATTCCTCGCCAACCGCAACCGCGCTGTGCTGTTGCCGCTATGCCTGCAACTGCTCGGCGCTGCAGAGCAGAGCACCCCTTCAGCAGCACAACCGCCTACCGAAGAGACTCACTCGCTCTGGAATTGTCCAGTCTGCGGCGGAACTATGCGTGTTGTTGAACGGCTCTCTGCCGCCCAACTCCTGCTCCGCTCTCCACCTCAACCAGACCGCTGCGCCGCATGAAACGCTATCAACAGCTTCGGCTCTTGCCCGCGCTTTGGCGCGCATGCAGATCCCTTGTCTCAACTAGCCAAAATCGCTCCGCTACCGATCTCGCTAGTCACCAAACGACCCCTTCAGGCGACGGCACCCAGCTTGGTTCGGACATCAAGCCTGCAGATCGCGCAAAAAACAGCGAGTTCATCAACTCACCGAACGCGCCAGGCACCATTCAAAGTACATAGGCTTCCCTGTGGGCGGCTTCCTTCAAGTCGCTGTATCAGAAGCGCCCTCGCAAAGCAGCATGCGAA
>DATHHN010000013.1:0-18616 GCA_035317185.1 Edaphobacter sp.
CACCGCCACCACCGAAAAGGTCAACCTCGAAATCACCACCCTTTACGATGCCATCCGCTCCGGCATCACACTCGAAATCATCAACCGGGGACCAGCCTGCCAGTTCACCCTCCTCGACGCCTACACCGGCGAAACAACACCGCACGCCCTCAAGGCCGGCGACACACGCTCCATCCACTCCGCGCGAGAGCAGTTACACGGCTGGTACGACTTCACCATCGAAGTCAGCTCCGACACCAGCTTCCAGCGCCGCATCGCCGGCCACGTCGAAACCGGAGAAGACAGCATCACCGATCCGGCCATCGGCGCAACCAGCCTGTGAAAGAAACAAAGCATAACGTGGTCATTGAGCCACGTTATGCTTTCTCATTGGTTCTGAGAGACCTGGCCATACGGCCTTGCTCTCCAATATCTGTCCACCGTGTCCTTCGACAAACTGCATAGCGACAACAAGCCAATTCCTGTGCCGACAGGAGACGTCGCTGGAGGGGCTGGCCCTGAATATCATCGAGTGATGGACTCAGCTATGGGTCGCGGTACTCGCGGCGCTTGAGTTCGCGGAGTGCCTGTTCGTGGCTCTGAAGTGCGGCCTGACGAGTCCAGTGGCGGGACTGGGTGTAGTCATGCTCTACGCCCTGACCGATGGCGTAGAGGTGGCCGAGCTGGAACTGGGCTTCGGCGTTGCCGTGATCGGCGGCCTTGCGATACCACGCGGCGGCCTGCGTGTAGCTGAGTGGGACGCCCTGGCCCGTGTAGTAGAGGTCGGCTAGCTTCTGCTGGGCTTCGGGAAAGTTCTGTGTGGCGGCCAGGCGATACCAGTGGGCAGCCTCGGTGTTACTTTGCGGGACCCCTTCCCCTTTTCGATACATGAGGCCGAGGTTGTATTGCGCCCAGGCGAGGTTGCTGTGGGCAGCGCGTTGGCACCATGCGAAAGCTTCAGAGAAGTTGTTGGCTGCGTAGTAGCGGAAGCTGAGGTTGGCCTGCGCGTAGGCGTGGCCCTGCTCGGCGGCCTTGCGCTCCCAGTAGGCGGCCTGGGTGGCGTCTTGCGGCAGGCCTTGTTGCGGCCGAACCAGTCCCGCATCGTACATCGTGCTGAGGAGGTACTGCGACTCGGCGTGGCCCTGCTCTGCGGCGAGTCGGAAGCTGGCTGCGGCTTCGGTGAAGTTGCGGGCGTTGTAGTCGGTGACGGCCTGCCGGTAGTGCGGGTTGGAGGCTGCGTTGGCGGCATCGCGGCGGCCGCGGGCAATGATGCTGGAGCGCGTGGAATGGAGTGACAGCGCGGCGCCAGTAGGGATGTGCTGCAGGCCGCCTTTGGCTTTATCTTCCATGGGCACCGATCTGGCGGTCGATGAGCTCGAAGCGGCGCTGGGCATCGGCGATCTGCTCGCGGAGGCTGGTGGCGAGCTCGGTGAGGAAGTCACGGTGTTCGCGGGCTGCAGCTTCGGCGTCGAGGTGCAGTTGGGCAATTTCGCTGGCGAGCAGCGTGCGCCGCTCGGCGTCGAGGGCGGCGATGTCCCGCTCAGCGTGCTGGATCTGGCGCGTGATGCGGCGAAGCTCGGCGGCGGCGCCTTCGCCCGCGATGGAGGCGTTGATCTCGCGGTGATCGTCAAGGAGACGCTGCAGGGTTTCGGTGTCGCCGCGGCTGTAGGCCTGATTGGCGCGGGCCATCAGCAGGGTGAAGTGCTTCTGCTCGGCGTCATCGCGCGCGAAATCGGGATGGATGCGCTTGGCGACGTCGCGGAAGAGGGTCTTGAGGCTGGGCGGTGGGTCGAACTCTTCGGCTTCGTGGGCATCGCCGAATGCGGCATCATGAGTTTCCTGCGCGCGCTGGCGGGTTTCCTCGGCTCGGCGGCGGGCGGAGTCGGAGTCGTAGAGGTCGACTTCGCGCTCGGCGATGCGCGCTTCGAGGTCGTCGAGTTCGGCGTAGAGGATGCCGACCTGGCGGAGGTAACGACCTTCGAAGGTCCTGAGCTGGGCGCGGATTTGGGCAAGCTCAGATTCGCGCTCGGCGAGCGTGGTGCGAACGGTGGCAAGTTGCTCGCGCTTGTCGAGGAGGGCGGCGTCGTCCGGAGTTTGCTGGAGGATGATTTCTGCTGGCATGCGGCTTCCCGTGAGGGGAAGTTCTAGTTTAGCGGAGCGGAGTTCCGCTTTTCGCAGAGGAGTGCAGCTTTGCTATAACGATTTTGCAAATACAAAACGTATCAAATCATTGAATAAAGGAGCCTTATCTCCGGCACCCCTTGGGGAACTACCCATTCCGAAACATCTGCTTGATCCCACGCAGCGCCTGGCGAGTCCGCTCCTCGTTCTCGATCAGCGAAAACCGAACATGCCCATCACCATGCTCCCCAAAGCCAACACCAGGACTAACCGCAACCTTCGCCTCGGCCAACAGCTTCTTTGAAAACTCAACCGACCCAAGCGTTCGATACTGCTCCGGTATCTTGGCCCACGCAAACATCGTGGCCTTCGGAAGCTCGACCGGCCAACCCAGCTTATTCAAGCCCGGCACCAGCACATCGCGCCGGCACTTGTAGTTCTCCACAATCTCTTTCACGCAGTCCTGAGGACCTTCGAGCGCAGCAATCGAAGCCACCTGGATCGGCGTAAACGTCCCATAGTCGAAGTAGCTCTTGATCCGTCCCAGCGCGCCGACCAGATTCTTGTTCCCCACCATGAAGCCAACGCGCCAGCCCGGCATGTTGTAGCTCTTCGAAAGCGTAAAGAACTCGACCGCAATATCCTTCGCGCCCGGAACTTCAAGGATGCTGGGCGCGCGATAACCATCGAACACGATATCGGCATACGCCAGATCGTGAACGATATAAATTCCCAGCTCTTTGCAAAGAGCCACAATCCGTTCAAAGAAAGGAAGGTCCACACACTGAGTCGTAGGATTCGCCGGAAAGTTCAGAATCAGAAGCTTCGGCCGAGGCTCCATGCGAGGCAGCTCATATTCCAGCGCAGCCAGCACCTGATCCGCGCAAGCATCCGGAACCGGAATGCTCTGCACCTTCGAGCCCGCGATCACCGGCCCGAAGATATGGATCGGATAACTGGGATTCGGCACTGCCACGGTATCCGCGTCATCGAGTACCGCAAGGCAAAGATGTGCAATGCCTTCCTTCGAACCAATCGTTACAATCGCCTCGGTCTCCTGGTCGAGATCGACGTTGTACCGCGTCTTGTACCAGTTGCAGATCGCCCTGCGCAGCCGCGGAATCCCACGCGAAAGCGAGTAGCGATGCGTGGTGGTCTTCTGTGCCGCCTCAATCAGCTTGTCAACAATTGCCTTCGGAGTCGCACCATCGGGATTTCCCATCCCGAAGTCGATAATGTCTTCGCCGCGCTTCCGTGCCGCAGCCTTCAGCTCGCTTGTGATGTTGAACACATACGCCGGCAGTCGTGTCAGCCTTCTAAACTCGTCCATCGCTTCCCTGCTTGCCCCCAAAACCAACCATCTCAATCCATCATGCCATCGTTGAAATCATCAAAGAGAAATCAGTACGACGAAACTCATCGCTGTTCCTTAATCGGCACCACCCAGCGAACTACTTTGCCGTAAAGATCACTTGCACCGGCAAGCTCTTCGGCGGATAACAAGCTGCCTTATCGCAAGCCTGATAACGCAACGATCCATCAACGGTATGCATTCCAGCCGAAGCTACGACCGGAAGCTTCACGACGAACTCGCCCGTATAAACATCCAGCTTCTCCGTAGGATCGAAGCTAAAGCTATACTCCGTTCCCGCCGGATACACCGCCGCTCCAGCCTTCACGCCATCCGCCATCTTCATCGTGATCGCTGTCGGAATCAGCAGCTCCGACTTCGGCGTATGCGAGTTCACATGGAACCCTTCATCCACCTTGAACCGCAGCTCCACCACACCAGACTTCCCTGCTGGAACGTTCTGCTGCTCCGCCACATAACTCACATGACCTTTAGGCTTCGCCGGAGCATCGAAGCTTCCAACCTGCAACCCCAAAACTCCAGCCATCAATCCCGCAAGCATCCAACCAGAGCGCATCACTGCCCTCCTGTCGAAGCCACAGCAGTCTTCGCGCCGGCAGCAGGCGCTCCCGAAGCAATCGTCTTCTTGATGTGCGCCTCGATCTCGTCCTTCGATCCCAAACCCGCAGTCTCCTCGACCACAATGCCATTCCTGTCCACATAGAACGACATCGGCAGAACATCCAGCCCGCCGTAAGCAGTCTGAACCTTCCCATCGGTCAGCAGGATCGGATAGCTCACGCCAGCCTTCCTCGCCACCTTCCCGATCATCTCCTTGCCTGCATCCACATCATCGGTCAGCCCAAGGATCTCGAACCCCTGCGATGCATACTGCTTCCGGAACTCCTCGAACCAGGGCATCTCCACCTTGCAAGGACCGCACCACGTCGCCCAGAAGTTCACCAGCACAGCTCTTCCTTTGTAGTCAGCCAGCGAGACCTTCTTCCCCTCAAGATCGGTCAGCACAAACTTCGGCGCAGCCTTGCCCCGCAGATGATAGCCCTCGACTGGAGACTGCTCCGCCGATCCGCTCGACGCTGACGAACCCGCTGCAGCTCCAGCAGCCTTCTCCGGAACCAGGACGATGCGCGACTCCTGAGCCCGCTGCATCGCCAGCCGCCTCTCCCGTAGGTTATGCCAACCCGCCCACAGCAACAGCGAGATCCCAACCACCATCATTCCCAGAACCAGCGCACTTCGCTTCACGGCAGACATCCTTTCGGCCAACGCACAGCGCAAGCCACATATTCAGTTTAGCCGTAAACACAGTCCTTGCGCTCCGTATCGGCAAACCTCTCTGCTAGCATCGACATGGCCAACGAGTCATGCCCAACAACACCCCCATTCCGTCTGCCCCGATCCCTCCCGCAGACTTCGTCCGCATCGAAGCCGCCGCTCTCAACGCCCTCGCCTCACGCCTCGAAGGCGCAATGCTCCGTCCCTTCAACAACGCCGCAGACCTCATACTCCGCAGCATCGCCAGCCAGAACCGCATCATCGTCACAGGCATCGGCAAGAGCGGCATCATCGCCCGCAAGATCGCCGCCACACTCCGCTCCACAGGCACGCCCGCCCACTACCTCCACCCAGCCGACGCCGTCCACGGCGACCTCGGCATGCTCTCCCGCGGCGACACCGTCCTCGCCCTCTCCTCCAGCGGCGAGACCCAAGAGCTTCTCTATCTCCTCCCCCTCCTCAAGCGCCTCGCCGACAAGCTCATCGCCTTCTGCGGTTGCTCCACTTCAACCCTCGCTCAAGCCAGCGACATCGTCCTCGACACCAGCGTCGACACCGAGGCCTGCCCCCTCAACCTCGCCCCAACCGCCTCCACCACCGTCATGCTTGCCCTCGGCGACGCCCTCGCCCTCGAAGTAAGCCGGCGTCGCGGATGGAAGGCCGAAGACTTCGCCGAACTCCACCCCGGAGGCCGCCTCGGCAAACGCCTCGCCCGCGTCCAAGATCTCATGCACTCCGGCGAAGCTCTCCCCTACGTCTCGCCCACCACGCCCATGCCGCAGGTCATCTACGAAATGTCCCGCAAGAAGCTAGGCATGACCACCGTCCTCGACAACGGGCGTCTGCTCGGCATGATTAGCGACGGCGACCTCCGCCGTATCCTCGAGCGCGATGGCCCTCACGCCCTCGAACGCACTGCCAGTGAGATCATGAATCCCCATCCGCTCACCATCGAGCCCACTGCCTTCGCCTCGTCTGCCCTCGCGCTCATGGAAGAGAAGAAGATCACCTCACTCATCGTCATCGCACACAACGGTGCCGTCGAAGGCGTACTCCACCTGCATGATCTCTGGACCCTCGAACTCATCTGAAGAACTAGCTCGCCTCTAACGTTGCCTGGGAAGGCGATCGATCATCATAGCTTGTTCGACCTGGGAACCAGACGCTAACCGTAGTTCCATGACTTTGCGGATCGGTTGTGCTTTCGATCGCAATGCGCCCGCCGTGACCTTCAACGAACTGTTTTGCGACGAATAAACCGATTCCCGTGCCGACAGTATTGCGGGTCGTGAAGAAGGCCTCGAACACCTTCGGCAGATCTTCCGGTGGGATTCCCACACCGTCATCTCTGATCGTGAGAACCACACCATCGGAAGAACTCGTCGCGTCTTCAACCGAGATATAGAGAACTCCACCTTCAGGCATTGCATAGATCGCGTTTGCAATCAGATTCGAAATGATCTGCATCATCTCTCCGCGTCGAATCATAATTTTCCGGAGGGATGTAAAAGAGGTTTTAATCTCAATCCCAGCTGCAATACAGCGAGGCTCATAGATCGAGGTCGCATGCTCCGCGATCTTCGTGAGAGAAGCCATGCTCGCCGAAGCGTGTTCGCGGTAGTATCCGAGCGTTTGTTTGGCAATGTGCGAAACGCGGTAAAGTTCACTTTCGGCAGTGTTCAGATAATTGCTGCCTATCGGGTCCGTAACGATCGGACGCAGCAGGTAAAGTAAGTTCATCACCGACTCAAGCGGGTTATTGATTTCGTGGGCGATCGTCGCCGCCATTCGCCCCGTTGCCGCAATCTTTTCTGCCTGTAACAGGGATTGTTCCATTCGTCTACGCCCTGAAATATCACGAAGAATCTTGGACGCTCCAATGACACGTCCGTGTTCGTCCTTTACGGGAGAGACCGTAAGAGAGACATCGAGCAACTGCCCCTTCTTGGTAAGTCGCACAGTTTCAAAATGCTCGATGCGCCTTCCGGCTCGAATATTTTCAATAATGATCTTCTCGTCGGAATGGAGGTTCTCCGGAATGAGCTTGAGAATCGAAGAGCCAATCATCTCCTCCGCCTTGTAACCGAGAACGCGCGTAGCGGCCGCATTCCAGCTAGTAATGATGCCATTCAAGTCTTTGCTCAAGATCGCATCATCAGAAGATTCGACAATTGCTGCAAGTTCACCAAGTCGTTTGGACGCATCTCGCAGCGTTTCTTCGCTTCTTCTGAACTCCGTAATATCCCGCACCGTGCCAATAATTTGTCCGGTCGAACCATTTGTCTCTGGTTGTAGTTGCCCACAAACCTCGATCCACCGCTGAGTCCTGTCCGGAAGACACATCATTCCCGCAAACCGAAACGGCTTTCCGTCTTTCAGCGTTGCATCCATGGCTTGTTGAAACTCTTCCCGGTGATCGGGGTGCACGATCTGGCGCATAAATGCCGCCCCATTGACTGGACCTTCGTCGCGGGTCCGCCGGAAGATCTCGTACATGCGGTCATTTTCCCAACTCCCGCTATCCTTGACGGTGTCCCATACGAACACTCCGAGCTTCGCAACCTCGGTCGCCAGCTTCAGCCTCGTCTCGCTGGCACGAAGCCTTCGAGCGCCCATCACAATCTCAGTCGCATTGCGGAAAGCATCGTAAACACCCGCAATCCTGCCGTTTTCGTATACCGGAATGAGCGAATAGCTCCAATAATGCTCTTCAATCACTCCATTCAGTAGGATCGGGATGAACATGTTGTCGCGAACCGCGGTCTCACCTCCGTAAAGGCAGGCCTCCAAATCACCCTTTACCAAGTCCCACGCTTCTCGGAAGACATCGCTATATATGGCACCCAGGGCGTTGGGATGTTTTCCCATTAGGGTCGGAATTGCTGCGTCGTTATATAGGAACACCATCTCCGGCCCCCACGAGAGGATCGTCGGAAATGGCGAATGCAGCATGAGATTCACCGTGGCGACCAGGGTCTCCGACCAGTCGTCGATCGCCCCCAAAGATGTCGCCGACCAATCGTAAGCCCGAATACGATCGGCCATCTCGGTGTTCCCGGTAATCAGGAACTTCGCTTGTGCTTTGAGTGTAGGCGTATTCATGGCATCAACAGCTGGTCATCGTGCTTTTTTGTACCCTAATCAAGTTGCCACACATGGGAAGCTGCTCTCGGTTTGTATCACATCCCAAGGGCGGAATAACGGTGTGTGAGGAATGTCTCATAATACAGGGCTGTACAACTTGACGTACTCTCCCCGGGAAAGTGCCCAATTCTGAAAATGGGTGCCTCGATTCTCCACCGCTAAAGCACATAAGTACCAACCTATCACCCATATTTTGAATACTTTAGGACATAAGTACGGGGAGGGGGGTACCTGCCCATCTACCCACCTTCCATGCATAAACCCATCAGGAAGTTAGAATAGCCAAAGTATAAAAAGCCCTCGCTCGAAGAGCCGGAAGGTCCTACACACTACATGCATCGCTGGTCGCAACTCTTTATCCCAACCCTTCGTGAAGCCCCCGCAGACGCCGAAGTCGCCAGCCACAAGCTCCTCCTCCGCGCGGGCTACATCCGCCAGCTCGGCGCAGGCATCTACAGCTATCTCCCTCTTGGCAATCGCTCCATCAACAAGATCATTGCCATCGTCCGCGAAGAGATGGACAAGATCGGCCAGGAGTTCCTCCTTCCCGCTCTCAATCCCCGTGAGATATGGGAAGAGTCCGGCCGCTGGTCCGTCATGGGCGACAATATGTTCCGCCTCAAGGACCGCAAGGGCGCAGAGCTTTGTCTCGCCATGACCCACGAAGAGGTCATGACCTCCATCGCCCGCAACGAGCTCCGCAGCTACAAGCAGCTCCCCCAGATCTGGTACCAGATCCAGACCAAGTTTCGCGACGAGCCCCGCCCCAAATCCGGTCTCCTCCGCGTCCGCCAATTCATCATGAAGGACGCCTACTCCTTCGACATCGACGAGGCCGGCCTCGATGCCAGCTACGCCAAACATCACGACGCCTACGTCCGCATCTTCAAGCGCTGCGGCCTCGAGTTCGTCGCCGTCGAAGCAGACTCCGGAGCCATGGGCGGATCGGGCTCGCAAGAGTTCATGGTCTACACCGAAGCCGGCGAAGACCTCATCGCCAGCAGCGCCTCCGGCTACGCGGCCAACCTCGAGAAGGCCACCAGCCGCCTCGCCCGGATCGAAGACCTCGCCCCCACCGGCGATGGCCTACCCGAATTAGTCCACACTCCCGACCAGCGCACCATCGATGAGGTCGGCGCATTCCTCAATACACGGCCCCAACACCAGATCAAGACCATGGCTTACACCGCCGACCTCCCCAAGGCCGACCACGCCAAGCTGGGCAAATCCCGCGCCGTCGTCGTCTTCCTGCGCGGCGACCACTCCCTCAACGAGGCCAAGCTCCTCCTCATCGCCGGCGGTGAACTCCGCCCCATGACACCGGAAGAGCTCCAGGCCACCTTCAACACCCCTGCAGGCTACCTCGGCCCCATTGGCATCGAAGCCGCGCCACACCCAAAGAAGCCCGGCACCCTCGTCATCCTCGACAAGGCCCTCGAAGGCCGCACCAATCTCATCGCGGGAGCCAACAAAGAGGAGTACCACCTCCGCAACGTCACGCCGGCGCGCGACTTCAAGCCGACCCTCATCGCGGACGTTCGCAACATCCTCGAAGGCGAAGGCTGCCCCATCGACGGTAGCCCCCTGCGCCTCGGCAAAGCCGTCGAGATCGGCCACATCTTCAAGCTCGGCTATAAGTACTCCAAGTCCATGGGAGCCTCCGTCCTCAACCGCGACGGCAAAGAGGTCACCCCCATCATGGGCAGCTACGGCATCGGAATCGAACGCATCCTCACCTCCGCCATCGAGTCCTCCGCCGCCGCCAATGAAGGATCTGCCTACGCCCTCCACCCCTCCATCGCCCCCTTCCAGGTCGTCGTCACCATTACGAATATCGGCGATGCAACACTCCTTGCGGCTGGAGAAAAAGTTGCTGCGGACCTGACCTCCGCCGGCCTCGACGTTCTGCTCGATGACAGGGATGAGCGTGCGGGCGTGAAGTTTAAAGACGCCGATCTGGTCGGCATTCCCTATCGAATCAACATCGGACGAGGAGTAGTTGAAGGTAAAGTTGAACTTGTCGACCGCCTGCAGAAACTCAATCGAGACGTTGCCATCGATCAGGTAGCCTCCGCCGTAGCTGATCAGATAACATCCGCGATGCAAACTCAGCTCCCCACAGCCGCCATCTAACCGTCAAAACGAAAGAGTCCTTTTGCCAGTCAAGCTCAAATACGGCAGTACCAGCAACACAGCAAAGTCCCACGACCTCCGCAACCGGATCCTTCGCGGAGCTCTCGTTGCCTGTCTCGCAGGAGTCATCCTCTTTGCTGCCGTCTTTGGCTATTTTTATTACCACTACCAGCAGGTCGTAGACGACCGTCTCGCAGCCGGCCCCATCTTCGCCAGCGTCTCGCAGATCTATGCCGCCCCCCGCGAGGTACGCAACGGCCAGAAGCTCTCCGCGGCTCTCATCGCCGCCGACCTTCGTCAGGCCGGCTACAACGGCAACCCGCAGCTCGGCACCTTCCAGCTTAACGGCGACAACATCTTTATCAAGCCCGGACCCCAGAGCTTCCATACCACCGATGGGGCTACGATCTCCACCCCCGACGGGATCGTCAAAAGCATCACCGCGGAAAACGGTGTCGCTCTCAGCGCTTATGAGCTTGAGCCCCAACTCATCACCGCTCTATCCGAAGATAAGAACCGTACCAAGCGCCGCCTCGTCTCTTTTAACGAAATACCTCCGCACCTCGTCAAAGCTGTCATCGCCATCGAAGACCGTGATTTCTTCAGCCACGGTGGCATTAATTACCTCCGCACCGCCAAGTGCGCCGTCGTGGACATCGTCGCCCGTCACATGTCCTGCGGCGGCTCTACTCTCACCCAACAACTGGCACGCGGATTCTTTCTCACGCCGGAGAAGCGCTTCACCCGCAAATTCCGCGAGATTATCATCAGCTTCCAGCTCGAAGCCCGCTTCAACAAGAAACAGATCTTCGAGATGTATGCCAACCAGATCAACCTTGGCCAACGCGGCAGCTTCGCCATTAATGGCTTCGGTGAAGCCGCGCAAACTTACTTCGGAAAAGACCTCCGCCAGCTCAATCTCGCCGAGTCCGCTCTCCTCGCTGGCATGATCCAGCGGCCCAACTACTTCTCTCCCTACAAGCATCCCGAGCGTGCCATGGAGCGCCGCAACCTCGTCCTCGATTCCATGGTCGAGACCGGCGCCATCACCGCCGCCGAAGCCAGCCGCGCCAAGGCCGAGCCCCTTCGCCTCGCCCCGCCCAACGTCGACGCCAGCGAAGCACCCTACTTCGTCGATCTCGTTCACGACCAGCTTGTCCAGCGCATCGGCGACCAGGGCCTTTCTCACCAGAGCCTCCGCATCTACACCTCGCTCGACCCCGAACTCCAGCGCGCCGCCTCCGAGGCCGTCGAGATCGGCATGAGAAACGTCGACGAAATGGTTCGCAAGCAGCACAGCAAGAGCACTGATCCCATCACCTACCCCCAGGTCTCGCTTATTGCGCTCAACCCCCACACCGGCCAGGTTCTCGCTCTCGTCGGAGGCCGCAACTACGGCGTCTCCCAGCTCAACCACGCCGTGGCCAAACGCCCCACCGGATCCATCTTCAAACCCTTCGTCTACGCCGCCGCCTACAACTCCAGCCTCAACGGCACCACTCTCGGCGAAGGTGGAGTCTTCACAGCCATCACCAAGCTCAACGACACCCCCACCACCTTCACCTTCGACAACGGCCGCCAGACCTACAACCCCCGCAACTTTAAAGACGAGTTCCACGGCGAAGTCACCGCTATCTACGCCCTCGCCCACTCGCTCAACAATGCCACCATCTCTCTTGGCCAGCAGGTAGGCTTCGAGAACGTTGCCGCCCTTGCCCGCGCCTCTGGCATCACCGCCGCCCGCGGCACACCCGCCGTCTCCCTCGGCGCCTACGACGCCACCCCTCTCGACATGGCCGGCGCTTACACCGTCTTCGCCAACGGCGGAGTCCACCTCAATCCATGGCTGCTAGCCTCGGTCCGCAATGCCAACGGCGACATCGTCTCCGATTTCGCCCCCGAAGCCAAGCAGGTCATGGACCCCCGCGCCGCCTATCTCACCCAGTCTCTGCTCGAAGGCGTCATGAACTTCGGCTATGGCTACGAGGTCCGCAGGCTTGGCTTCAACGCCCCCGCCGCCGGCAAGACCGGCACCAGCCACGACGTCTGGTTCGCAGCCTATACCTCCAATCTCATCTGCATCGTCTGGGTCGGCAACGACGACTACACCGACGTCAAACTTGTCGGAGCCTTGGCCGCAGCCCCCATCTGGGCGGAGTTCATGAACCGCGCCATCAAGCTTCCTCAATATTCTGACGTCAAATCCTTCACCGCCCCAGAAGGCGTCACCACCGCCCGCATCGACAAGACCACCAACCTCCTGGCCGACTCCACCTGTCCCAGCAACGCCTTCAACGTCGCCTTTCTCGACGGCACGGCCCCAGTCAACACCTGCAGTCAGATGTCCGAAAGCCCCCAGAACTTCATCCAGAAGATCTTCGGCATAGGCGGCCACTCTACTCCCGATCCCAACGCACCACCACCGCCGGCAACGCCGCCCGCCACACCTCCCAACACGCCGCCAGACGGCAATGCCACCGACGTCACCCAACCCGCTCAACCCAAGAAAAAGAACTTCCTCCAGAAAATATTCGGCGGCAGTAACGACAAGAACAAACAGCAGCCGCAGCCAACACAACCTCCCCCGCAGTAACAGTCACCAGCTTCCTCACACGAAGCCTGCAAAGGAATTGTCATCCCGCCCTGGCTTTTTTCTCCTCCATCCAGCCAAAACCGCACGGGTGCCCATCCATCGCAGTGTTATCGCGATGGATGGGAATGAACCTCTTCCTCAACCACTTTTGCCGTTGAAGTTGCAGTTGCTCTTGCAGTGTCTTTGCTCGTCATCCTGAGCTACGTCTCTGCCTGGCACTCCGGACACCAATACGTAGACCGCGCCTGCACACCCTGCTTCCGCATCATCACCGTCGCCCCACACCGCCTGCACTCCTGTCCCTGCCGCCGATACACCCAAAGCCTCTCCTCCCGATCCATCGCATGCGTCGTCCTGCGATTCCCCTCATGCGTCACAATCCCCTCACCCTTTCCATCCACGACATTCGCCTTCATATACCGCTGCGCAAACTCCACCATCCTGTACATCTCCCGCTCCGTGAGCGTCCACATCGCACGAAACGGGTTCACTCCCGCAGCAAACGCCACCTCGCTCTTATAAACATTCCCCAACCCAGCCATCACTCTCTGATTCAGCAGCACCACCCCAATCTCCGCATCAAGATTTTCCCGGCCATACGCAGCCAGCCGCTCCACACCATCCTCCACCGTAAACTCATCCGACAAAATATCCGGCCCCAGCTCAGGCACCTGCGAACTCCGCTCCAACGATCGAGCAGTATGAAACTCAGCAATCGGCACATTGAACGCCACCGCCTCCCAACCCACATCTATCGGGTACCCAACTCTTCTCAAAAACGCGGAGGGTGGGATATCGTTTGCGGAAGCAAACGACCGTTCTTCCTCCATGCCTGATCGCATCGCAGGAGAAGATTCAGACCCCACGCGAATCACCACCCGCATCGCCCGCATCGGCAGGCGCCATCTCTCCCCCACCCGGTACAGATGCCAGCTCCCACTCATCAACATATGCGTTACCAGAATCAAATCGCCGCTGAAATAAATCAGCAGCCACTTCCCCCGCGACTCTACCTTCTCCACCACCCGCCCCACCAATGGCGAATCATCATTCACCCGAGCCAGCTTCGCCAACCCTGTCTCAAACCCCGTCACCACCTTCCCACCGATCGCCCGCTGCAAAGCCCGCGCCGCACGATAGATTGTGTCTCCTTCAGGCATGTCAGAAACTACCCTTCCCTTGTTGAGCAACCAGACTATCTTCCACCGTCACCACCTGGCGAACCTCTCCGCCACTACTTTACTCAGATACGTTACCCGAAGATGCGTCTCCCGGCGTTGATGAACCGTGCAATCCCAAACAAACCATCCGCCACCAGAAACCGAAACCACGCCATCACACAAAGATGCCACCGGAGACAATTCGGCATTGACGTTTACCGACACTCTCGCCAGCGTAGAGTTGCCCCCATCCGTGAAGGTCTTTTCAACACGAAAACGATAGTGCGCCACACCCGACACCATCGCAATCTTCACCGGCGCATCCGGAGACCACGTCTCTCCAGAGCGAACTGCATGCCCAGGATAAAGAGGCACTAAACTCACCGGATCGCCCGGGCTACCATCGAAGTATCCGAGATCGTCAAATCTAATCACATCCGCGAACGGCTTCATAACAGCTCTCATACGCCCAAGCTCAGTCACCGTCTCCGTTCCACTCTCCACTGCACGGATCACACGGAAACGTCCCGGCTTATCCACAAAGCGTTGCAGATAAGTCTCGTCGTTCGTCTCGGTTCGATCATGAAATCCCTCAACCGCACCAGACACCCGTGTATCTTCCCCCGAGTGGCCACGCACTCGAAAGTAAACATCCGCCGAATAGGTTGGCGCAATGGTCACCTCAATCGGTCCCTTCTCCGTACGCAGATCCATAGCCCCAAGCACAACCCATGCCGCAACCGAGAGGTAATGCCATATTCTCCAATAATCTCTTAGCCGAAACCAGCATCTCTCAACCATTCAAACCCACCCCGCCTGCCCCTTGCCTCTTCCGCACATTGAACCCCATAGGTGCAGCCGCGAACCCAGCCTTCAACAAAAACTTCGCCATCGGATGCTCCGCCACAGGCACTCCATTCACCGTGGCAACCAACATCCCCGCCCGCATATCTCCGTCATCACTCCGCTCCTGCACCCGATCCACAAAAAACTCCGCAACCGATCTTCCTATCTGTGATTGCTGCGGCTCCTCTTCTGGCAAAAACACCTGCACATTCGGATTCCCACGCCGCAGATAAGCCACCAGTGCGCCGTTGCAAAGAATCACCTTCGCCCCCACACTCCGCGTCAACGACGATCCCGCATCCGGAGCCGCAGGCCAGCGCAACAACGCCCCATAAGGATTCGCCGGATCGGTAGCCGCCAACTGCAGCATCTCCGACTTATCTCCCTCTGAAACCCGCAACGACCGCAACAGGTCCACCGCCGCAGGCATCGCAAACTGCGTTGCCCCCAAATCCGCCGCGAAGTACCCTCTGCGAATCCGCCCACTCTCTTCCATCGCCTTCAGCACATCGTAGACAGCCGAAAACCCGCCCGGCAGATTCTCCGCATGCGCCGTCTCGCGAAACACCACACCATACCGCGTCAACAACTGCTGCGCCATCGCATGACTCCACTCCGTCCCCGACCGCGCGGCATCAAACGCAGCTGCCTGCAACGCCCATCGCCCCTGCCCCGTCGGCGGAGTCGTTCTTCGGGACCTGAAGCCCACGCCCTGCCGGTGCACTTTCTTCCCCCGCGTTGCACCCGAAGGCCGCTCACAGTAAGCCCGCAGAGCCGCTACACCATCGTTCGTCACCATACCCTTCCACACCAGCCCCCACAGAGCATCCAGCGTCTCCCCCGGATACCCTCCTCCTACACCATCATGCAAATCCTGAAAGAAAGAAGCTCCACGAGCCTGCAAATAAGCAACAATCGCAACCTCCTTCTCCGTAAGTTCCGGCATAGCTCTGGGCGGCCATAACAGCGAGAGCTTCTCCGCCAGATAAAGCCCAATCCTTCCATCCCGCTCCCCCAGCGGTTCAAGACCAACCCACACCACCTCACCCGCCGCAATCAACAGATCCAGATCGCTCGCTTTATATCCCACCAGCCGAGCCGGCAGAATCTCCGTCTCCAGAATCGAAGCCGGCAGCGGAGCCCCCTGCAGATTCTCAATCACATCTAGCAGCGCATCCAGGCCACGCCTCGGCTGCACCACACCCTGCCACCGCATAAACAGCCGAGCCAGCGTTCTCTGTTCAACCGGCTCAACCTCCTTCCGCAACCGCGCCAGCGACTTCCTTCTAATCGTCCGCAGCACCTCTTCATCGCACCACTCGCGATGAACTCCACCCGGCCGAAATCCACCCTCCACAACGCGCCCCATCTGCACCAGCCTCTGCAGAATGGCCTCCACAATCTCACCCGAAAGCCCAAACCGCCCAGCCGCCTCCAGCGTAGTAAACGGCCCGTGCGTCCGCGCAAACCTACGCAGCAAATCCACCATCGCCTCCGGCGATACAGTCAAAAAAGCAGTCGGCAACCCCGGAGGCAGCGGCACCCCAAGCGCATCCCGATACCGGGCCGCATCCTCCACCGCAATCAGTCTCTTCTCGCCCGCAATCCCCACCTCCAGCACCCGCCGTGCCTTCATCAACCGAGCTACGCTCTCCACTACCTCATCCAAGGCACAACGCACGCGCAACTCCTCCCGCGTCAAATCCCCAATCCGCAGTAGCAGATCATGCACTCCATCCATCGTCCTGACCTTGTACTCAGAGACCAACCCCTGCAGCTGCTCCTCTGTCTCTTCAATCGCCACCACATCCAGCAACTCGCGCAGATCAGCATCACCCATCAACTCCCGCAACTGGTCCTGATCGATCGAAAGCGCCTGCGCCCTCCGCTCCGCCAGCGGAGCATCCCCGTCATAAATGTAGTTCGCCACATAACTGAACAGCAGAGCCGAAGCAAAGGGACTAGGCGTCCGAGAGTCCACCGTATGCACCCGCAGCGAGCGATTCCCGATGTTCCTCAGCGTCTCCATCAAAGCGGGCATATCAAACACATCCCGCAGACATTCCCTGTAAGCCTCCAGCAAAATCGGAAACGAAGCATACCGGCTGGCCACACTCAACAAGTCATAAGCCCGCTTCCTCTGCTGCCAAAGCGGAGTCCTTCCATCCGCCCTCCTTCGGGGCAACAGCAAAGCCCGCGCAGCACTCTCCCGAAACTTCGCCGCAAACAAAGCAGTCGACCCAAGTTGCCGCAACACCAACTCCGCCGCCTCCACCGGCTCCAGCAGAATGGGTTCTATCGAAGGAGCCTCATCCGTCTCCGGAAAACGCAGCACAAAACCATCCTCACTCCACATCGTCTCCACATCTTGTCCACCATTTGCACGCACTTTTGCGGTCACCGCCATCGCCCAGGGCGCATGAATCCTGCTTCCAAACGGAGTCAACACACAAACCCGCCAATCTCCCAACTCATCCCTAACTCGTTCAATCACAATATTTCGATCATCCGGTACAACCACCGTAGCCAGCTCCTGATCCGCCAGATACCGCAGCACATTCTCCGCCGCCAGAGGATCAAGATCATGTTCCTGCGTCAGCCGAGCAATCGCCACACTTCGCGGCATATCGCGCAACTCCCGCACCAGCGTGCCGATCCTTCTCCCAAACTCCAGTGGTCTCCCCGCACCATCTCCATGCCAGAACGGCATCTTCCCCGCCTCACCCGGCGCAGGCGAAACCAGCACACGGTCATGCGTAATCTCTTCTATCCGCCATGCCGAAGCTCCGAGCAGAAACGTCTCACCCGTCCTGCTCTCAAACACCATCTCCTCATCCAGCTCACCGACCCGCACAGGTTTCGATCGCTCTCCCGCCAGAAAAACCCCATACGTCCCACGATCCGGAATCGTCCCTCCATTCAAAATCGCAATCCGCTTCACGCCCACTCGTGGCGTAATCCAGTTCCTCGTCCTGTCCCACGTAATCCTGGGCCGCAGCTCACCAAACTCATCCGACGGATACCGCCCCGCCAGCATATCCAACACCCCATCGAACGAACCTTGGCTCAATCCCGCGAATGGAGCCGCACTCCGTACCAGCACAAACAAAGCCGCATAACTGATACCCGGACTCTCCTCCTCTTCGCTGCCCCGCTTGCTCCTTCGCTCGGCGTCCTGCACGTTCAACGGAGGATGCGCCACCACCGCCACTATTTGCTGAGCCAGCACATCCAGCGGATTCCGCAAAAATCGCGTCGATTCCACGTGTCCCTCATGCATCGCCCGCGTCACCGCTGCACAAGCCACCAGGTCCGCCCTGTACTTCGGAAAGATAATTCCCGTCGAAGGCGCACCCACCTGGTGCCCGGCCCTTCCAATCCGCTGCATCCCACTCGCCACGCTAGGCGGAGCTTCAATCTGGATCACCAGATCAATCGCCCCCATATCGATCCCCAGCTCAAGCGATGAAGTAGCGACCAGGGCCTTAATCTCTCCAGCCTTCAGCAACTCTTCAATCTCCGACCGCTGTGCAGCGGCCAACGACCCATGATGCGCCCGCGCCAACGGTTCACCGGCCAACTCATTCAGTGCCCCAGCCAGCCTCTCAGCCACCCGCCGGGCATTCACAAAGATCAGCGTCGAAGTCCGCTCTCGAATAATCTCCAACAACCGCGGATAGATCGACTGCCAGATCGAAGTTCGCTTCGGTCCCTGCGAAGCCGGCCCACTCGGCTGCTCCTGAATCTCACCCAGCCGAGCCATATCCTCAACCGGCACCTCCACTCGCAGTTCCAGCGTCTTCCGCGCCCCCGCATTCACTACTGTCACCGATCGAAAGCGCACCGCAGCCGGAGCATCACCAGCCCCGTCATCCACCGCCACAGCCAAAGCCTCATCAGCCTTCTCTCTTCCCTCTTGCCCCCTCCCTACCACCTGCCCCTCCGCCCCACCAAGAAACCTAGCCACCTCCTCCAGCGGCCGCTGCGTCGCCG
>DATHHN010000014.1:0-62894 GCA_035317185.1 Edaphobacter sp.
GATCGGCAGTTGCCCGAGGAAGAGATCCAAGCCAAGGTAAAACGGATCCTTGGTGAGATCGTAGACGAGCCAGCTTTGTGCGAACTGCTGCACAAATGTGCCGATTGTGGAAACACACGCCCCCAGCCACATGATCCGGAAGTCATGGTATCGAAACGCTCTGAAGATGCGAATTAGAAAGGACGAGGATTCGACCACAAGGCGCTAGACCCCGTTCGACGATTATGACCAGCTCTGAGTTGATCCAAGCCGATATGGGCAGACCAAGCATCAATTTGTGCGTATTCAGTATCAGACTCAATGGTTGAGAAAACGGTCCTCTAAGTCAGATGAGAAATCAGAGCTCTCGGTCGCACTTTCTCACCCGCCACTATGTGCGTAGTGAGAGGGGCGCTTCTACTTGATCGGGCACGACCCGGGGAGGATGATATAGACGATTCTCCTTGCGCTCTGCGGCCCAACCGGTACGGACGCCACGTTGGAGGCGCCGACGAGGGCCCGGAACCGGTGATCTGTCCCGCCTATGTTTGCATGCGAACAAAATTGCTGTCACAACTCTCGTCCGCGGGCCTTAGTGCACAGCGAGGGTGATCTGTGAGCCCTTGGACAGCAACTGCCGCCGGGTGCTATTGATGGCGACAGCTCGGGTGAGGAAGAGCTGTGTCTCCCCAGCAGTCTTTGCCTGGAAGTTGAGGACGCAGACAACGCCCGCGCCATTGACGCCTGCTACATCGGGCGGGCGAGCCGCATTGATGGAAATGGAGCCGGCTCCGTCCTCGAGGTGAACCAGCGCAACAGCCTGGTTGTCACGGCTGAGCAAATCTCCGTTCGTGACATTGAGCAGAGTGAGTTTTGCGGGATCATATCGAATCTGCAAGGGGACCGATGCGATGTCCTTTCCCCCGATCAGCACTACCGGGACCTGGAAGGTTGCGCCTGCGGCTACCGGACTACCCGGCGGACTGAATATGAGATTCACGCTTCCGGGTTCGTTCGTTTCCAGAGACAACGGAGAGCCTGAAGGCATGGAGGGGAGTGGAGGGGGGAGCGTCCTTGCGGCTTGTCCGTTGGCATCAACTGCCGCGCTCAACTGCGCCAGCGCCGTCGGTGCTGCAGCCATAGCGCTCTCGCCGGGAATTACGCCGACGGTGGAGTGCGCCTTCGGAGTCGGCCGCACAGAAGGCGCGGGAGCGGGTGCAGAACTGGAATCGTCAGCATCGGTGGCGTCAACGTAGCGTAACTGAACCGCCTGGCCAGTGCCGGTATCGACGGTTCGCATATTCTCCGGGTCAAGAGTCTGCGAACGAACGACGTGCGGGACAACGAGGAAGACGAGTTCATTGTCCATAGTCTGATGATCCTTCGAACCGAACAGATATTTGAGAATGGGTATAGAACCCAAGCCGGGAATGCCGGTCCAACTCAATTGGTCTTGTTTTGTCTGGATGCCGCCCAGGATGCTTGCCTCGCCTTCGCGCAGCCGGATTACCTGCTCGACGACATTTTGGTCAATGATCGGTTCTGTCACTCCGCTGATAGTCACCTGATTGGCATCGGAGGAAACCTCGACCCTGATCTTCAGAGTACATCGTTGTCGTAATGAACGCTCGGAGTCATTTCGATCTTCACGCCCACTTCCTGGTACTGGAACTGAGTGTTCACGAGCGAGCTCACCAGCGCAGTCGCTGAGCCTGTCTGGTAGGAGCCGGTTGCAACCGGGATTTTCTGGCCGATGGTCAAAGTAGCTTTCTGCGCGTCGGTGGCTCGAAGACGCGGATTCTGCAGAATCCTGGTGGACGAATCGGTCAGCAGCAGGTTGGCAGTGGTTGAGCCGACGGTGACTGCAAAGTCCGTCGCTTTGAGGTGGGCCAGATCATTGAGGGAGGGAGTGGTCCCATTGTTTGCGGTCGTCGTGGATGTCGAAGTAGAAGTTGAACAAGTCCCGGAGGATGTGCAGGGCGGTTGCAGAGCAACGCCCACGCTGCTGGGCCACGCAACACCGAGCGTCCGCTGCCAATTCTTGCTTACTTCGAGAACGGCGATGTCTACCACGACCTCGGGGCGCGGCTTATCGAGGTCATTGATCATCTTCTGCGCTAGCTGCAGCTCATCTGGCGTGCCTCGGATAACGATGGCGTTCTGGCTGGAAATTCCGTAAATCTTGGCCCCGGTAAGGATATTGCGAATGGCAGTCTGCATATCGTTCAGATCGTTCTGCTGCCAGGCATTGCTCAGATAGAAGGTTTGGACTGCGGCTTCATCCAGTTCGGCACGCTTCTGGCGGCTGTTCTGGGCAACAAAGATCGTGTTCTCGCTGATTGGGTGCCAGAAGGTGTTGGACATGGTGCCGACAACGCGAAGTGCATTCAGCAACGAAGAGTTGTTTAGGTCCACTTGGACGCGCTTGGATATGTATTCGGGGTCAAACAGGACGTTGATCCCCGCGGCCTTTCCGATGGCCATGTACACGACTTTCGCATCCTCGGCATAGTGCAGGGTAAGCGGCTCGTTCGATAGGGGCTTGAGTTCAACCGGCTCGCCCATCGTCTTCAGTTTCCGTTCTTGAGCAGCATTTATCGGCAGTCTGGTCTCCCCACGCGGAGGCGTTTCGCCATGCCCCATGCGGATCTTTGCGATCTCTTGCTGCGCAGCCTCGTTTCCAGGGTTGATCGTGGCAGCGTGGATAAACTCGCGCAATGCACCATCCTCATCACCTTCTTGCAGCAACTTGCGACCTCTTGTCATGTGCATGCCGGAGGCAGAAATCTCCACCCGGTAAAGGGCTGTTTTGTAGACCAGGTCTTTAGAATCCCTGGCAACAGCTTTCTGGTAGAGGTCATACGCGGTATCGTAGTCCTCGCGCGCCTCGGCGGACTCGCCGCGTTTGAAATCAGAGTTAGCTGACTCGGCAAGCACAGCGGAACTCGACAGCAGCAAGATCAGGACACCCCAAAGCATGACTTCGATGACAACCTTAATGCGCACACGGTCAAGTACCTGATCCAACATTGACCACTTAGGTTTCTCATTTGGACTGAAATCCGTACTTCCGTCTACTGCTGACAAAAGACGAAATGTTTCCTGGGTCCCGATCTTGCCGACCGTCCTCCGCAGCCTACAATTCACATGACTCCCCTATCTAATTCCCATACAATGTGGCCAACCGTAACTCCGACTCGCTGAATATTTCTTTCGATGTCCAGGGTCAGTTAGCAGCCTTATACCTACACGGACGCAACCTCACAACTTCCGCTCGTGTCACACTGACTTTGTTTACTTATGCTCATCGATGGTCGGTCCAGGTTTCTTTATTCCTTCGAAGCAATAAGAAACATCCCGGCAGAGAATACGGTCAGCCAGAGATCCGAGCCACTTCCTCCGGATTCGCAGTGAGGCAGAGCCGCAGTAACGATGTAAGTGACGACGATCGGTATGAAATATTCAGACGGCGCAAAGGCAGCAAGAGGAAGCTTGGTGTTCTGCGATCATCAGGAGAGGAGTGAAAGCGACAATCAACACGCCCTCTTCGCAGGAGATCAGTTCACAATCAAGGCCGTTCGCTTGTGGCTCAAACGTGGGCCACGCCGTGAACTCCGCCGACTTTGCTAATCGGGTGTCGCAGGCAAGGGGGACTCGAAGCTCACTCCGGCATCGAGTTCGGCGATGTAGTCCAATAAGAGTCGGCCGAGATTGGCTTTCATCACCGGATCTAGAGCTGGGTCTTCAGACTTCTCGAGTCTCAGGATTACTTCGCGAAGAATTGCAATGCGATCTTTGGCGGGTTTGAGGCTCATTGGGCGGGCCCTCACCTTCTCTGGGCGACGGATTAGGGCCTCGCTATCCTGAAGCAAACTGTCTGCAGCGCCGAACGCGCTCGTGGAGAGAGATTTCCATCGCCATTTCTTTCAACGCTCTGAGGTTCGGGCCTTCCGATTTCTCAATTTGCATCCTGTCCTCCCGTCCTTTCTCCTTATGATGACTGGATGGCCTGCACAATCAGCCTGGCACAAGCGTCAATACCCAGACTGCTATTCAGGAAGAGGTGGTAGAGACCTCGATCCAACCAATCTTGGCCGAAGTAGTGGAGTGTGTAGTGAGTCCGCACATTATCCATGCGATACAACAAACCTGGAAGGTCGTGTTCATCCGGATGGCGCAGCTTCATCCGCGCAACTTTCTCCGCTGTTGGAGCAAACACGAGTACATGGAGAACATTCGCACGGTGGCGTAACACGCATTGCGAACTGCGTCCGATAATGACACATTTGCCTTCCTTTGCCGCTCCTTCAATCACAGTCGAAGTGAATTGTTGCAGCGTATCGTGATCCACTCCGAATTCCGGCCCCTCCCCCACATACGACTCGGGCCCGCCCTTGCGAAAGCTCTTCATCACGCGCTCCCACCATGCACTTGCATGCTCATCTGCCTTCTCGGCCCAGGAGGGCTCCACCTTGCCGATTGCTGACACCCGTTCGATGATCTGCTTGTCCACACACATCCAGTCGAGCAGCTCGGCCACTTTGCGCCCAATGTCAGATCCCCCGCTGCCATACTCTCTTGCAATCGTCACAACGTTGAACACTCTGCACTCCCTGCATTGCCGCGAGCCACTACCCTTGCCAGTTTCGATCCTTCTCTGTGCGTCTCTCTTTTCTGCTCTTCGATTGCATCAATGCACCGCTTCTCCTTTTGGGACTCCCTGACCGGGTTTGTTTTTGCTCAAGAGGAACGCGCATAGCACCATACCCATCGCCATCCAGGAGAGCAGACGATATATATCCTGATAGGCCTGTGCAGTTGCCATCTGATCCAGCTGCTGGTAAATGGCGGCTCGTGCCATCGAGCCCGCGGCTGGATTACTGACAGTGCTATGGAAGGTCTGTGTAAATGCGTTTAGTTGGCTGACGTAGGCGGGATTTCCCGGTTGCATGTTCTCCTGCAGATGCGCCTGGTGGAACAGAGAGCGATTCGTGACGATCGCCCCAGTGCTCGCAATGAAGATGCTGCCGCCGACGTTCCTGACAAAATTGACGATTCCGGAAACCTGATTACTCGCCTCTTTCGGAAGGCCGACATAGGCCGCCGTGGTAATGGCAATGAAGGCGAAAGGAATTGCTGCCATTTGCAGAATTCGCAGCCACGCGGCAAAGCCGAACGTCATGGTGAGAGTGAAGTGAGTGGAAGTGTAATAGAAGGCACCAGCGAAGCAAAGGAAACCGAATGCAGCCAGATTTCTTGCCGGAAACTTGCCCGTCGCCATTCCTCCCAGAGGCATTATGACGAGTAATATAAGTCCTCCTCCCGCAAGCGCCTGTCCCGCGAGGGTTGCCGTGTAACCCATCAACTCTTGCAGGAACTGAGGTTCAAGCACGGTTGCGGCATTGAGCACACCGCCGACCAGGATCATTAGGAAACAGCAAATCGCAAAGTTCCTGTACTTGAACAGACGGAGGTTCATGATGGGATTCTTGGCCCGCCATTCCCACCAGATCAAACCGGACATACCAGCGACGAAGAGGAGACAGAAAACGCGAATGGATATAGAGGCAAACCAGTTATACTCTTCGCCCTTGTCGAGCATGATCTGCATGCCGCCCATCGCGACGGTTAACAGTCCCAAGCCGATGTAATCCAGTTTCCGGATATTAGCGCGATCGGCATTTATCCACGGCGGATCCTGGACCAGCCGGCTGACCAGAAAAAAGGCGAGAATGCCAACGGGCACGTTGATGTAGAAGATCCATCGCCACGAGTAGTTGTCCGTGATCAGACCACCGATCGTCGGGCCGAGGGACGGCGCAAGCACCGCGACCAGACCGTAGAGCGAGAAAGCCAGTCCACGTTTTTTAGGCTCGAACGAATCCGCCATAATGGCCTGCGCCATCGGTTGGAGGCCACCGCCTCCTACGCCTTGTAGTACGCGCGCAAGGAGCAAGATCGGAAGTGTCGGTGCGATACCGCAGAGGAAGCTTGCGACCGTAAAGATCGTGATACAAAGCAAAAAGAAGTTCTTGCGGCCGATGACACTAGAAGCCCAAGCGCCGACCGGCAGAATGATTGCGTTGGATACTAGATAACTGGTTAGGACCCATGTGCCCTGACTGGTGCTAGCGCCGAGGTCGCCGGCAATGTGCGGAAGAGCCACATTTGCGATGGAGGTATCGAGAACCTCCATAAAGGCTGCCAGCGCCACCGTTGCCGCGATCAGCCACGGGTTTGCGTGAGGCTTCCATTGTCCGGCGGTAAGAACCTCTGCCATCTTCTGCTGCCGCTTCTCCGGGTCACCTATTCAGCGAGGCAATTAGCCGCGCCTGTATGTAATGTGGCAATTCCGAGGCCGATTGATCTCCCAAACCTCGATGGCTATAACTGTCTGAAGAATTGGGAGGGCAGGAAGGCGGGAAGGTCTGGAGGTTCGTCCATTGTCAAAGACTCTGACGCTAACTTTGACAGTAGCCAGAGTGGATGACACTTAACTCGGATAGACTTTGCAGGTGAACTCTCCGCCACAGTCCGGTAGTTCGCCGAACATGTTTGCACCTTTCAGGTGCAAATTGGAGCGCAAAGGCGAGCGTACCTTCTCGAATGATCAAAATGATGGCAGGATTGGGATTCGGCGCACATTGGCCGCCGTACAAGCTTTCTCGGGCAATGATGCACCTGGAGCGGAACAGCGGAAAGCGACTTTGCATTCAAGATGAACCCGTGTCATCGATAGGAATTGCAACCTCTATGAGGTGTCAATTCCGCTGAATCTTGATCTTGCTAGAGTCATCAGGCAGGTTACCCGGCAGGAGACACATTTCAAGGCTTGGAGATGGACGGCTCACCTCTCAGTTATCGGAGGGGATGGAGTTCTGCGGGTTGTGATTGCTCGGATGTTAGAGTTGGGGAATGACGTCCCGACGGCTCTGGTCGTACCGCTTCCCTCAGCCAATCCGGAAGCCCACGATCACTGTGGAAAGAGTGCGCTCACGAAGAGCATGACGGTGTAGAGCAATATGATCAGAACCGCGGGCGACACTAGACTGAGGGCTCGTTGGAAAGTGCTAAGTGCGATCACGGTTGGTCCTTCTTCAGTTGTACCTTCACCTCGTCGATGTTAAAAAGCGGAACCGTTGGTACTTGAACCGCAAGGAAAGGATGAATTTCCCAATTAGGCGTTCACGCCGCTGGCGTTCTCGCTGCCCTGACTAGTGCGTCTCTGATGCCGGCGACGAACTTGTTGGGGCCATCCTCCAACGTCGCATTCGCGAAAGCATCGCATTCACCGGGACTTCCCGCGATAGAGACAATGGGAGTGCTTGATCCGGGCTCCCGAATCAAGCTTGTCAGGCGTTCCCTGTCCGCTATGGGAACGGAGTGGCACATCAGAACCAAGTCGAAGTCACCCGACTGAAAGTGATCGACCGCCTCTTCAAGTGACCATGCTTTGATGACCACGTACCCCGCGGATTGCAGAACAAGAATTCGGGGCGTCATTAACGATGGATCGAAGCCAACAGTGAGAACCATACCTAGCATCATGAATTCCTCGGCTTTCCAAATAGACCTTGATTTCCACGGATTCAGGGTTTGCGCACCCCGGCTATTCTTGCCAACCTCCGCCAAGGGCGCTGTACAGTTGCACGATCGAGAGTGCTTCGTTTTCCTGGGCAACAACAAGGTTGAGTTGAGCGGAGTAGTAGTTGGTGTCGTTGGTCAGCACCTCAATATAACTTGTCGAGCCGCCGTTGTATCGAAGCTTTGCCAGCCGAGTCGCATCTTCCGCAGACACAGTCAAGTTTGCTTCCTGCACCCGGAATTCCCGGAATTTCTCGAGTCCGATCAGCGCATCGGATACACTCCGAAAAGCCTCCTTGATAGTCCGCTGATAGGCGAGCACATCCTCCTGCTTCTGCGCCTCGGAGAGCCGCAAATTGTTGCGAAGTTTGCCCGCATCGAAGATCGGCTGCGTAAGGCTTCCGCTGGCGAGCCAGTATGCATTCTTACCATCGACTAATCCCTGGAGCTGGCTGCTGGCGACCCCACCCATCCCCGAAAGAGAAAGTTGGGGGAACAACTGGGCTTTAGCTACTCCAACATCGGCATTCGCAGCAACCAACTCCGCTTCGGCTTGTTGGATGTCCGGACGGCGCTCCAGTAATTGGGAGGGAATACCTGAAGGAATCTGCTCCGGCTGTGGCCAGCTCATTTCTTCTGTGGCGCCCCGCAGAATCGGGCCGGGATTTCGCCCAAGCAGGATACTAATACTGTTCTCCTCCTGCTCGATCTGTCTTTCGAAGTCGGGTATCGCTGCGGCAGCCGTGTACAGCAGTTGTTCCGCCTGGCGTACGTCGGCAAGCGTGCCCGATCCGCCCTGCTCCAATGTCTCCGTCAGTTGCAACGAATGCTTACGCGCCTCGAGTGTCTTTTTAGTGATCTCGAGTTCAGCGTCCAATGTCCGCAATTGCAGGTAGCCGGTCGCAACATTCTCGACCACCGTGCTGATGGTCATTCGTCGGCCCCATTCCGTAGCTAACAATCGCGCGCGTGCTGCCTCAGTCTGCCGACGGTAGAGTCCCCAGAAGTCGAGGTTCCAGGCTGCGGAGAGCGAAAATCCACCCGCAAAATAGCTCGAGTTATAGCCTTTGCCATTGTTACCGGAGGTGAGGCTCTTCGCCAGGCTGCGGGGAAGCCCGAGCGCGGTATAGGATCCACCGCCACTCAATATCGGAAATTGTTGAGAGCGGGTAATACCGACTTGGTCCTGTTGTTCCAGGACTCGCTGGGCAGCGATATTGACGTCATAGTTGTTCGCCAAGGCTTCGCGGATCAGTTGCTGCAAGCCTGGATCCTTGAAAACCTCAGCCCATTTCTCATCTCCGAGCGAAGCGGCTTTTGTCTTCTCTCGCGTCAGTTGTTCAACCGAGATAACCTGGCCGGAGTTCTCTTGGGAGGTGACCTCCGGCGGGGTTGCTGCGCTGAAGACATCGGGGGAATTGACAGCCGGCCGCTGATAGCGAGGCCCAACCATACATCCCGAGACGCACAGTGTAGAGGCAAGGGTCCCAACGATGAGAAGTGAGTGTTTCATGCCTGATCCTCTAGAGCAACTGGCTCTGGTGCGTGCTTCGAATCCAGCGTGGTTCGACCACTGCCGCTGAGCCGATGACTGATCCACTCCACCGTCGAGAAGGTTACCGGAATGAGGAAGACGGCAATAACCGTTGCTGCCAACATGCCGCCTATTACGACTGTGCCCAAAATCTGACGCGATACTCCACCTGCTCCGGTGGCCACCCACAGCGGCACGCAGCCCAGGATGAATGCGAATGCAGTCATGATGATGGGGCGGAAACGTACTCGAGCGGCGCCAAGTGCAGCATCGTAAATGCTTTTCCCGCTCGCGTATTCCGCTCGCGCGAACTCGACGATCAGAATGGCGTTCTTGGCCGAAAGGCCGATGAGCATGACCAGCCCGATCTGCGCGAAGACATCGTTCTCCAGGCTGCGAAGGTTCAGAGCGAGGTAAGCCCCCATGACGGCAACTGGTGTGCTTAGCAGAACGCTGAACGGCAAGCTCCAGCTCTCATATTGCGCGGCAAGAATCAAGAAGACGAAGAGCAGCGACAGTCCGAAGATCACTACAGGCGAAACCCCCTGAGCAGCTTTTTGCTCCTGGAAGGACATGCCCGAATAGTCATATCCCATCCCGGAAGGCATGGTCTCTTTGAAGACCTGTTCCAAGGCAGCCATGACTTGGCCCGAACTGTAGCCGGGCGCTCCCGAAATGTTCAATTGCGCGGCCTCATATTCATTGAAGCGCATAGTGAACTCAGGGCCAGTCGTTCGCCGTACCGTGGTGATGGCGCTGAGAGGCACCTGGCCGCCATTCGCGCTTCTTACATAAAATTGCCCGATATTGTCGATGTTGGTGCGATAGTCGCCCTCTGCCTCAACATAGGTTTGCCACTGGCGGCCGAACCGATTGAAGTAGTTGACCAGAAAACCGCCCATGAACGTCTGCATGGTTGCATACACATCCGACAGACTGACCTGTTGCTGTTGCACCTTCGCCCTGTCGACGTCCACATACAACTGCGGAACATTGGGCAAGTACGTGGGAGCGACTGCCGCTATCTCAGGGCGCTTCCTGCAGGCAGCCATGTACTTGTTGAGATTCTGCGTTAGAAACGAGAGATCCTTGCTGCCGGAGCGGTCTTCAAGAATCATCGTGACTCCGCCTGACGTACCAACTCCAGGAATCGACGGTGGCGGAAAGGCGAATCCGATACCTTCCTGAACGCCGCGCATCGTGCGATTCAGATTGGCAAGAATAGCCGTGTATTGTTCGTCGGGTTTCTTCCTTTCATCCCAATCCTTGAGCGTGATGAAGAAGACGGTGCTGTAGGTATTCTGTGTGGTGTTGAGGATGTTCACTCCAACCACAGAGGTGACGCCCCCCACTCCCGGTACATGCATCAAAGCTTTTTCCACCTTCGCAGCGGCGTCGCCTGACCGCTCCAGAGAGGCGGCGTCCGGTAGCTGCAAGGCGGCAAAGGCATAGCCTTGGTCCTCAATCGGCAAGAAGGAGGTCGGGATCCGTTTACCGAGAAGAACAGCGCCTACTGCGACAAGAAGAAGGAAGACCAACGCGAACCCGGACTTGCGAATCAGTAGCCCGGACCCGCGCACATAGCCGTTAGTGGTACGCCCGAAGACCCGGTTGAACCAGGCGAAAAAGCGCCCTAGCGGCCCCCTGCTCTCCTTCTTGGGCTTGAGGAGCAGAGCGCAAAGCGCGGGGCTTAGCGTGAGCGCGTTGAAGGCGGAGAAGATGACGGAGATAGCGATGGTGACGGCGAACTGCTGATAGAGACGCCCCGTAATGCCGGGGATGAATGCAGTAGGGATAAAGACAGCCGCTAAAATGAGCGCGATCGCGATCACTGGGCTGGAAACCTGTTCCATCGCCCTGTAGGAGGCGTCGCGCGGACTCAGGCCGTGTTCCATATGGTGCTCGACTGCTTCAACAACAACGATCGCGTCATCAACGACCAAGCCGATCGCGAGAACAAGACCAAAGAGGGACAACGTGTTGATGGAAAAGCCGAGCAGCGGAAAAACGGCAAAGGTTCCGATCAGCGAGACCGGAACAGCCAGCAACGGGATCAGGGTCGCACGCCAGCCTTGGAGAAAGATATATACGACCAAAACGACGAGAGCGAGCGCTTCGAATAACGTTAAGACGATCTCATGGATGCCGACAGTAACCGCCTTGGTCGTATCGAGGGCCACTGCGTATGTCATATCCTGCGGGAACCGCAAGGCAAGTTGCGCCATGCGGGCACGTACATTCTTTGCAGTCTCCACCGCATTCGAACCGGGAAGCTGATAAAGGGCGAGGATGGTTGCGGGCCGTCCGTTATAGCGCCCTATCAGGTTATATGTTTGAGCACCCAACTCAATTCGGGCGACATCCTTCAAGCGCACCATCGAGCCATCCTGGTCGGCGCGCAGGATAATCTCTCCGAACTCCTCGGCTGAAGTCAGACGGCCCTGTGTGAGCACCGTGTAAGCGAACTCCTGCCCATGAGGTATCGGTTCGCCGCCGATCTGGCCTGCGGGGTTTACGTTATTCTGTACTTGCAGAGCCTGTGTGATCTCAGGAACGGTGATACCCAGTTTGGCAAGCTTGTCCGGCTTTACCCAGGCGCGCATCGCGTACTGTCCAGCACCAAATATCTGCACACGGGCGATTCCGGGAACGCGCGTCAATTCGTCCGAGAGATTGATGTAGCCGTAGTTGGCCAGGAAGGTGCCGTCATAGGTTCCTTTTGGCGAATGGACCGCGATGAGCATCATCGGTGCGTGCTGCGATTTCTGTACGGTAATGCCTGCCGTGTTCACTTCGCTGGGAATCTGAGACTGCGCTTGCGAGACCCGCAACTGCGACAACACTTGATCGATGTTCGGGTCCGTCGTGACGTTGAAATCAACGTTAAGCTGCGTCTGGCCATTGCTGGCGTTGGTGGACCACATGTAGTCCATGTTGTCCACGCCGTTCATCTGCTGCTCAATAGGCGTTGCAACGGACTGCTCCAGCGTCTTCGCGGCGGCGCCGGGAAATGTTGCCTGAACCAGAATCTCCGGCGGGACAATATTCGGGAACTGCGAAGTGGGCAGACTCAGCATCGAGACAACACCCACGATCACCATGACAATGGAGATAACCATGGCCACAATGGGCCGTCTTATGAAGAATTTCGACATTGTTTACTGGCCTTCCGGCTTCTGCTGAGTTACTGCCGCCGCAACGGATGTTGGTTGCGGCGACACCCGCATCCCGTCCTTCAGCTTCGACACGCCTTCGGTCACCACGCTCTCATTGGGCTTGATTCCGCTCGTGATGATCAAATCCGAACCGAACTGGGGACCAAGCGCTACGCTTCGGATCTGCACAACATTGCCGGAGCCGACCACAGCGACCTGATAGGAGCCCTGCAACTCGTTGACGGCACGCTGCGGAATCAGAAGGGCATCGTGGCGAACGTCGGCTTCGGCCTTAATGCGGCCGAACTGACCGGGACGCAGCAGGTTTTGCGGATTCGGAAAACTCCCGGCGATCTGTATGGTTCCGGTCTGCGGGTTAACCTGGCGATCGACGAAAACGATCTTTCCTTTGTATGGATAGATGCTGCCATTACCGAGCGTGAGTTCGAGCGGAATCGCGTTCCCGCTGCTGAGCAGGTCCGCCTTCCCCCCGGCCTTCACGCGTCCCGACAATCCAAGGTACTCCTGTTCGCTGATGGAAAAATAAACCTTGATTGGATTGACCTGCGAAACAGTTGTAAGAGCAGTAGACTGGCTAACCAAATTGCCTACTTGCGTCATCGCCCGCCCTGCTACCCCGGTGACGAGAGAGCGGACCTTCGTGAAGCCCAGGTTGAGCCTGGCCTGTTCCACATTAGCTTCTGCAGTGCGAACGGCGGCGCCCTGAGCGGCCCGCTGCTGTACCTCGTTGTCGAGCTGACCCTGAGCTATGGCGTGGGCCTGGGCCAGAGGCGTGTCTCTCTTTACGTTGATCTCAGCGAGCTCAAGTTGCGCCTGCGCCTGCGCAAGCTGACCCTCGGCTTGATCGAGAGTCACCTGAAACGGCCGGGGGTCAATCTCAAACAGGACCTGACTGCTCTGTACGACTGAGCCTTCGCGGTAGTCCTGTTTGATCATGTAGCCGGATACCTGGGGCTGAATCTGGGCATTGACATAGCCGTCCAGAGTGGCTACCCAGTCGCCATAGAGGGTTACGTCGCGCTGCACGACCGTCGTCACTTCGACCTGCAGGGGAGATGCATTGGTTGGTCCGGCCGGTTTCTTCGCGCAGCCTGTCAGCAGCGACGGAATTGTGGCAGAAAGTACGTAGAGTAGGAGGTGAGAGCGTTGGCTCTTAAAAAACATGCTTGTCGGCGACTCCATTTGTGTGGGAATGCAATGAGTGGATGGACCTTTGGTGAAACCTTTTCACTGCGACTATCCCAATCACCGCGAAAAGCACCATGACGAGGAATTGCGTAGCCCGAGCTGCCAGTTCAGACTGTGACGGGGCCAACCCCATGAACCGGGATATTTGCTCGAAGACGGGGTCTACAGCAACAACGACGTTCAAGTAGAGGACGATGGTAATTGTCAATGCGAAGACTGAACGCCAGACACCCGACAAATGAAACTTGCGCCACGCAAGAATGGCCATTCCTGACACATAGACGGAGAGCATGGAGCACATCTCCACGAGCGTGAAATCATGCAATGGAAAGAGAAGTCCGGTGACGCTTGTAGCGAGCGCGCATTTCAGAAAGAGAGCTGCCCATTGGTCGATTAGTTCTCCGGTGAACAGCCCGAACAAGACTATCGTCCCTGCTCCAATCGCAAGGAGGTCGCATACCGCATAAACGAATCTAAGAATACTCATCGCTGTCCTCCTCTCACTTAATCCGCTAGTCCCCCTCCGTGCGCTCTTGCCGGAGCTGGCAATATCCTGGCTTAACTTCTTTCTATTTCTCCGCCCTCCGCGCTTTCTGCGGCGACGGATCTGCGATCGCAGTACGTTGCGCACTGATGCAGGACCACCTGCCGAGAGCTCTCCGGTAAACGTGAGTGAACATCCCGCTGCGCCAAGCCACTTTTTCTTTTGCGCGCGGTTGCTCGATATAATTCCCAATGACGACGGCAATTTCGCCGAAACTCCGCACATTGACTACGCGCTGATCGAGCAAGAGGGGTTCTGTGTGTCTTTCTGAGAGAATGGCGATCTGTTGATCGCGCGTTGTCACAGTGCCGGTTGCAGAAATATCGATCAATTCCGGCGTGAGCACCAGTTCCAGGCCGTACTGATCCCGCTTATTAATCGCTTCGCTCCAGCGATCTTCAATTTGCTGAAACGTTTGTTTATCTGTAAGCAGGGGTGTTTGACTTGGTGGAATGTCCTGGGCAACGGATTGGGGAATGGCAAAGAATATGACGGAGACAATCGACAAAATGATACACGCACAGGAGATCATGCCCGCATTAGAAGACACTGAATATGGCGCGTGCACGACGAGCGATGCTCTGCGGCTACCCGGCCATCGCGACCTTCGATGCCTCTGGATCGATGCACGTCCCGAAACGTAAAGTCTCCGGAGTGACGAACGCCAACGAACATTCCGAATCAAATCCGGCTGGAGGTTTCTTCGCGAGGAACGCTTGGACCTCATTCGATCAATTGGGCAGGAGCGCCGGACGGAGACAGCCAACGAGCGTGTCGTGATCCAGCACCTCGAGCTACGCCGCTTGAGGTTCGATGTCCGCGAGTCCGAGAACCTGATGAGTGAAACAGAGAGTCCGCGATTGACGAGAATGTGAAACGCTGCGTGCATTTCGCTGTCCTAACTGGTACCTGAATGATCCATGGCCGACTTGCTAACCGCTCGCTCCAAATCCGAAACGTGCTTTACCGCTATGGCTCGCGCTTCCCGCATTTCTTTTAACGAGATTCCCAGAAGAACAGCGCACTCATGATCGCCAAATCTCTCGATAACAGAAAGGACATAGACGAACCGTTCAAACTCGTTGAGCCGGAGGACGCTTGCAAACGGAACATCCTGGACCGGCATCTCTAGAACACGGCGTTTGCCGGCCGGTTGATCGGCAATTTCCGTCGGTTTGGGCTCACCCTTATGTGGCGCTAAGATTCGAATCGCATTGCGGACAATGACTCGCCGGGCCCACCTACCTGCCCATTCTTGAAAGACTGCGTTCCCGTCCACGCAATCGTCTAGTCCGGCTACGAAGCATTGCTTGGCCTTCTCGTGATTGGCTGTTAACAAAAAGGAGAGCATGTAGAAGCCATTGGGGTCTTCTGTGAACAGCTCGCGAAAGTCCTCGGCTGTTGCATATTCGCCCTGACCGCTTTCCGGAATTCTATGTGTATTAAGACAAGTCATTTCGGCTTCTCCTTCCTGTGCCGCTCCACCGCTGTGCTCGGGTAGTCCTCGCACCTTGCAGCAGATTTCTTTTGGCACCTGCTGGATGGAGCCCATCGCATCCATCAGTCTCGTGGACGTGCAACTTTTCAAGATGACCTCGGCAACGAACATCTAACCGACCATTCCATCTAAGGCAGTTCCGGTGCCAATGGCACCTACTGTGGGAAGAACGTGCAACGACTTGAGGAAAAGAGAGATATGAGAAACGATGGAGTTGCGACGATGGTTGGTGTCAGAGATAGTGGCACCAACTTTGACGCTGTCGGCGTTTTGTGACACCGAACTCGGCTCCGCATTCCAAAGCCGGGTGCCTCATTTGCAGAATTGCAGAATTGTCAATTTCGCATTGAGGTGACGAGAATCCCTGCGATTCATGCTTACAATCGAAGCACATTCACAGCGTCGCCGATCCACGCTCTCCCACGCTCCTATGCTCTAAATGCGTTTCGCGAGAGCGTCGGGAAAAGCGCATCTGGCCTTGAATGACCCTCTAATATGCGAAGCAGAGTGGTCCGAGCTAACTCTCTCCGTTGCCTCCCGCCGAGGTCTAGCTGGCTTTGCAATACGAGACTGTTCTAAACATCTACGCGAACTGAGACCGTGAGTTCGAGTGTCAATTGGGATGCCAGAGAATTTTAAGCATCCGCATAGAGCCTCAATCATCTGAATCTCAGCGGGTTAGGCCCTGCATCGCCCGCATCGAGTAGGCCGAGTGTCAGAGATTCAGTCGCCGCCTCCGACATTGGCGGAGTCGCGCGACACTTTTTTGGAGAGGACATATAGATGACCTTAACGCTGCAGTCCGACAACTCGTCAAAGCAGTACGCGCAGTCCGGGGGCGGTCTGCGGCGCGAAGGCGAACGTCTCAAGCTGCTCCTCGACATGACGAACACGCTGGTCTCGAATCTGGTGACACGCGATCTTCTTCGCACGATTTCGGCGAGTATCCGGCAATGCATGCATTGCGACTCTGTCTCGGTATGGCTTCCGAAGGGGGAGCCACGCCAATTGCGCTCTGTAACGATGGAATTTCCGGAGAGCAAGGGTTTTGTAAAAGAAGATTTGCTGCGACCGGTCGAAGGATCAGTTTTGGGCAAGACTTTCGAGACCGGCAAGCCGATTGTAGTAAGAACGGCAACCGAGCTGAGTGGGTCAGATTATGACCGTGCTTTTGCGGAGGGTATCGAATTTTGCTGCTGTCTGCCCTTGATTAGCCGCAATCAAACGCTCGGGGTTTTGGCTCTTGGGTGGCGGGATGAGAACGCATTCAGCTCAGAGGATATTGAATTCCTGATGCGCGCGGCGGGACAAGTTGCGATGGCCATCGAAAGTGCCTTAGCCTATCGTGAAATCGCAGAGCTGAAGGACAGACTCGCGCAGGAGAAGCTCTACCTTGAAGGAGAGATTCGCAGCGAGGCAGACTTTGAAGGAATCATAGGGCAGAGCTCGGCTCTGCGGCAGGTGCTTCAACTGGTCGAAACCGTGGCGATGAGCGATTCAACCGTATTGTTGTTGGGAGAGACCGGTACGGGAAAGGAACTGATAGCTCGCGCCATCCATGATCGCAGCCGACGCAAAGATGGGACATTGATTAAGCTCAACTGCGCGGCCATTCCTACTGGATTGCTGGAGAGCGAATTGTTCGGTCACGAGCGGGGCGCTTTCACCGGCGCGATCACACAGAAGATCGGACGGCTTGAACTGGCAGATCAGGGCACGCTGTTTCTGGATGAAGTCGGAGACATTCCTATGGAGGTCCAGCCGAAACTTCTGCGGGCACTACAGGAGCGGGAATTCGAACGCCTGGGCAGCTCACGGACGAAGAAAGTTGATATTCGTCTGCTTGCAGCTACCAATCGCGACCTCGAAAAGATGGTTGCGGAGAAACAGTTTCGAAGCGACCTGTACTATCGCTTGAATGTGATTCCCATCCGAATTCCACCCTTGCGTGAGCGGCCCGAAGACATTCCTTTGCTTGTGCGGTATTTCACGCAGAAGTACGCCCGCCGCATGCAAAAGAAGATCGAAAGCGTCTCAGCTGTGTCCATGCGGAAGCTGGCGCGCTGGCGCTGGCCGGGAAACGTTCGCGAACTCGAAAATCTTGTTGAGCGCGCGGTGGTCCTTTCGCGTGGGGAAAAGTTGGAGATTTCGGTGCCGGAATTAGCTGACGGAAGCATGAGCGCCGCCAGGGCGGGAATCGACAAGTTCGAAAAGCAGGACAGGATCGTGCGCATCCTGAAAGAGACCAAGGGACGCGTCGGCGGCCCCGACGGCGCAGCCGCTCGCTTGGGCCTCAAACGAACTACCCTGATCGAACGAATGAAGAAGCTGGGGATCAACCCGCAAAAAGTGTTATAGCCTCCTCCTGCGAATCTGGATTCAAGGTTGAATGGGCATCCGGACCAGGGTCTCTCGTCCGGGGACCCTTGCGATGGTGTCAACTAGTTCTGACATTCCGCCTGCGTCTGTCGAAATTCTTGACACCACCTCCGCCATGCCGCTCCGATTCCCTTTATTTTCACCTGCTTGGAAATCAAAGACCCTTGGCATGCACATTGCTTCTCTCCACATTGCGAGGAGGCAAGAGAAGGGGACGAAAGCAGATGGCAATACCGATATACATCTCCTTCCATGTAATCCCCAGCCTGTCCCAACAGCTATGGCCATGCTCAAGATCACGACAGTCAAAACCAACCGGCAATGTCGCATAGTCGTTGAAGGGGAGCTAGTCACATCTGCAGTAGAGGAACTCAAAAGAGAGTGGGATGAGGCTCGCGCCTCAGCTGGATGCTTGACGCTAATTGTGGATCTCAGAAACGTGATTACGATCGGCGGAGAAGGAAAGGACGTCCTGTTCGAAATGATGAGTGAGGGTGCGAGATTTATTTGTAGTGGCGTGCACAACAGGCATGTCCTTCAGCAATTAGCCCGCAAGATCAATTTGTGAATTGAGGTCTGACCAGCCAATTCTTGAGTGTCGTGCTGACCATCAACTTCCAATGGACTATCTCTCTCAGGCCTCTTCGATCGTCAACCGCCTAGCCGCCCACGTCGATGTTCCCGTGTGACCTGTGCTCCGTTTCGGCAATTACTCAATTGAATTGAAGGGATCCTTATGCCTTTGAAAACCTTGCTTCTGAACCCACCCTCATTCGAGAGATTTGACGGAGGCGCCAGTTCGCGCTGGCCCGCAACGCGCGAGATTGAATCGTATTGGTACCCGGTGTGGCTGGCTTACCCAGCCGGCTTTCTCGAGGGTTCGCGTCTGCTTGATGCTCCTTCCCATCATGTCTCAGTCGAAGAGACGATTCAGATTTGCATGCATTACGAGTTTCTAGTGCTGTTCACCTCCACAGTAGGCTGGGAGTGCGACCAGCGCTTGGCTTTGGCAATAGCAGCGGCGAAGCCATCAATTCGCATCGCCTTTGTAGGGCCGCCGGTGACTACCTCCCCTAACAAGGCCCTGAACGAGTGCCCAGTATTGGACTTCATCTGCCGCCGCGAGTTCGACTACTCCGTAGTCGAGTTTGCCGAGGGCAAACCACGCAATGAAATTCTCGGCATCAGCTACAAACTCGACGGAAATATTGTCCACAACCCGGATCGTCCACAGGTGGAGAATCTGGACGAAATGCCGTGGGCCACGAAGATCTACATGCGGGATCTGGACGTGACGCGCTACAACGTGCCCTTCCTGCTGCACCCCTTCATTGCGCTCTATTCCACGCGCGGCTGCCCGGCGCAATGCACGTTTTGCCTGTGGCCGCAGACGCTAAGCGGACACGCCTGGCGCAAGCGCTCCACCGATGATGTGGCCGCAGAGCTGGCATGGGCTAAGCAGGCCTTCCCCGAAGTAAAGGAGTACTTCTTTGACGACGACACCTTCAACATCCAGAAGGCCCGGACAGTTGAATTATGTGAAAAACTCAAACCCCTGGGTCTCACCTGGTCCTGCAACTCCCGCGTCACCACCGACTATGACACGCTCAAGGCGATGAAGGAAGCTGGCTGCCGGTTACTCATTGTTGGCTTCGAGTCGGGTGATCCGCAGATCCTAAAGAACATCAAGAAGGGCACAACCATCCAGCGAGCACTCGACTTCGCCAATGACTGCCAAACGCTTGGGCTGGTCATCCATGGCGACTTCATCCTGGGCCTGCCCGGCGAGACCAAGAAATCGATCCGCAACACCATCGAGTTCGCCAAACGACTTGATTGCGAAACCATCCAGGTCTCCATAGCCCACGCCTTCCCCGGCACGGAACTCTTCGAGTACGTGGAACAGAACGGCTTCATAACCAACGGAGCCATGTCAGACGAAGCCGGCCATCAGATGGCGCACATCGAGTACCCCGGTCTGCCCGTCGAGTACGTTTTGGAAATGGTCCAAAAGTTTTACGACGAATACTTCTTCCGCCCCAAAGTTGCGCTCCGCGTCATCTGGAAGGCTATCGTTAACCGCGACATTCCTCGTCTCTACACCGAGGCTAAATCTTTCATGAAGCTTCGCGCCCAGCGAAATAAGACCGTTCGTGTGGCCAAGGAAATAGGAGAACACATTTGAAAGGCACATCCAGAGCTGTGAAAGTCTCCACACAGGAGGAAGAGCTTCTCTCGGCAGCGCAGGCAGGCCATGAATGGGCATTCATTGAACTCTGTTATCGCCACTCCAGTCGTATTCTTTTCACCCTCTACAGAATTACAAAGAATAGAGAAGATGCCGAGGATGCATTTCAGGAGTCGGTTCTCAAGGCATTTGTCCATTTTGGAGATTTCAACCGAGCTTCTAGCTTCGTTACATGGCTCACGCGAATCTGTGTCAATTCCGCGCTGATGATCCTTCGCAAGCGACGTGTTCGCCCAGAGGTTTCGACAGACGCGCCAATTAATGAAAGCGCGGGTCCTCTTCAATGGGAAATTGCGGATCGAAGTCCCAATCCGGAGGAATACTGTATTCAATCTGAAAACTACCGGCTTCTGCGGTCGGCAATTTCCAAACTGCCGCCAAGTTACCGGCGCGTCTTTGAGATTCGCCTACGATCGGACAGCTCGATGAAACAGATTGCCGAGGAAGTGGGCATAACGATTGGCGCCACAAAATCGCGGCTAATGCGTGCAAGGAAGGCTTTGCACAGTTCGATCTGGTAAGAACAACCAAGGCTCTCTCAGATGCCCCAGCGTCATCCTCAAGGTGACCAGACGTGAGTTGCTGGAGACCCCTTGCTGAAGATTCGGGGGAAGCGTCGCCGCGGTCCTGGCTGGTTTGCAGACCCAAAACTCACAAGGCTCCAACTGAGTGTCACTAAACACCGACACCGTCAAGGTTGGTGTCATTGTCTCTGACACCGGTCATCCTCGCGATTCCATCGTTTCTCATTTCTCCCTCTTCCTCATGCCGTTATGGGTGCTTCCTAGTGGAGTGTTATTGGCACCGGAATTGCCTTAGGGAAATTGGTCGGTCAGTTGTTCCTTGACGAGGTCATCTTGAGTAGTTGCAGTTCCCGCGCGACTGATAGTGGTTAGTGCCGAGTTCCTATTGCCACGCACTGACAAAGGTTGGGCAAGTGCGGATTCTTCTTGACGTGCCGACTGTCTTCAGTGCCCTCAGTGGACGCGTATAGGAGTCTGCTCTAGGACTGAGACCGTCGCGAATGGCGCTTTAGGAAAAACCTTGATAGTACGAAACGAGTCTTTGGAGGCAGGTTATGGGAGTGGCGAAGCACTGGTGTTCAACAGCTTTTTTGATTGCTATGTGTCCACTGGGAAGTAGCTTATTTGCGCAGAACACTAACTCCGGTGATATTCGCGGCACCGTCACCGATCCGGCAGGGGCTGTCATTCCAGGCGTGACAGTCATGGTAAAGGATGTCGATAAGGGCGTCGTCAAGACATTCACCACGAATGGCGCCGGTTTGTATGACACGGGTCCAATCGTTCCGGACCACTATCTCATCACCTTCACCAAAGAAGGTTTCGCCGCGTTCGAGCGTGGTCCCATCACGCTGGACGTTTCCATTCAGACGATCAATGGACAACTGAAAGTCGGCTCAACGACGCAGAGCGTGGTCGTGAATACCGATGTGCCATTGCTCACCACCGAGTCAGGCGCGCAGGAGGCAACGCTGGACTCCGAGACCATGGCGCAACTGCCCCAGACCAATCTAGGAGCGGACTGGGAGATCTTCACCGTGCTGCTGCCCGGCGCCGCAGGCGCTCCCGAGAATGCCAACAGCGCCTCCAACCCGGGCCAAGTGGCAGCCATCAACGGCAACCTGCCCTTCGATAGCATGCTGGCCGATGGCGCTACTACGACGCTGCCGATGAGCCAGAACTCGGACGTCACCGTCTTCGAGACCACGTCCGAGGTCAAGATCAGCACCAACGGTTTCTCGGCGGAGTATGGTCAGGGCGGCATCATTTTCAACCAGATCACGAAGGGCGGTACCAACCAGTTCCATGGCGCGGGATATGAGTATTTTTCTAACGACGCACTGAATGCCTTCGCCTATCAATTTGGCACGCTCGGCGCGAAACAGCCCGAACTCCGCTACAACAACTTCGGCTTTTCCGTGGGTGGCCCAGCCATCCGGAACAAGATGTTCTTTTACTTCAACTTCGACAAGACAATCAACAACACTGTGAATCTAAATACGGAAACGCTGCCGGTAGGGCAGAACGCGGCCATGGCGAGCGGTGATTTCACCGCTCCCGGGATGCGGACTATCTATGACCCGACAACCCAGAGGATCCAGTACACCGGCAACCACACATACCAAAGCCCGGACTACATTACCGCGCAGAACCCGGCCGGAACGCTCACTCAGCAATGCCCCTGCGTGATACGCACTTCATTCGCGGACGAGTACCACAATGGCAACCGCATTCCCGCCTTCATGATCAACCCGGTGGCCCAGAACTTCCAGAACCTTCTGATTTCGCTAGGTCAGGGCGCGGTTCAGCAACCCACTAACACTGGCAGATCGCAGATCATACAGGGCGTCGTAACCAACAACTATGCCTATACCACGCCCGGCATCAACCCGTTCATCAAGTTCTTTGGCCGTCTCGATTACGACATCACGTCTCGCAACCGACTTACTACTTCGGTGACCGAGAGCGATAATCCGGGATTCTCTTTTGGCAACGGAGCAAACTTCTGTCCTGTGAACTGCGAAAACGAGGACGTCAGCCGCCACAATGCTCAAATCTCCGATGTATGGAACTTCAGCTCGGCTCTTATCAACGAAGCGCGCATGGGCTTTACCGACCAGTTGAACTTTTTCCTTCCCGCAACTTTTGGCAAGGGCTACCCCGCGATGCTCGGATACAAACTCGCCAAGGTAGATCTCCTCCCAGGCTTCGGGCCCGGCAACAGTATCTCGGGTTTTGGTAACGGGCCTACCTCGCCATTTATCTACAAGGAGTTTGTTTACGATCCATCCGACGTTGTGACGCTGGTTCGCGGACGTCATGTCGTACATTTCGGAGGTGAGTTCCTGATTAGTCTCGGCGACTCTACCCAATACGGCTACGTGAATGCCGGCAGTCCAAGCTTCAACGGTTTGTATACCTCGGCAGGCGGCCAGGTCACGAGTTCGGCCGGTACTGGTGACGGCATGAGCTATGCGGACTTCCTTCTTGGCCAGATGAACAGTTTCAGCGCTAGCGAGACGCCTGAATACGGCGCCCGGACGAAGAGCCCACAATTGTTCGTCCAGGACGACTGGAAGTTACATGACAACTTGACCATTAACCTCGGCCTGCGTTGGCAGAGCCATACCGGCTGGAGTGAAGTCAAGGGCAACGAGACGACCTTCGATCCCACGGTACCCAACCCGGCGGGTGGCTTGGGTGCCATGTGGTATGGCTTCAGCAAGGCAAACGGCCGCAGCCAGTTGATCGCGCCGAACTGGAATGTCTGGCTGCCGCGAGTGGGCTTCGCTTGGCAGCCAAGGAACGATACGGTCATTCGCGGAGGGTTCGGACTCTACGCCTCGACTCTGAGCATCGACACATATGGCTCGGGCATGGGCGCGGCTTTCGGTAGCAGCGGCGGCCCCGGCGACACTACAAACGGCATCTGCCCGGTGGCGCAGATCGACAGCGATGGTAGTACGCCGGATATCACCGACCCCGGTTGCGGCGTTGTGACAAACGGAGTCGACTACAATACGATAACTCCAAACGCCGCGTATCTGACTGCGCCGACTAGCCCCGCAGCACGCAACGGCCAAGGTACGGGCTACAACCAGTTCCATACGCCTTTGCCAAAGAACTACCAGTGGAATTTGAGTCTCGAACGGCAGTTTGGCCAGAACTATTCCGCCAGTCTCACCTACGTAGGGAATCACGGCTTCGATCTGAGCTTTCCAGTGGACATCAACCAAGTCCCCGAGAGCGAACTCAGCCCAAATGACCAGCAGTTCAGGCCATATCCGATTTTCCAAAGTATTACAGGAAGCACCAACAACGCCATCTCCAACTACAACGCATTTGAGGCCGTGCTGAACAAGCGCATGAGCTACGGCTTGCAGTTCAGCATTAACTACACCTGGTCACATTTCCTGGACGATCTGGATTCGGCGGGATGGGGCGCTCGCGAAGGCTACCAGAACTATCAGAATGCCTTCGATCCCAATGCCAACTACAGCAACGGCAACTTCGATATCCGGAATATGTTCAAGGGACAAGTGATTTACCAGCTTCCCTTCGGCAGGGGACATCAGTTCCTGAACAAGAACCTGCTGTTGGATGAACTCCTGGGCGGCTGGCAGGTTTCCAGCGTCTATGTGATCGAGGGTGGCAACCCCATGGGCATCACCACCGGTAACAATAACAATTCCAACAACCGGTCAGGGGGCTACACGCAAGAGGCTAACCTGGTTGGAAATCTCCACCTGCCAGGCGGCACTAAGCAGCGCCTCAGAGAGTGGTATAACCTCGATGCTCTGGCCGTTCCCGCTCCCAACACCTATGGCGATTTCCGCAGGAACATTGTGTACGGCCCGGGAGTTGTGAATGTGGCCGCCTCACTCGGTAAGACGTTCGATATCTGGCCGGAGCGTGGCATGAAGTTGCAGATCCGTGCGGATGCTGGGAATGTGCTAAACCATCCCAGCTTTGGCCAGCCGGGAAATAATGCCATCGGGCCTGGCCAGTCCGCCCAGATCACGGGGGTCACCGTAGGAGGAAGGCAAATACAACTCTACGGACGCATATCGTTCTAACGAATTAGTCCGGCCTGATGAGAGAGGCTAAATACCTTGCGGCTCCTTGACAAATATCACACACATGACGTGACGGCTGTTTATCGCATGCCGACCAGATGGCATTCGGGAAGTCGACAATCGAAGAGGCAATGTTCGCAATGCAACCCCGATCTCCTCCAGGAGCAATGGGCGGCGCCCGAAGAGCCGAGCCTCTTCAAGGACACTACAGCATAACGATTGAGATCAGGAGGCAAGCGTCCTGATCTCTCTGGGCACCTATGGGCAGACGGTTCCGTGAACAGGTAGGAACGACCCCGCGCATTGAATGACTTGTAGGTTTGCTTCGATCAACCACCTCTTCTTAGACCTCACTTTCGATTCGCATTTTGAGATCATCAACCGATTCACCAAGTGATAGCGTTCCTTCTCAACTGTCCAAGTCTGGTGACAAAGATATGACGTCTCGTTGACATTCAAGAAGCCTCGACAGCAATACCTTCGTGAAGGGTTTCTCTGCCTCCCCCGCGCGCAGGGAGAAATCCAGCCATCACATCCGACTTTGTCGGTGAAGGCGGCAGCACCCGATTGCGGGGCATAAACCATCAGGAGATTCAACTATGAAATCGGCATTATTTTCTGTGGCCACATCTGTATCGTTGGCTTTGTCCGTTGGGTCGTTCGCCTATGCCCAGCATTACACTCAAGTGAATCTTGTGGCCAACACATCTGGCGTAGCCCCTGTTACCGACCCCAATCTCGTCAATCCCTGGGGAATCTCCCGCACGTCCGGCAGCCCATGGTGGATTTCCGACAATGGCACGGGCCTGAGCACGCTCTACAACGGCGCCGGCGTCATCAACCCACTTGCAGTGACCATTCCCAAATCCGACCCCAACAGCAAAGTCTTCCCTACCGGCACGCCAACTGGCACCATCGCCAACAGCAGCCCAACAGATTTCCTGCTTGCTCCAGGAACCCCAGCGGCCTTTCTCTTCTCTACAATAGACGGCACCATCTCCGCATGGAATCCAACCGTAGGTGTCGCCCCTGGCGGCGCGCCACCGTCCAAACTCGCCACCATCGTGGTCAAAACCACGGATGGCTCCAGATACACGGGCCTCACAAGCGCAACCATCAACGGCAACCGTTATCTCTATGCCGCCAACTTCAATAAAGGTACCGTCGACGTTTACGACTCTGCCTTTCACAGAGTCACAATGCTGCCACATTCGGACGAAGCCCGAGACAACGGCGATAACAAGCCCTTCACCGACAATCATCTCCCCCGGAATTACACTCCTTTCAACGTGCAGGCCATCGGAAACGACGTCGTCGTTACCTTCGCGCTTCACGAAGAAGGCCAGCAACTTGAAACGGACGGGCCTGGTCTTGGCTACGTCGATATCTTCTCCTCCGATGGTCAACTCCTTCAGCGTCTCGAACACGGCGACTGGCTGAACGCGCCCTGGGGAGTAGCCCTCGCACCTCTCGACTTCGGCGTCTTCAGCCATGATCTTCTCATCGGCCAGTTTGCAGGTGGGGGCACCTCTTCGGGCAGCGGAACCATCGCAGCGTACGATCTAGCGACAGGAAAATTTCTCGGACTCGTACAGGATGCGGCTGGGTCAACACTGTCGATTAATGGCTTGTGGGCCATCAGTCCCGGCAACAGCGCCGCCGTCGGCAGCTACGACCTAGCCGCTTCACCTGCGTCAGAACTCTATTTCACCGCCGGGCCCAACCATGGCACAGGCGGGCTCTTTGGCTATCTCAAACCCGTCGCCACCGAACTCACCGCAGGCAACGACCAGTAATTTCACTTGCAATCTATAGCGACGCCCGGATCTCGGCCACGAGTTCCGGGTGTCGCTTTGAATAAACGTCCTAAAGTCTTCCACAGTGCGAGATGCTTCTGCAACGCACCTGCTCTTGCGGACACTCGAGTGTCTTCCTCGCTCACCAAAGCCCAGGGGCGACGCAGAGTCTCTTCATTCGAGCTGAAAAGTAACTGCCATCTGGCTTCATATCTATGCCTCACAGAATGAGCGCCGGTTCGACTGACCCGCCCGATTACGTTTGGAGGCGAGACGGACTTAGAAAAGGCTGCCTCATCGTCAGCCAACTCAGGCGCGATGAGGCAGTGATAACCTCTGACGAAATCAAATTTCGAGAATTAAAGAACTCAACGAGGCCTTAACGTAGGCTTCTCGATCAATGGAATTGCACTTCCCTGCTCTTGTCTGATCGACGAAACCAGATCTAGATTCCTATTGCAGTTGACTGACCTTGAGTTCAATGGCGGTTGGCTTCGTCAGCGGCGGCAGCGAGAGCTGTCAACGTGCTGAGGAACTGCTTGCTCTGGCCGGTGAAAAGACCATCGGCGGTGAGGCTTGCGACCGCAGCCATAGCGCCCGCAAACTGATCACTCAACGGACGAATGATCGCGACCTTAGGTAGCTTGGAACTGATAAATTCGCAAGGTACAGGAAAAATTAAATTGGGCTGAACGAGGCTCGGCGGTTGGACCGGAGGGTTGGCAAAGAAGTCTGGAAACGTGAGACCGGCGTCGGTCACTGGCGCGACGGGTGTTTGCACTCCATTGCCGGCAAAATCAACCCATTCCAGAAAATGCGCGACTTCATCTCCGCCGATGCCAAGGGTAATCTGAAGCACTTCTGCATCGTTCACTTTTTGGCTCATAGCTGCGTAAAGACTCGAGCCACCTTGTTCAATGAATCCAAAATGAAAAGCCGCAATATTTGCGATCACCTGAATATGACTGGGATTGTTGAAATCAGCGTCTGTAATAGGAATGGCGGTACGATTGCTAATCGTGATTGCCTGAGGAAACGTTGCGCCTTCGTCTGGATTGGTGGTACTGCGGTAGCGGGTGTACCAGCTGGTGTCGACGCTAAGATGCATGAGGTTGGTGAGGCGGCCGATGTTCTGCGCTCCTGAAGCGGTGCTACCTTTCAAAGTACGGAATTCATCTAGATTGACTGGGTCTGCCCCTTTGGACTCGAGATAAGCATTGAGGAAGTCAGCATGGCTCACTTCATCCAGCGTGTTGCTGGTTATGTATTGGGGACCATCACCATCGAGATTCGACAGAGCAGACTGATAAGGGTTCAACTGCTGGTTCGAGTCGGTATTCACACCTCCCAGTTCTGCATACTGCGTCCATAGATCTGCCTCGATCAATTCTGCCGCCGCTAGAAACCGGAGGATCGCGACATCACCCGACTTAAGTCTTCCGTTTCCTTCTCCACCTTGAGCTTGTGCCAGAGTCCCATTTGCCAACAATCCGGCGCCAATTGTAGCTGCGCCACCTGCGAGAAGACCGCTTCTCATAAATGAGCGGCGATCCAGCGGATTCTTGGTGTGATTCGATGAACCATTCATAATTTGATCTCCTGTTCTGATTCTGAGAATTTAACGTGGCTGTGGGTCTCAAAAAGAAAAAACCCGAGGTTCAGGATAGGCGCGAGCATGAGATCTCGTGTCAATGAATTGTCATTTCTGTGTCTGCTTTGTTCCTGAGAAGTTACAGAATTATTCCGTTATGAATCGATTGTGCATCGCGTGCCTTTTCGCGCGTCATTACGTCTAACGCCGGGTAGGCGTTTACTCGTGCATTGGATTGATTCGACCGTGATGTGCCGCTGATATTGCTCAAGAGCGCGCAGTCTGTGTCCCCACGCGTACTCATTCCGCTCGATAGAGCGACCCCTTGGGACTCTTCGCGTCTTTCAATATCTCGTTGACACCAGTGGAGGAGTACCCCATCGCGTGAATTTGCCGCAGCGCAACCTGTAGCAGTTGGTTCAGAAACGGGGCTTGCCTCTGTCCTACTGAGCTTGGAAAACTGCTCAATTCTGTGAGTCAGAAGAGCGTGCGCATTTTGCAGGTCCGCGATCCGAGTCTCGAGAGACACAAGATGGTTCTCGAGAATCCTGCGTTGCTTATCCACACGGTTGTTCCCGCCTTCGCGCAGCCCGCATATCGCTTCACCTCGCGCACGGAAGGCAGAAACTGCTTGATCCAAGCCGCAACTTCCATCCAGTGGAACATATTGTGTTACTCCGCGAGCGATGACCGCAGAAATCGGCTTCCATTTCTGACAATGGAACGATTTGTCGTTATTCCCTAGGCAATTGTGATGGCTAGAGCCGCTGCCCCAATTACGGCTCGGAAGCGATGCTGCCGCGATGCTAGTCATCAACTCTGACAAGGGCAGCAAGAAGCAACTTCAAGGGATCCGGTGGACGCACGTTGAAATCACGAGTGCCGTGTTGCTGACGTTCGTCAGGTCTGGCGCTCATGGCCGCATATACGACATGACGGATGCTATGGTTCGCGAATCACTTCATCACGTCCTCAGCGTTTGACGCGTCCATGGTGGAGTGCAATTTTCCAGTATGAAGCGGCAGTGTCGCGTCCACTAACACACCCGCGCATCGAGAGCCGTCACCTGGCAGGTTCAAGAAATGGGAATTGATCGAGAGCTGATGCGATGCATCAGAACTGACAAAATACTCAAAAAAAGTTACAAGCCCATTTCTTCATCCCCGCGCTTCATAAACGCGTCGAATGCCGAATCCTAATCGTGATCGGCCTCATCAAGATAGAGCGAGATGGAACTCAACTCGACATTTGGCACGCGGGTGCATTCGATAACACCCTTGTGAAATTTGAAATGGAAGGATCTCTGAAGCAACCGGGAACGCGACGATCGGCAAGTGCGTCGCCGTCCGGATGCTATTCGGAGTGCCTCGGGTTTCTATTCACCGCATCGGTCGTCGTTCCAGTAGCCTCTCAGCGATTTGTCGCGCCAGATCCACAGCCTGGAAGCATTAGCGGTTCTGTAGTCGATGTGAACGACGGCATTATCCCTGGCGCCACGGTCGTTCTTCTAGGCCCTGTCGCCGCTGAAAATCGAACGATCGAGTCTAAGGACGACGGGTCATTTCAATTCGATCAAATCAAGCCTGGGCTCCCTTACCACGTCACGATCAGCGCGGCCGGCTTTACAGGCTGGACTTCTCTGGAGATCGCCGTCGCCCCGGGCCAAGCTTTACTCCTGAAGGGCAGCAAACTTAGGGTTTCGCCGGACGCGACGTCGGTGACAGTGTTCGCTTCCTCCAATGAGATTGCCGTCGAGCAGGTCAAGATCGAAGAACGGCAGCGCGTTCTCGGCTTCATCCCGAATTTTTACACTGTCTATGATCACGATGCAGCGCCGCTCACGACAAAACTCAAGTTCTCGCTCGCGCTAAAAGCTGAAACGGATCCAGTGACATTCTTGGGAATAGGTTTTCTTGCTGGCATCGACGAGATGTCAGACACGCCTGACTACGGTCTTGGAGCGAAGGGTTACGGTCAGCGCGTGGGTGCTCTTTACACAAACGGTTTTACTGACATCATGATCGGCGGTGCCATTCTGCCATCGCTTCTTCACCAAGACCCGCGTTACTTCTACCAGGGAACGGGCACAAAGAAGTCCCGCACTCTCCACGCACTGTCCAGCCCATTCATCGCCAGGGGAGACAACGGACGGTGGGAACCGAACTACTCGAGCATCGGTGGCGATCTGGCCTCGGGTGCCATTTCGAATGCCTACTATCCAGCAACCAATCGCGGCCCGGCGCTTGTGTTTGAAAATGCTCTTGTCACCACCGGCGGGCGCATGGTCAACGGCATAATACAGGAATTCATCCTGCGCAAATTTACGCCCAGCGTCAAAGATCGAGCCTTCTGATCTGACATTGCGAATTCAGAGACCGGGTTGAGCCATAATTCCCGCGCCGACAGCGTAACAGGACGCGGGCAAATGCCGATTAGCCTAGATGGTCAAGGTTGCGTTTGGGCGCTGGAATTCAAACCTGCCGTAGGTGCCAATAAACGAACAGCCGCCTGACGGGTTCCCTGGACCATTGGGCCATGGCAAATCTGCATCTTCAACACCATTTGGGGTTCCCCCGATCACCTTTAAGTGCAACCGCGGACGGAATAACGCCGGCGCCAGGAGGACTCGGGCGACGAGAATCCCATGGGACCACATCGCGTGCGAAAGCCCGGGCTACTTCGCGCTGAGGCCAAATCAGCAAATAGAAAGCGGTGATATGCGTAATCCTGACGTTTTTACCGTTTTATCAGATTCAATACCGCCCCGATTCGCGAATCCGCTGTATGCTGTCAAAATCGATCAGAGAGCAGCAACGTCGAGTCTTACGACCACGGGTGAGATATGTTTCGACAGAATGTTAGGAAACACTATGGAAGCGCGGGAGCAGTGTTGCTTTTGTTCGTGTTGTTGGGGGAGCTGACATTCTCGATCCGACAGCAATCATTGTCCTGGGATGAAGGTGACCATATCTTCGCCGGCTATATGTCATGGAAGAAGGTAGACTTTGGCATCAATCCTGAGCATCCGCCGCTCGTAAAAGCGCTAGCGACGATCCCACTTCTACCGATGCACCTCAAGGCGCCAGATCCCAGGGCGAATACAGACTTCAAAGACGAAGCATACTCGGATGGACGGGATTTCATCTTCGGTAATGGTGGAGAGGCCGAAGCGGATCGCATGATTTTTCGCGCCCGGATGGCGGCGGCATCCCTCAGTCTTTTGCTGGGGCTGCTCGTCTTTCTGGCAGCGCGAGAGATGTTCGGCAACGGTGCGGCGCTGTTCGGATTGGCGCTCGTGGTTTTCGAGCCAAACATGATCGCGCACGGCGCCTATGTCACAACGGACATGGGTATCTCCTGCTTTATATTCGCCAGCATCTATGCCTTCTATCGCTACGTGAAGGCGCCTTCGGTCAGCAGGCTGATTGTTCTCGGCCTGGTCAGTGGACTTGCCCTGGCGTCAAAACACTCAGGTGTGCTCCTGCTCCCATTCGGCCTGGCACTCATAATTACCGAGATACTGTGGTCCTCGCCCGCGACGCGAACCAACAAAGGGAAACTTGCAATGCGCCTGACTGCCGCCTTTCTGGCTGCGTCGGCCATTGCCATAGTGGTGCTCTGGGCTTTCTACGGTTTTCGCTACGCCGCCAGACCAGGTGGAATGACGATGAATCCCTCACTCGCCGAGTACGCGGCGGGTTTGAAAGGGACGGAACAGCACCTTTATCTCGCGCTCGCGCGTTGGCACATCCTGCCCGAGTCTTATCTTTACGGGTTGGTGGACGTGCGCCTGATTTCAGATGCGTTCTCAACCTACATCTTCGGCAAGGTATACGCGCGCGGAGTCTGGTTCTACTTTCCTGCGGCCTTCATCATCAAGTCCACGGCGGCCTTCATGGGTTTGCTGCTGCTGGCCGGCTTTGCGATCGCTACCGGAAAATTGCGCGCTCGGCGCGAGATCTTTTTTCTCACCATTCCTCCGCTTCTCTATTTGTTGATCGCGACCGGCACTGGCCTGAACATCGGCGCAAGGCACATCCTGCCCATGTATCCGTTTCTCGCTGTGCTGATTGGGGGCGCCGCGCTCGCACTGGCGCATAGAGACCGGCGCTGGGCCTACGTCGTGGGATTGCTGCTGGCATGGCACGCGGTGTCTTCGGCGCGAGCTTATCCGAACTACCTTGCCTACTCGAACGAATTCTGGGGCGGTCCCGCGAATACTTATAAGTACCTGACCGACTCCAACACGGACTGGGGTCAGCAACTGAAGGCGGTGAAGAAGTATCTGGACAATCGCGGGGTTAAGGACTGCTGGTTTGCCTACTTCGTCGAACCCTCCATCCATTTCAGCGCGTATGGAATTCCATGCAAACCCTTGCCGACAGCTGACACCGGGTGGACGGATTATCGAGTCGATACGCCGCCGACGATCACGGGAACTCTTCTGATCAGCGCGGGAACGCTCACGGGCTACGAGTTAGGCTCCAATGTGCTGAATCCTTACCGGGAGTTTCAGAAGCTGAAGCCAGTTGCTTTCATTCAGGACGGTGTTTTTGTCTACGATGGGACGTTTGACATGCGTTTCGCCTCCGCACTCGGCCACGTAACGCGGGCCAGAGATCTCACTGCGGCCGGGCAGTTAGCCTCTGCGCTGGTGGAGGCCCAGACGGCCGTTGCCCTCGACCCCGATGAGTTGCAGGCACAAATAGTTCTAGGCGACACATTCACTGCGCTCGGGCGGCCGCTGGCCGCAAAGCCCGCATACCAGGCGGCGCTCGCAATCGCGAAGACGATGGAGCCCAGCGCCGAAGCGATCTGGGTGAAGACAATCCGAAGGAAGTTGGCCGGCCGGTAGTGACGATACCCTTTTCACGACCCTGCCAATCGCTCCCAATGCCCGGGCAAATCAGGATTGAAAGCACTAATCTGATCGAAATGGTTGGACACCGATCCTGCGGCAAAACATGTCAAGCGGTTTCGATCAGTAGATAAGCTTGAGGGACAATTGAATCTGCCGCGAAGTGCCGGCCGTCTTGGAAATTTCGCCGAAGCCAGACCCAGTCAGGATGTTCGAGGGAAGCCCCATGTTGACGATGTTGAACAGATTGAAGAACTCGCCTCGGAACTGGACGTCCATGCGTTCCGCGCCGGAGGGTCTCTTTCCGAACGGAGTGTCCTTGATCATTGCGAAGTCGTAATCGTAGTAGGCAGGCCCGCGGAAAGTGTCGCGTCCGAGAGTGCCAAAGCGTCCTTGGTTCGGTCCCGTGCCACCGGCGACATGGACGGGAATATTGAAATATGTACTTGCGTTGGCCGCTCCCATCCCAAAGTAGTCCTGGCGGTTCTTTCGCGCCGTGGACAACTTCGGCACGGCAATCTGATCCGGACGGTCGACGCCGTTCGCGCCCGCTCCCGTCTGCTGTATACCCGAGTAAACGGTGAACGGAGCACCGGACGATATCGACGAGATGGAGAGCAGCTCCCATCCATAGGTAAGGCTACGCGGAAGCGCGCCCAAAAAGCTCGCGCTCTCGATGTGCAGGTCCTGCGCCACACTCAGTCCAAAATTGTGCGTTGCGTCAAAAGCCGACGGTCCCTTCTCTGCGCGAAGATTGAACGGGTCCTGTGAAGCTCCTGAGGTAGTAGCGCCTGTTGAACCCGTACCACTCAACACCATCGAAGTCGTGTCGATCGACTTACCCCACGTGTACGAGGCCTGAATGCCGGGTCCACCGTGACCCAGGGTACCGAATAGCGAGGCCTGCAGCGCGTTGTAGTTGGAGTGCACATCATTGGTCATCACGTTCATCACCCCGAAGCCGCCGGTTACGTCGCCCGCGGAGTTGAATTGCGTGTTGGGTGCGAACTCAGGGGTAGCGCCGGGATAGGCGTTCGGAAAAGAGATGCGCGGAAGCTTCTGAGCCACAGTTCCCACGTACCCCAGATCCGCGGTCAGGTTGGCGATCTTGCGCTCGAGGCCCAGTGTCCAGGTGTAGAGTGTGCCATTGCCAAACTTGGCATCGATCCCGGAGAGGTTCAGAGCACTCACCGCACCCGATGAAGTCACGTTGGCCAATTCTTTCTCGTAGCGGTCCACGTCCATCGGCGTGTTGGCAGGAATATTCTTCGCTCCCTTCGCCAGAATGTCATTGCCGCTCAGATCATAGGCAATGGGCAACATCGATGGGGTGATCGTGAACCCATATGCCAGTGGCGCGCTCGAGGAGGATTGACGCCGCGGGCTGATCGAGAAAGGTGTAGAACCAGTGAGCATATTATCCTGCCAGATATTGGGCGGTATTACCATCACCGCCCCACCTGCGTGCGCGGTAAAGTTCTTAAGCGGCGCCCAGGAGATTTGTACCCTTGGGCCCCATCCATTCCAGGTGGATGAATATCCGGGCTGAGGGTTGACAACATAGTCCAAGGCTCCATTCAGTGTGCGGAAGGAGCCAGTGCGATGTGCACGCTCGGTGATCGGGGTGTAGTACTCCCAGCGGACACCGTAGTCCAGCGTCAGTTTTGACGTGACCTTCCAGGTGTCTTCGACATAGGCGTTGTAATCGCTGCGGTTGATGGCCGCTGGACCGATGTGTGCACCACCTGAAACTCCTGGAGGCGCTATGGCTACGATATAGGCAAATGGCGAACCTGAGAGGAAACCTGAGAGCGTATCCGGTAGAGGATCACCTACGTTGATATTGTGCTTGCCACTCGCGGACGCCATCGCTTCCGTTGCGTAGGCAGTGCCGCCGCCGAAATCGTACTCCCCGTTCGGTGGAATACCGAAATAGGTGGTGTCCACATTCTTCCTGACCTCGAAGCCCGCTTTCAGCGTGTGTTGTCCGGCGGTATAGCTGATGTTCTCCTGCTCCTGGAACAGATTTCCGTAACCCTGCATCACTGATCCGCCGGCGCTGTTGAAGGCCTCGAAGAGACCGTCTTCAAACTTCACCGCGGGGTCGGTGTGATCGGGGGTAGGAAAGCCAGGGGTGGACCGGGTTATCGAGAGCGAGGACTGGAGCACAAGCTTTGGCGTGAACGTGGTTGTTATTGTCCCGACGACGTTGCGCTGCCGATCGAGGTACTCGACGGCGAAGGCGGGATCGATCGCTGTCTGATCCGGGTTTGTCGTCGGTCCCGCCAGGTTGTCCATCGTGAAGCGCGCGAAAAACTGGTTCTTTGCTGAAAGCTTGTGGTCGATGCGCAACGAAAACTGGTCGGCGTTGGTGGGCACCTTCGAGGCCGTCGCGTAGGTATTCTCACCGAAGGAGCCAGTAGGAAGATTGGGTAGCGGATATCGAGCCAGTATCGCTGCAATGGAGGGATTCACCGGAATGGCCAGCGAATCTGTTGTGCCATCGGGAAAACTCACCGTGTCGGAGACGATATTTGAGCCTCCGGAAGGCCGTTGTGCAGCGGTGGGTAGCGGCATGACCTGGGTTGTACCCAGCACCTGGCGAAAGCCTTGGTACTCAGCAAAGTAGAAGGTGCGCTTACGCCCGTCATAGAGATGAGGGATGTAGACGGGGCCGCCATTGGTGAAGCCGAATTCGTTACGACGGAACGGCGGAATGCGTCCCGGGTATGCAGGCGTCGAATGATCGAAAAAATTGCGCGCGTCAAACGCAGAGTTGCGCACGAACTCAAAAAACGAACCGTGGAAGCCGCTCGCACCCGAACGCGTGTGGATATTTGTGAAGCCTGCGGCCCCACGGCCGATGTCAGCCGGCATCCAACCCGAACTTGAGTCGATACCCTCGACCGCGTCCACGTTGAAGTTCGAAATCGTGGCACCGCCCATCTCAGGGTCGCTAATGTCGGCTCCGTCCATTGCGAACGTGGCCTCCACGCCGCGCTGCCCGTTGATCGCAAATTGTGCCGTGAAGTTCGTGGCGCCATTCGTGTCGGTCATTGTGCCTGCCGCGAGCAGCAGCAAGGAAGAGAAGTCGCGCTTGTTGAGCGGCAACTCACTCACCGCCTGGCTCGAAAGAGCGACACCACCGGTCGCACCCGTGCCCTGCTGCGCGGCCACAGTGATTTCGCCCCGGCTCGACAACGTGATCACAACAGGTGAAGCATCGGAGGTCAGAGTAATAGCCTGGGCGTAGGCAGCAGTCTTCCCCTCGGCGATGATTGCGAGCCTGTATTGCCCGCCATGTAGTGCGGAAAGCGTAAAGCTTCCGTCGGCACCAGTATTGGCTTCGGCCGTGGCCGCACCCGTCAGTTTCACTTTGGCATCTGCGATCGGCGCGCCGCCGCTGTCGCGCAAAAGACCATGCCAACCAAGAGTGGCTTGCTCCTGCGCAAGGAGTGGTGTTGCGAGCACCAATCCAAGTGCCAGTAGGGTGCCTGCAGAACGTACGAGGCTCTTCAATATTGGCATCATCATGCTTCTCCTGCCTGTCCGGGAACCTTCGGTGTCGCCCGCTTGATCCCGTAACGCCGGCTCAGCCAGGTGCGGACGGGCTCGTCGTAATACTTCAAGACAAGCCATGCGACAAAAATCACAAATGGAATAAGTAGAAAAATCAATGTCAGCTTCACATTCAGACTGGGATGCCTTGTCCACGAGTAGGCCGCAAGCACGTATACGAATGGAATGTGAGTGACATAGAGCGGATAGGACAGGTTGCCGCTGAACTTGCAAAGCCTGATCATTCCCGTTCCAGCGTCGGAGTGTGCGCCGCAAAGGATGATGAGCGGAAATAGGAAGAGCACGCACGCCGCGTCGTAAAGCCCGTTCAGCGAGTATTCGCCAACCTTGGGGAAGACTGGCATCTGGAAGCACACCACAAGCACGATCGAAAGCAAGAGGAGTCCGATTTTAGGGACGCGAATCCGATCGTGAACCCGATAGAGCCAGAGTCCCATCACGAACGAGACCGTCAGGCGAAGAGGCGCCATCCAGATCTTCGGATAATCCCAGCCCCCATCCAGCGATCCCTCTGCGTTGGCAGTCCAAATGAGCAGGAGCCCGGATAGGCCGAAAATAATCGCAAGGGTGAGCGCGCGCAGTCGGCGAAGAATCAAAGCGTAGGCGATGTTTCCGAGGTATTCCTGCATCAGAGACCACGCTGGCCCATTGAGTGCCTGAGATTCGTTATGCCTTCCACCGACCGGGGGTGACGGCAGCAGCAGCAATGACGTGACATACGCCAGCAGCAGCATTGCGGCGTCAGTGTGGTTTATCGGCTTACTGAAGGGATCGAAGAGGTATCCGAGAAGCCCCAGAGTGGCTCCGATCAGAACCAGTGGATGAAGGCGGATGAGACGAATGCGGAAAAATTGGAGGACAGACATCCGCGTCCATCGGTCATCGTATGCATACGCGACGACAAACCCGGACAGCGCGAAAAAGAAGTCGACTGCGAGGTAAGCGTGTTTGACGAGTGCCCAAGGGCCATGGAAGGCAAACGAGTAATTGAAGACGTGGAAGATCACGATCAGAAATGCAGCACTGCCTCGCAGCCCATCCAACACTTCAAAATGCTCTTTTCCGGTACTGGTGTGGTCAACAACGACGGGAACTTTCATCAGTCAGATCACTCCGCAATTCAGGCTTGTTGCCGCATTCCCGCGCGTCTTCGTTAGGATCTAGTTCAGGTTCATAGGGAGAAAGCGATCACACGGACTCAGTGAATTAGAAAAGTCCCTGTCAACGGCGTGCTGTCCGACGATCCACCGACCAACACTTGATAATCTCCCGGCGTAATATTCCAGGCATTCTTCACTTCGTCGAATGTCTTCAATACGCGGTCGTCGATCGGAACAGAAACTGTTTTAGATTCACCAGGCGAAAGTGCGACCCGCGCCCATCCCACCAGACGCTTGTAAGCTTCGTCTGTGCCCTTCGGAAGCCGTGCGTACACCTCAGCAATTTCAGTGCCCGCACGCTTCCCGGTGTTCTTGACGGTAAAGTGCGCAGTTTTGCCGGAGGAATCGACAGTCAGGCCGGAGTATGCGTAAGTCGTGTAAGACAAACCAAAGCCGAAGGCAAACAGCGGTTTCTTGTGCTGCTCTTCGAACCACTTGTAACCGACTGCTGCACCTTCGTTGTAGTGGACAGCGTAGCCTGTGTGACTAGAAGCGTTCGAAGAAGGAGCTCCGTTGTCGGCTACATCTCCAGCATGAGCCTGACTTTCAGCAGGAATTTTCGCAGGCTCTGGGTGCGGAAGATCCGCTTCGCTACTGGTGAACGTCAGCGGAAGTTTGCCGGATGGATTGACGTCCCCAACAAGTACGTCGGCCAATGCCTTGTGTCCCAAGCTGCCGGCGAACCAAGCCTCGACTACGCCGGACACCTTGTCGATCCAGGGCATGGTCACAGCAGTTCCGGTCTCCAGCACAACGATGGTGTGCGGATTCGCCGAGGCTACCTGTTCGATCAACGCATCCTGATTGTCAGGAAGCGAAAGGCTCGGCACATCCATGTCTTCCGACAGCCACTGATACACAAACACGATCGCTAAATCCGCGCTCTTGGCCAGACTTGCTGCCGACTTCGCATCCGATCCGGGATCGAAGTCAATCTTTGTGTTCGGCAGTTTCGCCTGAAGCGCTTTCAATGGAGAGGTTGGAAACCAAACGGGTTTCTGCCAGATCGTCGCGCCTTTGCCCGGAGGCATGATGGCATTGCCGCCCGGCGGATCCACCTGCGCTGATCCTCCGCCGGATATCATCCCGACGTCAGCGTGGCCGCCAATGATCGCAATGCTGTGAATCTTCGACGGCACAATCGGAAGGACTGTCGGACTATTCTTCAGTAGAACGATGCTCTTTTCTTCGACACGTCGCGCGACTTCGAAGCCCTTCTCCACATCGACGAGGCTTTTTTCAGGCGGGTCGTCGACGATGCCAGATAGAAACTCAGCGTAAAGAACTCTCCGCGCATGGTCGTCAATTTCTGACATTGGCACTCTTCCGGCTTCCACTGCTTCTTTTAGCTTCGGACCAAAGAAGTCTGCCATCGGTTGTTCCTGATCGAGACCTGCTGCAGACGCCTTCTCTGTGCTGTGAGTTCCTCCCCAGTCAGAGATCACGAATCCTTTGAAGCCCCAATCTTTCTCGAGTACCTCGTGAAGGGTGTACGGGTTCTCGCAACCGAAGTCACCATTGATCCGGTTGTAGGAACACATCACTGCACCGGGATTCGCGATGGAGATGGCAATATGAAAGGCGAGCAGATCGGACTCCTGCATCGCTCGCTTCGAGATGACCGCGTTCACAAAGAAGCGTCCCGTCTCCTGATCGTTCATCACGTAGTGCTTGATGTCACCGACCACATGCTGCCCCTGCTCGCACTTCATCAGGTTGCCTACCACGGTGCCGGCAAGGAGCGGATCTTCACCTGCATATTCAAAGTTGCGCCCATTACGGGGTTCGCGGGTCAGATCGACCCCGCCTCCAAGAGTCATGTTGAATCCTTGCGCTCGAAGCTCTTTGCCGATCACAGTTCCAAATTCGCAAGCTGAATCCGGATCCCAACTCGCTGCAGCGCCCAAACTCGACGGCATAGCCGTCGAATACCTACCGTTTGCACCGCTGTCTCTCACTCCATAGCCCGCATCAGAGATAACCAAAGGCGGGATGCCGAGGCGACTTACACCCTCCACGTATCCAGCACCACCGTTGGTAAGGTTTGACAGTGGCATTTGCCACTGCGATGCGTGGGCCATGCCGTTCCCATGTAGTAGCGCGAGCTTTTCATCGAGAGTGAGCTGTTTCAGAGCCAGATCGGCCCGCTCCTCTGCGGAAAGGCTGGGATTCATCCACGGCCGGTCATTGCTTTGAGCGGCTGCGTTCTGAGCCGATGCGATAGATGCTGCAGAGATGAGCGCGAGGGCCGCAATAACGGTGAGAAGAAGGTAAGAACCAGACTTGCAATTCTGCATGTGTCTCCAAAGACTCTTCACGCGAGGGTGATGACAAAGTTCGTTCCTGCTCGATCGGCTACCTAAGCACTATTCCGTGGTGTGCTGGGCATCGACAGAACTCATTTCGACGCTTTTGTGCCGTTTTCAAAGACGAATTTGGCAGTCCTGGTATGAAGTTCGACCAGATACGTAACGCCATTCACGACCGAAGTGACCACACCGGCCCTGTCGTCCTTTCCCTCGACCACAAGGGCTGGAACGGTAACAGTTTTCTTGTCATCCGTCTTGATGGTCAACTGCACTCGGGGTCCTGAGGTTGTGCTCCAGGTCACTTCGCATATTCCGCGGGGTAGCTGAACGTTTCCCGCCCGAACATCGGTACTCAGGTAAAACGTCTGCGAGTTCTTCGCGGCCACTAGCGTGACCGAGGACCAGATGAATAAAAGGGCGAACCCGATGATGCGCCTCATAGAAAGTCTCCTTCCGTCCATGGCCGAAATCCTGCGGACATCCGACATAGACAGGCTAGGCGCAACTTATGAGGTTTTTAAGGTGCATCGTGCATCAGACATGCTAAGAGCATGACAAAGCTCGTATTTACACGAGGATAGATCTCAAGTGGGGGCCAGGTTTGCGCGGATGTATGATACAGGTTTCTGAGGTCGAAACGATTCACCACGTCTCGACAGCGATGATCGTTGGCGGCCCCGGATGGCCATCAATAACATTCGCTTCTATTACGGCTTCGAGATTTAGCTGCTCCCAATTCTTCGGAGCTTTCTGCAGCATTGCATCCAAATACGAAGGATTTGAAACGACCTCGCTTGCTGCTTCAGTTCCCTCCCCCAGGATGCCGGCCAGGATGATGACGGGCTCGCCGGTAACCGTGTCATGGAGTCGGGCGACTATGGCGTAATCGCGCGCGAGACTCTTGCCCGGAACCTGCCATTGAAGTGTCCAGTTCTTTTTAGGCGAACTCTTGCGATCCACTACCTCGCGGACTTGATTGTCATATTCAAACCCCATCGGTAAGTCCTGCGTTATGCGCATCGTCCAGGGATTATCGAATGCACCAATCAGAACAAATGGACCTTCTCGCAATTGAGCAAAGCCGGTATCCGAAGCGGATAACACACGAAATTGGCCATTCTTCGGAACGAGAGGCACAAGGGATCGAGCGAGTGTGATGACATCGTAGGTGTTTAGACTGCCACCTTCCGAGGCGGGGTACGTCCGGTTTTGGAGATCCACAGAGTCGGTTGGTGCACCAAGACAATAGGTAACCCGGCTCGACGTTGCGGTAATCGGCTGCCAGAAGCGCGACATATTCGAGGGTTCACCGGCACCTGCTGCCTGGCTCGGAAGTCTCAAGCGACCAACGCTAAATCCGATCAGCGCGGCGACGAGCAAGGCGATGGCGATCGGAATCCAGCGGGCCACGAGTCGTGAATGCGCCTGTTCGGCCTTCGCGTCCGTGAGCGACTGGAAAACAGAATCCTTCGGAAGCGACTCCACTTTCTCGGCGACCAAAGGCTCCGCCGCGAATCCCATGTGAGAGGCGGCTGGCTCCCGAAAAGTCGGAACATAGGAGCCGATCGGCAGTTCAATTACCAATTCCCCGGCGTGATCAGGGTTGTAATAGTATTGGCTGAGCCTTTTCCGAACCTCGGCTGCCGCAGTGCGAACCACCGGATCTAGATTGACATCGTAGACAGGTTCGCGCCCAAAAGCCTCGATGCCAATGGTTCTTTCCTTTAATTCGCTCGCATTGCCAAGAAGCGTTTGCTCGACAGTGTAGGTGAGCAACACCGGGTATCGCTTGCTGTTCGTGAACAATGGGTGCGCAACGAGCCGCCTCAGCTGTTCGCGAACGAGCGCTGGATCCGGCCCAAACTGCACACCGTTCTGTCCATTCACAGAATGTGACGAAGACGCCATATCAAATGACCGCTGAAGACCCGTTCCGCCATGTCCTTGCAATCTCCTGTGCTGAAACGATTTAGCATGGGCCTCAGCTGGAGACCTAAAACTGAGGCAACACATAATCATTTCATACACAAGGTGCTGTCGTCATTTGTCCCGAATGGCCAAGGCTGATCCAGAGACGGCGGTCCCTCGGTGCGAACCGATTCCGTTAATGGGGCGCCTCGGATTCAGCACTAAGCCTTTCCGGCTATGCGGCTCATGTGCGTTCATCGGTGAGCGTATTGGCGATCCTGCGACATTTGAGGGGGGAACTTGGGACTTGTACCCGAAGCGCACGACTATCTGATGAATCGCGAGAGCTTCGCTGGAACACCCCTCCATGGAACCGCACGAAGTGTCGGAGACTAAGCGCGAGTTGAGTTCTGCACTTTGGCTGTCAACATTCGGTCCAGGTGAACGTAGCCGCCGTCTACAATGATGTGCTGCGCCGTGGTGTGTCCTGACTGCGTGGACGAGAGCAGAAAGACAACGGCGGCGGCAATCTCCGCGGCGGTGGTCATGCGGCCTTCTAGGGGGATCTGCCCGGAGATGTGCTTCAGCGCAGCTTTCGGATCCGGCTGCCTCCCCACCCAAGCCTCATAAAGCGGCGTCAGAACCTCAGCCGGCAAAACAGCATTAACACGAATTCCGTATTGGATCAGCTCTGCAGCCCATTCGCGGGTGAGTGCGAGTTGCGCTCCTTTGGCGGCCGCATAGGCTGACGTATTGCCCTGGCCCGTGAGCGCAACTTTGGAGCTGATATTTACGATTGAACCGCGCGTTGCTTTCAACATAGGAAGAGCGAAGTGAGCCAGCGCATAATAGTGAAGCAAATTAGAACGTAAACTCGCTTCAAAGCGTTCAGGACTGCCGGACTCCAGGCCTACGCTGTCATTACGGCCAGCGTTATTGACCAGGCCATCGAGTCTTCCATACTGGACGGCGATATACTCAATGGCTTTCTTGCACTGATCTTGTTCAGCGAGGTCTGACACAATCAGTTCACATGGCCGTCCATCGCGTTGAGTTTCGGCAAGAAACTTCTGCACATGCTCCGAGTTATGGCTGAGAACAACAACGCGCGCGCCCTCGGCAAGGCAAGCGCGTGAAATTCCTTGACCGATGCCCGCCCCACCGCCAGTAACCGCGATGACGCTGCCTTTTAATCCGAGGTCCATTTCGTCTCCAGTGTCGAAGTTTCAACGCAGTGTCAGAAAACCGCCATCGATGGGATAATCCGCTCCGGTAATAAAACTCGCCGCGTCAGAGGATAAAAACAGAGCAAGCTGCGCTATCTCTTCTGGGGTACCCATGCGGCCAATGGGTTGCGCCGCGGCGAGTTTCTGCATCATCTCCGCTTCCTGGCCAGGATAGTTTCCGGCAACAAAGCCATCGACAAACGGGGTATGCACTCGAGCGGGCGAGATACAGTTGCAGCGAATGTTCAGAGGGAGGCAGTCTTTGGCAACAGAAAGCGTCATCGCCAGCACGGCGCCCTTAGTCATCGAGTAGGCAAAGCGGTCACTCAACCCGCAAGTGGCCGCGATGGAGGCCATGTTGAGGATCACACCAGCCTTGCGCTTCTCCATCAATGGAATCGCGGCCTGCATGACTAGGTAGGTGCCTCGCACGTTGATCCGATAAAGGCGATCGAAGTCGACGGGCTCAGTGGTCAAAATGGAGCCGACATGCGCGACACCTGCGCTATTGACCAGCACATCAAGGCTCCCGCTGGCGGCGATCTGGCCAAAGGCATTCGCAATACTCTCCTTCTCCGAAACATCCAGCGCAATCGACGACACTCTTCCCGAAGTCTCGGAGGCGATACCAGCGGCAACCTCTTGCGCGCTGGCCGCGTTCAGGTCAAGAAGGATAACTTCGGCCCCGGCATGTGCGAACAGGGTTGCGACGGCGCGGCCAATCCCGCTTGCGGCGCCGGTGATCGCGGCGCGCTTGCCGTCCAATCGAAAGCTCTCCATCGTCCCCTCACAATCCTGCGACGGGCCATATCAATCGCCCGTTGCCCTACACCGCTAGTAATAACCCTTTAGAACCTCTTTCCTGCTGAAGGTGTGAGGTTGAAAGGACGCTTTCAATGGAAATCTCCTTTCGGGGGCCCGTTTAGTTCACAGTAAAGCGGCAACTGAGTTGATTTTCAGCAGGCAGATTGGCACTCACACCACTAGGTAGCAACGCGCGTGATAAAGTTCACGACCGGGGCCGGATCCTCCGGTGCGAGCGGATAATGTCCTGCGCCCTTCTTGACGATCACCTCGATTTTGCCGCCAAGTTTCTTGTATCGCTTTTCAACCTCGAGTGTATTGTCGTTGAACCACGGGTCGAGGCTGCCGCAAACATGGAGAAGCGGCACGTTGGCTTTGGCCAGAGGGGCGAGATTATCGAGCGGCTGCGTTTTCGCCAAGGCGCTGTGCATGCGCGGATTCTCAGCGTAAATGCAGGAAACTTTGTCGGGATTTTCGATGGCCCACGCGTAGACTTCGCCGGCGCCGCCGCCCGCACCTTCCATCGCCGGCTTCTTCGAAAAACCGTGCATGGTCAGGTATTCATACACCGTGTCCCAATTCTTCACTGCGAAGTCGACCCCTACGGGGCCGGTGACGATGTGAAACCCCTTCGCGAGAAGCTGCTGATCGACCTTCGCATCGCGAAACACAAAACCTGCCCGGTAAACCCAAGGCATGCCTGGGGCAGAAGCGCTCGGCGCGATCACCGTGATGCTCATCGGCGTGTCGCGCACGCTGAATTCGTAGCGGTCGTAACATGGCGAAAACAGCGGTCCGCGGCAGGTGAGGTAGGTGTCCTCCTCCGGATAGTTGCGATAGACATTCTCGGTGCCGTAGTAAGAAGTCTTTCTGAACCTGTCGCCCGCGAAGGCTGGTGTCGGTCCTCTCACCTCCTGTATGCTCTGTTCGATAAAGTCCGCGATCGGCTTGGGGTTGCGGAGGCTATGCGGATGATGGGCGTAACCTTCCTTGATCATCATCGAGATGCGTCCTCCAAACTGCTGATAGATGGCCTCGATGGCGGAAGTATACGGACCGAGGAGCGGATCGAGGGTGCCGCAGATCTGAAGAACAGGCACATCGGCCCGCGCCAGGTCTACCAGCCTCTGAAAACCTTCGCGCACCATCCCCGGATTGTCGGCATAGATGCAGGAGACCTTGTCGGGATTGGCACTGCCCCACTGATATTCGAATATCCCGCCCCGGCTCATGCCGACGAACGCGGGCTTCTTCGACAACCCATATTGCCCGGTGAGGAAGGCATACCACGCATCCCACTCCCCTAATGCCCTTTGGGACATTCCGAGCTGATCCATAAGCTCATCCATAGTCAAATTCGTTAGTGACCCTGGCTTGGGGTCGACCGAGATGTATGCGATGTGAAAACCACGGCTGAGCAATTCGACTTCGGCCTGGGGCTGATGATTCCAGTAAACTCCGCGCCAGGACCACGGCTTGCCCGGAGCCGCCTTCTTGGGCACAACGACAACACACCGTAACTGTCCTTTATTCGACTCTCCAAGATTGCCGGACTCTTCGCCGGCCGGCGGCTTGAAAGGCCTGATAGCCAACGTCTGCATATCCATGACGAAGTCGTAACGGTCGAATCCGTGCCAGTCGATCTTGTCGCCCTGAAAGGCCAGGGGGGCCTGATTCTCGACCTCGGCTCTGCTCGATCCCGATGGGGTTCTCTTATCGAGAGCGGCCTGAAACTGAGCGTCAGCTGTATTGGTCAAGAGAGGAAAAGTAGCAACACCGGCTCCCACGGCAGCGATGCCCTTGACGAAGGTTCGTCGCCCAGGGGACGACGGCTCGGTGTTCCTGTCTCTGTCTTGTTGGTCAGATATCTTCATCGTCAGAGTCCTATTTCGATGGGTTCTAGCGATTCGTGGTGAATGGTGCGGCGGCATCGCGATCGTTCAGTCAGCATTCTCTCGGCTGTTCGATCGTGCGATGTTCTCTTCGCCTGAATCGTAACTCTATGCTGGACCGCTGCCTGGGTTGCTTAACCTAGAACTGTTTGTGATGATTCTCAGTCCATTTCCCTCAGGATCGTTGCGAACTGCGCAGGGCGTATCGAAATACATCGTTGCGCGGGTGTCAGCGGTGTATGAGGGCCAATGCGGCATGCCGCTGTGATTGGGATTTCCAGTCCTCGCGAAACTCGTCCACGCCCTGCCCATCTGCCTCGACAGAACAAAAGCGCCTGAATCTCCGGCGCTGTAGTGGTCGCAGAGTTCGGCATTGTCGAAGGTGAACGAGATCTCAGCCGCGTGGAATGTGCCCGGACGGTCATCCAATGCGGGGGTCCGCCACGCATAAACATACGCATACGCCGGTGCCGCTCCCTGCGCGGCTTTTCTGCTTGCCTGCGCAATTCCCGGGATGCGAAGCTGAGAGGCGGCGATAGTGGCGTACAGGCCAAAGGAAGTTGCTTTGGGATAGTCCCGTCGATAAGCAGCGATGATCGCCTCGCTTTCCCCGCCAAATGCCTCTCTGACCAAACGATTCATCTCCTCAACGGTCATTGCGTCCGCATTGGGACGGTCAATTCCGCTGACAAACTCGTTGAGATCCGTACCCGTGATTAACGGAATGTCGGCCGAAATTGCAGGCGCTCCTGGATCGAATGGATGAGATGGAAGGACGTGGCCGTCTACAGTTGGTCCCCAACCGCTCTCTCCAAACGTCCCGCGAAGGGAGGGTTGAGGCTTGAGCATTTTCTTCATCCCTTCCACCGCTGCTCCCGTGAGACGGGAGACGGGAATCTTCTGCAGTTCCCTCACCTGCGATTTGGACAGTCCAAGCTCATCGAATATCAATTCAGCTACCCGCTGTGAGTAGTCTGGAGTGAGCGCCTTCAGAAAAGGCCCACTCTGAATGATGGCGCGATGAAACAGGCCTTTCGCCGCTGGCATAGCCATCAGTGCGGCGACTTTTCCACCGCCTCCTGACTGTCCGAAGATGGTCACACAATCAGGATCACCTCCGAAGGTCATGATGTTGGCCCGGACCCATTCGAGAACCGCGACAATGTCGAGCATCCCGACATTAGCGGACATTGCGAACTCTTCTCCGCCAATGGCTCCAAGATTCAGATAGCCGTGCACGTTTAAACGATGATTGTGCGTCACGGCAACGACATCGTGATTGCGCGCGAGATTTTCGCCTTCGTAGGAGAGGAGATCGTGGTCACTGCCAGCAGAAAATCCTCCTCCATGCATGTAGACCATAACTGGGCGCTTGTGCGACCCGTTAATCTCCGGTGTCCAGACGTTGACGCGCAGGCAGTCTTCGCCAGGCACAAAGATGGCTGAGCCGCGATGGAGCAGGAATGCGTCCTCGTCGTGGTTCGCCAGGTTATGCCCATCGGTATCGAAGTGCGCGGTGAACTCCTGTGGGCAGACGCGTCCGTACGCAAGCGCGTTACGAATTCCGGTCCACGGTTCCGGTTTGGCAGGTGGCATAAAACGCCCGGCTCCGGAGGTCGACGCGCCGTACGGCACGCCTTTGAACGTGTAAACGCCGTTCCGCTTGAATCCGCGGATCTTCCCTGCGCTTGTCTCCACGACCGTAGCCTCGTCCGAAGCGACGACCTTGCTGCGTCCGCAAGCGGGTGCCGCAGGCTGCGAATTTGTCGGTGGAGCGGTTGCCGGCGAGCCCAGAAAGTTCTTCGGTGCGAGAGCCGAAGCGGTGACTCCTGCGCACGACGCTGCCATTCCAGCCAGCAGCGTGCGCCTCTTAATCGAGATAGGAGCAACGGATTCTTTGGACACCGCGGGATGCGATTGCTTCTCGAACTCTCGTGTCGGTTCATCCTTCTCTCTCACGGGATCATCCTTTCTTTGAGGAGAGTGGCATGAGTCTGTCTCGATGGAGACGGGTTGGGCTTGCAGCAGGTAGTGACGTCGGCGGGTCTGCGCGCTTCGCGGGACTGTTTGGTCATCTCGTCTCGAGCACGACGACGGTGGCGATCGGGTCGAGCGGTTTGTTCGGTAAAGCAATGTCGACGCCGTTTGCGACGTTTGTAATCCGAAGCGGTCTTTTCGTCTTGTCCGCTAAAAGGTGCGCGCCGATCACAGTGCGGGGTACCTTTTCGAGGTGAAAACTGCCCGCGGGCCATGTGAAAATCTCAACGTAGATTTTGTTCGAAGTTGTTGTGGATCGCCAGTTCCAGGCGGAAATGAACTTCGGCTTGCCATCGTCATTCTTTTCAGTCGTGCTGAAGCTACCAGCCTCCTCACCGAAGAGTGTAGGTTGCGTGCCATAGATCGCTGCGCCATTCACAGCCAGCCATCTACCGACCTCGTGGAGTCTTTCGATTTCAGCGGGAGGCACATTGCCTTTGGAGTCCGGTCCGATATTCAGGAGATAATTGCCGCCTTTGCTGGCGATGTCGATCAAATTGCGCAGCAGTGTCTCAGTGGATTTGAAGTTTGTGTCATAGGACTTGTATCCCCACGTGTCGTTCATCGTCATGCAAGCCTCCCAATCTCGTCCGGGATAGCCTTTAGCAGGGATGTATTGCTCCGGGGTTTCAGTGTCTCCCTTATAGCCGCCCCCTAGGCGGTTGTTCCATATGAGATTCGGATGTTGATTGAGCAGCGTAACAATCTCGCCTGCAAGCTCCGGTGTCATATCGTCGGTTGGAGTGTCGAACCAGATCACCGCGGGAAACTCGCCATAGTTCGTGAGCAGTTCTTTGAGCTGTGGAATTGATTTTGTATGGAGGTAGCTCGCGAAATCGCCATCCTGCTTTGGATCCCAGTGATGGCTTGGCAGCTCATGGTTACCCGTCTTTAGTGCGGCACCTCCCGGGGCTGTCCAATCCTGGTCTTGCGAGTAATAGAAGCCGAGTTTTACGCCTTGCTTTCCACACTCCTCTGCAAGTTCGCGAATCGGATCGCGGTGGAACGGCGTCGCGGCAACAATATTGAACGGATCCGCCTTCGAGTCGAACATTGCGAAGCCGTCATGGTGCTTTGACGTGATGACGATGTATTTCATGCCGGCCGACTTCGCGAGCGCAACGATATCGTGTGCGCTGAACGCAGTGGGATTGAACTGCGATGCAACTGCTTCATAGTCCGCAACGGGAATAGACGCACTGTTCATGATCCACTCGCCGATGCCGGGGACTTGTTTCCCGTTCCATGTCCCGGCAGGAATCGAGTAGAGTCCCCAATGGATGAACATGCCGAATCGCGCTTCGCGCCACCAATGCATGCGTGCATCGCGCTGGGTTGCCGTCTCCGTGTCCTGAATCGAGGCTACCGGGTGCTTTGTGGCAGTATGGATATGCTCTCCCTCAAGCTGGGCACGTGCGGGGAGCACACATGGCGCGAGAAATAGAGCAGCAAAGGCGATGACGAAACATTGTTTTCCCAAGATGCCTCCTAGTTATTGCGACGCAGATCCACGAGCCGGGTCATGGCGCTGAGTGTTTGTTGAGTCAATCTCTCGACGAACAATCTGAAACATCTGAAACGTCTCCGGTGAGATTGTTCCATCCTGATAGACTTCAACATCCAACAGGGGAACATTACGGCGCCTCATCGAGTCTTTGAGTTTCGCGACCATGACATCGGCTGAATACCGCGGCGGATCTATAGCCATATCTGTCTTGAAATGACCCCAATCCCCGTTGATGATGGCGGTGATCTGTCCTTGCAGGCCCTGTTGCGGACCGCCTGTGAATCGTCCAGTTCCGCCGATCGGAAGATAGTCATCACCGTCGATCATCTCTGTCGAAAATGCGTTCTCGCCTGCAAAGACTTCGTAAAATTCGTTCAATTTTGGCAAAGTCCAACTGTTGTATGCGATAACCCGGTTTGCGTTCCCCATCTTGGCTGCGGCGGTCATCTTTCGCCAGGGTGCGTTGAATGGGTAATAGGTGAAGGCAGCATCATCAAACCAGAAACCTGCGAGTTGATCGCCGTACTGCTGACCAATCTGGCTGATGATCTTGCACCAAAGATCAAAGTATGCCGCCTTGTCTTCGTTGAAATGCGTGCGCTGCCACCACTCGTTGTCATCGTGTCCGGGATGGAAATACAACTCCAGCTTGATATTGTGCGTTCCGAGCGCCCCGGCGAGGTCTCTTACCAGATCCCTTTGGCAGGTTCTGCCAGGAAGAATCGCATCGATTGCCGGGTTTGGTCCCGGGAAATGGAAACCCGCATGCGAGGTTGTAAAAACCACAAAGCCGGCCCCCATTTGCGAAACCATATCGGCGAAGCGGCTAACGTCAAAATCGCGCACCGCGTCGCAGTACAGCTTGGGAGCTCCCTCCCGCGGCTTTGATTGGCTAGTCCAATGAAACATTAGTCCGTACTTAGCCGCCACCAACCAATCTGTGCTCGATGCCTGCTCCTGACTCAATCGGGCAAGAGTCGCCTCCACGTCGGGCGTGACTAGTTCTAATGAAAAGAGCTTACCGAGCGCTGTCGATCCAGTTGATCGAAATTGGATCCTTCTAGAGCCCGCCGCGAGCTGAACTGTGCCTAGCGTTACCTTGTTCCATCTTCTCTTCCCGCACGACGCATTCAATCTCTTAGAATCAACAGACACCTCGACCGCACAATCGACCCCGGTACTCTCGAGAATGGCAGAGATTGTGTATTTCCCCTCTTTTGCGATGAGTGCGGTCCAAGTGAGTGAGTCGTTGTTACTTGACCATGACTCAATCCAGCCGATCTTTCCCGGTCCCATGTCGATCGGCTTGACCCCACCTTGGCGAACAGCGTCTACGCCCATCAATATCGTGCGCTCATCAGATCGGATGTTGGTGCTGTTGCCAGGAGTGCTGTCGCTAGGCGCGGTCGCAACCTGAGGAGGAGACAAGTGAATGAAAGGGGAGAGCAAAAGTGTTGCTAAGGTGATCAAGGAACGATGCATCGTTTTGATATCTCCTCCGCCGAACACTTTTTTCCGGCACGTAAGCATCCGGTTGCGCGATGGTCACAGCGCGCTGCTTTGCTGTTTTTTCCTAGTGCCTGTCAGGAATCTGCGATCGCTGTTGCTTCACGGTTCGCAGAGCTTCCTTGACACTCGGGTCTTCCGGTATCAATGTTTCTGCGATTTTCAGTTCCCGCTCACCTGCACCCAGTTGACCTGCATGGCAGTATGCCAATCCGAGGTTCTTTTTCAGGGCGCCAAGTAGCGTACATCTACCGCATAAGATGATGGCATTCTTTAGGTCGTCGATTGCACCTTTGTAATTTGCATCGTACATTTTCAGATTGGCTTGATTTCCTAACATGTTTACTTGATCGATCGTTTGCCGATCATTCTCAAGTTCTTTGCATCGCTCAACAAGCCGCTTGGACTCGACGGGGTCAGTCGTCTTCAACGCCCGTCCGAGTGAATAGAGGGCGGCGGAATAGTTGGGGTTGAGCGCGGTTGCGCGTTTCCATGCTGTTATCGCCTGTGAATCTCGATGTTCTTCCTGCAGTATCTGCCCGAGCTGAAACCACGCCGTCGCATTCTGCGGTCGCAAATTCAGATATCTCCGAAGTAGATTCCCCTGGTCAACCTTGTTTCCAGCATCTCCCTCCAACGCAGCCCAGTAATAGAGCGCTTCGGCGAATTTTGGTGCGATTTCCAGGACCTTCCGAAACTCACTACGAGCATCTTCGGGCTTACCCAGGTCACTTAAGAGCCGGCCTCGTAAAAAATGTGCATCTGACGAATTCGGTGTCAAGCGAATTGCTATTTCGCTTTCTTCGAGAGCAGGAGCAAACTCGCTGTGATCACCCAGCGCAATTCCAAGATTCACATGGGCGTCAGCCGAAGCCGGATCAAGCCCGATCACTTTGTGAAATATCGCGATTGAGTCGGGCAACTTACCTTCCTGCTCTTGCACTTGTCCGAGAGCAGTTAGCGCTCGCGCGTCTTTAGGCTGAAGCATTACTGCCCGCTCAAACGCCTCTTCGGCTCCCTTTAAATCGCCTTTCTGAGCCAGGGCGATCCCTGTTTCTAGTTCTCGATTTGATGAACGATCCGACCCCGAAGACGGCCTGTCTTGAGCGTGAGATATGGAGCACAGTGCGAGAATTACGCCAAGCCAAATCCAGTAGTTAAGAATGTTTTCAATTCTCGACTGCGGTCGACTGAAGTTGGCCATCTGACGAATTTCTCTTCTCCTTGAAGCGATTTGCTCCCGACGAGTCGATATGTTTTCCTCTTGGCGGCATGATGCTTCCATCATCTTGGCAGGATCGTCATCCGGCTACCGCACTGCATGCGAGCGGAATCGGAAACCCCTGAGGCGTTCCCGATCCATCTCACGATCTAAAGAGTCCCGAAATCGCTCCCTAAAAGATGACCTTCGCTGACAATTGCACTTGGCGGGAGTTGTTGATAGTAGAGGTGACCACACCAAAGTTCTGACAATTCTGGCAGCTATTCGGAACACCCCATACAGGATGGTTGAAGGCATTGAGTGCGTCCATCCGCAGTTGCAACTTCAGAGACTCGAACATTGGGAACTCCCTGAAGATTGAAGCGTCGAGACTCTTGTAGGGCTCGGTACGCAACGAATTTCTTGGAGTGTTCCCGAATGTGTACTGAGCCGGCGTTTCAAATGCTGCGGGATTGATCCATTGGCTCGGCGTTTGATGTTGAGGCTTGGGATTGCCTACTTGATTCGGGCGTTCGTAGCCGCCGAAAAAATTAAAATTGCCTGTGTTGGCAATGTCGCCCGCGTCATAGAGAGTGTAAACACGGCCGGACTCCAAGGTGGCAATTCCAGTAATCTGCCAATTGCCCAGCACGTAATCCGTCGTGCGGTTGCCGGTGGAGAAACCACTCTTTCCGATGGGAACCGCCCACACCCACCCTGCGGTAAAAACATTCGGCAGGTCATAGCCGGACACACTTCGATCACCCTTGAAGTTGTAGGGATTCTGGATGCTGGTGGTGCCAATCCCATACCATCCGTCCGTTCCGTAGTTGAGCCCTTTTGACCACGTATAAGAAACCAGGTAGCTCAGGCCGGTAACGCGGCTTCTGCCCTGCAAGGATGTCTCCAATGCGTTGTAATTGAGCTGTCCTATCGGCTGATCGAAAAAGGACTGCGGCATGTAAGGGAAGGGGGTGCGCGCGGCGACAGGACCGGGGCCAGGAGTCGTTGCAGTGTTTGCCACTGGGGCATAGTCGATATTCCGGCCTCTGGAACCGACATAATTCACGGTCCAGACGCCGGCGCCTCGGACCTGCTGCTGAACGCCGAACGTCCACTGATCCGAATAGGCGGTCTTGAACTGCGGGGCTGTGGCCCACCCGAGGGACGTAAACGGGGTAGGAGCGGGGTAGGCGCCGCCGAAGGTTGCCAGAGGATTCTCGGCGGTGATGACTGTCGATGGAGTCAGCCCGGGCTGTGTATTCAGATTTGTTACAAGGGCGCCGCTTCCAAGGAGCCAGGCGTTCTCATTCTGGGCAGATTGTTCGACAGCCGCCCAGTTATCGTATGTGCGGCCAAAGCCGCCATGCACAACCGTGCCTGGACGAAAGGCGTACGAAACCCCGAACCTTGGCTGAATGTTGCTGTAGTCAGGAAAAAAGAGCTTGCCAGGTTGGCTGGATACGACCACGTGGGCTGGCAAGGTCCCACCGGGCACGCAGGGGGCGAACTGTGTCGTACTGCACGCCGGCGGCAATTTCTGGATAATATCTGTGCCATGGACGAAGTCGAAGATGTCGTAATAATTGCCCAGAATATTATCTGTCACGGGTATTATCGACACATCGTAACGCAGGCCTAAGTTGATGGTCAGATTGTTGCGAATCTTCCACTGGTCCTGGCCATAGAAGCCATCCTCCCAACCTCCGGTCTCCCAATAGTTCGTGGTGAGCCTCCTGGCGCCTTGGGGCACACTCAAGAGCATGGACGCCAACTCATCACCGCCGGTCGAGCCATTGGAGGTTTGAAAAGGCGCGAACGTAAGCGACGAATTGCCTCCTGCGGTTCTGCCCAGGTTATTGGTGTCGACGTTACCTCCAACGTAGATGGTATGCCGCCCGAAGGTCTTTTGATAGTCCGCCTTGTATTCCCAAATTCCCGATAGGCCACCTGCTGATTCACTAGCTTCGCCGCCGCCTATATAAGCCCCAAGGCCTAGGTTGGGGATATAACATCCGCTGCGACCATAGGGGTAACCGCACGCGAAGTTCTGTACGAAGCCGGCGGCAGTGGCAATTGCATTGCCGTCGCCGGCCGCGCCATAGGTAGTGTTGTTAAATTGTGTGCCAATATTTTGGCCAATTCCCACAGTGAGGATGGAAGTTGGACCGAAGGTGTGAATCCACTGAGCTCCGAAGTTGTGCGCAGTAAAGCTAGTAACGGTACCAAGCTTTGGGAAGCCTCCGTATGATCCAATTGGGTTATTCTGCCGCAGAAAATGTGCCCAAACTAAATCCCTCCTGGTCAGATACTCGTCTCCACGAATGTCGTACTGGTCAGAGATGTGGGTATGCGGCGTCGTGTTTTGATAGTTGGCGGCACCTCCGAGATAACTGCCGGTAGGGCTAGGAAAGATTGCCTTCGCTAAACCAACCATGTTCTGGTCGATCATGCTGGAAGGAATCTGATTGTTTGGAAAAGGATCCCGGTTGGCGGTGAAGGGGTTATACAGTTGTATTCCCTTGGCCAGCAATGCGCTGAAGTCGCCATTTAACTCGGCGGTAGTGGGAACCAACTGGAGCGCGACGGCTCCAATCTCTTGTCTGAACCCTTCATAGCTCCCAAAGAAGAACGAGCGATCCTTGCCGTTGTAGTGGGGCACCAGCACCGGCCCACCGACATTCGCGCCAAACTGGTTTTGATGCAGGTCCTGCAAGACTCCGCTCGGATCGCTTGAGGCGTCGGCGAATTTGCTGCCGCGCCAGAACTCCCAGGCGCCTCCGTGAAACTGGTTGGTACCCGATTTGGTGACGAGATTGATGGTTCCACCCAAGCCCCCTCCAAATTGGCTGGAGTCATAGTGGGTCAACACTTTCATTTCCTGAACGTCATCGGGAATCGGCGTGATGATTTCACTCCCGGAAACTGCTTCATTATTGTTCACGCCATCCAGAAGGTAAACGTTGCTGCGGTTGTTCTGGCCTTGAATGGAGGGGGAGACGAGGGTGCCGACAGCATTCGTGCGGCCACCTGTCTGGTCGTTGTTGATTGGCGTTACACCTGTTTGGAGTGTCAAGAGGTTGCTGATGTTTCTCCCGGCAAGAGGCAAGTCAGTAACGGCTTTAGACTCCAAATCTGCCCCGACGGAAGACGACGACGTATCCAGCGTTACTACGTCTGCGGAGACTGCAATCGTCTCGATTGACGATCCAGGGTTAAGCGAAAAGTCAAACGTAGCACTTTGGCTGACGACGAGTTCAACCCCCGTACGTGACGCCGATGAGAACCCTGTCGAATTGGCGGTGATTGTATAGACTCCAGGGGGGATGTGGCTCAAGATGTAAATGCCGGTGGAATTGGTAACGGTTTGGCGAACCAGTCCGGTGTCACGGTTTTGAATCTGGATTGTCGCTTTGGCTATCATGGCGCCGCTTGGGTCATGCACGGATCCGCTGATTTGTGCCGAATCGTACTGCGCCAACAGGGGTGTGCTGGCAACCAGGCCAACTAGGGAAAGGAGAAGGGCGCAGACAAAGCTGCTCCCTTTCTTCAAGAGTCTGGCGTCTCCACCGGCGATGATGGAGTCGATATTCCGGATTTGCCTCTTCACTGTTGACCTCCACAAAGATGATCGCCCGCAGAGCTTAGCGCTCTGATGGCGAGTGGCGACTAACGTCAAGGTCACTCATTTCGAGTAACCACTTGCGGACTGGCTTCCACTCCCTGATGGGTGGTTTGCACCTGCATGATCACTCGGAGATTTGGATCCTGCGGCTCATACCCATTTGTTGTCCGAACTTTTATACATGAAATTGTGAGTTCGCATGTCAAACCGTCACTTTCATAGGCTCGACTAACAACGCTTGTCAAGAACTTTCTTAAACGGCTCAGTGCAGACGCCTAATCAGACTCAACATTCTTGAGCTTCTAAATCCTGCCCGTAACGAGGCGGAAAGGTCACAAGATCAAAACTCATTGCATCGGCTCCGCGGAAACATGCCACGATCGGCAAGGAGAAATCGATTTATTACCTAAACAGTCAAGCGAGGGCGAAAAATATTGGCCTTGTAATCTTCCAGGGACGGATCCTGTCTGCAGCCATCGAGCGAGCTTGTCCGTCGAAGACGCGACCAAGACTGCCCATAGCTTCCGTGGTAGTCGCTCCTCATGAGTGCCAGAAGGTAGAAGGCGCCTGCTTGACGGTCCGCAATACTCTGTTGGGAACATGTCTGCCATTCAGAATTTGCTTTTCCGTTCGATTTCATATATAAAATTCTGCGTGCGCCCACGAGAATAGAAGCGCGGGCTAGGCTGACTTTCGCCCAGAAAGTTTTGGGTGCGAAAGTAATTCAAAGATCCGCTGACGCCATCAGCATCATTGCCATTGGCGTTCACCCAGTGGTTGGCTTTCGACAATTTATGAAGACAAAAGCGCCTAAGGTTTCCAGCCGGTATCCGACCCCGGCTCTAGAAAAGGGCTTGGATATTCTGGAGTTGTTTGTCAGCGAGCCCTCGGGGCTGACGAAAAGTGACGTGGCACGCAAGCTCGGCCGAACGATTTCAGAGATTTTTCGGATGCTGCTCTGCCTCGAGGAACGTGGTTATATTGCGCAAAGCCAGGACAGCGAACGCTACCATCTCACCTTGCACTTGTTTCGGCTCGCGCTCGAACATCCACCAATCAAACGCATGACCACGCAGGCCTTGCCGATTATGCAGCAAGTTGCTTACGACCTTAGCCAGTCTTGCCATTTGGGTGTCCTCAACGGGGGGCAAGTCGTGATTATCGCGCAGGTTGATTCCCCCGTGAGTCCAGGCTTCTATGTCAAGGCCGGAGCAGTTGTAGATCTGATGCACGCTGCAACCGGTCACGTCATCCTGGCACACCTGACGCAAGAAGCCCGTACACGTGCCATAGAGACGTGGTGCGAACGCAACAAAACGGTTGCTCCGCGTGATCTGACCTCCCATCTTGCCGCTATTAAGGAGCGCGGTTATGAAGAGAAGGAGAGTTATCAGGTTAAGGGAGTCATTAATGTTACTTATCCGGTCTTGGATGAACATGGGTATGCAGCTGCTGCGCTAACTGTTCCCTACATTCGCCGAATTGGCGACAACACTACCACAGCTACGGTGCGCCAAGCCTTGAAGCGGGCGAGTTCTCAGCTCTCTCAAGGTATCGGAGGAATCTCAAGGGAGCGCCCGAAACTGGACACTCAAGCCCGATAGGTTGCATCGTCTATGGCCAATCCACAATTGGTCGCTTCAGTGTCACCGCACTTGATTTTCATTGACAAACTGAATGTTTCAGGAATAGAACTTATGATTCTGAACTTGCCGTTGCAAATAAATGGGGCGGCAATCTCTGGCAAAACGGCGTCAGTGGAGGAAGTCTTGATCTTCATCGTCGAGGGCTGGCCGCGACTTGAAACCCCTTCGAAGGAGAGTTGATCTGTTTGAGCGACCCTAAAATCACGAATGTTCGCGTCCTCGATCTGCGATTTCCGACATCGCGACACCAGATTGGCTCGGACGCGGTTAACACAGACCCCGATTATTCGGCGGCATATTGCATTCTGGAAACGGATGTGGGTGTCGAGGGATACGGCCTCGCCTTCACATTGGGCCACGGAACAGAACTATGCGTGCTCGCTCTCGAGTATCTCGCGCAATTCGTCAAGGGTCGCAGTTTGTCCTCTGTGACAGACGACACAGTTGCCTTTTCCAGACAGCTAACGGAAGACAGTCAATTCCGCTGGCTCGGGCCCGAAAAAGGAGTAATCCACCTAGCCGCCGCCGCTCTCATCAATGCGGTCTGGGACCTCTATGCGCGAATGGAAGGCAAGCCCCTCTGGAAACTATTGGCGGATTTTGAGCCCGAGCACATTGTCCGTTCGATCGATTTCAAATATATTGACGATGCCATTACTCCCGATGAAGCCCTTGATTTACTGAGGCACCGTACAGAATCTCAATCCGAACGCTTAAGGAAACTTGAACAACACGGCTATCCCGCATATACGACATCCGCAGGGTGGTTCGGTTTCAGTGACGAAAAGATTCGGCACCTCTGCCGTAAAGCTCTCAGCCAAGGATGGACACATTTCAAGTTAAAGGTCGGAGGCAACCCAGCCGATGATCTTCGTCGTGCCAGGCTGATACGCGGGGAAATCGGTCCACACAATAAGCTCATGATGGATGCCAACCAGAAGTGGGGGGTCATAGAGGCAATCCAGCGAACGAAAGAACTGGCTGAACTAGATCCTTGGTGGATGGAGGAACCAACTAGCCCTGACGACATTTTGGGCCACGCTCGCATTCGCCGTGAGGTTTCTCCAGTTCGCATCGCGACAGGTGAGCATTGCCACAATCGAGTGATGTTCAAGCAATTCATGCAGGCGGGCGCAATGGATGTCTGTCAGATTGACAGTTGCAGAGTTGCGGGCGTGAACGAGAATCTCGCGATACTGCTGATGGCCGCTAAATTCAACATCCCGGTTTGCCCTCACGCAGGGGGCGTCGGATTGTGCGAATGCGTGCAGCACCTTGCAATCTTTGATTATCTGTGTGTATCAGCGTCGCTCGAAAATCGTGTCATTGAATTTGTAGATCATTTGCATGAACATTTTGCGGATCCTGCCCGCATAGTAAGCGGCCACTATCTGCTGCCAGAAAACCCCGGATATAGCACCGAGATACTTCCGGAGACTTTGCTTGCATACCAATACCCGGATGGTCCAGTGTGGAGTGACGACCGGGTTTCAGTTGCAACGTAGAAGCATGAATGATCGAGTGAACGAGTTCAACAAGCGACCGCCGCCAAGGATTGCGGCGGGTTCTTGCTCACAGCTGTTCAGATTCCGGCCCCACGCTGTCTAAGAGACGAGAGTCTGTTCTCACGTGGTCGTGTCAGAGTCACCGTCGATGTCGGCGAACACTCATCCCAAACATAGGAGGTGATGGAGTGATTAGGGAAAAGCTATTTCGTCTGATATTTTGGAGCGCGATTGCGATCTTGAGCATTTCTGTGCTGGTTGCAACGGCTTGCAAGTCCCCAGGCAGATCTAACCCAAAGGGTGCCAATTCCGAGGCGGACTCACCCGCCGAGGCAACGAGCGTGAGCGTGCCCACAATTGAACGTTTGGACCCGGCGCTCGACATGATCGTTCCTGCCCAGGCAAGACTCGAAAAAGTGGCGACTGGGTTCACCTGGACCGAAGGCCCGGTTTGGATGCAGTCCGGATATCTTATGTTTGCCGACATTCCAAGCAACAGCATTCGTAAATGGACCCCAGGCGCCGGAATGAGCACTTTTATGAAACCGAGCGGGTACAAGGGGTCTGCTCCATACGGCGGTCCTGAGCCAGGGTCGAACGGGATGACACTTGATCGCAACGGACGGCTAACCGTTGCGGGTCACGCGCAGCAGAATGTTTGGCGGCTGGAACAAATCGATCCGAAAGCGCCAATTACGATCCTGGCCGACACTTATCAAGGTATGAGGTTGAACAGTCCAAACGACTTGGTGTACAAATCCGACGGATCACTTTACTTTACCGATCCTCCTTACGGACTCCGCACACAAAAAGATGATGATCCAGCCAAGCAATTGCAGGTGAACGGTGTATATCGGATTCCAAGTGCTGCTGATCAGAAACCCGGTGCTGAGCCATCTCGTACCCAGTTGCAACTCTTGATCAAGGATCTACCTCGCCCGAACGGGATTGCATTCTCCCCGGATGAGAAAGTTCTCTATGTCAATAACTCTGAGCCAAAGAAGATTTGGATGCGCTACACCGTTAGGCGCGACGGAACCCTAACGGACGGAATGCTGTTTTGCGATGCAACCTCAGACACAAGGCCAGGAGCGCCGGACGGTATGAAGGTCGATCAGAAAGGAAATCTGTACAGCGCTGGGCCAGGCGGTGTCTGGATCTTTTCTCCTGCCGGCAAACACCTGGGTACGATTGATTTTCCAGAGAAGGTCGCGAACGTCGCGTGGGGAGATACCGATTACAAGACACTCTATGTGACGGCGAGTTCGAGCATTTACCGCATCTCCTTAAACATTCCAGGGGTCTATCCGCAAATACACTGAAAGTAGTGAACAGGAATCCGCTCTCCATTCATGAATCATTTAGAGCGCTTGATGTCGAAATGCCGTCGCGGCGATTCGACATCAGTTCGCGCCAGGTACGTCTGGAGGTTCGTTCACAATGCCTTATTTGAAGAACGCATCCATCGGAAAAATGCTCTACACTGGGCACTGCCGTCGCGTCGCTCGAGGCGGTTTCGGGTGGTTTGAAGAGCATGGTCTCTGATACCCTGCCACATAAGCCGCGACGCATTGCGAGAATTCAAATCACCGCGGTTGCCATTCTCTCAATCGCAGGCGTAGTCAACTATATCGATCGCGGTTCCCTCGCCATCGCCAACACAACGATCCGCTCCGATATCGGCATCTCCGCGACGCGAATGGGTGTCTTGTTATCAATATTCTCTTTGTCGTACGCGATCTCTCAACTCCCGATCGGGATACTTCTAGACCGATTCGGCGAACGCATGGTTCTAGGCGCAGGGATGTTTCTTTGGTCCTTGACGCAGTCGGCAACCGGCTTTGTGAGAGGCTTTGCGTCATTCGTAGCCGCCCGCGTGGGTTTGGCGGTCGGTGAATCGCCATTCGTTGTCTCCGCGGTCAAAGCAGTCAACGACTGGTTCGATGTTCGTGATCGCGCTACGCCAATGGGGATAGTCAACGCTTCAACCACGATAGGACAGGCCATCGCGCCGCCTCTTCTCACCATTACCATGTTGGCGTTTGGATGGCGGGGGATGTTCATGCTGATTGGTATCCCCGGTCTGCTCCTTTCGATTGCCTGGTTTGCGTTCTATCGTGATCGCAAAGATGTCTCCTTGAACGAAAGTGAACTGGCGTACCTCAAAGCTTCAGGTCGAGAGGGCAATCCATCCCGCATCTCCTTCTCCGAATGGCGGAGCTTATTTAATAAACGCACTGTCTGGGGTTTGATGCTCGGGTTTGGCGGAATTAACTACACAGTATGGCTCTATATGTCCTGGATGCCGAATTACCTTGAATCTGAACATCACGTTAGCGTCGCAAAGACCGGAATGATCGCTGTCATCCCATTCTCCTGCGGCGCTGTTGGCATGTTGTTGAGTGGCATCATCGCAGATTTTCTTGTACGCAGTGGAATTCCTCCGATCAGGAGCCACAGAACTCTGCTCGTCATTGGGATGACGTGTTCTGCCGCGTGCACATTACTTGTGTCGTATGTTCCCAGTGCGACCGGTGCAGCGACTGCTATCGGAATGGCGCTTTTCTTTACCTACCTAGCGGGAAACTCAGGCTGGGGACTGGTTCAGTCTATCGCGCCTCGAGAAATTGTCGGTTCCGTGGCGACAATCCAGAACTTTGGCAGCTTCGTGTGTGCTTCATTTGCGCCTGTTATCACGGGTTGGCTACTCGATCGAACACACTCGTTCCATCTCACCCTGGTGATCTGTTCCATGGTGTCAATTCTTGGCGCGCTTTCTTACCTTCTGATCGTGAAGGATCCAATTCTTATGACTGAACGGAACCCCGAAGAGGCACGATAAATTGGTTGTTATTCAATTGAGGAGATCGACCACATGCGAATTCGCCTTCTCGCCTTTTTCTTGACGGTAGTCCTTCTCCCAATTTCTTTCGGACTTGCCCAGACTACTGCCGGCCTCGATTCCATTCCTGCACGCATGCACGACGTGATCGATGCCAACGAAGTTCCGGGTGTGGTCACGGTGGTCGCGACGCGCGACTCTGTGCTTCGAATGGACGCTCAGGGCTGGGCCGACCCAGAACACAAATCTCTAATGCGCGTGGACTCGATCTTCTGGATTGCGTCCATGTCAAAGCCAATTACTGCTGCAGCAGTGCTTATGCTGATGGAGGAAGGCAAACTCTCCCTCGACGATCCTATCGCCAAATACATTCCTGAATTTGCTGGACTCAAAACTGCGGATGGCGAGACGCCGCGAATCACGCTGCGGCACTTGCTTACTCACACCTCCGGAATGGGAGAAGCAACCGACGAAGAGGCGAAAGCCGCGCGCACGTTGTCCGACCTGGTGCCTGCATTTGCTTCAAAGCCGCTCGCGTTCGAGCCGGGGAGCAAATGGAAATATTGTCAGTCCGGCGTTCTCACTCTTGGCCGGATCGTAGAAATCGTTTCCGGTGAGCCATTTGAAGTCTTCCTGCGGAAGCGCATCTTCGACCCGCTGGGAATGAAGGACACGACGTTCTACCTGAGTGAAGCCCAGATGCCGCGCTGGGTGATACCCGCCAAACGCGAAGGCGATCGATTGGTGCCTGCGGAAATCGGGCTTCTGTATGGCCACTCCCCCACTTGGAGTGACCACTACCCGGCAAGTAACGGTGGCTTGTTCTCAACCGCGCCCGATTACATCCGCTTTGCTCAAATGTTGCTGAATGGCGGCATGCTCGATGGCCGGCGCTATCTCGCGCCCGAGTCGGTGCGCATGATGTCAACTGTCCAGACTGGCGATCTGATAACCGGCTTTACTCCCGGCAACGGCTGGGGATTGGGAGTATGCATCGTCCGCCATCCCCAAGGTGTAACTGAAATGCTCTCACCAGGAACATTCGGCCACGGCGGAGCTTTCGGCACTCAGGCCTGGATTGACATGAACAGAGGTGTCGCATTTGTCATGATGATCCAGCGGTCCAATTTTAAGAATGCAGACGACACGCCAGTCAGGCTGGCCTTCCAGAG
>DATHHN010000015.1:0-69552 GCA_035317185.1 Edaphobacter sp.
TTGCCTATTTGCTCGCAGTAGAACGCAGACAACAGGATTTCGTGCCCACCGAGGAGTTCGGAGGCACGGCGGCAGCCTAAAAACCTGCCCATGAATGCAAAAACATCAGGATTATTCCGTGCGCAGACTGCCAGGTCCTGCGATTAGGCCACTGTGCGAAGGAGATCAAACTCCGGAGGCTCACTACGAATTGTTTCGGGACTGGCAGAGAACACAAACTCAATCTTCGGCGACGGCTCTTCGGAGCCCGAGGCTGCAAATAGATGTCTGGTTCGGCTCGAGAGCAGGGACCATCGGCCAAGAGGCCACTGATGCGAAACGGCGCATCCTGATTCGATCAATGCGCGCTCTCCCAAGCGCGCCACGGACACCTGCGCTTTTCCCTTGACGTTGACTTACATAGATGTGGCCTGTACGGAAGTAGCGTGATTTGGCTCACGTTGGGTCCGGTTGACGTCATACACTCGGAACCTTGATCCGCCGTGAAACGTTCGAGAAGACTTCCGAGGATCGATCCTAGCCTTATGATTTGCGCATGAGCATCGAATCCGAAGACATCGTTCCCCTCTATGAGCGCCATGCTGACGCCTGGGTCCAGGCTCGCTTACTAGAGAGCACTCTCTATGAAAAGCCCTGGCTGGACCGCTTCTGCGCGCTTCTTCTGTCCGCCGGATCGGTTCTCGACTGCGGCTGCGGGGCCGGAGAACCGATCGCGCGATATCTGAACCAATGCGGGTATTCGGTGATGGGTATAGATTCTTCGCTTGCGATGGTAGGGATGTTTCAGGCCCGCTTGCCCGGACAGCGTGCGATGGTGGCAGATATGCGGACGCTCTGTCTCCAGAAAACTTTTCACTGCATCCTTGCGTGGGACAGTTTCTTTCACCTGGACCACAGCGATCAGCGGAAGATGTTTCAAACATTTCGGGATCATGCTGCACCAGGGTCGGCACTTATGTTTACGTCCGGGCCATCGCACGGAGAGATCGTCGGGCGGCTGGAAGGAGAGCCGCTTTACCATGCGAGTTTGGATGCTGCTGAGTACCGCCAATTGCTTGAGGAGCAGGGCTTCGCGGTCGTGAATCACCGGAGGGAGGATCAGAGCTGTTTTGGCCGGACGGTGTGGCTTGCGCAGTTGCAATAAATTTCGACTAGGGTAGCTCAGCCTCATGGTTGAGCCTAGACCAGCGAAATAGGCCCCTTAAACACGACACGGTCCGGCGATACGGTCGTGAGTGGATGGTGGGCAATCCGGACATCCTATGAGAGGGGATGTCAAGAGAAAGAGTCTCCCTTGCTCCCCTGTGAGGGGAAGCTGCTCGCCTTGCATCCAGCCTGATCTCGGAGTGACCGAGATCTTGGGCTAATCGAGAGCGTGAATCAGCCAGTTGCGGGTTTTGTCTCCTCGGTTTCATTTTTGCGATGGTGGTTCGACGCCCTCGGCTCGTGAAGCTGTGCAAGCAGGACTGTTGGCTCCAGATAACATGCCAACCATGATCCTATGTGTGACTCGAGGCCTATAGCTTTATTGGGTTGTGCGAGGGGGCATAGGATAACCGGGAGACTTCGGTGCTGACTGGCAGCACACGAAGGCGCCTAATGTCCGGATAGATACTCACCCTCGACCCCGAGCGTCACGAAAACCGAAAGGCTACCATCGATGAGGAAAAACCTGAGCAATGGCCTTGATCTTCGATTGACGCTCAAGCTGCTTGTGACTTCACATATTTTGCGTCGAAATGTTCTCCTTTCTTCCAAAGCGTTAGCGTAATGGCTGCGATCTTGCGCGCGAGTGTGACGCGGGCCAACTCCGGCTTCATTCCCCTGGCCAGCAGGCCTTCATAAAAATCCTGAAATGGTCCCATACGACCAGCGGCGCTCAAGGCCGCACTTTTGAAGATCTCTTTCATTGCGTGGTTGTGATTCTGATTGAGCCCGCGAACCTGCTGCGGCTTCTTGGAACGTTGCAGTTGTCCATCCACGTAACGATATTGCGCACTGTCATGTGTCTCGACTGCCAGGCCACTATAAGTCCAAAGCTGCCGCTTGCTCCGGAACCGGTGCGGTGTCTGCATAAGGGCCACCAGTTGCGCGGCACGAAGCGGGCCGATGAAAGGAATCTGACGCAAGACTTTCACGGCCTGATGCTTCCGGCTTTCGGCTAAGAGCTCTCCTCGTACCGTGCGCCGCAAAACCTGCAATGTATCCAATTGCTGATAGAACAGCTCCGCGCGGCGGTGCACGCCAGGCTCCAGAATCTTCTTCAGCCACTGCTCCCGATGGCGCCGGCTATAGACCTGTGTTCCCGTGCAGGGAATACCCCAGCCGCGATATAGCGCCTTGAGCCGGTTCATCACCCGATTCAAGTCTTTGCTGATCACCTGATAGCTGCGCGTTAACTCCCGCAACGTCCGCAGTCCATTCTCTCCGTGATAGACCCCGCGCAGCATTCCAGAGCGCAGCAACTCGGCTAGCTTGCGCGCGTCAACCTTGTCGCTCTTGCTGCCCTCTTTCAATAAGGCATTGCGGCGCGGATTGCAGACCACAATTTCCCTCACGTGGGGTTTGAGCACGTCATATAGCCAGGCAGCCCAGGTTCCTTCTTCCAACGTCACATGCAGCTCTCCTCGCAGACCATCGAGGAACTGCACCAGAGTGCTCGCCTTGGTTTCGATGATCGATTCCATGACCAGCTTCCCAGCCTCATTCAGAACCGCAATCGAAATCGCTTCTTTGTGAACGTCTAGCCCGATATACTTGACATTGCTACTCCGCATGTTGAGTACCTCCTTGGGGGGAACGTGATCCTTCAGCCAGAACACTTCCCCCAAGTAGTCTCGTACTTTTGGAACCCCATCCAAAGATGCAGATCTCTTCCGACCGCAGTAGTATCTGTCTTGAACTGAGTGGAGGATAGGGCCATGCTGGGAAGCAACCCGAGCGCCGACTCAGTGGCCTCGGCCGATTCAAGGGGATGCTACGGCATCCCCTTTTCGCCATCTGCTCGCAGGAACTCCCTATCGGGAGAGGCAACAAAGCGCTAAATCCTGGGGGTACGGGGGCAAAGCCCCCATCGGCTTCGCCGACCATAGCTTCCTGCCGAACTAAAGGCGCACTCTCATAATGCATAACCCAATTTCGGATTACTACTGGCATGGTCCGCCCCCTTAACCTCCACAGAGGTATAAGGGGAGAACAGCAGGCGTCCCATGGAGATTCACACAATCGGCATTGATCTCGGCAAGACAGTCTTTCACCTGGTTGGTCTTAGCGCGCGCGGCGAAGTCGTGGTGCGCCGAACGGCTCGATGAGTGCCCTGTCGATTGTGTGAATCCAACAGTATCCCCGGCGACATCGGCGTCTACCAGTACCGATCCAGGTAGATCTCGCAGAAGGGGCGTCTGGTTGTAACCCGCTTACTTCAGGTTCGCATATTCTGCCTTGGCTATCTTCAGGAGCGGGATGTCGGGCTCCGCGTCGTGCCAAAGAACAAGGAATTCCTGATATGAAGCCTTCGCCTTAGCGTTGTCTCCGTTCAGCGCGTACGCCCTCCCCAACTGCAGGCGAGCGAGTGCGCCGATTGGATCGCTGACGACAATCCCTCGATGGCTCAGAACTCTTTGAAATTCAGCGATCGCCTGGATGCCTTGATGGTTGGCTAGGTAAGCATTGCCCCGCATGTAGATGGGATAGAGCGCGCCGAAGTTCCCGTGAAACGTGCTGCGCTGCGTACCCAATTCAAAAGGAGCGGCAATTTGCAGGGATTCAATCGCCTTCAAAGGGTCTCCGCGATCCATTGCCAGCACAGCGTGCAGCGTGGGCAGGTAGCTGAACCGAACGGCCGTATCCTGAGGGTAGCGCTGCTCCAAATCATCGGTAAGTTTCTGGGCCTGGAGAGGGTCCCCGGCGAGAGATAGCGCCAAACCAACCCCATATTCCACTTCACGGTTTTTCGTAAATGGCGTAGCCTGCAGCGCGTCTCGCTTTGCGGCCGAACTCTCGCCGAAGAGCGCCTCCACAATCGCGATTCCGGCATTGGAGAGCGCGGCCCTTTCGCGCAGGGAGAGCTGGTTTGCCAGATCTGCTGAGTGTTGGGACATTCTCTTCGCCTCTTGAAGGTGGCCGCTATATGCCAAGACGAAAGCCTCGTGATCCGACATCCAATAGTCCGCGCCGGATTTTCCCGCTGCCAATCCAAGCTCCCGCGCCATCTCCGCTTTGTCTCCGTTGAGAAAAGCAAGGTCGAAACTCTGGACCATGTCTTCAGGAGTGTCCAGGTTGCGATCTGCTGCTCTGCGCAGGGCGTCTTCCCCATCCTTGAAGCGATCAAGCTCCACAGAATTGCCGGCGAGAAGGGTGTATCCGACAGCGAAGTCAGGATCGATTTCGATTGCCTTTCTGGACTCTTCGACTGCTTTCTCATATTTTCCTGAGGCTGGGTAGATGAATCCGGCGAGGTATAAGTGCGCCAGCAACGCACGAGGATACGCCTGCGCCCATGCTTCACATGTCTGTTGTGCCTTTTCGAAGTTTCCTGTCACTCGCGAGTCGTAGGAAGCATCGATGAAGAACCGCTCTTCGTCACTGGCCCGATCTCGCAATTCATACGCCTTCGCCGTACTCTCAGCACCCAATTCCGACTCACCCAGAGTGCCGTACATGAGGCCAAGGCGGACGTAGGCCAACGCGAAGTTCGGATCAATCTCTGAGGCTTGCTTGAAGAAGGGCAGAGCCGCTGCCTCACCTCTGGAGGCCACAACCTGTACCCCCATGCTGTATGCCTTGAGCGCCTCGAGTGAAGGCGTGGTGGCTTCGGCAAGCGGGGTATTGTGTTTCTCGACGGTTATGAGCGATTCGCCAACCCGCTTTCTGAATCGGCTCGCGAGCTGGCTGAGCGCATTCAGAACGTCTTCCTTTCGCGCCGCCTGCATTTGTTCTTCCGCCAGGACGTCTCCACTCCGGCATTCCCTTGCCCGTAAACCGAGAACGTATTGACTGCCGAGTGACGCGATCGAACCTTCGAGCTCCGCAGTGCTTGCAGTTCTTTCGCAGACTTCCCGGGCGATTTCCGGAGTAAGTCGCGCATCGGCCGGCTTACCCATCAGGCTCAACGTATGCTGTATGCGCCCCTGAGAGATCAAGTTGAGGAAGGGTGATTGTTCGAGTTGCACCGCCATGCCTTGCCGCAGTGTTTCGTCAAAGACCGGGTCGCCCGTCGTGTTGGTGAAGTCGGCGAGCACAACTGTGTCGCTGTCGGTAAGCTTGTGTCGGCGATGGAAGAGGAGATAGGAGGCTGAAGTCAATGCAAGTACGGCAATGGTTACAAGGACGATGACACTACCGCGATGAATGCCTCCGGATACGATTGCATGTTCAGGGGCGACGGTGGATTGCGTTCGCTCCGCCGTCGTCTCCAATCGTCCCGAATCTACCGACGGCGCAGCATTCGTTCTCAAACCCGTGCGTTCACCATCGATAGGCCTCTCCACAGCGACGCGGACTTCGATCGCTAGCGGGTCCTCGACTTCACTTACCTTGGCGACAAACCGGTAGCCTCTCCCGGAGATGGTCTGGATAAACCGCGGTTTCTCCGGATCGTCTCTCAAAACCATGCGGATTTTCCGGATGGCGGTGTTGATCGCATTGTCGGTATCGATGAAAACATCGGTGCCCCATAGCTTCGCGATGATGTCCTCGCGTGTCACCAACTGCCCCCGTCGCTCCACCAATAGGAACAGGATCTCCATGGGAATTCTCTCCAGCTTCAGCGAGCGGTCTGCGCGCCGCAAACGGTAAGCGCGGAGGTCTAATTCATAGCCTTCAAATTGAACGCGGTCGGCAGTCACGGGCAAGCACTTCCGTCTGGAGGCTTAAATCTTACATCTCTTCTTGAGCGAAGTCGCTAAGATACTGTTGCCGAGAGGGTTATTGCTACAGATAAATACAGGACGCTCCAGAACCTCTCCATTGATTCGGCTTCACCTGCGGCTCACTATGCGAACCAAGTGCAGGGACCCCCGGAGCCCTCGTCGCCCGGACCTCTGGCTGAGGAGAGAAAAAATGAAATCCAAACTGCTCATGACCATCTCTGCGGCGAGCCTGGCAGCCGCCTTCGCAATGACTAACCAATCCGCAGCGCAAGTGAGTTCCGCGTCTGAGGGACAGGAATCCAAACATCTTCGTTATACCGTCACCGACCTCGGCACGTTGAAGGGCGGAACTTTCAGTGAACCATTCCATATGAACAGGAATGGCGTGGTATCCGGCGTGGCGATCCTTCCGAACAATTCGCAACACGCCGTCCTTTGGGTCAGGAAGGCGGTGGCCGACCTGGGGACACTGGGCGGGATGAACAGCACCGCGTTCGGCGACAACGCTCGGGACCAGGCGACCGGCGAAGCTGAAACACCAGACCCGGATCCTAACGACGAAGACTTCTGCGGCTTCGGTTCTCATGCGATTTGTAAACCGTTCGTGTGGGAGCGCGGCGTGATGACAGCCCTCCCAACATTGGGAGGCAACAATGGTGGCGGGAACCAGATCACGGATGCCGGAGCGGTGTTAGGCTTTGCAGAAAACACCACCCCGGACCTCGGCTGCCCCGCCCCGCAGCTCTATGAGTTCAAACCCGTCGTCTGGGAGCACGGCGAAATCAAGGAACTGCCGACGGTCGGAGGCGACCACGAAGGAGTGGCCACTTCCGGGAATGATCAGGGACAAATTGTAGGCGCGTCAGGAAACTGCGCAGCTTTCAATGGAAACAGCCTTTTCAACCTCCAGGCGGTTCACCCGTTACTTTGGCAGAACGGCACGGTGACTGATCTCGGCACGCTGGGAGACTCGAGCGGCATGGGCGGAGGAAACCTGGCCTGGGACATCAACAACCGGGGCGAGGTGGTCGGCCTCTCTGACTTGGTCTTCAACGGCAGAGAGACATTTCATGGTTTCATCTGGAACAAGGCTACCAGGATGCGCGACCTTGGTACCCTCGACGGCGATTTTGGCAGCGTTGCCAATGCCATCAATGATCGCGGCGACGTTGTTGGGCTTTCTGTGGACAGCAGCTTTAATCCACGCGCGTTCCTCTGGCGCAAGGGCGTCATGACAGACCTCAACACTCTCATTCCTGTAGACTCCAAACTGTCTCTGATGCTTGCCTGCTCCATCAATGGCCGCCGGGAAATCACCGGCCTTGCCATGACCAGCACGGGAGAGCTTCATGCCTATCGCGCCACTCCGATCGACCTGGACAAGTAGGCGGCACCTGCCGAACGGAACTGAGCCGTGAGCGCGAGGACGCTGGCCCGCGCAGCGCTCGCGGCTTGGTCCGTCTCAGCCAAGGTCGGTCACAATTCAGGTCTTGCGGAACACGTCATGGTCGCCGATGATCTCTTCCAACACCGTCACCATTACTGGCAGTGCTGAAGCCGGTACTTAAACGCCACGAGAGAGGTGCCACCAAGCGGCCAGAGCAATGATCGTTCTCTTTTCACATCGACCTCGTGTGAGCGAACCTGTTGCGAGCGCAGCAGCAGCTAGGCAGAGGATTCACAAATAACTCTCGTACCAATCCTGGCCAGCACACACGCAAACAAAAGACAAAATCTGCATCACGCTGCTCATCCATCGCGTGGAGGTGCTCAAACGACAGAAAACTGTCGTGAACAGGCAAAGCACTCTTTAACGTGTTCTGGGCGAGTTGTTTGAATGCTAAGCATCGGATGGGGCCTCCAAAGAGGGACGGGATGAACAGGCGTAGTTCATACTGGATCCGCTGGAGCCTGCGACAGCTACAGCCCGGCCTTGACATTGGTGCTTAAATCAAGCCCGTTGTTAAGCGTGGGTCCGAGGTCGCGTAGTGGTCAGTGGTGACGTTCGCTTCGTGCGGCGATCCCGTTCAGGAGTTTGTTCGTGACGTAACCTCGGGCCGCAGGTTCCAGCAGAAGGAGCCTACGATGGCCGGCAAGTCCAAGGCTAAGCCAAGACTGAGTGGACGGATGATGCCGATTCTGCACCCAGATGCCGCTGGGATTGATATCGGCGCCGAAGAGATATTTGTTGCTGTTGGCGGTGATCCGACCGGAACATCGACGGCGCCTGGAAAACTCTCCGACAATTCGACCTTTTTCAGCAGTGCTAAAGGTCATTCCCCTGTATTTTTAGAGATTCGATCAAACCGATGGCTGGCCAGCCATTCCAGCTTGAGTCCATCCGGCCTGTTTGAATGGCAAATGATCGCATCGATTGTTCGTTTGCGGTCAGCGAGTTTCGATCCCGGACAAAGATCGCCTTGCCGATCGCCACCCCGCAATTGAACTTACTTATGAATCAGTGAGTTGAAGTTGGAGCGTTTTGGATGGCTACGTGCACAGCTCCAAGCAGATCGCACCTCGTGCAGTGACCGGTCAAAGGAGACCCGTGAGTCTCAAAACCCTTTCCGGCGCACCCGAGATGTTGGAGGATTCTTAAATGTTCCGATCCATTGCTCGCGTCGCAGTTCCTGTTGGCGTGGTATCTGTTTTCGTCTTGGCGTCCTTGGCCAATGCCCAACAGGGCATGCCCAATCCGACCGCGGCGTCGAATCCGCTGACGACGACGCTATCCATTTTCCGCAGCAACATGCAGGACAAGATCATGAAGTCGGCGGACGCGATGCCAGAGTCCAAGTACAGCTACCGGCCGACGAACGACGTTCGCTCGTTTGCCGAGATCCTGAATCATTTGGCGGATATATCCTACACGTTGTGTTCAAACGTCAAGGGTGAAGCGAACCCCATCTCGCCTACCGCGAAGGTTTCGAAGGCCGAGATCATTGCCTACCTCAAAGGCTCGTTCGATTACTGCGATGGTGTGTACGCCGGGTTCACCGATGCGCACCTCAATGCCCCGGCGGACTTCTTCGGCGCCAAGACGAACAAGATGTTCCTTTTGACGCAAGTCGGAAATCATGACGCCCTGCATTACGGCAATCTCGTCACGTATCTGCGCCTCAATGGCCTCGTGCCGTCCGGCGGCTGGTTTTGATGGTCCAGCTGCGCCCGCGTCCCATCGAGCGATTTTGCATCAGCGTCAGCGGCTTCGTTCAAACGCGCTCTTCGATGCTTGGACGAATAGTGTCCAACACGGCGTAACCCCATTTTTGAGTAATGTCCGGTTAGACGGTTACGCACCCAGAACGCGGACTTGTCGAGCAGAAAGGCTATCGTCCTGTCCCTGTCACAGAGATGCCGAGTTCTCCCACGGACGCGCTATGAGCGATAGTCAGCGATCCCTCTTGGAGTCCGGCCTTCGATGCCGTGAAAGTTATTTTCACGGTGCAGGTGCCGGTCGGTTTGAGCGGGGATAAAGACGCGCAATTGTCTGTCTCAGAGAAACCACCTTGCGCTCTTACCTCGAGAATCTTGACCGGGCCGTGCGTTGTGTTCGTGAGGACGACTCTTTTTTCTGTGGAAGTACCGATCGCCTGATCTTTGGAAGACCAGCCAATGTCAGAGTTGAGGCATGTGGATGGTGAGAACATCAAGTGTCCGAAGTATGGTCAAGTGAGTCTATGCATGACCCGGTATAATCCACCCAGAACTAGGTATGCCAATCAAGCCCCACGAATTAGCGAAGTATGACCGGAAAACGTGGCCCGCTCTTAGAGTCGGGTGCCCCACCTGTAAGGTGTCCTCCGGCTCCCCATGCTTCCGTAAATCGAATGATGGAGTGAAGATTACGCTTTTCCAACCCCATGCAGAACGGTTCGCTACCAGTCGTGCATCGTAACCGCTTAAATGCGCCAACTGGGCAGAGACCCCTTCACTGCCGGGCTGGGGGTAACACCCGTTGCCTACGCTAGTCAGCCGCCTTGAGCCGAAGAAGCTTCTTCATCGTCTCTGCGACTACCATTGAAAGGCCTTCGCACCATACCGCCCGTCCGCAACCGGGACAGCACGCGGCTTCTTCAACACCCACCAATCCCAATTGTCGCTACCGGCAACGCTGCCCTTTTGAAGCAGCCCTAAGCTAACAGCGTTGTTCAAGTCAGCTTCTTCAACGGATGGCAGTGGTACATCCTTATAGGGCGAACCGGGTGATCGAAGAACCACCTGACCCTGTACCCGTGCAAGCAAGGGACGACGGGAATTCAATCCGGCATCCTTTAGCGCGTCCGCAAGTTTGTGAGCGCGTAATTCCTGCAATTCAGACAATAAAGTTAGGTCTTCGTCCATCTTCAAGCGCAGTTCACCTGTGTTATCGGAGTCATGCTAGATAGTTAGTGATTTCACAGAGAGAAATGTTTCGCTACGCATGAACAAATTGTCATGAATTTGATTTAGTAGAGAACCTCTTTGAGGGCTGGGAGCGTCCTAGAACATCCTGCACACGAAAGTGGCATATCCTCCGGACACCTTTGGGGTGAAGCTCGGGATTGCCCGACGGATTAACCGTGGGGCATCGTTGTTGCGAGGTTTGACCTTTGTCGTTTCCGATGGGTCAGGTTTATGCTGGTTTATGGCCAAAAGAATCGTGTGTCCGGCGTGTGGCGTAGGCGAACTTCGTAGGTCGCATCTGCGAGCCTCGGATTTATGGTCTTTCCTTGTCTTGCGTCACCCCATGAGATGTCACGACTGCCGCAGTCGAGTGCGATTGCCGGTCTGGGTGGCGTTGACTGCTGCAGCAGCTCCCAAAATCCGAAGGCTGAAAGATGCCTAGAATAACCTAGGGCGCTTGCCCTTTTAGCAAACATGCTTGTCTTCCAGCCCCGGCAGATGAGTCCTTCCGCGCGACTAGATTATTTGACCGAACCTGCGTCCAGCCAATTTACGAGCCTCAAGTTCGGGATGAATCAGCGACACATGAAGACCGAACTGAGACGCGAACCACTCAACATTAGCTATGGGGTTCATGATGCGCGGCGTGCCTTGCGGCATCTGTTGTGCGCACAGAGAACACTTCGCCGAGACAGGGACACCGTGTTCGTCATATCTCATCTGTAGGTTCGGCGCGAGGGGCATACCGAGATTGTAGGCTCTTACTCGCCGAGGAGACGGCCCTCTTTCCGAAACAGTGAAAACCCCATAGTCCGTGCGGTCAGGCGAGTCTGTATGTCAAGCGTCCGGATTGACTTTCGTGTAATAACCCATCCGAGTCATGATTTGGACACTCCGCATGACAAGCAGGTATCCGAGGATGAACCACCAAACGAGATGCCATGCGGTGAGTTTAAAGAAAACAACGAGAGTAACTCCGACTAGTTGCCACATCCAGATTGCCACCCCCGCAATCTTGCCGAACGTGGTCGATGGATTTCGGGAGCTCCAGTGCAAACACAACAGACTGAGAACGACGTTCGCCGCGATAAAAGCCCATCGAATCCAGAGCATCGTCCCTCCGCTTCGAAATCACAATTTGACGGTGTCAGCTTGTCACGATTCCTCGTCACTCGCTGCGTCCGCCAGTTTGGATGCGCCAACTCGTCGCAAGATTCAGCTTGGAATCGGTACAGTCAATTCCAGCACGACACTTTTGAACGCGGTGGACTCTCACATACCAGTGGGCTCCACTGGGTTTTGCTCTTCTAAATCTCGGAACTGAGTTTACACAGGTTCCGAATCTCATCAAGAGCGACCCGCCGACGCTCCGATACATTCCAAACCCAAGCAATGTCCACTGGGCGTAGTCCGCAAATCGCACGGTCTGTGACGCGGTTCGCGAGGCCCCCATCCTTGAAATGAACGTTGTAAAGGAGAACGCCGCGCTTGTTGTAAATGTCACGAACCATAGTGCCCCTCCGCTCAATCTTCAATCCAGCAGACAGTCTAATTACGTCAAAAGTCTTGATATAACTGCTTGCACAGATTTCGTATTTCCTCCGGCATTGCATAGCGATTCTGCTCAACGACCCAAAGCCACCGTATGTCCGCTGGTCGTCGGTCACAAATCTCAGTCTCGGTGACCCCGTTCTCCAGTGCTCCGCCTTTATACTGCACGTCGTAGCGAGTCGTTCCGGGTGGGTGGTAATACATATCATCCCGATTATGGGGCATACTAACTGAACCTCCACAGTCCTTATCGATTCGCGCCAATTTGGCAGAGCTTCACTACGCTGCCACAATATTGGGAGCTTTTGGTCTGTTCGCGAAACACGAGTTGCACAATACGGGTCTACCTTGCGTCGGTTTGAATGGAACGGTTGTGTCGCTCCCGCACTCTGAGCAAGTGACGTGCGTTTCGACTTGACTCCGTCCGCTGACTCTCTGCCTCTTACCCTTGCATTGCTTGCAGTGTTTCGGTTCGTTGGTAAATCCCTTTTCTTGGAAGAACTGTTGTTCACCCGCAGAAAACACGAACTCCAGACCGCAACCTGCACACAGGACATCTCGGTCAGTAAAAGGCATAATCCCCCTCCAAGCTAAGCAGATTCAGAGAAGGGTCAACGGGGCCAGTAGTCCCTCTGCGAAAACGCCGGTGCGTGGCGGGAATAATAAGCTATTGCGTTCGGAAAAGTATGTACGGTGTCCAACACTGTGCAAATGAGACAGACTTTCTCGTATAAAAGGCAGATTCCCTTGTACTCTGTCAATAATGAAGAGATGAAGACGACAAACCCATTCCCCGCATCGTCGAAGCGTTGAGAATGAGAGACGCCGTAATCATCACGTTTGTGGATGGTAAGAGCGCGTTATACACTTCGGCTCTCCTGTATGCGATGTTTCCCAACGCCGACGAATTGATTCAAGACATGAGCGACCAAGATCAAACAATGCTGCTCTGAAGTTCGGCCTCTCTACGTATCAGCTATCCCCTACGACCGTATGTCTGATGCGGAGTGCGCGCGGTATACTTTCGGCATGACCCTAGACAAGATTGTCGCTTCGATTGACTCCGAAATCACTCAACTCCAACGAGCCCGTGCTCTCCTGTCCGGTGTTGGATCATCCAGGAAGACGCCAGCAGCCGTTTCAGTTCGCAAGAAGCACAAGATGAGCGCTGCCGGAAGGAAGAGGATTGTAGCCGCACAGAGAGCGCGTTGGGCGAAACAGAAGGCCGCGGCATAAGCAAACGGGTATTCTATTTAGCGGCCCAGGATTCGTGCCTTGGCGTATTCGAATTCGATTGTCAGCAGTGTTGATGCAAACAGGCAGACGCCCAACAGCCAAGCGCCAGCGCTCTTTCTCAAGCTCCGTGACTCGGGTCTCGACTGCGGACAGCCACGATGGCTGTCCGTTGTTCTTAAGTGCCGGATAAGTTGTGGCTTCGAGAGCGGAGATCTGTGCGAGGGGCGATCCGTGAGGATCGTCCCTACCGCGACCGGAACCAGATCAATCAGCCGAAGCAATACCGATGCCGATCAGGATCAGACCTAATCCGACACCGATGAACACGGCACACCAGACCACGTCGAGCTTTTCTGCACTGGTTTGAACTCTGCCGGTGAATCCACGTCTGCAACGCTGAAATTCCTGCCGAGTTACTCCTGCAACAATGGACACCAGCCCGGCGATCTTGCCCCAATTGGGGTTCTGCCCGGTTTGTGGTCAAACCGGACATAACCCCAATTTCGGATTACTTCCGGTTGGGCGGTTATCTTCCCAGAACGCCGAAATCCTAACAGTAAGTCCTCTTGCTTGGGACTTATTCCCGGCATACGTACGCACGCGCCCAGTCGTGTAGATAGCATTTCGTGGATCGCGAAGCCGTTAACCCTAAGCTCAATGCGAATTCAGCTCTGGAACGTGATCTTAAGCACAGTAATGTCGTCATCTTGGCCAAATGCCAGCGCCGTCTGAGCGATATGTTGTGCGGACTGGTTAGAGATTGCAACAGTGCGCTCGAATCCAAAGAGCTCCCCTTGGGAATTCCGGGCTTCCACCACGCCATCGGTAAGAAGCGTAAGTTTGTCACCAGGGAAAAGACGAATTCTGGCTTCCCTGTAATCCGCATCCTTGACAAGCCCAAGAGGTAGCGACGCGCCACAATCAAGTTCCTCCCCATTACGGTAAGGCGAGAGATGGCCGGCATTGGCGAAGACAGCCCATCCGTCTGGATGCATTTCGACACAGAGACACGTGATGAAGCCTGGATGGCCACCTGCTGTTGTTTGACGATTAAGTCCTTCCAGCAAGAGAGCGGGACTTAGATTTGCGGCCGCCAACGTGCGCAGGGCGCCGATCGCGACGGCGCCACTCATTGCGGCGTTCAGCCCCTTGCCGCTTACGTCTCCTACGACGACGAGGAACGATCCGTCAGTTTTTGCAATCACCTGGTATAGATCGCCTCCCACCTCTGCCGCAGGAATATATGCGGCATCAATCTGGTATCCCGGAAAGGCAGGCAAAGTGGGAGGCACCAGACTTCGCTGGATCTCGCGTGCGGCGCCGAACTCTGCCGCTGCGTTCGCCTGCTCGCGACTTGCTCGCGTAAACCGCAGGAGGATGACTACGCCGATAGCGGGGACGAATAGCAGGTTCGCAAGGTCCCACACCTGCAAGGGAATGAGGCCAATGTCCAGACTTTCGGTGAGATATCGTGGGAGCTTCCACCCGAGCAGGGAGGCCGCGTAACCAGAATCGTAGAGCACGAGCGTCATGCAAGACAGTAGAATGGGAAAGATGAGCCAGCTAGCCTCATGATTTCCCCGCCGATACCAGACCAACAGTAGGATGGGAAGCAGAATTGCGGCTGGAAGAACCAGCAGAACCTGCTCCGCACTGAACGCATCCACAGACTGCGCGCCGCGATAGAACATATAGCTGCTGAGTGCGCCGATACCCAGCAAGAATTGGTAGACTCTCCAACCGAAGCTCACTCTGCGTCCAACAAAACTGAACGTGAACTCGACCAGAGCCGCAAAGCCCAGGTAACCTGCGCTGTTCGCTGGGCAATTTACGGATAGCGGAACGAATCCGGTGACGATAAGAGTCCAAACGCCATCACCGATGCCGGATTGCGACGCAGGCTGGGAATTCAGCAGTTCGGGAAAGTGCGTGTGCCCGGTAATACGTCCAGGGCGTCAAACGTGCAGGCCCATCATGCACACAATTGCCAACCCATTGCTCTGGCTTGCAATTCCTGGCCGGAGGCGGCAATTGAAATCCACCGGGTTGTCTTCACTCCTGCTTTGCATGTGGACATTAGCCCTGCGAAAGCTGGTGGGAGTTGGGGTCGAGTGGTGGACAATCCGGACATAACCTCATTTTCGAGTTCCTTCCTGTTTGACGGTTACCCGACTGGAATGCCGGTTTTCTCTGGCGACGATCTCCGAGTCTCCAACGATTCATCTGAATTGTCTCGAAACCCAATGGCCGCCGTTGGCGTCAAAAACCTCATCAGTTGCCCTATGGGCATGAGATGCTACTCGGACACACGTCACGTTTCTTCCTGAGAGGTTCACTGTATGTTGCGATTGCGCAGGGGCAGTGCCGGAGTTCTATGTATTCCCTTTCTTGCGGCAATGAGCAATCAGAATGCATTAAGCGTCAGGGCGCAAAACCCTGACACGACGTCGCCAATTCAACTTGTTCCCAGGACAAAGGCGCAACGTGAGCAGAAGTATGAGGCAGAGCATCACATCTCGCTCCTTGTGAAAGTCACCGACTTATCGGACAAACCAGTAAATGGATTGAAAGCGGATGATTTCTCGGTGCTCGACAATCAGAAGCCGCAGAAGATCGAAAGATTTCGTGAAGTGGACGGAAAGACGTTCAGAGCCGACGTGCATGTTCTAGTCGTTCTCGATGCAATCAACGATGGTGGCTCGGCTGTTGGGCATGTGAAGAAGGATCTCGATAAGTTTCTCTCCCGAGGCTCCGGGCCGCTGCCATTTCCGTTTTCGCTGGTTTTCATATCCAGTGCGGGAGTGCTGCAAACGCAACCCTCGACCGACCGTGCCTCAATCGCTTCAAGGCTTGCGGAGCTTGCGCGCCGGCCTCGTGACATCGAGTGTACCCTGATCGAAAAGCTGGTCCCGGGTATGCGGGCGTTTTCGCCACAGGCTGGGCCACGCGACGCGATAACGCAAGCAGACTGCAATTACAACCACTTCCGCGAATCAATCAACGCGCTCCGGAATCTGCTGGGCGAAAAGCAAAATGTACGCGATCGCACCATCCTAATTTGGGCTGGCCAAGGCTGGCCCCTTGGTGGATTAGGAAACTATCCGGATGTGCTTGTCGAACTCAACACCGATTTGCGCAAGGGCCAGGTGACTCTTGATGCGGTTTCTTGGAGCGAATTCTATGTCCCCAAAGGTTTTAGAAGCGGCATCACGAGCGTGACTGCCAGCGCCCCGCAAACGGCGGATCAAGTCGCAGCGGCGGCAATGAGGTTGCCGGTTATCGCGAGACAAAACGGCGGTCAGGCCATTGCCAAGGTCAAGAACTTCGGAAGTGCGATGTCTGCATGTCTGGCCGACCGCAATGATTTTTATGTATTGACCTTCGACTCGGCTCCAGCAGCAACGGCAGACGAGTTTCATTCGATCGAGGTGAAGGTTGACCGGCCCGGCGTGAACGTTCGCACTGCTTCCAGCTACTATGCGCAACCCTAGTAGAGCTTAGAGTAAGCAGTAAATTGACGGTTGGTGGCCCACCCGGAAGTGTCGTTAGCAAGTGGAAATGTCCGCTTTTCGTAGCAAGTGAAATATCCGGTTCATAAGTTAGTAGCCGTAGAGACGGTGCGAAAGTGCGAATCCGGCGTAGTGTGCGGGATTTGCAAGTTGAGAGGGAAAGTCTGTTTTTGGACTTTTCCTCTCAACGTCTTTTCCACATGCACTAAATATGAATCATTACGCAATGGGCACTCTCAGGTGTGCTTAGATTTCGTTGCAAGAAACCGCGCTGCAATTACCGGAAAACCTGTCAGATGTAATAACTAGCGTGTACGCACTTTATTCCAAAGCCCATGGGAATTTCACCTTGCAAGCAGTTTACAGCCCTATAAGCTTTCAACCGATTTTTCGCTTCTGAAGCTACATCGAAGTCAATTCTGCGGCAGGGATCCTTGCGATAGATCTCGCGACCCGCCGCAGAATTCGAATCAACGGCTTATTGAGCGGCCCCCGCCAAAACTCGCTTCGCCTCGACGTGCAGGAGGCCTATCCCAACTGCCCAAAATACATTACCCGTCGCCAGTTGAAGACTGTCAGCACCGAATTGACTGAAAGCGTTGCCGACACTACCGGAGCTACCCTGTACGGTGCGGCAACCGGACGATTCTTCGAAACGATGCCCTCGAAACGAGCGCAAACGTCTAGGAACATTGAACTGCAACCGCGCCGGGAGCCAGAATCTCCCGGCGTTTTTTGCGTTTTAGCCTCTGGTGGCCCTCAATGCAACCATGCAACCGAAGGTTGGTTTAGGAGCTTTTCACTTCAGGTACGGGAGAATCAGTCAGGAAAAATGAGACTGGAAGATGTTCGCGCTTTGCGCGCGTCACGCGCTCGAACAGGTTTTCGCCAATTGTCTGGGCCTTTCAAACCACGAGGGCGTAGGGGCATCAGTCTGAAAGCTGCGTCAAGCGCACACGTCCTGCGCATTCAATTTGTCGTCAGGCTCGCAGAACCAGCCCAGTTCCGCCGCGTGTGCGAAATACTGGTGAAGCTTGAACGCCTGTTCCGCTTCGGAAGAGCTTGTGTCGCCAAAGGCTGTTTCAATGGCCACTCCTAGAGGCATTTGTTGCTTCAAGGCTGTAAGCATGAGGTAGGCTTCGCGATCGAGATGGCGATAGTAGACCGAGTCTTCAAATCGATGCACGGCCAGATAGACAGGAGAACGGCGCATTTGCGGGAGGCGGATTCGATTCATCCTTATGTGCCGCGACACAGCGTTGCTCACGATATCAACAGAAGGATTTGCCCGATGCACGGCCAGCACCAATTCATCCACGGGATAGCTTAGGGCCAGGAGTTGCAAGTGCGACTGGAGAGTCAGCGTGGAGTCGGCTCCGAGGCCGGTGAATTTGGACTCCTTCAAGGGGGCGGCTGAAGAACTATCGTAGGCCTCCACGTAAGCCCACTCCAAGCGTGCGACGTCGAGCATAAGCCGATGGCGCCTGGGTGCGAATTCAGGATGTCCTTCGAGCCACAGCGGGAGCTTCGAGCCGAGATTTCGCAGTGTGAACGAGGTGGATGGGTTTTCGCGGAGGTACGCCCGCACCATATTTTCGAATTTCTTCGCTCCCATCACCGCTTGCAACGCGGGAAAGTCCTCGCTCACCGCGGCAATGACCCGAAACCAGTATTGCCGGTTATAGATCTCGAGCCGATCGAAGGATGATAGCCGGTAGTTGGGCTTGACGTAGGTAGCCACCATTTCCTGAACGGAGCGACCGTCCTCGGTCTCCCGCTGCATCTCTAAGTCCGCGGTCAAGGGGCGTGTCACGTCGTAAGACATGCGCCTTTGCAACTCCAGCAGATTCATGAGTAGACCTCTTCGAGTAGCCCTTCCGGCTGCGGTGTTCTGGATGACTCGGGTGCATTAAGGTAGCGTTTCGCTTTAAGTGCCTCTGCATGGACGTCGTCGAAGGATGGAATATTGTCGTCCCATTCAAGCAGCGTGGCCGTCGGACCTGTCCGTTCGATGGCTCTTGCATACATCCGCCAAACCGGATCTAGGACTGGATGATCGTGTGTGTCCAGCGTGTACTTCTCGAACTTCGAGTGGCCCGCAATATGAATCTGCGCAACGCGATCGGTGTCAACCGCATTGACGTATTCCATCGGGTCGAAACCATGGTTTTGCGAAGAGACGTAGATGTTGTTCACGTCCAGCAGGATCCCGCAGTCGGCGGTGTGGACAACCTCGTTAAGAAACTCCCACTCGGTCATCTCGGACTCGTGAAACTCGGCGTAGCTGCTGACGTTTTCAACCGCGATGGGTATCTCGAGGAAGTCCTGCACTTCGCGAATGCGTGCAGCCGTTGTATGCACGGCCTCGAAAGTGTATGGCAGCGGGAGTAGATCGTGGGTGTAGCGGCCATCCACGCTTCCCCAGCAGAGATGATCGGAAAGCCAGGGCGTCTTGGTGCGCTTGGTCAGCTCTTTGAGGCGCTTCAGATGTTCGCGATTGAGCGGCTGTGCTGAGCCGAAGTACATGGAGACACCATGCTGGACCACCCGGTACTGTTCCAAAATCTGATCGAGCACTTTGAGCGGGAGACCGCCATCGACCACGTAGTTCTCGGAGATGATCTCAAACCAATCGACAACGGGCCTCTCGTTGAAGATGTGATCGTAGTGTGGCACGCGCAAGCCTATCCCCACGCCATAGTCTGTGTATCCATTAAAGCGATTAGCTGGCAATGCGTGCTCCCGATGCGGCGAGGCGTGAAGAGAAATGTAGGCCTGAATGCATCTTCAGGCCTAGATAACCTGGTGCGAGCTTAGGCGGCCTTCGGCGGCTTGGAACCGTCGGTGGCGCAACCACCCTTGCCCTTGCAGCTGTTCTTTCCGGGGTGCTTGCCGCCGCCCTGACCCTTGCAGTCATTCTTGCCCTTGCAGGAGTGCTTTGTGGTATCGGTAGTGGACTGAGCGAGGAGCACGCCAGCATGGACAGTGGGAGCATTGTTCTGCGTTGTCTGCTGCGCGGACACCCGAACTGCAGTACCGCCAAGAAGGCCGGCGACGACGGCGGCCAGAGCGAAAGACTTTGTGGAATTCATCAGAAAAGGAACCTCTCTATGGTTTGAGCCGCGCGTAGCTCGCGCTGGACGTTGATAGATGGTCACAACAGAAAACTGCTGGACCGATGAAATGCGAGCGCCCACCGCATGAACTGCCAATGGTGAGGCTGAACCGTAGCGCACCTGTTCAACACATAGGAGCGCAAAGGGGGTGGAAAGGTTACGCGAATTGTCTATTCTTACTAGCGGCTTTTGTGAATGACTGTTCCGAAATTGGCTTCGGTCCATCGTTCGCGAGAGATTGTCTCACCGGCTTGCTGACTACAACGGCCCGGAGTCAGCGCCGAGTATAGGTCCGTTGCCAGGTGCTTGCGCGAACAAAATGAGATGGTGCCCCTGAGTGGTTCTGATTGAAGGAGGCAAGGGGATCTGCACGGTCTGCTGCGTTGTGGCTTGCAGCTTTGCTACGCGCAAGAGTGAGCGGGCCACGGCGACGTGAGACAACGCGCGTCCGGAATTCTCCCCGCGCAGCACGCTCGACCGGTCGGTATCGTCGGCGAGCACCGCGATAATATCAGCGCCACGCGCCGAGGCATCGCCGACAGCCGAAAAGTCCACGGTGAGCGAATTGCCGGCAAGGCTCGATGAGAGGATGCGCAGGGCTATGGGCGAGGCGTGCTCTTGTTCTTTCCGGATCGCGTTCTCGAGGCTGCTCTTGTCGCTGCCGACGAACTGCTCCGTTCCGTTCACAACCATCTGTGGGGTATAGACGCTGTCGAGGCGAAACCGGGCTCTATAGGCGTCCTGGCGGTCGGTATAGATTGAAGAAGAAAAAGGATCAGTCCATCCGAGGGAGTTCCAATAGGTTACATGCTCGCTGATGCCGACGATAAGTTGGTCCGCCCGGGGTCGCATTCCATCGATCTGGCGGAGCAAGGCGTCCGCGGGAGGACAGCTTGAACAGCCTTCCGATGTGAAAAGCTCCACCAGGATCACCTTCGGCGAGGGCGCGGGGGCAGCCGATGCGGTCGCCTGCGCAGACATCCTGACGACACATGAAAGCAAAACTGTAGCGATGCCTGCTGTGAGCCGAATCATGGGTTACCTCGTGACGACCAAACTTTGGACGCCAAGAGCGCAGGCAAGGTTACAAACTGTTTGCCCATGGTCGCGCCACGCTTCACAAAGGTGAGCTGTAACCTTTTGGCGGCGATTCGACTCAAACTCTCGGACTTTGAAGAAAGAGGAGAATGCATGTTACGAAAAGCATTTGGCGCCGCGCTGGCGCTTGGGATGCTGTTTGGCTCTAGCCTTGCTGAAGCGCGGACACCGGATATCGGACAGACAGCGCCGCAATTCTCCTTGCCGACGCCCGACGGGCAGCAGCAGAGCCTGTCCGACTTCACAAAGAAAGGACCAGTCGTACTTGTCGTTCTGCGGGGGTATCCAGGCTACCAATGTCCCTATTGTGTGCGGCAGGTGCATGACTTCGTCGAGAATGCCAGCAAGTTCGCGGCCGATGGAGCGCGAGTTCTGCTCGTTTATCCGGGGCCGCCTGCGGAACTCGATCAGCACGCAAAGGAGTTCTTGACCAAGCAGAATCCCCTGCCGGAGAACGTCCACCTCGTGATCGACCCCGACTACAGATTCACCAACCAGTACGGGCTGCGATGGGATGCCCCGCATGAGACGGCGTACCCGGCGACATTTCTGATTGACCGGTATGGAACTGTGTTCTTTCGAAAGATCAGCGCCGGGCACGGCGATAGATCAACCGCGGCAGATATTCTTGCGGAGTTACAGCGGGCCGGCCCAGCGCATTGACGATGGAGCGATTGACCGCATTGTTTCAATAACTGCTTGCAAACCACCAGACTCTCATGAGTCCCTTCGGTCGCGCTGAGAATTCTGATCTCTAACTCCGTTGACGATCGAGAGAGTTGCTTATATCTTTCGGCCTTGGAAAGGCTAGAATCCGATCGGGACGAGCAATCGAAACATATTCTGTTGTGTCCTGGAAATCGAAACGATAAGTTTCAGGTAAGTGTAAGTGGCGAGGAACAGATGCCGACCGGCATAGAGTGGTGGTATACGCCTTGGAAGGAGTGCATAGTTATGGCGAAGACTGGTCGATCGATGTTAATTACATCGATACCGTGTAACCTTCTCTAACTATGGGACTCCAACTGATGTACAACCCGATGACTCTCTTTGGATGGATCAGGTTCCTTTCATCGTAGCTCGGTGCTATGCGCAACGCCACTCCACTTACAGGAGGTAGAAGTGCTAAGAGTAACTCGTTGTCTGTTCATCGTCATAGTTGGGATCGGATCCATATCGCCGATCCTTTGTGCCGCACAACCCTCAAATCGGCCGGGCGCGGTGTTCGTCCAGACCAATGCTGTCGACCATAATAAGGTCATCGCCTTCGAGCGTGCCCCCAACGGAACCCTCTCCAATATCGGCGAATTCGACACTGACGGCCGTGGAAGTGGCGGCGTTAACGACCCGCTCGAGTCGCAAGGGTCTGTCACACTTAGCCAGGACCACTCCCTCCTCTTCGCGGTCAACGCCGGCAGTGGAAACATATCTGTCTTCGGCGTTCACCATGCTTTCTTGACGTTGCTGCATAAGGTTGCTTCTGGTGGAAGTCAGCCGGTTGCCGTGGCTCAGCATAACAACCTGGTCTATGTTCTAAACTCGGGAGGCGCTGGAAGCGTCGTGGGCTTCCAATTGGGCTTTGATGGTCAGCTGGCACAGATCGAAAACTCCACGAAATTCCTCACCGCCAATGTCACCGGAGGCGCGTCTTTGGCGATCAGCCCGGATGGTCACTTCCTAGCCGTTACCGAGCGTTTGGCCAATAATGTCGATGTCTTTCAGATTCAACCTAACGGCCTGCTTTCGCCGATCGTCGTTAATCCGAGCCCTGACCGCGGAGCATTCTCAGTGAGCTTTGCCCCTAATGGGTCGGCGATCGTCTCTGAAACTGGGCCGGCGGGTGCCACCAACGGTTCCACAATCTCTTCTTACTCGATTCTCTCCACCGGTCAACTTGCACCAATCAGCCAAGGCGTCCCGACCCTGGGCGCGGCAAACTGCTGGAACGCTGTAACTCCCGACGGTAGGTGGGTTTATGTCTCTAACGCAGGAAGTTCCACGATCTCCGGATTTGCAATCGGCCCGAACGGCGCTTTGTCTCCGCTCCCGGGAACGGTTGTCGGCGAGAATCCTGCAGGCGCTACAAACCTAGACATCTCAGTAAGTGCAGACGCGAAGTACGTCTACACGCTGAACTCGGGTGCCGGTACGATCGGGAGCTTTGCCATTCAACAGAATGGTACTCTCACCAACATCGGTGAGGCCGGCGATCTTCCTATCTTCGCTGGCTTTAACGGCATTGCCGCATACTAAGAAAACAGCGATCTCCAATACAGATAGCTCAAATGTAACTTGCTCCCCAAATGGCGCCGGCGTCATTTCTCTTCCAATAGAGAGGAGGTCGCTGGCGCCTTATTTCGGTGCAAAGGCCAATAATCGTCAACGCTCAAAGCCGGCAGTCGTGTTCATGCATCACCGTCGAATTGGACGCTTCGAGAGGTGGAAGAGCAGGGACGCCTTCCACTGACGACGCGACAACGTGCCGCTGGCTCATTTCGTAGACGGACGCGAAGCTTCGATCTCGACATGTAGGAACGCTCTCTTCATGCATGCATACAGACTCTCCTACTTCGAACCTGGCGATAGCCCGCGCCTCCGCGCTAAGCTGAGACTTCAACTTCTTGAGCATATTGACGTTATGCGGTCGACACTTTGCTGCCCAGCGATTCAGTCGATCGGGGTTCGATCGAGCGTTGTAACTTTTCCCTCCGCAGCTTCTCTAATAACACGAGCGACTGTTACAGGTTAATGTTCCTGCGGAGTTCTTTGCGCGAACATCTGAGCCGAACATTCAGAGGCAGAAATGGTACGGCTGATGCGGGTCTATGGTGGTATTGCGACGAAGGTGAATCATCTTCAATCGCCATTTCTGTTAGCCATCAGGCTCTATTGGGGCTGGCAATTCGCGCAGACGGGTTGGGGTAAGATGCACAATATCGCCAAGATTGCCGGATTCTTTGCGAGTCTCAACATCCCGTTTCCGTCGTTCAGCGCCCACTTCATCTCTGGGTTGGAGTTCTTCGGCGGCTTGCTGCTGATCCTGGGGCTCGCGTCCCGCCTGACGGGTTTTTTGCTGGCGGCGAGTATGCTGGTGGCTTATTGGACTGCTGACCACGACGCTCTTGTCTCCGTCTTCTCAGACCCAGGGAAATTCTATGTTGCCGATCCATATACATTCCTGTTCGCGTCGTCGATGGTGTTAATCTTTGGCGCCGGGGCCTTTTCGGCCGATACGCTTATCGTAAAGAAGGTTAGTGCGTGGGTCTGACCATGAAGAACGCGGAGCTATCCGTGCGCAATGAGGAGCAGATAATCGCATCTATCCTCAGTGGCGACACGGAAAAATACCATGATCTGATCCGCCCCTACGAGCACAGTGTATACAGGATTGCGTTGTCGCTCATGCAGAACGAGTCCGACGCCGAGGACGTGGCGCAGGAGGCGTTTCTCAAAGCATTCCGGAATTTGGCGGCCTTCCTCGGGCGAGCGAAGTTCAGCACCTGGCTCATCAGCATCACTTTGAATGAGGCGCGAGGCCGGTTGCGGCGTCAGAGCCTGGCGCGGATGGAATCGCTCGACCGGACACCAGAGGAAGTCGGACACGTTTCGCCGACACTGCTACGGGACTGGCGCGAGGTCCCGTTTGAGGCGCTGGAGCGCAAAGAGATCCGCGAAATGTTGCGGGAAGCGATCGTCGGCCTTTCCCCGATCTATCGGGAGGTGGTGATGCTGCGCGATGTGGAGGAGTTGAGCGTTGAGGAAACAGCGACCGCGCTAGCGATCTCTGCTGCCTCAGTCAAGACTCGTCTGCACCGGGCTCGAATCATGCTGCAGAAGACGCTAGCGCCGCAACTGAAGACTGCGAATCCGAAAAGGAGGTGGTTTCAATGGTCATAGAGTGCAAACATGTTTGGGACCACATCTCCGGCTATCTGGACGATTCCTTGTCGCCCGAAACACGGGAGCTGGTTCAGCGGCATCTGGAGCACTGCGAGATATGCTCCGCAATTCTCGATTCCACGCGTAACATTCTCGTCCTTACTGCGGACGATCGTGTCTTCGAGCTCCCCGTCGGTTTCAGCGATCGCCTTCACGCGAGGCTGGCCCGGGAGATCGCCGGTGCTTCAGGTGATCCCCGCAAAGATTTGGCGGATTAGATCGAACCGTGCAAGATGATGTGGATGGCCCATTCGGCGGCGACAAGCAATAGGGTGAGAATAGCGAGCGCGATTTGAACAGACTCGGCGCGTTTCTTTGCGGGCGGGGCAGGCTCAGCTCTCCATTTCGAGGAGGGCCGTGCGCGCAAGGTTCGAATGCGCCAAATGACATAAAGATTGACGGTGGAGCCTCCAACCGCCAGCATCTCCATCGGGACACGGATCGCATTGCCGTGAATCGAGGCTAAGATCTTCACGCCTGATACAGCAAAGGCAAGCGAACCAATCCCGATCAATAGGCGCAGGCCGCTGATGGCCATTACCGCAGTGCACGCACTCTGCAGCAGGATAAAGAGGAAGCTGGTGAGAGCTATGATCCAGGAGGGGCCTTTTGCTGCCTCAGCTCCTGATGCCGTGACATGGACTTCCTGCTCGACCACCGTTTCTCCTTCTACCCTTGACGAAGCTATTTCTATGTGACGTTCGAACGAGCCGATGGTTTCAGGGGATTAGCGAGCTCTTCTCAACCTGCGTCGGTCTGCGAGGCAGAATGGAGCGCCAGTCGAAGTCCGGCGTAAGGCCGAGTCCGGCCATTCCAAGCTCCTCTCATACAGTCTGTCTCATTTTTACTGGTTTACTGGTACAACTTTCGCTGGGCACTCGAGCGTCAGGTTCAGATGTCGCTGCACTTCGACTTCCAATCTCAAAGTGCAAACGAAACGGCGATCGCTTCGGCAATCGCCTCTTTTTTGCGCATCCTCAGCGTGAGTCGCGGTTGTGGAATTGCAGCCGCAGGAGGCGCCGATCGCGACGGTGCTCCCCCGGCATCCGAATTTTCCGACGGCAAAATGCGCATCTCGAACGAAACGCATAGTAGGAGTGATAGACCGTGTCGTTGACCGCGGTGTCCTTTGATTCGAGCTCTTAGTCACTTTCCTAGTCCGGACCACTTGTGCGTTGAGGCAGGTAGCTATTCCGTGATTGTTTATGCGATCGTTTCGATTGTTTTTGCGGATCTGATGATGGATTGGAGAGGATTGCGGCGGCGGATGACCGCCAACCCGGGTCTCAAGTGGGCTCTCATGGTTTTACTGATCCAACTGCTGCTCACCGCTAGCGTGGAGTGCATTGTCGCGTCGCAACTTGTTGCGCCCTCCGCACATGTTTGCGCCAGAGCCAAAATAGGAAGCGCTACTATTTTCGATATCCATTGAAATCGAATGGCGTGATATTTCGCTCTTCCAGCCAGTTGAATAGTTCTCCGTTGCCATGGCCGGCATCAAAAGCCAGAGGCATTGATCCGTGTCTTTGGGCAAAGCGGGTCAGCATATCCCGTGCTGCAGCACTTTCTTGACTCAGGCGGGCGGCAGTTGCCTGACACCCACAATCGCGCTGCTTGGGTTATCGACCTAGTAGTTATCCTTGGACGAGGACTCTATGACGTAAGCAGCTTGATGAATGCAATCTTGGGATCGAGACTCAAGCACCTAGAACACGCGCCGCCTCCCATAGTGGAGTCGAATTCACGCTCACCCGAGGAGGAAGAGGAACAATCTTGGATTTATGCGGAACGACCGGGTGTGTGCCTATTGGATGCGCAGGAACCACCAGGCGCTCACGCAAAGGCTGCTCGCATCCGATTGCGTTGGCGTGAGCGAAACGCTCAAGTACGTCATTCGCTGTGTCCTGCATACGGTTTCCCGCTCGATGCAGCTTGCGTGCTGCCTTGGAGGCAAGTTGCGAAAGGAGAAAGCGATTGGGAACGTTTGCAATCGCGCCAAAAATCAGATCAGATCGCATAACAACCTCCGGACGAACAAGTCGCAATTCCCGATCTACTGAAAGTGCCTGAGACATCGGCTCCACTCCACTTACTGGCCACTTCATTCCCTGCTTGTGCTTGTTATCAGTCTTTAGAACTTCATGTGCCAAGCTTGCCGCTGCAAACACTAAGGGGGAATGGTGAATCTCAAGGCTTACGGCGTGTGAACACCCCGCGCCATGCTTCCTTCTGTTCGTGTGGGGTGGATTGGAAGTGTAGATATCTGCGGGCTTGCCCCAAGGGGAATGGCAAAGGGAATCGTGATCTTCAATAGAGTTCCGGTTCCACCTCTCCCATCAAGGTAGATCTCGCCGCCATGATCCTCGACAATCTTCTTCACTATCGCGAGGCCCAGTCCGCTGCCTTCGACCTTTCCGTAGCTCACAAAGGGTCGAAAAACAGATTCCTGCATTTCCAGGGGTATACCGGGGCCGTTATCCCAGACGCCAATTTGCAAATGGTCTTGATTTCCGTTCGTTGTAATGACGATCAGCCCCGATTCCGGCGATACCGCTTCACAAGCATTTAGGACGAGGTTCGCGACCACCCGCTCGAGACGGTTGGAATCAAACCAGCCCACCGCCAAGCCCCGATGATGATGCTGGATGGTAATGCGTCGGAATTCCTGTCTCACTCTGGTCATGCGGATCGAGCGCTCGACTGTTTCAACGATGTTTCTGGCGGCGGGCCGAAAAGTGTCACGATCCTTGGAACACTCAAACAATGAAGTAACCAGTTGATCCATCCGCTCGATGGAGCAACGGATTTCCTGATAAAACTCGTTCCTTTCTGACTCGCTGATATCTGCCCGGGTGAGAAATTCTGCATTCGCCAGGATGGCGGTTAAGGGGAGGCGAAGATCGTGGCAAATGAGGGCGACCATCTTGCTTACGTCGGACTTCGGCTCCGGAATTGGAATATTTCTTTGAACGAGCCGCAAAGATCCAACCGGCAATAACAGCTCCCTACACACAGATTGCTCCAGCATCTAAAACCCCCTACCGTATGTACTCCTTTGTGCCCTAGAATTCGAGATATGAAGTCCGATCTTTGAGTTGTTCGACCAAAAACGGCGTAGTACAGATAAGACCGACGCCGCGGTTGCGCAGTTCTTTGAGGAGTTCGATCCCCGCGGCGTCGGCGTATGAGATGTCCGCCAGTTCGAGGGATAACTGAACACTATCGGGGGAACTATGTACATTGCATGCTGTGCGAAGCTCCTCGACCCAGGCACCTGTTATCCGGCCTTCTACCCGAAGAGTGACCGCAAGCTTTGATGATTCGACAACCGTGATTCTCAGCATCGCGGTTTACCTGATCTCCTCTGGACTCAGTAAAGCAATCGACGTGCCATCCACGAGACCAGACAAGGCCTGAAGCGATCTTTCGAGATCCACTGAAACTGTCCGACCGAAGATCTCTAAAGAATCAATAGCCTGGGAGGCTTGCAGTCTTCCGCCCGCGCTCAAGCTCCCCTGGTGCGCAGACGACCGTTTCTTCCGGGGCTCTGGACTGAGAGCCGGAGTCACCGCATTCGGTAATCCTGCGCGCCTTGGAGTAAGAGAACTACGACTGGCGGTGGCGAGATCTCTCGATGCCGAGCTTATCCATCCGGTGGCGAAGCGTGTTTGGATGAAGATTCAGGATCCTCCCCGCGCCCTTTGGTCCGTCAACCACTCCACCGGTAAGTTGAAGGGCGGTGAGGATGTGGTTTCGTTCTACCTCCTCCAGCGTGAGGAGTGGCTTGGGAGACTCGAGGTCTGATTGTCGATTATCTTGAGCATCCACCTCATGAGCATCAATGCCTTTGGCAGCTGCAGCTACCGGCACCAGATCGCGATCGAGCCGGAGGGTTGAGTCCGCCGATACGATCATCGCGCGCTCAATTACGTTCTGCAACTCGCGAATATTTCCGGGCCATGCATAGTTGACCAGATTGTCCATCGATTCCCGTGAAACGCCATCGATCTTCTTTCCCAGCCGCTTGGAGAACTGGGACAGGCAGAAACCGACGAGTTGGGGAATGTCGGAGCGGCGCTCTCGCAACGGAGGAAGCTCGATCGGAAACACATTGAGGCGGTAGAAGAGATCTGAGCGGAATCGGCCGGCCTCCACTGCTTCACGGAGATTGCGGTTTGTGGCAGCAATCACACGGACGTCCACCCGCAAAGTGTGGCTGCTGCCTACCGGCTCAAACTCATGTTCTTGAAGAACGCGGAGCAGCTTCACTTGCGTCTCCAGGCTTAGTTCCCCGATTTCGTCCAGGAAGATTGTGCCGCCGTTGGCAAGCTCGAAGCGGCCGATCCGCCGCTCGATGGCCCCAGTGAAGGCCCCTTTCATATGCCCAAACAGTTCGCTCTCTACCAAACCAGCCGAGATGGCGCTGCAGTTCACACTCACCAGGGCACGGCCATTGCGCGAGCTTCGGCTGTGGATCGCACGTGCCACAAGTTCCTTCCCGGTCCCTGTTTCTCCATAGATCAGCACCGTCGAATCCGTAGGAGCGACCTGCTCCACGGCGTGCAGCGCCTTCAACAGTGCTGGACTATTACCCACGATCTCCTCGAAGTTGTGCTCCGCGCGCAGTTCTTCCCGGAGATAAACGTTCTCCTTCTCCAACCTTGCCTTCAGGTTGGCAATCTCCTGGTAGGACTGCATATTCTGAACCGCCAGTGCAACCTGGTTGGCCACGTCCTGCAAAAAAACGGCATCCTCTTCCGAATACCGATCTCTCTGCTGGCTCACAACGCTGAGCAGCCCGATACACTTTCCCTGAAGAGCCATGGGCACGACGCACATCGACTCGATACCCTCTGCGGCGAGGCGGCGCTCATTAGGATATTGCTGCTCTTTTTCAAGATCACGGCGCACGAGAGATCGCTGACGGTCGAACACCCAACTGCCGCTGGTCTCGTTACGGCTGAACTCCTGCCCCGTCCGAAAATAGTCCGAGAGGAGCTCTCCCTCCACGGCCAAGAAACGGAAAGAATCACTCTCCGGCTGATAGAGGGTAATGGCGCATCGGTCGAAGAAGATGACCGGATGCAGGGCCTCGGAAATAGAGCGCAGGAGAGCCTGCTGGGTCAGATTCGTGATGATGGCATTGTTGATCTGAAGTAAGCTGCGGTTCTGCCCTTCACTCTTTCGGAGCGCTGCTTCCGCCTGTTTCCGCTCCGTGATGTCCTCGGAAAGCGCCATGATAAATCGCGGCATACTTTCAGTCCCCGGAACCAAAGAAACATTGTTGCTGACCCACCGCAAGGTACCATCGTTGCGTCGATATTGTTTCTCGATCTGAAACTGTTGTCGCTTTCCTTCTACCAGCTCGCTGACCAGCTTCCAGTTGGAGTCGCGATAGTCCTCTTCGGTGATCTCCAGAAAAGTGAGCTTGCGGAGTTTCTCTTCGGTGTAGCCCAACATCTTCTCATATGCGCGATTCACTGCCAGGAAGCGACCGTTAAGATCTGTAAGCGCCACCCCGATGGCCGAATTCTCATACACAGAACGCCACCGCTCCTCGCTCTTCCGCAGCGCCTCTTCCGCCTGTTTCCGCTCCGTGATATCGAGAAACGTGATCACGGCGCCCAGGGTCTTACCTTCGCGAACGACAATGTGGGACCAATATTCTACGGGAAAGCTCGTGCCGTCCTTTCTCCAATAAACCTCGTCATCCCTGTGGACGTCCTCGTTTTGTTGGAAACCAATATAGATGGGACATTCTTCAATCGGATATGGGGTGCCGTCCTTTCGAGAATGGTGTTCCAGCGCATGCATGTTTTTCCCCGTCAATTCGGCGGGATCGTCGTATCCGAGAATGCGCGCCGCTGACGCATTTGAGAAAAGACAAGTGCCTTCTGAGTCGCAGCCACAGATCGCTTCCGAAGCGGAATCGAGTATCAGGCGGATCCGCTCTTCGCTATCAAGAAGAATGTCTTCCGCATCCATCTGTTTCGACTTGTCTTGAGAAAGCGACATAGTGGAATATGGTTCATCTTGGCTCGGAAAAGGGAAAACGGCGTCGCTCGCCGAGATCAGACTGGTGGACTTTGCTTCTGCCAAGTATCTCGGATATCACTATATAGGATAGTTCGTCACTTTTTCGTAAGGGTAACGCGGGCGAGTGAGGCCTTGAAACCGTTCTCGTGTTCGCTAAGACGCACGATAAAGGGGACACCTCTTGCGAGCGATTTCCGCACTGTAAAGCACTCCCCTCACCTTCACGTCAAATTGATTGTCGACCCTTTAGCCCGTCGTATCCAATTGGAAAAGATGCCCAGACCGATGCGAGAACTATTTGGATCATCTCAGCTCGTTTCTCTTTTAGGGTCGCTATGCGGACTCTCCACCGTCTGGTGAGCACTTTTCGGCTGCTCACTCCGGGTAGTCGGAATCTCAAAGACGAACTGCAGGGTCAAAGGCGCTCAATTCTCTCGCAGAATCCGCTTGCATATCTTTGTTTAGAGGTGGTCGTTGCTGTTACTTTTTGGGCGCTTTCATAGCCAGGATCTCGATCATCTGGATCTGGGGTGGGGTAGCTAGCAGTTCTTCTGCTCTAGCGAGAAGTGCCTTGGCAATGTCTCCGTTCAAATGGGCGGACCTGCCATCCTCGTCCGCAAACGTGTCGAAGATGCCAAATGTGGACGGTCCGGCCCGGAATGCATACCAGCTAATGGTGCCTTCCTCCCGCAACGCCAAAGGTTCGGCTGATTCTAAGAACTCTTTCACGGCGTCCTCTTTGCCAGGGCGCGCCTCCAACAATGCAAGCAATCCGATCTTTTCCATTCCGCTCTCCTCGAGTTTGTCTACAGATGAGACACCCAATCAGGTTAAGGGTTACAACAAAAGTATGGAAATGTTGTGGTCAACCGTTCGTGAATGACCAGAGGATATATTTCCGGGGCAAGGAATGTCCGGTATAGGCCCGATGAAAGTTGAAGCAAATGAGCCGAGCCGGCAGGTGCCGACTCGGCTCTGTGAGGCTATCTAGAAGGCAGCCAAGCCATTGAGGCCTGACGTCGCGTGAAGCCCAGGAATGCTATCGATCTCCTTCACGGTTCCATCCGAGTTGATTGTCCAGACTCGAATCGTTCCAGAACTGGAATTCAATGTGTAAAGGAGTTTGCCATCTGCGCTCACCGCAATATCCAGATTCGTACTTCCGGCGGGATTGGCAGCGACGATCCCATTACCGATCGGGGTCAAGGCACCGCTCTGGGCCACATTGAAGCCGGAGATATTGTTGGAACCAGAATTGGACGTATAGACAAACTTACCATTCGGCGTAATGGCCAGCCAGCAGTTGGCCGCGCCATCGGTCGGAACGGCATTGCTGATCGGAGTAACGGTCGCGCTGCTGTTGACGCTGAACGATGTGATTGTTGAACTGTCTGGCCCAGCGCCCCCGGTCTCCGACACGAGCAGCTGATCACCTTGCGAAAAGATACCGGAGAATCCACCAGGGTTCGCATCGGCCGTTCTCGTGGCAGCCGAAAGCGTACCGTTCGGAAGAATGTGAAAGATGTCGATGTTGTCCGCAGCGCGCTCAACGACAGCAAGAAGTTGCCCATCGGGACTGACTACGATCGATGCGCCCCCGAGCCCGGTGCCGGAAAGCAGGGTTGTAGAGTTCTTAACCTGCTTCAAATGCCCGTTATCATCGACGGAGAAGATTGCCACACCACCGTCGCCCGCTTCGTTGAGGACGTAGACGAAATGACCGTGCTGCGCCACCGCTACGGGCTCGGAGCCATCGGTCGGCTCTTGGTCCACCAACACCAGACGGTCCCTTACGATTCGGAAGCTGGATACTGTACCGCTACCGGCGTTCACCGCAAAGAGGAGCGAGTGATCCTGACTAATGGTGAGCGACCCTTGGGACTGCAACGGATCTGTGGTGCCACCACTACCTCGTCCGCCGGTCGCAAAGGTGCCGGTGGATTGAAAGGTTCCATCGGAGCCCTGTTCGAATGCCAGGACCTCGTTCTTTGTTGCGTCGTTGGTCATTGCATATACGCGCTCTCTCGCTGGCGCGGCTGCCTGTGCGTAGACGTACATACCGGGAACGGTTGTGCTCATTGCTAACAAAGCAAGAGATATGTTGCGGACACCGAGTTTCATCAAATAGCTCCTTCTTAGATGTGTCGTAGCGCGACGGTTGCACAGGATTCATGCGTTCTCCATTGCACGTGCCGATTGGAGCGTTGAGCGGTGCGAAAGGTTACACAACGCTTGCCTTTTTTTTGAATCAAGACTCAACGACGGGATTCTGCGCATGCTGCGCTTCGACTTCAGCACGGTGAACACTTTCACTCCACCAAACCTGGGGAAGGTAAATAGTCTTAGGTCAGGTTAAGTCGCCCTATGCTTACGAACCCTCATCGGAGAGCGCCTCTCCCTTTTGCTGCGAAGCCGCCGGTCAACTCTCTTGAATATCAGTAGTTGTGGTTGCCAGCTTCTCTTCCTCTTTCATCGCTGACTTAAAGCCGCGTATGCCTTCGCCTATCCCTCGGCCGAGCTCGGGAATCTTCTTGCCTCCGAACACAAGCAAGGCAATCCCGAAAAGGATGAGCAGGTGCGTTGGTTGGAACAGTCCTTCAAGCATTCGTACTCCTAGCACTACATTTTTATTCATCCAGACCCGCCAGTGATGCGACTAGACGCCAGCTTCGCGTCTGTTCGTCGCCCCCGCGTCAGCCTGTGAAGTGATGGAATTGACTCCGTGAATCGAACGTCATGCACAAACGAAGGATGCCTGCGTTTCTGGTGTCAAAGCGAGTTGAGGAACGTCAGCAGTGCTCCCCGATCTCGTGGCGTCAATTCATTGAAGCGCCTCTCAATGTCTCTTGCTTCGCCTCTGTGTCTCTCAATTGCGTTCTCAAGAGACAGGGATTGTAGATCGTGCATGAACCGAGCCTTGGTGCGCAAGCCCCATAGCGGAGCAGTCCTCAATTTATTCGCCGTATCCTGCGGTCCCACTTGAACGATTCCGTCGCCCGTTCCTATATCATGCAAAAGGAAATCGCTGAACGGATGAATGACTTTGTTGCCCAGAGCTTCCGGAACCGTGAACATGCCGCCGCCAATGACCGTTCCAGCAGGAGCTGTGGTGATGGACGGTACGTGGCATGCAGCGCAGCCGACTCGCTTGAAAAGTTCATGACCTTGACGAGCGGCGGCGGTGGCAGCCAGGGCCTCGTTGCGCGGTGGAACCATGGTGCCGCGTATGAATTGCGCGAAGTGGTCGATGTCCGCCAACCCGAGATCGTCCGGCTGATCTTCAGGATCCGTAGTGGTCTTGCAGACGTTAGTTACATCCACCTTCCGCAGCCGGTTTGTGACTCCCATCTCGTTGACATAAGCGTCGGCGATGAACGAGAGCAAACTGCTATGTTGATCCTTCCAACCGAAACGGCCAACACGTGTTTGCCCCGGAGCTTCAAAGATCGGCGCCTCCACCACTTCCCCGTGGATCATGCCGTCGCTTTCCTCAGGCTGGTGCGCAGCAATGGAAACTAAAGTGTTGTCGTCGATGGCTTCGACAAACCCGTCACCGAGGGTATTAAGCACGGCGCGCAGGGCACGGATATTTTCTGTCGCCGGTATATGTTCCTGCGCTTGCGGACAGATGGCGCGATCATTGACAATCGATCGCCCTGTAATGGTGTTCATTCCATCATTGATAGAAATCGTTGGGTTTACAAAGTTGCCATTTGAGTCATTGTGACCAACACGCAGCTCCGTGATCTGGCTTGCGCCACCGCTATTCGGGTTTTCGTGGCAACTGACACACGCGGTTGCGTTGTAGACCGGACCCAGCCCGGTTTGCACTGAATGGTTCAGTTCATACACTTGTTGATCGAGAGCAAAAGAATCACCCGGGGGCTCAACAATTCCGTTGCTAACACTCTGTCCACCATTGAAACTCGGCGTATTGAAGCCGGCCGGAGCTTCCCGGGCTGACTGTTGGTTGATTTCGGCAGGCCCGATCGCGAGCCTCACAACACCGGTCAAAACAAAACCACTAAGGAGAGCTGCCGTACGAAGGGACATCGATGTTTCTCCTCTTTTGGGAACGACGACTTCTGCAGCGCGCCGCTGCGAGCGCGTTGCGCCGCCTTACACTCTCTTAAACCGCCGCATCCCGAATTTATTTCAACCGTGCGGAACTTTTTTTGCAGTGTGACATTATCTGTCTGTTCCACTCGGCGGTTCCCGATAAATCGCTTTGCGTGCGCCAAATTCTTTCACCACCCAGTTTTTGCAGCGAACTCCAACGCACCCAACGTCCTGGTTCTTTTCGATACTTTATCGTCCGAAACCGTAGATGTCGTTAAGCGGCATTTGGAGCATTGTGGGATATGCTCTGCGATTCTTGATTCGACATAATATCCTCGTCCTTAGAGTGATCGTCTGCACACACGAATAGACCGCGAAATGGGTCGCCACTCTAACAACTAGCTGGTGCGATTCAGAAGACTATTGCAATGTCGCCAATATTCCCAAATTGCATCAGATAGCAGTTTGATTGTGTTCCGATCCCCGACTGCAGGTCACCAAGGGATTGCCCTTGGGATGACCGAGCTTTCATGAAATGGTGCTTCAATGAAGCTCGGTGGCTTGAGGGCACAGTCGGGATCGAACGCAATCTGCCAGCGAACGATTCCGCTACTTCCACCGTCTTGACGCTAGAGCATGATCTGAGATCGATTGATAAGAAGTTTCCGCGAGAAACAGTCCTCAGGAATGACGACGGGCGGCATCCGCTTCCTCTGCCAGGCGGAACATCAGGCGCAAGAATTCCGGATTCTTTTGACCGATAAATAGCCCATCATCCACGAAGCTCTGCAGCGAAGCCACTGCTCCCCCATTTTTTGTGGAGGTCGGACGAATGATCGCCACCGGAGGAAACTTCTTGCTGAGGAAGTGTGTCGGCTCGGGCATGATCAGGTTGGACTGTAGCGTATCTCCCTTGAGTGATTCGGGATCGGTCTCACCTTGAGCCTGTGTGAGGTCTGTGAACGTGACAGTCGCTCCCGTACCACCGGGTCCATTGTCCACGTCAGTCAAAGGAAGCGCGTTACCGGCTTTGTCCTGCCAAGTCTGGAAGTGCATGGTCTCGCTTGGGCCAATGCTGAGCAGGACCCGCAAGACCTCAAGATTACTTACTTTTTGAGCGAGCGTTGGATAAAGGCTCGTACCGCCCTGTTCAATGAACGCGAAGTGGAACCCGGCCGTGAAGGCAATCGCCTGTAGATGAGTGGTGATGCTTCCTGGGAGATTATCGCTGATGGAACTACCAGCGGTATCGGCATCACTTCTTGGAATCGCTGTATGTTGACCCACCTTCAGGCTTGGAACTGCTTGAACAAACGGCGAACCTGGGTCGAAGTCGGGGTTGGTGATGCTTCGATAGACTGACCAGAAACTCGTATCTACGGTCAGCTTCATAAGATTTGTAAGCCGCGCTTTGCCGGTCGATCCCGTTGCCGTGCTCCCGGGGATGGTAGCAAAGGGGCTTAGGTCCACTGCCTCCGCGCCCTTCGATTCAAGATACGCCTTCAAAAAGGCAGCATGACTGATTTCATCGTCGGTATTGTCGTGGATGTACTGAGGCATGTCACCGTCGAGAATTGTGAGGGCAGCGCTGTAGAGCGGATTGCCGCCCGCAACTCCTGAGACCTCGTTGTCCTGGGTTCCGCCAAGTTCGGAATATTGAATCCACAGATCGGCCTCGATCTGTTCGAGAGCATTCAGGAATCTCAGAATGGCGACGTCACCCTTCGTGAGATCTCCACTACTTCCCTCTTGCTCCTGGCCAAAGGCAGACTGCCCACTGTTGAGCAGTCCAACACCTAAGGACGCTGCGCCTGCCGCAAAACCGGATTTCAGAAAAGTGCGACGATTCGCAGCTTTTTCGTTCGGGTTTTTGACTTGTGACACTTTAGTTCTCCTTTGCTCAAGAATTGAGTTAGTAACTACTGACCCGGGTGGCACGATAATAGGTGCCATACGTATTGCTGTTGTCATTAGGTTGTCACTGCAATGTCACTCATTGATGAGAACGTGAGTCACTCCGCTAAGACCGCGCGATAGATCATTACCGCCTCAACGACTACTTCAACTCACTCCTCGGAAAAAGGTGACCCCATCTGGAAGAAATGGGGTCAAAGGAGGGTCACTCGACAAACCTTCTCGAAGTTTTCTGAACAGATACTTCTTATGGCCATGATCTGAATCAACTATTCCGGCATTTAGTCATCTCTATCTGCCCCGGAGCGCTGCTTCAGAATCGCACTTAGGATGGAGTCGGCCACATGACGACCCAGGTTCAATCCAGCGATGTGGTCAAATCTAAAGTGCTGTCCTGCATAGATTCGACTTAGTCCCGCCTCTTCAGCGGCTCCAGTGAAGCTACTGAAATGGCGAGTTACTCCGGCCAAGGACTCGGAAGTCACATTAAGTGCAATTTGATCACGGAGCTCAGACTGGAGCACTCGGCTGGCGGCGAAACTGATGGCGCTATGTGCGCCCGGGTAAGACGGGTCAGGAGCAGTCTTCGTCGAGAGGGGAATCCAGGTTGGGTCTGGATCCGTCTCGGGATTGTTGTCGGTTCCTGCCAATTGTATTGCGCTCACAGGTCGCCACAGATTGTAGGCGTATTTTGCGTCGAAGAATGCGATCACTGTGTCTGCGACGCTGATGTTCATCAGGGCAAAGAGGTGGGCACTCTGCGCGAGATCCAGGTGATGTTCGAGGACTGCGGTCTGAGCGATTTCATTCCAGAAATCCTGAATGTTCCCATTCCAGAATTTCCCGATTTCGGTTTGATCAGCGGTACGGGCCGCGCTGCTTATGAGTCCCAGACTTTTCACTTCGTCAAATGAATGCGTATACGCATCGCTGTCCAGTTCCGGCGGGGGAGCAGGGCGAAACTCGCTTGCAGAGGCGATTGCAAAAGGGGTCACACGGGACCATTGCAGAAAGTCTGCCGGTGCAAAATTCGGAGGTGTCAGCCGATAGCTTCCCGGTTGTGAAGTCGGTACGAAGGCGGGAAGAGTGACATTGGAACCGTCGCCTTCACGTAAGGCCAAAATCTCTGCCGCAACCGACCCCCCAATTTCAATGCCCTCCTCCTTTCTCCGTCCGTCTCGAATCTGTTCCAGATCCCGCTGGAGTTCAGAATCGAGCGCAGGTGTAAACGTGGGGTAGAGCGAAACCAGGACATCATGAGCTGCCTGGTCTGCCGCAGCCTCCGTTGAGGCCGATCGAGTGACATGCGAAAGGCGGACTGCATAGGGTGTATAGGTCTTCTCAATTGAATTGACTGCGTCAAAGATGGCGGCATGCATTATGGCGAAACTTCGAGTGGAGTGGATGGCAGCAGGCTGTGCGCCAGGAGTTCTCAGAATTACCAGGAGGCTTCTGTTCCATTCGACCACTGGATTGACGGAAGGCGTCGAACCATCTGAGGGAACAGCGTCCTCCGCTTCCTGGCTCGGGAGTGCGAAGGAAATCTGGGCTGCCGAAAAAGCAATAAACAGGACGACACATGGGAGCATTCTCTTTACCACTGAACTCACCTCACTGGCTGAAATCGCGTGAGAGTCCGAGTCAGCATTGGGTGCGAGGTATATCTCGGACCACCCTCACAGAATGGATAACTAGAAGGCCAACGGAATATTCCCTCTCGAAGGAAGAATATTTTCTTGAGAACTGGCGTGTGCTCGTGAATGCCCTAGGCTGCCGGTCCTGGTTATTCTGATTGAGCGTCGAGCACCCGCCCATCCTTCGAGGCTTCAACTCGTCAATTTAGCGGTATGAAGGTGCGAATGCGCGGAGCATCTGATCGATCCCCACCGTTCTCGCCATCGCATCCATCATGCGCTGAAAGCGGAGCTGCAGTTCTTGAGTGCTGGTACAGTACATCACTCGAATCACGTCGTCATACTCAGTCGATGCCAGAGGTTCGATTCCTGAAACCGGTCTCAAGCCAAGGCGAGACAGCATTAGGTACTGTTTGTCCCGGCTTCCCGCGGAGAAAATTGCGACTCCATTTGCGTCCTCCGATTTGTTCGCGAGCGCCAGAGCGAGCGCTCCGGCACCGGCGGCGAGTTGGACGCCGATGCCAGGCGCAAGACTGCCCCGTGCTCGGAGCGCGGGATCGACCACCCACCTTCCGATCTCAATGGTATTGTTACGATGCTTACCGAGCGTTAGCAGCATATCCGAGAACTGCTCTGTTCCGATCAGCGATTCCGTAAGGCACGGAGGTCCGCTTCCAGTCAAAGGATAAACACGCACGCAACCGACGAGATTGTCGCCAGCATAAGCCAGTACATGCCATGCATAAAGGTCAATGGGGTCAGAGTCCTCGAAACATCCATTTTCGGATTTGAACCGAGGCCGTCTCCCGTTGTCATAGAAAGCTGCCCCGCGCAGCGATCTCACTTCATCCACCCATTCCGGCCATGACTCTCCTTCGCCACTAATCGAGTCCCGGAGAGGACCGTGCAATCGCCACGACAAGAACTGAGAAGGTGTTTCTAAGATGATCGGGGAAACTTGGCAATGAATTTCAGCGAACTCAACACAATCGGTAAGGAATTGTGCGTAGGCATCCAGCGCAGCGCTACCAGCAGCAATCAGGGACGGGAGGCTCTCGGGACGGAGATCTATCAATTTTGACAAGTGTTGTGCATTGAAGTGTGTATGCCCGATATCCAGGTCGATGTGCTCGGTCACAAAGCTTAGGCGAGGAAGAATCTCCGGTCCGAAGATCTCCAGGCATCGTCCAATAAACAGCAAGCCATAGCGCAGAGGAAGCTGTTCGATCTCATACTCAATGGCAATCTGCGCAAAAGGCGTGTTGCCAGCAATGTTCTCTTCGTGAACCAGACAATATCGACTCGCTCCATAGCTGGGTGTCATACGTAGCAGCTCATCGGCATCCACCAGAGGCGTATGTCGAGAGTTCCAGTGTGTCGCCAGGGACCGAAGATCGGCAATCATCATCAGGTGATGACCGGCTTCGGCTCGGGCATGTCTAATCAACGCTTCTGCAAGTTCTTGGAGGCCAAGGGCGGAGCAGCGCTCAGCCGCGCGCCGAATCCAACTTTCCACGGGTTCCGTCATCTGTGCGCCAATTGCGGAGAAATAGAGGAGAAAAGCTTCAAGAAAGCGTGGGTTGTTGCTCGACCGAATGGCATTGAGCCCACTGCTTGCTTCGAACCTCTCCCTTGCTTTGGCCATAAGCTGGTTGTAATTTTCCAAAGAAGCTGACGCATTCATATTTAGTCTCCCTGGTGTAACGATTTGTGTCTTTACGCTCACTCGACTGACCCGCGATGATCTCCCTCGGAAGAATCGATTGGTCCGTCCATCTTCTATTTCTTGAAGACCTGCATCATGAGCTGTGTCTGGATCTGATCGATTTTGTGGAGCGTTGTCTCCAAAGCAGGTCGGTCTTCAAAGGAGGCCTCCTGGAGCATCCCTTTTAGGCGAGTGGATGAGTGCCAAATGAGTAATTCGGCACTTTTTAGATTCTTTGCATCTGCGGAGACGCCCACGTGGATCTTTTCCGCATACTGCCTCATCGCGCTAAGGGTCTCCACAGCCTCCCCTGAATTCCCAGAATTCAGTTGAATGTCTGCAGAGTCTGTCATCTGGCTTATAACTCTGGCATAGAGAAAGCATTTCTCCCTTGGCAGAGCTTTGTCCGCCTTCTCCCGTAGCGCGTCCAGAGCAACTGGGCGGTAATGGAGGCCCAACGCCGGAGCGCGGGTAAACGTCAACGACAGGGTGGTGATAACTACCGCAGCGGCCAACAACCGTCCATCCCGTCTCACTGACAATCTCCTTTTAATGACAGTCACGATCTCGGGAAGGATACGCAACGCACACCTTACTCGGACCACCTCGAAGTGGCTACCCTTTAACCCAATGACCGGAGCAGAATCGCCTTGGGAAACGCCCTTACCAAAGCCAAAGCTCATCTGTGATGTGGACCAGCCCGCGGAAGACGTACTCACCCGCGGGCCGTAGGTCAGTCCGGCGCTAGAAATGAGCCTTGAGTGCGAACTGATACTCTCGCGGGGTGTAGTTTGGATCGGTTTGCGAAATAGCGCCAAATGCCGGGTTACCGAAGCTTGCCCCACTGCTGCCGTTTCCGATGTAGAAGTTTGGCGTATTTGAGATATTGAAGCTCTCCGCACGGAACTGAAGCTTCATGCGCTCCGTGACGGGAAAGTCCTTGAAGATGGAGAGGTCGACGTGACGGAAGTCTGGTCCGAACAGAGAGTTGCGATGTGCGGATCCGATCGTTCCGAGTGGTTGAGGTGCGAATGCGGTGACGTTGAAGAACTCGGTCTGGCTTTTGTTGCTCAGCCTGGCATCGCTAATCTGATTAGGGCGATCCTGCCCTCCACTGTTGAGAGGTGTAGCTCGGTTGTTATAGCCATGCTGCCTACCATCGCTCTCAACGGGGTTATCACCGCCGCTGCCGGTCTCGGTGATCGTGAATGGCTTGCCACTTTGCCAAGCCGTAATTGAATTCACCTGCCATCCACCGAGACCGAACTTCTTGATGCCCGTGAAATTCTTCCCATACTGCAGCTCGTAGTTAAGTGATAGGGCGAAGCGGTTCTGGATGTCGTTTTCCGCGATGCCGTATTCGATCTGGCGAATGCGCGTCGGATCGCCGTTGCTCCAGCCCTGGCTACCGCCTTGTTGAGAGAATCCCGTAATGTCGCTCAGCCCCTTGCCCCAGGTGTAATTCGCATCGAATGCCAGCCCCTTGGTAAGCCGTCGCTGAAACGACGCCTGCAGAGAGTTGTAGCTCGAGATGCCCTCGCTTTGGATGAGGCTCACGCCAGACAGATTAGGAAGCTGACCGCCGAGTGGGCGAACTGATCCCGCTGGATTTGTTATCGGGTCGAACGGAGCGGGTTGGTTGATGTTATTGATTGAATCGGGCAGATGCTGTCCGACGTTACCGACATATCCGATCGTGAGTACGTTTGCGCCAAGCTGCTGCTCAACTTGGAGATTGAACTGCTGAATGAGGGCAGACCTGAACTTGGGCGCCTCCGCTACAAAAGACAGCGCAGGAATATTAGCCAAGTCCGAGATATTAGGAGCCGACGGAGTAGGCAACCCTTGATTGAGCTGCGTCGGTGCGCCTGCCACAGTTGCGCAACTCGGGTTCTGCGAGGCCGGCTCTATCCCTTGGGCTTGTTCAATTTGAACTGCGATGCTGGACTGACAGTTAGGACTGAACACTGAAGTGAACGGTGCATTCTTCAGATCGGCGTTAGAAGTATAGTTGCCGGGAAAGAAGCTTAATCCATACCCTCCTCGCACAACGATAGCTGGCGTCAACGACATTGAAAAGCCGATGCGGGGAGCGATGTTAGAGTAGTCCGTTGGAATGTTTGCATGTCCGTCGGCACCATTGACGCCAGCTACCTTAAGTGCGGACGTCACGTTCGACGGTGTAGACAAAAGCGCCTGCGGAAAGTCGAAGTTTGAGATGCGGTTATGTGCTTCAGTGAAGGGCGTGAAGACGTCGTAGCGGACACCACCTAGCAACGTAAGCCTGGAGTTGATCTTCCAGCTATCCTGCACAAAGCCGTTAGGCTCGTAGCTCCGGTAGTCCGGTGGGTTCAGGTTGAAATTTCGCGTATCGTTTTGAAAGGCGCCGACCAAAGTTGATGCAAGCTGATTGTCCTGTTGCGTCGTCAAATCCTGATTGGCATCCGTTACGAGCCCGAAGCCATATGCGCCTGCAGCGGAGGCACTTTGCACGTTACGAGCCTGTCTGCGGAGAAAGCTTGCACCCGCCTTTATATTGTGATTGCCCTTCGTCCAGCTGAGAGTTGCCGTGTACTGGAACGTGTTGTCGATATCTTGAAGAGGAACAAAGGCACCATCACCGAGATCGGAGAAGGGACCTATTGACACAGGCGTGAGGGAGTTGGCAAAAGGGCTAAAAGACGTGTTGTTGGCTGGAAAGCCTACGGTTGTATCAGCATTCGCGCCAAAGTTGAGCGGGAGCGAGAGATTATTGATTCGAGTGAACGCCGCCCTCAGGTCGAGCACGAGACTTGGGGAAAAGATTCGAGTGTAGCCCAACGCATACTGCTGGGCAACATCTGTAGCGGGACCATCAAAGTCGAACCGACCCCCGCTAATATCAAGACCCTTCACGCTACCCAGACCTGGAGGCGTAAATGTGTTGACCGCGTTATAGGCAAAACGCGCGAATAGCAGATTACTGTCGTTAAGCTTGTGGTCGATTCGAGCATCGTAGGTGTTGCCGAACTGCGTCTTGTTTGGGCTAATTGTAAAATTATTCGACAACTGACCAATTGCGCCGGTATTTGGCGCCGGGAAGAGCTTCAGGTAGTTCAATGCGATCGGATCGATGGGCAAGGCGGTTGTGCCATTTGCTGCCGAAAGCAGCGCCTGAGGACTGCCACCGTTGATGCTGTTGATGTCGTTATATTCTGCGAGCGTGGGAACAGTTTTAACGTAGGTGACACCGGAAACCACGCGCAGACCCTCGTAATCAAAATAGAAGAAGGTCTTGTCCTTAAAGATCGGTCCGCCAATGCTGCCGCCGAATTGATTTTGGCGTAGTTCCGGCTTGGCTCCCGTCGTCTGAAAGACGTTGCGAGCATCGAAGATGTCGTTGCGGAAAAACTCGTAGGCGCTGCCGTGAAACTGGTTCGTTCCGGAACGCGTGACAATATTTATGACGCCGCCGGCCGTGCGGCCAGCCTCTGGCGCGTAGCTATTGGTTTGAACCGTGATCTCCTGGATTCCTTCGACGTTCGGCTTGACTCCAATTGACCCGATGATGCGTTCGTTGTCATCGACCCCATCGACCACCCAGTTGTTGAGAGTGTCGTCCTGTCCGTTTACCGATATGCCAGCTGCATTAGTCCTTCGGTCATCAGGTCGACCGCCGCTGCTCAGCCCGTTGCCAGGCCCCTCGTTCGCGCCTGGAACAAGCTGCACAAGTTGGACGAAGTTACGTCCATTCAGCGGGAGGTCCTGTACCGCCATCGCTGTCACGTTTGAACTGACCGTTGCGCTGTCGGCCTGCAAGAGAGGGGTGCTTGCGGTTACCTCGACAACGGAGGACTCCGATCCGATCTGGAGACGGACGTCGGCGCGGGCGCGGTCACCTGCCTCCACAGCCAAATCCTTTGTAATCGATGCTTGGAAGCCGGGCGCTTCGACCGTAACGGAGTAGTGTCCGACCGGGAGAAGCGTGAAGCTGTAGTCTCCAGAGGTATTCGATTGAGCGGTACGCCGCTCGTTAGTCCCGAGGTTAACGAGGACAACTTTTGCACCGGAAACGACCGCGCCGGAAGGATCGGTAACCGTTCCGAGAATGTCAGCTGTAGTCAACTGCGCAAACGCTGTCGATGCAATCAAGAGTAGAGTCACTAGCACAAAGTTCGTCGAACTCAATCGTTGAGAGAGTGTTTGCCCGAACAAGCCGAGGCGGTGTGTTGCCGTTTCTTGATGGTTCATCTTATTAATCCCCATAACACTGGTTGTTTGAAAATCCAAGGTGATTGCGCGCCTTTGTAGTCGAGGTTTGCGGTCCGATGCCCACGGGGCACTAAACCGTGTGGCTCAAATGTGCGCCTTGCAACGCGGTCTAGGTTGATAACGAGGAATCGCTGGATTTATTCCGAGAATCTGAAACATTCATTCATTTCCGACGGCATCGTGTAGTTATATGCCGGCACAATTCCGAAGATTGCGCAGACAAAGATTAGGTTCAGCAGACGAGACATAGTCGAAAAGGATAGTGCGAAGAAGAGTCGTCCGATTTCGGTGAGAGCGGGCCTTGACGGGTCACTCTCAATGACTTTTACAGACTCAACGATGCTGACGATAGAGTCGGAAAGTGCTTTGCGTACAGTCTGCATCCCTCGCGAAGCTACGGGCCACTAGTTCCAACCCGCGATTGCCCGATGTGGCACGATTCACGGCAAACAAGCTTTCCACGTGCGGCTAGTTCACGGAAGGCTCCTTGCCCAGACCGATGATACAAATACGCCCAAGATGGTCGTCATCGATGAGAATCTGGCGAGAGCATTCTGGCCCGGTCAGTTGCTGAAATCGCTATGATCTACGTAGCCTTAGGAGACAAGGATCAAGCCATGGTCTGGTTGGAAAAGCGGTTTGAGAAGCGGTTTAATCCAAGAGTGGTCGAACCGCCATGTTTCGAGACGCTACGCCCCGATCCGCGCTTCCAGAACCTTACCGCGCGCATCGGGCTTCCGCAAACCGCAGTTTTTCTGGCTCGGGATGCCGATCGGATTCGATGGAATAAATCGAAGCCAACCTATCCAGCGCGGGCTCGATCATCACGTCGACGGCCAACCCGCCGGGTGCAGGGGTGGGAATAGGCGGCATTGCTGTCGATGAGAATGGCAATGTTTGGAAATCTCTTCCTTATCCGACAACAAGTGGCGCGAACGGTGTAATCATCTTTAGTGAGTCTTCCAGTTCCGGAGACGGCAACGTTTGGGGTTGTAAGTGAGGGGCTAATAGGAAACGGACTATCCGAGTACTTCAACGCCGGAGCACCAATCTCTCCTTCCACAGGATATTGGCGTCCCGTCGGCGTTCCAGTCAACATAGCCCTCGATGGTTCAGGCAATGTGTGGGTCGCGGGCGCATCAGAGAACGTCAACACTGGTGCCACTAGCTACAACCTGTTCGAGTTCATCGGTGTGTCGGCACCGGTAGTCACACCCATCGCAGTCGGTGTCGAGAACAAGGTGCTTGGTTCCAGGCCTGAGCGCATCGGAAGGGCCTGACCCGAACTTGAATCGATCAAACCAGAAAACCAGCATTCCATTCCGGCCCGATATCGAAGGCTTGCGGGCTTTGGCCGTCGGTCTGGTGATCGCTTCCCATGCCGGATTGCCCTTTCTGCGGGACGGTTTTGTGGGTGTGGACGCTTTTCCGTTCTTTCCGGCTATCTAATTACAAGCCTCTTGATGCAGGAGATTTCTTCATCGGGCACAGTGACTTTCGCACACTTCTATGCGCGGCGGGCCAGTCCAACACACTGGACGAAGTTGACAACACGGACGAACTCCCAGATGAAGGCAATTGTGGCTCCCAATACGCTCATTAAGCGAGTTCAGGCGGATTTATTCCCGACATTTCCACGCAAAAGTGTCGAGGAACTGCGAACTAAACGGATCCGGGCTTTTTTTGAATCCAGGCTGCACGTAAGGATTACGGATAAGAACTGAAACCACGCCAGCAGGCGCGAGTGCGATGGCTTCCTTCGCCTCCGGTATCTAACGATTAACGCGCAGCTGCTCAGTTCGGCTTGAAGATCTTTGCGCCAATCTTGGTTAATAACCGAGACATATTGCCTAAATTCCGAATATTCGCCACAAGCTGCTACTCGTTCCCGCGACTATGTCTGGGAATAAAGCCTTCGTATTCTGGTTGTCATTACTGTGGGGAGAGCGCGGATGCGATCGAGCCTTCAGGAGGGGACGGAATGTTTGAAGCGGACGATTCGAGGAAGGCAACATTGGATCGTGGATTCTTCTCCACGAGTGGAAGGCTTGAGGCCAGCGTAACCGCTGCGGACGCCATGCTCACAAGGGTACGCAGTACATCCTTTGGACAGGAGTTGGACTACTCAAACGACAGTCTTACAAAAGGAGAAATTGCCATCCTGCGATTTCTCACAGCCGTAGAGTTGATTGAAAGTGATCTTTGGCAGCAATACGATGAACTTGGCGGCGCGACCACAGCACGACAGAATGATTACCAGCTGGCTCTACAGTTTCTCAATCGACTTGGTTCAAAATACATTACTGGTAATGCTGTCAATGAGATTGAGCACTCTACATTTCTAAGAACCCGTCTCGAATCAGAAGGCATCGAGGCCGTTAATCTTGATGAATTCCGCATCTTGCGCGGCAGCGCAGCAAAGGGATCACAGAACGTTGGTCGCCTTACCAATCTGATGCACCTTAACATTGACACCAACTGTCATATGCGGTTTCGCAGCGACGACAAACCGAGCCTCGGGACCAATGCCTCTCAAGATTTCCGTATTGCTAACAGACCGGCAATTCCCTGCGCTGATTCAGAATTAGGTGACGCGTCACACGTTCAGACAATAGCCAATACCGCCGTTTTCCACTTCAGGTTCATCGAACAGGAAGTTTCCAGTCTCTACACGAACCTTAGCCAGAGAGTGAAGCGCGCTAAAGTGCTGAAGATCACGCTGGGGATTGGGGGCCAGGAAATTGCGCACTTCCTGGAATGGACCAACTTCGCAGCCAATGTAGTTCAAGACCTGCCACTTCGATTCGATCATTCAGACACAAATCAAGGCACCGCATTTCCCGATTCTGACGTCACGTCTCGCAGAGTTCTCTTCCAGACCAACCCTCGGTTCTCAAGTCGCGGCACATCTATTCGCAAGGATCTCCCGCTCAGCTCGATAATCCGGCCCGTTAATGATCGGTTTTGCTCGGCAGTTGCAACAATCGAAGGCTTCATTGAGAATGGCATCTTTTTCGGCCAATCAACAAAGCTTCTCCGCACACTGATGGCGCTTGCGGAAGAAGCAGATGCTTCAGTTAGCAGCTGAACACTGTGTACCTGCGATCCCCGTTTACTAACATACATAAATCGGACACTGGGATCAGATAATCGGCTCTCCGGGTGCTTATCAACGGGATCAGAATCTCTAACTCAGCAAATCTTTGATACTCGATGAGACACTTGACTCAGGTGCGGATCAATTGAAACGATCGGGCACGAGATCTTGAATTTGTGGACGGTCCGCTGCGGAGTTTCGAGCCAGAAAACACGGGGAAGAACCGACCCGTTATTCCTGAGCCTGCGAGATCATGCTAACCAAATCGGTCAGCCGTGCGGGATCCACATCGCTTACTGCGATCCCATCGAGATCAGGTGTCCTGAAACCGGCTACATGAAAACCGGAATGATCAGGTGAAAGCCCGTTCGCTATCTTGTCATCTGACCTTTGTTGCAGATACACAGACGCGCGGTGCTTTCCAACGCTATAGAGGAGCTGAGCAGTTGGCCGTCCATGAATATAGGTCAAATTGGCCCCATCAAGAGTTGTGCCGCCGGGGAGATTCTCTGGAAGATTAAAGCTGAATGGCAGCTTGCCCTGAAACCATGGCTTCACCGTGTGCCGATCTGAAGAAATTACCTCCGGCGGCGAATTCGCGGCAAGAGTCGCGATGTGCTGGTCGCATGCCTCTGTGGCTAATGCGGCGTACTGTGCGGAAGCCGTCGCAGACCGGCTCCAGTTGTGTTGAACCAGAGCAATGCCCACCGATATTAGCAACAAGGCTGCCGCGGCCGCCCAGCCGTAGAAACTCGACCTTCGCACGATTGGACGAACATTATCGACGTGCGATGCATTCTGGAGCGAGAGTTCTCCCCGGATCCGAATTGCCAGGCGCGTCTGTAAGTTTGGTGTTGGCGCGTATCGCTGTCCTGCCTTTGCCGTGGCCGATTTGAGAAGGCTGTGAAACAGCGCATTAGAGGTGCACGAAGGACATTGAGAGAGATGGTGATTCGCAGTTGCGAGTTGATCCATGGAAAGCTCCCCGTCTACCAGTGCATTCAGAATAGGGGCTGAGAGATGATCGGTCATCGGGTGATCTCCCTTGAAGGTTCATGTACTGTCATTAACGATCGCCGAACGCTTGCACGAGCTCGCGCAACTCGCGACATGACCGTGCCTATAGGAATCTCCAGGACAATGGCAATCTCTTTGTACTTCATCTCCTCGACGTCACAAAGCAAAAGGACTTCCAGCAACGATGCGGGCAGTTTTTCCATTGCTGCTTGAAGCGCGGCCCGATTTCCCATCTGGATCAAGTTCAGCTCCGGAGACATACGGTCGATTGCTCCTTCAGGATGTTCACCGTTCTCTTTCAGCTCATCCTCCAACGCAACCGTACGTTTTGCCGCCAATCCGCTCAAAGATGTCAGATACGTGTTTCTCATAATCCGAAATATCCATGCCTTGAAATTGGTACCTGATTCAAACATGTTGAATCCGCGAAGGGCTTTCAGAAGAGTCTCCTGCACAAGATCCTCTGCATTCGCAGAGCTGCGAGAAAGCCAAAAGGCGCTGTTGTAAAGAGATGGAAGCAGAGGTAGGACCAGCTCTTCAAACGGTGAGGTTTGAGAGCCGCTCTTGGTATCCGCGCGCTTCCATGGCAACAGTTTCATCGAGACGAACTGGATCTTGTTCTCTCCAAGGTTGAGAACTGACAACCTGCAGAAATATTCCATCGTTGAGGGAATAATCACCGCGGCTCCCGGTTTTCATAGTTGGAGGATTTAGATGAAAGATGCGAATAGCCCCGTCCCTGCTGATCCGAAGATACTGTCAGCCGACCCCGAGAAATCAACCCAATCCAGCTCGACTGCAGGTGATGGAATCGACCGGCGAAACTTTCTGAGCTGTATGGCTTGGGCTGGTACAGGGCTGCTCTGGACCATGGCGGGCGGAGTTCCCACATCCAAGCTTTTTGCCGCCACTGCTGGAAGCAGTGGAGGAGGAAGGGACCATTCCAGATCTGGCTCCGGTTTCAGCTTCGTCCAGATCAGCGACAGCCACATCGGCTTCAATAAGGCGGCCAACCAGGATGTGACCGGAACGCTGAAGATTGCGCTTGACAAGATCAACGCACTGCCGGCACCTCCTGACCTTCTGCTCCACACAGGCGATATCTCGCACTCATCCAAACCGGCTGAGTTCGACACTGCGCAGCAACTCATCAAGGGTGTCAAGGTCGGCGAATCATTTTATGTTCCCGGCGAACACGATATCGCCACCGACGACGGCGCGATGTATCACGAACGCTTTGGCGCGGGCTCGCAGGGTAGAGGCTGGTACAGCTTCGCGCACAAGGGCGTGCACTTCGTCGGCCTCAATAATTGTCAGCAAATCGACGCCATGGGCAAAATGGGCGATGATCAGCTCGGATGGCTAAAGGCTGACCTGGCTTCCCTTTCATCCTCGACGCCGCTCGTGATCTTTGCCCATATTCCACTGTGGATGGTGTATCCGGACTGGGGCTGGGGAACACCTGATGCAGCGGAAGCACTCACATACTTGAAGCGCTTCGGCTCGGTCACTGTTCTAAACGGGCACATTCACCAGGTCGTTCAGAAGGTCGAAGGCAACGTCGCGTTCCACACCGCAACTTCGACGGCATTCCCTCAACCTACACCGGGTTCCGCTCCTCACGCCGGCCCCATGGTTGTTCCGGCCGGCAAGTTGAAGAGTGTACTCGGTATTACCAATGTCCAGTACATCGCCAAGCACAGTCATTTGGCGATCGTCGATTCATCGCTCGAGGAGAAGGCGTGACTTTGGGCAGAATCGCAACTATCTCTTGCACACTAATCCTCACGGCATCCTTTGCACTGGCCCGCATACATCCCTTTGGCGATGCGGGCCTCTTCAAGGCTACGGGAGGAGCAAACACCGTCATGATGGGTTCGACGGTTCCCCTTGAGGTGCGTTCGATTCTCGAGTCCAAGTGTGCGGACTGTCACTCTATGCAGACAAAATCGCCACTTTACCGCCATCTGGCGCCAGTGTCCTGGTTGATGGAGCGGGACATCAACCGTGGCAGGCAAGCAATGAACCTCGCTCTCTGGGATACCTATTCCGCGGACCAGCAGCAAACGCTCGCTGCGAAAATCGTGCAGGAGACCAGAGAGCATGAGATGCCACTCCTGCAATACCGAATGATTCATTGGAATTCCCGCGTAACCGGCACCGAAATTCGAACCCTGGCCGATTGGGCTCATGCATCGTCAGGCTCTGGCTCCGGAGCCGGCCAGTCGGACGCGTCGTCAGTTGCCGGAGACCCAGCACGCGGACAAGCACTTTTCGAGAAGCGTTGTGCCGGATGCCATTCCCTGACTGCGAACCACGAGGGGCCGAAGTTACAAGGTGTCTTCGGGCGCGCTGCCGGTTCAGTTTCTGACTATGCATACTCCTCCTCCTTGAAGAAGGCAAATGTGATGTGGGACGAAGCGACGTTGGACAAATGGCTTATCGACCCGGATGCCTTTGTCCCTGGCAATAACATGGATTTCCTGGTCTCGAAGCCTCAAGAACGCAAGGATCTGATCGCATTTCTTAGAAAGAGCAGCGGCAAATAGAGCCACCGTTGAAGCGTTCAACGGGTTACTTAAGGCCACTTGGCTTTCGACGAGCGCCGATACGCAGTTCTCAAAGAGATGCATCGGCTAGCTTAATAGGCGGACGCGTAAGTTAGTTGGACATAAGTCTCACGCTTTTATGCGAGTTACATCATTGGGCTATTGATTCCGGACCCCAGGGGCACGAAAAGCAATCAGTCCGATTGAGGTTGCCATTCTTGTCTCAGCCTTTCAGCAGCGTGCTTTGCGGGAGGTTTGACATTAACAATAAGCACTCTGAAATGGTGGAATAGAAACGGTTGAAAGTCGATCCGAGGATTTCAGTGGATCGATGATTCTCCTATTCCACGAGGAGGTTTTGATGCGATCAGATCTAGTTTTTAACGCGATAACACACGTTCCCAATCGCTATCTGCTTGCCCAGCTTGCTTCTAAAGCAACCCGTAAACTTCACCGAGCGGGAACACGCATGCAGGATACCGCAAATTCTGTGTTTGCGCGCTCCAGTGTTAGCAATCCACTCGGAGAGAAACACGTCGACTCCCGCCTCTCTGTTGTACAAATACCTGGGGCGAGACGGCTCGCTGGAGCGCTTCGAAGCAACGATAAAGAACAGAACGCCGCCTGATTGCAATTCGCGGCAGGAAAGTCCATTGAGCTGCGAGACGTGCCTCGCGAGATCGCGGCTCGACAAAAACGTTATCGTGATCTGAACGGGCGCCAAGCCCCGGCATGCGATGGATGGTGCCATAGTCATCTCGGCTGGCGATCGCCATTCGTGGTATTCCCGGTTGAATCGCCCTCGCCATAAGGCAGCTTAGCCCGCAAGCAGAGAGGAGGTTCAGCCGCCCACCTTGAACTGCGAAAAACGGGCTGCCCCTGCGATATTCCTTTGTAGAAAAGGATGGCCGCTTTTCGCATCAAGATCCAGAGACGGGCCAAAGGGGTTCGCTGCCGTCCAGGCGTAGCCAGCGCCATGATGGAAATAAGGAGGAAACTCGGGGGCATATCTCTCCCCCCTGTCCCTCCTTGTGCATTTTCTTCCCCGCCGCAACCTTAGCGTTCAGGAATGCGATGCGGTTGGGCGACATCGGCATCCAGCCATGGCGTGAGCGGGATAGACCAAACGTTGGCGTAGTCGCTAAAGTAGCCCCAACTCTCCATATGATCGAAGTCCCGTTGGCCCGCTCGCGGGAACGGGGGAAATGAGTCGGGACCGTGCGATCGCTGGTGAAATAGAGGGTACGATGATCCGGTCCTAGATGTGGTTCGTCATCTTTCCTGTAACCATTTGTATCGTCGCCGGCATCACGGATCGGTACCACCGGTCCCCAGCCCTCGGCTGTTCTGCGCACGACAAGAAGATGATCCATCTTGTCGTCAGGCAACCGGCCTGCGCTACAGATGACCAGGAAAGATTCGTCCGGTGCAATTTCCGGATCGACATCGAGGTCGATCAATTAGGCAACGAGTTCCAAGATTGACAACGCCCAAAAAACGACCCCGTCCAGATTGTTGAAGGGGATAGGTAGTCTGAGGCGCTCAATTCAGCGCTCTCTCTTCCATTGGGACTACTAGGGTTTTGCGTCCAGTCAGCAACCCAGAAATGGACTTTCCCGGAATGCTGAACCGATTGCGTTGGTGATGCATCCTTGGGGCGCCGGTTCTCTTCAGGAGGGCAATGGCAGAAGCGATCTGGATTTCAGTAAACCGACGCGACAAGGAAGGCTGGATGATCTGCTTGAACGGCACACGCCATCCAGCCTCACTCGTCCGGACAGCTTCTAGAAGACTACCTTCAGCGCTCCTTGGATCTGTCGGGCTCCGGTTGTGCCGTCGTTCTGACCAACCTGTGATAGTGATACTCCAAACACAGGAGAGGCAATGCTCAGACCTGCAGGTGAATTGAGATTGGCATGGTTGAAGACGTTGTAGCTCTCAGCTCGGAATATGAGCTTGACCTGTTCGTGCAGGGTCTGGGTCTTCTGGAACACAGCGTCTGTATTCACAAAGCCAGGGCCGTAGAATGCATTGCGATGGATGGACAGGCTTTCGCCATAGGGAGCGTTGGCAAATGCTTTGACCGAAGGACCAGTGATCTTGCCTCCAGAGGCAACGATGGTTCCGCGCTGCGATGGGTAGGGAGCCCCGACAAGCTCCGGACGATCGAGAAAGCCCGTATGCAAGTTGTCGACAGTTCCGCGGAGGTCAAAGGGCAGGCCGGTTTGCACCTGCTGAATGCCCGAGATCTGCATCCCTTCGAGAACATGCCCAATCAATCCCGATTTCAAATAGGTTCCCTGGAGACCGACAGGCAGATCGTAAGTGGCAGCCATCGTGCCGCGATTTCTCAGATCGAAGTCTGAATTTCCGTATTCAGGACCCAGATCAAAGCTGTTACGAGGAAGACCGGAACCGCCCGCTCCTGGAACTATAGGATCGGAACCATTGTCGAGAGAGTGTGCGTAGGTATAGCTCCCGGTAAGCGTGAGTCCATGAAGCTGCCCCTGCACCTTCGCCTGAAATGCGTTGTAGTTGCTGTGAACGGTGGAGGTTTGGAAAAGTTCGTGGAAGAAGGCAGTGTTGTTGACGGCTGGATTGAAGCTCGTCCCATTTCCGTCAGTCCCGCCCAGGTAGAGAGAATTCAATGTCAGTGCCGAAGGCAGAACACCTCCGGCAATATCAGCCTGCACAAGACTCGGTTGTGGCGGAGCGCCATCGATCTCGCGGAGGCCGTGGCTGCTGTGGCTGCCAACGTAGGTCAGCTCAATTGTCGTGCCCGTGGTAAGTTGGTGCTGAATGCCTATGTTGTAACTCTGACTGGTCGGGATTTTGAGGTTGGGGTCGATCACAACCGGTTCAAGAAAATCGCCGTTCGTGATGTTGGCCGACGTCGTTAGATTGCCGGGAACTGCGTACGTGGACACCGTAGCGCTGCCAGCAGGATCGTTGGGGTTAAAGGGGAAACTGTTAAAGCTTGCTTCGAACGGCGGATTGGAACGTGCGTTGCCGAAAAGATTGTCGAAAACACGGTCGTGAAAGATGCCGTAGCCACCACGAATTGCGGTCTTGCCATCTCCGCGCAGATCATAGGCAAAGCCAAATCTAGGCTCGATCAGTTTCCAACTGTCCGCATAAAGCTGGCGTCCGGTTCCGGGACCTACTGGCGTGAAGCTGACGAAGCCGGACGCAGGAAGCACTGCCGATGCGTTGCCGAAGAAATTGGAGAAATTGGCGTTCTCCTCAAACGGCACTCCATTAAAAGCGTAACGGATGCCCGCGATCGCGGTGAGGTGGGAGTTGACTTTCCAGGTGTCTTGCCCAAAGATGGCCCACTCATGCTGACGGAAGCGGGTGAGGTCGTTGGCACGACGGGTTCCGTTGGCGGTGAAGAATTGGTTCTCAGACGAGTTGGCAACAGAGCCCTGCGCGCCCCAGATCAGGTCCTCAAAGGGAAGAACGGTGGGAGAATTGGGATTGCCGGCAAAGTTGTAGGATGGTGCGCCGTAGGTGCTGAAGTCATTGAGCGTTAGACCATCGCGCGAGAAAAAGTCGTCGAAACTTGTATCCTTGACGCTATGGTATTCTCCTCCGAGCTTTATCGTGTGGGCGCCCTTGACAATCGTATAGGTATCCCCAAACAGCAGGGTTGAGCTGAGTCGCGCCTGGCCATTGCTGTCTCCAAGGTCGAAGCAACCGAAGTTGTTTCCATTGAAGAAGTAAGGAATGTTGACGTCGCGTCCGTTGCCGAAATTATCTACGCCCAGCAGGTTGTCGAAGGCTGCGTGGTTGCAAAAGAATCCAGCCTCATTCTGGTTGTAGCCCGCGCGGAAAAGGTTGGTTTGGTTCGCTGACAGCGCGGACGCTATGGAGATGGCTCCGTTGTGGTTGGTCGCCGGAACCGAGGTGTTTCCCATCCCTGGCAGAATCTCATCGTGGAAAGGGTCAGTCTCGCTTGAGTGACCATAGATATATCGAACCGTCAGTTGGTGTTTGGCCGTCAACTTCTGATCGAAACGGCCAGTAAGCGTGTAGGAATTGAGAGCATCCGGGGAGGCGAAGAAATAGGTGGTGCTTACGCCGTCGCCATTGTCTGCCTGTCCCACCGGAGCGAGCGCAAGAATCTTCGCGACCGTTGGATCCTGAGGAAGGCCGGAAAGATTGTTCTGATTTGCGTGGTTGGTCAGATCAACCGGCGTCTTGCTGCCGTCAATAGGATCAATAAATGTAAACTGACCCGTCTTGAAAGCAGCGGTTGGAGTCACCGTACTGGCTGTGCGCGTAGTGCGGAAGCGCTGAGCTTCACCGTTAAGGAAGAAGTACGTGTGATCCTTCCATGCAGGGCCACTGAGAGAAGCTCCGAAATCATTTCTGACGTACGGGTCCTGGGGTCCGTTCGCCTTCGTATTGAAGAAGTCGCGCGCGCCCAGGGCATTGTAGCGCCCGAATTCATAGGCGTCTCCGTGAAAGGTATTGGTGCCGCCTCGGGTTACCACATCGACAATCGCGCCCGTGTTGCGACCGAATTCCGCATCGAAGTTGTTCGTAATTACTCGAAACTCCTGCGTGGAGTCCGGGTTCGCGGAGGAGATACCGCCCAACCCACCCGGAACGGAGGTATCGTTGTTGTCCGCGCCATCGAGAAGGAAGTTGTTGTTGCGATCACGCTGGCCATTGACCGAAACACCTCCATCATTGTTGGTGGCGCTGACGACGCCCGGCGAAAGCAGAACCAGCTGATAGGGATCGCGCAGGATCAGAGGCAGACGATTTATCTCTTCTTCATTGATGACCGTCGAAAGCGCATAACTATCGGTTTCCACTGCAGCCGTTGTAGCATCTTGAACATCGACAGTGGTCGTCGCAGCTGCAATCCCCAATTCAAAGTTCATCGGTAGTGTTGCCGCTACGCTCAGAATGACATTCTTCTTAGTCTGGACCTGAAACCCGGTTGCGGTCACGGTAATGTCATAAACCGCGGGCGGCAATGCGGCAAGAGTATAGACTCCCGCGGAGGTTGTATTAACGGTACGCGTGACACCAATCGAATTCGCCGTCGCTGTGACATTGGCATTTACGACAGCAGCTCCTGCCGGATCTAAGACCTGACCAGTGATGCTGCCGGTTTGCGCAAGGGCGGAAACAGCTGCTATCGACAGCATAAACAAGGCAACTGCACAGTTCTGGATGCGGATGCGCTGGAATCCATTCGCGAGTTTGCATAGTAATGTCTCAGCTCTATGGGCAGCACTGAGCATATGACGATGCGGATTAATAAAAGAGCCAACTTCACATCTTAAAAACGTCACTGTTTCCTCCGAAGGTTTGTGAAACCGATAATTTTAAACGAGCAGATGTCTCCCTTTGACATTAGCCAGACTTTGAACGACGAGTTGTCATGGTGTTGTCATTCTCTTGTCAGCAGGGCTTGTCAGCGCATTTCTGCAAGGAGCCTAATCAAATCGCAACTTCGATCTCTCCCTAAAGTCTCTCGACCTGCGGCTTCGCTCCAGGACGCACCCTCCCTTTCCCAGTGATCGGCGATGGTGTGCCGCGGGATTGATCGCAAACACGCTGCGACTAAAATGATCCGCATTAGATTCGCGATAGCTCTTTTGAACATTCATCAAGCGTCCCTCGTTGTCTCAGTAAGGAGCGAATGGGGCACCAATAACTCTCTGGAACGGGAGGATAGAGTGCGCTTGAACTCGAAGCGATCAGCTTGAATCGAGCAGACTCCGCTCCCTGCGCTAACTCACGAGATACTCCTCTGGCATATGAAACTAACTGCGGCGCTCTTTATTCCCTATTCACAAAAGATTTGTGCGGCAAACCATTACCCTCGGCCTTCGAAGGACCATTGGCAGGCAAGCAAACATGTCCGCGCTTCGAATGTCTGGAAAATACTGCTTCAAGTCGGATCAAAGGGAGGTGAGGCAACAGGATTAAAAAAGTTTGCACATCTTTTCCAACGATGACTCCCATAACGCCTGATGCCACTGCCGATCCGAAAGCTCTAATTCGAAATGGATGATGTGCACCGCCGCGCCGTTCGTCCAAACTCTCCTTCCAGCCGGACTTTCACCAGACTCGAACTTTTCTCAAAAGCGGTGTCGTGTCTCCACGTAAACAACAGTTTGATTCTCCGGCATACCTTGTATGAACAAAGAATCCTGGACATTCCGCTCTCCGCACAGGAATAGCTGATGGAAAAGAAGTTATCCCGGCGACACACAACCGTGCGACCAGTGAGTGCGCCGGGCGCCGAAAACCATGTTTCGATGTACTCAGGGACCGTGAGTGCGTGAAACACTCTCTGGCGATCAGCGCTAACGCTTCTCATTGCGTTAATGCAGAAACTCTGCTTAAGAGTTAGGCGGTCACCAATGGCGCGCACCGGCTGTTCTACTAACTCATTTGCGGCCATAATCTGATCCCGGCTTGAGTGCGTTCACGCTTCCTTACTCCCAGAAAAAGGTTGAGACTCGCGCGCTCATTCACTTCTGATCCCTTCGACGAGGGATCCCTCCTCGCCCGACCGTCGGTCAGCATCAGGAGCGGGTGCGAGCAACGCGGCGTGCATGTCTCCTTCCGGATATTCCAATGCAAGAGGATGAACGGTATCGACACGCTCGGCGTGAAGGTTTACGTGTTCGAAGGGTCGCTTGTGTCTCTCAACCCACGCCACGGCCTCTTGATCGAGTGCTTTGATTTGCGCTTGATTCAGTTCCAAGTAGAGTGCCTGAAAGTCGTTTGCGAGCATTGGAGAAACTTTTTCGCGGCCCTGAATTGCTGCAATGCGGAAGTGATAGTAGGCCGCGCTGCTGTCTTTGGCCAACCCATGCCCATCACGGGAAAGCATTCCCAGAACAATTGACGATCTCCAGAATCCTTGAGAGACGGCTTCTTCCAACATTGCAATGCCTTCTTCGGGAGACCGTGCGAGTTCGGGCTTGCGCATGATCTGAAGCCCCAGTTGGTGCTTTGCCGCAACACTTCCGGCCTCAGCCGATTCTCGAAGCAGCTTAATTGCGCGACGTTGACTTTTCTGATCCGGTTGGACTAAGAGAAGCAAGGCAAGATTGAGCTTGGCAGGGCCACTGTGCAGCCTGGATCCGAGTTCGAACCAATGCAAAGCATCGGATTCGCTCTTCGTAACTCCTACACCGAAGTAGTACAGGTCGCCCAGGTAGCATGCGCCCATGCCGCTTCCCTTCTCCGATGCCTCGCGAAACAGTTGGGCCGCGAAGACCTGGTCCTTGCGCACACCGAGGCCCCAGAAGAAGGCGACACCAAGGTTGACCTTGGCACTGATTAGTCCACCCGCCACAGCGCGCTCGAACCACTGAACGGCGCGCGATGGGTCACGTTTCACCCCGAAACCAATCTGGTAGAAGTAGCCGATCTGCTGCTGGACAGCAGGATCTCCGGAGTTCGCGGCCTTTTCGTACCAGTAAGCTGCCTGCGCCTCATCGCGCGCGACGCCGCGTCCCGCAAGATACGCATTTCCGAGCTCAATCTGATGCTGAATCGAGCCCCTCGCTACGCCGACCTAGATGCGCGGTATCTCAGGATCGGCTGCGCACGCTGCGTGCAGACCACTGAGTGAAACCACGAGTAGCGCAATTGTCGAAGAAGCGAATCTCGAAGACGAACGCTCCTTCCGAATTTGACTCATGTCGTCTCCAAGACTCGAGGGAATAGCGTTCCATTCACACCCAGCGCGGGCGTATTGCAATCGGCGGCGTGCGCCCTCTCTCCGAGGCTGAATACTTTTCGCGCCGCGTCCGCAGCCGCGAATACGATAACCAGATTGCGAAGTTTTTATTCCCTGCCCGTTCAGCAGCCCCAGCGGCGCCCGCAAAGAGCAAAGCGACAGAGATCCCTCACGGATGACGGAACGGAACACTAATCGTAAAAAGAGTTCATGCTTCGGAGCATCTGACCAAGTAGATCTCTCCACCATGGCATTCAACAATTTCCTTGGCGATGGCGAGCCCAAGGCCGCTCCCATGCGGCTTGCCATAACTAACAAAAGGTTGAAAGATGGAACCCCGAATCGCAACTGGAATCCCGGGACGTTATCCCATACGTCGATCTGCAACTTGAATCGGCTACACTTCGTGGTTACCAGGACCTGCCCCGATTGAGGCGAAACTGCTTCACAAGCGTTCAGAACCAAATTTGCGACTGCTCGCTCAATCCGGCTGGAATCAAACCAGCCAATGGCTTTGCCTTCACGTCGATGGGTGATCGCTATTTCTCTGAACTCGGGTCTCACCCTGGTCATATGGATCGCTCGTTCAACCGACTGAACACCATCTCGCTCCATTGGCCATACAGTTTCGATTTCAATCGAGCCTTCAATAGAGACGAGATCATCTCACTCATGAAATCAATGGCCGAGCGGATTTCATCGTAGAATTCGTCTCTTTCACTCTCAGTTAATCTCGGTTTTGTGAGAAACTCCGCATTTGCCAGAATGGCAGTCAACGGCAGACGGAGATCATGGCAAATTCGGACAGCATTTCTGCGAAAGCTATCAAGAGGCTCGCGGAGAGGCAGATCCGCTCTTCTGCTACGGATGGATCCGGCGACCAATGACCGTGCTCTTGAGAAAGCTTGCTCCGGCATTCAGACTCCTTCTCTTTGCGTTCGATTGCCCGAAACACAGAAATGCGATAGACCTGTTCAGCGTCTTGGATCATGCTTCTGTGATCATCCTGGTCGATAAAGAGGCGCATCTATTTCGGTTGTCCGGTACCCGACCTCTACAGATTCCGACCTGCGTTGGTTCGAGCGCGCGCCGGACCGCCCTTCGAGCTCTCGCGAGTCTTGACATGACGGTTCCGATTGGGACCCCGAGTATCTCGGCAATCTCTCTGTAAGCAAAGTCTTCTACATCGCTCAAGAGAATCACCTCCCGGCTCGATCGCGGCAGGTGCTCAATGGTGTCCCAAATGGCAGCAGCGGTAGATTTCCCTATCAAGAGCGATTCTGGGTCTTCGGGATCAGTTGTCACGAGAGAAGGCTCATCACAATTCAATTCAACCGTCATTCGGCGATCGAGCTTTGAACGTGAGTTAAGAAATGTATTTCTCAAAATTCGAAAGATCCATGCTCGGAAATTGGTGCCGGACTGAAAGGAGCTGAAGTTGCTAAGTGCCTTCAAATATGTCTCCTGCACGAGGTCCTCGGCGTCGTGGTCGTTTCGCACGAGCCAGCGCGCAAAGTTATAGGTAGAATTCAGCAGGGGGATCGCGAGTTCTTCAAATTCTGCCGTCGGATGATCATCGCGTGTGGCCGATGTCCCTCCTGCAATCATTCGGATAAGGCTGAATCCATTCCTCACTTGGTTCTCGATTCCATAGCGGAGTCCGGTGTGGTAACCAATCTGAGGTGGAAAAGGCCAGAGGTCAATTTACTGACGCTTTTCTCCGTCTATCCCCGTCATATACAGGTACACCCCTCATATATATAGGCTTACGACTAGATGTATCCTGCAGACCATCTCGCACACGGAGATGCTAAACTTCGCAGACCAAGGAAATGGACGCTCTACGACGCATCTCCGGAGCAAGGTTCGGATCTTTTCACGTTTCTTTCGACGCGGGAGAGATCCGCAAAGAGGGTCTGAGAATTCGAGTGCAGCAGCAACCGTTGAAGCTGCTGCAAATCCTGTTGGAGCGTCCGGGAGAGATCGTCAGCAGAGAGGATCTGCGAAACCAGCTTTGGGCTAACGAGAGCTTTGGCGATTTCGATCAGGGCGTAAACATCGCAATCGGCAAACTCCGCAATGCCCTGGGAGATTCAGCAGAGAATCCGCGTTATATCGAGACTTTGCCAAAACGTGGCTATCGATTCATCGCCGAGGTGTCTCTTCTCCGCTCCAACGATCAGACCGGCGGGTTGGCATCGGTTTCCATGGGATCGCCGCCTGATAATTCTGTTTCCAGCGAATTACGGCCCGCGCCACCAGTTGCACAGCCCCCAGTTGATTCCCCGGCAATGCAGCGGTGGACTGCGCGCCGCATCATCGTTCTGTGTCTGGCGGCGGCCATATTTTTGACTTTGCTGATTTTTGCGTGGGTTCGCCGGCCCACAGGTATCCGGTCTCTGGCCGTACTTCCCTTGGAGAACTTCTCCGGCGATGCCTCGCAGGAGTATTTTGCCGACGGCATGACCGATGAGCTGATTACGGACCTGGCACAGATCAGGGCGCTTCGCGTCGTCTCTCGAACCTCAGTGATGACGTACAAAGGAACACGCAAGTCGCTGCCGGAGATTGCCCGGGAGTTGAACGTTGATGCAGTTGTGGAAGGATCCGTCTCGCGCTCCGGAGATCAGGTCAGGATCACCGCGCAATTGATCCAACTGCCGGCCGACAAGCATCTCTGGGCAAAAAGTTACGAGGGAAACCTGAGCGACACCTTGGCCGTTCAAAACCAGGTGGCACGTGCAATCGCCGACGAAATCCGGGTCGAGATCACTCCACAGGAGCAGGCGGCGCTCAAAAGGGCCAAGAAAATCGACCCTGATGCGTACGAAGCATATCTAAAAGGACGCTATTTCTGGAACAAACGGACAGCGGACGGTTTGGAGAGAGCCGTCGACTACTTCAATCAGGCCATTGCAAGAGATCCAAACTATGCCGCGGCCTATAGCGGCCTGGCCGACGCGTATGCCCTCTTGGGAGATTGGGAGTATGCCGCGATGTCCCCCAAAGAGGCAATGCCCAAGGCTCTCTCTGCGGCAAGGAAGGCCCTGCAACTGGATGATAGCCTCGGCGAAGCGCATGCTTCGCTGGCATTTTGCTTGGAAGGTTTCGATTGGGACTTCGCGGCTGCCGAAAAAGAATTTCAGCGGGCAATTGACCTGAACCCTGGATATGCCACGGCTCACCACTGGTACGCCTGGCACTTGAGCCTGATCGGCCGCAACAACGAAGCAATTGCAGAGATGGAAAAAGCAGTGAGCCTGGATCCTGTTTCCACTGTGGTGAATGCGGACCTGGCGGAGCTTCTTCTAATCGCGCGGCTTCCTGATGATTCGATCTTGCAGAGCCGGAAGACAATAGAGCTGAACCCGGGCTTTGCTTTTGCGCACAATCAATTGGCTCAAGCCTACATCCAAAAGCAGATGTTTGGAGCTGCGATTGCTCAACTTCAGGAAGCGATTAGGTTAGGCGGAAATAGCCCAATATTTGTCGCAAATCTAGCTCGCGCCTATGCCGGATCGAACCAGAAGGCAGAGGCGACAGAATTACTCAACGATTTGAAGAAGCGGTCGGATCCCAAATCTCCGCTTGTCGTTGAAATTGCCATGATCTACGTGGCTCTTGGGGACAAAGATCAAGCGATGATCTGGCTGGAAAAGGGGTTCGAAGAGCGGTTTAATCCAGGTGTACTTGAACGGCCTTGTTTCGATGAGCTACGGCCCGATCCGCGTTTCCAGGATCTTGCCCGGCGCATCGGCCTGCCGCAGAATTTCCGTTCCGCACACTCTTAAGAAAGGAGATTCTCTCCAGCCGACGAATCCCGCGTCGACAGAAATCCGTCAACTCGCAGCCCTTAAATGGCTATTTCGATCCGAGTCAAGGCGGAAGGGCTTTTCGAACGGTTCCACCGGGTAGCCTTTTGCTGTCCAACCGTCCAAGCCGTCCTTAAGAAAACTGATCCGGGAGAACCCCATAGCCAGAGCTCTATGCAAAACTGCGCGGCTGTTCTTATCGCCCCGGCAAGTACAATATAGGATCAGGTTTTTCCTTCCGGGAATGAGGGATGGATCATCAAGAACCGCTCGTGGGACGAACCACTTTGCTCCCGGAATGATCACAGAATTGTCCAACAAGTCCAGCGGCTGACGAACGTCTAGGACGAGCACATCCCGATTCCACGACAACCATGCCCGGAGCGCTTCCGGCGTGATGGCGTGTCGCTCTAGCTCACGTCGATCTCCGACACGTTTCACAAGGACCGCCGCAACTACTACCGAGGCGCAGACTGTCATGAAACCTAAAGCCATCATTTTTCCTCCTCATTACCGGTGAGATTCACATTGGGGCTAAAAGGACTTGTCGAGCCTCCGACCAAACACGTATCTCTTTGCGCGGAAGAAAGGCGTAGCCGCGCGCGAAACATGCGAGCCTTGACAGCCGATAGAGAGATGCCAAGGGATTCAGCTGTTTCTGCTTCCGACCACTCAGCAATAATTCTCATTTCGACAGCGGCTCTGCAATTCGCTGGCAAACGTCGAATTGAGCGAAGAATCAGACGATAGCGTTGGGTCTGGTCGTGAAATTCCTCAGGATTTGGCCTTGTGTCCTCAAACTCCAGCAGAGTGCATACATCGTCAGATGGAGAGCCGAATTCAAATGGGGTCTCGCGTCGCGTGCGCCTTTTACGCAGGAACGTGAGTGACGAATTGATGGCGACTCGCGTAAGCCACGTGTAGAATTTAGATCTCCCGTCAAACTGCTTCAAATGTACGAAGGCCTTTAAAAAAGTATCCTGCATTGCGTCTTCCGCGTCGTGCATATTTCCTGTTATGGAGAGTGTCCGCTTCAGAATGCTCTTCGAATACAACGAGAACAGTTCAGAGAAAGCTGCCGTTGAGCCCGTTTTGGCCGCCGACACCAATCTTTCATCTCGTTGATGCGCCTCCTCAGCTTGAGACGAGGCGGAATGGGCCTCGAAATCAAGAGATGGCTTAATCCAAGGCAAATCTGTTTCGTGGGGTAGGTGCGCCGTTTCAGCGCAAACCTCATTCGATGACATTGGAAGTTATCTCCTTCGTGAAAGTTTGCTGCCCCATATCCAGGTTCAGATGTGCAGAAGTCGGCTCAATCGGCGCTCGCGGGAAGGCGATTGTTTCACCTGCTACTCGTCTACGCGCAAGCGAAAGAACCCGATCTGCTTGCACGTCTGAGATCCCGACCAACAGGGATACGTCCCTCCGCGAATAGTCCAGAACGTCTCTCAGGAAAAGGACCACACGTTCTTGCAGTGGAAGCGCTTTGAATGAGAATGCTGCACCATGGTCAGTTTCTAGAGAACGATCATCTTTGCTGGTCATAGGGCACGCTTGGAGATGGCGCAATGCTCCTTGGACGACGATTCGCAGAGCATATCCATATCGGAATCTTTCTGGCACATAGCTGCTGCCAAGTTCTTCTAGAGCTTGCCTAACGATCACTTCAGCGCAACAACCGCAGGAAAGTAACGAAGCCGCCGTCAGAAGAAATTGCGCACGATGAGCGCGGAGAAGCGGCCCCCAGTCATTCGAATTGGTGCGTTGCGTCTGGAGGATGTAAGTCATCGTCAATATCCAGCGTCGGCTTCGCCCGTGTTGAGGCAGATATTCGACACCAGCTATCAATCTGGCACAGGTTATTCGTGAACCATCGGGCCAGACTGCCGTGGTGAATATCTTCCCATCGCGGCGCACATCATACCGAACGTCATAGATGTAAACCACCAGACACTCGTTTTATTCCCAGATATGTCCAGCGGTGTGCAGAAGAGGCTTGAGAGGACTCGTTATGGAGCTGTGATTGCCGGCGCGGCGTATTGTGCTGACTCAAGCATCCATGGCACGGCACTGAGGGCAGCCGAAGTCGCGTTCAGTCGTGAGAACATTCCCGTAGGTTACCTCGTCTCAATTGAACACTAATCGGTTCTGTCGTACAGGAACTCCTCAACATAGGGGAATAAATATCCATCAGCCCAGTTTGCATAAGTGACGATTTGAGAATGATTGTTGAAGTAGATGTTAGGCACGACCTTCAGGAACTTGAAGCTTGAACGCCGCACAGTTCAGCAACGGTAACTTAAACGTTTAGAGGAGAACCTATGAAGAAGCATGCAAAGATTTTAGTCGCGATCGTTTTCATCCTTGGGCTCAGTGGAGCTGCCAAGGCTGAGAGTCAAGGCGGCGTTGTTGTAACACTGCCTTTCAAGTTTGTGGTCGGTCGAAAGACACTACCCGCGGGCACATACACGGTACGTAATGCGTCGGATGATCCATCCGGCCCTTTGATAATCACCAACCACGACAGCAGCAAGAGCGTGCTCGTACTCCCTTATGTGAACGAAAGCGCATCTACAGAAAAGCCCGAACTGGAATTCCAGCAAGGCGGGGATGAGCACTTCCTGAGCACGATTCACACTTCGTGGCGCATCTATCGCATCCCGGTATCCCAGTCAGCCTTTACTGAGGCCGTCGCCGCATCACGTAACGACGCTCCTGTTTCGGGCGGAAGCGAATAGATCGTCGCTCGCTCTCTACCATGAACGCAACGCAACTTCTTGCAGGGATGTTCTGCCGCAGTAGTTGGGGCACTTCAAGATTGATCTGAAGCTAACGGCTAGAATTGGTGCTCATTTATTGAAGACCCGCTGCACAACAGCCGACTACGCCTCCCCAGCCAAGGAGGCGTAAACATTTGCTTAAGAGACGACTCTCGAGGCAGGACGGGCGGCGCAACTTACCCAAGACTTGCGATGTCAGCACTCAGCCAGTGGCCGTCAGACAATCGAGGGATGAGAATTTATGTCGGATAGGTATGGGATGTTAGCCGGAATTGCCTTTGTGATACTGGCCGCCGGCAATGTCGTGTTGATGCTGGATGCTTCACGGCCCGCGCGTAGCGATACGCCGAGAAGCCGTCTACTTGCTGTTCACAGAGCAAGTGGCTACTTGTTTGTGATCCTGTTTTGCATCATGGTCTACGGCATGAGTCAGAAGCTCATTGGCGTTGGCATAACAGGCGATCTACCTACATACCTCGTTGTTCATATTGTGCTTGTGCTCGTCCTCGTACCTTTGCTTCTGCTGAAAATATTGATTGCACGGCGCTACAAGGAGAGCCGAACGTTGCTGAAGGCACTCGGAGTAACAATTTTCCTGGTTTCGTTCTTGCTTGTGGCCATGCCCGCGTTCTCGGTGCTTCTTCGTTCGGCAAGCTCAGGAAGCCTGGGATCCATGGTCGCAACCGGCTTGGTTGTTGCAGTGTGCCTGGTCCAGTGCGTCTTGGCTCTTAAGAAGAGGAAGCAACCCCGCATCACTGTGGATAAATCGCATGTTGCAGATACTTCCGCGCCGACATCCGCATTAACCGACGACGGAAACGAGAGGAGCCCAATCTCTCTTTTGTTGACACAAACTGAGCAGCAAACACACGATACCAGAACGCTGCGCTTTAACCTCCTGAACGAAAGGCGTCTTTGCGCTAAGCCAGGGCAGTTTCTGACGTTCCAATGGACGGTTGATAGCCAGCGGGTACCTCGGTCTTACACCATTTCCTCCTCACCGGCCCGCGAGAACTATCTGGAGATCACGCCGAAACGTATGGACAACGGCTGCGTATCTGTTTTTCTCAATGACCAGGCTAAGCCGGGTCTCGCGGTGGAAGCAAGCGGCCCGTACGGCCGGTTTTACTTTGACGAGGCTCTCCACAAAAGCATAGTTCTCATTGCGGCCGGAAGCGGAATCACTCCCATGATTTCGATGCTGTCCTATATCGACGACCTGAAACTGCCCAATCCCGTCACGCTTCTATATTGTGTACGTACCCACGAGGACATTATTTTCCAAAACGAACTGGCGCGACTTAGAAGATCCCTCTCCAACTTCAAATATGAGGTGTGCCTGTCGCGGCCAGGCCATGCTTGGAAGGGGAACAGTGGGCGCCTCACTGAGCAATTTGTCGTTCAGCAGGTCCCTGATTTGGACTCGCCCACTTTCTTTCTCTGCGGTCCCAAGGGATTTATGGACAGCGCGCACAAGATTCTGTCGACTCTCGGTATAAGCAAGGACCGAATTCTTCAGGAGAGTTTTGGGGAAAGCGAATCGCCCACGGACTCTAATCCACGGGAATCGGGCGCGACCGAAACCCTCGTCTTCCTTCACTCGAAGAGAGTATGTCAGGCTTCTGCCGGGAGCACTCTGCTGGAACTGGCCGAGAAAAACGGCGTGCAGATACCCTACGGTTGCCGCCAGGGCTTATGTGGTACCTGCTCTACGCGAGTCCTGTGTGGCCTCGTTCAAATGGATGTTGAAGATGGGCTCACAGATGAGCAAAAAGATGCCGGATATGTGTTGCCTTGTGTCAGCAGGGTCAAGGGAACGGTTGTCGTCGCGGCTTAATCTGGTTGAAGACGAGCTTCGATCGGAATAAAACACGCAGCTTTCGGTTTACATCCGTGTAGAACCCAAAATGATGTACACGTTTGGCCTGAGACAAATTTCCGGAATCGAACCCCTGATCTTCACGAGTATAACGACGTGATACGAGTGACGTGCTTTGGCAGGACTCAAGAATTGCAGCTCCGCTTTCAGTGGATGATTAATGCGATGGCAATCGCGATCGGAATCTGTTCAGAACCAGAAGACCCGGACAGTTATTCGCTGGGACCATTCTTTATAGAGCCGAGGTATTTATGCAGATAGCCGTAGTTCTCGCCGTGGGCTTCGATTCGTCATTAATGAAAACTCGAAGTCTTGTCTTGCAATCCGCAGGTTACATCGTCGAGTCAGCATCATCGCTCAAGGAGGCCGCGGCTCGCTTTCAGGCCGGCGATTTCGACCTTGTCCTGTTGTGCCACTCCATTCCAATGAAAGATAGGGATCATCTGACCTGCCTCATCCGAGCGACGGGCTCACTCACACCTGTCGTTTCCATTGCACGGAATCTCGGTGCATGCGATGCATTTGTAAATGCGACGCTTGAGGATGGCCCGAACAGGTTTCTCGCCGGTATCGGAGAGGAATTAAGCAAGGCAGCACGAAGATCGCCAAATCGGACTCATTGAAGAAAGGCGAGAGGAGTAAATGGAGACAGCACGTTGTGTCTATCAGGGCTCCCTGGTGCGTGAAGCACAAGACGGCAACCAAGCCGCTTTTGCGGAATTAGTACGCGCGCACGATGAGGCCGTTTTAAGACTAGCTCTTCGAATCACGGGTTCGGAGAGCGATGCGCAGGACATTTATCAAGAGGTATTTCTGAAAGTCTATAAGAAGCTGGATCGCTTTCGATTCGAGTCTTCGTTCTCAACGTGGATATCTCGAATCGTGACCAATACCTGCCTGGATCATCTGCGAAAGACTCGAAATCGCCGGGAGAATGACACGACACAGGTGGGCATCGAAGGCGAGGAATACGATCTCTTAAATCAAGTAATGGACGACAGACCCGCCCACAACCCGGAGAGAGAGTTCTTGCGCAGCGAACTCAGCGCAAGGATATTTCGCGCTCTGCAGCGACTGACACCGCATGAGCGCATGGTGTTTGACATGAGGCATTTTCAGGGAATGAAACTAAGAGCCGTAAGCGAGATACTGAACATTTCCGTGGGGTCCGTTAAGACCAGTCTGGTCCGAGCCTCGCGCAAGTTGCGTTTGCAATTGGCGAAGTATTAGACGCTGCAGAAATCATCTCGATTCCCCTGCAAGGCCGGACCCTGGGTCGTTCATTGATCCGGACATTTGGAGCCGGTCACGAATAGGGACTGTAGAGCGCTGGGAGATTCACCCGCCTCTAAATCCGTGCCAGGACAGCCTGACCATCAAATACCACTGACCGACTTGGAAAGCAAGAGTGAGCCGGTCACCGCACCGTCAACGGATAGAAATACGAGACTGGGTCTTCATCATGGGTTGTAGCGAGGAAGTAGGTGCCTGGCGGTAGGCTCCGCAGATATAACGGTTTGGCCCGTTATCACGAGATGACAGCGGCAAGCAATTCGGCCAGCATCTCGACTACACTTCAAATTCCCAATTTTCTATTGCTGTCTACGGATACTTCACGAGTCTCGTTACCTTGTACCAGCGAGATCCAGGCGGGACTGCAGCTGCTTGCGGTAGCGCCGGCTCAACCGAAGTCTGGTTCCATTGTGGAGCAGCACATCGTATTCACCATTCTCGTTCAGCTTGAGACCGCGAACGCGATCGAGTTTAATGATAATCGAACGGTGAATTCTGCAAAAGACTGACTGATCCAACTCCTCATCGAGCTCCGCCATGCTGCGGCGCAGGAGGTGTGACATTGCCCCAACATGCAAACAGGAGTAGTAATCTGCTGCCTCGACCCAGTCAATTTCCGATATTAGCTAACCGGGTTCTCCATCTCGTTCTTGCTTCCTCCGACCTCCATCTCGAGTACAAGCTCCGCATCACCCGCGACGAGGCCCTTGACCAAACCGCCGAATCGGTCCGCTTCGCCCGCTCCTTCACCGAAGACGTCGAGTTTTCCACCGAGGACGGCACGCGAACCGACCCCGAGTTCCTTCTCAAGATGATCTCCGTCGCTGTCCAGGCCGGGGCCACCACCATCAATATCCCCGACACCGTCGGCTTCACCACTCCAGAGGAGTACGCCGCGATCTTCCGCCTGGTCAAAGCCCGTGTCCGGGAATCGACGACGTAATCCTCTCCGCTCACTGCCACAACGACCTCGGTATGGCAGTTGCCAACTCCCTGGCCGGCATCGAAGGCGGCGCCCGCCAGGTCGAGTGCACCATCAATGGCATCGGCGAACGCGCCGGCAACGCCGCCCTTGAAGAGATCGCCGCCGTCCTCATGGTTCGC
>DATHHN010000016.1:0-29148 GCA_035317185.1 Edaphobacter sp.
ATTGAGATATTTGTGTGCCATTTCGGACTGCCGGTAGTTCGGATTTAGCAAAAGCCCGCTTAGGCGATGGTCGGTGATTAAGGGAACGAAAACTTTGGGTTCTTGCCAACCGGCCTGACTCAATTGAACGGGCATTGACTTTCACTCTTAAAGACGAGAGGACAACATGAATTCCGGAAAACTCTACATACTCCAGTACCGACCAGGCGGTGAAATTATCGAGATGGATCCGGATGGTGGCAATCGTCGCACTCTGCTTGGGAATCTGCTCGACAACGTAGACGGAGTCGTTATCGACAAGATGACCAAGATGTTGTATTGGACAAATATGGGGCCGGCGATCGGCCCAAGTGCGGGCGAATTTTTTCAGGCTGACGGTTCGATCGAGTGCATTGGGCTAAACGGTGCTAATCGGCGCATGTTGGTCGGTCATGGTCTCACCGTGACGCCAAAGCAGGTAGCCGCCGACTTCGACGCGGGATTTCTGTATTGGTGTGATCGCGAGGGCATGCGTGTGATGCGCTCAAACCTCGATGGTTTGAACGTGACTGTTCTCGTTCGCAACGGTGTGTTCCCCGCCGATTCGCACGACGTTATGCGGCACTGCGTCGGGATTGCCGTTGATCCGGTCAACCGCTATATCTACTGGACGCAGAAGGGGCCGCCGGATGGTGGCAAGGGGCGTATCTTCCGAACCGGGCTTGAAATTCCGGCGGATCAGCAGCCAGAGAACCGCTCGGATATCGAACTACTGATCGATCACTTGCCTGAGCCGATCGATCTCGAACTCGATACCAAGAAGAACCTTCTCTACTGGACTGACCGAGGCAACCTCGATGGAGGCAACTCGTTAAACCGTGCCCGGATCGGTAACAAGCAACTAGAAAACCACGAGGTACTCGCAACTGGACTGCAGGAAGGCATTGGGCTCGCAATAGATCACGCCAATCAGCGTGCATTTACGACAGAGCTCGGTGGAGAAGTGCGCGTCGCCCCGCTCGAAGCCAACGCGCACTTCACCACGATTGCAAAGTTAGGAGTACTAACGGGAATTGCCTACGTTGCGTAGCGTCGAGGCTCGTCGTCGTGATCTTGTTAGCCGCTACTTCGAGCCGGGATGGAAATCATGCTGAAGCACGCGGAGTAAACGCATCGGGGGAAAAGAAGATGAAAAATGATCTCAATGTAAGAACAGTCGTTATTGCGGGCTCCGGGCCGATCGTGATTAGTCGGGCGGCTTACCATCTCGCGAAAGGATTTGCGGTGCGCGCCCGCAACCGCTCCCGTGGCCACCGCGATCGTATAGGTCCAGCCCATTGTTGCGAAGTGAAAGAGAAGGCGGTAGTTGTCCGAATGGTCTCTTTGGGAAAGGGCAGGAATGCAATCTGCAAACACTCAACTTCACTGCCAAGCGCAACGGAAGAAATTGCTATGAACACACAAACGCAAACGAATGATGCGGAATCAGGTATATCCGCGGACTCCGATGAGGGAGCGAGCCGACACGCCTAGCCCGTATAAGTCCCAAGCAACTGAAAAACCACGAGGTACTCGCAACTGGATTACTTCTGGGATGGAACCCACTGAAGCACGAGGAATAAATGCAATCGAGGAAAATATGAAAAATGATCTCAACGTAAGAACAGTCGGTATCGTGGGCTGCGGGCTGATCGGAATGAGCTGGGCGGCTTACTATCTGGCGAAAGGATTTGCTGTGCGCGCAACCGATCCCGTGGCAGCCGCCGAGGAAAAGTTGCGCACGTATATCGATAGCGCATGGACGCTGTTGGAGGAAATGGGTCTTGAACCAGGCGCCGATAAGAACAACCTGACGTTTTCTACGAATCTGGAGGAATCTCTGAGAGGCGTCGACTTTGTCCAAGAAAACGGTCCAGAGCGCTTAGATCTCAAGCTCAAGCTTTTCAAAGACATTTCTGACGCTGTTGGCCCTGATGTCATCATTGCGAGTAGTTCTTCAGGTATTCCTGTTTCGAATTTCCAAACAGAGGCGATCAATCCGGCGCGTATCGTGCTCGGGCATCCTTTCAACCCACCACATGTCGTCCCGCTGGTCGAAGTAGTCGGAGGCAAGCTAACCTCCGCTGAGAACGTTACACGTGCTGTCAAATTCTATGCACAGATCGGCAAGAAGCCGATTCGCATGAAGAAAGAAATGAAAGGTCATATCGCGAACCGCATTCAGGCTGCGGTGTTCCGTGAGGTCCTGTACTTACTGGATCAAGATGCGGCCAGTTTGGCCGACATCGACATCGCTATGGCACATGGCCCGGGTTGCGATGGGCAATACTCGGCCAGTTCATGAACGCTAATCTGGGCGGTGGGGACGCGGGAATCAAACATCTCCTCGAGCATCTCGGTCCAGCGATGGAAGTTTGGTGGGCAGATCTCGGTCGCATCGAGCATGTAACTCCACAAATGGCTGAGAAGGCCGAAGCAGGAATAAATGAGATTCTCAAAGTACACACGGCCAACGACATTGCAGCGGCGCGTGACAATGTCTTGTTGCAGACCCTCAAGGCAAAGGCCGGAGACAAAAGGCTTCCGTACTGAGTACTCATCTCATTCCACAAGTGAGAAGATTTTGAGCCAAGTACAGCCATTGCAGCTCGAACCTGGACTGCGATGGCAGGACCTTTCTCCAACTAATATGGCCGCAGTAGTTCTGTCACCTCAAGTAAATTCGACCGACGCACCCAGGGGGATGCAATTCAAGCGGTATCAATCGGCCAGTCGCCCTCCCCCTCGAGCAGGTTCGCCTGTACGATCGTGCTATGCCTCGCATTAGCAGCGATCATCGCTGATCCGGATTGCGCGTTTCCGCCAAATCGATCAACTCGCCAAGTGAATAGCTGGATCCGGTGTTGACTGTAAACTTCTCAGACACAACCCGGTGAGCTTCGTCGCGTATTAGAACTCTCCTGCGACGAGTGCCAGGGGTGGTTCGCTGATATCCTGGTTAGCGGGCCTTTGACGTTGCATCTTCATAGATCCCTAAAACTTATAGCCGGCCCAGAGGGCCCAATAGTTCAGGTTGCGGCCAGGTTGCGTCTCTTTCAAGAACCTGCCAGCGTAGAAAATTCCATAGTCAGCCTGAAACCAGAGATGTCGGTCGACCTGCCATCGCAGCTCCGCGCCCGGCCTGTGTCCGACAAATCGCGCTTGGCTATTGCCTGCGGGCCGGATCAGAAATCCCGGGACCGAGTAGACTCCGTCCCGGACATTTTCTCGCCAGTGAAAAATCCAGTCGGCGGATACGGTCACGTTGTGCGGAAATGTTGTTTCGACATGTGGATGGACATCGATGAAGTTAATCGGACCGGGTCCTGTTGTGGCCAGGACCCCAAAGTAGTTTCCCTTCGGAAAGAGAGGATTGAAGGTCGCCAAGGTTCTTGAACTTGGATTATCTCCGCTCGAGATGTCTGCCTTTGCGCTGAACCGTGGTTTCAGCCGAACCGTTGGAAATCGATAGCCCGTTTCGGACGCAGCCGTCCATGCCCGGATGTTCCCGGAGCCGAACGTGCCGAACTGCCAGACACCTTCGTAATCAAAATCAAGTCCGGACCTTTCCGTTGCAACGGGACGCGAAAACCTCGCACCCAAGCTGTGGCGCACCTCCTGAGCCGTGCCACGTTGGAAAGTCGCCTGGCTGCGGTCCAGGCCCAAGTAATAGATATCCAGGGACATTTTGCCGAGCGAGGGTTGGGTGGCGTACACGCCCCAGAAGCCAACGGCGTGATCCGGTGCGTTGTCAAAGAACCCGGGATTGTCCAGGTCGGGACGAACCGCGAATCCGTCTATTTGCCAAGAGTCTATCTTGCTTTTGACCATGAAGCCGTCGAAGCTCAGCCGAACATTCGGACCTTCCCGCACATCAATCAAGCGCCCGGAGCCGTACTCGAGTTCCTGCCGGCCAACACGGAGTGCGACGGAGTTAGCACCTTCGGAATTGCCAAGTTCGAGAAATCCGGCCTGAAAGTCGAGCTTCTTTTCGTCGATGGGTCGCGGACCCCCTATCCGGTATGAATTCAATCCACTCTTTAACTCAACGAACGTGCGCACATGTTTTCCATAGTGAGCGTCAAATGACAACATGTATCGTTGGTTCAGATACCCATTCATGTAGGGTTGCTGTCCCCAATTGTCGTTGCCGATCTGCTCCCAGACGAATCGAGTCTCGCCTCCGATGGTGAGATACCAATCGGCTGCGTATTTTCGCAAAGGGATGTACTTGATCGGATCCCAGAAGTCTTGCCGGAGAGCCCGATCGCGCAGGAAGGTCCAGTCCTCGTCTTCACTCAGCAGCTTGTAACTGCGATCCGGGATTGCTGGGTCCCCGGCATCGTCTGACTGGGCGTGTGCGGTCAACCTGGTAAGGAAGAACGCGGCTGCCAAAATCAGAAGGATTCGCATTGATTTCATTTCTTCAATTCCTAATTTCTTCGACCTAGCTGAAGACTCGGTCAATTTCTCAGGAGCGCCGCGCTGTCGGTTGTCGAGTTCGGCCGGACATTTAATTGCTTACGGCGGAGTGGATCTCGGCAATATAACCACCAGGAAATTGAACGAAGGTCGCATTTCTTTGATCCGCAGTGTAGGGAGGGACCAGAATCTCTACGCCGGCTGCTTTGGCCTTGGCGAGGGTCTCCGTGAGGTTTGCGACTTCATAGCCGGTCATCTCGCGTCCGTAGGGATAGGGAAGGTGACCATCCGTTACGAGCACGGTCAGTTTGCCGAAGGTCGATTCGATCCGGATTCTGCGATAGATGTCCTTCGACCGTCCGATCTCGACGCCGGGCGCACGCGGGTCATCCGAGACCACTTTGCCGTGAGAGAAGGCGAGGAAGCCCCGAAGAAACGCCTCTACCGTGTGGTTGGACATATAGACCCGGTTTTCCGGAATCGTCTGGAGCGCCTTGTAGGAGGGAGCGGTGGTATGCCAGTACAGTTGCGTATTCACGCCGCCCGGCCATTGGATGACGACATCGCGTCCGATCGGATCGTTAAATGGGCTGACGAGCACATCTGCTCCATCTTCAACCGCAGTTCGGGTCGCTTCATCCAGGTCTGTTACCAAATAGCCCGTCCGTTCCGCACCGAATGGATAGGGAACTGGCGTCTTGAAACCGAACACCGACACGCTTCCCACCGGTGTCAAGACCAGTTGCGACATCGTGCTGCTGGGAGTTGGCGTCACGGTAAAGACGCCTTGCTTCGTGGCTGTGCCTCCAAAGGTTGCAAGAAGACTGGCCACGAAACGATCGAAATCTTCTGGTGAGACATAAACGTGAGTTGTATCGTATTGCGGTGCCACTCCCGGGTTCGGCGTTGACGTAGAAGCGTGGACGAGCGGCGGCGTAGTTCCTGAAAACCATGACAGATTTGTGCCTCCATAGATCAGGAGGGCGGCGACGGTGATCACGGTAAGGTATCTGGTAGTACGCATTGAAAATCTCCTTTACTGCGGACCGGCTTTTTAGATCTGATTTCCTGCCGGATGCTCGATGGTGCCGCATAGCCTATGGGTCAATACCTTTCGGCGACACTGAAGTATCGATCTCTCAGGCCACGCCTCGAGTGCCGCTCCCACCAATGGGGCTACCAAATACACCCACAAGAAATGCGTTTGCCCCGAAATGACAGCGGGCCCAAACTGGCGGGCGGGGTTCAGACTGCCTCCGGTCGTTGTTCCTAGGACCGCGATTCCGATCCCTACGAGCGCCCCAACGATCCAAGGCACGAATGGCGTCAGTCGTTGTACAGCGAGGCAGAACCCGACAAGAGACACGATGACCGCCATGCCGAAGACCTCGATTGCGAATAGTTCCCAGGTCGACCAGCCCGGTCCTGGCTGGAGCGCGCCATATACTACCGGCGGTTCCACCACAACATCGCCCCACACCTTGCGGGCGACGACGACCCCAAGTACGGAACCGAGTAATTGTGCGATGGTGTAGGGGACGACCCCTGCTCCGGGGAAGACTCCGAAGCGCCACATGGCCAGCGAGATTGCCGGATTCATGTGCCCCCCAGAGGCCCTTCCCGGAGGACTGAGAATCAGCCCGGTAAGCAAAAAGGCGACAGCAGCACCCACGATCCAGAGTTCCGCATGTATCCCCGGAATCTTCTGTGAGATGGGCGACGGTCCAATCACCCACCTCACGAAACTGACTACGCCGAATAGCAGAACAGAGGTGAGAATCAGCTCAAACACGCTGTCTCGCGCCAGTCGACCAAAGCTTGGGCACTCCGCATTGTTGGGCAGTTCTGGAGATTGATCCAATTGCTTATCCTTTCAATTTGGAAGTTAGAAAGCGAAGCAATCGCAGCCGAGACTCCAAAGTCCCTTGTCGCCCAAGATCCATCGGTGCGTCGTATGAGTGGGGGAATGCTTGGCATCGTGCAACGACATCGCGTGGCTCGTTGCAGCCCCGACGGTCAATGGTTCTTCGCTCTGCGCATATCCACCGTATTCCTTGACAGGTGACCAGCCCGGACTCACGGGCAGTTCCGGAGGCGCCATCCTTGAGAATTCGTCTGCCGCGTAAACTACCTTACCCCCGACAATAGTGAGCACTGACTCCAGATTCTTGATCTCCTCATCAGGGATTGAGAAGTAGTCTGAGGAGAGGACCGCCAAGTCGGCGAGCTGCCCTTGAGTTAGCGATCCTTTCTTGTCGTCTTCCGTAGAAAACCAGCTGCTCCCAACGGTATAAAGCTCGAGCGCCTTCGAGCGATCGAGCCGGTTTTTCTCCGGATATAAGCTCAACCCACCTATGGTCTTTCCGGTCACCAGCCAGTAGAGAGAAAGGAAGGGGTTATAGCTCGAGACCCGCGTGGCGTCTGTGCCCGCTCCAACCGGAACTCCCATCTCCAACATTCTTTGAATTGGAGGCGTGCGCTTCGCCTGCTGCGCGCCAAAACGCTCGACAAAATATTCGCCCTGAAAAGCCATCCTGTTCTGAATAGCAATACCGCCGCCAAGTGATTTGATCCGCTCAATATTCCGGTCGGAGATCGTCTCGCAGTGATCAAAAAACCAGTGCAGTCCGTCAAACGGAATCTCTCGGTTAACTTCCTCGTAGACATTCAAGGCCCGAGAGATTGTTTCGTCGTATGTGGCATGCATGCGGAATGGCCATCGGTTTTCCGCTAGGTGATGAATCACCGCCTTTAACTCGCTCTCCATAACAGGCGCCATGTCGGGCCGAGGTTGAAGGAAGTCTTCGAAGTCGGCGGCAGAGAAAACCAGCATCTCACCTGCACCGTTCACGCGATAGAAGTCATCCCCTTCGCCGGGCTTGGTGATCTTTGTCCAATTCTGGAAGTCGGCAAGTTCCTGCTTTGGTTTTTGTGTGAAAAGGTTGTAGGCCAGGCGAATCGAGAGTTCACCCTTCTTGTGGAGTTCGTTCACTACTCCATAATCGTCAGGGTAGTTCTGGAAGCCACCGCCCGCATCGATTGCACTGGTGATTCCGAAACGATTCAATTCTCTGAAGAAGAGGCGCGACGAGTTGAGCTGGTCTTCCCTTGATAGCTTGGGCCCTTTCGCCAAGGTCGAGTACAGAATGTTTGCGTTTGGTTTGGCCAACAGAAGACCCGTGGGATTACCCTGCTTGTCGCGTTGAATCTCGCCGCCGGGAGGATTCAGGGTATCTTTTGTGTAGCCCACTGCGCGTAGCGCCGCCCGGTTGAGCCATACCCGGTCATACAAGTGCATGACGAAAACAGGGGTGTCTGGGGACACCGAGTTGATTTCATCCAACGTCGGCATCCGACGCTCGGCAAACTGAAACTCCGTCCATCCGCCGACAACACGCACCCACTGAGGAGCAGGCGTCCGAGCCGCTTGCTCCTTGAGCATTCGCAGCGCATCGGCAAGCGATGGCACCCCATCCCAACGCAACTCCAGGTTGAAATTGAGCCCACCGCGGATCGGATGCATATGGGAGTCGTTGAGACCGGGGATGGCCGTTCTCCGATTTCCATCAATGACCGTTGTCATTGGGCCGCGCAGTCGAAGGATCTCCTCGTCTGTACCGGTGGCGCTGATTGTTCCGGCGGTAATGGCAACCGCTTCGACAAAGGCTGGCACGCGGTTTGTCGCGATCTTCGCGTTGTGAAGTATTGTGTCAACTGCCATAAAGTTCTCCTTGTAGCAAAGCGCAGATGTTCAGAGGGCAGGGGATCGCCTGCCCTCCACAAGCACTATTTGTGTGCGAGTTCTGCTGTGGGGATCACGTATTCTGGAAACTTCGTAGCGGGAGCGCCGTGAACCATCGTGTAGGCATATTCGACGCCGATGCCATAAGCGCCATAGTGCGTTCTCGCGAGGTCCATTACGGCGTCGTACGTATCCCGATTTGCCCAGTCGCGCTGCCATTCCAGGGTCACAGAGAGGGCCGTGACCGGTTTTGCTCCCGCCTGGAAAACACGACGCATCGCATTGTCGTGTGCGAGTTGGCTAACGTCGCCGCAACAGTCTTCGACCACGTAAACCTCGTAGCCATCGTGAATCGCCTGCACTGTCGGAAGAGCCACACAGGTCTCCGTCCATAGCCCGGCCAGCACAATCTTCTTGCGCCCTGTCCTCTCGATTGCCGCAACGAAGTTCTTGTCGTCCCAGGAATTCATGGACGAACGCTCGATCGGTTCCTGACCCGGGAACACGGATCGGATCTGCGGCCAGAGGTTCCCGCTGAAGCTCTTCGTCTCGACTGTCGTCAGCACCACCGGTACGTCAAATACCCGCGCCGCTTTTCCTAGCGCGACAGTACTGTTTATGATCCCCTCGCGATCAAAGTTGCTCGTTCCGAACAGCATTTGCGGTTGGTGATCGATCAGCGCCACGACGCAGTTGTCTGGCGTGAGAAGCCCTTTTTCGCTGCGCTTCGATATTCCGTTATTTTGACCCATATTCATTTCTCCGTTGGTTTCGTATAGTTGCACTTTCAAAATCGTTCCTCGTGGTCGCTAGTAATGACCATGGTCTTCGCAACGATTGCACCCCGAGCAAAACTGCAGCGACGCGGCGATACTAGCAACGCTACGGAACGAGATAAATTACATGTTCCTGTTAAGGCGTCCTGGGGATTCATCACCCGCAGACGCAGGTCCATTGCTGACTGCGCATTCCTGCAGGATGCAGCTCAGAGTGCGCTGAACCACAACTGCACTCCTCCATTTAGGTCGGAGTGTGGCGTTCGGAGAATGTGTAGATGAATTTGAGTGAAGCCAAATGCAACGGAAGAAGACCGTCGTTAGCCCACGTGCATGCAGCTCACGACTACAAGGAAGATGTAATTGTTAGCCGCATTGGTAATTGCTAGCATCCCGCTATTGGATGGCTAGATGGATCGAGCCTCCATCGAACTCTCAAATCGACACCGAGTTCAAGCGATGAGATTACCGAGGAGATCCGTAGCGAATGAGATGCGGCGTGAATCCCAAGGATGACCAGTTTGTTTTCAATTTGTTGCAAATGGCAGGCTGTCTGCATAAATAGCTGCCAGAGCATGCACGAGGAGGACAAACACATGACACGCGCTGACCTTGCAATCAATCAGGAAGACATGTGGAGAACATTGGTCTTCGAACAGCAAACCGCCCTCACACTCGCGGTTGAAATGCTTTTGCGTTGCCATCTATCTCCCGAACAGATCCTGACCAAGACCGCGATAGCACTGGTAGGCTCGAACCACGATTCGTGAGGTTTGCGAGGCATAAAACCTTGATGAACGAAATTCGTTTCCAGCAAGGGCGGGAGAGGTGTTTATATGCGCAAAAAATCCTCACGCCGGTCCAAGCGCAAAAAGGAAATCCGCATGAAGCACAAACTTGCAGCTACGGCAGTCGCTATCGGGTTGCTTACAGCGTGTGTCTCTGCTCAGAGCGCTGGCAAGGCAACCGGCATCGTTGACGGTGTGGCGTTTACGGTGGACGCAAGTGGGAGTCGCGCTGTCGTACCGGCCTCAAGGATTTCGCTGGACGGTCCAACACACATCGAGGCTGAGAGTGATGGTGCCGGCAAGTTCGCGTTCAAAGCAGTTCCTCCTGGGGCATACACGATCAATGCACAAGCACCCGGTTTGGCTGCAAATCGGACCATCGAGGTTACGGCGGGCTCTGTTTCAGAAATAGCCTTGGAAATGAAAGTCCAAGCCGTTGCGGAGTCGACCACGGTTACGGCTAGTACAGATCAGGTCGACACCAAAGTGTTTCCAGGAACCAGCACGATCGGCGAATCAGCAGTCAGAAATCTGCCAAATGTGGATGAACGCATCCAGAGCTTGCTGCCTTTGATTCCGGGTGTAGTTCGTGGCCCGACCGGCCTGATCAATATGAAAGGCGCTCGGGCATCACAGAACGGCTCACTTCTTAACAGCGCCGACGTGACCGATCCAGCCACGGGTACATCCGCGCTCAGTATCCCCATTGATGTGGTTTCGTCAGTGCATGTACTCTCCACGCCCTACGACCCCGAGTACGGGAAATTCATCGGAGCGGTCTCGAATGTCGAGACGCGGCCCGGAAGCTTCAATAAATTTCGGCTCTCCGTTCAGAATCTACTTCCACGTTTGCGGAGAGTTGATGGATCAATCATGGGCATCGCCGCAGTGACCCCTCGCGTCACGGTATCTGCTCCGATTGTGAAGGACCGTATTGCCTTCACGCAGTCGTTTGAATATCGCTATGAACGCGATCAGGTATATAGTTTGCCGCCGCTCGAAGCGTGGACCCGTTCTGAAAACGTCAACTCTTATACACAAATCGATGCCAACATCACTAATAGGCAAACGGCGACCGCATCGTTTGCAATCTTTCCGCAAAAACTTGACTACTACGGGCTGAACACCTTTACACCGCAGGAGAGCACGCCCAACCTGCATCAACGTGGATATCAGACATATCTGCAGCACCGATACGTTACCGACTCGGGCAATCTGCTGACATCACAGGTGAGCTTCAGAAGACTTGATGCCGATCTGTTGCCGAACAGCGATGCGCCCTATGAACTTCTCGTTGAAACCACCAAGGGCGGTTTCTTCAACCGCCAGGACCGCAATACAACCCGCACAGAATGGGGAGAAATCTTCCGCTCCCGCCCGCGTCATTACTTGGGATCGCACGAGCTCGGTGCTGGCTCAAACTTCGCGCACAATTCTTATGATGGCCGTCAGGAATTTCACCCGGTACAGATTGTCGGGGTCGCCGGCTATGCTCTAGAGCGAATCGAGTTTGGGACAACTTCGACCTTCTCCATTCATCAAAATGAGACAGCCTGGTTCATTGCCGACAAGTGGACTGTTTCTAATCGCCTGACGTTTGATTTGGGCCTTCGCTTCGATCGGGACTCGATTACAGATTCTGTGAACATGGCTCCCCGCGCTGGGTTCGTCCTTTCGCTGACAGGTGACGGCAAAACAGTGCTCAAGGGAGGAGCGGGGTTTTTCTACGACCGTGTGCCGCTCAACGTTCCAGCGTTTCGTTATCTACCCGACCGTACGGTGACTGAACTCAATCCAGCCGGTGAGGTCGTCAGTTCCACAAAATATTCGAACGTTATCTCAAACGGTTTACAAAATCCTCGCAGCGAAGTCTGGAACGTCGAACTGAATCGTGAGATTAAGAATGATTTGTTGCTCCGAGTGGGGTACCAGCAACGCAATACAGTTCACGGATACTTCGTCAATCCCATTACATCGGGATCAACCGGCAAACTTTCGTTATCGGACCGCGGAAGTGACATCTATAAGGAATTTCAGGTTACTGCTCTTTACCGAATTCACGGTAGCACGCTGAACGGTTCATACGTCCACTCGCGAGCTTACGGCGACCTGAACGACTTCAACCAGTTTTTCGGAAATAACCCTTTAGCCGTAATTCAACCCAATGAACGAGGCCGTCTGAGCTTTGATGCCCCGAACCGAGTCCTGGCGTGGGGAGAAATCGCCGCACCATGGAAATTGACCGTCGCCCCCGTGCTCGACATCCGCAGTGGCTTCCTGTACTCACCGATCAACCAATACCGCGAGTTCGTGGGACCGAGAAATGAATCGCGGTTCCCGCGTTTCGTTTCGACCGACTTACAGGTCTGGCGCCGGGTACGGCTTCCCATAAAGGAAACCCATGCGCGAATCGGATTTGGTGTCTATAACGTCTTCAATCGCGACAACTACCGCGATGTTCAGAATGATCTCGACAGCCCTCGGTCCGGCCAGTTCTTCAACGGACTTAGCCGCACCTACCGCGGCAAATTCGTACTGGAGTTTTAACTATGAACCTGACCATCAAGATCGCCTTTTCCACTTTGGCAATCATGCTTTCCTCCGTGACGAGTGCCTCATCCCAAACTAACGATTCGCTTCCATCTGCGGATGACGTGGTCGCGAAGATGTTGCGGGCTGATGTCGAGCGCAGATCTGAATTGACGGGCTACACGGCCATGCGCCGCTATGTCGCGGTCAACAACGATCACCGCGCCGAGATGGTGGCACGCCTCGACTGCTCCCCAGATGGCACGAAGCAGTTCACGATTATCTCTGAAGAGGGATCGAGTGCAATTCGTAAGCACGTGTTTTACAAGATGCTGAACGAAGAGAGTGTGGCATCGCATCGCGAGATCCGCGAAGGCAGCCGTATTACACCGGCAAACTACAAATTCAACATCGTTGGGCAAGACACTCTCGACACCGGCCCCGCATACGTGCTGGCGATCATCCCAAAAACAGAGGATAGACACCTCATTGACGGAAGAATCTGGGTTAATGCGAAGGACTACTCTATCGTTCGCATCGAAGGCCAGCCTGCACGAAGCCCGTCCTTCTGGGTGCATAACGTGCATTTCGTACACACGTATCAGAGAGTTGGTCAGTTCTGGTTCGCTTCTTCAACTCACAGCACGAGCGAGGTCCGAATCTTTGGGAGCTCGGAACTAACGATCGAAAACACTGATTACGCGCTGAATCTGCCGAAGAAACACACGGCGGAGGCAGATTCGATGGCGAGCCTGGTCCGATGAGAACACATCAACTATTTCAACTACGCGCCGAATCCAGTGCAAATGCACCAGCGGGACAGTGCGGGGAGACCTTACACAATGAGAACGATCGAAACCCTGTCGTCCTTACCTAGGCGGCATACACCCAGAGTCCATCAATGTCTTATTCTAGCTGCCGGAAACGGTAGGCGACTCATCGCATCGTCCGGTGGCTCCCCTAAACCCCTTGTGCAGCTTCGTGGCGTGTCACTGCTGGAGCATGTAATCCTGGGTGCTCATGAAGCCGGTATCGACAGGTTCGTGATTGTTGTCGGTTACGGCGCCGACGCTATGCGCCGGTGGTTTGCCGGCCACGCATTTGACGGTGTCTCTATACGCCTGGTAGACAACCTCGAATATCACAAGGACAATGGCGTTTCCGTATTGAAGGCCAGGGACCAACTCCGTGAATCGTTTCTGCTGGTCATGGCCGACCACATCTTTGAGTCCAGGACCGCCAAGGCCCTCCTCGAAGAACCACTACTACAAGGCGAAGTGATCCTCGCCGTTGATCCCAAAATCGATCGCGTTTTTGACCTCGACGACGCAACCAAGGTCAGACGCGAAGGCGATCATATCGTCGACATTGGCAAGGAAATTGCTACGTACGATGCTTTCGATACTGGCATGTTCTTATGCAGTCCAGCGCTGTTCGACGTTCTCGAATCAGCAAAGAAAGAGGACAACTGCTCGTTGTCGGACGGCATGCGCATACTTGGGCGCGATGGTAAGCTTCGAGCCTTCGATATTGGTGATGCGTGCTGGCAAGACGTCGACACGCCGGAGGCACTGGCTTATGCAGAAGCTATTTTTGACCAGCAGTTCTGCCGAACGCCTTCTGAGGAGAGGCTGACCAATGTATAGGCTCACGAGGAGATTGCAATGGGCGCTTCGAACGCTTGCAGCCATCTTCGGCGCAGGGCTGTTAACTTATTTAGTCCGGCGAGTTGGTCTCGAAAAAGTCGGGGAAGACGTTTTGAGGTTAGGCTGGGGACTCGCTCTGGTCATAGCTCTGGGTGGCGCATCTCATCTTGTGAGAGCCTGGGCCTGGCGGCTGGCTCTCACAGACTGGAGTAACGAGGTGCCATTTTCACGCATTCTCCAGCTTCGATTGGCGTCGGAAGCAGCCGGTCAGGCTGGAGCCTTTGGGCAGCTATTCGGAGAAGGTCTGCGAATCTCAGCCTTGAGTCCAAAGATACCTATTGACTGTTGCATATCGTCCGTGGCGCTGGATCGCGCACTATTTATTGCTACGGGAGCGATGGTGAGCATCGCCGGAATTGTGGCCGCACTGCTTATCGTATCGCTGACCCACGCAATGCGGTTGTATGCAATGCTGTTCGCGGTCATACTGATCAGCCTGCTCTTTGGAGTTGCCCTGGCAATACTGAAACGCTGGCCCATCTTGTCACGATCCGCGCGAACCCTTTGCCGATGGCGATGGATGAATGACAGAGTGGGAAACGCGCTGCCGCTCATCAAGTCGGTCGAAAACAAGCTCTTTGATTTTCATCGCAATACACCAGGAGCATTTTGGACCAGTTTCATCCTTAATCTGGTAAGCCAAGGCCTGGCAGTTCTGGAGGTATATCTCATTTTATGGCTGCTGGGAGCCAAGGTCGGGCCTTTGGACGCATTCGTGTTGGAAGCTCTGACCAAGATGGTAAATGTTGTCGGCACGTTCAATCCGGGCAACATTGGAACCTACGAGGGCGGAAACATGCTAATCGCTAAGATCTTCGGCCTCAGTGGAGGCATCGGATTGGCGGTAGCAGTGACCAGGCGGTTGCGGGCCGTCTTCTGGGCCGCAGTTGGAGGGCTTTGCCTGGTTCTGTTATCAAAATCCAGAGTGCATACGGATTCGGACAACAGGACCCCAGTAGACAGTGTGAGGAGTCGGGGATCTGGAGAATCCGGTCAAGCAAGCCAGTCGTTCACGGCCGTCATCTTCGCTAACCGCTTTCAAGAAGTTGGCGGAGCTGGATCCCCACGACTTCGGGTCGGTACTCTTCCCATCTTGTTGCGGGACATCCTCGCAGTGCAAAGGGCAGGTGCAAGACGAATCATCGTGTGTGCAGATTCCGTCACAGGGTTTGGCTTACAACGCGACCTATTGGAAACAGGCCGGCTTCCACACTGTGTGGAATGGATCGAGACATACTCGAAAACGGAACTGCCTCACCTATTGAGACAAATTGCATCCGAATGGGGCGTAGGCCGCTTGATGCTGATAGCAGGGAACAGCACCTATCACTCATCGGTTATTCGGCGAGCGAGTGAATGGAATGGACGTGGCGCACTGGCTCTGACTTCAGGCGATCAACTCGCCGGCATTTATGTACTATCCGCCGACGTCGTTCTCAGTCTTGCGGAGCGCCGTCCCTGCATGCTCCGTAGCCTCGAGCAGGTCCATGTTTGGCTGATCTTGAATGATTTGGTCCACTGCGAACCGATACCGGAGGAGATGTGGCAGAGAGTTCTCACCCAGGAAGATCGTATCTCTGCTGAGCGGAAACTGGACCAGTGGCTAGTGAAGCCAACAGACGGTATTTTTGCACGTATGAATCGCAGGATCTCGGTGCCCATCAGCCGTCAAATCATAAAACTGCCGCTCACTCCCAATGTAGTGAGTCTTTTTACACTTGGGGTGGGCTTCGCCGCTGGTCTACTCTTTGCACGCGGTGGCTATTGGAATATGTTGATTGCTGCGGTGTTATCCGTCTCGGCGAGCATTCTCGATGGCTGCGATGGAGAAGTCGCTCGATTGAAGCTCATGGAGTCCGATTTCGGCTGCTGGCTGGAGACTGTTTGCGATTATCTTTACTACTTATTTATCTTCGCCGGGATAACGATAGGACTGTGGAGGAACTCGGAGACGAAGACCTATCTTGTGTGGGGTGGTCTACTCCTCCTAGGAGCTATTACAAGCTTCCTTGTCACCGGATTTGGGAGGTATCGGCTCGCCAACGGACGTCCTGAACAGTACCTCAGAATCTGGCAGGCGAAGGCAGAGAGCCGGCGATCAAACCCGATTCTGTACATCGGTCGACATACGGAGTTCCTCATTCGACGCTGCTTCTTGCCGTATGCTCTACTGTTTTTCGCCGTTCTTAATATCACAAGAGTGGCGCTTGTTTTGTCAGCGGTAGGTGCAAATCTGGTTTGGTTGATATCTCTTTATTCCTATCGCACCTTCGTTGGATCTCGGAGGTCTCCGGTAGAAGGTTGCGCCGCTTCCATTTGAAACCGGCGGGCATCTGCTTCAAGGGCTTCTCGAAACAGGTAGGTTCTCCAATGTTGCTTTTCACCCAGCCAGGCACGGCGCAGCAGACGACCAGGTCCACCTCGGCGACGATGAAGAGTATTGGACGGGAGCCAGCGGAACCCTTCGATACCTCAACCCAAATCAGCGTAAAAATCTCCTGTATCTATCGAGGGCCTGCACTCAGCAAGGAGGTGCATCTGTTTGCTCCTTCGGCGGCCGATCAGCATGCCCATAGTAACGGGAGACCTTGAATACAAAAGAAAGAAGGGAATGGACATGAGTACTGGGACCACCCGCTCGACCGGTTCTCTTCTTCTGATACTCTTCGGCATCTCCTGCCACGTTGCCGCCTCGTCGATCCCTGGATCGTTCGCTTTGCAGGGAGGGGTGCCAAGTACTCAGGCGCGCCTGGAGATAACGACGGCAGGCAAGGAACACTTGACGAGGCATCTCGATTTCGCCATGACCAGGGCGGCAGACGGTCTAGCGGTGCGCGACTATCAGGTGGAACTCACAAAGAAACTGCACGTCATTATCGTGAGCGATGACCTGTCCGTCTTCCTGCACGTACACCCGCGACTGCTCCAGAACGGGCACTTTGTCCTCGATCAGCACTTTCCTGCAGAAGGGAAGTACCACATCTTCGCAGACGCTACTCCGGCAGGACTCGAGCAGCAGGTCTTCCGCTTCGACGTCGTCATCGGGGCGGTTTCTGCGGGACATACCGGCGCGCGGATTCCCACCGGAAATCTTGCGACGGCAGGACCCTATACAGTCACGCTGAGTACCGCAACCCTGACCGTCGGAAGACCGGAGATGATCCGGATCCACATCGCAAAGCACGGCGCTCCGGCGAGAGACTTGCATCCATATCTGGGAGTTGCCGCTCATGCTGTCCTGGTCCAATCCACCGATCAGAGCTACGTCCACGCACATTCCATGTTGGGAGACTCTATGGGGCACGGGGATATTGTAGGGCGGTATTCGAAGTCTCTGGCCGATTCCGACACTGCTCTCATCGGATGTGACTCCATGCTGCACGTGAGGCTGCGGGAGCCCGGAGAGTACAAGCTGTGGCTCCAGTTCCGCGGCGGGGATGCACTCTATGTAGCACCCTTCATCGTCATAGGCCGAAAATAATTGCAACACCACCGACCTTGCAGTGATTCTGATAGCTGCAACTGTTTTGAACTCAAGAGTTGGAGCATGAATGTGAAATCCGACAAGGAGATCGAAGTTGGGAACTTTGCCCCTACGGGCTGGATGCTTTGGCCGCACAACTCGATCCGTGTGATCGACTGGAACATTGACCGTGGCTTGCAGCTTCGGGCGATCATCAATTTCCTGGGCGATGTGAAGGCGGATATTTTCATTCTTCAGGAAGTCGACATGAATGCTCGGCGAACTCAGCGTCTGAACATCGCGCAGGAGATCGCCCAAAAGTTGCGCCTGAATTATGTCTTCGGCCGGGAGTTTGTGGAACTGACGCAAGGTTCCGACGTCAGCCCTGCCTACCACGGACAAGCCACACTGTCGCGATGGAAGATTTCAAACTCGCGAATAATCCGTTTCCAACAGCAGTCCAATTTCTGGAAACCACGTTGGTACCTACCAAAGGTGGAACCGTTCCAGGAGAGGCTCGGGGGAAGAATTGCACTAGTTTCAGAGATCAACATCTCCGGTGTTTCAATTGTGTCTTACAACCTGCACTTGGAGAGCCGCGCCAATGATGAATTACGCCTGGCTCAGTTGGATGAGGTGCTAAAAGATGCGAGGGCATACAAGCCTGCACACCTGATGGTCATCGCGGGCGACCTGAACCTAAATGCATCAGATCCCGCGCCAGTCGCAGCGATAGCCCGGGCTGGATTCACTCAAGCTGTACCAACCAGTCGCTTGACAACCACTCCTGCACACCATCTCCTAGAGCCCGGCCGCCATATCGACTGGGCATTCGTGCGCGGCCCTGTACAGATCGATAAGGGACGCGTCCATAATTCAATCAAAGCTTCTGACCACTATCCAATCTCATTCGAGATCGGTCTTTCCGGTGGACGCTGAAATGAACGTGCTCCCTTTCCCTTTTTTGGTCTGCGTCGGCCAGTGAGTACCGGGATATCTTTAACGTCTTCGACCGGTGACATAGTTACAAGTCCCTTGCGGTGAGAGTGGCTCTGATTGCCGGTTTTCGGGTTTCTTCCGGTCTTCAGAAGATGATCGTCGCGATAGCAGTGGAAATGTGGGAATCCTGAAGGGATTTCCAAAGAGTGTGGAAAGGTGGAAAGCCTGCTTTAGGGCTTTCCATGCTCTGTCATTTTCATGGCCTGCCTTGGGGGCGGGGTCAGAATGTGAAGTTGCCGAATTCTTCTTTTTCAGGGAAGGACGGTTGGAGTCTGTCAGTATGACTACCGAGAGACCGATCGATATCAATCAGTGATCGCTATCCCTTCCAAAGTGTCATGATCAGGCCGCCAACCACCACGAAGGCTCCGCCAAGATATATCGGTTTGCTGAGCGATTGATGAAAACGGCAACTTAGCCACCATCTGGGCAACGAGGAAGAAGAGCACGACGTAGATGCCCAGAAGCTTGCCGGAGTCAATCTTGGAGGAGTTTAGAAACAAGCTGTAACAGACGAGGACGATCGCTCCCGAAACGAACCAGCCGATCTGCTTCGCTCCGGACGAGTGATAGAGGCCCGTTTGAAAGCAGGCATCTCCCTGAACTTCAAGGTAAGCGGCAAGAGCGAGAACGAGAAGCCCTCCCAACGGTGTAGAGATGATCTGACTAAACTGCGCAATCATCAAAGCCCCCGCTTTCGATCTATAAACCGTTCGGGGGTGGCGCATTACTTCACAACTGCTTGGTCGTTCAGCCCCCCCAATCTGGTGAAAGATCCCAAGTAACCAGCAACGTCGATAGTCTTTCGGCTCCATTGGCCGGCCGCCGTTCGAGGCGGATCACAGATACCACGGAATGTTCACCACGACGATTCGCTGATTGCCCTTGAGCAGCAGCAGCAGCTTCAACAGCTGCACGCGCTGATTGTGCAGAGCATTCTCCCACCAGTGCCTCACTACAAGCTCCGGCAGCAAAACCGCCACCTGCCTGCCTGGGTTGTTTCGCTCAAGTTCCAGGATGTAGTCCATCAGCGGGTTGATGATGAAGCGATAGTTGGAGGGAATCGCTACCAGCTCCGGCTCTTGTAACCCTTCGGCTCTGATTGGAGCCATGATCTTGTTATTCCACTCTATTTCCAACCTTGCCGGATCTTCATCGGAGCGGACGTGCACCACCCTGAGATCCTTCGAGAGCAGCAGCCCGAACCGCAGAGCCTTCTCGGCGATCCGGTCCCACCGCGCCATCAGAATGACCACCAGCGGCTGTTCCATGTTCGTCAGGTTTCAGCGGGGCCATGTCCTTCATCTTCCGCGTCACGCGCGCATAGTGACGTTTGGTGATCATCATCAGGCCGATCAACACCGGCACCAGCAGCGCCGTCACCCATGCACCGGCCATAAACTTCGCCACCAGCACCACGATCAGCGTGATCCCCGTCGCCACCGCGCCAAAACCGTTCACAAACATATGCGACAACCGACCCAGATGCCTCTCCATCTTCATCCAGTGGACCACCATGCCCGCCTGCGAAAGCGTAAACGCAAGAAAAGCGCCGATGGCGTACAGCGGGATCAAGCGATCAGTCACACCACCAAAAGCAATCAGGATGATCGCTGTAAAGGCCGACAGCGCATACACGCCATGCGAGTACAGCAGCCTTCTCCCGCGCACCGTGAAGACGTGCGGCAGATAATCGTGTATGGAAATCGCCCGCGCCAGCCGCGGAAAGCCCGCAAAAGCAGTATTCGCGCTCAGAGACGTCGCCAGCAACACGCTTCCCATCGTCGTGTAATAAAACCAACCACGCCCGAAGACGGCCGTCGTCAGAATGCTCAGTACACTCTGGTAGTTGTGAATCTCCGGATCCATCGCCGTAATCCCGTAGGCCTTCGACAGCCACGCGGTTCCCAATAGCAGAACAATCAACGTCGCCACGATGATCGTCAGCGTGCGCTACGCGTTCTTGGCCCGCGGCTCTTTGAAGGCCATCACACCGTTCGAAACCGCTTCGACTCCCGTCATCGCCGCGCAGCCACTAGCAAACGTCTTTAGCAGCAGCCATATCCCGAGGTACTTCACCGCCACCGCAGGGGGCGGCGGAATAACCACCGGCGTAGGATGCCCGCCGCTGCTCCACGCGCGAAACGCACCCACACCGATCACCGCCAGCAGCGTTGCCCCAAAAAGAAACGTCGGAATGATAAACGCCGCGCCCGTATCTTTTACTCCGCGTAGGTTGATCACAGCGAGGATCGCCAGGATCGCCAGGCAGATCGCCAGCGTATAGTGATGCAGGTTCGGCACCGCCGACGTCAGCGCCGTCACACCAGCCGAGATACCCACCGCGGCCGTCAGGATGTAGTCGATCATCAGCGCCGCTGCCGCCAGCAGCCCCGCACCCTCACCCAGATTCTCCGTCGCCACTGTGTAGCTGCCGCCGCCGTGGGGATAGGCCTCAATAGTCTGCCGGTAGCTGAAGTACAGGATCACGAGCAGAACCAGAATGGCTGTGATCACCGGCAGGATGTGGTTCAGCCCTTCAATCCCCATCGGGATCAGTAGTGTCATCGCCAACTCAGGCCCGTACGCCGCGCTGCTCAGCGCATCTAGTCCGAAGATCGGTACTCCAGCAGCTACGCCGATGTGCTCGGCACGTTCTTCACTGCTCGCTAAAGGTCGTCCAAAGAGTACATCGGTAAAAGACATAGCCGTAGTTGCTCCTACCTCGTTCGAGTCTCAGGCAGCTCCGCCGAATCGAATCGTATCCGCTTCCGCATAGAAGATTCGTGACGATACGCTGAAACTATGGCGAATATCTACGACATCCCCGTCCAGCGTACCACCGGCGAACCCGCCACGCTCGGCGACTACTTGGGAAAACTGGAGAAGGCCTGGGTAGAACATGCACCGAAATGCTAGCGTCGTGCTCCCGAAACGATGGCTCATATACAGAACGGATGCTATAGCTTCTTTTGTCTGAAGAACACTATATGTTCTTGCTAGCGTCCAAACTGCAAGAGAGCATCGCATGCGGATGAGTTGCATTTCGCTGGACTTGTGATAGGCGCTCGGGCACGATCTAACCGGACCGCATGTTTACCAATGCCGGGTGTGTTTGCCCAAACAACGATGGACACGCGACAAACGTAATCATCATTAAGACAACAAGCCATCATAGCTGTGAGGCTGACACAAGGATTGAGTGTGCTGAGCGGTCACCGACAGCGTATCGGTGACGATCGGTGACGACTCTTCGGATAACTCCCTCCGGTTGACAACCCCGGGCCTATGAGGTCAAGTTGTTGGCGCGCGTGTATAGTCTCCCTCGGGAGATAGTTCCAACGGCCAGTAATCCTGGACGAAACAGGCAAAGAGAAAGGTCAGCTTCGGCTGACCTTTCTCTTTGCCTGGGGAGAGTCGATGCGCAAAGGTCCGTTTGTCCCAAAGCAGTTCACCGCAACACAATGGTCTAAACAAGACGCCAACGCCGAGTTTGGTAGCAGGCTTCTGCACTTTATTGATTCAGGGTTCAAGCAGATGTTTGGTCACGAAGAAGCTGTACTCGCGGTTGTCGAATACGTTTGGACACATTGCCCACTACAACCAGGGGACTTTCTGGGGGGAGTGTTTCGTCGAAGCCTCCGATCTGGTTCGTTTCATCGAACATCTGCTTCGTTGGCCCTGCTATGCCGATCCAGAGTTTACCTTCAGTGACGTCGAGCGCGCACTTCCGTAGCGCACGCAGCGACCTTTCCAGGTATCGAGTGATTATGGAGCAGCTCTTCGAGCGCGGGCGTGGTAGTGCTCGAAAAGTTCGAAGCGAAGTACCGCGGTTCTCTCTTTAAGCAACGACGCCGAAGAGCGCGCTCACCGAACCTACACACGAAATGAGCAGCCCGATGTTCGTTCCTACTGCGCCAGTTCTCGCAAGGACTCCTTGATCGAGCACGACCTCGGGATGCGTTCTTTTTCGCTACAGATGTATTAAGCGGACGAGATACAGCTAATGCAAAGCTGGCCTCCTATCGACTACTAGGAATATGCAATATCTTTCGCGCTGCGGTCTTGGATAGGATGACCTCGTGCTTTGGAAGATGGCCTTGTCAGATTGTGACAAGTTTGTAGGTTCCCATCAGCCCGGCCGGCAACAGACTTTACGTTCCACGCGGGGCGTCTTTAGACGTCATCGCTGAGATGTGTCCTGAGATAAGGAGAAAACACCGATGTCTGCTGACAAACCCATCCGCCGTATCGCAATCGTTGGAACCGGAGTTATCGGTGCCAGTTGGGCCGCACTGTTCCTCGCACATGGTCTCGAAGTAATCGCCACGGACCCAGCTCCCAACGCCGAGGAGAACCTGCGCGAGTATATCGATAATGCCTGGCCCACCCTTGAGAAGTTGGGGCTGTCTTCCGGCGCCTCAAAGAAACGCCTCTCGTTCACGACCAAGTTGAGCGATGCGCTTGAGGGTGTCGATCTGGTCCAGGAGAACGGGCCAGAAAGGCCTGACTTCAAGATCAAGTTGTTCGCCGACATGGACGCGCTGACACCGGAGACCACTATTCTTGCCTCCAGTTCGTCTGGCATTCCGATTGGCGTCAGCCAGTCGCAGTGCAAACATCCCGAACGCTGTGTGATCGGACACCCCTTCAATCCTCCGCACCTTATCCCGCTGGTTGAGATAGTCGGCGGTGAAAAGACATCTGCTGCCACAATCGAGCGTTCGATTGCCTTCTATGCTTCGATCGGAAAACGGCCGATTCATGTTAAGAAAGAGGTGGTTGGCCATGTCGCGAACCGTCTTCAAGCCGCTCTCTATCGCGAGGTTGTCTACCTGATTGGGCAAGACGTGCTCAGCGTCACGGACGCGGACGCCGCGGTGAGTTGGGGACCGGGACTGCGTTGGGGTGTTATGGGACCGAACCTGCTTTTCCATCTGGCCGGTGGCCAAGGCGGTATCCAGCACTTCATGGAACACCTTGCAGGTCCAATGACCACATGGTGGAAAGACCTCGGCAATCCTGAGTTCACCCCCGAACTGAAAGAGAAGATCGTCAAGGGTGTCCTGGCGGAGGCTGGCAATGAATCGATTGACGAACTCGACGAGGAGCGCGACAGGCAATTGCTCGGACTGCTCGCCCTGAGAGGCACAGCGAAGTAACAACCTTTGCACGCGCGGGGAGTCAACCTACGCAATTGCATGAATGCAAACTGAGAGGAAATATTTTTATGACGTCGAAACAAAAACATACTAAGGCGCCTGGAAATAAGAGCGGCCGCGTGTACTTCATCGATGCGAGTGGCGGCCGCCTACTCTCCGTTAATCCTGACGGAAGCGACCTGAAGGTACTTGTCACCGACCGTCATCGAATCCCCGACGGAATCGTTGTTGATGTAGAGAAGGGGCACATCTACTGGACAGAGATGGGTATCCCGAACAAGGAAGATGGCTCGATTGAACGGGCTGACATCGACGGCGGCAATCACATCACAATCGTGCCGAATGGGAAGACATTCACACCGAAACAATTGCAGCTTGATAAACGCAACGGCAGACTCTACTGGTGCGATCGCGAAGGAATGCGTGTGATGCGCTCTAACCTCGACGGCACGAGTCTTGAAACTCTGATTCAAACGGGTAAGGGTGAGACAGACAGAGCAGACCTCACTCGCTGGTGCGTTGGAATCGCCATCGATGTGCACGGCGGCAAGCTCTATTGGACTCAGAAAGGCCTCGACAATGCAGGTGTCGGAAGGATTTTCCGCGCCGGGCTAGATATTCCCAAGGGAGAAAGTTGCACCTTACGCAGCGATATCGAACTGTTGTTCGATCAGTTGCCGGAGCCAATTGATCTCGATCTGGATCTCGAGCGCCGTGTCCTCTACTGGACCGATCGTGGCGATCCACCGCGGGGCAATACCGTTAGTCGAGCTCCGATGGACGCTGCTCCTCGTTCGGTTGAACCCGAGATCGTGTTCACCCATTTGATGGAAGGAATTGGGCTCGCGCTCGATATTCCCGGTGATCGGATGTTCATGACCGATCTGGGAGGCTCGCTGTACACCGCGAGTCTGGATGGCGCGACGCACAGGACGCTGCTCGGTGTTCAGGGAAATTTGACCGGCGTAGCTTACGTCGACTGATCCCGCAGCAGTAAGCCATTTCGCGTTAGCGTTTCTGGTTGGCAGAACGAAAAAGAAGGAATCTGGAGGAATTTATGCCCGAAGTGCAAAGTCAGGAAACAAAGAAGCCCAAAGTACTCCCGAAGCCGAACAGCGATTTTTACGAGACCTTTCAGATGCTGTCTGAAGCCGAACAACAAACGGTCTCGAAGGTTCGGGCATTCATGGAAAAATCTGTTGCACCGGTCATCAATGATTTCTGGGAGAAGGACTCCTTCCCGTTTGACGTCTTACCCGGGTTCCGGGATCTACAGGTTATGGGAGCAGGATACGAAGGTTATGGATGTGCCGGCGGCAGCAATCTTCTGGGCTGCTATATCGCCATGGAGATAGCTCGGATCGACTGCTCCTTCGCCACCTTCTTCGGTGTGCATAGCGGCCTTGCGATGGGATCGATTTTCCTTTGCGGATCGGAAGAGCAGAAGAAGAAGTGGTTGCCGCCGATGGCACGGATGGAGAAGATCGGATCCTTCGGCTTGACCGAGCCTCTGGTTGGTTCTGGTGCCTCACGTGGTCTCGGGACCACTGCACGGCGCGAGGGAGACACGTGGATTCTCAATGGCCAGAAGAAGTGGATCGGTAACTCTACATTTGGAGACCTAACCATCATCTGGGCGAGGGATGTTGCCGACAGCCAGGTGAAGGGCTTCATCGTAGAAAACAAGAGCTCCGGTTTCAAGGTTGAAAAGATCGAGCACAAGATGGCGCTGCGGGTAGTGCAGAACGGCTTGATCACCCTCGAGGACTGCAAGGTACCTGAAGAGAACCGCCTGCAGAACGACACTTCCTTCAAGGATACGGCGCGCGTGCTTCGCATGACCCGCGGCTTCGTTGCATGGGAGGCTGTCGGGTGCCAGATGGGCGCTTATGAAAATGCATTGTTGTACGCACAGACTCGCGAACAGTTTGGAAAACCAATCGCTTCGTTCCAACTGGTTCAAGACCTCCTGGTGAAGATGATTGGCAACATCACTGCGTGCCAGTGCATGGTCATCAGGCTCTCGCAACTGCAGGACCAAGGCAAGCTTGCTGACGAACATGCATCTCTTGCCAAGGCGTTCTGCACTGTCAAGATGCGCGAGACTGTCGGTTATGCGCGAGAGCTCCTTGGAGCGAACGGAATCCTTCTTGACTACAACGTAGGCCGCTTTGTTGCGGACTCTGAGGCGATCTATTCCTACGAGGGAACGCGCGAGATGAATACCCTGATCGTTGGTCGCGCCGTCTCGGGCTTCAGCGCATTCATTTAGTTATAACCGCATCTGTCGTCAGCGAGTGAGAGGCATCGATGATTTATACCCATTCCGTTGGTCGCGCCTTGCAATACTTCCCGGAACACGCGGCTCTGCTGCGGGATGACCGGGCCGTGACCTTTCTGGAACTGGACGTCCGAGTGAGAAGGATCGCCGCGGCGCTTCGGCGCCGCGGCTTCCTGAATGGAAATCGACTGGCTCTGCTGATGCCAAATGGGTCGGACTACGTCGAGCTGGTTTATGCCTGCAGCCTGCTTGGCGTCATTGTAGTTCCCATCAACACGCGTTATGCAGGTGCCGAGATTGACCGGCTCCTCGAGGATGCTCGACCGAGCGGTCTGATCCGGCATTCCAAGTTTCCGGCACCTACGGTGAGCCTGCATTGGGAACACTTGATCGACCTCGCTCCTCTCGAGGAGGCTGAAGAAGAACTTTACGGCGGAGAATTTTACGATCCTAACGCGATTCTCGTGCTCCTATATACGAGCGGCACGACTGGAAATCCCAAAGGAGCCGCACTTACACACGCGAACATTTTTTCTAACGTCCACGACCTCAACTACTGGCTGGCGTACCGAGAGAAGGCCGTCTTTCTTCATGCGTCACCGATGTTCCACATCGCCGATTTTCCGGCGATGTTCGCGGCTCCGGTCTTCGGCGCAACACAGATGACACTGGAACACTTTGACCCGCTATCGTTCTGCGCCTCCGTTCAGAAAAGCGGAGTGACACACACGGTCCTCGTTCCGTCGATGATCAATACGCTCTGCCAGTCCCCGAAGCTTGCTGCATTCAATCTGGAGTCTCTGGAGGTGCTGGCGTACGGAGGCTCGCCAATCGCTCCCGCACTTGTACGGGAAGTCCGCAAAGCCTTGCCGAAAGCGAAGTTGCTGCAGGTTTACGGCTTGAGCGAAGCCGGTTTCCTGACTGGTTTGAAAGACGCCGAACACACTGACGACAGGCTTCAGTCGTGCGGGCGCCCGTGCCCCGGTATCGATCTCCGAGTTGTCGATGCAACCGGCAAATCTGTGACTTCAGGCGAACTCGGAAACCTGGTCGCTCGGGGTCCGGGAATCATGCGGGGCTACTGGCACGATATCGAAGAAGACCTGCCAATGGATGAGTCCTCGGTAGACGAAACCGAAGAAGCATTGCGTGGCGGGTTCTTTCACACCGGGGACATTGGACGCCAGGACAAGGACGGCTACTTCTACATCGTCGATCGAGCAAAAGAGATGATCGTCAGTGGCGGGGAGAATGTCTACTCCGGCGAAGTCGAGGCCGCGATTTATGAGATCCCCGAAGTGAAAGAAGCCGCAGTATTTGGCATCCCGGATGAGAAATGGGGAGAACTGGTGGCCGCAGCCGTCGTTCTACGGGCGGGAGCCAATTTGTCCGCAGAAGAAGTCAAGCAGTACTGCAAAACGCGGATCGCCTCATACAAGGTCCCCCGCCATATCGAGTTCATGACAGAGGAACTCCCCAAGTCGGGGTCGGGGAAGATTCTAAAGCGAGTTTTACGGGAGAAGTACTGGGCCGGGCAATCCAGGCGAGTGTGATGCGCTGGGGTTACTCAAGAGAATTCGAAAACCGAAGCAGATCCAGAACATTGTGACGAGCTTAGCTACACAGGCTGACGAGCAGGAGTAATTGGAGATCATATGGGTACAGACCAAATTTTTTTAGGACTGAAGGTAGTCGACCTTGCGAGCTTTATCGCGGGTCCCGCAGCAGCGACAATCCTGTCCGACTTCGGTGCAGATGTGATCAAGGTCGAGCCGCCCGAGGGAGAGGTGTGGAGAATCGGGCATAAGATCCCTCCGCAGCCGCATTCGGAAGAGCCTTATCCCTTCGAATTGGCTAATCGAAACAAACGGGGCGTTGCGCTCAATCTGAAAGCTGAGAGCGCGCAACAGGTTCTCGAGCGGTTAGCCAAGTGGGCCGACGTGTTCATCGTCAACACGCCGCACCCCGCGCGCAAAAAATTGAAGCTCGAATATGACGATGTCGCGCAGTGGAATCCGCGTCTGATCTATGCGGATCTCACCGGCTTCGGGGAGAAGGGTCCGGACGCCGCTCTTCCGGGGTTCGATCTCACGGCCTTCTGGGCGCGAAGCGGTTTGTTATTTATGACGCGCGATGCTGGTTCGCCACCGACATGGCCCGTGGCCGGTAGCGGCGATAATGCGACCGCGGTCGCCATGTATGGCGCAATCGTGACCGCTCTTTATCGGCGCGAGCGCACCGGCAAAGGATCCTACGTCACGACTTCGCTTCTCGCTGCAGGGGTCTGGTCGGCCAGTGTTTTCATTCAGGCCGCTTTATGTGGTGCGAGTTTCTATGGGCTGCACGATCGAGCACATCCCGCAAATGCAGGTTTGAACACGTATCGTTCTTCCGATGGCACATGGTTCGTTCTGGTAGCTACTCCGGATAAGGTACCCGCAGTTCTAAAAGCACTAGGTCGTGAGGATATCCTGACGGATCCGCGATTCTCGGATCCCGCCAAGCTGGCGCAGAACCGGCCTCAACTGACGGCAATGCTCGATGAGATCTTCGGTTCGCAGCCAATGTCACATTGGTATGAGGTCTTCAACGGCGTTCACGTCCCCTTCGGCGCCGTGCGTGAGCCGCAGGAAGTCGTGAATGACCCGCAATTGCGAGCGAACGACATCGTCATTCCGCTCGAAGGGGCCGGCGAGAAGTTGACCTCAACCATCAACAGTCCCATTCAAGTACACGGTGTTTCGAAAGTGCCGGCAAAGCGCGCGCCGCGAATTGGAGAACACAATGATGAAGTCCTGAAAGAGCTCGGTTTTGGAGATGACGAAATCGATGGCCTGCGTAGCAGCGGCGCGATTCCGAGTGCACAGACAGGCAAAAACGTGGAAGAGGCAGTCCGAGGCAGGTAAGAGTCTCGGAGCAAACAAGCGATTGAATGGAAGCAAACTTTTTGGAGGATCAAATGGCAAAGAGCCGAGAAATTCGAAATGTAGCGATTGTTGGGACGGGAGTCATTGGCGCGAGTTGGGCTGCTCTATACCTGGCGCGTGGCCTTAACGTTGTCGCCACAGATCCGGCGCCAAACGCCGAAACGAATCTGCGGCGATACATCGATGCGGCGTGGAAGGACTTGACGGCGCTCGGAATTTCACCTAACGGCTCACGCGACCATTTGCGGTTTACTCCCGATCTGAAGGAAGCGGTTGCCGGCGCTGATCTAGTTCAGGAAAACGGACCCGAACGCAAGGATTTCAAAATCAAACTG
>DATHHN010000017.1:0-14235 GCA_035317185.1 Edaphobacter sp.
CATGAGCAAACAAGGAGCTGTTCTCGCAACCAAGAAGTCAGCCAGGAGGGTTCTGGTTGGAGCGACGACCGTTGGCGTGGATTTAGGAGACCAGTGGAGTCATTACTGCATACTCGATGAAGATGGCGAGGTTACGGAAGAAGGCCGGTTTCGAACGACCGAAGGAGGCGTGGCGAAGCGCTTCGAAGAGCATGGATCATGCTCGAGTTGCCATGGAAGCCGGTACTCATTCGATCTGGATATCAGAACAGCTGAAGGAGTACGGGCACGAGGTGATTGTCGCCAACGTCACCGAACTGCACGCCATCAGTCGCAACGACAGCAAGAGTGACCGGACCGATGCAGAGAAGCTTGCACGGTATGCCCGACTCGATCCAAGGATCCTGCGTCCAATTACCCATCGGACTCAACTGATCTAAATCGGGAGGCGGTCCATGAAGCTCTCGGTATTCTGCGGAATCAGCGTAGATGGCTTTCTGGCTCGGCCTGCAACTCGCTCGATTTTCTGCGCGCTGGTGAGCAGGAGCCGCACGGTTTCGAGGAATTCTATAGCAGCGTCGATGTCGTCGTAATCGGTCGCAAAACCTTTGAAGTCGTGCAGACATTCGGCAAATGGTTTTACGGCAGGAAGCCGGTGGTCGTGCTGAGCCGCCGTTCGCTCGATTTCTCATCGGTCAAGGAAGGAGTCGTGGAGCAGATGTCCGGCGAATCCTCCGAAATCGTAACCCGGCTCAAAGCTCGCGGCCTCAAACATGCTTATATAGACGGCGGCATCACCATTCAGCGATTCCTATCGGCTGGCCTGATCGACCGACTGGTGATCACACACGTGCCAGTACTGATCGGAGCGGGCATCCCGTTGTTAGGTCCGGTGCCGCGCGACATCAGTCTTCGCCACGTTGCTACGCGCTGCTACAACGGTGGCCTGGTGCAGAGCGAATACGAGCTTGACGCCGAGCGGGGCACTCAGGTCCGGAAGACGGGTAGAACATCAAGGCGGTAGAACTACGCCCGCTCTGATCCCACCTCGCTCCACCGACAAGAATATCTCGATCTCTGGCTTGCCCTGTTACCGTCAGTCGAAAAGTTCAGAACCAGAGTTCTTCATCCTTGATTTATGCGAAATCGCCAATGTACGTTTCCAGGCGCTGTAATTCTGGAAACGTGCTAAGGTCTGTTCTCGCTATGGCCATTGATCGCTTGAAGACCGAGAGAGGGAGAGATTTTCGCGGGCGGTGCTCTTTCCGCAGGAAGAGTTGACTCTCGACCGTTACCTGTTTATTCTATGCCTGTAGCAAACAGGCATTATGGACAAACCTAACGAGAAACCCCGCGATCTATTCCCTGGCGCACTGGAGATCATGATCCTGGAATCGTTGCGCCGGCAGCCCTCCCATGGATATGCGCTCGTTCAGCACATCCAGGAGCGCTCCAACAACCTGCTGCAGGTTGAGGAAGGCTCACTCTACCCAGCTCTTCAGCGCCTGTTGAAAGCCAAGCTGGTCACGGCTGATTGGACTATTTCTCTTTCCACGAATCGCCGTGTGCGGATTTACCAGATGACGCGCGCCGGCCTGCGCCATCTCGATCAAGAGATCTCCAGCTTCGACCGCATGCTGGAAGGCATTCAGATGGTCCTTGGTCCCGCACGGCGGTCGGCTAGCTCCTGAGGAGGTCGCAGCATGAACTGGTTTCATCGCATCTTCCGCCGTCGCCTTTACGATGATCTCGGCGAAGAACTCCGTCAACACATCGAAGAGAAAACCGAGCAGCTTATGCGCACGGAGAATCTGTCCCGCACGAAAGCCGAACAGGCCGCGCGCCGCGCGTTCGGCAACGTCACGCTCATGGAGCAGCACAGCCGGGAGACGTGGCAATGACCTGCCATGGAATCGATCGCGGCCGACATCCGGTTCGCGCTGCGCCAGATACGGAGATCGCCGGGCTTCTCTGTTGCCGTCATTCTGCTGCTGGCCCTGGGCATTGGAGCGACCACTGCGGTTTTTTCTCTGGTGGATGCGATCTTGCTGGAGCCAGTTCCATATCCCGAACCCAATTCCGTCGTACTTCCGTGGAATATTCCACCGGCGGGGTCAGCATTGGCGGTTTCGACAAGTTTCCATGGAGCCCGATTCACTTCCATGCGTTCGAGCAGGAGACGCAGACTTTTCGGTGGGTAGGCGCGTTCCAGGGAGCCAACTTCAATCTGACTGACGCGGGCGACCCTGCCATGCTTGAGGGCGCGCAGTTTCGTGGGGATTCTTTCCCACCCTGGGCATCTCTCCTGCACTCGGCCGCACGTTTACCCGTGAAGAAGATACCCCGGGCAAGGAGCGCGAGGTGGTGCTGGGCGACGCCCTGTGGCGGAGCCGCTTCCACGCAGATCCCACCATCCTTAATCGGGTGATCCATCTGGATGGCACGGCTTACACGGTCGTCGGCATCATGCCACGTGGCTTCGATTTTCCTCGCGCCAATGAGATGCCGGGCGACTTTACTTTCGCCTCAAAGACCCAGCTCTGGGTTCCGATCGCGCTGCCTGCGGTGACGCCTCGGTTCACCTCCTCGGAGTTGGCGATCGTCGCCCGTCTCCAGCCGGGCCTGTCCGTCGCGCAGGCACAGGACGCGATGGATCTCTTCGCCCAGCGCATGGATCGGGAGCATCCGGAGATGAAAGGCTGGTCGCAATCACTCGTGACACCGCTCCAGCGCCAGGTCGCCGGGGATACGGGCAGGCCTCTTCTGCTGATCCTTTCGGCGGTCGGCGTAGTGCTGCTGATCGTATGTTTCAATGTCGCCGGCCTTCTCCTTACGCGCTCAATTGCACGCGAGCGGGAGTTCACACTTCGGGCCGCGCTTGGAGCGGGTCCAGGGCGCGTTCTGCGCCAGGTGCTTACCGAAAGCCTGCTACTGGCCCTGGCCGGTGGCGTTGGCGCCGCAGCCGTTGCCGCCGCTAGTATTTCGTTGGTGAAGGCTTTTGGACCACCCAATCTGCCCCGCCTTCAGGAAGCCGGCGTCGATCCACGCGTATTCGCCTTCGCTTGTGTCATCACCCTGCTCACGGGCGTTCTCTTCGGACTCGCGCCCGCCCTTGGCGCTGGGCGCGTCAACCTGGCAGGATCGCTCCGCGAGGGAGGTCAAAAGAGCGGGGCAGGGGCGAGCCATCCACGTTTGCGGCGTGCCCTCGTGGTCTCGCAGATCGGCATGGCCCTTGCGCTGGTGATGGCTTCCGGGTTGTTGGTGCGCTCGTTTTACCAACTGCTTGCATCTGATTCCGGCTTCCGCGCCGACCATGTCCTGACGTTCGAGCTCTCGCTGCCGGGTACGCGGTATCCCGAGCGCGCAGCCATCGCCCGTTTCTACCAGAAGGCATTGCCGCGCCTGCGCGCCATTCCGGGCGTCGAATTCGCTGGTGTTACCGAATCGGTTCCCCTTGGCGGGGCGACGGAGTCCGGGGTCGCCCGCATCGTCGGCCGCCCTCTCGGCAAAGGCGAACGGCCTCCAATCGTCGATTACACGATCATCTCCCCCGGGCTGTTTTCCGCCCTGGGAACGCCTCTGCTTCAGGGGCGTGACGTGCTCGATTCCGATGTGCTCTCGGCGCCACCGGTGACCGTGATCAATCGCGCCATGGCACGACATTACTGGCCGAACGAGGACCCTATCGGCAAACAGGTTCTGGTGCCCTCGCAACGTGTGCCGGCTACCATCATCGGCGTGGTGGCCGATATGAAACATTCCTCCCTGCGTGAGGTGTCCGGCCCAGGCATGTTCGAACCCTACACGCAGGAGGTTTGGCCATCGATGGCGCTGATGCACGTCGTTCTCCGAACGAAAGTCGACCCTGCCAGCGCGATCGGAGCGGCACGTCACATCATTCAAGATCTCGATGCCGGGATACCGCTGGCTGACGTTTCCACGCTCACTGCCATTACGCAACGTTCCATGGCGGCCAATCGGTTCTCGATGCTGGTCGTCGGCTTCTTCGGAGCGCTCGCGCTGCTCCTCGCCGCTGTCGGTATCTACGGAATCATCGCGTACTCCGCGAGCCAGCGAACACGGGAGATTGCGATCCGCATCGCGCTAGGGGCCCAGCGGGGTAATGTGTTCGGCATGGTGCTCGGCCAAGGACTTCGCCTCGCTGCTCTGGGTATTTTGTTCGGCGTTCTCACTGCACTGCTGGTTGGCCGGGTGTTGGCTGGATCGCTTTACGGTGTAAGCGCGTCCGATCCGCTCACGCTCGGATGCGTTGCTCTGTTGATCACCGTAGTGGCCCTGGCAGCCAGCTTCCTGCCGGCTCGTCGCGCGGCCGCAACCGCTCCGATGGAGGCTCTGCGGGGCGATTGAGCCGCCAGATCAATTCATGTTGGACTCGACGGACCTCATGTTCCGCCGTCCTCCCTCAACAAGTGTTCAATCGCCGAGTCACTCACCGAACACTGCGGGCGAAATTTCGACTCCGGAGTTCTGGGAGGGTGGCGAGCTACTCGAAAGTCATCCTTGCGTGGGTTCGGCAGAAGAAGTCCCACTAAACACACTAGGATTCAGGGACCGAATAAGCACGGAGTTGACGGTCAAAACGGCCTCGAACTCAAAAGGCGAGTCTCTCGCCTAATTATTCGTTGGCCACGTGTCGGGTGTTCGAGCACGACTGGCATTCGAGCGATGAATGGAAAAGAGAGCGCCACAAAGCAGGAGTCAAGGCTGCGAACCTCATACTAAAGTGCTACTGAAGCTTGCAGCGCACCGCCGACTGGCGGCATGGGCCTTGACGCCTGCCCCATCTGCGGCGAGTAAACTCTCTTCGACGCGCGAATGCCATCAGGATGCAGCCGCCTGGTAGCGGCTGCATGGTACTGGAGATCGAGTTCGATGCCGAGATAGTTACGTTTGAGGATTTTCGCGGCCAGCAGCGTCGAGCCCGAACCACAGAACGGATCAAGAATCAGATCGTGCTTCTTGGTGAAGGCTTCGACCAGGCTTCTGAGTGGGGTGAAGCTTGTTGCCCGAGTAGGGCATATCGATCATGTCAGAGATCGGATTCTCCGGTAGAGCTGGATTACCCTTCGCCAGCAGATAGGCCTGCTCGTGCTGATACTTGAGGAAGCGCGATTTCGACGCGTACTGCTTGCGGAATACTATATGGCCGACGATGCGAAAACCAGCACTGTGCCAGGCCTGGATGAACTTGTCGATTTGCGTCCAGCCATAGAACGAGATCATGAAACGATCCTGCTTGAGAACGCGATAGGCTTCGCTAAATGCTGGTATCAGCCAGTCTGTGTTGCTGTCGTTCTGAATGGACCGGCCTTCCCGGTCCCGATAGTCAACCAGATAAGGTGGATCGGTCAGGATGAGATCGATGCTGTTGACTGGTAGGCTTTGCATGATGGAGATGCAATCTCCGTGAAGAACGGTGTCGGCAGGAACTGAGGGTTGGTCGATTCGATTCGTCTGCATGGTGTCGCTCCGTAGGTGATCTCCGATGACTCGGGGCACCATAGCGGAGCTGAGCGAGTGGGTCCGGCTTTCAAGCGCCAAGGGCCGCTTTTAGGGAGGGACCCGAAAGAAAGTTCTCGCGTTCTTTGCGGAACTTTGTTTTGGGAGGAACCGGAAAAGCAGAGGGCCGCCGTGCCGCAGGACGCCGGTAAGACCCCGAGCGTGTGCCCGAGTCAACGGAGAGCACCTGGCACCGGAGCGACATCAACGTGTGAGAAACAACCATCGAGGGGGATACCATTTCATGGAACCTCGCATCGCATGCAGCCGTTAGACCGTCGATGGTCGTTGACCGAACGTAATCAGCGCATCCCGGAATGACAACAACTGAGAGCTGCGATTCTCCGCCCTCCATGCAATTGCGGTCTCCAGCTGGACGGAATCGGCGAGTGGCTTGTACAGGACGTCGTCTCGCCGGAGACGGCCCGCAGAGCTTCGCATCAAACCGACACTGCGATGAACAGGTACGTGATCCAGCAGCTCGATCAGGTTGGCAGCTGAGACAAGGGAAGATGCATCGATGCCAGCTTTCCGGAGCATTGCTTCCACACTGACTGATCCGGGATCGATCTGCCGTGAGGTGATTGTGAGTTGTTCTTTCTTCAGCTCGAATAATCGGATCATCGGTCTTTGTGCCAGCGGATGATTGCAAGGAAGGACTGCGATCAACACTTCGGAATAGATTGAGTGAAGGCCGATGCCACGACTTTTGATCGGCAGGTCCACAACTGCAATATCCAGCTTTCCCCGCTGTAAGGCCAGCAAGAGTTCTGATGTGTAGGCGGTGATGCATTCGACGGCAACTTGTCCTGCTGACCTTCGTACCGTTTCGACAAGACGTCGCATGTGGGGCAGATGGCAAAGCGTAGACAATCCCACTCGCAGTTTCTGATCAGTCTCGCGGTTCAGAGCATGGACTAGCGAAACGGCACGGCGGCTGTGCTCCAGTGCCTTGTTCGCTTCCTTCTCGAATATCTTGCCAGCATTGGTGAGTCGGATATCCCTTGGGAGACGATCAAGGAGTCGCGCCTCTAAACGAACCTCCATAGCGCGGATCGGCCTCGACAAGGAGGATTGCGCCACATGGCATCGTTTAGCAGCACGAGTGAAGCTTCGCTCCTCTGCGATTGCCAGGAAGTATCGCATCTGCCGTAGCTCGATCTCTGCCTGCACATGCTCAACGTAAGCGAGAAAGAGGGCACCGATTATTGCTTTTTAAGCAGACTATTTCATCTGAGGCAATAATCGCCAAATCTAGGTGGATTGCTGATCTTCCGTCGGATAACTCGCATTTATCGAAATGCCGAAGATTTCTGTGTCAATGCGTTCACACAGGTGTGTCTACGGTTGTGAGCGATCAAAACAAGCAGAGATTAATCTTTTACTGAGACCGGGGCAAGGTCTGCGATCAACGAGTGTGTCTTTCGAGTGATGATAAATTTGCACCACGGGTGCAGAAACCGCAGCAGCAAATATGATGTTTTGCCCGTATTTTTGGTTGAATTGCCAAAGTCACGCGCTACTCCCGATGCCTCTAAGACCGTTTCCGTGCATCTTGTTGGCGATTGATCATCGCGCACGCGCCGACTGTGATCAAGCTATCAGCCAGTACGGTTGTGATGCGACAAGGTGTGTTTCTGGATTATTGCTTCAGGTGGAATAATCGGCACGAAAAAGTATCAACCGCACCCCGAATCTTGCCCTAGGTTGCAAACAGTAGGCATGAGCCGAATGACTTTGGCTCGGAAGATCGGCTGTGAGGTGTCCTCTGCAGAACCTAAATTTCAATTTAATGATGCCGGTTGAGCCATTCGTGACTGCGGACGAGGCTGGGGAATTTCTGAAATGTTCTCCAGTCACGGTAAAACGACTGGCTCGTGAGGGCAAGATTCCCGCCCACTTTATCCAGAATGGCATTCGTAAACGTTGGCGATTTCTGATTTCTGAACTGGCGATCTCGATGAAGAAAGAGGTATCTTCGGACAGGTCATCTACGCCGCTTTCCCACAGAAAGAAAGGGTAAAGCGATATGAACAAACAACGGCAAACTTATCAACAGGGCTGCATTCAGCGGAAGAAGCGGGAACGCGGTCCGGATGTATGGATACTGCGGTATCGGGAGAACGACATGTTGAAATCCCTCACCATCGGCACCGTCCTGCAGTTCAGGACCAAGGCCGAAGCTCAGCGTTCGCTGGGCACGGTGCGGGCTGATATCAACAACAATGTCGAAGTGGCGACGTTTGGCCAACTGTGTGACCGTTACCTGAAGGAAGGCGTTCCAGAGCGGCACGCAACGGCATCAGCGTTGCGTTCGATGATCCGCTACCGGATCAGGCCCTATTGGTACACAGAACGTGTCTCTGATATGGCTCAGAATCCGATGGCGGTCGAGCAGTGGATCAAAGCTCTCATGACGACTCCGAGGAAGAAGGAAGACAAGCCTCGTCCGTTGGCTCCTAAATCCAAGGCGCACACGAAAGCCGTCTTCCATCGCTTGTTCGAATGAGCCATGCGCTGGCGCTATCTGGACGTCCAGCGCAATCCGATGTCACTTATTGAACTGCGGGGATCGTCAAAGAGGACGCGCAAGATCGTTCTCGTCTCCACGGAGCAGAACTTGTTGCTCCGGCTCCCACAGCATTGCCGGGTGATGGTTACCCTCGCAATGTGCCTTGGACTTCGCATCAGCGAAATTCTGGGGCTGCGTTGGGAGGACGTTGACCTGGAGGCAGGCTCGCTCCTGGTGCGACGTTCGGTGGTCAACGGTCATGTGGAGGACACGAAGACGGAGGCCAGCGAGGATGAGTTACCTCTGCATCCTGAACTGGTCAATGTACTTCGTGGGTGGAAAGATGCTGAAATGCCGGTGAACGGCTGGCTGTTCGGCAACCTCGATACGGGCAAACCCTACCACGCAGATACGATGCGGCAGCGTCACCTGAACCGGTGCGCTGCGAAGGTCGGTCTTCCGAAGTTGGGTTGGCACGCCTTCCGGCACACATACCGGGCGAGACTGGCCGAGCTTGGGCTTCCTCTAGAAATCCAGCAGAAGCTGATGCGCCACGCGTCCATCGACATGACCACGAAGTACGGTCGAAACTCGATGTAACGCGTCCGGCCAACGCTCAAATAGTGGAAATGGTGATGGAAAAAACGGGAAAAGGGAACAGGCTCTGCGCCTGTTCCCTTGTTGTTCCCTCGCCTTTTCGGCTAATGTCGTAAGTTGTTGATTTTTTGGTTGCGGGGGTAGGATTTGAACCTACGACCTTTGGGTTATGAGTGACGCTAGTAACGTATTATCAACGAGTTAGATGGCATAGTCGGTAGCTTCAAAGAGCACTAAGTAGTTGAAAATACGTTTGGAGATTTTTTACGGTGGGTTGGAATTGGGTTGGAGAACCCAAAGATCGTTGGAACAGCAGCTCTTATAAGTGGTTTCCCAAAGATCGTGGCATCTAGTTTCCACAGAGCGCGATTTCGGAAGGAAATGACTTGGAGTAGATGGCAGGGAAGCGGACCTGCGCCGTTGAGCTCTTCCATGCCATTTCGGCAACGTAACGCAACTCATTGAAACTCGACGCTACAGGCCGCACTGTAATGCGACGGATTGCACAGAATTTACGTTATTGGACCCTCTCGTTGGAAGCAAAGCGCCAAGTCACGAGCACGCGCCTTCTCCGTCGCTGAGGAGTGCTTTCAGCACGCCTCGATGAGTGCATTGGCCCGTTATCGCCAAATGAGAAGGAACTTGCTGAAAACCGGGGTGGTCTCAATGGGTCAACGCAACACTCATCTCAGACCCACATTCATTGAAAACAAAATCTAAAAGCGCTGGCTAGGATTAGATCAGCCGGAACCTTACCCTGGCTAGGTTTGGCCGCATCAGCCAAACAGATAGATTCTTCAGGGTAAGCATTTGTGGATCAGCTGATTGGCTGTGTGTTGCATCGACCGGTTGAGCTGGCAGGACTTTGCGGCCAGTGTCTGACAGGCCGGTTATAGGGCAACTCGACTGGAAAAAATCAGTAAAACACAAGCCGACTTAACGTTCCTTACGCGATCAACAAGTTCTCAGCGGCGGGGATGGTCGCGACTCGATGGAGGTGTTTGCTGCATTGTCGTTAGCTGGTCGGCATGCCTTGGAAAGCTTGCGTAAAGAAGCTAGTCGCGCCCACAGCCATGGTCTGATATGAAATGTTCGAAGTCTCGCCGGTCATAGTGTATCCGTTCAAGCAGGGAACTGCGCCCTCAAGTGGTTGGATGGTCTCAGTCGGTGGGATGACGTAGGTGATGATTCCGGCGCCGGATGTGAGCTTCGTCGAGGCGCTGTTCATCCAACCCACGATATCGAGTTGAAATCCGATGATGGGCGTCATCTGGCTCACGCTAATCTTCTTATTTGTCGTGTGACTGGTCTCTTTTTTCAGGTTGAGTTCAAAATTAGCCGCCACATTCCCAGACGGATCGTAGATTGTGTAGTTCGCGCCTCCTATAACGCCGGGGACAATGTTCCCTCCTTGGATAGGGGACAGTTGTAGAACAAATCGATACCCGGCGGGGATGAGGACACCTGGCGTCGTTGTTGCGGGAAGGGTCAACAGGTGTCACGCTGCACTCAAATCCCGGAATCCCGCCTGTTTGTTTTCAATCTTTTTCCGGGATATAAGTGCATTATTCCTGCACTAAAATCCCGGATTACTGCAGATAAAACCCGGACAAAGTTCTTGCTGAAGTTTGTCCGGGATATAAGTGCATAAATTTCGATATGCCCTTTATATGCACCGGTTACGTTCCGGGATTTAAGTACAAACAGGTGGGCTAATTCCGGGATTTGAGTGCCGAAAAATAGCCTCGTGGAGGCTATTCCGGCATTTGAGTGCAGCGTGACAACTACACTTCTCGGCCCGACAAAGCCATTGTGATCGCTCCAGACAGAAGAGAGCGGTGGGAGCTAACCCAGCTCATCCGCTCCGAACTACAAAGCCAAGGGCGGCTATCGGCGGAAAGCCGCGCCGTGCAGGTCTTGGTAGAACAAGAATTTTCCAACCCGAAGCTCGCAGCGAACTACTCTACCGGCGACCTTATCCAATACAAGACCGGAAGCGCCAAGGAACATGGCATTGCCAGCGGCAGTTCGGCCACCGTCATCGCGACCGACGCCAACAAGAACATGCTTACCGTCGAGACCAAAGATGGAGAGCGGGTTGCCTATAACCCCGCGGAGTTGCGGCGGCTCACCGCAGAGAGCACCGTCTACCGCGAAGAAACCCGCGACCTGGCTCAAGGCGAACGAATCCAGTTCACTCAATCGGATAGGGAACACCGCATTCGTTCCGGCGACTTTGCCACCGTGGAGCGGCTCGCTGACGACAACGGCCTGACGGTAAGGCTGGACAACGGAAAGAGTTTCGAGCTGAACCTCGCTCCACCGACGTGTACAAAACGGATCGGCTTCGCATCCTCTGGAGACTTTGCGATCGCGACGATAACGGTCTTCGCGCTTTCGCCCCACAGATAGTCGATGACTACATCCACGCCTTCCGCAAAGGTTTCTTTCAAACGCTGTTCATAGTTCTTTGCGCCAAACGGGTGCAGAGCACCAAGGGTAAATGGAATAACAACATCGGCTCTGGTCGCGCTCGTACACTGACACCGCGATACAATGGGCCTGCTGCGTGCTAGTACACTGGCACATCGAGATCCTGAACTCGCTCCCAGAAAGGATTGAAGCGCTCTTCGTCAAGATAGAGCCCGTTCGTCGCTTCGTAAATCAGAGCTCCCTTCAGGCCAAGTTGACTGACTGCACGCTCCAGTTCTTTGGCGCCAGCCTCCGGATCTGGGAGAGGCACCGCGGCAAAACCCGAATAGCGTGTAGGATTGTCTCGGATCACTGTCGTCAGGCAAACGCCTGTGACCTTACAGCATGCCGTTCTTGTTTTTCCATAGCTCTTTAGGTGGAACCATCTCGGGAAAGCCCCAGTGCTCCACAATCTTCTCGTCCTGCACGCGGTACAGGTCGGCGTAGACGCAAGGTTCCCCCTCATGAGTCCCCTTGGCGGCGATGAACACGAAGTCCCCATGTCCCAACAGAAATTTGATCTCGTCGATGGTCCGGTGCTGCATGAGCGCCTCTACATCACGCATGAACTGCGCGACCCCGTCTCGTACGCCCGGTTCGTGTCGAATCATAAGGTCCCCAGTAAAGTACTGCTCGATTCGACTGTGATCCGCACGGATGTGAAAAGTCTCGTAGTACGTACGCAACAATGACTTGTTCTTTTCTGTGTCCTCGACGTGTTCGGCCTCGGTTGGTCCATCGATCTGGGTGTGCCTGCTCCGGTTGGGTGGAGCGTCCTTGGCGGAAAAGGCCCAGTGCTCGACAACCAAACCGTCCTCGAACCTGAAAATGTCGAAGAAGATTTCCTTTCCAGACCGCTGCCCCTTCGCCTGAGTAACCACGTATGGGCCATCCTGAAATGCCCGTACCACGGCCAGCTGGAGTTCGTTACGCGGCGACTGACGGATAAAATTCGTTAGCCCTTCCATGCCGTCGGCCGCGTAAGGATTGTGTTGTAAAAACCGTTTGCGGTCGACGTACTGAGTTGCACGGTTTATGTCACCGGCGCTGATGCCGGCAAAAACGGTCAAGACCTTTTCAACGTTACTCTTTGCCATAGGTAGATCTCCAGTCATCAGCGAGTGCTGACCATAATTCGGAAGTATCGGGCGCCAAGAACTCCTTGTCTCCATTTGGCGCCTTCGTCAAAACCCGGGCTCGGCCTGATCGCTCCTCGACTGTGGGAGGGAGAGGTGTGCGATGCGAACGATCCATCGATCTGCGGCGAGGTCAGCAAGGTGAGTGTGGAGCTCGGCAGCTGTGTGAGTGTGCGGGTTCTTCGTGGCATATCTACCCGGATTGATCCTGAAGTTAATAACCGGCAAGCGGATTCGCTCATCGAGAAAGTTTCGCCACCGCAATGGTGACGAGGTAGCAACTCAAGTTACGCCACATGCTCCCTGTGTGAATCTCGCGCTTGAAAGATGATCCTGAAAGCGAAGAACGAAGCAGCTAGAACCGCAAGACCAATAATGCTTCCCTCGGGGCCATCCGATCCTCCTGTCAGCCAAGGCGCGCCAGAGCGACTCGCTCGTAGAAGATGACCTTTGGCCTGCATCCCGCTCCCTGGCACTGAGTAGAGCACCGTGAGGGCAAAGTTCCAAGCAGCATGTAGTCCTACTGCAAACCAGAGGTTTCCAGTCCGCCTCAGCGTATAACACGCGACTAGTCCATAGGACATTACGTCCAGCGCCCCTATAAGAGTCTCTCCGGGATTCAGGAGGTGGAGCCCTCCAAATAAAGCGGAGAGCAGGATTGCCGCCGGCCAAAAGCCAAGTGCCGCACTCAGCGACTGAAGCGCGTATCCGCGATATAAAGTTTCCTCGAAAAGAGCAATCACAATGAAAGTCAATACCCAGATAAATCCGTACCTGAAACACTCTGCTGTACTCAGCGCAAAGCCCTCAAAGCGAAGCCCACCAAGCAGGAACGTGACGCCAATCACCAACGAAGCGATCAGAATTCCCCACGCAAACCCTTGAGAAAGTCGTTTACCAGATATGGCATTAACCGGAAGCCCAAAGGAACTGAAGGGAACATTCTGGATTCTCGAAGCGAGGACGTTGAAGAGGATCACAGCCGTGAACCCAATACCGTCTATCGTGAGCATTAGCGGGATCGTCATTGTTCCCGTTTGTGCCTGCCGCAGAAGGAGTGCCGTGGCGGGTATTTTGGTGAGCGCCACCTTCAATCCGATCAAGATCGTAGCCATTACAATTGCGAATAGGAAGAACTGCAAAAATCCCTTAGCTTTTTTGTTTTTATCAACCGGTGGGGAGTGCTCAGCGTCGGGAATTTCGACAACAGAGTTACTGAAAGAAGTCATAAGATCGCCTTTGGTCAGCTTTGCATCTTTTACAGCATGATTCATCCCAAAAAACAGGTATTGAAAGCGCTTTGCATTCTTGCACGCTATTGAGGAGAGGAGTTCGGATGTCGAAGATTCTGCCTGCCGGCCAGCACTATGGGACAATGCTTCAGAGTTGGTCCTTCGACGAGATTGCTGTTCGCAGGATCAATTACGACGGCGGTATGCTCTCTTCATGGCATGGCAATGAGCAGGCTTCTGTGGTGTTCGTCGAAACTGGTCATTGTGCCAAGCGGCTGGGAAGCCGAACTGTTGATCTAAGGCAAAACTCTGGAATTTTCATTCCCTCGGAGCGATTGCAACGGGATTCGTTTCCTTGTGCTACCACGTTTCTTGCAGCGGAATTCAGCCCGGCTTTTCTGGATCGAGTCCGTCAATCGGGCCTGCCGTTGTCCACTTCGATTGGTTTCGAAGCCAAAGAGACTCGGCAACTCCGGGCTCAGATGTTGTGCGAATTAATGAACCCCGACTCGTTGTCAGAAATCGTCCTTGAAGGACTGTTCATGAGCACAATCGGGTTTGCTCATCGCAGGAAAAGGGGCGGGGGGAGCAGGCCACCGTATTGGCTTGATCAGGCTAAGGATCTGCTGCGTGACACAGCGACGGAAGCTTCGACCATGGAGGGAATCGCGCAATCCGTAGGAGTTCACCCTGCTCACTTGTCAAGGGAGTTCAAGCGCTGGTTTCGCCTCACCCCCGGAGAGTATGTGAGGGAATATCGCGTGAATCTCGCAAAAGAGCAACTCAG
>DATHHN010000018.1:0-15002 GCA_035317185.1 Edaphobacter sp.
GCCAACGTTGCCCCTCAGCCCTCTGGACGGAATCTCCCGGTGATTCTCAAAAATCAACAAGGAGCCAAGCCATGGCCATTCAAATCTATGCCTCCTTCAAGGGCATCAAGCAGGGAGACTTCAAAGGCGAATCCAACCAGAAAGGCCGCGAAGGAATGATCCCCTGCGTGGGCTTCAGCTACGGCGTCACCGTCCCCCACGACATCGCCTCAGGCCTGGCCTCCGGCAAACGCCAGCAACAGCCCGTTATTGTCACAAAGGAGTGGGGAGCCTCTTCGCCGCAGTTCTACGCCGGCGCCTACACCAACGAGGTCCTCTCCCAGGTAACATTCAACTTCTACGTCGCCGGCCCCACCGGCCTCCAGCAGCTCGACCACAACGTCAAGCTCACCAACGCCGCCGTCATCTCCGTCAAGCAATCGATCCACCTCCCACAATCGGGAGGCCCAGTTATCGACTCCCGCGAGCTAGAGGAGATCTCCCTCACCTTCCAAAAAATCGAGATCACCAGCATCTCCGGAGGCACCACAGCCACCGACGACTGGACCGCCACCGCCTAGCCTTCCTCCGTATAGTTTTGCGCAATCGAGGGCGATGCCAGCCTGCAGCTACCGCTTCGTCCGAGGGAAGTGACTCTTTCTCCACCAGAAAATTCGTCACTCTCAAGGACACATCTTCCCCGCTGGTAATCCTTTCGTCGGCACATAGCGAAATCCTTGCTCATCCCACCAATAGCTGGTGCACTTGATGTCCTGCAACTTACGGATCTCCAAATCCCTCACTGCCCAAAACGCCGCAGGCTGAGAGTCGCCAGGGAACTTCCCATAGCTTTCGACCAGCACGCCACCGATTCTGCCATTCACGGGATTTGGGTTGAACCAGCGCCGCTCAATCGTGCACAAAGTCGGTGTTGGACCCGTCGGAGGGCAGGACCGGTATCGGCTCGTGAAGGACAGCACACGACGCAACTCGCCTCCATGCATCACGAAATGTCCTTCGTCCTGTTGGTACACGCCCGACCCGCCTCCGCTCGCGCGAATCACCAGTTGAAAGCGCGTCGGCTCCGGCTCCATGGGTTCGTGCAGATTCTCCACGTGAACGAACTCGCCAAGAGCGTCACCTCCCAGATCGTACTTGCACCAGCAATCCGCAGTCGCGACGCGCTCCCAACCACCCTGCACCGGCGTCGCAATAGCGACGAACATCTCCTGCATAGCGTCGACTGCCACTGCGAGTATCGCCTGCTGTGTCGCATCCTCGCCCAGTACCGCATAAGTCAAACGCACCTGATCGGGCGTGAGCACCACTTTGCCAATCAGATGACTGTCTGACGTCTGAGACCAAACATTTGTATACGCCTGTTCGTCGGTCAAACCCAATCGTTCAAACCCAGCCAAACGCACCGTCTCATCCTTTGAGCGCAGATCGTTGACAACCGCCTCCGGCGACACCCACCGCGCATGATCGCGAACCACACTGATAGGGCCCTCGTCTTCCTTATCGAAACTCGACGGCTTCTGAGCCAAGCCAGACGGAACGACCATCGACACAAAAAGAAATCCAAGCAACACCTGATGACGAGACATGACTCGAAGCATAACCCACCACATCAGCATCGCCTTCTACTCCCTCCTCCCTACCCCCTACTCCCTCTTCCCTTGCATTTGACCCCCAACGCGCCTACCCTTAAATAGTGCTAATCACCCCCATCCAACTAGTCGACGAGCCCCTTGAGTTCGACGAATCCATCGCTCCCGGCGTCCTGGACTACGCCCCCGACATCCATCAGGTAGGTCCTCTCCCCGTCAAAGGCGAGGCCGACCTCATCGTCGAACACCGTTCCTCCAACTCCCACGTCAACGACATCCGCATCCGAGCCGCCTACCAGGGCAACTTTGATATCCTCTGCGCCCGCTGCGTCGAACCCGTCCCAACGCCCCTGAAAGGCGATTTCGACCTCATCTTCCGCCCCGAAGAGGCCGATGCCGTCGCCGGCGAGCACGCAATTACAGAAGATGAGACCGAAATAGGGTATTATCAAGAGAGCGGTCTTTTGCTCGAGGATGTGGTGCGTGAGCAGGTGTTGCTCTCCCTGCCAGGTCGTACCCTCTGCAAAGCAGACTGCCAAGGGCTTTGTCCCCGCTGTGGTCAGAATCTGAATCTTGCACAATGCTCCTGCGACAAGGCCCCGGCCGACCCGCGTTGGAATGCCCTGGCAAGTCTGGCTGACAAAATCGAGGTAAAGCACTAAAGCACCACCAAGTTTTGCTAGCATTATCAAGTTCTGCTTCCGCCACCTGCCCTCACGCAGGTCCGCCAAGCGCGATTGAAAGGGATACCGCAATGCCTAATCCAAAACGGCGCCACTCCAAGCAACGGACTGCCAAGCGCCGCAGCCACGACTTCCTCACCCCCACCGGCCTCTCCGAGTGCCCCAACTGCCACGAGCGCAAGCTGCCCCACCGCGTCTGCCGCAAGTGCGGCACGTACAAGGGCCGCGACGTCCTCGTAGCCAAAGAAGCAAGCTAACCAATCTAACTAAGAGCGGTCATGGCTTCTGTAGTTTTTTTAGAGGTGTCATCCTGAGCGAAGTCATTGCAACGCAATGACGGAGTCGAAGGACCTGCGGTTTGCGGGGTATACCTTCTGTGAAATGCTATAACTTCTTCAACTACAACCAGAATCCTGTTATCTTCTCCTGATGCCGATCGACATTGTTGTTGACGCCATGGGTTCCGATAAGGCCCCCGAACCAGAGATTCGCGGGGCCATCCTTGCTGCGCGTCAGTACGACGTCAGGGTCCACCTCGTAGGCCCCGAAGATATCCTGCGCCCCATCCTTCGCCAGCACCTCCGCGGCCAGCATCTCCCCGTCTTCATCGTCCCCGCCTCCGAGTGGATCACCATGGACGACAAGGCCGCCCAGGCCGTCCGCTCCAAGCGCGACTCCACCATGCGCGTCGGCCTCAAGATGGTGCGCGAAGGCCTCGCCTCCCCCCACACCACGGCCAGCCACCACGGCCACGGCCATGCTCACGACGGCCGCTCCGGTCCCGGCAAAGCCGCAGGCTTCTTCACCGCAGGCAACACCGGCGCCGCTATGGCCACCGCCAAAATGGTCTTGGGCATGCTCTCCGGTGTCGACCGCCCCGCCCTCGCCACGATCCTGCCCACCGTGCGCGGCATCCCCTCGCTCCTGCTCGACGTCGGCGCCAACGTCGACTCCGACCCCGACAACCTCGTCCAGTTCGCCGTCATGGGTCACATGTACGCCCAGAACGTCCTCAAGATCGCTAACCCCCGCATCGGCCTCCTCTCCATCGGCGAAGAAGACTCCAAGGGTAACTCCCTCACCCGCGACACTCTTCCCCTGCTCCGCGCCGTGCCCGGCATCAACTTCATCGGCAACGTCGAAGGCCGCGACCTCTTCAACGGCCACGCCGACGTCACCGTCTGCGACGGCTTCGTAGGCAACGTAGCCCTCAAAACCTGCGAAGGAACCGCCAAGCTCGTCACCGTCTCCCTCCGCGAATCCCTCAAGTCCACCGTCACCTCACAGGTAGGCGCCCTGCTCTCCCGCAAAGCCTTTGGCGACTTCAAAAAACGCCTCGACTACTCCGAATACGGCGGGGCCCCCCTGCTGGGCGTCCGCGGAGTCTGCATCGTAGGCCACGGGTCGTCGAATGAGAAGGCGATCATGAACGGCATCCGCGTAGCCGCCGAATTCGCCCAGGCCGAAGTCAACTCCGCCATCGAATCCGCCCTCCACACCGCCTAGCTGTTGCAGTTGTTTTCCCAAACAGCCACCAAAGACCGGGTGCCCATCCTTCGCGCCTTTGCGAAGGGTGGGTATCGAGCCAAGCTCGACCGCTCTTGCCTCTGCCTGTTCTCCCCCTACCACCAGTTCACCGACCCGCGAGACAACACGTCGTCCCCCGACCAAACGTTCTCGAGACCACATGTTATTCCCAACCACACGTCATCTCGACCGAAGGCGGCGCCAGCCGCCGTAGTGGAGAGATCCCTGTATTCCGCTTTTGCCGTTGCCGTTGCTTTCTCTCCCCAGCCACAAACGAACGGGTGCCCCATCCATCGCGGTCCTATCGCGATGGGTGGGAATGTAAACTTCTCCCCCCGGCTCTCGCCATTGTCTTTGACATTCTGAGCGAAGCGAAGAACCCTTGTAGTGGACCCGAGTAAAATCCAACCACAAATCCACCACAACAAATCCACCCTTACCACGCTTAAAATCACAACCCAACCACCGTTTTTTACGAAAAATCCCAATAAAACTCCATCTCCACCATCCCCAAAAAATCCGGTAGCATTTCTCTAACAATCGGAGCCCCATGCCCTCGCTGCGAACCCTCCTCCTCGCCCTCACACTCTCGACCACGGCCCTCTCTCAAACCCTCGCCCGCCCCGGCTGGGCCGGCTCCGGCATGAACTCCCAACCCTGGTGGAAACACGCCGTCCTCTACCAGCTCGACCCCAAAAACTTCAGTGAAAACGGCCTCAAATCCATCCCCACCCACCTCGACTACCTGCAATCACTGGGCGTCGACGCCATCCTGCTCACAAACACCGCTCCAGACGCCCAAACCATCGACCCCGCCCTCGGCACTCTTGACGATCTCGACGACCTCATCCACCAGGCCAGCCGCCACAGCATCCGCATCCTCATCGATCTCAAGCCCAAACCCGACACCGACCTCACCGCCACCGCCCGCTTCTGGCTCAACCGCGGCGTCGCCGGCTTCCACATCGCCAACCCCACCCAGGCCACCCTCCTCCGTAAAGTCACCAACACCTACGTCGGCCAGCGCATCGTCATCACCGACATCGACCCCGCCAACCCACCAAAACCCCAGCAAAATAGCACCTCAGACCCCCATCTCCTCTTCGACCCCCGCCCCGGAACCCAACCCCAACTCACTGCCGCAACCATCCGCCCTGCCCTCGAAGCCATCCAGGATCTCCGCATCCAACCCGTGCTCCTCACCGACAGCCCAGACCTCAAACGCAGCATGTCCCGCTACGCCGACGGCACCCACGACCTCGAAATCGCCAAGACCCTCGCCGCTCTCCTCCTAACCTCTCGATCCGCAGCCAACCTACTCTACGGTCAAGAGTTAGGCCTCACCGAAACCTACCCCACCATCCATTGGGAAGCTCCGCCCGCACCCGAAAAAGGCCATCCCGCACCCCCACCCGACCCCAACCCTAATGCCGCCGTCGAAGAGTCCAACCCCCGTTCCCTCCTCAACTGGTACCGTCAGCTAAGCGCTCTCCACCACGGCAACGCCACTATTGCATCCGGCGCCAGTATCCTCCTCAATCACGACGACCAGAACGTCCTCGTCTGGGTCCGCAAACCACAGATAATCAGCACGATAGCCCCAGCCATGGTCATCATCTGCAACCTCACTCCGCAGCCCGTCCAGCTCTCCCTCAAAGACGACGTGAAACGCCTCCACCTTAAAGGCAGCTTCCTTCGCACCACCATGCGTTCCGACAACGCCATGGGCCCCATGCACCTCGAATCCATGACCATCCCACCCTACGCCGTCTACATCGGCGAGCTCCGCTACTAACCCACCCACACCGTCCGATATCCCTCATAAACACGCCCAAACACCGCGTCCCAGCTACACCCCAGCGCATATTCCCTCGCTGCTTCACGCATTTGGCCTAGCCTCTGTCGGTCCCGCACCAGAGCCGCCACCGCCCCCGCAAACCTCTCGTCGGGAACGACAAAACCCGTCTCCCCATCGCGCACAATGTACTTCGGCCCACCATCAGGAGTCACCACTGCGGGCACCCCGCTAGCCAACGCCTCCAGCACGACATTGCCAAACGTATCCGTATGCGAAGGAAACACCAGCACATCCATATCCGCATAAGCCCGCGACAGTTCTACTCCACGCAGCACGCCCGCAAAATCAGCTGCCTTCAGTTCCGCGCGCATCAAAACCTCTTCACTTCCGTGCCCCACAATTAAAAAACGCACCCCACCCAAACCCATCGCGGCCAGCTCCCGCTCCACCCGCGCCAGCAGAGCCACATTCTTCTCCACCGAAAGCCGCCCCACATACCCCAACACGACTGCGGAATCGTCATCCAGTCGCGTCCGTCGCGCCGGCGAAAACAGCTCCGTATCCACACCCCGCTGCATCTGGTAACAAGGCCGCCCCGTCGTCTTCTCCAACAGCGTGCAAAGCTCATCATTCGGCGCAAACAACACCTTCGCCAGCTTGTAGAACTGTGACGTAACCCACAGCGCTCCACCTTCCACACCCTGCCCCACCGCTGGCCCCCGCTTACCCAACCGCTCAGTCAGCCAGCCCATCCGCCGAGCCGCATACTCATGCAAATTCGTATGCCACGAGGCCGCTAGCGGAATCCCCATCTCCCATGCAAAGTAAGCCCCGAACATCCCCAACTCACTCGGCCCCGTAATGTGGATCACATCCGGTCGAAACCGCTCCAGCTCCCGTCGAATCGCCCCACCATGCCGCCAAAACAAGGCATCGAACTCGAGGTCTTTTTCTATCCGCACCGAAGCCCGGCTGCGCCCCAGCTCCAGCGTGCATAACTCCCCCACCTGCTCGAAAGCCTCTGCCCTACCGCCAGCCCGCACGCAGAGAAACGGCAGCCCATGCCGCTCCGCATACGCCACGAAGTTGCGGCTCGTATGCGCCACGCCATTCACTTCGTGGAAGGAGTCAGGAAAATAGGCCACACGCGGCACACGCATCGCTCTAGACTACCTCTCGCTGCGTCCACCCTCCACCGCAAAAATCCGCAGCCCGCCTCGCGAGAATCAAGCGTCCAGCTTTGCCAGCGTCGCACGCATCTCGCCCGCCTCATTCCAAGCCATCCGAAGGCCACCCGATACCGGAGCCGCCCCCGTCACCCTGACGCTCGCAAGGACACTCCGAACGAATCGCGGCGCCCGTCCCCTATTCCAAATCTCCGAAAGCGGCTGAATGACGCCATCGCGGTCCGGGTGATACACCCTTTGATCCCATCGCCGCGATCCCTCAGGAAAATGTGGATAGTCCCGTATCGCATCCAGGGTCGACTGCAGAATCCGATGCTTCCACGGCTCCGAATACTGCGGCATAAACAGCACATGGCTCTGCCGCTCGCGTCTCACTTCGTACACAAACTCCGTAAAGCTCTCCGCCCGCGTAAGGTTCACATTCGCATTCGGCTCCACGCCATGCCGGTCACCTCCGCTGATCACCAACTGGTTCCACTTACCGGCCAGCGTTGCGGCCTCGCGGTTCTCCTTCCAGTTCCGCAATCCATTCAGCTCCAGCGCATGAACATACTGTCCATATCGCGCCAGAAATTCATTCACCAGCACGTCATGCCGATCTTTCCCTACGCGATACAAATCCCATATCGGATGATTGAAGATGATCAACACCGCCGGAATCTCATCCAGCTCGGCCAGCATCTCGCGCAACAGCTCAGGATCTCTTGTCTCCACGGGAAGCGCCGTAAACTTCCTCATCCTGTCCATCCACGCCACACCAGTAGCACTCGGCAGATTGTGAATGCCAAGGTGAAACGCGCTCACTCCAAACGGTACCGTCCACTCCACCGACACCGGAATATGCCGTGACGACGGCACCGATCGCAGCAGCAGCGGAGCATTGATATCGTCATGGTCCGTAATCGATACCAGCCCCGGTAGCTGCAGTTGATCCTCAATCTGCTTCCGTTCCAGATCGAACGCCAGCGCCGGCGTCAGCGGTGGAGTCCAGTAGCTCCGCGCATAATCAGGCCGAATCCCCGAGCTCCGATGGCAACGCTCCTCGCACCAACGCATCACCGGTTGCAGTACGCTCCAGTCCTTCGAGAGCTCCGAGATAAAGTCCAGCGTCTCCTTCGATTGGTTCGTATGGCTATGCAGCGACACGCCGGTTTTAAAACCCTTCGCTGCCTCCGGTTCGCGCCAAAGATACGAAATGCTCGACTGGCTCATTGGGCTTCCCCCATTTCACGCTTTCTGCGAGCCAGTATGAGCACACTCCATGACGATTACGTGACTGCACCAAGAATGGAGCTTCAATATTTGTAACTTCCATTAACTCTGAAGGTTACCCGGTGGCGATTTGACATGTATCACCAAAAGCAGCTGGAAGAACGTATGCAAACCTCGTCTCGTCTCCACGATCCCTGGGCTTATACTGTGTGCCTTGTTTGCGGAGGATTCCGTATGCGTGTTACATCACTGATGTTGCTCACGCTGATTATGTCGGCAATGCCTTCTTATGTTCTCGCTCAAACTGAGAGCAAGCCGCAGCCGCCGGTCATCCAGGTGGCCGATGGAGGGACCACCGGAAGGATGGAAAGCATCTTCATTCCACCGATAGCGAATGCTCCGTTCAGCCTGACGCTCGCCACCGAATGGTCTCGTCCACTAGGAAATGGCGGCACCTTCACGCTCGCAAACCAGAGGCATATCGTTCGGGATGGTAAAGGACGAATCTACCAGGAGCGCTGGCTGTTAGTGCCAAAGGGTAGCAAGATTCAGTCCCGCATGGACGTAGTTCAAATTACCGATCCCATGCAGCACACCTGGCTAAACTGCGGTGTTCAGGAAAAGGTTTGCGAGCTGCTGACCTATAGCTTAGTGCCAGACATGATCTACAAGCCGGCAATCGGCACCACCGGCCCATTGCCGGACGGCACCGGATTTCGCCAGCATGAGGATCTAGGGCTTAGCAATTCGAACGGCGTTAACACGACAGGGTATCGCGAAACCCTCACACTCAATCCCGGCGTCCTCGGAAACGATCGGCCCATGATCACCACGCGGGAGTTCTGGTATTCCTCTCAACTTGGAATCAACCTTGTCTCAAAAATCGACGATCCCCAGAATGGGAAGCAGGCCTTCGAGGTGAAGGAATTGATCACCTCCGAACCCGATCCAAGATTCTTCGAAGCGCCTGAGGGATACAAGGTCGTTGATCGGAGAAAGTCCGCAGCGGGATCAAATTAGCTTGCGCTCCTAAGCTTTTCGCCACAAGGACGCTCTACCGCGTCTTCGCGATGTCCGGCCCCAGAATCTCCTGCGCGCTCGGGGCCGGTCCTTCAGCCTCCCACTTCTGCCGAAGGTTCTTCTCGTACTCGCTCTCCAGATGGTTCTCCGTCAGCCCCTGCTTCAGAATCTCGAAGGCCTCTTCCGGCGTATCCGCAAACTGAAACAGCTCAAGGTCGGCCTTGGCAATCGCACCTTTCGCCGCCAGCACATCCAGATTGATCACGCTCTTCCAGTACTCCGACCCATAGATCACCACCGTGATCTTCTTCGCCAGCTTATGCGTCTGCGCCAGCGTCAGCACCTCGAACATCTCATCGAGCGTTCCAAATCCGCCTGGAAACACAACCAATGCCTTCGCCAGATAAGCAAACCAATACTTCCGCATGAAGAAGTAGTGAAAGTCGAAGTTCAATTCCGGCGTGATGTACGGGTTTGGATACTGTTCAAACGGCAGCTTGATATTCAGCCCCACAGTCTTCGCTCCAACCTCATAGGCTCCGCGATTGGCCGCCTCCATAATTCCCGGCCCGCCTCCGGAAGTGATCACGAATCGATGACGCCGCCCTCCCAGCGACTGCGCCCATCTCGCTACCATCCCGGCCAGCTCCCGTGCATCTTCGTAGTAGGCCGCCATTTCCACGGCCGCTTTCGCCAACTGCAGCTTCTGTGCGCTCGCCTCTCCGCTCTCGATCTCTTCCGGGCTCGCTGGCTGTTCGTCCGCCGGAGCAGGCTCTGCTGCACCAGTATTGGCCAGCAATTCCAGTTCGGCGTTCGCCACATCCAACGCGCGAAATCGAGCCGACCCGAAGAACACCACTGTGTCCTGCACTCGCTCCCGCCGAAACCGCATCATCGGCTCTTGATACTCCGCCATAATGCGCAAAATCCGCCCATCCGGCGAGTTTAGAAATTCAGGATTCTCATAAGCAAGGGGGGCAGACTGCAACACTTCTGGTTCTTCAGGAGTCGCCATGAACACTATTTTCTCACCAACAGATCATCGTTTCATTTCCGAACGTGTGCATTCGGCGGCCACAGTGATCGAATGTGTGTCGTCTTCTCCGATTTCGAGCTGAAGTATTTCGCTAGTCCCTAAAGGAACGAATTGGCCGTTCTCAACTTTTCCAGTTTGTGAACCCACATATCCAGTTGGACAACTGCAATTGAGAAGGTCGCCGCCACCGTTTACTCCGCAGCCAAAACCCAGAGGAACTGTGGCATTTCGATTCAACTTGGGTAGAAGAGCATATTGAGGTAGCAGTTTATTTGGAAACATCGTGATCGCGACTGCAAAAGTCTTGGGACCATCGGGCCATGGCGAATCAAATTGATTCTCTTTTGTTGCGGTTAAGATTTTTCCCAATTTCAGTCGGAGATTCCGGGCTTGTAGCATGGTGCCCTGCCAGTAGTATGGTGACCAAGGGTTGAGCTGCAACTTTCCTGTCACTGTCACCTCTTGTCTGCGCATCTTTTCAACTACTTCTGTCTGGCCGGCTAAATAGAACGCAATTTCACGGGCGATTGTCGGCCCTCCATCTTCCGCATCGAAATCCAACTTGTATGGACTGTTCGTTTCAATCACAAGAAACCTTCGCCAACCGTAACCTCGAATCGTCAAACGACCGGAGATGGTAATGTCCTCGCCATTTTTCAGGAAGGTCATGTGTGCTGTCCGTAGCCGATTGCCTCGAGAAATAGGAGAAACAGGAGCGATGCGACTCGTATGGACAGACCAGGATTCTCACTAGTCTTTCCGCTCAATCAGCGGTAATCCCGGTAGTGCACCGCTTCCGAAACGCCGATCCAGATATCCAGCAACCCCAGCCCGGAGATGATACCCCGCACTGCACCGTTATGTAGCACCGACGCCAACCATGGCCGTGCCAGGATGAACATATTCTGGTCCCAGATTCGCGTCCACCACGGCAACACCATTACCAGTACGCCCAGGTACACGCAGAACAGCACCAACACAAACAGCGACAACCGCTGCAGCCATACCGGGGTCAGCCTTTTGGAGCGCTCGCCGTCGTTCTCCGCTTCGCGCAGCACCGCTGGTTCATGATCCGGGAAAAGTTGTGGCTGTCCAGACATCAAGCTCTCTTTTGACAGTAGCAGAGCCACAGTCCGTTGTCTCTTTCCGGACGCACCTCGCTAGATGCACGGAACTTTACGCCCCGCTCTATGCGTAGAAGCATACAGACTGATTCAACACGACCAGTTGACGAAAATGCGACAATCCGGCCCACAACTTAGGTTCAGTGATAGCGTCTAATCAATAGACTCAATGAACTTCGGCGGACTGCCGCCGGACGGGAGAGGCAATGACGACAGAACCACAGAAGTTTGCGATTGAAAAGTTTGCCGAAGCCGATCTCTCCGGCCTGCGCGAAGATCTTCTGCGGTCAGGCCTTGATTCCTGGCAGGCTGCCGACGTCATCAGCAGCTTTCTCTCCGGCCGCGGCTACGGCGTCTCCAATCATGCGGCGCGTAAGGCAGCCTCACGCCTGGAACTCCGCGGTTGCTCTCTTCAGTGCATTCAGGAAGAGCTCGAAAAGCTCGCCTTCGTCATGTAATCCACACGTTGGCCTGCCGCACTCCTGACCGGAAGGAAAGACATTCATTGCTGCCTCTCCTGATCGTCGCCTCATTTCTGATATTTTGCAGAGAGAGTTAGCCCATATCCCATGAAATGTCGGCACGACGCATCTGCAATGACTTTGTTTCTAGCTCTCGTCCTCGCTGGATGCGGAAGCGGCATTATTCCCATTCCTCCGGGAGGAATTCCCACGTCTCCAGACGTGCCCCAGGCACCGGCCGGCAAATATGTCACCTATCACGCCTACGGGGATTCCATCACCGCAGGCGCCGGCCTTTCAGATGCGGCAACGCAGGCTTACCCGGAGTTGGTAGGTATGGATCGGCGCCTTGTGGTGTCCAACTATGCCCTCAACGGCGCCCAGGCCTGTGACGTCGCGGCTCGACAGATATTCGCATATGCTGACCGCCCTTCGTTGGTCTCTCCCCCTCTTTTCAGTCTGCTGATAGGTACAAATGACGTCAACATAAAAGGCGCCGGTCCATACGAGGCGGTATTCAATCTCTGCCAGCAGGCCGCAATCGCCTGGCTTGCCGTCCCCAGCGACTTCAAGGTCCTCGCGAACAGCGCCAACGTAATAATGACAGGTGGAGGTGACCTTGACCTCTCCAACAATTGGAACGCCTGGCAGACTACAGGGCTGGGTTCCTCGGTCAGCTTCACGATAACGATGCAGCACGACGGACCGATCTATGCCTGGCCTCTAATTGATGACAAAAATCCCTCCACCTACACTTACTCGCTCGACGGTATCGTCCTCGGCACAGGACACACACAGACAACACCGGCCATGTCAACGCATAACGGCACGACGAATTCACTTGGCTTTCTCCGTCTGCCGGCTGTATCCGAAGGTAGACATATCGTAACGTTTACCCAAACAAGCACCGGCTCGAACGGAATATCTATCGTTGGCATCGGCTCTCCTCCAGCAGCACCACTCGACACCTTACCTACCGTCCTTGTCGGCACAGTCCCTGCCCAGATGCATGGCGGAGCACAATTCGCCTGCACCAGCTCCGACGCGCCCTGCCTGCAGTACATTCAAGACATCGAAGCCAACGTCAAGCTCTTCGCGAATGACAATTTAGATGTTCGACTCTTTGATACCCGCAAGTACATGTCAGGAACATGGATCGAGATGACTGATCCCGTACATCCGAATGCACGCGGAGAAATTGAGCTGAGCCACGCCGTCGAGGCATCGTTCTAGATTCCCATTCGTAGCTATCGGATCGCGGCGGACACGCGCTCGACAAGCCATTGCGCTTCATCACAAGGCATAATCATGTAATGCCGTCCCTCTGGTCATCCGACAACTGGTCTCAGCGCCTCGCCGAACTACAGGCCCCCACCGGCGAGCTCAAAGAAGCTCCACTCCGCCGCGACGTCCGCTCCCTCGGCATGCTCCTCGGCGAGGTCCTCCGCGAGCAATCCGGCGACGCCCTCTACACCGCCGTCGAAGACCTGCGTCGCACCGCCATCGCCCGCCGCGACGCCGACTCCAAGGCCGACTCAACCACGGCCAGTTCCAGCCTCCAGCAGGCTCTCGCCAGCGTTCACTCCCACTCCGACAACCTCACCACCGCCTACCAGCTCGCCCGAGCCTTCAGCTTCTACTTCGAGCTCATCAACCTCGCCGAAACCAACCACCGCAAGCGTCGCCGGCTCTCCGCCCAACTCGACCAGAACACCCCGCCCCAACGCGGCGACCTCCGCGGAACTCTCCGCCGTCTTCGCGAAGCAGGCGTCACCGCCCCCGAAGCCCACGCTCTCCTCGAAAAAATCTGCATCTCGCCCGTCTTCACCGCCCATCCTACCGAAGTCGCGCGCCGTTCCGTCATGTTCAAGCGCCGCCGCATCTCCGATCTCCTCGAACAGCTCGACCGCATCCCCGTCCCCGAGCCGCACCTCGAATCCCTCCAACACGACCTCATCGCCGAGATCACCTCTCTTTGGCAGACCGACGACGTCCGCAGCGCCCGCCCCACCGTTCGCGACGAGATCCGTATGGCCCTCGACTACTACGAGTCCAGCCTCTTCGACACCCTCCCCGTCCTCTACGCCGAAGTAGCTGCCGCCTTGGCCGCCGAATATCCCGGTAGCAATCCCTGCGGCGCCACAGAACTGGAAGGGAACACAACACCCTCCATCTGCGAGCTCCCCCAACTTGTCAGCTTCGGCTCGTGGATCGGCGGCGACCGCGACGGCAACCCCTTCGTCACACCACAAGCCACCCGCGAAGCCCTCGCCATGGCTCACAATCTCCTGCTCACCCACTACCGCCGCCGCCTGCAAAACATATTCGAGCAACTAGGCAGCTCCACTCAGCAGGTTCCTGTCTCAGACGAAGTCAACACGCTCCTCAAAAAATACCTCACCCAACTCCGCACCGCCGGGCAAACAGCCCTCGAAGAGCGCTTCCACTTCGAATATCTCCGCCTCCTGATCGCCTGCATCATGATGCGGCTCGGAGCCACCCCGCAATCCAGCGTCCCTCTTCCGCCCAACCCCGCACTCTGCCCCTACACCAGCGCCGCCGATCTCCTCAGCGACCTCACCATCCTCCGCAACAGCCTCCTCCAGAACAACGGCCACCGCCTCTCCGAGATGCTGATCGACCCGCTCCTCATGGAGATCCGCACCTATGGCCTCCACCTCCAGACCCTCGACATCCGCCAACACGCCAAAGTCCACGCCGCCGCCCTCGCCGAGATTTCCGGCGCAGCTTCAGAATCCGGTGCCCCAACCTTTCCGGTTTCATCGGGGTCCAACGAAGCTCGCTTCGCCACGAATCCCACGCACCAGATCCTCCACCTCCCACCAGCCCTCACCCCACAAACCGCCGAAGTCCTCGATACCTTCCGCACCATCGCCGAACTCAAGCAGACCTACGCCCCCGAGTCCATCCGCCAGTACGTCATCAGCGGAGCCACCAGCGCCGAAGACGTTCTCAACGTCCTCCGCCTAGCCCGCCTGGGCGGCGTCAAAGTCGAAGCCGATGAAAAATCCAGCGACCCCGGCCTCCAGCCCGTCCCCCTCTTCGAGTCCATCGAAGACCTTCAGAACGCCCCCGTCATCATGCGCGAGCTCTGGACCAGCGAAGCCTACCAGCCCCTGCTAACAAGCTGGAACCACCATCAAGAAGTCATGCTCGGCTACTCCGATTCAAACAAGGACGGCGGCATGATCACCAGCACCTGGGAGATCTACAAAGCCCACCGAGCTCTCCACGAAGTAGCTCGCGACTGCGGCGTCACACTACGCCTCTTCCACGGCCGCGGAGGCACCGTAGGCCGAGGCGGAGGCCCTACTCACCGCGCCATCTTCGCCCAGCCCATCGCC
>DATHHN010000019.1:0-134223 GCA_035317185.1 Edaphobacter sp.
CTTCGATGTGTGGCCGCAGCATTTCGAAACGCTGCAGCGCGATTTCTCTCGACGCTTGCGGAATGGCGGAAAGCTCGTCCACATGCATGAGTGTGCCACATAATTAGCAAAAAAGTTGGCCAAATAATTAGCAAAACGACACCGTAAACGACAACCTCGGACTGTAGTTGGGGTCACTTCAAGAAAGGGACTGTTGCGTACGCCAAGCCGAAGTGAGTTCAGAGAAGTCTCTTGCAATCAGCGATATCGAAGGAGCGAGTGGTCCACTCTTCGAGGAGCCAAACGTAGTTGCCAAAGTTCTTCTAACTCATTGAAACATTGCACTGAGTTTCTGCAAACGTACATAAATTTCCGTTTCGTGAGGTGTCCCCTACTAGAATGTGATGCGACCGGCTAAGTTGATAGTTCTGCCTCCAGTGTTCGCCGCAAGCGCCGTGACCTTGCCAAAGTTGGCTCCTGAGACAACTGAATTCGGATTCGCGAATGCCGGAGTATTAGTCAAATTGAATGCCTCCGCGCGGAACTGGAACCTCAGGTTTTCCCAGATGCCAAACTCACGAACGACGCTGGCATCCAGGTTGAAGTAACCAGGTCCCCTGAGCATATTCCGCGACGAGGTTCCTAAACGGGGGGTGCCTTTCACGGCGGCGAAGGCTGTCGTATCGAAGTACGGTGGAAGACTCGCCACATTGTTCGTGCCGCTCCGGTAGGTCTTTCCAATTGAAACGTTCGGTTTTACCAGGTCGGCTACTTGCGTGTTGCCGGGCGCATTCAATACAGTTCCTGCATCCGTCACCGTAAATGGCACCCCGCTCAGTTTGCTAAGAGCAGTGTTCAGCGACCAACCGCCCAACACCCTTCCGGCAAAACCGCTCGTTACCCACTTACCGTTTTTGCCGAAGGGCGACTCTGCGACAACCCACCACTGCAGGTTGCTCGTGCGATCAAAGCCCGCTGTTCCCTTGTTGCGGTCCCAGTACGCGGGATAATTAAACAAAAGGCCGCTATATGTGGAGTTGTCGTTGTAGTTGATAGCGTGCGACCAGGTGTAGATGAGTCCTGTGTTCACGCCCCGGCCGACGTGACGTGTGAGCTGCGCCTGCAGTCCGTGATAGTTCGCACTGCGAAAGGGCGCGTTTGACGTAATGTCAACTTGCGATCCGGTAGTGGTTGACAGCATGCGTCCGGCGTTGCCACCTCCCGCAGGCGCTGAGTTAATGTTCAACGACGTAACGGCGCGTACAGCATGAGTACCGACATAAGTTAGATTCATGTTGAAGCCTGCCATCAGGTCTTGCTGCACCGCCACGTTCCAGGATTGGATATAGCCACGGCGATAGTGTTTGGGTGCGGTCTCTGTCGATGCGGTGGGCGGGAGAGTCAGAAATCCGGTGCTGTAGTCCGGCTGCGCGACCGGGGGAATTCCCACTGTCTGCGTGCCTGCTGCCGTTCCATCCTGCGTGCCGCAACCTGTAATGCTGTTGGCTGCGTCGGCTGCCTGCAGACAATTCGCCGGCGTGTAGGAGTTGGCGCCACCGAGGTTGATATTGGTCACAGCGCCATAGGTCTCGCGGAAGCGGCGGAAGTTATCGGGATCGACCGTCATGCCGAAGCCAGCGCGAACTACGGTGTGTTCCGTTGCGCGATAGGCCACGCCAAGACGAGGAACAATCATGCCCCATCCAATATCTACACCCGTGTTTTGAGGATTGCCGCCACGTCCGCCGATCACAACGTTGTTGGTATTGCCCAGCGCAGGATCGAACCGGAACACACCCTCGTGATCGCGCGTAGCGAAGGGGTAGTACTCGTACCGAGCTCCGGCGGTTAAAGTCAGCTTCGGAGTAGCCTGCCACTGGTCCTGCGCGTAGAAGGCGAAGGTTGACCACCGAACTGCATTTGGATTCAGCGACTGCGTGGCTTTTCCGTAGGTTTGCGGTAAGCCGAGCAAGAAGTCGGCGAGTTGATTGAAGATAGCCGGAGTGGTACCGCCGACCGTGGTGAGGCCACCGGTGAACTGGAAGCCTCCGCGGGGCGTCGCTACGTTGGAGCCCTGCGGCTGGAAGTGATTGATCGCCGAGTGGGTATACTCGCCGCCGAAGGCCATGTTGTGCCGGCCCTTGGTCCAGGTGACGGAGGCATTCCCCACATACTGATTGTCCCGGAACAGATAGGGACTGGCAGTGTTCTGGTTGCCGATCGACGAAAAAGCAGTGGAACCGCTGGAGGAAGCGCCGCCTCCGAAACCGGTGGCAGCAGCCGCCGAGAAGACGAAACCAGGCTGACCGCTCTGAAGAGGATTCGGGCCGTTTGTCCCGGGAATGCCGAGAGTCTCTAAGCCAAAGTTAGGGCCCAGATCCGGACCCTGACCACCGATGCGCTGCCGCGCATAACCCGCGTTCATCGCGAGCAGCAGGTTCTGCGTGAACAAGTGCGTAAAACCGAGGCCGACGTTTTGGATTCTTCCAAGGTTCGCTCCCGGATTGCCGCCGTCGAAGGGTGAGCCATTTGCCGGTCCAAGTGCGGGCGGATCGTTGATGGTGTAGGGCGCAATGCTGTAGCGGCCGAAGATTGAGTTCTTGTCGCTTGGGTTCCAGTTGATCTTGGTGTCGTACTTCGTCATCGTGTACGCCGCTGTCGCGGAACCGAAGTAATTGTTGGCAATTGTCTGAAAGCAGTTATTGACGCAGTTATTAGGAGCAGGCAGCAGTGCCAACATTTTCTGAGCAACGGTGCTGATGCGATTTGACGGGATCTGCATGCGGCCGGTTCCGCTGGTGGCTGCAAAGGTCTGGCGGTCGACGCCGTTCTGGCCCAGAACCGTGCCGCCAGATGCCGCGAGTGAGGTCGTGTTGCCACTGGCGGGATCGTAAATCTGCGCTTGAGACCCGCCAGTCAGATATCCGGTGAAGTCACCACTGATGAGCTGTGCAGTCGGAATGGTCTGAAAACCGTTCGACGCACTGCGCCGAGTGATGCGGTCGATATCGAAGAAGAAGAAAAGTTTATTCTTCAGGATGGGCCCGCCAATCGTGCCCCCCCACTCGTTGTAGATGTTCTTTGGGCGCGACGGCATGTTTAGTACCGACTGGTAGAAGTTGCGGGCGTTGTACTGGTTGATGCTGTTGTACAGAAAGCCGGAGCCGTGGAATTTATTGGAACCGGACTTGATCGTTACATTGATGGCCGCGCCGCCTGCCGTGCCCTGATCCGCCGTGAAGCTGTTCGTCACAACGTTCACGCTTTGAATCGCATCCTGCGGTGGCACATACGCAATCAGATAAGGCAGCCATGGGTAGGTCACTGTCGCGCCGTCTACGCGGGTTGAGTTTGCAGCCCAAGAGACGCCGTTGGCGTTGCTGGCCTGTGCGCGCATCGGATTGCCGCCCGACGAATTCTGCTCTGATGGCGGGGTGAAGCCAGGAACGAGCTTGTACAGCGACTGGAAATTGCGTCCGTAGCTGCTGGTCGTTGGCAATTCGGCGAGCTGCACCCGGCCGATCTCCGTGTTGACGTCGGCCCTGTCTGTCTGGAGTGGCACTGTCTGGGCGTTCACCTCAACGACCTGTTGGCTGGAGCCAACGCGAAGTTGTGCCTCGCTACGAGTGATCTGGTTTGGAGCTAACGGCACCCCGGTCGTCCTAAACGTCGCAAAGTTGGATGCTGTGATGGTAATCGTGTAAGTTCCAGGCTGCAGATCCTGAAAAAGGTAGATACCTTCAGCATTCGTGATGACGGTACGCGAGACGCCAGTGGCTTCATTCGCAGCGGTGACGGTAGCACTATTAATGACCGCGCCACTGCTGTCGGTCACATTTCCTGTGATGGTTCCATACAGTACCTGCGCCTGTATCTCCGTGGCTGACAGAATGAGGAGTAGAAGAACGAACGCACAGCGTTGGATGAGAGTGGTGGGGGGGGGCATGGCTCCTCCGGAAAAAGGAAATGATGAAACCACCGGGAGAGCTAGACTAACCGCTCTCCTTCGAGTCGACTTGCTATTTTCTACGCGTCGCGAAATTTATCCGTCCCGAGTAAGAACTGTCAAGAAGGACTGTCACAAATTCCTGTGGAGGTGTGAATCGTCGGGAACCTTGCCATTGCAATACTCGATATAAAACTAAAAAAAAGCTCCGGGACTACCGGAGCTTTCCCGTTTTTAGCGTTTCGAAATCGGTGTGATCGGTGCAATCAGCGTTAACCCTTTAGAATGAATCCCTTTGCCCACAGCACATTCGTTTGAAAATTTTAGCGGCACTTTAGCCCAAAACTAAACCCAGCTACTCTCAGCAAACGTATAAGGAGACCGCTGCGGTCGCGACAACATCGCGTTAGCATCATCATCGCCCTTGAACCGTTCGCGCTCCGGATCCCAGTGCAGCCTGCGCTTTGTCTTCATCGCAATGTGATGCAGCAGACAGGTCGAGCAAGCCCGGTGTCCAATCTCCACCGGAGCCGTCGGCTGCTTTCGCGTATGGATGCACTCCAACCAGTTCGCATGCTGCTCCGTGGCGGTGTACAGATGAATCTCATCCGGTCCAATCACAGAGCCCAGAATCTTCGGATCGCTCGCCATCAACGGTTCAATCTTCACGCTCTGCCCCGCCACCGCAGTTGGCGAAGTCATCTCATCCCGCGTCACGAACAGCCAACCCTTCGTCCCATACCACTTGATGCCGTTCGGAAAGTCTCCCGAGATATCCATCGTGACGCCATTCGCATAGATCGCATGCGTCAGAAACTTCCCATGAACATCCCAAAGCCCCTTCGTCGGAAACTCTGCCGTGCCCCAAGTCTCCACCGGACCCGTGTACTCGGTATCCATTCCCCAGTGCGCCGTATCCACGTGGTGCGCGCCCCAACCCGTAATCATGCCCGCGCCGAACTGTTCCATCCGCAACCATCCGGGCCGATCATAGCCCTTCTGCGGCATCACGCGATCGACCGTATAAGACACCTCAGGCGTCGACCCCAGCCACGAATCATAGTTGAACCCCGCTGGCACCGGCATCGGCGTAGGATCGCCGCCTGCAGGATCACCTGGCAACCCGATCTCGACATGTTTGATCTCCCCAATCCGTCCATTCCGCACCAGTTCGCACGCCCTGTGAAACTGCTTCCATGACCGCTGCTGGCTTCCAATCTGCAGTATCCGCCCCGAGGCATGTACCGCATCGCTCAGGTACCGCCCCTCCGCAATCGTCAGTGATGCCGGCTTCTGCAGATACACATCCTTCCCCGCCCGCACCGCTGCGACCGCCAGAATCGCATGCTGATGATCAGGCGTCGAGATCACAACAGCATCAACATCTTTGTTCGCCAGCAATTCGTGGAAGTTCGAGTACCCAGTCACCCCGTCATACGGCTTCCCCGTCTTCTTCGCGTAAAAGTCATTGACGAACTTCTTCCCATCCGTCAGCCGGTTCGCATCCAGGTCGCACACCGCCATCACGCGAGCGCTATCGTTCCTCAAAATCGCCGGCAGATCATGTCCCCGCGAAATGCGCCCTACGCCAATCGCCCCAACGTTGATCCGTTTGCTCGGAGCCATCTGCCCCAGTACCCTCGCAGGCACGATCGCTGGAAACCCAGCCACCGCCGCCGCTCCAAGCGAAGTCTGCAAAAAGCGCCGCCGCGATACACCGCCCTCATGCTTCATCGTCATGAGCTCTCCTCTCTGCTGACACTTCAACCCACCTTCGTAGCCTCGATTTGTGCATAGCGCAACCAGCCTGCGTCGGTCCTGCGCCGTATATACGTCCTATTCACTACATCAGAGACGAACTATGAATTTGTGCGTCAACAGACCTACATCACGATACTAGAGATATTATTTTTGAGTCGAATAAAATACAAGCCTCACTCCGGGACGCATAGGTGCATCCCAATCGGCGACGCTTTCGTGGGACAATGCTACCGATGGGATCGCCCGCAGACTCGCCCCTGGCGTACGGTCGCGTATTTGTTTCATCGACCCTTCCGTGATATGCGGAACGTCAAGCCCTTGTGCGAATTGTATTTCCCGCGCTACGCGAAGACGGAATGGCGATTACGACAAATAATTCCGGAGGATGAGGCTGAAATGCCTCATCCTCTCCTTATGGAAACGGGCGAGATTGCTTGACTCGCTCAGCGGTTATTTAACGGTCAGTTGTAGCTTGATGGAGTGAGAAAGATTGCTGGCGGAGTCGGGGTCACTTCAAGAAAGGGACTGTTGCGTACGCCAAGCCGAAGTGAGTTCAGAGAAGTCTCTTGCAATCAGCGATATCGAAGGAGCGAGTGGTCCACTCTTCGAGGAGCCAAACGTAGTTGCCAAAGTTCTAACTCATTGCATTGGGGCTACTTCTTGACACTCTTCTTCGCACTTCCTGGGCTCACACGCCGATCGGCGCGAGTGCGTTCCACATACATCCCCGCGGTCGAATCCCGTCGTACGATAGACAGGACCGCGTTTTGCCGCGACTTGCTGAGGCCCAGCCGCTCACCGACCTGCTGCAGCGTCGGGATCGGAGTCGTGATTTTGACGGCGCGCGAAGACATGCTCATATGTTACTGCTTTTTGGAGCCGGTGCTGCAATGCCTTGCGCGATCTAACGGAGCCTTGCCGACTATATTGGCATTTGGCCAGTACAACGTCGCGCACGGAGCAAAAAGCAATGAACGGAGCACACCTAAGCTACATTTGAGAAGATGCGGACATGAGACTGAAACGGCTCACAGTCCTCAGATGATTCCAGCTCATCTGCACCGGCCTCAAGAATTGCGTTTGTTGTCTTCACCAGTTTCCCCGATCCAGCCACGCCAAACGTGTCATACTTGGCCCGCATGGACCCAAGCGCTCTAGTCTCATATACGGAGTACTACGCTCCGCTGAATGTCTTATCGGAACGCTGTGATCAAATGTTTCCCACCGGAACCGTCCGGTACAGCCATCGAGCCGTACCGGATTATGAGTTCGAAACGACCGAGTTCTACAACGACTATTTCAAGCCGAATGGAATGCATTACAGCTTCGGTCTCAAGGTTGCGCTACCCGAGCAAGCGCCCGCCTACCTTGCGTGTATGCGTCCCAAACCTAGAGGCCCCTTTGAGGCTCGTGAGGGAAGCGTCTACCAAACCCTCATGCCACACTTACAGCGGGCGTTGCAGCTGCACCTTCAGTTCACGCGATTGCGCTTTAATGTCGAGGGCTTGGGGTTCGCCCTTGATGCATTCGACCACGCCATATTCGGTCTGGACCACGAAGGGCTCGTGATTCTGAATAACCGACGAGCTGAAGACCTCGTGAAGAGTGGGGACGGAATCAGGCTTGTGAAGGGACGTCTGGCTGCCATGCGAGGCGAAGAGAACAGCGAACTACAATCGCAGCTCGCGGCTGCGGTCGCTGTCGGGATGTCGTGCGGTATATCTTCGGGTGGTTCTTTGTTTCTCAGCCACAAGACGGGCAAGTCCCCACTACGGCTGACCGTGATCCCGCTTCAGTCCAGCCTACTCGACAAATATGGCCGCGTGGCGGCAATGGTCTTCGTCAGCGACTCAACGACCAAACCTCTTCCCCGGTCTGTCATCCTGAATAGGCTCTACCATCTGACGCCAGCAGAAGGCCGGTTTGCAGATCTTCTGGCGTGTGGTCACGAAGTTGACAAGGTGGCAAACCGGCTCGGAATTACGCTCGAGACAGCCCGTTTTCATCTGAGGCGCATTCTAGGCAAGACCGGCACTCATCGCCAGACGGAGTTGATATGGCTTATTCTCGGCTTACCTGGGTGCGCCTAAGTCCATTCAGATCGCGAGAGAGACACCGTGCCGCTAATCGCAAAGTGAAAGGATGGATGGAATGGGGAGAGAATGATTTATAGATCACACGGTCATCGTTTGCTGAGGGTTCTCTGACGAACGTTTGGGTCAGGCAGCAAAGACTGTGAGAAGCAGGGACGTGCCTTCATCACTATGAACTGCTTTTGCAGTGGATCTTTTGCAGTGGATCTTTTGCAGTGGATCTTTCGTCATCTCATCATGCTTCTTAGGACACCGATCTTCAAATTACCAGGAGTGATGTTCTCCACTACAGTCCAAGGTTATCGTTCACGGCTATCTCGATGTCCTGCTCGGAGCGCAGGTAGCGCTCCGTCGTCTGGATGGACGAGTGCCCCAGCAGGAATTTGATCTGCTCCAGATCTCCGCCATTCTTGCGGCAGAGCTTCGCGCAGGTGCGGCGCAGGTCGTGGGCGCCGAAGTGTTCGATCCCGATTTGCTTCGATGACTGTTCAACTACCGACCAGACCGACCAGTCACTCAGTGTGTCGCGATTGACCTTTCCGGACTTCGAGACCGATCGCAACAGCCGGCCATCTTCGATTGCGGCCGCGGTCATCCAGGCGTTGATGCCGTGCTTGACCCAGATGGGGATGGCCACGGTGCGGATGCGCCGGCCTTTGCCCTCAAGGTCGGCCAGCACCCATCTCCCCTCTCATTGCTGGACGGTCGCAACGTCGAGCTCGGCCACCTTGTTCCGCCTGAGGGCGCAGCCAACCAGCAGCGACAGGATCACGTAGTCGCGCTTCCCTTTCAGGGTGGAGCGGTCGGGAACGGCCAGGAGCTCCTTGGCCTGCTCGCGGGTCAGCCAGTTTCCCAGCTGGGCTCCTTTCTGCCGGATGTTGGGGATGTCGGTCAGGCTGGCCGCCTCCTCCGATCCGATCATGTTGTTCCGCCTGGCCTCGCCCACCATCTTCCGGACCGCCGAGAGCCGGACGTTGATCGTTGAAGGGGAGAGGGACTCCATGCCCGCCCGCCATTCCATTAATAAGGACCGGGAGAGAGGTCGGCTGGCACAGAAGGCGAACAGGTCGTCGAGGGCCTTGGCGTAGTTGCGCTGGGTATGGGGCGATGGGACCGCGTCGAGGACCATCTTGCGCAGCATGGCCTGGGCTGGGGTGAGGGCCAGGGGCTCCCCTTGCCCTGCTTTCCGGCGGTACCGGCGCCAAAACGAGCTGGTTGGTCATGAAATTTCTAGCTCCGACTCACCTCGATAAAAGACTTAAATGGAATTTGTGCTCCTTCGGGACGCGTCACATTGGCAAACCAGCGTTCGATTTGATTTCGCAGCGGCAGTCAAGTGCGGCTCCGATTCGGATGCCCATGCGATAAATCCATCGGGCCTCACCAGTACGGCGGTTAGGTCCTTATCGTCTTTGGCCGGGGTGGAGACATACTTCAATCGTTCGTTCCAGGTTTGACCGAGGTCGCGGAGTTTCTCGCCTTCCGATGCGTTCAAGACTGGGAATACCCTGGCTCTGTTGCAGAAATGGAACCAAGGAGACAAGCCGACGCATGATTACGACTACAACTTCCATGTGATTCATGAAACGCGTCAACCATAAGAGGATCGGACTGAAGAAATCGACTGATCGATTGCAACGTTTGGATTGACCTGCCTGGTATGAATTAAGAAAAACAATGGGCGAGCGCCCATATTTGTCCGAAATGCGGACGCGTAGTGAACCTTGCCGAGATTGACCTCAACGCACTCACTACGGGTATATTTCCATGTCCACGCTGCGATTGATCAGGGCCAATCCAAATCCAGATCGTTGATGCAAGCACTTTAGCCAACTGAGGCGGGAGACGCGCACTGCGGTTGACCACCTCTGCTGCGAAACTACGCAGGAATTGGTAACGAAAGCTGTTTGTCTCGGTCGGCACGAGATGCCATAAATGTTCTCAAGAGTAAGGTACCTTCGGTGAGCGGGCGAACAGTCACACCATTTCTGGCCAACCGCAACGCGCCCACCTTAACGAAAAATGCCAAGGATGACCCGTCGGCTACCGATGGAAATGCTTCTTCAGGAGCGATCACGTGCTTGACCCTGGTTGGAAGAATTCCCCGAACCGCAGCCCCGCGCATAATCGTGTCGTAGAGCGCTGGATGCAGTCTGCGTTCGAATAGAACCCAGCAGCGGCCGGCCATGTCCTCGAGACTGACCGAAGGGCGTGCGGCCAACCTATCCCTTTCTGACATAGCAATGTAAAAGGGAGCTTCGTCGATCTTAACTGTCGTCATCAATGGGGATTCGGGGGGTTCAGTCGCGATTGCCAAATCGAGCCTCCCTTCGAGCAACTGATGAACTAGATCACACGAAAACTGACTGGTGAGGTCAACTCGCAATCGCGGGAACAACGGCAATTGAATGGACAGCAGCGTTGTGACCAGGAACAGATCTGTGTAAGGAGACCTGCCAACGTTGAGGACGACGTCAACACCCCGCGCTGCTCTCTGCGCAGCTTGAAACGCTCTCTCGCCGTGCAGTACTGATAGGCGAGCCTCTTCGACAAAAGCTCGACCCGAGTCATTGACATCAACCATCTGGTGATCTCGGGCAAACAAGGAAATGCCAAGACGGTCTTCTAGCTCAGCTATTCTCTTGGTCAAAGCAGGCTGGGTTATCTGTAGCTTCTAGGCGGCTCTCGAAAAATTGAGTTCTTCCGCGAGCGCAATTGCAGCTTCCATCAGCTTTATGTCACTTTGCACCATCTCCAGCCTCCCTTAACTGCTCCGCGTGGGAGATTCTGACCGCCGATGCTTTCTCTTGGATGCAGATTGACCCTCGAACGATGCCGCGTTGCCCCAGGTTCAGCATCGCCGTTATTCCTGACGGGAATAACGCATGAACTATTTGGAATTGGACGCCGCCTTAATTGTTCGTCAATGCTTATTGTCAACGTTCTACCCGATACAGCACCACCGTTACGGAGACGATATGCCCTCAACAGAAGCCTCCTCTTTGACCGTTCGTGTCGCAGAGATCGCGACTGCGCAGCCCACCACATTGAATTCACCCGACTCGCTGTACCGCAAGCCGCCGAGGAGTACTAGCGAGCACCACTCTTCCGGGAGTGATCCCTATTTAAGGTCAATGACGTCGCCCGACGGCTCAATGGCACTGTAGTGCTCCACTGGTTTGCATGGACATCCGTTGCAAGAAGAGGTTTGCGATGAAAAGCGAGTGGCTAACAGCCCGAGAAGCAGCCGGAATTGTACGTGTCCACCCCGTCACATTGCTGAAATGGGCGCGACTAGGAAAAGTACCTCACCGTCGCCTTAGTGCTCGAAAGATCGTCTTTCCGCTCTCTCAACTCACTGCGTGGCTCGAGACTGGGAGTTACACTGATCCTGTCGGTCATGCCGCCCAACCCGAAAGGACGGCAGCATGAATTACAAACATAAACGCTATCAGCAAGGCTCTTTGACAATTGAGCGGAGAAGTAACGGACCCGGCGTTTGGGTCTATCGTTGGCGACAATCAGGAGTACGCCGCAAGCAACTCCTGGGCAATGTGAAGGAACTCACCAAGACGCAAGCCCAGAAGAAAGCGGCAGCCGCTCTGGAACAATCCCTGGCTGTTCCAGAGCCAACCAAACTTACGGTCGCGGAACTTGTCGAGCACTACAAGGAACGTGAACTCGGAAAAGACTCAGGCAAAGCAGCGAAGCCTCGCAAGACTTACCTGTACATCTTTAACAACTATGTTTTGCCCAAGTGGGGTAGTCTTCCGCTTGGACAAGTGAAAGCCGTAGCAGTCGAAGACTGGCTGAGGACTCTCCCGTTAGCCAACGGGTCAAAGGCAAAGGTTAGAGAGGTCTTCGGAGCAGCATTCCGCCATGCCATGCGGCATGAACTGCACTCAACGAATCCTATCGCCAACGTTCGACAGGTAAGGAAGCGGGCGACAGAACCGTCCATCCTTGAACCGGCCGAGAGCGTGGCTATCCTCAAACAGCTTGAGGGACTCGAACCGGTACGTACCGCATTCTTCATCGCTGCCGTAATGGGTATGAGACGGGGTGAAATCTTTGGCCTCAAGTGGGCAGACGTAGACTTCGATCGTGCAGTTTTGTACGTCCGCAGGTCATATGTTGATGGAATAGAAGGACCACCCAAAACAGAGTCCTCACGTCGTCCACTACCCTTGCCTCCCCAAGCCATCGAAACTCTGAACGCTTGGAAGGAAAAGTCACGATACACGATGCCAGAGCACTGGGTATTTGCTTCCGAGTTCCATTTCGGCAAACAACCGCTATGGCCTGGAACGCTCTGGCGCCGTAACGTCGTCCCTGCGATAGAGGCAGCAGGTATCAGGTATCAACAAGCCCAAGCTAGGATGGCACACACTTCGCAGAAGCTACGCTTCCCTTCTGCTTTCTAGCGGAGTGAGTCTACGAGTGAGTATGGAGTTAATGCGTCACTCAACAGCGGAGATGACATTAGCAACGTACGCACAGACTGTAGGCGATGAAAAGCGGGAGGCAGGAGAAAAAGTAGCGTCTCTTGTTCTGGTGAAGAAAGAGAATGTAGCGTAATGGACCCAAATTGGACCCATGCTGCAATTTCTCTTCTTATTGGACCCAGATTTTCGATGTAAGTTGTTGATTCATTTGGTGGAGCTGAGCGGGATCGAACCGCTGACCTCCTCGTTGCGAACGAGGCGCTCTCCCAGCTGAGCTACAGCCCCCCACCAAGACGAACGCTGCACACCGCCTTTGCGGGCACTACGCCGTCGAACAACTTTATTGAGTGTACCAGCAAGCCCCTTCAGGCTCAAACTTCAGATTTGCCGACTTGACCGGCCACAACCGTTCCTGCAGTCAGGGGTTTTTCCACCAGATGCCATACTTCTCCCGCAGCATCAATCTCAATCGCCAACACTGGGACGTCCAGACGTGCTCCACTCCGCGCCACTGCCTCCAGCACACCGGTATCACCGACAACAAACTCTGTTCGATTTAATGCTATCTGCCAGCGCTGCAGTCTCCCCTGTCGTGACTCCTCGCGAATATCCGTCACAACCGCTGCAAACTTGTTCACTTTCCCACCGCCGCGGTTAGAGTGGCTGTAAGAGCCTCCATCTCGCGTTTACTCCCTACGCAAAACGGCGTCCGCTGATGAATTCCTTCCGGCCGAATATCCAAAATCCGGCCCGCACCATTGGTTGCGATTCCTCCCGCCTGCTCCGCGATAAATGCCAGCGGATTCGCTTCGTACAGAAGCCGCAGCTTTCCTTTGGGCTGCTTCAAGGTTGGCGGATAGAGAAACACCCCGCCCTTCAACAGCGTCCTGTGAAAATCAGCCACAAGACTTCCAATGTAACGCGAACTGTATTCTTTACCAAGTCCGTCGGAACGCAACATTTCGAGATACACGCGATACTCTTCAGGCCACACTGCAGCATTCGCCTCATTCGCGCTGTAGTAGCTTCCCTGCTCCGGCATCATCATTCGTTCATTGCTTAGCACAAATGCGCCAATGGCAGGATCAAGCGTGAACCCATGCACTCCATCGCCTGTCGTGTAAACCAATACCGTCGACGGCCCGTACACCACATAACCCGCCGCCACCTGCCGAAAACCTTGTTGCAGAATTGACTCTTCCAGAGTCCCATGTTCGGGAGGCAACCTGCGCAGCACGCTAAATATCGTCCCCACGTTCACATTCACATCGATATTGCTTGAACCATCCAGCGGATCGAAGACGATGATATATTTGCCTCGTTCCGGATCCCGATTGAACGTCACCGGTTCCTCATCCTCTTCGCTCACCAGCGCGGCAACACTGTCGCGCAACCCGAGGCAATGCAGCAGCGCCTGGTTCGCATACACGTCAAGCTTCTGCTGCTGCTCACCCTGTACATTCTCCACGCCAAATGCGCCATACACATCCGTCAACCCCGCCGAGCGGATCTTCGACTCCACCATCTTTGACGCCAGTGTAATCCCGCTCAACAGCCAGCTGAACGTCCCCGAAGCCTCACGCCCCGTAGCCTTCAACATCTCCTGCTGCTGCTGCAGGATATGCTGTTGTACCGTCGTAATCATCGCTGTATCTCGCCTTCGCCTAGCTCAATTTCCCTGCATATATCGTAAATCGAAGCCTGCCATCCGTGCGACATTCAATCGACTCCTATTTAATTGGCTTATTGCCTTAGTGGTTCGATGGCTGTTGATCTGCAAGAATCGCTCTCGCGACTCTGCTTCCTACAGCATAGGCTGCTTCGAGAGATGCTTCATAGCCCGTGAATGCTGCATGTTTCTCACTATTGGCACTTTGTTCCGCCGTCATGTTCTTTGGTTGCCGGTCGAAATTGCTTGCTGTTCGCAGTAGAAGCGCGCGGTTCCAACAGATCGCCGTTCACGACATAATCTGTCCAGAATGCCGAGCCAGGGTTCCATCTTCTGGCGACACGCCGGCAATTCCATTTGATCACCCAAGAGCTGTTCCGCCGATCGAACCTTGAGTTATGCGCCGCGCCCACAGATTTACAGCCGGACGAATCTGTCCCGGTCCGACAACGACAGGGATCTCGGAACCATCGGCATTTGCTCGCATCGGGTGAATCATGCCGGCAATCTCGATAACCTTATCTAGATGATCTCGTTCTACCCACAATTAAACTTCGCCGGGGCGATCGCCAGTGTCGTTGCCCACTTCGAAGTAAGTGGCCACGACTACCGGGTCTCCCGCACGCACCAAAATCGTAGTTGCTACCGCACCCAGCAAAATCGCAATCCTTCGTACACCAATCATCTTTCCAGACTACCGTCCCCTCGCTTCTGTTTACAGCAGTAGACGCTGGATTGCGCGAAATTCAATCCATCACACCGATTACCGCCCGCTTCTCAAGCCACACATTTACAATCCGCACATGCCTACCAGAAGAAGTTTTTTATTAGCCGCCACTGCAGCAGCGACCGCTCCGTCCATAGCACTCCAGGCCCAACGCCCTTCTTCATCACCATCCTCCGACCTCAAACTTCCTCCTGCAATTGCCGCACTGACCAGCCGCCGTTCCGAGGCTACCCCCATCGCTCTGGCCGAACGCGAGCAGCGTCTCGAACGCGCCCGTACTCTCCTCGCGCAACACAAGATCGACGCTCTCGTCATCGCCACCGGAACTTCGCTCAACTACTTCACCGGCCTCCGCTGGGGCCAGTCTGAGCGCTTCTTCTGTTGGGTGCTCCCTGTAAAGGGAACTCCTTTCGTTGTCTGCCCCGTCTTTGAAGAAGGCCGGGTCCGCGAGCGCATGGAAGCAAAGCCCGCCACGCTGCCCGCCGCCTCCACCACAAAGGTCTACACCTGGAACGAAGACGAAAATCCCTATGCACTCTTGGCCAAAGCACTCAAGGAGGCCGGCATCACGACCGGGAAGATTGGCATCGAAGAGCGCACCCAATTCGCCTTCTCCGATGGCATCGCTCACGCCAGTCCCAGCCTCACCGCCGTCAGCGGAACCCCAGTCACCTTTGGTTGCCGTGGCGTTAAATCCCCAGCAGAGCTCGCGCTCATGCGCCTCGCCAACAACATCACTCTCCAGGTCTACGAGGCCGTCTACAAATCCGCCCAGCCAGGCATGACAAACCGTCAGTTCAGCGAGCTCGTCAGCGCCGCCTATCTTCGCTGCGGCTTCCCCGGCGACGCAAGCTGCCAGGTCGGCGAATACTCCGCCCTGCCCCACGGCTCCCTCCAGCCGCAGGTCATCCGCGAGAACGAGATCATCCTCATCGACGATGGCTGCACCGTCGAGAGCTATCAGTCCGACATGTCTCGCACCTTCGTCCTCGGTAAAGCCACCGACAAGCAGAAGCAGGTCTTTGATATCGTGCACAAGGCTCAGGCAGCCGCGCTCGCCGCAGCCCGTCCCGGCGTTCCATGCCACGCGATCGACGACGCCGCACGCAAAGTCATCACCGACGCCGACTACGGCCCCGATTACAAGCACTTCACCCACCGCCTCGGCCACGGCATCGGCATGGACGGTCACGAGTGGCCCTACCTCGTCCGCGGCAACACTACACCACTCGCCGCCGGCATGACCTTTTCCGACGAGCCCGGCATCTACATCACCGGCGAGTTCGGCGTCCGTCTCGAAGACGACTGGGTCGTCACCTCCAGTGGAGGAGAGATGTTCACTCCACAAAGCCCATCGCTCGAAGAACCCTTCGCAAAAGCCTAAGATTCGTCACAGAATCCAGCTCTTTCTATCGGGCGGGAAGCCTCATCCCCGCCCGATCCTGTACCCTCACTTTGCGGCCACGCAGCCACAAAATCCGAATGACGGAGCTTCACGTCTCATGAACCAACGCCGCCTCTCGCTTCTTGCTCTCCTCACGCTTTCCGGTTGCTGTGTCCATGCACAATCCGACTCACCGACAGTACCGCCAGCCCACGGCATCTCCACCGCCAACATGGACACTGCCGTCCGCCCTGGCGACGACTTCTACACTTACGCCAATGGCGGCTTCATCTCCCGTACCAAGCTCCCCGCCGATCGCGCCTCTCTCGGCGTCTTCAACGCACTGTCCGATCTCAGCTTCAAACAGACCGCCAGCATCATTGACAATGCCGCAAAATCCAACGCCGCAAGCTCCAACGAGCGGAAGATCGCCGATCTCTACCACTCCTACATGGATGAGGCTGCCATCGAGTCCCATGGCCTTTCTACTCTCAAACCGCACCTCGCTGAAATAGCCGCTATCCAAACGCCGCGCGAATTGGCTCACGCTCTCGGCCGCTCTCTCCGTGCCGACGTCGACGCGCTCAACAACACCAACTTCCACACTGCCAACATCTTCGGCCTATGGGTAGCACCCAGCTTCAACGACCCCGATCACTACGCTCCATATCTTCTTCAAGGCGGCCTACAGCTTCCCAACCGCGACTACTATCTATCCGACTCCTCACACATGAAGGAGCTCCGCAACAAATACCAAACCCACATCGCCACAATGTTTCGACTCGCCGGTCTCTCCGATGCAGAGACTCGTGCAACTCGCGTTCTCGCTCTCGAAACCGCTCTTGCAAAAGCCCAGATCTCCCTCGCCGACAGCGAGGACATCCACAAGGCAAACAACCCTTGGTCTCCTGCCGACTTCTCCAGCAAGGCTCCTGGCCTCGATTGGACCGAATTCTTTGCCGCTGCAGGTCTCGACAAGCAATCCACCTTTATCGTTTGGCAGCCCACAGCTTTCACGGCCGAATCCGCTCTCGTAAACTCTCAACCCATCGAAGCATGGAAGGATCTCCTCGCATATCACCTCATCGAGGCCTATGCCAGCGGCGAATCCAAAGCACTCGCTGATGAGCACTTCGCCTTCTTCGGCACCACACTCACCGGAGCCACCCAGCAGCGTCCTCGCGACTTCCGTGGCGATGTCTTCGTCTCCGCCACCCTGGGCGACGCAGTTGGACAGATTTACGCCAAACGCTTCTTCTCGCCCGAAGCCAAAGCTCAGGCCGAAGCCCTCGTAGCCAACCTTATGGCAGCCTTCCGCGTCCGCCTCGAGAACCTCACCTGGATGGCACCCGCCACCAAAAAAGAAGCTCTTGCCAAGCTTGAAACTCTTCAAGTAGGCATCGGCTATCCCGACCACTGGCGCAGTTATGCTGACTACAACGTCTCACCGGACAATCTCTTCGACAATCTCTGGAACTCGGGTCTTTTCGAATACCGCTATTCTCTCAGCCGCATCGGTACTCCGGTCGATCGCAAAGAATGGACGATGGAACCCCAGACCGTCAACGCAGTCAATCTTCCACTCAATAACGGCCTCAACTTTCCTGCTGCCATTCTCCAGCCTCCTTTCTTTGACCCCAAAGCTCCCGCAGCCGCTAACTACGGTGCCATTGGTACCGTCATCGGCCATGAGATCAGCCACACCTTCGACTCCGAAGGCGCAGCGTTTGACTCCAAAGGCCGCGTCCGTAACTGGTGGACCCCCGAAGATCTTGCACATTTCGACGCTGCAACAGCTACCCTGGCTGCCCAATACGATGCCTACAAGCCTTTCCCTGATCTCAACGTCAATGGCCGTCAAACCCTGGGCGAAAACATAGCCGACGTAGCCGGCCTCACAGCTGCTTACGATGGCTACCGTGCATCCCTCAAGGGCAACACAGCGCCCTTGGACGGCGCATTTACGGGTGACCAGCAATTCTTCATCGCCTTCGGTCAAAATTGGGGCACCGTAACCCGAGATGCCATCCTTCGCCAGCAGGTATTAGCCGATCCCCACGCTCCTGGTCAATATCGTGCGGCTACCGTCCGGAACAACGACGCCTGGTATGCAGCCTTCAACATCAAACCAACCAACAAACTCTACCTGGCCCCTAAGGACCGCGTAAAAATCTGGTAACTCCTTCCGAATAAAAACGCCCGCCACTAAGTCATTAGGCGGGCGTACTACTGCTGTCGCACCATCGGTAATCCTACGTTCCCAAATATCAACTCTGCGTCAAATTTGCGTGGTCTGACGTTTATGCGAACAGTAAACCGTGCACCATAACTTTCGCTCAAAACCAACAGCATGTATACTCAGCAAGTGGTAAGAGAGTTATATGTTCTGCCCTCATTTTGAATTGGGCATCAAAGTATAAATTCAATAACTTAAAGAGTTATTGAAGCCAATTAGGGCGCATAACTCAGCGGTAGAGTGCCACCTTCACACGGTGGAAGTCGTAGGTTCGAATCCTGCTGTGCCCACCAAATATTTCATATAAATCAATAACTTACAGTTTCAATTCAGACCGCAAGCGCTGGAAATATCAAAGCGTTTTCAAAATGCTGCTGTCAGTTACGGCACTTTGTTAGCTTGTAACGGTCGCGGCAGCTCCGAGCGCCAGGGAAACCCCCCACCCCCTAGAACGATGCAGCGGTCAGGCGCGGGGGCCACTTCTGTCCCGCCTTGGATCGAACTAGAAGGTCGGTCAAGGTTGCATATCCTAGTCGTTTATCGCATTCGAGTTCTGGTGACGCTCCTAGCCAAACTGTGTTCTGTGGTTCTAGCTCAACGAAGATATGTCTGCCTTATCGGACCTTGCTAAACTGTCCATCAAGTGACACAAATAAACGGGGTTATCACATGGCCGATCCTAAGCTTGAGGAAGTCTTTAAGACTTCCGGTATGCCTACATTCACATTCGTGAAACCTGCTGAATACGACAGACTCATCGTTGGTCTGAGGACACCAGGACGCGGTCTAGTTGTTGAGGGGCCGTCAGGCATCGGTAAGACGACCAGCGTGTTGAAAGCGCTCGAAGAGCTTGGAATAGTGAAAGACACTCTGATGCTTAGTGCACGCAAAGCGGATGATCGGGCAATGATCGCAGAATTGCCGTTGATGAAAAATATTGGAACAGTTTTAGTCGACGATTTTCACAGACTGGAAGAGGGGGTGAAACATGCTGTCGCAGATTTTCTGAAGACCCTCGCAGACGAAGAAACGCAAGGTAGCAAGCTGATTGTTGTGGGTATAAACAATGCGGGCGATTCACTTGTGCGATTTGCTACCGATCTCAACAACCGCATCGACACGCTTCGATTCGAGACGAATTCTGACGAAATGGTAGAAGAGTTAGTTGCGAAGGGCGAAGGCGCTCTCGACATCACCATCAACAGTAGAACGGCTCTAATTGGAGACGCACACGGCAGTTTCCATATAGCTCAGATGCTATGTCACGAGATGTGTTTGTCGGCAGGAATCCTCGAAAGATGCGAACCCCATCGCGTCATCGAATCAAGTCTCGAAGTCGTTCGCGAACACGTACTCGACGAATTGGGGCGAGCCTTCTACGAGAAAGCACGGAAGCTAGCAACAGGACCGCGCCTGAGAAGGGAAGGCCGTGCTCCCTATCTTCATATGCTCCGTTGGCTGGCGGAGAGTGAGGACTGGTCTCTTCAACTCGATCAGGCTTTGGCGCAACATCGCGACCACCGTGCAAGCGTCGGACAGATAATTGACAAAGGATATTTCAACGATTACTTGACAGCCAATCCTGACCTCCAAGACGTCATTCACTATGATTCCAGCACCAGAATGCTCGTAATAGAAGATCCAAAATTCCTTTACTTTCTCCGCAATTTGATCTGGAACAAATTCGCCCGTCAAGTCGGATTTCTGTCCACAGAATTCGAAGGCCGTTACGATTTTGCACTATCTTTCGCGGGAGCGGATCGGGGCATCGCAGAAGCTTTCTACAATCGTCTGATAGAAAACGAGGTTGCGGTATTCTACGATCAAAATGAACAACATAGAATTCTCGCGGCAAATGTTGAAGATTACTTGGCTCCCATTTATCGTTCGGAGGCCCAATACGTCATCGCATTGTTGGGCGCTGAATACCCAAGAAGGATTTGGACCAAGTTTGAGTCGGAGCAATTCAAACAAAGATTTGGCGAAGGCAGCGTAATTCCGATATGGTTTGCAGACGTGCCAATGGGAATTTTTGATGAAACGGCTCGCGTCGGGGGTATGACATTCGATCGAAGCATTGATCTTGATACACAAATTGGAAACTTCACAGTTCTTGAGCTGAAAAAATTGGCAGAGGATCGAGCGGCAGGTGCATCCGTGGTGATCCATGGAGATGCGTGAGTATCTCTGAAAATTAGCGACTTGCGCTCATCGATAACATCGGTTACTGTCTCTCAAGCGCAGTCGCGCCACGCACCAACGGAACGCACTCGCAGTCGCGAGCAGCGCAAGGCCAGTCGGCCAAGCCTGGATCAAGTAAATCACTTTGATTCGAGGTCAGCCACATGGCACAAACACAAATCGCCGACGTTATCGTTCCTGCGGAATTCACCGCCTATCAAGTCGAAAATTCTCTTGTTTCAACCGCTCTTTTTCAATCCGGTGTAGCCGTTCGCAATGGCGAGATGGCATCTCAGTTGCAAGCTGGAGCCGAATCATTTTCCGTCCCATTTTGGGCTGACGCAGGCGAGAACGAAGCGGATATAACTAACGACGATCCAACCATCCAAAGTGTGCCGCTCAAGATCACGGCAGCGAAGCAAATCGTCCGCAAGTCATTCCTTCACCAAAGCTGGAGTGAGATGTCGCTGGCATCCGAACTGAGCGGCGATGATGCTCTTGCTCGCGTTCAGAGCCGAGTACAGGCTTATTGGGATAGGCAGTGGGAGCGTCGCCTTATCGCATCTTTACGTGGCGTCTTACTGTCTAATGTCGCCAACAATGGAGCGGACATGGTGAACGATATCAGCGGTGCATCCGGCGCAGCTGCGAACTTCTCGGCAGCTGCGGTCATCGATACCGCTGCAACGTTGGGCGACCGCCTGGAGGATGTGAAGGCGATTGCGATGCACTCCGCGATCTACACCGAAGCCCTCAAGAATGACCTCATCGAGTTCATTCCGCAGTCGCAAGGGCTTCCCATCAAGACGTTCCGTGGCATGGCCGTCATTCTGGATGACAATCTGAGCCCGGCAGCGGGAATCTACACGACGATCCTGCTTGGCCCTGGTGCCGTTGGCTATGCCGTAACTGAGCCGCGAATGGGCTATGGGACGGAACTCTTCCGCATTCCCAGCGCAGGGTTGGGGGGTGGGCAAACGGTTCTGCACAGCAGGCTTAACTTGGCAATGCATCCCCTAGGCTTCGCGTTTACTGGAGCGTCGGTTGCTGGCGATAGCCCGTCGCAGACTGAGCTTGCGACCGCATCCAACTGGACTCGCGCCGTATCACAGCGTAAGTCTGTACCGTTGGCCTTCCTGGTCAGCAAGTAATCAACATTCCCGCGCCATCGGGATAGAGGGACACGTTCCAGCGAGTGGCGTGTCCCTCGCCTTTGGAGGTTGAGCTGAGGGAATGGAAAACAAGCCACTCCCTCATTCATTTTTGGAGTCATCATCATGGGCGCACCGAGAAAGCATCCACCTAAAGACGCGGCGACCACCATCGAAGACCTTGCTGCGCAGGGTCATTCAATCATAGGCATTGCTAAGAAGCTTGGCGTGTCTCGGCAGACGTTCCAGCGATGGTGTGACGATGATGAGTCTCTTCAAGAGGCTTTCGAAATTGGCCGCGAAACTGAACGCCAAGCCCTCCATGCATTGATCGTGCAAGCTGCAGTGATGAACAAACCGGCCAACAGTAACGCCATGTTCTTACTCAAATGCAAACATTTTTATCGCGAGCAAGACTCAAATAACACGAAGGTCAACGTAGGTGTAGCGGTCATACCTAATGTCCTAGTGGTAAGGGATCATGGAACTGACGAAGAATGGGAAGCAAGGGCAGCGGAGCAGCAAAAAGCCCTGACGCTCGACGCTGCCAGCTTGAATTCGGCAACGAAGGCTCCAGAGCTGCCAGCCTCCTTCACTGAGGAACAATCTACGCCTGTCTACGCCCCGTCATGGGCTCCGCCTCAATCACAGATACCGCAAGCGGCTCCCGCCTACGCGTCAATCACCCAGCTTCAGTACGAACCGCCAGCCTGGAAACAGAACGCCTGAATCATCGAAGACCAAATTGTGGAAGTTGCTTCGGTTCGGCAGACGTTTGAACGCTCCGATGACCTCCGCTTGCATTCGCGCCTGATGCTTTGGACGCAATCGTAATCGACTTGAATGCTTTGCATTGTGGATGAGCATCGCTAGTTAGCATATCGATCAACGATTGACGTTCAAATGGAACAGGCTTCTCGCCCTTCAATACCGGCTTCCCATCGGCGGTTTGCAAAGTCAATTGCCCCTTCACCATTTCTAACCGATAGGATTGGCTGAATTTCTCTAGCCATAACTCAGGCGCGATACTGATTTCCTTAGCTATTGCATTCAGTGGCCCCATGACGGTGAGTTGGTGCAACGAATCGTGAGCCTCTGAAAGCTTGCTCTGCAATTCAGTCACGACCGCTTCCAACTCGGTCACACGCGCTTTACGAGTGGCGGATTTGGTGACCAGCTCGCCATTCACGCGGCGGAGTGTTTCGACTTCAGCCGATAGATCGATGGTTTCGGTGGGTTCGCTCATTTGCCCTTTCCTTTCGCCTTTGCGAATGCCGCTTTGATCAATTCCCACTCGCTGTTGATCTTCTCTCGATTCAATTTGTAAAGGCCGTCGTTGCTCGAAATGCGAAGGTCTTTGCGATTACGGATGTACTGCAAGAGCGCGTAATCCTCGTCCGGTACCAGACGCCGTGCCAGGATTGACAGGCTCTCAATACGCCCGAATTCGCTCTCACTCCATAGGTCGTCGGCTCGATTTGAGATGGTCATTGCCTCGTTTTGTACTCTCTCTGTCTCGGGGTCAGGCCTATCGGGCATCGCTACCTCGCCATTCTTTCCATAGATCGGCTCCGGTTCCGAAGGGACACGTAGAGTCACCTTCGCAAAGCTCTCTAGCAAAGCGCTCTCTATATATGCGGTGAGCGACTGCTTTGTAACAGTCGAAGCCAAATCAGCCAAATATCGAATCTTCGGGTCAATCTTTAGCGAGGTCATCTTGGCTGCCGAAGGCATTTTTTCGGTAATTTCACTCAGCTTAGACATAGGGCTCCTTCTCCACACTTACAACATAGCGCGCTTCAAATATAAAATCAAGAAAAAATCTTGACTGGATATTCCTTTACGCTTTAGTGTGGCTTTCAAGAGGAAAACAATAATGCCCAGACCCCACAAGACAATCGAAATAAATATCAGCGGAATGCCGGTTAGAGTCGATGAGGCGATTGCCGAACTCATCAAGGCTGTGAATACAATTCCCGGTATAGAAACGATGCATAGCTGCCAAGGTGACTTCGGCCCCGGATACGTCAGCTTCGACGATGATGGGGGCAAACAGTCTAGCGGAACGTCTGTCCGCTTCTTACAGCATGTGATTGAGCTGATGAATATTGAAGCTCGGAAGCGCAGTCAAATGGAAGCTCGCTATGTTGCAAAACACGGGCTACGGCATGGAACGATTCCATTCAGCCTTAGTTTCACCGTCGAGATGGGAACCCACTATGTCATGCGATGGGCGGCGAATACCTATCCCGTTCTTCTGAAAGTTACTCGTCGCGCGGCGAAGCAGATGCGGAGCGTTACCTAATATGGACACCCTACTCTGCAGCATCCCAGAGGCGCTCTCTCGTACTGGTGTAGGCCGTTCTTTCCTCTATGAGCGCTTAGCCGATGGATCGATCAGGAGTGTCAAGGCAGGGCGACGGCGCTTAGTTGACGTAGCAAGCCTCACAGCATGGGCGGCGTCATTGCACGAACAACCACTCAACTCATAAACGAAAGAGGTGTAGTCATGCCGTCCATATATCAACTCACGCCCCCTCTACTTGCGATGAACGCTCACCGCATCGAATCCCCACTCTCCAATCACCCCATTGACTATGAGCGAGACGCGAAGTTTTTCGCCGAGTACCCGCATCGTCAGACCCTCATAAGGGAAGCAGGCATGGGCGAATTTGACCTCGACATGCCTTGCGACGAATGGCTACAGGTGCCGAGACTCTGGTGTCTTGTAATGCAGGTTTCCGCTGGCGTTCACTCGGTAGTGCCTGTGTACAGAGGACGCAAATTCTGGTCATTCATCAAAGATGATGCTGCACTCGGAATTGTGCTGACCGACATTGCGAGACGTGAAGGCATAGACGCTCAGGAGTGGCAGGGCGTTCGAGCGTCGAGTCGTAGCCAAGAACAAACAAGCTCTATCGAGCGGAAGTGAGACGATCCATTGAGTTCTGCTATCGCAATAGACTCACCGAATAAAGCTGCGGCTCTTGCACTGGTGAACCGTGGATTCCGCATCTTCCCTTGCAACGTCGATAAAAGACCGATGGTATCAGCGTGGGAAGATGCGGCAACGAGTAGCGCCTTCGCAACATCGGTCAAATGGGATGCTTACCCTGAGTCGCTACCTGGGCTCCCTGTAGGGGCTCAGGGACTTGTGGTGATCGACGCCGACCGTAAGACAGGTGGGCCGGACGGAGTGGCTGCATTCAACGCGCTCTGTGTGGAGCAAGGCATCGACCAGAACACGTTCTTCGTTGTCGAAACGCCGTCGAGGGGCTTGCACTTCTATTTTGCGACTTCGATCCCCTACGGCAACTCTAGCGGTTCATTGCCCGACGGTATCGACGTGAGAGGGAAAGGCGGCTATGTAATCGCACCTGGAGCCACGCTGCCGGATGGCCGGAGCTACAGGCATATCTACGGCTCATGGGAGTCGATACCGCCTCTCCCTGACGCCCTGGCTAGATTCCTGCGCGAGAAGAGGTCCACAGTGTCACCCGCGCTCGTCAGTGGAATTTACGGCCCACGGATCGGCGAGAGAGAGCGAAAGTTTGCGGCTGCTGCGCTCGCGGACGAAGTAGCCAAGCTAAAGAAGATGGGTGAGGGATCAGGACGCAATCGGGCTCTGAATGATGCTTCCCATTCCCTTGGCACACTGGAAGGATGGATCGATCTAAACGAAGTCAGAGCAGACCTGTTCCAAGCATCCATAGATAACGGATACGTAGCGAAAGACGGCCCATTAGCAGCGAGTCAAACCATCGCATCGGGGCTTGAAGCGGGACGTAAGAAGCCGCGTAGCTTGTTGAGCAATCAGACTGATATTGACGGTTCAGACATCATGCCTATGATTCGGAACGGCATCGAATCCTATAGGCGCAAACAGGCCGCGCTGACGCCTTCCACCGGCAAACGGGCAGTTACCTTGCTGCAAGGTGCGAACATCGTAGAGAAGCCGATTACCTGGCTATGGGATGGCTATCTCCCATCAGGCAAGTTGACATTGCTTGCTGGTGCTGGTGGGACTGGCAAATCGACCATAGCATTCAATTTGGCTGCTACCGTCACGAATGGCAGCATATGGCCAGATGGGACGCGATGCCACGTTGCGGGAAACGTGTTGATATGGAGTAGCGAAGACGATCCAGCCGACACCATCAAACCGCGTCTCATGGCCGTTGGCGCGAATGACCGACGCTATGGTGTCATCAGCGGGACGGTTGACGAAAACAATGTGCCGGATTCGTTTGACGCATCGCGGGACATGGATGGTCTACGCGAAGTCGTTGCGCGTATCGGCGGAATCTCACTTCTCATTATTTGATCCAATTGTCACGGCAGTGACAGGCGACATGCATAAGGCGAATGACGTGCGACGAAGCTTGCAAACAATCGTAGACTTCGCAGCCGAGTGCAATTGCGCTGTGTTGGGGATTACACATTTTGCAAAAGGTACGGCAGGCAAGAATTCTGCCGAACGCGTTATTGGCTCGCAAGCCTTCGCAGCATTGGCGCGTATGGTGCTAGTTGCAGCGAAAGAAGAAGAATCGAATCGCCGGGTATTCACTCGTGCCAAATCGAACAATTCGATTGATACAGGCGGCTATAGCTACACCATCGAAGCATTGGCTCTCAATCAAGGTATCGTAGCGACTCGCGTTGTATGGGGTGAGGCACTAGAAGGATCGTCGCGCTCAATTTTGGCTGATGCAGAAGGCGTAGAAGCAGACCGCCACGGCAAGAAAATGGAAGAGGCAAGGAATTTTCTCCACAACGCTCTCGGCAACGGCCCCGTGCCTGTCATAGAGGTCAAAGCTCAGGCTCGGAACGCTGGCATCGCATCCGTGACCCTACAGCGGGCGAAGGAATCCATGAACGTTGAAAGTGTCAAGAGCAAAGGTGATTTTACTGGTGGTTGGGACTGGTTCCTGCCGGTACAGTTGGCATCCGTGCGAGCTAAGATGCTCCGACAGTAGCTTCTCAGTTGCCGAAAACGTGACTTTGCAGGCGCAAAAGGTCTCAAAGCCGGTAGAGTATGAAAAGTGAACGTCCGCGTCAATCAAAGCATGCTTAAGTTGCTTGGGGGAGACCCCGAGTTCTTCGAGATGTCCATAAACGAGCTGTCACCGGCTTTGTTGCAAAAGGCGGCTACACCGCTAATGGAGATAAACGGTTGCATCGTACCTGCTCTGAACCCGTCGGTGACGTGGGTTGACGACGAGACCGGAACGGAGTGCTTCTGGAGCAAGTTTCATCTTGAAGAGTTCCTCCCCAAGACTACTCCGTTGGAGGAAGTAGCTCGGACGGCTTTGGACTTTGTCTGGCCTCTGCGTGCTGCCGTTTCCGCAGCTCGCCTTTCAGGTTCATTCCGGATGATAGCGTCCATCGAGCTTCCCGGCCTCGCGCAGACCAAGCCCATTTGCGTGGTTCGCTTTCACCGTCTTCGTCTCAGGCAGACATGGGTTGTAGACGATCTTGAGTCCTACAAACACGAAGCGATCATGGTGTGTGATTTCACCGTTCCTTGGTAATAAGACTTCACACCAAGGCTATAAGATTAGACGCGCTCGAAAAACGGAGTTATCGGCAACTGAGGACTCGAACCTGATCAATTCATCACGCATTATTCGCTGATGATCTTCCGCTAAAGTGATCATCTTCGAAGGTAATCATCCATAGAAGATGATCATGCTAAGTCCTTTATTTATCGAAGATCATCATAATTAGGGAAGTAGAGAAGATGAGCGCCGTGATCTAAGCGAGACTGGCGGACCTATCGAAACCGTGACGATCTTCTTCTTATAAAAAAGGCTCGCACCGTTGATCGATGCAGGCCTGTTCCAACAATGGGTAGCCTACTGCGATGGATGTCTACGACGCCTTAGCCAAACCGAAACTCGTTTTGTTCGCTCTCACGGTGTTACCGATGTATTCAGGCGAGAGATGCGCATAATGCTTGATTGCCATAGCAGTCCCACTATGACCTAGTTGATTGGCAATAACTTCGATTGATGCTCCGTTTTGAATCAGCAGGGAAGCGAAGGTGTGCCGTAGATCGTGGAAGCGGACGTGACGTTTTATCTTGGCTTCCTTCAATACTTCTTTCATCCTTTGTTGCTGATTCGATTTGTTCCATGTTTGTCCATCAACTCTACGGAGAATCAAATCGTCGTTTGACTTGCCAGCAATCAGTCCATCGAAGAATGCGGCTTCATCATCAGCCAGGAAGATGCGCTTTAGCTTACCCGTTTTGCTTTGTTTGACTGAGATTGTCTTATCCCTTCGGTCGTATGCATTCACTTTCAGAATGCCTAGCTCACCGTAGCGGCAACCGCTAATGAGTGCCACCTGTACTAAATCGCGGAAGTCTGCTGGACATGCTGCGATGAATCGGTTGGCTTCATCGGCGGTCAGATACTCATTCTTTGGCATGTCTACGTTTTCGAACTTCTTTACGTTGTCCCATGCAGAGCAATTCTTGGCATGTTCGTTAGCGTAAGCAAGGTTGAGCATCGCCCTGAGATCATTCAGGATTCGATTCGCTGTATCGCGCCGTTTGCGTCGCGTTTCAGGATCGTTTGGGTCGTACACGATTTTGCTACGTCTTGACGGTGAGAGCTTCTTTATGGAGTTCTCGCGGCGTTGGACTTTGATTGGCTTTTTCTCAGCGAGAGCGACTAGCCAGTTCTGAAGCTGTTCACGCCTCAAATCCTTCACCTTCACTCCACCAAGAGTGGGTAGGATATGGAGCTTGATGGTGCTCTGAGCGTTCCGTTTTGCCGCGCCCTCACTAAGTGACTTCAGCCAGTCAGCGGCAGCGTCTGCGACCGTGTAAGCCTTCCTGCGAATACCTGCGCCTTCTTCGTTGACGCGAGTGAACCACTCCCGCGCTTTCGCGTCTGCCTGATCGCGTGTGAGGACTCGCACACCGTCCGCATCCGTGAGGTCGTCTGCAATGCCCAATTGTTCGAAGCTGTAGCGCGTCCCTTCCTCATGGCGACGTGCGAACCAAACGCCGCCTTTGAGTCCTCTGCGGTAGCCAATGGCAAGGCCCTTGATGATGCGCTCTATGTGGAGCTTTGGCCCATGTGGGATTGTGCGCCTGGAAGAGCGCGTATCGAGTTTGATCTTTCTTGCGGTCGCCATAATTTCAAAAAAATATCAAAAAGATGCGCACGAATCAAGGTAAGTCGTAACGGACGACTGCGGACGAACAATCGCAAATCGTCAATAACCATAAGGGTTTTATAGAATGCTGTAACGGTTGTAAAGGACTAGGAATCGCATGTTTTCCCCCTTCACACGGTGGAAGTCGTAGGTTCGAATCCTGCTGTGCCCACCATAACCCGTATATAAATCAATATTTTATCGGCAGCGCCGAGCTGAAGGTTCGGTTCGTACGACACGCGTACGACATACCGCGTTCAGGGAATTCAAGACATTAGGGCATTCTTCGGCTAGAATGGCGGGCAGACTTATCTCGCTCGTCTGGAACTTCGCCATGCGCTCAGCCGTAAGGAACACATGCTTTGCGATTCTCTCGAGCATCGAGACTGACTTGCGGGAAACCATAGGGGATCTCGCCCTTGCCGCCAACTCTGTCGACATGCTCCCGCCGGACGTTCGCAAGAACGCGACAGAACGCTTCGAATTAGACGACAAACACACACCTGGGGTCCCGCCTGAAAACGACATAGATCTCATTGACTATACCGACTTCGCCGACCTAGGCAAGATGGTTCGTATCAGGTCTGAGGAAATTACGTCTCTCTGTGGAAGAGATGCGGCCTTGCTCGCGAACCAATTGGAATCGATGACTCGGGCTCGCAACAGAGTCTGTCATTCCCGTCCGCTTGAAAGCGACGACCTCTCCCGTTTTATCGAGCTGGCGAATTCACTACTGAGAGATTATCCCCAACTTTTATGGAAAGAGCTGCAGGGTGTGCGTCTCAAGATTGAGCAGGACCCCACTTTCGTCCTCCGCTTGGAAATACCTGCTTTTTGGACGGCTGCGGCTGACGTAACACCTCACAATCTCCCGATGGTTGACTTTGACGAAACTGGCTTTGTCGGACGCACAACGGAAACAAGGGACCTGATCAAATACATCTCAGGACCTCACCCTTTAGTGACTATTGTCGGGGAAGGCGGCGTGGGCAAGAGCGCCTTGGCTTTACATTGCCTCTACGAGATCCTCGACGTAAAGGACGCTCGATTTGACGCGATTGTCTGGATATCTCTGAAGACCCGGATATTGACAACTGCGGGGGTTCGAGAGATCCATGAGGCTGTTACTTCTACCCTCGGTATAGTCCAAGCCTCGACTGATCAGCTTGGATCGCATGTCGCTGGCGGGGATCTCGAAGCGCCCGTCCGCGAGCTAAAAGGCTATATGAGCTACTCTCGCATACTATTGGTCATCGATAATCTCGAGACGCTCACTCTCGATGAAGTAAGACCACTCCTGGAATCAATACCAACGGGGTCTAAGGTCCTGCTCACATCGAGAATCGGGTTAGGCGAGCTTGGACTTCGCTATAAGCTGGACCCACTAGACAGGAAGCAATCAATTTTGCTTGCGAGAAGGCACGCAAAGAGCCTCAATTTACAGCTACTCGCAGAATGCACAGAGGACCACCTTGGAAAATACTGTCAAGCTCTATTCTTCAATCCTCTTCTAATCAAATGGTTCGTCTCCTCGGTAAGCAACGGCGCTGACCCCGAAAGATTATTGTCTAAAGGTAACCAATCCTTTGCCACTGCTCTCCAGCTCTGCTTCGAGAACCTCTATAACCGACTTGGAGGATCGGAGAAACAAATCCTGCATGTTCTCTTCGCTGCACGGCGGCAGCTATCTCAAACCGAACTGTTTTTCCTTCTGCAGGAGGTCACGCAGTTATCTCAGTTAGAGCTCGAAATGGCGTTGAATGTTCTTCACGGCTCGAGCATGCTGAAGCGAGCTTTTCGGGATAGGCGCAAAGCGGATTCCGGAACACAGTACGCGCTTACCGATGTCTCGTCAGAATATCTTGCGAGGTTTGCGCCACCGAACGCCAAAACCCTCGAGAGGGTACAGGCTGCACTGAAGAAGTTGCGTTCCATGGCAGAGCACGCGCAGCTTCAGGAGGAAGCGTACCCCTACGATATATTTGCGGTTCGGTCCTTAACAACGGACGAAAGAATATGTGCGGTCTACTTGAACAACGCACTCAAAAAGGCTAGGGCTGGCTTAACAACCGAAGCAAGAGTGCTCGTTGAGCATGCCAAAAATCTTCTTCCGAATTTCTCGGAGACATACCGTATTTCCGCCATCGTTGAGGGGAAAGCGAACGACCTTTTCAAGGCCGACGAAGAAATCCGCACCGCGATCGACCTCAAGCCTGAATCGAGCCTTACGCGCTACCAATATGCACTTTTCCTGTTGAAAGAAATGGAGGATTTTAACTCCGCGCTTTTGCAGATTGATGCAGCGCTACAAAATGACTCTAACTAGACTCGGAAGATACGAGGAAGGGGCGGCGACATACGAACGAATAATATCTCTAATTGCGGCACACCCAAGGAAATGGCGGATTGCGACTCTAGATCAGGCCGCCGAGTGCTATAGGCGGTGGGCGGAGGTAGATCGGGCGTCACGTGATCCGGTAAAACAAATGGCTCATCTCGAAAGATCAATAGAAATACTGGATATGGCTTTGGGTACGAACGATTTTGACAGCAGGACAGGAACCGCATATGTGAATGTCGTGGAGGACGCCTTATTAGCCGCGATTGCGGCTCATGACGATGCGTCGGTCCTTCGTTGGCTGTTGAAGCTGTCTGATGCAGGACATCTACTGAGCTGCCCGCCCTTCCGTGTTCTTTCGGTCGGTCGTCTCGCGGAAGTCTTTCCGGACTGTGAGAAAGTGATGGAGATGATCAAAGAACCGACAAGAGTACCAACGGTGCTGTGGCACGTTGAGGCTAGTGACGTTCCGGGATCACCCGTGCGTGACTCAGTCAAGCTTAAGCAATTTGGGTTAGTGAAAAAAATATTTATAGAGGAGAAATTCGGGTTTATCTCAGACAGCGAGGGAAGGGACTGGTTCTTCCACTCCAACTTCCTCCTGAATCAGAAACAGTGGGACACATTTGGAGAAGGCACGAAAGTCGGGTTCGCCGTTGGCACAAATAGTAAGGGGCCTTGCGCAGTGGACGTCTACCGAGCCTAGAGAGACCATCGCATTTCTTCAACCTCCGCTAAGCGGACTTGTCAGTGCGAGTAAGGACCGTAGAGTTCAATAAGCATGTGCATATAGCTTGAAGCAAAAGCAGATCCAAGAGTCAAATCTCTACTTGGGATATCTACGGTGTGGGATCTTTTACGAATCCCGGCGCCCATCGCTTGAACGCCTCATCGCGAACGGCACACAGTTCCGGACTGTAAAGCACCTCAAGGATCTTGTCAGCCGGTACGATGATCGACACGCCCATGTTCACAGGTTTCTGAACCTCTTTCTCAAAGTCTCCTGGCGCATCCCAGTGACCGTGGATCAGGCCAAGGAGTCGCATAGGCCCCAACCCGGACATTTTCGCGGGCTCGCCGAGATAGTTTTGCACGTCCATGTTGACCGTGCTCCTAACGAACACCGGGGAGCCGCTCAGCCCTCCAATCGAGCGTCCTTCCGCCAGATATCCCTCCAAGCTGCCGAACATGTCGCTAGGAATCCGGCTCTTTGGCATCATGGCGACGTTACCCGTCCGAACAATGGGCTCCAACAGGCCGGAAGACCCAGAGAATGGCCGAAATAGCCCCACGTTCACTAATTCGTCCCCAAGTCCGATCTTCTCTTCCGCAATGACTTCTTTGGTAGCGAACATCTGTACGGAAACGTCGCGAGCATCATAGGCATGGATCATCCCCGAAGCCATCGGCAACACCGCGACGTCAACGCTCGGGTCGGTCGGGTGGAAAAACCAAGGAGTGTCTCCCTGCTTCATCCAGCGGGGGAGTCCATCCTTCGCGTTTACAGCGATACAGGCTTCACCAGCGGGTATCGCGAGAGCGACGTGTTTGGCGGTTACCAAGTGAAGGCAGCCAGTATTTTCATCATGAGGCACGGAGACGATGAATGCGGTTCCCCGGTAGTCAAAGATGTTTTCGCCCTTGCTCACGAAACCAACGCATTTGAGAATTTCATCTGATACTCGCACGTTGGGTCCCAATCGGTCTTTGGCAGTCGCTAGGTCAGTTGCTATCGCCGAGTCACATCAAAGGAAAGCAGAGTTTGGCTGGGACTGCCGTTTGAGCCGAGAACTGAATCGGTCAGAAGCAGGTGTTTGTGACCGGCCTTGGCGGTAAGTGCAGATGTGATGGAGACAGTCAGCATCTGCTTGCTGGCGTCGTATTTGTAGGTAGTTGGATCAAGGACCGACTGTTCAAACATCAGGCACTGAACCTTGCCGGCGAGCTTGACCCCCGCTAAATATTACCTGGGTGCTATCTCCGACGTTCAAAATAGGATTTGAGACCACCGCTGTAGCGGCATCCGCCGGAACGCTGAGGTCCCACTCGTAGGCGTCGTTGTCGGTTGTGTGGTAGATCCATCTGAGTGTTTTGAAGTCGTATGCGGGGTCTCGGTTCGCGGCCTTTGCGGTTGCTAGCTTCTTTGAATCCGTCATCGCCTTGGTGTAGGCATCCTTACCAGCTTTGTCGATGTCCGCTGCCTTCTTGCCCGCTTTGGTTGCATCCGCGACGGCCTGATCTCTCTTAGTCGTGGCATTAGAAAGCGCTCGAGCGTCGTCAAGACGGGTTTGCGCCGCTGTGTCCGAGAGTGAGAGTACGGCGTTGGTGTTTGAGACGACCTGAAAGTTATCGTCGGCGAATAGGAATGGAGTCAAGCCGCGATAGAGTTCGACACATCCTGGGTTGCGACAGCCCCATTTAGCTCGGTCTAGGTCAAAGTCAAAGCCTGTCAATGAGTAAAGAGCCGGGGATTTCGGCGGGGATTTCGCCGCCTTCGTCGTTGGCGGCGGACAAACCTTTTGAGTTGCTGTCGGGCACGGCTTCACGGCTTGCTTGGGATCTGGACTCGGCATCGGGTCCGGTTTGGAAAGCGCGCCCAGCAAGAGCAGCCTGAGCGTGGTGATCTCCGAGTTCAACTAGACCTGCTCGGCGAGCATGTCGGAAGCGGAAAGTCCGAGGTTTGTGGGTGCGGCAAAGGCTGTCGATACCGGTGCCGAGGCGACGACGCCGGCCTGACCGGCGTTGGTCGTTGTCACAGTGTTCTGTTGATTCGATGTCGCTCCGGCATTTGCAGCTAATGATTGCGTGGTGCCTCCGGTGACCTGCTGCGTGGTTGACGTGCTCGCTCCGCCGCTATTGTTGCCCGCTCCGGTAGACCCAACAGTAGCGGTTCCGGCAACCACCGCCGCACACGCTGGGAGGCCCGAGGTTCCGATCCCGGGCAACGTGCCCGGGGGACAAGTAATGGTCGAGTTGGAGCTGGTGGTCCCGTTATTGACCCCGAAGGTATTCGCTAGGGTGTTGCTTGCCGTTCCTCCATTGACGGCCGTGGAAGTGACTGAAGGCGGAGCGACGGTTGTAACCTGCGCGGACAGATAGGATGTATCTCTGGTGACCCCTTGAATATTGCTCAGAGCGCCTACCAAAGACGTCTGGTTGAAGCCGGATATGCTCGCTAACTGTGCCGAAGTACTGGCAAGCATCTGCCTTAGGGTGAAGTTATCAAAGACTTTTGCCGGAGCGACCGCGATTCCGTTGTCCTCGGTCAGGTTGGGCGTTCCGGGTCCTGGACGCAGAATGTTGAAGTAATCGGAATAGGTGCCCTTATACAAAGTACATATATGCTTGGCTGGATAGCGAACGATCATGAAATGGTGGACAGCGATCCAACCAGTGATCGCGGCGTTTGCGTCCATTTGATCTGGTTTGATTGAAGCATCGTTTACGGTGTAGTTCGCGTTGTTGAAGTCGGCGGAGAATCGGGGAATCTCCGGGGATACCTCAAGGCCATCGGCAGTCACAACAAATGCGGGAGCGATGTCAGGACCGTTCTCGGGTATGAGGTCACGAGTGTAGATGAGGTAACGGTCACACAATTCCGCATAGTCGACAGGAGGTGAGGCGTGGGAAGGCGCCGCGAGATCCAAGTGTTTTAAGACTGGGTGAACTTTCGGGCATAAACTGGCGTCAACCGGAGCCAATCGCAAAAGGATCATGTTCTGGTCAGCCGGAAAGAGGATTCCGGCTTCGGGAAAATGCTGGAAGTCCGTATCCCCGGGAAACATGAAACGAAGGAAGGCTCCCCTGTGGGCTTGGTTGACTCCGAGATAAAACTCACCAGTGGAGCCGGGCTGACTGTCAGGAAACGATTTGAAAATGGTTTGCGTTCCATCAGGGGAGCGCTGTTGAGTGCCCACCTTCATTAGATCGCGAAATTTGGGGAGTTGCGCATAGTCTGTGTCGTCTTCCGACGCTTGCGCGGCGAGTACGGCAGAAAACAGGACAAGCGACGCAACTGTCAGAATATTCGAGTATGGTCGGGACATGCCTGGACTCCCTAGATCATCGGAGGCGATGACTTGAAATGTGAGACCAACATAAATTGGATTTGGAATTGGCCCGCGACCTAATCGCAAGTGCACTCGAGCATGACTAAAAGAGGCGGTGAAGATGCAGCTAGGTCCTGTCCTTCTCAGCTAGACATAACTCAGTGATTCGGGGTAAGTCGTAATTGAGTGCCAGTAAACATATCGAGTGAGCCTGTGGAAATGCAACAACTGTTTGTCGCGGGTGGTGTCTGAAATGTGCGCACATTTTAGGCACCACCTTTTCGCAGTACCGATTTGAGCGCGGTTTCTATTCGAAGTCACCCCCCACGCTCTGGTTTGAACCAGTCATTTGTTCTTGTTGTCCTGCGCGAAGCGGAGATCAAAGCTCTCGAAGCTGACCGTGGGGAGAATCTCGGCTACGTTCGCCTCGTAGGTCGCCGCCGCACCAACAGGGCGATGCACTCATCCAGCACCGATCCCGTCAGGATTAGTAACGAAAAACGCTCTTCTCGTCACTTACTTCTGGATAGTCAGCAATCCGAAAGTTGACCAGTTCTTTTTCTGCGTTAGTGGTAAATCGTCGAATAGCTCATCGATCTCTGCGCTCAGCTAGATGTGGAATCTTTGTGTGCCTCGGTCTAAAGTGAAGATTCCGACTACACGACAGCCTGAGATTTGCGTGCGCTTTGGAGGATGCGCTGCACTTGAACGGCGGACCACTCACAGCCGCGAGGGGTGGTGATGCCGCGCTGGTTGAGTTCGGCGGCGATTTGGCGGAACGAGCTGATACCGGCGACACGAAGGCCCTCGATGACGGGCAGAACGTCCGCGTTGCGCTTGGCCGCCTTTGCGCTTCGGGCCGCTGCACTTGCCTTGTTTCCCTTGGCCGCCACGGCCGACATGCGGGCCGGATCGCCCCGTCGACCGCCCAGCGCCACGCCCCGCACCTTGGCCGCAGCCAGAGCCGCCACCGTCCGAGCCGAGATCATCGTCGCCTCATGCTCGGCCACAGCAGCGAGGATGTGGACAGTGAGGCGGTTGGCCTGCGGGAAGTCCACCGCGACAAACTCAACCCCGGATTCCATGAGCGATGAGATGAAGTGGACGTTGCGGGCTAACCTGTCCAACTTGGCGATCACCAGCGTGGCCTGATGCAGCCGACACAGGCGGAGCGCCTCGGCGATGGCGGGACGGTCGTTGCGCTTGCCGCTCTCCACCTCCACCACCTCCTCGACCAGCGTCCAGCGCCCGCCGTCGAGGTAGCTGGCTACGGCTTCGCGCTGCGCCTCAAGGCCCAGACCGCTCACCCCCTGCCGTGCGGTCGAAACTCTCAGGTAGCTCACGAATTTGCCCTTGGCCATGCCCCTCTCCTCCCTCTTTACATTTATTTCAACGTCCGTTGAAGTAAATGTTACAAAAAATGCCCAACGGAGTCCACCGGCGATCCATCCAGCCCTTTACTGCCCTAACTAGATTCTTCGACAGCACAGGCTCGATCACGGCACAAGCCCGCAGCGCAGGCGGCGCGGATGACCGGCAGCAACGCCACCGTGCGCCAGCGCGAGGCATCCTGCTTGCTAATGCCGAACTGGCCGTGATCCAGCCGCTATGAGGTCATTGAATGATGTTTCGCGCCCGCACCCGTTTCAACTCTTCAACCAGCTCTTCGTCGCTCATGTCATCAAAGCGATTCTGCGGCTCCGGTAGCGATCCGGTGTCCGCACCAAGCGCCAACCGGTCATGCCGGAAAAGCACTCCGAACGCCATCACCGCCCGCGCAATGTCGGGGATCGACACGTCGGTCTTCACCACGATCTTGCCGTCCAGCCCCCGCGTCTTCAGCCGCGAGTTGAGTATGTAACGCAGCTCTTCGCTTTGGCGAAGATGCTGCTCGTTGAGTTGCGGCAGCGTCGGCAGCGCTCGATTTGCGGTTTTCGTTGACAGCTTATCGACAATCAAACGCAGGTGCCGATCTCGCTCTGAGCGCCACATTTCCCGCCGGGCGTGCCAGCGCAGCGTGCTTTCCGGGACCCTGTTATCACCTACTAAGAGGTACTTCGGGTTGCCTATGATCTGACCGCAAACCTTAAAGCGTCAGGCTCGTGGGTGCAATGGCGACTTGGGAACAACAGACGTTTCCCCTCATCTATTTCCCACCGGCTCTGAAGAGAATACCGGCGCCAATGCGTAGTTGGTTCTGATGTCGGTCGGCGATGGGCTCACGACGTTCACGCGTATCTCCCGCTCCTTCAAGTCTGTCGTCCATGTCCGGGCGAAGGATCGGACCGCGGCCTTGGTAGCGGCATACACCGTATTCGCCGGGAATCCCTTGCTTCCCACAATAGAAGCAGTCAGAACAATTGCCCCGCCATCCGGAATAAGAGGCGGTGCCTTCTGAACGCTGAAGAGCGTACCCTTCACATTGCTGCTAAACACTCGGTCAAACTGCGCTTCACCAACCTGGCCGAACGGAGCGTACTCCGCCGCGCTCGCATTCGCAAATTTTCTTCTTAAAATGGTCGTCAGGGGTCTTCAATCAAACATCTAGATATCTTCGGTAAACCAGCAGTTCTTTTCGTTGTGAACACCTGTTGTCGACGGGCTATTTGTTCCTTGTGAAACTAAATGATGTGATGTTGAAGAGTCGCCGTTCTGTCGGCGCAGCGTTACCTCTAGCGACGAGGCACAGACTATGGATCCCCCTCGCCTCCGATGTCACATCAGTTGTCAAAGTCCGATAATTCATTCGCCCACCAGTACTCTCAACCATAATTTTGCCCACTAACTTACCTACCGGATTGTCAAGGTGTATCTCCAGCGCGCCATTTCGCATCGTTGGATTATCAGAACTTATCTCGACATGAAAGCTCTTCGCTCCCTCGCCGAAATCGACGTTGTTGTACTGTAGATAACCTCCATCACCCATCATCATTTGGTACTCTCCGTTGACTCCTGCTTCATCCCAGGCATTCATTCGCACATGAAACTCGATCGCCTCTCGGCGTGGCGCAAATGCATCGAGCGTTAGAATGCTGACGCCTGGAGTTCCTACTCCTTGGTCGTGACTCGGATAGATAGGCTGAAGAGTCCCATCTGGCAACACGGTGAGGGCAGTCACAGCGACCTGACGATGGTGGTCTTGGGTTGCATCTGTGCTCTCGGAGGCTGCTATCTTGGCTCCAGGCAATTGCCCGTTCTCATAGGGGACGTGATATGCAATAAAGAGCTTTCCTTTATAGGAGCACACTCCTTGTTGTATCGATTCGTCTCCATCGCCGAAGGGGTATATTAGATGGCGAATCGGTCCGTCAAAGGGACCAAACATGCTGTCGGCAACCGTGTAGTCGATATAAGAACCTTTTGGCTCGCATCCAGGCCCTTTGTCTTCCTTGTATGCCACATAGGTGAAATACCATTTCTTTCCGATCTCGAAGAGGATGGGACTCTCGAAATAATCTAATCTCCCGCAGGCGTCTTTCTTAGGGACGGCGATATCACGTGGTGATTCGGCGAGATGGGTCATATCCGAAGCCAAGCGAGCCATCTTGACCCAATTCTTTGAAGTATCTCCGGCACCCCAGAGTAAGTATGGGACATGGTCGTCGTTGTACACCACCCAAGGGCTAAGTCCCTCAAGCGGACGTCCGGCCGGGGTTGTCATCGGACCACCCAAAACGTCTTTGTATGGCCCCAATGGATTGTCAGCGGTCAATACACCAATATCGAAGATCCCATAGTTCTGTTCAGAAGCAGAGTTTATCCGGTATGGGGCGTATGAATAGAATTGTCCATTTGCCGGGATTCCTGCATCACCATCCCATAACGCACTGCCTGCATCCCAAGTGACGTCGCGACTAGTCAGGATAGAGCCATGATCGGTCCAATGGTCGAAATCAGTGGTACTCAGTGCGTGGAAAGCGAACATGCCTTTGTAAAATGTGTTTTTGCGCTCTGCCTGTACCGTAAAGGGATCTTGCGTTGTGAAGAGATAGAACTTGCCATTAAGTTGGCGGCACGTCGGATCGCTATTGAATAAATAACCTGGCGTAACAAGCTTTTGACCGTGTAGATTTCCAACCATGACAAGAATAATCCCCGCCAGGACACCACAAGCCACCCTCGCAAACTGACTCGTTCCAGAACTCATCCTCGATTTCCTTTCTTGTTCTTCGCTAGTCGTTAGTTTTCTGCGATACTAATCATTGTCAGCGCAAAGCCAAATGCTTCATCAATTGATCATGCGCAATACAAAAACACAATTTATTGCACCGAGGGCACTCGAGTCGTCTCAATTAGTGAGATAAAGATATTTCCTAATCACCAAGGTTTTCTCCACGCACATCGGCGAGCTGAGCAACGATTAGTTCACCCTTTTGGGGCGTATCAAATAAAGCTTCGATCTCTTCGAGAGATCTGTTTTTCGTTTCTGGAACACAGAGCCAGGCGAACGCTCCTTGAGCGAGAGACATTAGTGCGAGAAAGCCGAAGGTATCGTTACTTAATAGTGCTCGATGAGTGCCGTTGGTGATTTAGCACTCATTGAGAATCGGCAAGGGGTCAATCGGCTGCAATCACGTGTCCGAGATGCCGGCTTTACGGCAACCTGCTGAAGATGTAGATCCATCCGCATGGCTCGATGAGCGCTAAGGCCTGTTGGCACCAACTGATATTCCGATCGATCTTCACACTAAAGGGATTCCTCAGGACGGTTCTGGGAGCGCTGTAATCTATTGAAAACAGAGAATCAAAATCGATGACTGCATTTGTTCCAGAGGATGTGAGTGAGGCAGAGCGATTCTTACTAAGTTGCCGAGATGGCGAGTTTTATTGGAAACTATCCATCCAGCCTTGACAAATGTGCTAAACGGGACTTTTATTCTCTTGAGAATTAATTGCCCCGCTCTGTCCGGGCGAGGAAACGGCGCAGAAACCGCGCAAGACAACGTGATCATCTTTCCTTCGAACGCACCCAGTCTGTGAGCACCAGCAGAAATCCTAATCTTAGCGGGAACGTCTTTGGGCCAATCTAGGAACTTAGTTCCTAATGTGCTACGCGGAGGCGCATGTGATCACTGCTCATTTGGATTCTTCGCACTGTGCTCTTAGGAAGTGGCTATCGGTCGGGACGGGTAGCCGAGACAGTCGTACATCGTTGTTATCGACTCTCATGATGAGCTTACTGTTGGCATTAATATGGATGCCAGGGGTGGCGAGTGCATACGGGCAGACGTCCATTCCTTCTACGTTTATTTCTACTAGAGGAGGAAGTCCATACGGCGTAGCGGTGAACATCGTCACCAATAAAGCGTATGTGGCGAATCTTGGCGGCACCATCACCGTGATCGATGGAGCAACCAACGGAGTACTCAAGGAACTTACGCCTGGCGTTAGTAGCGCACATTGCAGCGCTGTAGCTATAGACCCAGTGATGAACCTGATCTATGTGACAGATGGCGGCGCAGCGGTAAGCGGAAGTCCGGGTGCGCCTTATGTCACAGTGATCGATGGGTCGAATGATTTGGTTATCGCGAACGTCCCGGTGGGTACGAGCCCCCGTGGTATTGCGGTGAACACTGTAACTCACCTGATTTATGTCACAAATTATTCGTCCAATAATGTATCGGTAATCGACGGCAGCAACAAAGCCAGCATCGCAGTTTCCGCAACACTCGCAGCCGGAGTGAATCCTTATGCGGTTGCCGTCAACTCGGTGACGAACTTCGTTTATGTGGGAAATCAAGGTAGCAATACCGTAACGGTAATCGATGGCAGCCAGAATTTGGATAGTCATAACTATAGCCTCAGCGAGGCCGGGACCAGTCCTTCTGCAGTTGCGGTTAATCCGATCAGCAATAAGGTCTATCTTTCGAACGGCCCCAGTAACAATGTCGCGGTGATCCAAGGGGCAAGCACAGAAATGCCTGCCGAGATCATCACCCTGGCGAGCGCTGGAATCGACCCTTCAGCGTTGGCGGTGAACCCTATTACGAACCTGACCTACGTGGCAAATGGTTCTAGCCAATTTGCCACGGTAATATCTGGAAACAACGCCACAAGCAGTACTCCAATAGGCTCTGGAGGCAGCTTTTTCGCGCTTTCATTGAATGTTCTGACGAACAAAGTCTATATAACCAATGGCAACGGCGCTGCAGTCACGGTAATCGACGGGAATAATCCTGCAGCGCCGAAGGTTTCATTCAATGTGGGGAGTCGGCCGATCGGGCTAGCGGTAAACGCCGCAACCAACAAGGTCTATGTAGCCAACTTGGACGGCGGCGTTTCGGTTATCGATGCGGCGACGAATGCGTCTGCTCCAATCTCCGTAGCCAGCACTCCTGCCGCTGTAGCTGTGAATCCCAGTACCAAGCAGATCTATGTGGCAAGCAGCCAGGGAGGGAGCACGCCGGGCAGCGTTACGGTGATCGACGGAACAGGGTTGACGGGAGCCTCTGACAGCGCGCTCAGCCCGGCGATTCCTGTTGGCAATAATCCTACGGCGGTCGAGGTGGATGCTGCGACGAACACGACCTACGTTCTGAATCAGGGCAGTAACAGTGTCTCAGCAATAAATGGATCGAACCTTGCGGCTGCGCCAGTGACGCTTACGGTGGGAAACAATCCTACAGCTATCGCGGTCGATCCTGCGACAGCCAATGCCTATGTGGCGAACTCCGGCGACGGCACAGTTACAGTCATCAATGGAACTACTGTGAATCCAACGCCGATCATGGTGGGCGGCACGCCCTCTACTGTTGCGGTGGATCCCGCGAGAAATAAGATCTATGTGGCGAACTCCGGTGGCAATAACGTCACTGTTATCGACGGAGTGACGAATGGGACCACAGCAGTAAGCGTGGGATCTCCGTCTAATGCAATCGCTGTTGATACAGCGGCAAATAATATCTATGTCGCAAATTCGGGTGGCAGTGCGGTTTCGGTGATCAATGGTTCCAACCTCACCGCTGCACCGGTTTCTGTTCCAGTACATGCGAGTCCGGTTGCGATTGCGATCAACGCTGTCACTAAGAAGATCTACGTGGTGTCCTCTGATGGCACTGTCTCGGTGATCGATGGAACAAACCCGACGGACGCGCCAACTATAGTCACCGTGGGGAGCAATCCGACGGCGATCTCAGTAAATGCCGGCTCCAACAAAATCTACGTCGTAAACTCTGACAACGGTACTGTCACGATCATCGATGGAGCGACGAATAGTACGCGGAGCATCAGCGCTGTGAACGGTAGCAGCAGTCTCTATGCCGTGTCGGTAAATCCCACGACCGGACGGGTCTATGTAGCGTCAGGGGCAAGCAACTCTGTGGTGGTGATCTCCGAAGCAGATCTTGAGGATGCGAACCTGAACACTTCCATCCAGGTGATGCCCGATAGCCGGAACCTCAGCACCGTGCCTGCGTTGGTGACGACGAATCGGCAGCCGGGCTTTACGTTTACGGCCAGCAGCACGTTTTCGCCTCCGCCCCCGATAACGAATCTCTACTATCAGGTCGATACGCGACAGGGAACATGGGCGGCGGCAACCGGACCTACCGCGAACGGAAGTTCAGCTACTTTTAGCACGACGATTGGGTCTCCGCTGGCACCCGGAGAACATATTCTCTATGTATTTGCACAGGATGACACACCCGAAACCACATCGAGCTTTGATGACGGAGTAAGGATCGGCAACGTTCAGACTCTGTATTTCGTTGTTGTGCCCAGTGCCACGACGACAACCGTTACTTCGGATATGCCATCCGGCGTTCCGGAAGGGACGAACGTTACATTTACTGCAAATGTCGTCGATAGCTCGGAGAACCCCGTTCCGAGTGGGACAGTCCAGTTCTCCGATGGCAGCACTGTGCTTTGCACTGCGACCGTCTCAAACGGAACGGCTACGTGCACGACAAATACGTTGTCGGCAGGACCGCCGCATACCATCGTGGGCACATTCATTCCCGATCCTTCGACAGACTTCGCCGGCAGCACGAACAGTCTGCAGCAGATTGTCATCGGCGGTCCTGCAAAGATCACGATCGTTAAGGGCAACAATCAGGACGGAACGATTAATGCGCCATTTGCTTTGCCCCTCGTCGTGTTGATAACCGATGCGAACAATAACTCCGTGCCAAACGCAACAGTAACCTTTTTGAGTATTGCGGGCGTTACAGGAGCGAATGGGACGCTGGCAGTAGGATCTGCGACGACTGGGCAGGATGGCACCGCGACCGACTTGATAAGGGCGAATAGTACGACAGGGACGTTTACTTTGATTGTCACCGGAACAGGCTTGCCCGCCGGGTCAAACTCTGTGACCTTCAACCTGCGAAACGTGAGCGGGACATCGACGACCGCGCTGACTGCAAACGGGCAACCGGCAAACGTGACGGTAATGTATGGCGACACGCTGACACTACAGGCGGCAGTCGGCCCTTCCGGCGCAACGGGAAGCGTGACTTTTTTGAACAACGGTGTGACCGTCCCTGGTAGTCCCGTCACTGTTTCGGCCAGTGGTCTGGCATCGCTGAGTACCACTACGTTGCCAGTGGGAGGACCCTACCCGATCACCGCGGCCTATACCGGTGATGCAAACTACGGAGGCAGTACGAGCAATGTCGTCGAGGTGACTGTAACCAAGAGAACAGCACCGAATGGCGGGCCAGCTCTAATAGTGACAGCGAACGATAAGCAACGGAATGTGGGAGAGGCAAATCCGCCATTCACGTATACCGTGACTGGTACAACCGTGAATGGCGATACCTATGCGACAGTGCTAACAGGAACTGCGCAGTTCACGACAACGGCGGAGGCAAGTTCACCCGCTGGCACCTATCCGATTACAGTGAGTGGTCTGGTATCTGCCAACTATGTGGTCGACTTTGCGCCAGGCACGCTAACTGTGACGGCTATCAAATCGCCTGTCGTCATCGAGGTAACTCCACCGTTGCCGCCTTATGGCGATCCTATCTTCATCGATGTAAAGTCGGGCGATCCGATGAATCCCAACGTACCGACGGGAATGATTACAGTCATCATCGATGGCGGACCGCCGATGATGCTTCCACTTAATAGCAATGGTCAGGCAATGTTGCCTGGAAACCTGCCTCCCGGGCCACACATGATCGAGGTGACGTACCCGGGAGATCCGAACTTCAATCCCGGCATCACAACGCAACTCATCAATGTCCAAAAGGCGCCAACAACAACAACGCTGGTCGCCAGCAGTCCTTCGGTCTCGGTCGGTGAGCCGGTCACCTTCACCGCTCAGGTCATCCCGAACACCACCGGCACCCCGACCGGAACAGTAACCTTCCAAGCCGATGGCGTAGCGATCGGGACAGTGACAATAAACACCGGCGGGGTTGCTACCATCTCTGTTTCGACATTGCTTGCGGGGACGCATGCCATTACTGCAATCTACAGTGGCGATGCCAACTTCCTTGGATCAAGTGCCAGCGCCCTCTCACAAGTAATTACAGCAGATTTCAAGGTTGCGTCCAGCACGGGCCTGCAGACGATCCCACCAGGGGCCGGGGCGGGCTACAACATCATCGTCAGCCCAGTAAGTGGTCCGTTCAACGATCTCGTCACGATGAATGCCTCCAATTTACCCCCGGGCGCAACGTTTACCTTTACCCCGGCAGCCGTGACGCCGGGCGCATCAGGAGCAAACACAACCTTTGCAGTTACCGTTCCACCACAGAGCAGCATGGCATTGCGCACCAGCCGTTTAGGGCCGGCTGTGTTGGCATTGCTGCTATTGCCTCTGACTCTTATTAAGCGATACCGATACAAGCCGCAACGACTGTTGCTATGGCTGCTGATAGGTTTGACGAGCTTCAGCGCAATGACTGGCTGTGGCGAAGGCGGCTATTTCTCGCTGCCGCAGCAGACCTACGTCATCACTGTCACCGGGACTAGTGGAAGCCTGGTTCGTAGTACCACCGTAACTCTCACCGTGGAGTAAGGAGGAGCGATGAACAAGCTGGCTCGATTCTTCGTCTACGCGCTGCTGTTATCGCTCGCCGGGGCAGCTGCCTTGGCCCAGCGCCCCGCCAACACCATCGATGCCTACGCAGCCTTCAGTGAGATGCGCGCCAACGCCCCTGTCGGCGGCTGCGGCTGCTTCTGGATGTCCGGGGGAAACGGCGGTGTCTCTATCCCGGTGTGGCACAACTTTTCGGGCGTCGTAGAGTCCGGCGGCCACACTACCAGCAACATCCCGCGCTTCAACACTGGGCTCAGCCTTTTCTACGGTATGGGAGGCGTTCGTCTGCGCGTCGCCAACCACACTCACTACCAGCCCTTCGGCCAAGCGCTCTTCGGAGGCGTGCACGGCTTCGACAGCTACTTCCCCGCTCCGATCGGTAAGCTGCCCACCAGCTACGACACTTCCTTTGCCCTCACGATCGGCGGGGGTCTCGACATCCCCGTTTCTAAACACATCTGGATCCGGGCAGTTCAGGCCGACTACTTCTACTCTCAACTCCGCAATCTACAGGGCGATCGCCAAAACCAGTTCCGCATCGGCGCCGGCGTCCTCTTCCGAGGTCCGGATTGGAACTGGAAACACTGAACGCGTTCTTCTCGCACCGGCGCGCGTTGTGGCAACTCTACTTCCGTGATACTTCGTCCGCGTCAACTGTTGCCAAATCGCCGAGCCACTCACTGACAAATGAGCGCGATTCACTTGTCTGTATAGTCGGCTTATCGGCTACTTGGCAATTGGCGAGCGATGTTGGAGGAAAGCCGGTTTTTCAGCCTCTTGCCGAGAACACTGATCGACTTGAATAGCTCAATGAGCTGATTGGCCTGTTAGCACCAGTGGGAGAACCCACTCCCGTTTTGATTGTGATAGGGGAAGCCCGGTTCTTATTGGTTCAGTCACGCAATACATTAGAGCGAATCGGGATGGCGCTCCGCAATAAAGTTCGGCGATTCATTAAATAGATAACCATCAGGGCCATTCGCAGGCTGCGTTCGCGACAAACCGTTTGAGGGCCCCAGGATCACGTAACGCCCGGGGTTCCGTCGTTGGCGCACGTTTAGCAATCGCCTGAACGATACCGGACACTCCTTCCCGATGACTACCTCGATCAACTGCGTCCCGAAAACGGAGCGCAAAGGTACGATTTTGCGAACCTTGACACTCTAAAGCCGCAGACGATCTTGGCACCGAAGGAGGGTTGATCTACGGGGTCTACCACCAAATCTCCATAGGGCCAACCGGATATGACGCGTAGGCGGCAAGTATGGCAAGTAATATAGAGCAGCCGAACTCTTCTTCTGGAACGGATAAAGAAAACGTTAGCGAATGATGCAAACACAGAATCTCAGGCCTCATAGTTGGTGATGATGCGGTATTCCAAAATTCTGGCGGCAGTTGTAACCTGTTTTGTATTTTCGGGAGGAATCCTGGCGCAGAATGCGGCCCTTCCTTTTTGGCAGGGGGTGCTCCGCGACGCTGCAGGTGTACCCATTCCGCGTGCAGGGGTTCATCTTAAAGGGCAGGGTGGAACCTTCAATGGAACGACCGCAACAGATGGGCAATTTCGGATTGAACTGATACCCGCCGGGCAGTATCGGCTTTCAGTCGATGTAAATCACGACAAGATTCAATATGCAGTTCCCATCAACATAGTGAGCACTTCTCCTACGGTTGCTATCACGCTTTCTGCACAGAAAAACCTCTCTGTAACTTCGTCGGCTGATCAGGGTACATCCACTGGCGGGGAAGCACTATCGAGCCAGACGGTGAGTGTGCTGCCGCTCAACAAGCGGGACTTCAGCCAGCTATTGTTGTTGGCCGCCGGCACGATGACCGATGCAAACGGCGCCACAAACTTCACACAGCAATTTGCGATTAATGGCCAGCGTGGCGTGGAAGCCGTATTTGCAATGGACGGAGCGGACATCAGTGATCCCGAGTTGGGCGGCTCAACCTTCTCTAACTTTAATGTGGACGCAGTCGAGGAGATAAAGTCGAGTTCCGGCTGGATGCCTGCCGAGGTGGGCAGAGGTGCAGCTGGCTTCACCAACATCATCACCCGATCGGGGAGCAGCGGATTTCATGGATCGGTCTTCTCATTCGTCAGAAACTCGGCCTTAGATGCACGCAACTACTTTGACCATGCAACGGCTGAGCATCCTGAACGAATTCCACCTTTCCGCCGCAACGAGTTTGGATTTACCAATGGCGGCCCCGTTGTGGTTCCCGATGTTTACGACGGCCGGGGAAAGACATTCTACTTCGGACAATACCAGGGCTTTCGCCAGGTGCTCGGGACCACGCAGGTCTTTCCTGTCCCGACGCCTGAAGAGCGCCAGGGAATAGACACGACCGCCTATCCCGGCGATTCGCTTATCGTGCCGGTGGACCCCGGGATCGCCAAACTTCTGGCGCGATACCCGCTGCCCAATCTCCCAACGGGTTCTTATGGAGTGCATACCTATGCGACTTCGTCCAAGGTCGTGACCGATGCGGACCAGTTCTCCATCCGCCTGGACCACGACTTCTCCGACAAGAATCATTTCTTAGCGCGGTTTAATTTCAACAATCTTACTGGCCCTACTACGAATCCTGACCAGACTGCGATCGATCCCTCGTTCGGCATTCAGTACATCGACCGACAGAGAAATCTGGTGTTCAACTTTACTCGGACGATATCGCCCAACGTGTCTATGGCGTCGTCCATAAGCATTACGAGGAGTACACCCTCCTTCCCAACGCCGAACCGAACAGATCCTGCTCTGAAGTTCAGTGACGGGTCATTCGAAGCGTTCAATTCGGCCGCAGGATCGGTGATGACGGCGTTTGGAAATTTGTTCCAAGCGCAACAGAGTTTCACTGTAGCGACGGGATCCCACACATGGAAGTTTGGTGGCGAAGTTCGTTTCAACAGGGATACTACCTACTTTGGCGTTAGCCCAAACGGAGAGTATGACTTCGGCGGCGGAACGGCCTATGCGAGAACCGATATCCCGTCGGTGAGCGGAACTCACGATATCCATGCCGGCGATCCACTGCCTGATACGTTGACGGGACTGCTCTCGGGAAGCCCGTTTGTTTATACGGTGGCTGTCGCGCCCAGCTATTTCTCTAACGGAGAACATATTGGGCCGGCCGCGATCAATCGCAATGCGGGAGCTGTTTATGCGCAGGATAGCTGGAAACTGAATCCTCGTTTTCTACTTGACTATGGAGTCCGCTGGGAGATTTATACGCCAATTACGGAGCGCGCAAAGCGAACGTCAGGCTTCTTGAATACGGGCAATATGCAGCAATATGTGGTCAATCCGCAGCCCGGATATAAGCTCAACCTCAATGGCTGGGGGCCTCGGGCACAGCTGACATGGCGCGCATCACAACTCTTGCAGTTTCATGTGGGAGGTGCAGTTACCGTCATTCCGCCCAACATCTGGCAGGACAACTTTCTTACAGGCTCTACACCGTTTGCCGTCTATCCCAGATTGGTGGCGGCCAAGGGCTCCCCTGTTCCGTTTGGCTTCCAGATTACGCCGGCGCAGTTACCGCGCGCGTATACACCGGCTGGCGTAGATATCTTTGCGAGCGGCAATACAAAGGATGTAGCCCCCAATACGGTCATGGATATTGATCGCTATCAGAACGATGTTGCCGCCCTTACACCAAGCCATGCGGTGAGCCCCCTTGGCCTTAGCGGAATTGATCGATCTTTCGGCAACGCCACCCTCTATACCTGGACCGCAGGTCTTGAGCGAGCCTTTGGAACCCTGACGGCTGATGTGAACTATGTTGGAACGGCAGGAGTAAAGCTGCCCCGCACAAGTTTTCCAAACGCCTATCCCGGAGCAGGTCCTGAGTTTGCCCGTCATACGAAGTTCGATTCCTTGGGTGTTCCCATCGGCGGCTTTGGCCTCGAGAGTATTATTACTGCCTCCTCCCACTCCACTTATCACGCGCTCCAAACTTCACTCTCCGGCAACGTTGGCCGTCGTGGACCCAGCCTCTCAGCCAGCTATACGTGGAGCAAGTCTCTCGATGACACCAGCTCCGTTTCGGGTGGTTTAGGAGCGACCGGTGCTGTCGCGCAAGCCTATCCACAGGACCCCTTCAACACTCGCCCCGAAAAAGGTCCGTCGACCTTTGATGTTGAACATGCATTTACATTGAGCACCGTGCAGGACCTTCATCTCGAAGACTGGCCCGCTCTTAGTAGCGTCTCTTCCAAGGCGACAGGGGGATGGCAGATCATGGGCATCTCGACGATCACCAGTGGCTTACCTTTTACCGTCTACTCCGGAGTCCAGCAGACAGGCGCTGGTTCTAATGGCGCAGATCGCCCCGATCAGATAGCGACGCCGATCCTCTCTACGGCGAGGAAGATTCGGGAAGACTACTTCGGAATGGGCGCGAACAATACTTCTTACTTTTCAATCCCAATAAATCTGCCCGACGGCACGGGCCCGAATAAAGGACGCTTTGGCAGCTTAGGCAGAGACACATTTCGTGGACCCGCTTTCTACAACTATGACTTCGCCTTCATCAAGAACACACCGTTCGGGAAGCGAAAGGGCGGTGCCGATCTCGTTAGCCTGCAATTTCGTGCGGAGTTCTTCAACATCTTCAACATCGTGACGATGGGGCTTCCCGCGAACACACTTGAGGGTGCCGGTTTCGGCGTGATCAGCAAAACTGCGGGAAACTCACGTCAAATTCAATTTTCTCTGAAGCTCATCTACTGACACATTCACATTGAAAACCCTGTTGCACTTACACCGGATCATCTGGGGATCACGTGCTAACCGTCACGTGACAGCTGCCTGTGAACATTGTCAAATGGTCAATTGTTTCGAAATCGCCAACTCACTCATCGACAAATGAGATCAAGGCATAGCCGATCCGACCTGGTGAATGAGTGACTTGGCCTGGAGTCAATAGCTGAGAACGGACCTGCCGCGCGGATGGTCAGCCTTGACCGTCAGGTTGTACAGAAAAAGTAGAGTGGTGCTGCACCTTCCCATGCGGCATGCAATCGGTTATCGGCAAACAGAAACACCTCATCGGGTACACCGCCCAGAACCAGGTTAGAGCGATGCGCCGAAGCCAAGACCACTGTATTACGGCGGCTCGCCGACCAGCACAAATCCCTTTTGCGCCTTGTTCGCGCAATCGCTCCAGTCCGCGAGCGACAAGACGGCCATCAATCCCTCACCGTTGCATTGCTGGTAATACGCCAATCGACCAAGTGCAAAGCGGCGCTGGTATTCGCCCTCGATCGCAATCGGGGACAAAGCAATGTGCTTTGATCGAGAACTTTCGCGTCAAAGGAAAAGTTGTTCTCTGATTATTCGGTAGTGTAGCGGATCTCGAGCGTTCGAATGCGATAGCAGGAATAAAGCAGTACTGCTGTGATGAGAAGAAGTAAGCCCAGCGTCGCAACCCAGCCGGCGACTGGCTCCGTCTCGACTGTCAGCAGTGCGATGAACCCCTTCACGCCAACATTAACTGGCATCAGGTGGCGGAGATATGACGCAACGCTGAGCTTCTGAAGCATGGATGGCAGGACCGGGTTGATCGCCTCCCAGCCAAGGAAGAGCAGCGCTCCCGGAGTTGGATTTTTGAACATCATGCTCAACAGAAGAAAGACCGCGCCGTATCCGAGGCAGGCAAGCACAATGATCAAGACGTACGCCTCAAGTTGTTCGATCCCCGGGCCATTGAAGAGATAGTCCCTCCCCGCAGCACCAAATGGCAGATAGGTCAATGCGAAGTTAGCTAGGGTGGCCGTAACGAAGAGAAGCAGGGCGGTGGCCGATCCCGCAGCGAACTTGGACAGCAGAAGCACTTCGCGCCTGACCGGCGACAGGAGGTAAAAATGCAGGCTGCGTTCGATCATCTCGCCACGGATGAGCCGCGAGAAGATACCCAGGCAGCCAAAGAAGACTCCCAGCCGGATGTAGTAGAGCTGAACGATGCTCGCAAGCACCTGGGTATCGTCGCTGATCGATGTGGGATCGTGTGGAGCAACGATGGAGTGAATGGAAATTATTAAAGTTGGAATAAACGCGAGGAAATAAATCCAGCTCGCTCTCCACGAAAATAAATTCCGTCTTAGTTCAATCTGTGTAAGACGTTTCGCTTGCAGCCACCAGAGAGCCCAGGGCTGTTGCATCAGATCTTTTCGCAGCCCGGGAGCGGCTTGTTGCATCATAGTGTGCCTCCCTCGGAACCAATGAGGTACTGGTAGATGGCATTGGCATCGTCATCCGCGGGCGCCACAGCTTCGATCTTCACGATACCCTCCGTGGCTATCTCGTTCAGGATGGAATAGAACTGGTCTACGTCGCCAGTGCGCAGAAAGATGCCCTTGCCGTCTGGATGGAGCCTGGCTTCGACACAGTGGTTCATGGCAAACATCTTCGAGGCGAGCACCTCAGGACGATCGCAGCAAACGAGCACCTGCATGGGCTTCTCGCGCACCTCCTGCCGTACCTGATGAATATTGCCTTCAGCGATCAGATATCCACCGGTGATCAGCACGACGCGATCGGCGATGCGGTCTACTTCGTCGAGTACATGGCTGGAGATGATGAGATGGATTCCCTGGCGGCCGAGCGCTTCGAAGAGCGCCATCGCTTCGGCACGAGCCATGGGGTCCAATCCATTCAACGGCTCATCGAGGACGAGCACCCTGGGACGGTGCGCAATCGCCTGCGCAAGTCGGATCTTCTGGCGCATTCCCTTGCTGTAGCCGTCGATCTTCCGCCACGCCGCGGTCTTATCGAGTTGCACTCGTTGAAGAGACTCCTCTGCTAACTGGACCGCGGTGAGCTTGCTCATCCCGTATAGCATCAGGCTGTCCACAAGAAATTGCCATCCGGTGATGTCGCGCGGAAAGAAGTCGAACTGCGTGCAATAACCAACCGTTGCGAAGAACTTGTTTGCATCGCGAGAAAACAGGCCCATGACCGAGATACTTCCACTCGATGGTTGAACAAGCCCCGTCAAGAGATTCATCAGGGTCGTCTTTCCCGATCCATTGGGACCTACAAGGGTTGTGATGCCAGGCGGAATGGTCAGTGAGACGCGATTCACGCCGAGGACTTCGCCGTAAAATTTGGAGACATTCTCGAAGACGATCAGATCGTTCATCCGCGGACCACTTCGCGAGCTCTGATGCGCGTATTCAACATGACCATAGAGAGGCAGCACCCGAGCGCAAGCATCGTAACGATGGCCCTTGTAGGGAGCTGCAGCGCATTGTCAATGCGGCTGTGGACGCCAAGCAGGCGCTCCCAGAGGAAGGACATCATAACGGGAACATTGAGCAGAAAGCCCCACTTGGTGTGGAGCACCCCGGTCACAATCGCTCCGACGCCCGCCGGTACGAGAATGACCGCAAAGATGATGCCGGTGGCGACGGCTCTCCACTTGACCCACGAGGAGAGAGCGAGGCCGAGAAGCGAGATGAGCGCAATCCAGATCAACGCTCCAGCCAGCATCCCAACGCCAATGCGAAGATTGCTCGCTGCCCATGGCACCGGCGAAGCGTATCCCTGATAGGCGAAGAGCAGCAAACACGGAACCCACGTGACCGTCGAGAGCGTGGCAAAAAGAGCGGCATACTTTCCCAGGACATAGCCGAAGCGCGAGATGGAATGGCCGAGAAGGATCGGCAGCGCATTGTCGACAAGATCCAGCGTGATCAGGCGGGGCGCGATCCACGAAGCGAGCGCCATCGCCAGCCATGACTGGATGGTCAGCACCCCAAGAAAGAAACTTCCATCGATGGCAAGGACTCTCGTGCCCACGTTCCCCATAAGCAGCCTCGCGGCTGGATTGTTCGAGAGATAGATGGTGAACAGAGAGCCGACCGGAGGGATCAGGCAGATCACAAAGAGCACGGTGGTGATCTTCGTGCTCCATGCTTCGGCTAAGCCATACCGCGCGAGCGCGAAGATGCGAGCCCAGATCGGCGTGACCCTACCGGTGTAAGCGCGATAGTGATGTTTATAGATGGACATGTGCGGGGCGTTCTCCTTCGGTATCAATGGCTCGTAGAAAGATGTCCTCAAGGGAGTCGCGGCGTACGTGCATCCTGCGAATCTGTACCTTCTGTTCCGAAGCGACGCGATAGAGGTCGCGAGCCTCGATGTGTTCAGGAAGTACGAGCTTGATGCGGCCGCCGGAAAAGGATGCGCATTCGCAACCGAGGCCACGGATACTGACAGAGAATTTTTCTGTCGCGCCCACTGTCTCGAGTTCCATGAAGCTATGGTTGGAGCGGCGTTCCTCTTCGATGTTGCACAAGGCCGCAATGCGACCACTTTTCAGGATGAGGACTTCGTCGCAGGTTTCATCGATGTCTCGCAGCAGATGCGAGGAGATCAGCAGACGGACACTGCCTTCCTTGCGAATCTCCTGGATGAGATGAATCATGCGCTGCCGCGCAATGGGATCGAGGCCGTTGGTGGGTTCGTCAAGGATCAGCAGCCTGGGCCCATGCGCGAGAGCCTGGGCAAGCTTGATGAGCTGCTTCATCCCAAGAGAGTAGCTGTTCACCTTGCGGTACCGGACCTCGCCCAGTCCAACGTAGAAGAGCGCTTCATGAGCGCGTTCCAGCGCCTCTGCCGAGGGCAGGCCGGCGAGTTCGGCCATGTAGCGGACGAAGTGAACGCCACTCATGTTGCCGATGAAGGAATCGTTCTCCGGCATATATCCGATGCCGCTGCGGATCTCCGCCCGATCCCGGTACGTGTCAAGGTCGAAGATGCGGGCTGTTCCACTCGACGCGCGGTGAAAGCCAAGGAGCGTGTTGATCAGCGTTGACTTGCCCGCTCCATTCGGGCCAAGCAGGCCGATCGCCTGACCGCGCAGTACTCCGCTCAGCCCATTGAGTATGGTGCGACCGCCAAGCCGGACCTCGAGCGCATCGAGTTCAACCGTTCCCATGCTATTCACGTACGCTTCCCACTGATTGCTTGTTCCCTGGATGTACGAGGGCTTCCAGTGCGAGAAGATCGATGCCGAAGAGATGCGTGTTGCTGGCAGCTTCGATGCGATTGTCCTTCCCCCATGCGCAGATCGCGGTAGGTCTGCCATCTGCTGCGAGTTGGGTCAACGCCTGGGCCGACCCGCCGCTCAACTGAGAGAGCAGCGGCGTCAAAACCGGACCTACATTCTGGTATGCGACGGCGGAGTAGTTTGCATTCTCATCCTTCGGCAAGAGCGCCTTGAAGGCCGCAGAACGTGCCAGAGAGTTGCCACTTGCATGCGCGTGCAGCGCCTGCATCAGAAGAGCGCGATCGGGAGCCACGATCATATAACCATCCGCAAAGGTGTATTGCGCAATCGTGGCGCCGGAGGTGACGTTCTTGATCGAGTAAAATGTTTGATCGTTGCTCTGGTTCGACTGAATCACGATGTCGTGAGCATGGTTGCCGCCGCTCTGGTTGCGAACGGCCTCCGTCAGTCGTTCGAGGGTCCTCTCAAGCTGATCCGCGTTACGGACCTCAACGACAGCTTTCCAAGCCGGGATTGGCAGCACCGCGCCATCGAGCGATATCAAGAAGTCGCCGCCGAGATTTGCGGCGAGATCGTTACGGATACTGACCTGCAGCTTCGCTTCAGCCTCGCTCCACCCGCTGCTGCCGGATGCAGACGATTGGGCCATCTTCACAATGTCGTCGGCGATGGCTACGGGGTCCTTCGAAAGAAACGCGACCGCGATGGCAGCATTTGGAGTGACGAACTCCAGTGACCCGATGGGGGCAGGGCCTGCGAGCCACGAAGCTGCACCTTGCCTTGTTCCCGCGAACTGCAGGTTAACATGGCTCTCAGGCAGACCATTTTGTTCGCGATTTTCCGCGATGAGATAGCGAACTCCATCGATGCCGCTGCTCTGCAGAGCGTTTTGACTGCGTGGATTGTCGTGGCCTCTCTCGGAGGCGGCGTGCAGCATCTGATGAAGATCTGCCGCAAGGATGACGCCGGCGCCACGGCTGTACGCCGCGGCGATCTGCTGACCGAAATCTCCGGTTGCGAACCCGCTTGCATTCCCATTCAGATGTGCTTCCATCTGCTTCAGTACGGTGACGCTGCTCGAGAAGACTGCTTCATGCTGCCGAATAAGAGCGAACTGTCCTGGCAGATCTTGCGTCGAAGCTGGAGCTGTGGCGAGTGAAGCTTCGTCGAACACCGTAATGGCTGGAGCCGAACTCTTCAGAACATCACCCAGGCCGCTCTTCTGAAGATCGGCGACGATCGCGAACCCGGGATTCGATCGAGGAGTTTCCGGCTGTTGCACTCCGACGACCACGACTTCATCGCCTAGATATTCGCTCACCTGGTGGAGCTGGTTGACGAGAGCATCGAGCTCCGCAGTATTGTGATGCGCCCCATTCTCCCACCACTGCTGAAGTGCCGGACTCTGCTTCAACTGGTCGTGGAAGATATTGTTCGCCTCGCTCAAAAACTTGCCGAGATTGGGAATGCTGACATAGAGCAGGGTGTTCGCGGGAACACGTCCCAGCAGATCGCTCGTGTACCTGAGCTGTGGTGTCGGAATCTGATCGATCCTATGTTGAAGCGTGCTGAACTGCGCGAGCAGAGGAAGATACTTGTCGAGATCGCGGCTCCATGCGATCTGCTGATCGACTGGCTCCGAGCTTAACTTTTCGTTCGTCGATATCTGATCGCCCGCGTGCATCAGCGTCTCTATGCCGGCGTGAGTCACATGGACGGTTCCTTCTAACACGGCCACGCGTGAACCCTTGATCCCAGCGTTTACCGAGAAGACCGTTCCGGTGACAGCGACGCGGCAGTCCGGAGTCTTCACATACAGGTGGCCTGAGGTGCGTTTGGCAGCCTGTACGAGCACCGCTCCGTTATCGACTGCTACCGTCATGTTTCGCCCTCTGGCCACGACGGAGAGAACGCTGCGTTCGTTGACCTCGACAGTTGAACCGTCCGAAAGCCGAAGCATGGCGTGGGCTCCGCCGCTCGTCCGCAGATGGTCGCCTTCATTCAACTTGTCGCCCGCCGAGATCGGAGCGTCACCTGCATCCGAGATGCGGGAGGCAGAGCCGTCGATCGATTCCACCTCGGCGCGAACACCGGGAGGAATCTGCCAGAACGCACGATAAAGGAAGAACGTCAACGCCAGAACAGCAAGCGTGGGAGCGAGTGCCCAACGGAATGCGCGAAAATTCCATGGAAGAGCGCGGGCCCGTTGGGGAGCGGACCAGTCCAGCCCGGCTCTTCCCAGACCGGCTGCATAGGAGCTGTGGCACTCCCCACAATCGCGCAGGTGAACTCGGATCAGAAGTGTACGAGCATCAGACAAAGTTCCGGTACGATACGAACCTAGCAGATGCTGCACATCGGCGCAGCTCTCGATCGTAGAGGAGACTGAGAGGTTCAAGCTGCGTGTCGCGTCGATGCCGAGGCGATCGGCCACTCGCTTTACGGAGGTAGAGATCTGCGTGGCATCCGGTTCAGCAGCGTGAATTGCGTGGATCGCCGTCTCGAGTAAGGATTCGCTATCGTGTCTCATTGATCTTCCCGTCCATTTCTAAAAGTCTTTTCTTAAGCCGGGATCGCGTGTTGTGAAGCGTGACGGCGACCACGGTCTGCGAAGTTTCCATCAGCGCTGCGATCTCTTTGTTGCCCAGTTCCTCGAAGTAGCGCAAGGCAAACATCTCTGCCGCCTTTGGAGCCAGTTCGCTAATCGCGATCCTCAAGGCATCCCCCAACTGTCTGCTTGAGACCTCAGACTCCGGCGAGCTTCGCCAACTGACCGAAGCGATACGGTCTGCCTGATCCAGCGGCTCTGTCGCTGCACTCTTTCGCCTGCGCAGCACGTCGAGAGCTCCGTTGATCGCCGCGCGATGGAGGTAGCTGCCGATGTTGTCGATCGGCCGTTCCGCGCTTGCCAGCCGCAGAAAGAGGCCCTGCGCAATATCTTCCGCATCGGCCATGCTGCCCGTGATGCGATGGGCAGCCAGCAGCACGCGGCGGTAATGCTCCGCGAAGAGTTGCGAGACGCTTTCCGTGGACGGTATGGTCATGCTGGCAGCAGCCAAGGGTTCACCTTCTTGCTTCTTCATAGAGATGACGCATCTCTTTGAGATTTATTAATGCCGGTGGCAGCAATTACGCGGGAATGTCTCGCGATGTTCCGTTCCGAGGCCGCAGATCTGGAGTTGGTGATGGCGTAGCCGGGATTCCACCAGTGCTGAGGATGGAGAACCTGCGGGGATGAGGGGGGCTCTGGAGGTCGAGCTGGAAGATGAGGCCGGCGAGCCTGGGCTGCGATTAAGCGCCAAACATGGGTTTGTAGAAGCGGCCGGACTGAAGACTATCGGACTCGATCTTGCCCTGGTTGCTGACGCCGCTGGAGTTGGCGACGCACTCGTGAACGCTTTACTGGCACTGCCACGCAAGAGGTAGCCAGCGAGTTTGGCCAATGATCTCTTATGTCTATTTCGACGAGTGAGAAATCGCCAAGTCACTCGTTGACAATGAAAGCGATCCACATGTCCGTATAGTCGCCTTTCCGGACAAATGACCGACTGTTCACTATTGCTAACAGGGCTTAGCACTCATTGAGCCTGGCGCAGCCACTTTGGCCCGGCGCCATTCGCATTGGCACCGTAAAACGTCCATCTGCTCCGGAAAAACGCAAATGAGTGATGCGTGGGATTCGCAGCCTATCAATTAGCTGACTCCTCCGCAGTTCGAATCGCCGTTCCGTTTCATCTCAGCCTCGCCTGACCTGTCACCTTGAAAAGGACAACCGATTGAAACCCTCTGAACTCTTGGAAGCGCTCCATGCGCTCATTAACGAACGTGTGCCTTTGCACATCTGGGGCGCGTGCGGAGTGGGCAAGTCGCAAATCGTTGCACAGGTAGCCTCTGACCTAGGCTGGCAGTTCCTCGACATTCGCGCTGTTCAGCTTGACCCAGTCGATCTGCGCGGGTTGCCGCGCATCTCGGCAGATCAAGCAGAATGGGTGCCGCCAAAGTTCTTGCCTACCTCCGGCAAGGGCATCTTCTTTCTCGACGAGCTGACTGCTGCTCCGCAGATGACGCAGGCTGGCTGCTATCAGTTAGTACTCGACCGCAAGCTCGGTGAATATCAACTCCCTGGAGGTTGGGTGGTGGTGGCCGCAAGCAATCCGGCGTCCGAGCGGGGTGTGCACTTCTCCATGCCCCGGCCGCTGCGAAATCGCTTCGTCCACCTGGGCCTCGAGCCGGACTTCGAAGACTGGTGCCAATGGGCGGTTCGTTCCGGGCTGCGTCCGGAGATCATTGCCTTCCTTCGGTTCAAGCCGGCACTCCTTCATGATGCCAACGCAACGTCGGATGTGAATGCGTGGCCAACGCCCCGCTCCTGGGAGATGGCCTCGAACGTATTGACCGGCTTCGCACGCCGGCAGAAAGGTGGCTTCTTCACAGGAACCACAGAGATCGAAGCGCAGTTGCTTGAGGGTACCGTTGGGCCCGCAGCCACGACGGAATTGGTTGCCTTCCTGCGGCTGTTCCGTGACTTGCCATCCATCGATGAAATCCTCCTGAACCCAGATAGCGCGCCACTCCCTGCGGAGCCTTCCGCTCAGATCGCGATTGCTACTGCTTTAGGAAGGGTCCTTAGCGGCCACTCCATTACCAGGGGCATGCAGTATCTCGATTGCATGCCAACCGAGATGCGGGTGCTGGCGATACGCGACGCGGCCGCACGGAATCGTGGCATCACCCATACACCGGAGTTTGTTCGCTTCGGTGTCGAACATGCGGAGGTACTGCAATGATTACCGAACGTGCCATGCTGTCCGCAGTCCATATCAGTATCTGGACTGCGGTGAAACACGACCGAAAAGTCGGCCGCGACGTTGCCAATCAACGCGGCGCGCACGAGAGCGCAGGACGCTACAACAAGCAACTGCTCCGCGGTGCAGAGAAGCTTGACGCGCTGCGGACACTCGCTGGACAGATTCGACAGCACTTCTACAAAATCACCCTGCCGTGGTCCGATGAAGGCTATCGTCTACTGCCCGCACACTTCTACTTTGAACTAAAGCTCCAAGTGCTTCCCATTCCCAGTAGCGATGACTTTCGGGTGACGCTCTCAGAGGAAGAACAGGCGCGGGTCGCTCGAGAAATCGACGAGAGTGTACGCCAGTCGCTCAACCGTGGGACCAAGGACCTGTGGGTGCGGTTGACGGATGTGGTCACTCACATGGTCGACAAACTGAACCAGTCAGAATCGCGATTCCATGCTTCGCTGGTTACCAATGTCGTCGACCTTGTCGATTTGCTCCCACGTCTCAATGTGAACCAGGACGAGGAACTGAATCGGTTTGTAGCGGTGATCAAGGATCGCCTGTGCAACTTCAGTGCACACGATCTGAAGAAGAACGAGATTCTCCGCGTTGCAGCTGCTACGGACGCCGCTCAGATCTTGTCGCAGATGGACGCAGTCCTGCGCGGTCGAGAGGAACACTCGGCCGAACCGAACGAGAAGTCGGAGGTGGAAAACGCGTCAAGTGTCGAGGACATCTTCTCGCATATGCCGGCGTACATGGAGGCGTCAACGCCATGACGAAGCACAACCTTAGCCCAGCGGTCCGGATCCAGAAGGCCCGGACCGCTCTCCTTCTCGATCACCCGTTCTTCGGTTCGCTGTTGTTCCGTCTCGGTGCACGACCCACCACTTCCATTCAGACGATGGCCACCGACGGCATCTCGTTGTTCTACAACCCTGATTTTGTCAATACGCTGAATGCAGCTGAACTGATCGGCACATTGGCTCATGAAGTCCTGCACCCTGCGCTTCAGCATCACACACGTCGCGGAGATCGCAATCGGAGACGCTGGAATATGGCATGCGACTATGCCATCAACCCATTACTCCTCGATGCTGGGCTCACACTGCCAAAGGATGTTCTCATCGACCATCGCTTTCGCGGTATGAGCGCGGAATGCATCTACAACCTGATTCAGGAGCAGCAAGATCAGGAGAGCTCCAACGGGGAACGAGAGAACCAGGATGGTGCTTCTTCCGACGGAGATGGCAGAAAGCAATCCGATAATCGCAGTGCAGTTGATGCGCCTAGTGCGCCTACAACACCGGGCGGCTTTGGCCAGGTGCTTGACGCTCCTGAGCACGAAGAAGAGGATGGCGACTCCGTGGCTGAACAGGCGCGCGAATGGAAGATAGCGGTCGAGCAGGCAGAGAACGTCGCAAGACTTGCAGGTAAACTGCCCGCCGGCGTTACTCGTAGCCTCGAACAATCGGAGGCGGCAGGCGTGGACTGGCGTGAGTTGTTGCGTCGCGCCTGGTCAGAGACAATTTCGTCCGACTACAGCTGGATGTCGCCCAATCGGCGGCACATCTGGGCTGGGCTCTATCTTCCGGTTGTCAGGTCTGAAGGCGTCGGTGAGATAGCAATCGCCGTGGATTGCTCAGGATCCATCAGCGCTCGTCAGCTAGGACTCTTCGAGTCGGAAATTCGCTCCATTCTCGAAGGTCAACGACCGAGCCGGGTGCATGTGCTCTACTTCGACACCGAGGTCCATAAGGGCGAGGTCTATGAAGCAGGGCAGCCGATTGCTCTTAATCCAGTGGGCGGAGGTGGAACGAACTTCGCTCCCTGCTTCAGGTGGTTGGACGAGCGCGGAATTGTGCCGCAGGTCCTGGTTTTTCTCACAGACTTATGTGGCGCATTCCCGAAAGGTGCTCCTGGGTACTCGGTGCTGTGGGCCTCCACGGAGTCGCGCTCCGCGCCATTCGGGCAAGTGATTCCAATGGAAGCGGCTTAGCTCCCGCTTCCATTGCGTTCTGCGTTCATTTAACTCTTGGGAAAGTTAGGGTAATAGATCAATCTTCAGTTGGCCCGTGAGTCGGTATCGATAAATAGAACGTCTCAATTCTGTGACGCAACCTAGCACTGGTCACCAAGAGGAACGCGATGTGTTCTGGCTTCGTAAAATAAGAGTCTATGCGAATGTCCGGCATTTTCCTTGCCTTCTTGGTTGTAGTCGTCGCATCTGGGGCCACGCCTTGCGTTTCACAGATGGTGACGGATGTAGAGGCTACCATTCACGTTGACGGACTTGATCGCACCTATCTTGTGCACTGCCCCCTCGGCTTCAATTCCGTGAAGAAGCTACCGGTGGTCATGATGTTGCACGGACGCGGAAGCTCATCACACTCTACCGCCCACGATTTCGGATGGATCGAGAAGTCCGATAAGGAAGGCTTCCTGATCGTTTTCCCTCAGGCCTTACCTATTGATCCGGCTCGTTCATCCGGCTCACCGCTGCCAGCGAATTTCATCCACGGCTGGAGTCTGCCGACGAACGACACCTTATGGTGGACGCATAAAATGGCGACAAACTATCCGTATGTGGCCAACCCAGATTACCCCCGTGTCGTTCATCCGCTTGATGCACCCTTTCTGACGGCCGTCCTTGACGATGTCCTCCATCGATTTAGGGGTGACTCGAAGCACGTGTACATTGCCGGGTTTTCGAGTGGCGGTGAAATGGCCTCTGACTTCGCCCAATTTGCATCTGAAGAGATTACCGCTGTTGCGATTATGGGCTCAGTCGGCCTTAGCCGCCCACATCAAATTACTCGTCCGCTTTCCATCTTTCTAGCCATAGGCACAGATGATTCCTTTGGGCAGCCAAGCCAAGCAGCGTGGAGTGCGATGCCAGCCACAGCGAAGGAAAAATGGTACGGTCAAGAATCGCTACCAACGCTGGAGCACGATGTTGCGGACTGGGCACACCTTAACGGTTGCAAGAGGTCCGATACGATCGCGACGCGATGGGGCCAGCAGACTGATTGGAGCGGTTGCGATAAGGATGCGCGTGTTCGTGGATTTTCTGTAGATCACCTTGGCCATGAATGGCCGGGTAGCAAGCCTTCACGATGGAATCAGACCAACTCTAAGGAGCCACTTTATTTGACAGATGTTCTTTGGCGTTTCTTTCGTTCTGAGAATTGAATCGTTGGCTCCGCCCGGTTGGTCGGCGAACACGAAGTTGAGACTATTCCGGATCGTGCGACAGCATTAGCTAGTCGATAAAGGCTCTAGTGGAGTCCGAGCGCGTTGATCAACTGATCGCTGGTCGTCACGGTGGCTAACCGTGGGAAAAATCTCTCGATTAGGTAGCTGTGACCCTCTCTATCCAGATCGGCGCAACAGTCTTTGACAATGATCAGACGATAGTCTTCATCGCTCGCATGTAGGAGGGTGGAGAGGACAACCCCGCTGGTCGCAATCCCAAACAGGATCAGGGTATCAATCTCCCGTGCCCGCAAAATCATTTCCAGGTCTGTGCCGGCAAAGGCGCTGATTCGGTGCTTGGTGACGACAAGGTCATCGGATTGGGGAGCCACGGTCGCGTGAATCGCGCCGCTGGGTCCCTGGAAGAACTGCTGATGCTCGTTCGACCTCTTCATGGCACCGAAGAGCGGATTACGCAAACTGACTTCCGGCAGTCCAGGGCGGAAGCCGACTTGCACGTGAATGACACTCATCTTCTGGTTCCTAGAACTTTCCAGAACCTTCGCGGCCCGGTTTGGCAAGAGAGGATCATCCTTCGCATAAATCCCCACGATTCCTGTCTGCAGATCCATTGTGAGCACAGCCGCCTTAGCAGGCTCGAAAACGAGTGAATCTTCCATTTGGGCCTCGTTGACCGTACTCCCTAAGGATCGTGCACGACACTACCGATTTTCACTTTTTTGCAGAAGAAGCAAAGTTGACGTCAAACTCGGTTGAGAAATCGGGTTCATTCTATCCTCACAACCGCTTTGACACTGGTTATTCAGGCCCACATGCCTACCGTGCATGAACGGTTTCAGTCTGTTCGTTTGCGGACAGCGATTTGCGATTTCGGACAAAGGCGGTATTCAAAATAGTCCGATATCAGTCTATCTCCTTGTAAATAGACCGCTTGCATTGGGGTAGCTTTGGCTGAAAAAGTGCGACATTATTTGCACGCGATCATGTGATCGGGAGGTTTTCATGCAGACGCTGCTTCAGGACCTGCGTTACGCGTTGCGCCAGTTACGCAAGGCCCCCGGGTTTGCATTGACGGCTGTTCTCACGCTCGCAGTCGGATTTGGCGGGTAACGGCGGTGTTTTCCGTTGTGGAAGCGGTGATGTTGCGACCGCTGCCGTTCAAAGACTCTGGAAGACTGATAAGTCTGCATGAGAGCTTCGAGCATGATTCGCACGAACTGCGCATGTCTGCCCCGGATGTTCTGATCTTCCAGCGCGAGAGCAAAGCTTTTTTCGGAGTGGGCGGCTTCATCGCATCGGCCTACGAACTGACCGGTGCGGTTGCTCCCTTCAAGGCGCGAGCGGAGCGGGTCACATCTTCACTGTTTCCTATACTCGGAATCGAACCCCTGCTCGGGCGCATATTTACGCAGCAGGAAGTTGACAACGCCTCACCTGTGACAGTGATCAGCTACGCGCTTTGGAAGGACCGCTTTCACTCCGATCCGAATGTGTTGGGAACCACCATCGATCTCGACCGAAGGCCGTACATCATCATTGGAGTCATGCCGCACGGTTTCGAGTTTCCCTTAGATGCCGGGCGACTGAGCGAGCGTGACTTGTGGGTACCAATGAGTTTCACCCCGATCGAAAAGAAAAGCGAAGGCAATAACTTTGACTATAGTGCCGTTGCCCGTTTGAAAGCCGGCATCACGATGCCGCAGGCGCAGCAGGACGTCGATCGCATCTTTGCCGAAATTCAAGCCCAGTATCCGGCAGGAAGTGGTCTGAAGCTTCACGGATATTTTCTTCCTCTTCGAGAGGAAGTGATCCACAACGCGCGGACCCTTCTACGCATTCTGCTCGGCGCGGTTTCCCTGATCCTGCTTATCGCCTGCGTCAATCTGGCTAACTTGCTGTTAGTAAGGGCTGCTGGACGCAGACGTGAATTTGGAGTTCGTCTGGCGCTAGGTGCTTCCAACAGAACGATGTTTCGGCAATTACTGACGGAAAGCCTGGCGTTGAGCTGTCTGGGTGGCGTCGCGGGCGTAACTCTGGCCATTGTTCTCGTGCATGCCGCCGCAGCCGAACTGCCTGACTCTTTACCGAGGCTCTCGGAGATCGAAGTAAGCTGGCCGTTATTGCTTGTTGCGGTGGTTCTAACCGGTACAACCGGTTTGATCTGCGGACTCGGGCCAGCCGTTCAAAGCATGCATGAAGACGTGCTGGATTCGCTTCGAGATGGTGGCCATGGTGCGGGTCAGAACCCACGGCAATCTCGTCTGAGAAGCGGCATGGTCATACTGTACCTATAACATGCAAGCTTAGTATGTAATCGATGCTGCAGGGTGAACAAATCACTCGCTCCGACAGATCGCGGTAATGATGTTGTGACTCTTCTAGTTTTCTGAGCTGGCTTTTGCTGCTCGCGCCATGAGGTAAGGCCGTTGAACAGAACGGCTCCCTTCCGGTTTGCCTTTCTATCTGCGTTCAGCGTGCCGCGCTCAAGACACCCCCGCCCTTTGGACGCACGCTCTCCTTGCCAAAGATTCGCTCCGCGCCTTTCAGGCGTGGACTCCTCCCCCGAGACAAGCTCGGGTCCCCTTCCACGAATCGTTTCTAGTCGCCTTGGGAGGGGGTCGCGTCGGCATACCCTTCGGGCAAGCATGTACCGCATCCAGATGGAATGAGAAGGCTCAGACTTCTGATAAAACCCGGTTCAGGAGGATTTTTCATGACGAAGAACATGATGGCGAATTGCAAGGAGTTGAGACGCAGCTTCCCGGCAACACCTGAGACGGCCACTATCGGCATTGACCTAGGCGACAGATATAGCCATTGTTGCTTCCTCGGACCGGACGGTGTCGTACTCTCCGAGGGACGTGTCCGTACTACACCGGAGGCGATTGAGAGTCACTCAAGGATCTACCGCCCTGCCGAGTCGCCATCGAAGTCGGCGCGCACTCACGTTGGGTTAGCCAGCTGCTGCAGGATTGGGGTCATGAGGTTGTCGTAGCAAATCCACGGAACCTTCCAATGATCACGAGTAGCGTTCGCAAGTCGGATACAGTGGACGCTCATATGCTCGCTCGTCTTGTACGCGTTGACCCAAAGCTACTCTCCCCGGTGATTCACCGCGGCAGAGAGCATTACCCCGCCATCGCTCAACTTCGTGCTCGCGACCTGCTGGTGCGTGCAAGAACGCGACTAATCAATGCGGTACGAGGAATCTCGAAAACAGTTGGTGTTCGCATACCTCCTTGCAGCAGTCCCTCCTTTGCCGAAAAAGCTGAACCGTTCCTCAAGGAAGAGCTGAAACCTAGTCTCGGGCCACTCCTGCAGACCATCTCACACCTCTCCAAGCAAATCTACTGTTGTGATAAGGAGATTTCTCGACTCGGCCGGCAGGAGTATCCGGAGACAGCCCAGCTTCGCCAGGTAAGCGGGGTGGGGCCGGTAACTGCGCTGGAATATGTGCTCGTCATTGGTAATCCTAAACGTTTTGCGACCTCGCGAGACGTCGGCCCATATCTTGGCTTGACGCCGAAGCGCGATCAATCAGGAGACACAGACCATCAGCTAAGAATCAGCAAGGCAGGCAACAAACACCTTCGCAGTTTGTTGGTTCAGTGCGCTCAGTACCTTCTGGGAAGATTTTCGCCCGACAGCAACCTGAAACGCTGGGGAATGAAGCTAGCCAGCCGCGGCGGAAAGAATGGCAAGAAGCGAGCCATTACAGCAGTGGCTCGTAAGCTGGCTGTGCTGCTGCACCATCTTTGGAACACAGGAGAGGTCTACGAAGCCCTGCATAATGCGCCAACACGCTGTCTAAGTTCCTGACCCACGGCTGACCTCATTCATCGGCGTCCCAACGAACTCAACCTCACCACCTTGCCGCTACTGACTATGACCGTGTTCACGGTGACTGCGCTTTGTCCGCAGGCGTACTACGCCGACATACAGATTGCAGCGCCGACCTGCTCCGAGAACCCCAATGTGCACCGACCCTAGTTTAAAGGGTCTCCAGAGTGCGGATGGAAGCGTGGCGGATCAGAAACGAGCACTGAAACACGGCGGGACAGGCAATGCGGTTCGATCTCTTTTCTGCTGCTCAGTTTGGCAACACTAAACACAGGAGTCATGGATAGATCCGAGACTCTTTGCGTCACGTGCCTGCGGACAGGCTGCCAACCTCGCGCAAGGCGAGAAAGAGCTTGACTTTGAGGCGCCTTCTCATGGAAGCGGACAAATCAAAAGAATGTATGGTCCGCCGAGAGTCGTACGGCGTGTATGGCGGCAGAAAGACGCGAACGGTCGTACCGTGATTTTCCCGGGCCTAACTGCTTTCAATCTCGATCCGGCCCCCATGGCCTTCAACGGACTGCTTGGCCACAAACAAGCCAATGCCTGTGCCCACGGTGCTGCGAGTAGTGAAGGTTTCAAACACTCAGGTCAGCTTCCGCGATTCCTGCGCAGTGCCCATATTTCGTAAGAAAAAAGCACCTTATGTGATAACGACGTTAGCACTGGGGTTGTGTCGAGTCGATGGCGCACCCATACAAGCCGTTAGGAAAAATGCCTAGTTACGGTCGATGAAGTTCCAGCAGCACTACATTCGAGCGCTCCTGCACTCGTTCGATGACAACTTCATGACCGTCTGGCGAGATGTCGAAATCGCGAATGTCGAATTCGGGAGTAAGATTGGTTAGTTGCCGCTCGATACCAGTGTCCAGATCTATATACCAGAGATTCTTATGTTGAATCTCCCCTCGGAGGAATACGAGTGCCCGTTTTCCTGGTAGGAAGGCGAGGTGCCTCGCGCCGCGAGTCAGCGTTAGTGCTGGGAACGGATGCGGCCCCGCACGGAATGTGACGGCTTTCACAGAAAATGTAGTGCCTATATCTGGTCCCGAGTAAATTACAAAGTTGCCATCGGGAGTCCACGCGGGATCGATTGAGTACTCCTGGATAAGGGGAGTGGGCGAATAGCCGTCGATCGGCACGCGAAAAAGGTGTGGGATGCCGTGATCTTTAGCCGCCGAGGTGATCGATAGGCCGTCGGGTTCCCAAGCTGGAGCACCTTCCAGATCGAGCGAATCAGTTATTGTGTGCGCGTTCGTACCGTCAGCCTGCATTACGTACAAGAGCGTTTGCCCGTGCTGCCGCACTGAGAAGGCGAGATGCTGTTCATCGGGTGAGATTGCCGGACCGCCGAAGATTTGCGCTCCGTCGCCGCGCCACAACTCTGTACTGGATCCGTTGGCGAGCTTCCAGATGCTCTCGCTGGTTCCGGTGGAAGAAACATATAGAAGATAATTTGGACCCAGCCGTGGAGAAGACCCAGTGCTAGTTGTCAGCTCGATTTGCGTAGCTGCCGATACCGCTGTGGATGAATCACCAATCTGCAAGCGCCAGAGTGTTCTCTTCGGAGACGCGAGAGTGGCAACCAGACGACGGCCGTCCGCACTGGCCGCAAGGGATGTGTATCGGTCGAGGCCGGAGGTCAGCCGGTGGGGAATGCGGCGCTCGACATCGATGCTATAAAGCCACGGCCCGGAACCATCAGAATCGCTGGCGAGGTACATCAGCGTGCGCCGATTCAAGAGGACGGGATGACTCACGCGCCCATCGTGGGAAGTGATGCGCTCAGGAGTTCCACCGGTTGGAGGGATGCGCCAGATATCCAATTTGTCTGGGAGCTCGCCCAGAACGAAGTAGATGAACTCTGAATCGGGCGCCCACAACGGAAAGTGACTGTGGAGACCTGCAGGTGCAGTGAAGATAGGCCGGCTATCAGGCTCCGCTCTGCCGTCTGACACGAACAACGGATCTCCCGGGCCGGGTGTGTGGTAAGTAAGGCGGGAGCCATCGTGCGACCAGTCGAACTCGGCCGCGCCTTCAAGGTATGGCCTTGGCTCGCCGCCCAAAGTGGAGACTGCCCAGACGCCGATGTTGCCACCGCTCGAGCCGCCTGCTCTGCGAACCCAAAACGTGACGAGAGATCCATCGGGCGAGAAGCCAAGGGTTCGAATCGATGGATTAGCGAGTTCCGAAACACTTCCGTGGGTGAGGTTGTGAAACTCACCTGAGCCGACCTGCGTGACCCAGACGTCCATGTGCCCTTCGCGGTCGGATAGAAACGCTACGAGGTGGCCGTCGCGGGATACTGCTGCGGCCTGGTCCAATCCATCGGAGTCCGTGACCGTCTGAAACTTAGCGTCGGCTATGGGGTTTCGCCAGAAGTGTTCCGTTCGCTGAAGCCAAAGGCCTGCGATGGCCGCCAGCAGGGCCGCAGCTGCCAAGGACAAGATGGTTGTCCGCTTAGGAGAAAAGGTAGCCAGCGCGGACTGCGGTGGCTGTGCAGGAGGGGTGGGCGGCGGCATGGCATTGTTGCCGTTTTCCTGCGCTCCTCGCAGATTACGGCTGCGCATCCACGCATCGAGATCTGCCCGATAGGCGTAGACCGAACCCATACTGTCATGCAGGTGTCGGTGGACGGGCATCCCCTCCCGCTTCTCCCAGCGCTGGACTGTTGTTACGTCGCGTTTCAGGTAGGCCGCGATCTCCTTCCACGAGTCCAGCCGGTCTTCCAGCGGTCTCTCGGACGGCGGTGTACCAAGGGATGGATCGCTCATCGCGCTCTCCTGGCAGGTTCCAGTTCTGACCTCGAAATTGTAGCCTGCTCCCGTTACTCAGGCGCGGCAAAGCGCGGTATTCGACGGCAAGTTGAGGTAACAACGGCTGTTCTGCGCCTTGCCGCTTGAAGACACTCACCCGCGTGTCCGATTGTGTCTGTGCGTTAGCGAATTGCAAAAGGAGATCTTCGATGAAAAACAAAACCCTGACTTCGGCAGTGCGCGTGGTTTCACTTCTTTTGTTGGTTTCAGCCACCGGTGCTGTGTCCGAGGAGCGCAGGCCAGTGCACTTCAGCGGACTGATCAACGATTACTCACCCTCGAGTATGACTGTGAAAGGCAGCCCATGGGAGATGCATGGCCAATGGTCGATGGACCTCCGCCCGGAGTGGGGAACCGCCGACTTCTCAGCGGATATGACCATGTCTGGCTATGGGAAGACCGACACGGGCGCTGTAGACCCGACGCAGCCCCTTGTGAACCCTCATACTCACCACATCCGGTTGACGAACGTCAGGATCACCTGGGACATGACCGGCTGCCCCACATACATGCCCCCCGCTACTACAACGGGCTTTCAGTTGAACGGCACGGTCAGCCTGTTGACGGGGAATGGAAGCATCGCCCCTTTCGAGACGGATCCGCCTTCATCCACGCTGCAAGTCTGTGTCACCGGTGGGAGCGAGGATCGTTACTCAATCCAGAATTCGAACATCACGCTGGTGTTTGGGGGACCTGCGACTACACATTTCGGGTCGCAGGCTATCCACGGCGTCGTGCGTAATCCGACAATCGAGTTGCTCGGGAGAGATCGATAAGCCCGTAGGAGGTGGCAGCTTTGCATGACCGGTCCCCGACGATTCGGCGCATCCGCCCGCTCCTGCAATTTATATCCGGTTTAACTGCGATTGTGCCGTTCGTTGCTGCTTCTGCTTCTCTTGAAGATCGGCGGCGCCGACCCCCAAAAAGTCACCAAGTCCATGGGCAATTTGATTGCTCCCTGACCTGACCCTGACTTTTGAAGTGGACGCCTCATTTGCAAGCCGGAATCGGGCGTCTCCAAATCACGTGCTAATACGCTTCAGCTTCAGAGAGGAACCCATCCGGCGACGAGGAGAGAGGAAGTCGACATGCGAATGAGAGTGGCGTGCTTGTTGTTGATTGGCGTCATAGTTGCGGCTGCGATTCTCCACCACCCTGGAAGGGCCTCGGCGACAACCGCTGAAGAGTACAAAAGCACGTTGCTCGCCGTGGGCAGGTTCGGCGAAATCGATGTTTTCACACAGTTCATTTCTCCAAGCCTCACGAAGGATGAGCACAAAAGCATCTGGCTGTCTCGGCAGAAGACGAAGGGAACGTCAGATCTGTACGCGCAGAGCAATATCTTAGCGCCCGGCGGAAGCACTGGCTGGCACTCGCACCCTGGGCACAGCCTGATTATCGTTACGGAGGGAAAGGTGACCAACTATGAGGGGCACGATCCCGATTGCAAGCCTCACATTTACACACAAGGGATGGGTTTTGTCGACCTCGGCGGCAACCATGTACACATCCTCCGGAACGAAGGGGATGTGGAAGCGAGGACAATTGCTGTGCAGCTCATTCCATCAGATACAGCGCGCCGGATTGACGCTGCAGAACCGGGGAACTGCCACTTCTGAACAGCACAGACTGGTTCGATGTCGCTGCGTGGGATTCCGTTTCGAAATATAACCTGCACGTCCAGAAAACTCTACGGGTGAAGCGATGAATAGAGATGAAGTTACAGTCCACACAATACGCTCGGAGCCAGACAAACACCTTTCTCTTGCTAGAGGCGTCCCAATGCAATCTCGTTGGTACACCGTGATAGTCTGCCTCGCTATTGGTTTACTCGGCGGCTGCACAGCGAGACAAGACGACAAGGCTGTTCTTGCTCCGACGCAGGCCATGTTCGACGGCATGGCGCATCGCGATGCCGTCGCCATCAAGGCTCCCTGGTTGCCCGGCGGAGTTCTCGTCGTTGTGCAAAATGGCGTCTTGAGCCAGTTCACAGTCGAGTTTTGGGCCAATCGCGTAGCAACCTCCGGAACCACACACATTGAAGAACGCATTCACGATCCGCAGGTCCAAATCGACCACGACCTGGCCGTCGTCTGGGCGCCCTTTAATTTCTACATAGACGGCAAGCTCGATCACTGCGGCAGGGATCTCTTTAGTCTCAACCAAAAAAACGGCAAATGGCAGATCGTCGCGCTCGCTGCCACAACCCGAACGGACTGCACCGGGAACTAGCTTGTATTTTTACTGCCATGGAGTTCAATGGCGCTTGATTGTTACGCATTGGGGCCATGTTTTCAATTTCAAGAATTAAGGAGGGCCAGAAAATGCCCGTCGCGAATTCCGTATCTAAGACGTCCATTCAGCCACGTATCAACCCCGCCTTCACCCAGTACCCGGGCCAGGTCTACATCTGGACCGGCGGTTCCTACTATCTCAGCGCTCCCGACGGCGGCGGACACATTGACGACACCGCCATTCAGACGGAGATTCAATATGCGCCTGGACGGCTGATCGGAGACTGGTTGAAGTTCACGCTCTGGCACGACTTTGCCGGGCACGTCGCCTTTCAAACCAGCGGAGGAAACTTTGTCACTGCTGTTAGTGGCGGAGGGCGCAAATCTGACGTCATCCATACCGATGCAACGGACATCGCCGCCTGGGAAGAGTTTCAGATAGCCGAGTTGCAGACTGTGTACCTATCGATCCAAACCGCTAGTAAAAACTTCCTCACTGCGGTTGGCGGTGGACGTCAGCTAACCGACGCGATCCACTCCGATGCCGTAACCGTGAGCGGCTGGGAGGCCTTTAGCCTCAAGAAGGCTGGCGACCTCGGATCCCGTCTTCAATATTTAATCGTTCCAGTCCTCGACGGCAGTCTCAGTGGCTATCCCATCTTTGCAAATAATGGAGGTAACCTGACGCAGAATACCCTCAGCTACTATACCGATACCTACACTCCATCGAACTGGGCACGGTTCACCCTCATTCAGCAGCCTAATGGTTCGTACGGTGTGCAGACCGCGACCAGCAACTATCTCACAGCAGTCAATGGTGGAGGTCTCGACTTCGGCACTCCCACGTCAGACAACATCCAGACCAACCGAACCGCGGTCGAAGCCTGGGAGCAATTCAGGTTCATTGAAATCGGTGACAGCACATACGCAATCCAGACCGTCGATGGACACTATCTCGGGCTGCACCCCGTCGGACAGGGTGACAATGACGAAGGAAGATTTTCCACCAATATCAGTGATATCAACGCCGCCCTGAAGTTCTGGTTGGTCCCGGCCACCTTTTTCTAGGACCCTTGAAATACAGTCATCGCTGCACTGCGAAGATTCTCTTCCGCAGAACACGAACCACCAAGGAGGTTTAATAATGCCTATTTTTTCAATTTTGCTGGATACCTTCCAGATCACGCAGACGCGTTCGGCCCACACCGACACGGATTATGTATCAGTCACCCTGCAAATTGGCGGCGGCACGGCGACGCAAAGCATCTGCAAACCAATGGGCAACCTGAATAACGGAACGTTCAACCCTGCGGTGGGTTTCGCAGCAGTCAACGTCCCTGAGGGCGCGCCAGTTGTGATCAACTACCTGATTCTCAACTCCTCGCTTAAGGACTCTGTGGTTGAACCCGGTCTGGAGCAGCTTGGTGGACGAATCGCCACCACCTCCGTTGTGCCCCTGACGCCGCTGGTCTCTTGCCTGGAGGCGGTAGCTACCAGGTTCGCTCAGGAAATAGGCCTGATTACCAGGCACCCTTCCTGCGACGGTCTGGTTGCAGCCGAACAGAATTCTCTTACCTACGAGCAGTTGATAAGTTATACCAACCAACCGTACTTTTCGCAGACGACGCAGCATACTGGCACCAAGGCTCCGGGCAACTGTAACTCCAAGCTCTCGGCTTATGCTGTGACTTGGACCATCAAGGGGCAGTCAGTGTCCGTTACAGTACCCGATGTCACCTCGAAGGCATTGGGTTCGGCAGAGATGCCGATGCCGGGTACCGCGTTATATATCCTGGCGCAAAACTCACTTTACGGGCAGGTTCAAACGGGACCGACGGGCCCCACCGTCCAGGTGTACCAGCAAAAACCTGGCAAAAATACGCAGACCTTTGCCGGCAACACTGTGGAGCTGTTTACGCGAATTGCGCAGTGAAGAAGTACCCGCGTCCCCGGCGAAATGGGGACGTGGGACTGTGAGGGTGCAGCTGTGAGCACGCTCCGTTACGACTTGTGGAGCGTGACGGTCATGGTTTATAGCGGAAGTCCTCGCGTCCAAACAAGCTGCCGTCGCCCTGATTGTTGACTGTACGCTTGACGGGAATATGTGGTGTCACGCCTGCCGGTTCGCAGTGAGCGACCTGTTCTCCATTGGAGTAACAGGCGTCGGCCACTATTTGGAAGTTATCAATCCACCCATGTTTTCTGGATCAGACGAATTTGCGCAATTTGAAACGGTCTACAGTAAAGACGGAGACGGAGTGGGTCATACCTACTCGGAAAATCAATGGAATACTATGGTCTGCACTGATCCGTACAATAGTGTCGGCTTCGATGGAACGATCACGTCAGTGTCTGACGGAGGTGTCGGAGGGTTTTCGCGATGCCAACGTGGTCCATGACGGGTCTCATGTTTAGCTCTACCGCAACCGGGCAGCTTAGCATCCCCATCTACGGCACGGTAAAACCAACACCAAAACGGATCCTAATAAAGCCAAGTTTTGCTTCTTGCTTGCCAGCACAATTGATCGGTAATTTCTTAGGAGACGATGACCAGGCTGGGTTGACTCTCACTATAAATATTGCGGCGATGGTGGGCAAACAGGCTGCGGGGTCGTTATTGCCGGGGCCCGGCTGGCTGTATACAGCGTTGCTGTCGGATATGACACCTTGATGGTCGCAAAATCAGTCGCTTCATGCACACAGTAAGCAAAGGTAGGAGATCATTGACTTGAAACGAAGAATCTTCCAGAGCAAGAGAATTTTGTTGTTGGTATTGGCGGCGGCCTGCGCTTTTGAGACTGTTTTATCGGGAAGGTCAATCGGTCGGCCAGCACCATCCGCGCATAACTGGATCAACATTGTAGGACTCTTGTTCTCTGGCTGGATAGTCACCGCTCTGGCTCTCAGAACCAGCATAAGCAAGGAGCGGTTTCTGTTCGGAATTATTTCGGCGATATTTATCCTTTGGATAGCTATTGCCCTCATGCTGCCTTCTCAAGAGATCGTGCATATTCTGAGATGGATGATATTGCTATTGTGGGTGGGCGCCACCGCGAGCGGTATAGCCATTTTCTTGAAAATAATGTACAAGCGCAATAGTGTGCGAAGGCTCGATGCACAGACCCAGGACTCAACATAGCGAGAGCCCTTCCGGGCGCAAGACTCGTGCGAGTAAATGCGTAAGACCGACCACCGCCTACAACCGGGATTGGGTTTTGCGTAAACCGTAAGTGTTTACGCTTCTAACCTCGTAGCCCCAAGTAAAACTCCCAACTTGCTCTTCTTAAGAAAGTTCCAGATTCGTAGATGCAGTGCGAAACAGGTCTGATTGGAGCCGCCCCTATTCGCCGGAATTTGCGAGAGCCTGTCCAAGTAGGCCTACACCAACGTTGCTATATCCAAATCTGCTTCTCAGCAGGTTCACAGATCGTCTCAACCTGCGCCGGCATCGGGCTCACGGCTGATATGCAGACGCGGTTCGTCGAAGGCTACAATGGCGAGGACTATCCAGCCCGTGCATGGGATCTCGACGTTCGTTAGCTTACGTAAAATTTCACCTTCTTAAGGTGAGGCTGCAACGTCGCGCGGTTCCACTGGGAGATTTGCAATAAAGGCATCCATGTCCCGCAGGACTTCGTCCTCATTAGACCGGAAGATGTAATGATTCCCTCCCGAGATGCTCACGACATGAGCATCAGATCCTAGGGCTCTAAACGCTTCCTCCTGCCTTTTGACCATTTTTAGATCTTCCCCTTCACGCTCTGCGTGAGCCTTAGCTTTCGCATCGGCATCCGGCTTCAGAACAACAGGCGCGGGTTCATTGAAGATTGCTAGCAGGGGGCCGTTGATTTTGGTGTACCTCTGTGCTCCGTTGTGGACCGCTTGCGCCACTCTATAGGAACGACCCTTGAGCTTTTCCTCGGATGGTATAGGTTCATCGGGGAACCCCTGAAGAAATCTCTGCCTATCCTTCAGCTCTTGCTCGTACTGAGGCAGGTCAGTTTGCAACATTTTGTCAATCAGCGCCCTCTGCTGCCGTGGCGTCGGAGCATTTGTGACTGCCTCTACTTTTCTCCTCATCTCATCCCAGTCCACAAGAACGCTTTGCGGGGAGTGGACATACATCGCAAAAGGAGCCCCCAGCATCGAGATAGATCAATCCGGCAACATGCTCTGGATGGCGACTGCCAATCGAACTCAACTCTTCTCCCGCGATGGAGTGTCCGACGAGCACCGGACGAAAGATTTTGAGTTGTTCGATCACGGCAAGGATATCGTCACCCAAACGGTCCGCCGTGTAGTTGTCGGAGACTGCTTGAGGCGAACCGGAAGCCCCAAAGCCTCTCCTCGTAATCCCGTAAACGTGATATTTCGCAATTAGCTTGGGAGCAAACTTATCGAAGACGTGCGCGTTATCACCCAGGCCGCTCAGGAGAATGACAGGGCGGCCCGTGCCCCCCCAATCCACAATCTCCAGCTTCACTCCGGGCTCCACAGTAACGAAAGAAACCGTGTGCGCCGTGCGATCAACGGCCCAGCTCGTCTGCTCCGTTGCGTGATCGAACGTCAGTGGGGTGCCTTTGTCTTTGTCACTCCACTTCCACGTGCCCCCAATTGTTTTACCATCAGGCGAGATCTTACCTTCATAGCTAGCTCCATACTCCGGGAGCCTGAAGGTGAGCCTGCCCACCTCGTACCGGGTTGATCCCAATTCATAGCCTTGCGCGTGATCGACGGTATACAGCGACGACGATAGATCACCTGATTCTCCCCTTGAGATGGTTAGCACGAGGTGTTCTGCCACGCCGCCGGGCAAGATGCCCTGCCAAATGCCGATGACGCTTTGTGCCTGAAGAGACCCACCGAGCAAGCTGAGCAAGACGCAAGACCTCAACACCGAAATCAATTTATTCATGTTGTTCCTACTTACGAGCGTTTACTGGATAGACGGCTGACTCGCCAATTCGCTCGGAAAATGTTTAACCCTGCGAACGCTCTAGGCGGGGAAGGCGCCGAGAGATCATGGACAGGCCGGGGTGTTCACCACGCGATCGCCCGGCAGTCGATCCCACCTACTTTGAGACATACAAGCGGTATCAAGCCAAAGAGCGGGCAGTGTCGGATCCGACCACTTTGATCTTGGTGGATGAGGCCGATCGTCTCCAGATGAACAGCCTCGAACAAATGAGATCCATATTCGACGAGGGCACCGTCGGTATGGTTCTCATCGGCATGCCGGGCATCGAGAAGCGCGTGGCCCGATTTCCCCAGTTCTATTCGCGCATCGGATTCGTCCATGAGTTCCGCCACCTCGACGCTACTCAAATGCAAGAGCTGCTGGAAAAGAGATGGACGCCTGCCGGCGTCACTCTTCCGGACGAACAACTGGTCCTGGAAGTGATAGCGAGCCTCATACGAATGACAGGCGGAAACTTCAGGCTCTTGACCCGACTTCTCACTCAGATCGAGCGGGTTCTCAACGTTAACAACCTTCATCTGGTCTCGACCGGAGTCGTCGAAGCGGCACGCGACAGCCTCGTGATTGGGCCCGCATGACGCCAGATACGACAAATAATTCTGAAACACTACGACAAATAGCGATCAACGCTACAGTCTTGAGCAATGCCAGAAGACCGACGCGCGGCGCCGATTCTCTGGTCCGTTTCTCCGCCCACACCAACTCCACGAAGTTCGGCGTGTATACATCGGCCAACTCCCTGGCGGAAGGAGCACTCTTCATCTGTGGATACGCCGTATCCCGGATTCCAGACATGTGAATGAGGGTTTATGACTACAGCGCCTCATTCTAAAGTAAGTCGAGCCCAGTGTGACAATCCAACACGAATCCTTACCGTGGGTGATTCCGGGATTTGAGTACCGCGCGACAGCAACAGTACCCTCTTGTCCGTCTTCTGCTTCCGGACATAACTGGCACGAATCTGCGCTGCATCCCCAACCCAGACTACATGGCCCAGTCTCTCCAGCAGCATTCGTCAGGATGTTTGATCGGGAAATGCTCGGGGTAGGCGATGAGGCGGAGGAGATGTCAGCAGATGTAGGGAACCTCTGTCAGGGGCGAGGAGCGGAGGATGCGGTGCTCGCCTAGCTCGTCGCTGACCGGACTTGGCATCTGCTCGACGTCAACCGCGGCGCCGTTGAGGGCTGCTCCCGCAACCGATTCTGAATTTGCTGCTTTCATAGCGGCCATAGTTACATTGAGTCTCTGGGATACCAGAGGGTTTTCCACATTTGAAACGGCCTCGCGCAAACTGCGGATAGATGGAAGCGTCTCGACAACAAGGACGCTGAGAGCAGAGGTAGTCGGCAATCCGTAGTTCTCGAGAAGTTGTTCGACCTCCGAGTTCAACCAGGCGACCGTTCCAAACGTCGTTGCATCCTTGTTGCTCGTTGTCAGTTCCTTGAGCTTGAAGATGTGTTGCGCTCCGGTATAACTTATTTCGTCTTTCCAGTTTTTGATTGTGATGTTTCGTAGTAGGAGTTGCTGCTGGCGATCATAGAGCTGGAACCAGTTGACCTGCTGTTCCTCTTCGATCTGAACTCTCCAGTCTAGCTGTTTATCGTCGAGAAGAATGTTGCGGAAGTCCTTGTTGTCGGCCTGTCGGACCTGCGCATAGAGAAGACACCATAGCTGCGTGCGAGGCGGATCGGCGGTATAGTCCTTGCCGTCGAGAACGGCTATAGCATAAGGGGCAACGACATAGAGTTTGTGCTGATCGCGGTTGACGGCGCAGGTAAGCGTTGGAGCGGGGTGCTGAATCCCGGTTGCGCGAAGGGGCCGACCAAAACGACCCTGCGCGGTAGACCATGCCATGTTTTCGGGATCGATGCGATAGTGGCCGACGCGAAACTCATAGGTGAAGAATCCGAACATCTCAGGCGCATTGGCATGAAGCCCGGGAGGTAGCGGAAGTAGGTAGTGAAGATCGCTGTCGGAGGACTTCTCCATCGGTTGCATAGCATTCAGACCTGCGAGGTCGTTGGGGGCGTCGGGCGGTATAACGCGAATGAATTCAGGATCGATAGGCAGAGCCGGTTCATCGGGGGCAGCCAAAAGCTCAGGGTGGTTATTGCTGATCAGCTGGTCTGGCGCATAGGCGAGAACACGCGCGAAGTACGTGTCCTGTGGGTCAAGAACGGGTTCCTCGAACTCTATCCAAAGGAAGCGTTGACGAGGGTCCGTGGCGGAGTACTTCTCATTGCGTTTATATGGCGATAGCGCTATACCAGCAGACGCGATCTTCGGGATCTGGTGGGGAGGGGTTGTCATTGGCAGTTCGGAGTTTAACGCAACCGTGTCTGGTTCCACGCCGTGTGATGGCTTGTAGCGAGGTTCAATCGCGTAGCTAACCTGGATGGTGTCGGGGAAACGCGGTTCTGTGTCGTTCGGCGCCGGCTGCACTCGGGGGTTCTTCGGTTCGATCGCGTCAATAAAGATAAGTTTCGTGAAGTTGCGCTGCGGGGTCTGGAGCGCCTCGAAAGATGCAGTATGACGAATCTCGATATCACCAATCTCTTCAACCTCGGTTTCGGTGGCTGCGTTATCACGCATGAACCGCAAGCTGCGCGTAATCACCAGGCTTCGCGCAGCCAGGCCGTCCCAAGTCCAGTCTCGATTTAGATCAAGAGTTATGCACGAGAGCCAGTGGTTCATCAGGTCGCCCTTGGAGGAGAAGGTGAGCGACGAACTCTCAGGCGAGAGCGTGTGCCGAATCCGGTTCGAACAGCCAAACTGCGTGCGCTGGCCTTTTGCCCCCACAAGGGAAAGCCCGGAGCTTTCCAACTGCAGCTGTTTTGCGAGTCGTTGGATGAGGTCTGGAACAGCACTGGCCGGCTTACCGAGAAGAAACGTCAACATGTTACCGTCGAAGAGAGCGGGAGGATCAGGCTGTAGATAGATTCCTTGAAGCATTTGCCCGGGCGCTGCGGCGACGAAAAGCTCAGGCTCATGCGCGGACGGCTCATATAGCGACATTTGCACAGTTCGGCCAAACCGGGTATCCAGATCAGGATTGTCGTTGTCGATGAGGCCGTAGTAGTCGGCATTGTGGATCTTCTCTTCACAGACGGCGCGCATGGTGATGCGAATTTCACGCGCTGTGGGAAGCACAATCTCTTCTAGTTTATCGATGTCGTCCGCAAGGCCGAGATCTCCGGCGAGGTCGACCTCATCGCCAACGTGGAGCACTGCGCAGTCCCGGTAAATCACGGGAACGGTGAGGACCTTCTTGTAATCGGACTCGTTGTGGACAGCAGAGAATGTACGGATCGTCTTGTAGAGATAAACATAGTTGTCTTTACCTGAGACGCTGAGTAGGTAGTCCATCTTTAGTGTCTGAATCTCGACTGTGATTTCCACGCGATCTACGTCCGGATCTTCGATGCCGAACGCCTCTGTTCCTGCCATTGCGATCGAGGCCTGCTTGAGCAGCGCGACAGGATCAGCGTATTTGCTCTGCGTGTAGTTGACTGCTGGATATCCAAGCAACGGTCTTCTGAGCTCGATCTCCGCAGGGTTAGATGGGAGATCGGAGTTAACGGGCAGGTCCTTGATCCGCACCTGGTTGGGTGCGACGAAACGTTTGAATGGGCAGCGGGCGATGCTTGAGGGAGATTCGTTCACCGGCTGGAGCTGAGGATCATTTGGCGTGCCTCCACCGCTGAGATCGCGCAGGCGAACGCGAAACTCATAGCTGTTGCCGTATTGCAGGGTCATGCTTAACGGCCCAGGAGCAAACAGATCGTTCAATCGGTTTTGCGCAGGTCCAGTTGCACCAGTCCCCGTCGTTGGGGTTATCGGATCCCCCTTCACGTCGGGATGATTGGTCTGGTAGATCTCTGCGGCATCCTGATCGGGCAGTACGACGCTGTGCCCGTTCCAGTTGGCAAAGTACATCGGCAGCCAGTAGCTCTTGGTGGTGTCGCCATCCAGTTGCACTGGGTACACCTGGTAGGGAAGTTCGCTGTCGAACGTTCCGAGCGGAATCATCTCTGGTTCAGGACTCTTGTCTTTCGCAACCTGAAGCACAGCCTTACTTGTAACGAGATTAAGCGACTGCCACGCACCCGGCGGTGATGCGACCTTGCGGACGTCGACTGAGTATCCGAAGGTAGTGAGGGGCGCCTCGAGCCGCTTGTCCGGATTAGTGACAGTCGGATCGATCATCATCTGGCGCATGTACCAGATGAGAATCTGTTCGTCATCCCAACCAAGCCGAATGCCGACGTCTTTGACAGGATGCGCGCCGTCGCTCTCTTCCGAGAGAAGATTCAGACTCTTTGGCTGATACGCATGGACGATCTTTGCGAACCCATCGTCGTATTCCGACAATTCGAGAAGGACCTCGTCATAGTTCCCATCCGGTGTGGGGTCAGGATCGGCGGCCTTTGCTTTAAATAGCACCGGCACCAGCATAGGAGCGAAGACAGGTCTAGGCTTGTCTAGCTTCAGAGGCGATATCCGCGCTGCATATCGCGCGACAAAGGTGTCGTCTGCGGCCTGCTGTTCTTTGTAATCGCTATCGTCTGCAAGATCGATGAACAGCCAGCCGCCTGAGGCGAAGTCAGTGTCTTCGATAGCTAGGCTCGTCGTATAGACCATCCCTAGTTGGGCCGCGAGCAGAGGCTGGCGCAGAGTGTAACCGAAGACCTTGCCCCAGCTGATCGCGTCCGTGCTGCGCTGAAAACCAGGGACCATCCCGGCATTGCGAACCGCACAACTGTATCCGTCTCCGACCGTTGCATTAGGTGTGCGCGGAGTCGTGAAGTTGAAGGCTTTGCGATACGTGAGCGGGAGATACTTCTGCACCGACCGGGCCTGGATGACCGCCGGCGCCTTTTTTTTCACGCTATCATCATTGGCGTCAAGGTCGATGTTCGGAAGGCCAATGTTGGAGATGTTGAACTGTTGCGCGAGTGCGGTAAAGAGGTCCACCTGGTCGGTGGGAGATACCGTAATCAACGGTCGAGTGACGTTGGCACTCCGGCTGTTGGGAAAGTTGCTGAAGCCGCTCACGATCTTTGCTTCGAACTGCAATTGAGCCTCGGCAAACGGTGGCGCATCGGGAATCGGCGGATTGAGCTCAATAGCCTTCCTGAGCGGGTTCTGATTGCGCGGAAGAACCACGATGTTGAGTCCAAGCGTAGCGCCGTCGAAGCTCTGCGGGAGTGCCATCAACGAAAATCTTCTCTTAGTCTGCATAGGAATCTCTCAGGCGATCTGCCTCTGCTCCTGCCATGACGTACTAAAATTGATGTCGATTACGAGGAAGATGCTGATGTCCAAGCCGAAGGTGATCTGTACGGCGAGATCAGTACGATCGTTCTGCCGCGTAACCGTGCCCTTTGCTTCGATTGTGATTGTGACAGCGACTAGACCAGCGAGCAGCTCGCCATGTCCCTGATAAAGAAGGAACGCGGATACGCTGAGCGCGTTGGTGGCAATGAAGATCTCCACGCCAACCATGTAGAGCACACTGACGTTGCCAACTACCGGCAGACCGACGACAAGCTGTGCGCCGAAACCGAACTTCATGCGCAGATTCGGGCCCAGGGCGGTGTCTGCACCGATGTCAAGATTCGCCTGCCCGACCGCGTAAACTGTGGCCACGGAGAGTGACACGCACATCACTGAGAGACGAGCGTAAAATCCGAGATAACCGCCCGCGGTGGGTAAGAGCTGCGTCGGATCGGTAGTTACCTTGAGCGCTGCATTGAAGTAAGCGCCGAGCTTGAGGCCGGCTTCGAGCTTAAAGGGTGCGTTCGGATCGTTGTATTCGAACCCTGGAGGGAATCGGACTACTGGGATCTCCTTGGACGCCTCCATCTTGTACTCCCAAGATCCCGCCTTATTGCTCATGGCTAGCTTCAAGCCTTGCTGGAACGCGTCCTTGTAGTTTTCGCCCTGCAGGTCTTGGAGGATCTGCAGTATCTGAATGATCGGCTGCAGCTCCGGAGAGAACTCGATTTGAGGAGAGGGGAAGTCGGGGTCAGTTGCGCTGCCGCCATACGCAGCCTCTGCTCCCTTGTTCGCATCCCAGTTGCCCTTGATGGTCATTAGGCGCTTGATTGGACCAAGGTCGACGACCAACGCGACATTGTCCATGTGGCTCTTCCACGTGTCTTCAATGTTCGCCGCGAATGAGTCAATGTCATAGTCAAGTGCGCCGCTCAGGTTTTTCGTCGAACCATTGGGCTTTTGAACATTGTCTGCCTTGTATTCGATGTAGATCTTGAACACGCTGCCAACTTCGACGAGCGTCCAGGCCTGATTTGGCAGATCGAAGGCTGTGACCTTCTTAAGCAGCTGGAATCCCTGCTGAGTAATGCCCCCCACGACGTTGTCGATCTGCATGATCTCGCGGACCTTTGTGCCTGCATCCGTGAGCGCACTCTGCGCAAACTCCGTACCTTTGACGCCTAAGTTGATCGCGTCGCCGAACGTACTGACAGCGTTTCCTGCATTTGGAAAGATCGCCTTCGAGTTAACGATGCGAAATGCATCTGCAAACAGCGGCGGTGTTTTGCTCAGCATCTTGCCGACACCCTGGGCATACGCAGGCGTCAAGAAGAGGGCCTTCTGCGTGTCCGTTGCGTGCAGAAATCCGTAGTTGACCGTGGAGGCCACGGGCGGGCGAAGAAGCTCAGTGGTCTCTGCAATCCGCAGGAGTTGCGTCGCAGGCGCAGGATCAATAGAAAGTACGTCGCCGGTCCTTACAACCTTGCCGATGCGGATCACCGGAACACTAAGATCTTCAGGCACCGGCGTCACTTCACCCGTACCATTCAGATGTTTGACCAGGCTCCAGGCACCATCTTTAGACAGTATGGTCGTACCGCGCGGCGCTGCAGCGAAGACAGGACTGACGCCATCCGATGCGAACGAGTTGCTGAAGTCGAAGCCGCGTGTTCGCACCTGCTGGCCGCTCTTGCCGAGGTCCAACATCGAATCGAGCGGCCCACCGATCGTCCCCTGCCGTGTAACAAGATCTCGTAACACTTCTTTCGAGATCGGCATGCCACGCGGTTTAATCTGCGCGAACCCTAGTATGCCTTTGGATGCGACAACCTTCCTCTCCTGGCCGTCGATCGTGACCGTACGAAATCCGCTGACAGGATTTTCGACCGCTACATCCGCGTTGAAGAACACAGGCTGCAGCTCCACCGGAAAGACCATATCGGCGCCGGCATTCGTTTGCTCCTGACCGTTCTCGTCCACATACGTCTGACCCTTCGCGACCGTCATCTGCCCGATATACGGTAGTACTGCCGTCGTCTCCTTGATCTCCCGGGTTTTGAAGAGTCCCTGAATCACTCCTGGATGTATCTCATACGGAGAGTGCCTCTGTTGCGGCAGAGGTTGCCCCGGCACGTTGACGTAATAGGTAAAGTCGAACCTGCCATCTGTCTCAGCAACCCAGCCACTGTCGTAGCGGTAGGCATATCCACTGCCCGTTCGAAACAGCGTGATGGTCCGTACCATCTGGTGCCCGAATGGATGCAGGATCGTCTTGACCTGAATGACCTCATGCGCGCAGCGCCCGTTCCATATATCGAATCGCGCCTGACTCGTCGCCGCGATCGAGGCTCTGGGATTCAGCCAGTTGCTGAACGAATTCGCCCCATAGCCACTCAGGTCGATACGCGTAAGTGGAACGCCCCTCTGCTTGAACAGATCAAGTGGCTCCAGGAGAAACTCATCGTTGACGATCTCCGTAACCCTAGCGCCCAGCGTGCTCGCCCCCGTGGCCACTCCGTTCAGATTCAAAATGTTGTTGATCTGCACCATGCTGCCGACGAACATGTTGCTCTCGCCTTCAACCAGGGGAGCACCCGCATCGAGTTCAAGATGAAGCGCACCCTTCACCTGATCAGGAAAGTTCTTCGGCTCGCACAAGACGTTCGTTCCCTTGCGGCCCGCTCCATTAAACTCGTACTCCTTCTCCAGCAAAGCGAGGCTCTTGATCCCAAACGGCAGCGTGAAGAGCGCAATCGCAGCGAACTGCTTCTCGTTATCGAAACCTTGCACCAGAAATTTCGTGAGCGGAATGGGCGATAACGCAACTTGATTCGCGCTGTTGTTGATGATGCGCGTAGGGCCGCCGTCATCCGGATAGTAGTTCGGCCCCGCAGGCGGATCGCCAGGGATGATCAACGGCGCAGTAAGATTCAGCACCGGCTCCCATGAGATCTGCGGCACCGTAAACACACGTGCATTGCTTCCACGCGTGACAACATCCATCCCCTGCACCTGCAGCGGAAACCCGTTCGGCGTATCCGCACTTGCTGCGACCTTGTGCGTCTCAACCATCGCGAGCCGCCGGTCACCAAAAGTTCCGAAGCTCACGCCCAGCAGGTCTGCGTTTGTACTCACGTCCAGCAACGCAAATGACTCCTGTCCCAGCCATCCCGTCTCTTCGTCCCAGATCTTCTCGTAGTCAGGAAGTCCGCCGCGAAAGAACGCCTTTGTCGAGAGCGCTTGCGCCGGTGCTTGCGTCGTCGCCGCAGCACGCAACGCATCGCCCAGCGGTGACAGGATCGCCCCCGTCGCCGCAACCTGCTGGCTCGGCAGAGGCGCAAAGTGGAACGAGACCGCAACCTTGTCACCCGTCTCCGCAGCAGGTTGCCATTCAACCCTGCAGATAAGCACCAGCCAAGCGCGACCCACCGAACTGTTCGTCAGCCGGGTCTGTCGAAACTGGAACTGCAACCCGCCAAGATTTGCCGCATAGGGATCAGGAAACGAAGGAAGATAAGCCAGCATCCCGAAGTTCAAAAACAGCGATGCCTTCGTCACCTTCACAAAGTCTTCGGCAAGCAGGGCGAACAGTATGTACCCGCTGACCGGCGTCACCTTGAACAGTGCATTCTGCAGCGCGATGGCGATCGGCTTCATACTCGCCGGGTTCTTGTATAGATCCGATCCGCTCAGAGTGATGTTCTCGTCGTGCAGATAGATCAGTCGCAACGCCTTCGTAGCCGCGATGATCAGTGCAGAATTGTTTGAACGAATCGCAAGTGCCGCCGACGCAACCGTCACAGGCCGGTCGATCTGCACATCCGCAGAACATGAAACCGACAGCACCTCATTACCGGCCGCCAGCGAATCAAACGAGATCGGCTTCTCCGCCGCAAACTGCAGCTGAATATCCGATCCGAACGGATTCTGATCGTCCTGCCAAAGCCGCAGTCTCTGCCTGCTGACAACTCCGGTCGCCTTCTGGTCAGTGAGCGAGATGTGTCCCGGGTCCAACAGCAACGCAGGTGAATGCAACTGCAACGCATCGCCCGTCAGACCGAACCATGTGCAGGACAGCCCAGTCTTGCAACGCACCAGCATCCCACCAATGCCCGCGGCAGTCGTTGGGTGCAAAATATCGATCGATCCGCTCGGAACCGCCCAGGCGCTGCTGGCAATCGTCGCCTCACCTTCTGGCGTGAAGAAAGGCGACAGGCTTTCTGCTATCGAAAACGTCTCGGAAGAGCAGCTAAATGGAATCAGTACGCGTTGCAGATTCGCGTCATACGTTGGCAGCTTTTTCTGCCATTCAAATCGATCCTCTTCTCCATACAAGCTCCACGCCGCGGCCGACACAGTGTCGAACGTAGTACTCGCGCCGCGAAGATGGAACCCAAGTTGGTCCGGTAGTTGAACCGTAGCGACGCGGGCGTCCTCACCATACGGCGAACTTGCATCGGAGGGCGGCGTGGGCTGTTGAAGATCCAGACGCACCGTCACCAGCGTGCCCGCAGCGACAGTTAGCTTTCCGCCCACCAACTGCGGTGGAGAACTGAGCGTGACGTGCCCACCTCGGATCGTGAGCCCTGTGAATAGTCCCGCCGGAGCAGAGGAAGCCAGAACCTGCGAGTTGATCCAGATACTGCCAGCCGGTAGCGTGTAAGCGGCCACACTCTCCGTAATCGGCGGCAGCAGAACATCCAGCGTATGAATCCGCAGTGTGACGTTAAACAGCAGTGTCGGGTCCGTCCGACCCTGGCTGTAGAGCGCGACAAGGCGCTCGATCCGGAAAAAGTCGAACCAAATCTGGCGGCCATCCTTGCCGGCAAAAGGTCCTATCGAATGGTCGACCGCGGCTCCCCCAGCCCACGTCGGCGCCGAACCAGACAGCAGCGTCGTAATTGCCGCAACCTCTCGTACAGCGACGCGAAACTCCGGTGCTGGCTTGCCTGCAACACTCTCCTCGCCTACCCGCTTCAATGCCTCGGCTATCGCGGGAGATTCGTCGCCCGGTTCAAAGAGATCGGAGTTCTCTAGTTGAAAGCTGCTCGTCTTGAGCAGCTCAATATCTTCCGGCAGAAGAGAGCGCGAGAGAGAGGTATATAGCGAGCTCGTCTTCACGGCGTCTCGCCGACCCGTAGCAGCAAGACTCTCCGCGATGTGCCGCAGCACTTTTCGTAGCAATGTTTTGCCCATAGGACGACGCTCACGCGCAGCACCGAGTCGCGAATCTCAACAACAGAATAGGGGTAATTTTCGCAAGCCTACAGGCAAATTGCCGTCGATTCGTAGTGATCTATCGTCGCAGTCAGTATCAGGCTCAGAGTCGTGAAGGCCAATCTTCGCCTTCCTCCTCATTTTTGTCAAGCGAGACTCTGGTCCAATGCAAGATGAGCCTGGAGATGTTAAGCGGATGTCGTTTTGCTAATTAGTTGGCGTATGTTTGTTCGAATTATCTGGCACACACATTACCCGGAGGACCAAAGTCGAACTCGAAAGCCTCGGGAAGCTTCAAAACTCCGTCTGCACGTGCCGTCCGCACACCTCCTCGCACCTGATTCGCAGCCGGTGTGCCAAATAATTAGCTCAACACTGTTGTTTTCGGAATTATCTGGAGTAATGTTTCAGAATTATTTGGCGTAGTGGGGGTCATCTCAAGAAACGGAATTTTATGTACGGTAAGGGCGCGTTTGGATCAAATGGTCTTCTCAAGATTTAGGCTTTACCGGATAGAGGATTACTTTGACATCCCCTTATCCTCGCCGACGATTTTTATAGGAACATCACAGTTGCTGTTTGACACGCTTTTAGCTTCGTAGCCTTTCACCGATGGCGAAATGCAGAAGTCACCATTCGGGATATTCTTAATCTCGAAGGACCCCTCCCTGTTCAGGGTGACCGTTTGTGTGTCCCAAACACGGTCGGATCCCAATGTAAGCCGCATTCCTTCCGGTATGGGGTGTCCATCACTCAAGGTTAGCTTGCCGGTGATCGTATGCGCTGGATCAGCCACTAGTTGGACCTTATCCAAAAACTGTTTCTCTTGGTTGGTCCTAACTTCGACCGGTTGTGTACCCTCGCCTTTTGGCATTGAGGTCATTTTTCCGTAGAGGAGCCAGGTGACCGGTTCAGGTACGTTGGTGATCAAGAATGAACCGTCTGGCCCTGTTCCGACTCGCTGTTCTTCGTATGGAAAACCAACGATCGTGAGCTTATCTTGATATCCGCCACGATCCTTGGCGATAAGCCCAACTTCGGCATTGCCAACCGGCTTGCCATTGGCAGTGAGAATCCCACGAATCGTGGCCCCATCAGAGACAACGAGCTTCGTCCGGGTGGATCCGGTAGCGAGTTTTGCAAATTTCGGAGCGTATCCACGGCCTTCTACCTCCACGAGCATCGCTGGACTGGTGCCCGTGTAAGAGATCTCAAAGTCTCCCTGGGCGTTTGTGACAGTCAGTGGATCCAAGCCATCGATGGTTCCGTACACGCTGGATTGCCCAGGATGAGACCTATGGGTTGGACAATCGCATCGTGGACTGGATTACCAGCAGGGTCTGTGATTCGGCCTCGTGCGATGCTGGAGGTTTCTGATGTCGAACGACTAGGTGCGAGCACGATCTTGAACGCCGACGTCTTGTCCGGATCAAGCTTCTCGGAGAGCTTTGGAACAGTCTTGCGCTCGCGCTGCGCGAGATCGGAAGAGTTGAACGGACCCTCTTCGTGCTGGCGTGGCTCGAAGATCCCGCACTGCGGCGGCGCGCAACTGCCGGCCTCAACAAGGGCGAAGCCCGGAACGCGCTGGCACGAGCGGTGTTTTTCAACCGCCTCGGCGAAATCCGTGATCGCTCCTTCGAAAACCAACGGCATCGCGCAAGCGGGCCGAATCTCGTTGTAGCGGCGATCACGCTCTGGAATACCATTTACCTGGAACGCGCAACAGAGCAAATGGCAAAATCACGACAGTTCGACGCCACCTTCCTCCAGCATGTGTCCCACTCGCCTGGGAACACATTAATCTCACCGGCGATTACACCTGGCACAGCAATAAACGGGTAGCCAAAGGTGGCTTCAGGCCTCTCCGAAACCCTAGAAACGCCTCCAGCGGCTCTATCGCGATAGGGATGCGCATTGCTGCGCACCCCCCGCACAGATCCCGGCGGGCGTGATTCACGCACCGGGCTCCCACCTTGGGTGTTTGACGGCGAAGCGGACGCTCGGCCAGGGATGAAGGATATGTGGCGGTGGCAAGAACTCTGCCGCGAGTTTAGCCATTCGTTTCCAGGTAGTGCGATCCCGCTGACTACGCTGCGCAAGCGAGCGTCGCCACAGATCGACCACATAGTGCCGGAAGGCCCCGAGGCATCTGCTATTGGTCGGTACCGCGTGATACGCGAAGTATCCGCGAACGACCTGTTGCAGCCACTTACCCTGGAGGGGGATAGGTTCGTGCATCCGCCGCCGCAACTCTTCTTTGATCGCTCTCAACCTTCCGCGCATCCGGTCCCGGCGCGTCTGCCGCTTGAGCTGGAAGGCGCCTCCGCGTGATCGGCTGCAGATGTGAGTGAACCCTAGAAAATTGAACGTCTCCGGTTTGCCTAGCCCACGGCTCTCTCGATCTTTGGCCGCGAAGCGACCGAACTCGATCAACCGTGTCTTCTCCGGATGCAGCGATAACGCGAACGTCTCCAACCGCTGCCGCATGTCCGCCATGAACCGCTTCGCTTCTCGTGCGTGCTGAAAGCCCATGACGATGTCATCGGCATAGCGCACAACGATGACCTGACCCTTGGCATGGTGTTTACGCCAGTGATCGGCCCAGAGGTCGAACGCATAGTGAAGATAGATGTTGGCCAGCAGAGGCGAGATGACAGCTCCTTGCGGAGTGCCCGCCTCGGTTGGCGCAAGGGTTCCATCTTCCATGACGCCGGCCTTCAGCCGGAGGATGCGGCGGTCGCCAACCCGGTGCTCGACGAAGCGCATCAGCCACTCGTGGCTGACGGCGTCGAAGAACCCGGCTATGTCGGCGTCCACGATCCAATTCACCTTCGTCGAAGTGATCCCGACTGCCAACGCGTCCAGCGCATCGTGCTGTCCGCGTCCGGGACGGAACCCGTACGAAAATCCCAGGAAGTCTTCCTCGTAAATTGCGTTGAGCACTTGTACCACGGCGCGTTGAACGATCTTGTCTTCCAGTGCGGCGATGCCCAGTGGACGCTGCCGCCCATCGGGTTTCGGAATATATCGCCGTCTCGAAGGGAGCGCTCGATACGTGCCTCGATGCACTTGCTCGTGCAATCTCGTCAGGCTAACTTCAAGGTCTTGCTTGTAGCTCTGCCATGTCGCTCCATCAACTCCCGGAGCCGCTTCCCGCTTGAGGCTGGAAAAGGCGTCCCGCAGTCGATCGACCGTCACATAGTGTAGCAATGCGGTGAACCGTTCCTTCTTCCTTTGCTGCGCTGCTTCTCGTACACGGTCAAGCTCCTGGGACACGCTTTCCCGGCTCTGAGTCCGGCGCATGCGTTGCTCTCCCGTGTTTCCCTCGGCCCTCCCCCTTCGCTCCACTGACTCCGTACACGGTTGCCCGGCCTTGTTCGCCAGCTTCGTCGCTACTATGGGAATGTCTGACTTCTCCGGCCCGTACGTCATCGGCTTCGACTCCTCGTCTTCCCGATGCGGACCACTCCGAAACAACCGGAGCGGCCGGGCCGGAGATCTCCCGGTTCCCGAGCAAAGAGCATCTCTGCATGCCAGGGTCTAAGACCACGCAGGATCGTCCGAGCACTCGCAAGAGCGTGCCCGTCCGTATTGCCTTCCACCACGCTAACGGCGTCGGCACCCTGAACTAATTTAAAGCTTTCGCGGCTCAATGGCTGGCCTACAGACTCCCCTATCAACGCTTCGCCCTGCATCTCGCGATGCACAACGCATGACTCGGGGCCAGTGTGGTTTGCTATTCCTTCACTGCACAGGACTTTCACCCGTTACTCCTTGCCGGTCTCCCGGCGCACTAGCGTACGATTTTTGACGTTTGGTGTGGTGACCCCATATCGCCTGGAGGCTCTTCCGAGAACCTAGCAGCAGGACGCCAATTAGTTGACGATGGGGGAATCTTGCTGCTATTGGCAGAACGAAAGTATGGCGGAAGCCAGCTCGACCGGCTTCTCCAGAAAGATCAAGTGGCCCGAATCGAGTTGAATGGTCTTCGCGTCAGGAATCAGATTCTCCGAGTAAGCTGGCGGTACGATCTGATCATGCTTCGCAGTAATCAGCAGCGTCGGGGTCTTGATTCTCGCGACGTACTCCCGAACATCCACACTGATATCAGCCCTGATGGTCTGGTCAATCGGGCGCCAGTCAGTCGATGCAATAAAGTTTTCAGTGATTCCGTTTAGGGTGGATTCGTCAAATGCAGACAAAAAAACAGGACTTAGGCCACTCACCAGCAGCAGTTTGGTGAATGCAATTTTGTCTGTGCTCGCTAAGCGAAGCCACAGTTTGAACTGCAGATTCATCCGCGGATCGCTTCCATGGCTGAAACCTGATACGAGGACAAGCGAACGGACTATCTCCGGATACTCAGCTGCGATGCATGCGGCAACTGCCGCCCCAAGGGAACCGCCAACCAGATCAAAGCGTTGCTTACCTTCAGCCCTGACTGCAGCTACAACCTCATCCGCGAGCTCTTTTATCGCAGGTTCACTCGTCGAGTTCGTCCCAGCGATTCGCTCCATGTAATTTGGACGAATCACCGGGCGAGATTTAGATAGCTCTTCCACCACCCGGGACCAGTCCTCTGATTTTCCCATGGTTCCATGTACAAGCACGATTGGCAGATCATTTTCACCGATCAAGTAACGTTTCTCCTTCTCTGAATTCAGAGTTTCCTTTATCTGGTGCAACACTTGTGCTCCACGCAATGCGTCGCGAGCGCATATCCGCGTTCACACTTAACTCTGTGTGCTCGTTGCGTGCGGTAGCTGATTTTCAATCAGGTAGATTAATTGTCGAGAAATCGAATGATTGAGTTGTTGAATGTTATGGAGTCTTGCCAAGGAGCAAAATGGCTCACGTTGGGAAGAATAATCAGCTTTGCACCAGGAATGCTGGCTGCAAGATACTCCGTGTGAGCACGAGTAATGAATTCTTCGTGGTCGCCATCGGCGATGGCAATCCTAGACACTTTGATAGCAGCGAGTTCCTTCGTCGTGTAATTGGGCTCCTTCTTCTGCATCGTTTCGAGTGCCTGATGAAGGGCGCCGAATTTGTCGGGCGTGGGCGAGATGCGAGCATAATCCTTCGCCAATCGTGTTGCCACTTCGGAGAGGATGGGCGAGGTAAAAGCGCCTGATACGGTGGCATTTGTATTCATGTTTGCGCCAAAAGCGTATACGGTGTTGACTCGTTCTGGATTCTTCATTGCCATGATGAGGCTGATGATTGCTCCATCACTCCAGCCAACGAAGGACGCCTTCCTAATGTGTAGCGTATCCATTACGGCCACAATATCGCTCTGCATTGTCTCGTAGGAAAGCGGATAAGGTCCTAGCGTGCTCCGACCGTGGCCACGACTATCGATCAAGATCACCTTATGGTGAGTCTTGATCAAAGCAGGAACCTGATTCCCCCAACTCAGACTGCTCTCCATTCCTCCATGCAATAAGACAACTGGCTCGCCCTTACCGGCCGTTCCATACCAGATCCGAGCTCCATCATGATCAACGTAACCCTCTACTGCCATCGCTGAAAGAGGCTGTTCCGCTGGCAGAGTTTGCCAGGGTGGAGCTGAAGAAACATTGCTCGCCGTAGGCGACCAGACAAGCGCAATGGCAAGCAGAACCGAAGTTGTCGACAACATGCTATCTCCCACCCTCACCGAGCGCTGGTTTGCAGCCCCCAACGGGGCTACGGAATTGCCTGAATTGATGTACCCATATTGGATATCCTCTATCGCACATTGCCATCTCAGGAGCCAGCTCTGAGTCTGGTCACAGTTTCCAGGTACAGATTGAGGTGCCTTTGAGCGTCCTCGAGAGCTGCAGACCGCTTATTGATCCGTGCTGATACTGTTGCTCCTTCAAGAATGGAGATCACGAGGCTGGCGACCGAATGTGGATCGATCTCCGGGTTGATCTCTCCGGCTGACTTGCCATCTTCAACAATCTTCGCCAAAAGATCCTCCCAACCCTTCAGCGCCTTTCTGACCCTGGTGCGGAGGGCGAGGTTGCCGTCATCAGCATCTACTGCAAAGTTCAAAAGGGGGCATCCCCCTGGAAAACTCGGGGTGTTGACATAGTTGTCTACATGCAGTCTCAGTTTGTCTACCGCATTTGAAACCGTGTCCACGTTCCGAAGCCGTTTGTCACTCGTATCTTTCCATGCATAGTCGAAAGCGAGGAGCGCCAGTTCTTCCTTTGTAGAGAAGTGGCCGTAGAGCGTCCCTTTCTCCAGGCCTGAAGCCGCAACGATGTCCCCCATCGAGCATCCGGTGAACCCCTTCTGGTTGAACAGCACCGCGGCAGTCTCTACGATTTTCTGACGGCTTCGCTCACCCTTCGTGACGGCTTTCGTTTTCGTAGTCATCGCTTGGTACTCCTTGAACCTGTCATTTTGACCTTCCACGAGTAGACGTCAGAAACATCCTCGGGGATTCACATTGTCCAACCGACTGGTCGGGTTTATTTATAACATGTCTTTATGTCCCCAAGAATTCGGTACAATCAAAAAGGTTCCGACTGGTCGGAATATTAAGAATCATTCACATGCCTTCTGATATCTACCAATCAGGAGGCCACAAACATGGCAAACGAAAAGAAAGTAGCTTTAGTTACTGGTTCCAATCGCGGAATCGGTTTTGAGACGGCACGGCAGTTGGGCCAGCAAGGCGTAACGGTTATTGTCAGCGCACGCACGGAGCGCGAGGCTGCAGACGCTGCCAGCAAATTGCGCAGCGAAGGCATCGAAGCAGACGCGCTTGCACTGGATGTGACCAAGGCAGCCGATCGCGCTGTCGCAGCAAAATTCGTCGAGTCACGCTACGGCAAGCTGGACATTCTGGTTAACAATGCTGGCGTAGGGCCAGCAGATGGACTCATTGGCCTGCGCGCGAGTGAATCGACCGAAGACGAGTTGCAGAGCATCTTCAACATCAACCTGTTTTCCCTGGTTGCATTGACGCGCGAATTTCTGCCTCTGCTGAAGAAGAGCGATGCGGGCAGGATCGTCAACCTTGGCAGCATCCTGGGCTCTCTGACACTTCAGGCAATGGACTCGAGCCCCATCGCGCCACTGCGGAAGTTCGCTTATAACGCCTCCAAGGCCGCGGTAAACGTGTTCACAATTCATCTGGCAGCGGAACTCAAGGACACCAACATCAAGGTGAACTCTGTACATCCGGGCTGGGTCAAGACCGCTCTTGGCTCAGACGCGGCTCCGATGTCTGTGCCTGACGGAGCAAAGACCACAGTGGCGGTTGCCCTGTTGGGATCGGATAGCCCCAATGGCCGTTTCATCCACGAAATCAGTAAGGAATTGCCCTGGTAAGACATTCCGCTCTACGCTGGCCGACGATATGGTGGGCGGCGACTGTGTTCGTCGCCCACCTCTCCGATTGAGGAAGAATATCCTCCCCGAATCTGCACCGGGTTCGGTCATCAGACCACTGATCTCAGTGGATCTTTACCAGGGACATGGCGCAGTGCTCTTACATTCCTAATCGGTGGCTGACCGAAGAGCCGGCTGTATTCTCTACTGAACTGGGTTGTGCTCTCGTAGCCAACCTCCAACGCTGCACCACCTGCGTCGTAGTTCTCGGTCACCATGAGCCGACGGGCCTCTTGTAATCGCAGCTGTTTTTGATACTGCAACGGGCTCATCGAGGTCATGGCGCGAAATTGGTGATGGAGGGTAGAAACACCCAACTTGACCGAGGCAGCCAACTCTTGAATTCTTAGCGGCCGGGCATAATTAATGCGAATCCAGTTCGCGGCCTGGGTCCTATGGCTTTGACTGCCTGACGAAACAATTTCACGGAAGCGAGCGCCCGCTTCACCGGTGAGTAGTCGATATACAATCTCTCTTTGTATAAGAGGGCCCAGGATCGGAATGTCTTTGGGCTTGTCGGCAATAGCCAGCAAGCGAGAGAACGCATCGAAAAGTTCAAAAGTCGCTGAGCTGGTTGCAATTCCCCGACCAGAAGACAGTCTGTTTGGCACCGGCAGATCGTGATCGATCAAAAGCTGCCGTGCAACGCCCAAGTCAAGTTTCAGAAAAAGGCAGAGGTATGGCCGTTCAGGACTCGCTTCTACTACCTGGCCGATAACTGGAACATTCACAGACGTTAGAAGATAGCGGGACGGCCCGTACGCAAATGCCTCCTGCCCGAACATCACACGTTTGCGACCCTGCACGAGCAGAGTGAGGCTCGGTTCGTATAGGCCGAAGATTGGACCTGTGGGATGGTCCCGGCGATAAATCGCAAACCCTGGGATGGTGGTTGCCTGATCTTCGCTTTTCCCAATAAATCCTATAATGCGCTGTGCAAGGGTGGCACGTATTTCCTCGGTACTCGCGAGGAACTTCTTCTCAGCAGAATTAGTGGATATGACCGCCACCTTGTTCTTCTTTCTAGCACCTGTCTCGGTGTTGGAAAAGCAATTGTTGCTACTTAGCTGCAACAACAGACACGAATAGGCAAGAAAACGGAAGGATCATGGTACCGCCTCGATGGACGAAACTCCTACTATCACATCTGTACTGAAGCAGGAACAGATTTGCAACTGACCGAGGAGTGAAGACATGGGAAAGCTAAGCGGCAAAATTGCACTTGTGACAGGAGCATCGAAGGGTATTGGAGCGGGAATCGCGCTCTCGCTCGCGCAGGAGGGATCTGCTGTCGCAGTGAATTATGCATCGGATCGCGCAGGCGCAGAACGCGTGATAGAGAAGATCAGGACGGCTGGCGGCAAGGCAATCGCGATACAAGGTAGCGTCACCTCTACAGTAGAGATCGATCGCTTTTTCGACGAGACTGAGAAGCAACTTGGACCCGTTGACGTTCTCGTAAACAACGCAGGTGTGTTTGCTTACCTGCCGTTACAGGACGTGAATGAGGGAGAGTTTCGACGGCAGTTTGACACCAACGTTCTAGGGCTCCTGCTCACCTCTAAACGTGCGGCACAGAAATTTGGCGAAAAGGGTGGCAGCATTATCAATATCGGCTCTTTAGCGAGTACGCTGACTCCTCCTGCTTCGTCCATTTACGCGGCAACCAAGAGTGCTGTGGATGGCATCACCCGCGTCCTGGCCAAGGAGCTTGGAGCGCGAAACATCCGCGTGAACTCGATCAATCCAGGGGTCATCGATACCGAAGGCGCAAGAGCGATGGACACTTACGAGCAAGTTGCCACCGCAATCAAGACCATCACACCTCTCGGCCGCACCGGCATGCCGGAAGACATTGGCTTGATAGCTGCTTTCCTCGCGTCCGATGAAGCGCGCTGGCTTACAGGAGAAATCATCTTTGGGAGTGGAGGGCTCCGTTGAGTACAACGGAGCCGCAGCCGATAAATAATTGCGTTTACGGATCGGCCGGTAGTAGCCCACTTCGATAGGCTGAACGGTACCCTGAGCGTCGAACACCCCCTCCCGGCCATCCCGTATCGCCGCTCTTTGCTGCGTACCTCGAAGACACGAACTGAGCTTCGCGTTGTCGCCGTTTATGTCAACGATGTGGTCATGCGTTGTCCGAGTAGCCGGTTTTACGTCCAGGTGGACACCGGCCGCCTTCACAGAACCGACGATTTAACATCGGCAAAGGTGCCGGACGCAACCTCAGCGATTCGCCTTAGGGCCGGCCGAGTCTTTCCCGCTTTCGCGGCAATTCTTATTCCTGCCAGCGTGCTTTCAAAGAAATCGGCAAGACTCTCAATGTTCCTCTGAGCATCGAGTTCGCCTTCCAGTTGAGCTCGTCTCAACGCGTCCATGAGTGTGTGGCGCAGTACCCTGGCCGCACTGCGGGTAATTTGCGTCACCTCTTCATCTCGCATTCCGAACTCACAGACGGCATTGATTCCCATGCAACCATCTGTACTGGAAAGATCTTTGCGCTCTGCAAAGTGGATGAGTGCTCTCCGGACAGCAGCAAGGGGTGACCCTGGGGTCTGGAGTTCCACATTGATGGCGCGAACGCTCTCCACTACATAGACTTCGAGAGCCTTTAGAAAGAGGGCACGTTTGTCCCCGAAAGTGTCATACATGCTTTGTCTCCCAACATCCATCGCGTGCATCAGGTCGTCCGTTGATGTGGCGGCAAAGCCCTTATGAGAGAAAACGGATATGGCACGATGAAGAGCTTTCTCTTGATCAAATTCCTTTGGTCGGGCCATATCCTTCTCTCCTCGTTTTCAATTATGCGATGTATCCGCCGTCGATTGTGAGGCTGGACCCTGTGATGAACCCGGCCTCATCGGAGGCGAGATACGAGACAAAACCTGCAATTTCTGACACATCTGCCATTCGCCCAAGCGGAACCAGGGGCTTCACCGCCTCGGCATGTGGCGCGCTCATGTCTGTCGCTGTCGGACCAGGCTGGACATTGTTGACGGTAATTGCGCGAGGTGCGAGATCGATGGCAGCTCCTCGTACCAATCCGGTGAGGGCAGCTTTGGTCATGCTGTAAACGCTTGCCCCAGGAAAGCCGGTGCGGACGGCAGTGTTACTGCCGATCAGGATGATCCGTCCGCCATCCTTCATATGCTCCGAAGCCGCTTGTATGCCGACAAATGCCGCTCGGACATTAATGTCCAGCATGCGATCGAGGTCTTCGAGGCTGTAGCTGCCGATGGTTCCCCGAATCAAGATTCCGGCATTGTTGACGAAAATATCCAGTTCGCCCAACTCTTTTGCGACTTGATCAACTGCCGCATGAATGTCATCGGCAGAGGCGCTATCCGCTTTAATCGGGAGTGCCTTGCCTCCCGCAGCTTCGATTTCGATTGCGAGCCGCCTCGCTTTTTCTTCCGAGTTGGAATACGTAAATGCGACTGCTGCGCCGTCTGATGCAAACCGCCTCACGATTCCTTCGCCAATTCCTCGCGAGCCACCTGTCACCAGAGCGACCTTGTCTGTAAATGATCGACCGTACTTTTCCGTCATGTCCATTCTCCGTTTTGAGTGCAACTTCACATTTTGGATTATATTATCCAGAATAAGATTCAGATTTTCTCTGATCAGTCTGCTCGACTCCATATGTTCCAGGATTAGTAACGAGAAGCTCGCATCTGGCAAGGAAAAGATCTCGGTTGATGCAAAATCGCTAAATCACTCGCTGACCGGAATGTCGGCATTGCGACTGAAATGTTGTGCCCTGACGACTGGTTGGACTCGAGGATGCTCCCGAAGCCTGGCGCGTTTCACGGGACTAATGTTCGAAGTCCGTCGCGTAGCTAAGATCTTTCCATTCTTTTCCCAGCTCGATCTTGGCCAGATCGTTTGCTTCCGCCGCATTGAATGCGTCAATTCCAAGGACGATGCGTAACGGTGGCTCCTTAACTGAGGCGAGCTTCAACAATGCTGCTGCAGCCCTAGTCGGGTCCCCGGGTTGCTTTCCGTTGTAGTCGCGCTGGAAGCGCGCTGTCTTACCCACCGTCGCATCGTATTCCGGACGTCCTTCCCGCAGCTCGGTTGACGACCCTGCGAAGTCCGTCCGGAAACCACCTGGTTCGACGATGGTGACCTTGACGCCGAGGGGTCCTACTTCTTTTCGCCAGCGTCTCGGAAAAACCCTCCACGCCCCATTTAGCGGCTGCATATGGTGCGCGTCCAATGGGTCCGACGCGACCTGCGATGGAAGTGACCTGGATGATGTGGCCTGAACCCCGCTCCCGAAAATAAGGCAGCACGGCCTTGGTGAGAATAATCACCCCAAAGAGATTCGTTTCAATTTGCGCGCGAAAATCCTCAAGCGTAGTGTCCTCAATAGGAGTAACATTTCCGTAACCAGCGTTATTGACCAGAACATCGAGTTTTCCGAAAGTCCGAATTGTAGCCTTCACGGCCTCACTTGCCTGCGTTTCGCTGGTGACATCAAGAGAGAGCGGCAGCACGAGATCGCCATATTTATCCTTCAACTCCTCCAAATCTTCGGTGTTGCGAGCAGTCGCGGCTACCTGGAAACCTGATGAGAGCGCCGCATCCGCAAATGCCCTTCCAAGTCCACGCGAACTACCTGTGATGAGCCAAACCTGTGACATCGTTCCTCCTATTGCTGCGCCACTGCATCTTGCAGTGTGTCCTACCTCTTCGATAGCCGAACTTTGCTGGTGGTCCTCTTCGCACTCTCGCGAATCTCCAATTCAGTGAGGGCCTGTAGCAGAGTGCGTTGCCCGAGCATGGAGAGGATCGCCTCCTGCGCGTCGTCAATCAACTCTTCAAAGTAGCCTTGTACGTTGGAACTCACCAGGCAGCGATGCGGAATTCCGGTTCGAGGCGCCCAGATTTTGGTATCGGCTACGACCGCGCCGTAGATGTCCCGCAGAGTGATCTCTGCTGCTGGTCGTGCGAGACGCACGCCGCCGGTCTTGCCCATCTGGGACCGTAGGAGTTTGCTCTGGACGAGCGGCACTAGGAGCTTCCGGACGAAGCTGGGATTCGCCCCGAGGCTCTTCGCCAACTCGGCGGAGGAGAGCTGGGAAACGCTGTTCCGGTCCGCCAACGCCAGGCTGAGCATGATCTGAAGCGCTGTAGGAAATCGAACGTCGATCAAAGGTGAGGCCTCCTCCCTCTTCCGTCAAAATTATCTGTACCTATGATACTTGCAGAATGCTAGTTTATATGCTTCAATTATAGATACAGTTTGGTCAATTATTGACCACTAACGATTAACGAATGGAGACTCCGATGTCTGATGAACTGGCTGTGCAACAGGTTCTCGCCCACTATGTCCGGGCTCACGATCGGCGCGACGGCGCCGCCATGGGGGCGCTTTTCACGCCCGAGGCGCGCGTGACGATCTTCTACAACAACAATCCCGACGGGAAGCCGGAGCTGATCGGGGAACTCGCCGGGCGCGAGGCAATCGCCCAGGCGACGACGCATATGATGAAGCCGCACCCTCCGCGAGGGTGGAGCCACAACGCCACCGACGGCCTGCTGATCAACATCGAGGGAGACCACGCGACGGTCGACGCCCAGTTCATGGTCTTCACCATCCTCGGTGACGCGAAGCCGGCGAGCGGCTGGCCGGCGGGCGCGGCGGGTGCGATGGGCACGATCACGCCGATCGAGTCCGGCTACTACACGCAGAACCTGGTTCGCGTGGACGGACAGTGGCTCATCGAGTCGCTGCAAGTTCGCCATAACCTGCCGTTCGCCTTCTGAAGCGGAGGAGTGAGATGAAAACGGTTGTCTAACGACGTCGCCATCTAGCAGCATAAGGAAGCAGTGAGACAATGCGTTACTACAAATTCAGCACGGCCGAACGTAAGCTTGTTATGGCCGAAGCCGAACTTCCGGAGCCGGGACCTGGACAGGTCAGGGTGCGCGTAGCGGCCGCGAGCCTCAACTACCGTGACGTTTTCATGATCTCGCGGTTCGGCGACGTAGGGATCGACAATCGCATCCCATTGTCCGACGCAAGTGGCACGATCGACGCGGTTGGGGACGGAGCGATGCGTTTCCAAGTTGGGGAACGAGTCGCAATTGTCGTTTTTCCTTTACCTGTAGAAAGAATTCATTGATGACAAAATACTTACGCAATTTCTAAACCTGTAGAAATGTTCCGTAGCCTGTAGAAAAATGCCTTAACTTGTAGAACGATTGCGGATTCTTTTCGCGTCTAAACTGCCGGGCCTAACGAGGACTTGTATTGCGATTGCCACGTAGATCCAAGCTTTTGACTCGATGCGTCCCGTTCTACTGGTAAGGGAATTTATATAGGTTAAGGAATAAACGTACGCCCCATATCCCCAATTTCTACAAGTAAAGGAAAAACGACAATCTGGGTGGCAAGTACGTCGATGTCTACGACTTTCCAGATGGCAGGTTGGAGGTACGTTCCAGGGGTCTTCTGCTTCCCTACCGCGTCTTCAGCAAGGATCAGAGAGTCAGCCACACTGCGATCGTCGAAAACAAGCGTCTGGGCCACACACGTTGACGGCGAGCGTATCGTGATTCTAACCATTCCAGCGATTGCCTTCCTCGCAAGAGCGGCGGACGACAAAACTATGGGTAAGGGGGCGGTAAATTGATTGGCCGCGGCAGCTTTATACGTGGTTCAAGACTCGTGGCACTGTCGGGGTGCGTCTGCCTACAGATGGCATCCTCAGACTCGGGGAAGGACACGCTGAAGGACGGGAGGATGTGAAGACGAGTACATGGGTGCCTCCATCGTTTGCGGATATTGAGCAGATTCGCGAGATTGGGCATGACGCTATAGCACCGCTGAACAAAGCCCTGAACTCTCAAACGCCATTCCGAAAGCTACTCGCTGTGAGGTTATTAGGAGAGATTGGGGGGACTGATATAGTACCTCCACTGAAGCGGGGCTTGGAGGCTAACAGATGTGTCGCGGTTAGGATGTCGTCCCTCTCTTCTCTGCGAAGTGTTCCAGATGACCTAGCCTTACCCATTTTTCGAAGCGCGGTACTTGACTCAGATCCGAGGGTTGCGGAACTTGCGAGGGCTTTGCTCACCGACTACTAGCAACTGCATGATCCTAAGTGACGTTTACAAAACGTACCTTCACGCATGCGGGTCGTCTATGACTCCGCCCGTGAATGTGCAGAATGCAGTACACCTCCCTCAGTCGGTCGGAATGGTGCCTCCAAAGTCACGTTATCGGCAACTACAGGTTCTGTAAGCGCCAAAGTTTCCCATAACCCCGTTTTCAGGGAATCGCGTTAACCCCCTCCATCTAATCTGATATGGTTCGTGCCAATGGCAAAGGAGTGGTACTGGCGAACCTCGGAGTGGTACCGGCGAACCTTGACCCGATGGATACACTTTCGGTCGGTGCCGATGAAGCGCCTATGGGTGTTGATAGCGGCGAATTTCCTCTTATTTTCAGTGATCGGCTTCTACGTCGATCTAATGTACGGGGAATGTTGCCTTATGTCGTCGTGCTTGCCATCGCGTTTTGCGTCGGGCTGAACGCTTCGTTGTGGCTCATAGTGCTGTCGCGGCTGTCGATGCCGTTTCTAGTCGGCCTGTTTGTGCTGCAGTTCTTTACTACTAGGATCAACACCAGCCTCGCAAACTGGATGATGCGCAGCTTCCATCTGAAGCCAGTGCCTTCGGAAGAAGGGAACCCATTTCGCCGCAACTGCGATGATGTCGGCGATCATTCTCTCCTACCTTTTTTTCGTTGTGTATATCCGGCGCGAGGGCACAGAGTCGTTCCGCATGCGCAACGAAATGGAGCTGGCACACGGGATTCAAAAGACGCTGGTGCCGCCGGTGGAATTGCGAACGTCACGCTTTGAGATCTACGGCATTTCGCGCCCCAGTGAAAAGGTGGGCGGCGATCTGGTGGATGCGATTTACCTGCCGAGCGGTGATGCTATTGCCTATGCTGCGGACATCGCTGGACATGGGCTCCCCGCCGGCATTCTGATGGGGATGCTGAAGACAGCGACTCGCACGGCCCTGATGGATGCGGAAGGACGTGAGCCGCATCGGACTCTACCGGTATTACTCGATCGGCTGAACAGGGTGCTTCCGGAGGTGAAGGAACCGCACATGTATGCGACGTTTACCGGCTTCCGGCTAGGAGCGGACGGCAGCGTGTTCTACGCGCTGGCGGCAAGCCCACCGATTCTGCATTGGCACGCGAGCGAGCGGACCTTGTCGCACACGGAGGAGGGCCAGTTCCCTCTTGGACTGCTGCCGGTTTCGAGCTTTGACGGACACAGCCTGGAAGTTGCGTCGGGCGATCTGCTCGTCGTTGCAACGGACGGGATTCTCGAAGTGTGCAACAAACCCCAGGAAGAATTTGGCGTGGAACGACTGAAGCAGGTGATCGCGGCGAACGCCAATGACCCTTTACCGGAGCTGGCGGCAAGGATTCTTGCGGCGGCGCGTGGGTTTGGACGCCAGTTAGACGATCAAACAATCCTCATCGTGCGTTGTTTGTGATTTGGAAATGAAGTACTCGCCATCAACGATTGAGGTCTTCGTCGGCGCGGCTGCGCAGCAAACTAATGTACGAGTGGATCGCTTTGAATGGGCGGGGCGCGGTCGATGTACTTGATGAGCAGGACTTCGTTGCCGATCTCGTTATAGAGGAGCTCGTCGACGGCGCCTCTGGCGAGGAGGAGACCGAAGCCGCCGGGTGGTAAGCCCTCCTCTTCGCGTCTGCGGATGTGGGCGATGATGTTGTTGGTGGGATTGCTAAGGTCGTCGGTGAGATCGGAAATGAGGTCGTTGGCGGCGAGATTAGCGATGAGACCGTCGGCGGGATCGACGATGCGATCGGTGCCTGCCGGTTCCTGGCTGAAGCCGGAGCCCGGGTCGCGGACGTAGAAGACGTACGATCTCCGGGTTCGGACGGCGGTGACCTCGATCATCTGCTCGGGATTGAAGGCGGCGCCGTGCTCCATGGCGTTGAGAACGATCTCGCGGAAGCTGACCAGAATCGCATCGCGCATGTCGTCCTGCATTTGGGAGCTGAGCTCCCGGGCGAAGGACATGAGACGCTCGGCGGTGAGGAGGCGGCAGTTGGCACGGACGGTGACCCAGCCCGGGCGGGCGGAGATGAGGTGGATGTCATCGTCCGCGAGGCCGCCTGAGGCTGCCTCGCGTGCGATGGCGGCGATGGCTTGAGCGTCGAAGGGCGCGGTGAAGCAGGCGAAGACGCGGGCGCGGAGCGCGGCGATGATCTCCTGGGGGGTGCTGTGCGGGGCGAGCACGACGCACTTGATGCCGGGCCGGATCAGGCGCATCTCGTTGAACAGGGCTAGGTCTTCGTCGATGGAGGTGCCTGGATTTGTGATGGTGATGGCGAAGGACCGTGCACGCATGCATTGCAGAGCGACCACGGGTCCGGCCGCGAATTCGACGGGGACACCCGCAGTAGAGAGCAGATCTACGATGGTGTGAGTGACAGGGTTGTCGCTTCCGATGACGAGGACCCGACCCATAGACAAGACTCCTGGCGCGTGACGTCGATGCTGCTGGTTCGTATTTGAGAAGGCTCTGGGAATTGATGATAGACGAAGCCGTAACGTCTATGACCGCCTCGTCGTGGCTATCGGTAAATTCATCGGTGAGCCGCAGTACGAGCTTGACCCGGCACATTAACGCATTTCCTCACAGAGAAGGGCCACAAAGCAGACAGGTCAGCCTTTAGTGCTAGAATCTGGTCTCCTGTTACAGTTCGGCGTCTAACAGCTCCGCTCGAGAATCCAATAGCTCGGTATCTCTTCTAGTTTGTGACCGTAGTTATCGGGGCCGATATAAGTTCGGCACTCGCGGTGGGAAGCAAGGATCGGTGGGGGCTTGTTTCCATGCTGGCCTTTCCATCGACCAGGGAGCTAATCATAAACAGGTAAGTCTTCCCTGATGCCAGAAAACCGGGCGGTATTGTCATCGCGGTCTTTGCCGTGCTCAACGTTGTTGAGACTAAATAAATGCTTCCACCGTTTGGCAATCCTGTCGTCTGGCTCAGGATGGACACCTCATAACCGTATGGTGCGCCGATCGCCGGCGGGTCCCAACTGAGCGTCACAGATGTGTTGCTGATTGTGGTTGCGGTGAAGAGATCGGCACCGTTGATCTTCGGATTCTGCACTCCTGAGAGCAGCGGCATAACGGCCGCGGTGGGCAGCGAGGTCGTCTGGGTGTTGGTCAAAGTGAAGCCCTGGATTTCGCCTGTGGGCAATGGAAGAGTCACGGAAGCACTCTGACAAACACGGAAGGTGCGTCTCCAGGTGGAAGGAAACGGATCGCTGTATTGCACGGTTCCGGCTTCCACATCGGTTGTCAACGGCGGATTCGTGGGTGTTGTCAAAGTCGGACTCGTTGTCAAAATCGGATTCGTGGGTAAAGGCGCAAACGTGGAGAGAGTTACATTCGTCGGGCAGGAGGAGGACGTAAGGAAGGCCGAGAAGCTTCCGCTGGACCGGATAAGATCGATGGGCGTTGACGGGGTTGAGAGCAATACGTTTGGGCCTTCGGAAGCTATAAAGGGCTGTACGGAAAGGTAGAAGCTGCCTCCTGTTGTGGTGGGCGCGGTTGGCGCAATGTGATCGAACAGGGGCGCCCACGCGGAACCTTGGACGCTGAGGTTGATCGATGCCGGAACCTTGGGATTCAGTGCTCCGCTGAGTGTATTCTGTCCACCCGTCGTCAACGACAGATTCGAGAGCGTGAGCTCAGGGCCCAGAACATATCCATTCACAGATCCAAGCGCCGTCGGTTCATATTGCTTCACGAACACATTTTTTATACCGGAATAATCAAGGTTGCCGTTAATCGTCAATCCTCCGAAGAATGTGGTGGAACCTGCAGTCGTCGAAGTCGCATAGGGCGGCAAGCCCGGTCCGAGAGCATCTATTTGCAACAGACCCCCTGCAGTCGTCGGATCCAAAGACGTGAAACTGAAATTGAAGGATGTCGTCGAATTATTTGCTAAAGCAACGTTGGAGGTCGAGACAAACAAGTCACTGCCAACATCGAAGGTGCTGCTGCTCGTCCAGTACGTGTCACGCTGTCCAAGCTTCAACCAGTAGTACCCGGCGGGGACGCCGGGAATCTCGAAGCCCCCATTCGCGCCGACCGTTCCCGACAGTGACTTGAAGGAGCCATCCGGCTGCGGCACGAGCGCTGCAACATAAGAGCTACTGGGACTCCAGTCGAAGGGTCTGCTCGTTGAGCCGCTCTCATTCCACAACGTATCGATGTGGCTGATGCGGATAGTACCGGATGGCGTCACTGTCCAGGACTGTGTCGCCGATGGGCCGCCTGACGCGGTCGCAGTCACGGTGAAGCTGTCCGGGACACGGGATTGTTCCGCCGTGGGTGTCCACGAGATCGTATTTCCGCTGAGCGTTGCGCTGATTGGTGCGTTGGTCAAGGAGAACGTAACCGCAGTGCCGCTTGCCGCGAGCTGGTAGATGTAAGGCGACCCCTCGACCGCCTGCGTAACTGGCGTGCTGGTAAAAACAGGAGCAGCCGGGGCTGGACTTGAGTTGTTCCCACTGCAGGCTGTGAGCAGAAAGCTGATCAACGTGACAAGTACGACGTGGTATCGCGGCAAACGGTACATTCCTCCCCGGGAGATCGACCCTTGGCTCGATGTAGGCACAAGGGCACTGCTGCGTTAAGTCAGCGGGAAGCAGCTGGTCTGATCCGATTTTCCGAATCAGGCGGCTGCGACATCACAATTTGTTGATGAACTGAACTGTATCTTACCTGTGGCTGTTGGCTCGCACAATGATGTCACTAAATCCACGGTACATGGAAACCGGGCCCTTCCTGCAAAGTCGGGATTTCGGTAATTTGCCACTCGGTGACACCATGATGAGGAATCGCAGCCTTCAGGGCGAGACCACCGCCGTCGTTTTCGCGCTCTTCTGCGCCGCGATCCAGCTATTCGTCCGCGCGTCCAGCATCTCCGGCGGCAGCCTGCCTCCGTTTAGCATTTCGTCGTGGAACGTGCGGACATCGAACTTCGGCCCCAGCTCCGCCTGCGCCCGCGCCCGCAGCTCGCGGAACTTCAGTTGTCCCAACTTATAGCTCAACGCCTGGGCCGGACTGGCGATGTAGCGATCCACCTCAGCTTGGATCACTGGCTCATCGACGCAATCCTCTTTGCGGAAGAACGCTACCGCCTGATCACGCGTCCAGTCCTTCGAGTGCAGCCCGGTATCGACCACCAGCCGCACCGCTCGGAACAGCTCGCTTGAAAGCCGGCCATAGTCGCTCACCGGGTCCTGGTAGAAGCCAACTTCCTTGCCCAGCTGCTCCGCATACAGCCCCCATCCTTCACCATAGGCGGAGTTGCTATAGATAACGCGAAACTTCGGCAAGCCGGTTTGGGCGCTCGCCACGGAGCCCTGGAAGATATGCCCCGGGATTCCCTCATGGTAAGCAATGGCCTCGTCGTTGATCAGCATCCGGTGAGTAGGATCCGATGTCTGCACCAATACTCGGCCTGGCCGCGAGCCGTCCGGAGTTCCCGCGACAGCATAGGTCGACATCGCAGGCTGGAACGCCGGAATCGCCTCGACAGATACCGGTTTACCCGGGATAACCGTGAACAGCTCCGGCAGCTTCGTTGCCATCTGGGCGATATACTTGCGAAAGTCGTCGAGAATCTGGTCGGACGAGGTCGCCCGGTACTTTGGATTGGTCTTCAACGACGCACGAAAGCTCACCAGATCGGCGAATCCCTGCTTCTTTGCGATCGTCGTCATCTCTTCCTCGATCCGCGCAATCTCCTTCAGCCCCAGCGCATGGATCGCATCAGACGTCATATCCGTGGTGGTCATGATATGGATCGCTGCTTGGTAGCACCGCGCACCATCGGGCAGCGAGTTGATGCCCAGCGCCGTGCGAATGGTATGTGCTCTTTTGTTATGAGCGCCGCGGCAGCCGGTCAATAATTCTCCGTTCGTTAGACGTTACAAAAAGCCGGCGGTTCCGTTACGAAAAAAAGCGGCCCTTCATTCCGCCCGATCAGATACACACTGGAAGAAGGTCCCAATGTGCTCAAATTCGTGCTATGGCTCGGTAATTTGGATAGTCCAGCCAATGTGGCCGCCTGATCGTTAGAAGTTGAGGTAGCAGGAATGCGCAATCCAGATAGGATCAGCGCTCCCTTCAACCCGAAGCTTACCTCGTGGCTACTCGACCGTGAATCCACCGTTGAGCCAACGACCCTGCACTTGAAAGGACTCATCTCTTTAGAATGCTGACAGGCAATAACTTCGTCTCGCCGCAGTTTCACAACCTGGCCTCCCCGATCGCGCCGCTTCCATTGAAAGACTTTGTTCGCTGATCCCATAGCGCAGAGCCAGGGTCTCTTCTACAACTCGGCGCTTCTGTAACCAATCACGTAAAACTGACCCGATCATGGAGAATTGACCACTCCACTGGGATTTGGGTCGGGGCGTGGTTCCGAGCGTAGCGAGGACCGGAGTCTCGCCCAAATGCCGCAGCTGCCCTGGCCGGATACCATGAACGCTCTGACGGTACAGGGAGGCCGGGTGTTCAGACTGGAGGAATGGATGGATACTAGAACCCTGCACAGAGAAGGGTCATTCCATCAAGGAGATCGCCCGGCAGCCGGGCCGCAGCCGAAACACGGTTCGGCGGGTTCTGCGAGAAGCCGAGAAACGTGCGCTGGAAAGCGTACATCCGATGTGCTTGGTACTTTTGCTCGCCGACTGAAATGCACCACTTCGTAATGGAGTCGTGACTATATAGCTATGTTCCCTTCTTCCCTACGACAACATTCAATATACGACATTACCCAACCGGAACCCCGATCCTCCTCAGACCAAGGATGTCATTCCATTACGTTCCGTGGTGTATACGCCGATGCAGTATCGCAACCCTGTTCCTGGCTGGCGATGCTGCGCACATGGTACCGCCTACGGGCGCGAAGGGAATGAACCTTGCTCTTCATGACGTGGACGTTCTTTCCAAGGCGTTGATAAGCGCGGTGCGCGACGGTGACAGGACCGCGTTGCACAGCTATTCGGAGGAGGCGCTGCCCCATGTCTGGAAAGAGCAGGAGTTCAGCGTCTTTATTACCGATACCATGCACGATGCCGGAGATCCTAGGCAGCACGGCACGTTTCGGCAGATGATTGCCCGCACCCGTCTCGATGAGTTCTTTGCCTCGGCGAGATATGGTGATTAACATCGCGCCTTCTGTTCAACTCTTCGAGGCTTCGGTTTGGCGTTCCGTGTGACCTCTCGTTGCCTGTGACAGCTGTCAAGATTAGTCCTGTGAAGTCGGCATAGCGGAAGTGATGGCTGCCGACCGTTTCCACACGCGAGGTGATGGTGATCAGAGAAAAGCCATCGCAAATGAGTTCTAAGCTCAAGGGCACAAAACCCGACCTTGAGGGCACAGAAAGGGCACAAAATACCCGCCTTGGGCGGCTTATAGGGTCTTATATGGCGGCTAAGTCCCTGTATCTACATCAAGTTAGTCGATTCACACGGTGGAAGTCGTAGGTTCGAATCCTGCTGTGCTCACCATATAATCAGCTACTTACAGACCTTCTGAGCGATAAAGCCAACCCACAACCCAGCCCACAACCACTGCAAAAGGGGCATTGCGAGGGCTTCAAGAAACTGCCCTTGCGTCGCCCGTGTTTCGTCGCGGTCCTCCTGCGTGTACAAATCCATCGTCGTCTGGATTCTGCTGTGCCGGAGGATGCCCTGCACTGTTTTGGGCTCCGTCTTCGCCTTGTTGATGAGCCAGTTGCTGAGCGAATGGCGGAGGTTATGAAGGCCAAACCGCTGGCCTTTTTCGATGGGTATCCCGATACCGATGGCCGCCGTTCTCAGATGGTCGGCCACAAAGATCGCGGGGGAGAGTGGAACCTTGCCGTTTGCCCGCAGCGACGGAAAAACGAAGTCCGTCTCCTTGGCATAGGGCGTCTGGGAGCGCCAGTCGATGAGATGGCGGGCCAAAGCGGAATGCAGCGGCACGTATCCGTCCGAGCTTTCCGTCTTGGTCCTGCCGTCCTTGCCCTGCGCCCAGCGTTTTGAAATGCGAATCCTTGCCTCAGTCCATTCGATGTCCGCCCAGCGCAGCGCGAGCAGCTCTGAAGAGCGAAGCGCGGTTGCGGCACAGGTGAGCACCAGAATGCGGTGAAGGACGTTCGGAAGCGCTCTAATGATGGCAAGCGTCTGTTGTGGGGTCAGAACGATTGCCCGGTAGGAGGTTTTGCTGCGTGTCTCGACAGGCTGTGCCGGGTTGCGGGTGCAAAGCTCGTGCAGGAGTCCGACTTTATAGATGCGCAGCATGACGCCCCGTATCTTGGAGACGGTTGTCCACACAAGCCCTTGGTCCGCGTGCAGCCATTTCACCCAGCGCTGGATGTCGAGGGGTTTGATATCGTCCGCTAGCGCATCGCAAATCGGCCGATGAGATAGTGGCGAACGATATGTTCGACGTTGCTGACGGTTTTCTCCGCCTTCGGCCGTACTGCGTCTTCTCCGAAGTCGGCTTTCAGATAATGCTCTGCAAGTGTGTTGAACCGGGTGCGGCCGGGAGCAGGGGGCGTCGCAGTTGACGCGTATAGCCAAGCCGAGCCTGTCCACCTCGCGCCATGCGGATGCTTCGTTGGGGAAATCCCGCACGAGTCCGACGGGCAGGGTGTTCTCCACCCGCTTGCCATCCGCACTGCTGACCCTGAAGCGCAGCACCCAGGTGTCTTCTTCCTTGCGCGGCACTTGTTTCAATGATCCTCGCTGATATGCCATAAAAGCCTTTCAGCGGGGACTGCCTGATCGGATCGTACCGCGATTTGCGAATTTTGGGATCAGGGTCATTGCGCGCGCTTTCCGGCAATGGCATCGGCCAGTTCGGAGAGGCGGAATACCCACGTCTTGCGAAAGTCGCCGGTGCCCAACGCATAGGCTCCGGCGATGCCTCTGCGCGCCATTGCAAGCAGGTAACGGCGCTTGATGGATAAGAAGCGGGCGGCTTCGTCGGCGGATACGAAGCATTCCGGCGCTGCGGCCGGAGTGGGGGATGCGGTGTCGGGTAACGGCATGGGCTTTACCTCCTGCCGCAACTATGGGCGGGCAGGGGCGGCGCTGAAAGATAAGCGAGGTTAAACGGGCAGGCGCTCAGTCCGAATATTCAAGGCGGCGCGCCTTCAGCTTCTCAAATTCATCATGATGGCGGATCGTATCGAAAAGCGGCACGCAATGCAGGAACAGTATCAACGGATCGAATGCGGCCCTGGCTTTCTGCAGCGCTGCAACTGCCGCGTCGGTGTCATTCGCGGCGACAGCAAGAATGGCCGCTTGCGACCATAGCGGCGGTGACTCTTCCTCAATGATCTGCGCTGCCCTTTCCCGTGCGTGTGAAAGCGACTCGTGTGTGTTGCGCCGTCCGCTTTTGTGGAGCAGAGCACCGTCAGTCCGGGAAAAAACCAATCGTCCGGGGCAAGATGCAGAGCATGCTGCATGCGGTTGATTCTGCGCATGTGCCGTGGAGGCGTCGGTGCTGCTCAGCTGCACCAGATACGCAATCCAGCAATTGTGATCAAGCGTGAGCGCGTCACGTACAGCATCTGTGGCGTCATCGAACCAGCGAGCGAGATACAGGAACACGCCATAGATGGCTTTGCCATAGGCGTCATCCGGCTGAGCATCGGCCTGCGACTGGACCAGCTGCAGGGCGCGCGTGACGTTGCCGGTCGCCAGCAGAAAGGCGTGATACCAGCCGTAACCCAAGGTTTGAGCTTTATCGCAGGCGATGGCTTTTTCAAATGCGGCGGTCGCGCGCGGCACATCGCGGTAAAGAAAGTAGGCCACTCCAAGGACCGCCTGAGCATGCAAGTCATCAAGAAGCAAGGCAGCGGCCTCTGTAGCGTAGGGGTACGCCACGGCCAGTGCTTCTTTTGTATCGCGGCCCAATGCGGCCAACAAATACAGGGCCTCGGCCACTCCGACATGCGCCAGGGCATGCATCGGCTCTTGCGCGATCAGATCCTGAAATTCTTTAATCGCATCGGCCAGTTCATACGGTGTCCTGATACGCAGGTGATATAGCCCCAGCTGGTATTTCCGGGCGAAGTCGTGACGGGGGTTATAGGCGAAGCTCGGCTTGTAGGCTTTGCCGGGCGGGAGTCGGATGGCCCTGCCGCCCGCCGTCTTGTGCCTCTGCGGATCGGGCAGGACGATGATGACCGGATCATCAGGCTGCACCTCGTAATATCCGCGCACCAGCTCGCCGCGTATGAAATTCATGTTCGTGCGCACGTTGCTTGATTCCGGCGTGTAGGGCGGCGTTGGAAAGAAGACCCAGCGGATGTCTTTCTCCGTGAGTTCTTTTCCGTCCAGGGCGTTGATGACGAGATATTCAAACAGCTTCGCCTGTTGAGGCGCGCCGCGAAAAGCGGATGGGCAAGCATGCGCTGCAGCTGCCGCTTGACTTCGTGCCTGGCCGGAATGGCGTCCTCTGCTTGCGGCATAACGGGGCGACGGTGATCCAGTGATTATCCCTTAAGTCCCTCCCCCGGCTTAACGTCGTTTATCTTTCAGCGGCTGCTGGCCTCCTCCATTCTTCGTTCATGAGCACGGTCACCCCGATTTCCCGAGGAAATACAAAGCGGCGCGAACCCTTCGCCGCTCCCGAGACGACCGTGCGGAGAGAGGAAAAATCATGAGCATCAAGCGCCCTATCACCGTGTGGTTTGTAGTGCAGTCAGCTCTGCTAACGCAGGCGGCCTTCCCGCAATGTGAGAACAAAACCGGCTTCGCCAAACAGGTCTGCCTCGTGCAGAACGCCAACAGCAACACGACTCTGGGTCCATCTTCACAGAGCGCGTTAAATCCTCCGGCGCTCACCACCAGCTTCGCCGACACCATCCATCCCGATACGCTGCCGGCAACGGTCGAGCCCAAGGCCTTTGTGCCGCTCACCCGGCTGGAGCGGACGGACGACGGCGCGTTCATCCAAGTATCTGGAGATCGGCATGGGCGGCGGCGTCTACTGCATCAAGCCCGGCGACCGCGAGCTGGTGGAAGCCTATCATGCAATTCGGCTAAGCAATCTGTCCTTCGCAACCTCAGAGCCTATGAGCGGAGCGAAGGACAGCTTTATCTCCAATCGGCCTGACGAAATTCTCCATTACTCTTCATAAGGATCCACGCGGACATTTACTCTTCGTCTTCATCCTCTTCAACATCATCCTCAACTTCCAGGTCTGCCGCGATCAGCCCTCTTCCCCGCTCCACCAGCACCTGAATCCGTCCTTCCGCAGTCTCAAGCTCTTTCTTGCAAGCCTCCGACAGCTTCACGCCTTCCTCAAACAGCCGCACCGACTCATCCAGCGTCAACTCCCCACGCTCCAACCGCTCGACCACGCCTTCCAGCGCTGTCAACTGCTCTTCAAAACTAGCCATTCTTTCTCCTGAATCTGAAGCCCATCAACCTAAACCAGCCCCAGCACCTGCGCCGCAGCCGCATACTTCCCAAACGGCGCACTCACCTGTACTCCCTGCACCATCGGCCTTGCCTCGTCGAGCATCTCCCGCGCAATCTTCACGCCCTCTGCCTTTGCCGCCTCAGGCGAACTCATCGCAGCCATCCGCGACATAATCGACTCCGGCATACTCACCCGCAGATCGTTCTTCATAAACTCCGCGTTCCGTAAGCTCGTCAGCGGCCAGATTCCCGCAATCACCGGAATCCGGAACTGTTCGATCCGCCGCAAAAATTCCTCCAGCACACGCAGATCGAACACTGGCTGCGTAATCGCAAACTCAGCTCCTGCCTCCACCTTGTACGCAAACCGCCGAACCTCCTGATCGATATCAGGCACACCCGGATTCGCCGCGACCGAGATCGTAAATCCCGTCGAACCCCCAATCGAATTCTTTCCAATATCCAGCCCGCAATTCAGATTCCGGACAATATTCACCAATCCGATCGCATCTACATCGAACACGGCCGTCGCATCCGGATAGTTCCCCAGCTTCGGCGGATCGCCCGTCAAACAAAGAACATTCTTCAGCCCAATCGAAGATGCCCCCAACAGATCGCTCTGGATACTCAGCACATTTCTGTCACGGCACGTGTAATGCAGAACCGTCTCGATGCCGACGTGCTGCTGAATCTGTACGCACAGACTCTGCGCGCTCATCCTCGCACTCGCCCGCGGCGAATCCGGCACATTGATCACATCCACGCCCAGCTTGTGCAGATATGCCGCTCCATCCAATTCCTTGCTGCAGTCGATCCCCTTCGGCGAAACAATCTCGACCATCCGCACAAACTCACCCGCGGCAATCATCGCGCCCAACTTCGACCGCTGCGCCAGCGGCGGAGGCGCCACCTTGTTCTTCACCTCAACCGAGCCATCTTTATCCGCGCTGACCTTCTCCATCACCTGCGCGCCAGCCTCCATCGCATCCATCGCCCGCAGCGCACTCCTCATCGCTCGCGTGTAGCTCGGAGTCGTCCCGCAACATCCACCCACAATGCTCGCACCCGCCTTCACCAGCTTCCGCGTAAAGCTCGCCATATACTCCGGCGACGTCAGATAAATCGTTCGTCCCTCCACCGCCCGCGGAATCCCTGCATTCGGCATCGCCGCCAGCGGCAGAGACGTCAACGGCCGCATCCGCTCAATCACGCTCAATACCGTTGCCGGCCCCGCGCTACAGTTACATCCAATCGCGTCGGCGCCCCACTCCGTCAGTTTCTTCGCAGCGGTCTCAGCAGAAGCCCCATCGAGGCAGTTCCCCTCCTCGTCCACCGTCATCATCACAATCACCGGCACGTCCGGAGCCACGCTCCGCGCTGCCAGAATCGCCTGCTCTGCCTCAACCAGCGACGTTAGCGTCTCAATCACCAGCAGATCCACCCCCACCCCCGGCCCACCTTCAATCATCGCGCTGATCTGTTCTGCAAACGCATCCCGGGCCTCATCCAGCCCCACCTTGCCCAGCGGCTCCAGCCGTACGCCCAGCGGCCCAATCGACCCGGCAACAAAGGCTTCACTCGCCTGCTTTTCGCGAATCCGCTCCACGCACTCTCGCGCCAGCTTTACCCCGGCAACATTAATTTCGCGTACCTTATCTCCAAACCCGTGATGCTCCAGCCGATACCGGTTCGCCCCAAACGTATTGGTTTCAACAACCTCGGCGCCGGCCTGCAGATACTCCGCATGAACCTCGCGCACCATCTCCGGCTGCGACAGGTTCAGCTCGTCATAACAGCGGTTGATAAACACGCCGCGCGCATAGAGCATCGTTCCCATCGCTCCGTCGCACAGCACCGGTGCACCAGTAAATAGCCTGGCTACCCCAGCAGAATCTGTACTCGTGCTCAATACCGCGTCTGACATTATTTTCTCCGGTAGTACCCCTCATCCTAAGCCACCACCCCGACCCGCTCCAAACCTATCTCCCTGTTGAAACGTCAAACCCTCAGACCAATCGCGTCCAGTGCGCCGTTTGTTATACTCAGAGGCATAGCAGTGGCCTTGTAAATCCGCCGCAGCACTCAGGTTTGGAGTTTTTCACGTTGAAGAATCGAAGTCTTGTTTCCAGGTTTTTTTCTGCCCAGACCCTTTGCGGCGTCATCATAGCTCTTGTCTCTCTCGGCCTCTCTTCCTGCGGTCAGCGTTATTACAAGTTCCCCGCGTACACCTACGCCAATCGCCCCATTCCGCCCAGCAAAATCGATAGCCGCGTCCTCGTCGGCGTCAGCGTTAATGGCAGCAGCGGCAGCCTCGAAATCCTCGACGGCAAGCGCGACATCCGCAGCAGCATCTTCGACGCCAACAGCTCCTTCCATATCTCCGGCTTCTCCTCCGGTTTCCCCAGCACCATACTCAACTTCCCGGAGCAGGTCCGCGGCTTCGTCTACTCCGACTCCGACGGCAGCATCTCCAACGTTAACTATTCCACCGAGGCCAGCACCCCCATCTCCGGCGGCTTCTCACCCAACAAATCCACATCCCTCGCCATTCCTATCAGCTTCAATCACATCTACGCTGCCCTGGAGTCCACCGGTCAGATCGGAGTCATCGACAATCTCGCCGGCAAGTCTTACCCACTCAATCTCCCCAATGTCTACAAGATCTTCGTCAATCAGGGTGACACCGTCGTCCTCGCGATGGTTCGCAACTCCAACACGCTCTATCGCGTTCTCAAGCTGAACGCCAACCAGGCCGCCCCAGCAGGCGCCGTCGATTGCCAGCCCTACAATCTTCCCGTCTACTGCGTCGTTCCCGTCGCCGACAGCACCACCAACCCCAGCTTCGACCGTCCCGTCAACGCCTACTTCTCTCTCGACGGCAGCTCCGTCTACGTCCTCAACTGCGGCCCCGAGTGCGGAGGCAACACCGCCGGCGTCACCGTCCTCCAGCAGGGTGCTCTCACCGTCGACCTCAATACCGCGCCCTACCCCGCCGCCGTCACCAGCAGCGTAGCCATTCCTGGCGGCGCCACCGCAGTCGTGGCCGATGGAACCAACCTCTACCTTGCAGGCCAACAGCTCCAGCCCGACGGCCTCTTCGCCGGCCGCCTCACCCTGCTCAACCTCTCCACCATGGTTCCCAGCGCTCCCATCTCCATCTCCGACGGCAACCACACCAAGATGCTCTTCGCCGACGACAACACTCTCTGGATCGGCTCGCAATCATGTGCCACCGGCGAGCGTCAGGCCCATGGCCAGAACTACAACTGCCTCACCCGCTTCGATCTCGGCGCCAATACCGCGCAGATCTTCCCGAACGTCACTCCAGGCGGCAGCGCGACCGTTCCTTATCCCAACGCCAATCAGAACCCCTTCTACTACGGCGATCTCACCGGCCTCTGCTGGATCCAGAACCAGCACAAGATCTACACCGCCTACGGTGGCCAGATCCACGCCTTCAACACCGCCGACGGCTCCGAGATCAACAACCAGCAAATTACCGTCCAGGGAACCGCTCTCGACGTCGCCTACATGGACGCCCTCACCAACGCCGCAAACTAAAAACAGGGAGATGGGTGTAGAAGACCTGCACCCATCTGGAAATGCACGATGATTTGAGGCGAGAGGCGGCGGCAGTCATGGCTTTGGCTCAGGGCAGCCTATAGGTGATTTCAGTGAGGAACTCGAAGCTGTTCTTCTTGTAGCCGAAGGCTGGGTTGTTGAGGTGGTCGTTGCGGATGTTGAGGCTTAGGCTGAAGCGCTTGTAGACAGGCATGATGAGGCCCGCGGCTCCGACAAACGAGTAGGCGTGGAGGTCGTTCCAGGCCTGGATATAGGTGCCGCTCTGGGTGAAGAGGAGCCTGTGAGGCAGCGTGCGCCTGTAGACCTCGACGAAGGTCGAGCCAATAAGGTTGTTATTGGGCGTTGGCGGATGGAAGTTCTGCCTTTCGTAGTGCACGTCGACCGAGAGGTCGAGCAGTTGGACGGAGTCCCTGACGACAGTCCTGCCGAGCCCGACGCCATATATCTGCTGGAAGTTCAGGCCCTCGGAGTAGTTGTGGCCGTAGGAGAGGCCGGCCAGTGTATACATGTGGGGCGTGAAGTATTTGTTACGCTCGAGGTTTGTGTCGAAGATATTGACTTTGGCGACGTCGTCGGGTGAGGGCGGGGTGGTCTGCGGGATGACCGGCGTGGTCAGCTTCCCATAGACCTCGGTCAAGTTGAAGATGGTACGGGTGCGCGGCGGGAGATAAGTCGCGGTGGGAATGGAGCGGGCCAGGTTGATGTCAACCGTGTAGGTCCGGCCGGTCTGGGTCGACTGGACGATGGTGGCGCCGCCGCCCATGGAGCCCTTCCATCCGTACCAGATGCCGGGGTTGCCGGCTACTTCCCTGTCGTAGGTTGGCTTGTCGACCACGAAGGCGACCTCCTTGACCGGGACGGACTCCGGCGCGCCACCGGGGTGGACGACGGTTATGGTGTCGTCGCTGAAGGTGATGTTCCCGGTCTTCGTGGAGATGCGGGTAATCTTTTCGTTCTTCTTGAGCACGGCGAAGCTGCCGTTGGAGCGAAGCTCCTTGACCTTGTCTATGGGGACGGTGACTTCGCCGACGGCATCGCTCTTGAAGATGACGGTGTTGCCTACGCCCCGCATAACGGTTCCGGTGAGCCGGTCGCCGTTCTTGAAGACGACGACGTCGGGCGAGGAAGCGGCAGGCTTCTCCTGTGCCGTCACGGGCAGGTTGAAGGCGCCTGCACAAAGCAGACATGACACCACGAGGCTCCAGAGATCTCGCGTACGGATATGCGGCGGTTGATAGGCGCTCATCCGTTAAAAATAGCTGTCGCGCCGTTACTTAAGTTGGAGAGGTATGCAAGGAACACTGCACTTAACTTGGAGACAATGGGGGATCGCCCGAGAGTTAGGTTACGGCAATCCACAACATCTCATCGAAGCCGAAAGCCTCTCCACCGAAGTAGCGAAGATGCTCAACTCTTTAATCGCTAAACTATAAGGCAACCATGCCTTCTACCCCCTCAGCAGTCGACATTCTTGCCATCGCCGCCCACCGCGACGACGTCGAGCAAACCTGCGGCGGCACTCTCCTCGCCATGCACGCCCGTGGCTGGCGCACCTGCATTCTCGACCTCACCCAGGGCGAGTCCGGCACTCGCGGCACCGCCGCCGACCGCGAAGCCGAAGCCAACGCCGCCGCCGCAATCCTCAACGTCTCCCACCGCGAAGCCCTCAACCTCCCCGACGGCAACGTCCAGAACACCCTAGAAAACCGCCTCAAAATCGCGGCCGTCCTTCGCCGCCTGCGTCCCCGCGTCGTCATCCTTCCCTACTGGCAAGGCCGCCACCCCGACCACTACACCACCGCCACTCTCGGCTACGAGTCCTGCTTCGTCAGCGGCCTCGCCAAAATCGAAATACCCGGCGGCCATCCATCCCACCGCCCCTACAAAATCCTCTACGCCTCGCTCTACGCCGACGTCCGCCCCTCCTTCGTCGTCGACATCACCCCTTTCGTCGAGCAGCGCCTTCAATCCCTCCTCGCCTACCGCTCCCAGTACGCCACCCAGCCCCAGGGCGGAGCCCTCTTCGTCCCCGAAGAAGACATCCGCGAGCGCACCTTCGCCACCGCTCGTCACTACGGCCTTCTCGCCGGCGTCCGCTACGCCGAGCCCTTCGTCCAAAAAGAGATTGGCCTCGCCGAGGACCTCATGCTCCTCCCCGTCCAATCCATCTAAACAATATTCTTCATCCTCTAAATCCAAAACACTCTACTCTGCGTGAATCCATTGAAGGGCCCGGCCGGCACCCTCCCCTAAGGAGGCTCAGTGGAAAAGAAACTCAACGACCTGATCGACAAGGCGCTCACTCGCCGCACCTTTTTAACCGGTGCAGCAGGCGCATCAGCAGCCGCATTACTAGCAGGATGCGACAACAGCAGCTCCACCCCGACCCCAACCCCTACCCCCACACCCACACCCACACCCACCCCAACCCCAACGCCCACTATCACCGACGCTGACATACTCAACTTCGCCCTCAACCTCGAGTACCTCGAAGCCGAGTTCTATCTCTACGCCGCGACCGGCTCTGGCCTCAGCGCAACCGATGCAGGTACCGGCGCTGGAACAACCACGATCCCTTCAGTCAAAAAAGTAAACTTCGCCACCCAGGCCATCGCTCAGTACGCCGTAGAGATCGCCCAGGACGAGCTCAATCACGTTCGTTTCCTCCGTTCTGCCCTCACGTCTGCTGGCGCCACTCCCGTCGCTCGGCCAAACATCGATCTCACCTTCTTCGCTCCCCTCGCAACCACTGCCGGCATCGCCAACGGCGCAAGCTTCAATCCCTTCGCCGATGAAAACTCCTTCCTTCTTGGAGCCTTCATCTTCGAGGACGTCGGCGTAACGGCCTACACCGGAGCCGCCACGCTCCTCACCAGCAAGACCATCCTCTCCGCAGCCGCCGGCATTCAGGCAGTCGAGGCCTACCACGCCGCCGAGATTCGCACTCTCATCGCTGGCGCCGCAGCCCAGCCCGGAGCCACCCAAGCCTACCTCACCGCGGCTAATCAAGTCTCCGCCCTTCGCGGCATGCTCGGCGGAGGCAACGAGACCACGCTCAGCATCAGCAGCATCGTCGCCGCAGACACCACCAACGCCATTGCCTTCTCGCGCACCACCGACCAGGTCCTCCACATCGTCTACGGCGCTGCAGGCGGCGCAGGCGTCGCAAAAGGCGGCTTCTTCCCCAGCGGCCTCAACGGCACCATCAAGACAACCGCAGCCTAAGGACACAACATCATGGCAACTTTAGAGACACAGCAGTTAGACGAAGTCATCGTCAACAGCCGGCGCAAGATGCTCTCGCTCGGCACCACCGCGCTTGCAGGTCTGGCGCTCGCAGGCATCACCAGGGCTGCAAATGCACAAGCCGCTACCCTCACCGATGCCGACTACCTCAACTTCGCCCTCAACCTCGAATACCTTGAAGCGAACTTCTACAACCTCGCAGTAAACGGAGTCACGATCGACAAACTGACCACGCCCATCGACATCACCGGCACCGGCACGCAGGGCACCGTCACCGTTAAACCCAACTTCTCTGCCGTTCCGTTCACCAGCACCACCATCGCCGCATACGCAAAAGAAACCGCCATCGAAGAAGGCAAGCACGTCTCCTTCCTTCGTACTGCTCTCGGCATGTCGGCTGTCGCCCAACCGGCCATCAATCTGGTCGACTCGTTCAACACCCTCGCCTCCGGTGCGCTTGGTATCGCCGCATTCGATCCCTTCGCGAGCGATGCCAACTTCCTCATCGGCGCCTTCATCTTCGAAGACGTCGGTGTCACCGCCTATCACGGTGCAGCCGGTTCTCTCACCTCTACAACGAACTTCGGCGCAGCCGTAGGCATCCACGCAGTCGAGGCCTATCACGCTGGCCTCGTCCGCACAGCAATCAACGCCCTCGACGCCGGGACCGGTGTACTCGCCGGTTACACCCAGAAGATCGCGGCCTTCCGTTCCATGCTTGCCAACCCCGGCGGAGCCACCACAACCACAAAGACCGGCATCAAAGCCGACGACATCGGCATCGACAACAGCCAGATGGTCGCGCTGCAGGGCACAACCGCAACCTACGCCTCCACCACCATCATCGATGCGGACAACAACAGCATCGGCTTCAGCAGAACCCCTCAACAGATCCTCGCAATCGTCACCGGAACCTCACCCACGGCCACCACGCACACGGGAGTCTTCTTTCCCGCAGGCCTCAACGGCAACGTCAAATAACTTTCTACCGATGCCATGCTAAGGCCGCCGGAACCCAGGCGGCCTCTTTTTGCGCTCCTTGAAATAACGATGGACTGCGCGTTTCACCGCTCAAAGCGGGAGTGTCCCCGCTCAATCCGCCAGTTCTTGCTGTTGCTTTTGCCTCTCCGTCGTTCCTGCCCAAATCACTTCCGGCGTCGTCAGTCGGATCAATCCCTGTGCCGCGCTGGCCACCACCACCCGATTCTTGCCCTCCCGCTTCGCCCGGTAAAGCGCCGCGTCGCTGCAATCCATCAACTCCTGCCACGTCAGCCCGCACTGCTCCGACGAGGCCACACCCAGGCTCGCCTTCACCCGCACCGTCTCTCCTCTATACCGAATCACCAACTCCTCTATCTCGGCCCGCAACCGCTCCGCCACGGTCAAAGCCTCGCTCACCTCTGTATCCGGCAGCAAAACGCAGAACTCATCGCCGCCCATCCGCGCCACCGAGTCCTGTGCCCGCACCGTCTCCTGCAACACGCCACCCACCGCCTGCAACACCACATCGCCGCACCCATGTCCCGAAGTGTCATTCACCACCTTCAGCCCATCCAGATCCATCATCACCAGTGCCAGCGATCCATTCGACCGGGTGCACCGCTGAATCTCCCGCATCGTCGCCCTCTTCAGGGCCCACCGGTTCAACAGGCCCGTCAGCTCGTCCACCTGCGCCCGCCACAGCAGCTCCAGCCGAAGCTTCGCCGCCGACAGAAACATGTAACCGAACGCGACCACTCCATTCGTCAACAGACACGTCACCATCCAAATGCGGTCCATCTGCCCCGCCGTCTCCGTATACTCCGCCGTCCTGTACTCCAGCGTCACCAGCGCCCGCATCAGCAGCGTCGCCGCATACAGCGACAGCGCTCCTCCCGTCATCCATCCCGCCATACCCACATCTTCACCCGAGAACCGAAATACCACCGACGCAGTCACCATCGCCTGCACCGCAAGCACAAGGCACATCACTCCCACCATCACTGGCGCATCCGGCGGCCATATCAGCACATACACTGTTGCCGCTACCATCGCGCCAACCAGCCCATACTGCGTCCTTCGCAGCAGCGGTCCCCGCTCCAGCAGCTCCACAAAACTCCAGTGCAGCATCATCAGTCCGGCCACCGCCAGCAACCCCGTCAGCGCTTCCACCACTCGTAACGGCATTACTGCTCGAGACACCATCAACGCCAACAGCATCGCCCCGGCCCGGCTGATGTTTGCCCCCGCAAACCACCTCGCCCCGCGCGAACCGCCGAAGATGCGGGCATTCGCCAGCGTCACGCTCGCATAGAGCGCATACAGCATAACGTTGATCAGGATAAGGGTCAGCGTATCCATCAAGCCCTTCCAGTCAGGGAGTGTAGCCCCGTTTGCCTTACCGCGCACCTGAAAAATACACCTGTTTTGTTACAGATCATGTCTCCCCCGCCAACACAGATCAGTACGCTCAACGGAAAGGCTTTCTCAATCCCGCCTTGAACCTTTATCTAAATCGCTTCAGTAGATCCACCGTAAACCCATTCCCTGAGAAAGGAAACACTGTTCCTTTGCTCAAGTTTTCCCTCGAATTATTTCTTCGTTATCCCCTGCAGTCGCCCCCGCACAAACGCCACCACCTCATCGGTCACATACACCGGAAGCTGCATCGCCAGCACCGGCGTCCCCTCCACCAGCCGCAGCGATACTCCCTTCCACACAGGTCTGCCCAGCTCGCCTTCAGCAACCAGCACCGCATCCGCTCTGTCCAGATATCGTTTCGCCGACTCCTTGAAGTCCTCCACCCCCGGCTCCAGAACACTCAGGTAAAGATCGGGCCGCAGAAATCTCAGAATGCTGTTCGATTCGATCACCGCATTCTCCGCCCTCTCCAGTTCTTTCCGAATCCGAGGCATCGCCTCCGCCAGATCACCCTGCCGCGTCCGCACCCAGAACGACCGCACCGCACCCGCAGCCAGATACCGTGCGGAATCGGTCCCTGTAGCTCCATCCCGTTCTTCGCTCACCGCAACCGTATGCTCCGCCGTCTCGCAGTCGCACGGCTCCCCATTGGCCGAGCACATCCCATGCCCGAACTGCGTAATTTTGAACGCCGTCCACCGCATCTCCGGCATCGCCGCAATCAGCCCGGCCACCACGCTCGTCTTCCCGATGTTCCGCGAGTGCCCCCCAACCACAACAATCGCCATTTTCTACACCACCAGACGCCACACCGTTGTAAGCATTGCCAGCCTTAAAACCACACCTTGTCCATCGAATCTTACCGCTTCTTCAACCGCGCCAGATCGCGCAAATGCTCCTTCAAAGGACGCGCCGGACGCCCCCAGAACACCTCTCCCGGCCCACGCATTTTTTTTCCGCTCAAAACCCCTGCCCCACCCCCCAGAATCACGCCTGCGCCCACAGTAGCATGCTCCCCAATCCCCACCTGCCCACCCAGAATCGCTCCATCCTCCACCACACTCGACCCCGAAATCCCCGTCTGTGCCGCAATAATAACGTTCTTTCCTATCAGGCAGTTATGCCCAATATGCACCAGGTTATCGATCTTCGTCCCCCGCCCAATCCGCGTCTCCCCCAGCGCCCCCCGGTCAATCGTCGTATTCGCTCCAATCTCAACGTTATCTTCCACATACAGCCTCCCTTGCTGCGGAAACACCAGATATTCCCCCGTCTCCCCACTCCTCACATACCCAAACCCCGTAGACCCCAACACCGCCCCCGCCTGCACCACCACCCCATCCCCCAGCACAGTCCCGGCATAAATCGTCACCCCCGCCAATACATTGCAATCCTTACCGATAGCCACCCCATCGCCCACCACCACCCTCGGCCCAAGACTCGTTCCCGCCCCAATCACCACCCCTTCCCCAATCACTGCCGTCGAATGAATTCCCGCTTCAAATCCCTTCCCCTTCAGCCCCTTTGCCACCAGCGCAAACGCATACCGCACATCCGAAGCCCACACAATCCGCGGGTCCGCCGGAAGCTCCCATAGCTCCAGCTTGTCACTCGCCAGAATCGCCCCCGCCTTCGACTCCAGCGCCGCCTTCAGCGTCGCGCTATCGGTAGCAAACACCAGCGAGCTCACCGTCGCCCCCTCCATATTCGAGACCTCGGTAATCTCCGCCTCCAACACCGGAGCCTTCGCTCCAATCCATCCTGCAATCTCGCTTATCTTCGCCATCAGTAGATCCCCTCTTCCCCCGGTGGCCGCGTCTTCCAACGCCGATGCATCCACAGCCACTGGTCAGGATACCGCCGTATATACCCTTCAATTGCCGCCGTAAATGTCGCAGTGTTCACCAGCGCATCACTCTCCGAGTCACCCGTGTTTACAACCGTCAACTCCTTGCCAAAGTGAAGCACATACTGCCCCTCGTCCTCTTCCCACAGCAGAAACCCTGGAATCACCGCCGCTCCCGTCTTCGCCGCCACCCGGGCCATTCCCGAAGCCGTACATGCCTGAATCCCGAAAAACGGCACAAACACACCCTGCGGCGGCGTCATATTCGTGTCCATCAAAATTCCAACCGTCTCTCCCGCCCGCATCGATGCAATCAGTCCACGCGCAAAATCGTCTTTATGGATCACTCGATTCCCATGCAGACAGCGAATCCGGTTCACAAACGCATCCACCAGTGGATTGTCCAGCCGCCGTATCACCATCCCCATCGGCCGCCCCATCAGCGAGTGGTGAAAGCTCGACAACTCCCATGCCCCAAGATGCCCGGTCAGCACCAGCACACCCTTCCCACGCTCCCGCGCCTCGGTATAGTTCTCCAGCCCCTCATAGCGAATAAACCGGCTGGCCGATTCCGCCGTATACCGTGGCATCTGGCAGAACTCCGCCAACAGCCAGCCCAGACTTCTGTAGTCGCGCCGCAAAATAGCCTCGCGCTCAGCATCCGAAGCCTCAGGAAACGCCAGCCACAGATTGCGTTCGCCCACCCTCCGAAGGCGTCCAAGCGCTTGATAGGCCAAGGCTCCAATCGCGGCCCCAACTGCCCGCGCCAGTCGCCTCGGCAGCAGCCGTAACGCGTGGACAAAGAGCCACACCAAGCCAAATTCCACGTTCTCGCGGACGCTGACCTTCTCTTTGGGCAATTCTCTCTGGGAAACTTCGCTCAAGCCTCTAGTTTACTGTCCCGCATCTCTTTCTTGCTCCAAAACGCAAAGAGAGCGGCCATCAGGCCGCTCTCTCAAGTGTTCGTAATTATTTCTACAGACTAGTGCTGTGCTTTGGAGGCAACAAAATACTTGGCTACCGTGTGCACGAAAGGACGAGCTTCCTCAGGCGTCGGCACTCCACCCTTCAGAATCGTGGCAAACGGAACCGCATCGCCATAAATCGTACGAGTGTCATCTTGATTTTGCGAAAGAACCGTGCCGTCGAGATCAATACCCGCAAAGAGGCCCTTGCTACGCGAATATGTCAGGAACTCAGCATTCAACTTCCAGTCGGTTCCAGCCTGAGCGTTTCTTCCAACCGGACCGGCAGAAGCAGCAGCATCGCCACCGATCTTGAACTTGTTCTTCAGCATATTCTGGAGCCCCTGGTCATTCATCGCAACCAGCACCAGATCCGTAGCCTGTCCACCAATCTGGAATCCAAAGCTGCCTCCGGCGAGCTGCACGAATACTGGTGCGCTCCATCCCTTGGGGCTCCGGCAGGTCGCAACACCCTGACCATACTGCGCGCCTACTACAAATGCGCCCTTCTTGAAGCTCGGTATAACGACTACGCAGGAAGCGCCAGCAAGAATGCTATCCGGAATACCCTTATCCGGCGCCGCCATAATCTGGCTTAGAACTGAACTGGCATCGCTCAACCGCTCCACCAACTTCGCCTTATCGGTCGCTCCTAGTGCGCAAACCGAACTTGCCATCATCGCAATCCCACAAATCGCTGCGGATACTCGCTTCATTTTCATTGTTTTGCCTTTCAAGGGAGATAAAAAAACCGGGTTAAATCGTAAGAGCCTTATTTGCAACACTATATGAGATGCCACCCGTCAAACTGAGTTGCTCCCTCCGGCAAAACTAATTCCTTTAAAGCAAAAAAATGGGGTTGAAGAGATAGTGTCGAGTGTTAGCCACCCGATACTGCCTCCACAACCCCTCTCCCAGGTCTGTGTTGCTTGTTTTCAAGGTTGCCCCACTTCTCTTTTTCCCACAACAGTACGGAGGTGTGCATACCTTTGGACGAAATATGTTAACCAATTAGATAATGCTAAAACTCACTCAATTCAACACTATGGTACTAATTTTCGATTTACCGCCTGTACGGTAAGTGAAATGCGGTTCTCCACACCCACTTTCCGCATCAGCCTGCCAACGTATGCCTTGACCGTATTCACATCGATTCCGAGCGCACCTGCTATCTCTCGATTGGCACGCCCACCCACCAGCAAACGCAGAACTTGCCCCTCCCGCTCGGTAAACTTCAAATCCGCCGCGTTGTGCTGCACCTCGGAGGCAGATTCAAGCAACCGCGCCATCACCTTTCGCGGCGCCCATACCGAGCCATCCTGCACTATCTCGATCGCCAGCCGTATCTCGCTTTCGCTCGCCGTATGGGACAGGTAGCCCTTGGCGCCCGCACCTATGACCCGCTGAATGTAATCGAGGTCCCCTTCCAGACCAAGTACGATCAGCCGCAGATGCGGCCGAGTCCGCCGAAACGTTCCCAGCAATTCAAAGAGATGCTCTGTACACGCGTCGTCAATCAGGATCAGCGATACTCCTGATGAATCCAGCGCGCCCGGCACCGATAGCGGAATAACCTCTGCTCCACTGCCGTCAGAAAAAATTGCCTGCAATCCAAAAATACGCAGCGGGTCTGTGGCAATGATGCCCAGACGTAGATATTCGCGAGACGTCGTCTCTTTCATGGCCTGGTCAGCGTCCTCACGCCGTGCTCAATCGTACGTAGTGCCAAGGAAAACAGTGCAACAGGCCCAATAATTTATAGCTTCGGCAGAACAATACCCTGTTGGTTCTGGTACTTCCCCTTGCGGTCCGCATAGCTGATCTCGCAGACCTCGTCAGATTGGAAGAACAGAATCTGGCAGAGCCCTTCATTCGCATAAATCCGTGCCGGCAGCGGAGTCGTGTTTGAAATCTCCAAAGTCACAAAACCCTCCCACTCCGGCTCAAACGGTGTGACATTGACGATAATTCCGCACCGCGCATACGTCGATTTCCCCACGCAGATCGTCAACACATCCCGCGGTATCTTGAAGTATTCAATCGACCGCGCCAGGGCGAACGAGTTCGGCGGCACAATCACGCTTGGCGCCTGTACCGACACAAACGACCGCTCGTCGAACGCCTTCGGGTCAATAATTGCACTGTTAACGTTAGTAAATATCTTGAATTCATCCGAAACCCGCAGGTCGTATCCATAGGAAGACAAGCCGTACGAGATAACCCCGTCCTTTACCTGTTTTTCGCTGAACGGCGCGATCATTCCATGCTCAATCGCCTGTTGGCGGATCCAACGGTCACTTTTAATGGCCACTCTAGATTGGTTCCCTTCGTAATCCAATTCAATCATCTATTGTCGCAGAAGTGTGTAAACTGGGTTCCGCAGGTTACCTTTACTCTTGCATCATTAGATTCTTCATCTTACGGTAGCGTTCTTGCGTTGACAATCTCAGTCCGACTTTCTACCATCACGATACTAAAACCCGGTCAGTACTTAGTTTTGTAAAAAAATTACAGCCCAAGGACGGCGGCCCAGAATGATTAAGCAGGATCTTATACAGAGGGTTGTTGAGCGTACCGGACTGCCAAGGACGAAAGCAGAGGCTGCGGTCGATGCTATCTTCGAAAGCATGAAGCAAACCTTGATCGCGGGCGACCGCATCGAGCTTCGCGGCTTCGGTGTCTTCACCGTAAAACCAAGAAAAACAGGCATCGGACGCAACCCCCGCACTGGCGCGGAGGTCACCATTGCGCCCGGAAAAGCCGTCCGCTTCAAACCAGGCAAGGAACTCCACCTTCTGGAGTAACTGGCGCAGTCACATCAGATGCACGGCATCCACGTCGACCACCAGGTTTCGGCGTGGGATGTTCTGCGTCTCCGCAAACCTCAGCATCGCGCGCAAAGCCTCGCCCAGCGTCTGCCGCCGCTCCGCCTTCAGCACAAAGTGATACCGGTAGATCCGTTTCAGCCGCACAATCGGAGCCGCCGCCGGCCCCAGCACGCGAACCTTCTCCATTCGCGTGTGCTGAAACCACTTGCCCAGCACACTCGACCACCCCGTCGCCTCCTCTAACTTCTCGCTCTGGATCACCACATTCGCCAGCACAGCAAACGGCGGATAGTGCATCCACCTCCGATAGTTCATCTCCTTGGCCACAAATCCCGGATAGTCATGCTTCGCCGCAAACTTAATCGCATAGTGATCAGGATGATACGTCTGCACCAGCACCTTCCCCGGCAGATCGCCCCTTCCCGCCCGTCCTGACACCTGCGTCAGCAGTTGAAACACCCGCTCCGCCGCGCGAAAATCCGGCAGCCCCAGCGCAAAGTCCGCGCCCACCACACCCACAAGCGTTACTCCATGAATGTCATGCCCCTTCGCAATCATCTGCGTCCCCACCAGCAGATTGATCTCCCCCGCATGCAACCGGGAGAGCAGCCGCTCCATATCGCTCCGTCCCCGCACCGTATCGCGATCCATCCGCCCAATCCGCGCCGAAGGAAACAGCTCCTGCAACCGCTCCTCTCCCTGCTGCGACCCCGCACCGAGAAAATAAAGATGCTCACTCTCACACTTCGGACAAGTCTTCGGCACCCCTCTCCGAAACCCGCAGTAGTGACATTCCAGCCGCTGCCCCGGCTGTGCTATGCCTTCACTGTCACTCACCGGCTTGTGGTACGTCATCGAGATCGCGCAGTTCTCGCACTCGATCTTCTCCCCGCAGCTCCGGCACATCACCACAAACGAATACCCGCGCCGGTTCAGCAGAATAATCACCTGCTCCCCGCGATCGAGCGTCGCCTGGGTCTCTTCAATCAGCTTCTGCGAAAAGATCTGCTCCTGCCCCGTCTCCTTGAACTCGTTGCGCATATCCACCAACTCAACCTCAGGCAGCGGACGGTCCATCACGCGCTGCCGCATCTCCACCCGCGCATACCGCCCCTTCTCCGCATTCGCCCAGCTCTCCAGCGAAGGCGTAGCCGACCCCAGCACCACCACCGCCTCATTCAGCTTCGCCCGCATCACAGCCACATCCCGCCCGTGATATCGCGGAGTCTCCTCCTGCTTATAGCTCCCGTCATGCTCCTCATCCACAATGATCAGCCCTAACTCCACCACCGGAGCAAACACCGCAGACCGCGTCCCCACCACAATCCGCGCCTCTCCCCGCCGAATCCTGTGCCACTGCTCCGCGCGCTCATCCGGCGTCAGCTGCGAGTGCAGCAAAGCCACCTCATTCCCAAACGCCGCCACCAGCTGCCCCGTCATCGCTGGCGTCAACCCAATCTCCGGCACCAGCAGCAGCGCACTCTTCCCCGCATCCAAAGCCCGCCGCATCGCCGCAAAATAAACCGCAGTCTTCCCCGACCCCGTTACCCCATACAACAGATGCGGCTTAAATCCCCCCTGCGCCATCGACGCCGCAATCGTACCCAGCGCCTCCATCTGAGCCTCATTCAAAGCATGCTCATGCGCATGCTTCTTCCCATGCGACCCCACACCCCCCAGATGAAAATCCTCAACCACTTCTTCCATCAGCACCAGTCCACGCTTCACCAGCGTCCCCAGCGTCGAATCCGGCACCCCAGCCCGCGCCAGCCTCTCCCGCAACTCCCTCACCCGCATCCGCCCATCCACCGCCGCCAGCTCCGCCATCACCGCCAACTGATTCTCATTCAACCGCGGCAACCGCACGCCAGGCTTTTGCTCGCTCTTCCCTTCTCCCTCTTCCCTCTTCCCTGCGCCGTGCGCCAGCACCGCCACCTTCTCCAGCCTCCGAGCATCCCGCTCCTCCGCCAAAGCCTCCCGCACCAGCCACTTCTTCTTAACCATTCCCTCGAGTAAACCCTTATTCGCCCCCGTAGCCGACCGCAGCGCCGACAGCTTCGCCGTCGCTCCATCCTCCAGATAATTCAGCACCGCATACTCGCGATTCTGTTCCTCCGCCGAAAGCTTCGACCGCCGCGAGCTTCCCTTCGCCGCGCCCTCATACAGCACCTTCCTGCCAGCCTCTGCAATCCGGTACACCACCTGCCGCTTCACCTCAGCCGACAGCGGCAGCATTCCCCGCAACACCTCTCCCAGCGGAGCCACATAGTACTGCGCAATCCATCCCGCCAGCTTCATCAACTCATTCGGCAGCAGCGCCGCATCATCCAGCACCTGCTGCACCGGCTTCACCTCAACACCCTCAGGCGCATTCTCATGCACCTTCACCACCACACCCATCAACCGCTGCCCGCTGAACGGCACCAGCACCCGCGCCCCCACCACCGGTGTCACCCCGTTTACCGCATAGGTAAACGTCTGATCCAGAGGCACCGGCAAAGCAACATCGCAAAACAAGGGCATCTCTCCAGCTTAGCGGAACCCGGCCAATCCATCAGAACGCGCATCCCGTAACCAGTCTTTTCCATGGCTTCAAAGACCGCTGCAAAAAAACCTTGCCATATTGACACGCTTCAACAACGTCCTTAGGATTCACCCACCGGCACGCGACGACACTCACTAGTGTGCTCCTACCTCGACGTTGGGCCTTCTCCCGGGACGACCAGAGAATAAAAACGCACCTCCGGAGGCATCCCGTGAAATCTACCCGCCTGTTCAGCGCAGTGGTTTGCTGCGTCTGTCTTGCAGCGCCAGGTCTTCTTCTTGCGCCGCTCGCCCATGCCCAATCTTCCATCGATGCTCAAACCCTGGTAACAGCTCCTGTCGACGAAACCAAAACTCTCTTCCTCCCCGGCAACGTCCGCCGCGAAGCCAACTCCCTCAACGACCGCGGCAAAAGCAGCGAAAGTCTCGAGATGGAGCACATGCTCCTCCAGCTCCAGCGTCCCGCCGATCGTGAAGCTGCTCTCGAAAAGCTGATCGAAGACATGCACCAGCCCGGCAACGCCAACTTTCATCATTGGCTCACCGCCGACGAACTCGGTCAAAAATTTGGCCCCAATCCGGGCGATATCAAAAAGGTCTCAAAGTGGCTCACCAAACAAGGATTCCAGGTCAACGGCGTCTCCAAGAGCGGCCTCGTGATCGACTTCTCCGGCACCGCCGGCCAGGTCAACACCGCCTTTAAAGCAGAGATCCATGATCTCGACGTGCGTGGCAACAAACACTTCGCCAACATGCAGAATCCGCAGATTCCCGCAGCATTTGCCAACATCGTCCTCGGCGTCGCCTCCCTCAACGACTTCCGCCCGCACCCTGCCAACAAGGGCATCAGCTCCGCCCATATCGACCCCGTCTCAAAAGGGATCGTCCCAGGGACCGCTGCAGCCCAGGGAGTCAACCCTGATCTAACCGTAAATACCTCCTATCAACTCGTTGTGCCCGACGACCTCCACACCATCTACAACTTCAACCCAATCTACAAAGAGAACATCACCGGCAAAGGCCAGACCATCGTCGTCATCGAAGACACCAACGTCTTCTCCACCGACGACTGGACCGTCTTCCGCAACACCTTCGGTCTCTCGGGATACAAGCACGGCTCCTTCACCCAGATCCACCCAGGCGGCTGCAAAGATCCCGGCGTACGCATCGGTAACGACGGTGAAGCCATCCTAGACGCCGAATACGCTAGCGCTGCCGCACCAAACGCGGCCATCGTCCTGGCCTCCTGCGCCGACACCAGAACCACCTTTGGCGGCCTTCTTGCCATCGAAGCTCTCATCGACGAACTCGTCCCCCCACCCATCATCAGCATCAGCTACGGCGAGTGCGAAGCCGGTCTTGGAGCCGCAGGCAACGCAGCCTTCAACTTCGCCTACCAGCAGGCCGCCTCCGAAGGCGTCTCCGTCTTCGTCTCCAGCGGAGACGAGGGTGCCGCCAGCTGCGACGCCAACCAACCCGCCGCAGAATACGGCATCGCCGTCAGCGGCTTCGCCTCTACCCCCTACAACGTTGCCGTCGGCGGCACTGACTTCGCCGACTCCTACTTCGGCACCAACTCCCAGTATTGGAAGAAGAACAACAACGCAAAGTTCGGCTCAGCCAAATCCTACATTCCCGAGATTCCATGGAATGACTCCTGCGCCAGCACCCTCATCACCAACGCCGAAGGCTATAACGTTCCCTACGGCGCAAACGGATTCTGCAACTCACCCGATGGCGAGGCGTTCTTCCTCACCACCGCCAGCGGCAGCGGAGGCCCCAGCGGCTGCGCCTTCGGCGAAACCAGTCCTGACCCCAACACGCCCGCCGTCAGCGGCACCTGCAAGGGCTATTCAAAACCCAATTACCAGCGCGGCCTCTTCGGCAACCCATCCGACAAAGTCCGCGACATCCCTGACGTCTCCCTCTTCGCCGCAAACGGAGTCTGGGGCCACTACTTCGTCTTCTGCTACTCCCAACCCGCGAAAGGCGCAGGAGGCGCACCCTGCACCGGCGATCCTTCCGACTGGTCTGGTGCCGGTGGCACTTCTTTCTCGGCGCCCATCATCGCCGGCATCCAGGCGCTGGTCAATCAAGCCACCGGAGAACCGCAAGGCAATCCCAACTTCGTCTACTACGCTCTGGCCAAACATGAATTCGGCGGCACGGGCAAAAACTCCTGCAACTCCACCCTCGGCAATGGCATTGACGCCTCCTGCACCTTCAACGACGTCACCCTCGGCGACATGGACGTCAACTGCCTCGGCCCCTTCAACTGCTACACGCCGTCCGGTACCAACGGCGTCCTCTCTGTCAAAAACAAAGCCTATGCCAAGGCCTACAACAGCACTCTAGGCTGGGACTTCGCCACCGGCATCGGAACCCTCAACGTCACCAACCTCATCAACAATTGGAACAAAGCCTTCCAATAACCTGACCCGAAATGCTGCTGGCAAAAGGGCAGACATCTCTCAGATGCCTGCCCTTCAATCTTGCTGAAAAACCCGCCTTGCTTAAGGGCACGGCTTCAGCCGTGCCGTAAACACTACGTTTTGAAAACGGCTTTAGCCGCTGAGATCCGTCTTTGTTCCGTGCAGGTGCGCCGGGTGCGCAATTCCTCGCATCTTTTGCGAAGGGTGGGGTATTCGCGCCACGCGCGAACCGCTCTCTTCACTCCAGCCGTCACACCATATGTGTGTAAGTTCAACCTGCTGCAGTATGCTTTCATCGAAGTAGTCGTGTTGATGTACTCGCATAAAAAGCATGGCGTTTGAAGAGGGTTCATTGAAGACGAATAGGATCTGGCTTGATTCAGTTTTCTGCCGTAAAGCAATCAAAGCGGCAGGCCCAGCGTGCGTTGCCTTGATCGCTTTCTTTGCTGGCGCGCTATTTCATGCGCATATGGCCCATCCTGAGGTAGTAGAGGCAAACTCTGACCACATCTTTGAGTTAATGATCTACCACACGCTACCAGGCAAGGCTCCAGTTCTCGAATCTGTCTTTCACGACGTCTCGAAACTGCAAGCTAAGCATGGTCTCAAAGCTATTGGCTATTGGGTGCCAAATGGGAACGATCCTGCTTGGGAAAATACGTTTGTATACTTGGTTGTTCATCCCAGCCGCCAGGCTGCCGAGGCGAATTGGAACGCGCTGCATGCCGATCCAGCATTTCAGCCCTATTTCAGGGCCGCAGCACCTTTGATCCAGCAGGTCGATGGGGATTACAAGGTAGACGAAGTTTACATGCGTCCCGCTGGCTATTCAGACATGAAATAAGAATGGAAAACGTGATGCGGCCCCGCCCCATAAATGTCTCTCCTAAGACTGCTCTTCTCTTTTTCCTTCTATTCACTTCTAGTTTTGCGGTGGGCCAGAGGCCCAAATGGATTGCAACCTGGACGGCGAGCCCTGAAGCCGCAGATCTCGATCCTAATGAACCTCTCATTAATCTTAACGATCGGACTGTGCGAGAACGTCTGCGCGTAACGCTTGGCGGAAGACAGATTCGCATTCGTCTCTCCAACGAATGTAGTTCTGCGCCGCTTCTTGTAGGAGGGGTCAGCGTGGGTGTGGCTCAGGAGCCGGCCAGCGTTGTGGCAGATTCACTTCGTCCGGTGACCTTTGGCGGTCAGGCCGCGATTCTCATTCCACCTGGAGCCCCCGTGCTGAGCGATCCAGTGGATTTCCCGATAAAGAACGGTTCAGAGATCAGCATAAGTTTGTACTTCCCGAAACACCCCTCTTCAGTAACGTGGCATGCGCTCGCGTTGAAACGTGCCGTAATTTCGGAGCGTGGGGACCATACGCGAGATGCCACGATAAAAGGTGGAAAAGAATCTGACAGCTCAATATTTCTGAGCGCGGTATTAGTCCCGGTGCAAGCAAACTCGCATGTGATTGTCGCATTCGGTGACTCCATTGTAGATGGAGATGGAAGCACACCCGAGATGGACCGCAATTGGCCGAGCGATCTATTTCGGCGTCTTGAAAGAACTCATAACGGCTCTCAATTTACGGTGGTCAATGAAGGCATAGCGGGAAATCGTCTGCTCAGTGACGGTCCTGTGGCCAGCTTGGGGATCTCGGCCTTGGCCCGCTTCGATAGGGATGCGTTATCGGTGCCTGGGGTCACCGACATTGTGCTGCTCGAAGGAACAAACGACATCGGCTTTCCGGGCGCTGCGCTAGGTGATCTCTCTTTAGCGCCTGCGACTACTGCACCGGCGGTTGAAGACATCATCGGAGCATACCGGCAGTTGATTTCGCGCGCGCATGCCCACGGCATACGAGCGATAGGCGCTACGATCATGCCGTCCGAAGGGGTAACAATTCCGGGCTACCACACGGAAGCAAAGGAGCGTATGCGGCAGGTTGTCAATCAGTGGATTAGAACGAGTCGAGCGTTC
>DATHHN010000020.1:0-282249 GCA_035317185.1 Edaphobacter sp.
AGGCTTTAGTGATCCGGTGGTTCTGTATGGAAGGGCCATCGCTCAACGGATAAAAGGTACGCCGGGGATAACAGGCTGATCATTGCCAAGAGTTCATATCGACGCAATGGTTTGGCACCTCGATGTCGGCTCATCGCATCCTGGAGCTGTAGAAGGTTCCAAGGGTTAGGCTGTTCGCCTATTAAAGCGGTACGTGAGCTGGGTTCAGAACGTCGCGAGACAGTTCGGTCTCTATCTGCTGTGGGCGTAGGAGATTTGAAGAGGGCTGTCCTTAGTACGAGAGGACCGGGATGGACGAACCTCTTGTGTTCCAGTTGTCCTGCCAAGGGCACGGCTGGGTAGCGAAGTTCGGTTGTGATAACCGCTGAATGCATATAAGCGGGAAGCACGCTCTAAGATGAGATCTCCCAACCCAAAAGGGAAATGAAGGGCCCTAGAAGACCACTAGGTTGATAGGCTGGAGGTGGAAGCGCAGTAATGCGTGTAGCTTACCAGTACTAATCGCCCGTTCGGCTTGTCCATAGAATTTACTCTGCGCAGTGAAGTCCACTGTTCTAGAGTCATTCAATACAAGCTTTGTAGTTATACGAGATATAACTAAATACGTTTTTGGTAAATGTCTGCTCAATCTATTCAGTTGTGGAAGATCGCGAGAGCGAAATTTCAAAAGTTTGCCGGTGAGTTTACCGCGAGGGTCACACCCGTTCCCATCCCGAACACGGAAGTTAAGCCTCGTTGGGCCGATGGTACTGCACGCGTAAGTGTGTGGGAGATTAGGTGATCGCCGGCATAATACAGAAGCCCCATCCTTTCGAGGATGGGGCTTTTTACGTTTGTGCTCTTATATGTTTTGTGATCTTCAATGATATGTGCGTGAGTTGCTGAATGACTTAGTTTAGATCTCCAATCGAGTGCGGATTTTTATCTCCGTCGGATGCTGAGTGATTATTTGCTCTCCATGATTTTGCTTTTTCGCCATTACTTTTCGTTTGAAGTGATGGCTCTTTGGTAAGTTGCGTTTCTCGGTTTACTTAGGACCCCTTAGCTTAGGGATAGTTAGTTCAGGCTGAGTGAGTTATGAGTTGGTTTAATAGTTAGCCCATGTAGTCGGTTTGCAGCTTAGTGACTCATGAAGCATTGGTTTCGCGTCTCTTTGCTTTGATCCAGCCGCTTTTCGCTGTGTGTTAGTTGTCGAATTCCTCGTTATCTTCATCCTCGTCGTCATCGTCTTCGTAGTCGGCTATTTCTTCGTAACGGTAGATGTGTTGTTCCAGGACGGCTCCGGGTTCGGCTATGTCCAGGCCATCGGGGGTGGATTGGACGGAGCGGACGACTTTGCGTGCGGACGGGTCGGTGAGGCGAGTGGCGTTACAGCCAGCCAGCTGGAGACCGTAGAGGAGGGCGGTAGCTTGTTTCGTGTCCAACCGTCCGGTGGCCAGGGCGTTAATGACAACCGAGAGGGCGGTCTGGACGGATTCGGGATCTTCGATGACGGAGAGCTCGATGTGCTGGCCGGGGATGAGATAGTCGCGGGTTTGCGGGGTGTAGCGAAACCCCTGATGGCTCTGATAGAGGCGGGAGTGGAAGTAGCACCACGTTCCGTCGGTGAGGGATGGGGATTGGCATTGAAGGCCATTGGTCTTGATGTGCCGGCATAGAGCGTACTGCATGGTCTGGTCTCCGTTTTCTGGTTGTACCCCCCTGGGGGATCGGTTTAAAAGTGCAATGGTTGCAATCAGATAGCGAAAGTGATTCCGCTAAAATCGTGCAACCATGGGGTTTACGGCTAAAATCGTCTTTCTAAAAGAGATAGCCCCGGCTGTTGGCCGGAGCTATCTCTTTTGATCTCTATATATAAGTATAGCTAGTTGAGTAAAACTCCTTTGCAAGCTAGATGTCGTTTTATATCAATGTGTTAAGTCGTTTTGGGGCTTGACACGCGATTTTGCTCAGGAATTTTGAAGATGATTTGCAGGTGATTGATTTAGCTTTGGTTGCGTTGGGTTTTTTGATGGAGAAGCAAGTTCTGTGGGGGGCACTCGACGATGGAATGAAGCAACGTCTAACTCACGAAAAAGGCATAAACATACTTGACACACCACAAATCAAGGGGTGGTGATCGTCCCAAGTTCTGCGCGGAGTTGACTATCTATTTCGGCAAAGGTCCTTTTGATTGAAGCGAATTTTGCGTCGTCCGCCAGTTGGAAATCCAAAGGCGAGCGGCTTCGAGAGGTAGCACGGATGTAAGAATCTCGCATAAGAAAAGCCGGATTTCCCCGCGCCTCCTTTGAATATAGGTGGGCTTCGTATGCCAATAAATCAGCGGCTTGTATAGGTGTTGCTTTAATGCTGTCGTTAAACCCGAACTCCCCCACTTTTTCGTAAGCTGGATCTCCATCCGCCAATAGGTTTGCTCTGATTTGCGAAAAGCATGCGACGATTGCTTGCTTCAGCCGAATATTATTTGGGTCATCATCAAATGAGAAGTCGATTGATTTTCCAGAATGGCAGTAATCAAGAGTACGAAGGATAGCTAGAGTTAATGGAACAAAAAGAGACTTTTGTAGATCGTCTTCTACGGCTCCCAGAGTGAGTGCGCCCCTGTGATGAGGCAGCATCTTATTCCACTCTTCCCCCAAAACTCCAAAAGCAAATGGAAAAACCCGTCGAGATTCTATGACCTTCAATAAGTCGTCAATGTACGAGTCGGCCTTTGCATCAGTCCATCCGTTGTAGGGAGGATTTCTACGACCACCGGAGATTCTCGGCCAAAACTCGTTAGCCTTGAACTCCTTGACCCCGTAGCCAACAATTACGCCACTCCACTTTCGCTCGAAACGACGCCATTCCCGGACTTCGCCCCAATAGCCAGCGATCACACGGTTATGGGAGGTGTCATGGGAGCCACTGTCATCCATGTAGACTTTCAGCATCGCAAAAGTTTTCTCGAGGGGATTAGCGTCAAGCGGATGAGTTCGGAGAGCCTTTCTGAGAATCCAGTTGTTTACTTTGGCGGTTGAATTTGGGCGAACATCAGCGTGTCCTCATCTCTGAAGATTCACGGATGCCGCCTTACACTCCGCCAAGAATGACAAGGGCGATACGTCCAATCAGGTCTCACGAATACGCGCTGAGGTTATCGCGCGATTATATCCCTATGAAGACTCCGCCGAATACGCCCGAGTTCGCTCGTTTTACAGGTGCCGTGCGAGATATTCTAAAAGTATCCAAGAGCGAAATGGAAACGCGCATTGAGTCTCATAAGCGAACGGGGAAACGCCCTTTCTAATTGCGCTTCCCTCGGCTCTGCCGCTTCGAATTAGAGGCGGGCAAATGCCCCTGACAGCAGATGTGCCTAGTGATTTGGTCGGTAGCCTTACACTTGCTCCATGATCCGTCAGATCGCACCTGAGTTCTTTACCACCAATATTCCCGGCACGCTTGCTTATTACAAGGACAAGCTTGGCTTCGAGTGTGTGGGGACATGGCAAGATCCGCCGACCTACGCTATCGTGGCGCGCGACCAGCACGCGATTCACTTCCGTTGCACCGAGCCTCCAACAGCCAATCCGGACAAGTATGCGGATGAGCTGCTGGACGCATATCTCCTGGTCGAAGATGCAGACGCGCTCTATGCCGAGTATGCAGCCAACGGTGTAGAGTTCACTCGGGAACTTGGCAACACGCCTTGGCACTTGCGAGAGTTTGTCGTGAAGGATTGCGACGGCCGTCTGCTGGCCTTCGGCTCGAACATATAGTGTATGTGGCAAACGCCTTCCTGACGGATTGTCGGCGAACTGGAAAGGCCCTTGGTCGTCCGAAGAATAAGACATAGCCGTCAGGATCGCAGATCTCGAAGCCGCGCAAACCGTCGTGGGTATCCTTAAGCGGTTCGCTGAATGCTGCGCCATGATCTGCAAATTCGGCGGCAAGCGCATCGGGGTCTGGTGTATCGACATAGGCGTCCCATCTCATGGAGGGATGACGCTCGGGGTTCGGCAACGGCAAAACGTCTTTGTCGGATTTGACGAAGAGTTGCACTCCGTCACGGCCGATGATGGCGAAAAAAGGATCTCGGTCTGGCTCCTGAAATCTCGTCTCAAAACCAAGCTTATCGCGGTAGAAGGCGATAGTTTGATCAACATTGCTGACGATGAAGAATGGTGAAATCCCCTGCATGTTCGGTCGTGTCATAAGCATGAACGCTCTTTGCTGTGGATCAATCGTAGGATAACAGCGCGGGATGACAGATAGCCGAATCCTGAAGCGGGGTATTGAAGCGAACTTTTCATCTGGAATACGAAAGGCATAGCGCGGCGCGATCCCAACTGGGTTTTGAAAGATTGGGCTGCCTGGCGTCAGGGTGGGCTAGCTCGTCGTTCATTGTTGTACGCTACGGTGCCTGCTGAGGTTCCTAGTCTAAGTGTGGGTTATGGTTAAGAAAAATTGTGTAGGAGATGACTGCCTTGAGACTTCGCGATATCGTCCGTAGTTTTTTCTTTGGAGCTTTGGTGGCTGGGTTTTGCGTCGGTCCTCGTAGTGCCGTTGGGCAAGCGCAGCATGCTTCGACTGATGCGAAAGCTTTGCGGATGATTGGGTTTATGACGGACTTCGATGTTCGCGACGATGCGGTGGGGATATGCAAGGCTGTGATGAATGGAGTGGCTCCGGGGGTGCGGGTTCTGGATATTACGCACCAGGTGACACCGTACGATATCGCGGAAGGGGCGCGATTTCTGGCAGGATCGGCGCCGTATTTTCCTGATGATGCTGTGTTCGTCGTGGTTGTCGATCCGGGAGTGGGGAGTGTGCGGAAGGCGATTATCGCGAAGTCGAAGAAGGGGCAGTTTTTTGTGGTGCCGGATAATGGGCTGCTGACGCTGGTGCAGGATCGGGATGGGATTGTGGGGGCGCGGGAGATTCTGAATCCGGAGTGGATGATTGGATCGAAGACCTCGTCGACGTTTCATGGGCGGGATATCTTTTCGCCTGCGGGAGCGCACCTGGCTCGCGGGGATGACTGGACTGCGGCGGGGCCGGCAGTGGATGTGGCGAAGCTGGTGAGGCTGGATATTCACTATGCGACGGTGGATGCGGCGGGTCTGCGGGGACAGACGATTGGAACGGATGGGCCGTTTGGGAATCTAGTGTTGAACGTGCCGGCGGAGACGTTCGCGCAGCTTGGGTACAAGCTGGGGGATACGGTTCCGGTGCAGGTGGATGGGAAGGCGTATCGATTGCCCTTTGTGAAGACGTTTAGCGATGTGCCGGTGGGCAAGGGGCTGCTTTATATCGATTCGCGCGGGCGGCTCAGCATTGGGATCAACCAGAGGAACTTTGCGGAGACTTACAAGGTGATGACTGGTGCGGAGATTGTGATTCCAAGGAGACAGTAGGCCACTAATTGTTGCCTCTGTGCTGGGCGTCGCGCTGCTGGGTTCTGGTGATTGCTTCTTCGATTCTACGGAGCTGGCTGTCGATGTCGGAATTGGATAAGGCTCTGCCGCCGGGGCCGATGCCTACCTTTGTGCCATCGGGGCTGACGGTGATGCGGGTACCGTCGTGGCCGGCAAAGGTTTTGGTGCCGTCGGGGCGGGAGACGTAGGTGTCTCCCTGATGGGTGGTGTAGTTTTTGGTGCCGTCGGACGAGATGGACAGGGTGGTTCCGTTGTTTTCGGTGTAGGTGCGGCCGCCATCGTTGCGGGTGGAGATGCGGACGCCGTCCTTGTTGACGATGACGCTTGAGCCATCGGAGCTGGCGATGTTGACGCCGTTTTTGCCGATGATGACGTTCGAGCCGTCAGAGCCGTGAATAGAGAGTGGCGGAGGAGGCGGGGGTGTGGGGGGTAGGGGGGCAACAGAGGCTTTTTTGAGGGCGATATCGCCCTGGCTGGTGGTGATACGGATGAGTGATCCGCCTTTCCCTACGGTACCGCCGAAGGTTTTGCGGTTGTCGTTGTCCTGGGTGGGGATGGAGAAGTCGTTTTCGACGTCGCCGTTGGTGGTTTCGGCCTGAACGGTGAAGCTGGCCTGCTCCGGCACGGTGACGTTGACGGAGCCGTTGCGGTTTTCAATGGTGATGTTGCCGAGCGGAGGGGCGGCGGTCAGGTCGACGGAGCCGTTGCGGTTGGTGACGGAGATGTCGCCGGCGATGCGATCGAGGGTGATGTTGCGATTGCGAGTGGTGAGGGTAAGGGGGCCGGCAGCCTGGTCGACGGAGAGGTCGGCGTTGGGGCTAATCTCGACTTCACCGTCGAGGCGGCCGAGGCGGAAATCGGTGCGGCTGGTGTGGAAGCGGGCTACCCCCTGGATGCGCTCGAGGTGAGTGGTGCCGAAGAATTCGCCGTCGAGGTTGACGGGGCCGGAGACATCGGAGAGAGTGACGTCGCGGCTGCGGCCTTCGAGGCTGATGGGACCGGTGACGGTGCGGGCGGAGAAAGAGGAGTCGCCGTTATTGATGTGTGCGCCGATGGGGCCGGTGATGGCGCTTAAGGTGACGTCGCCATGGTTGGCGGTGACGCTGACGGGGGCTTTGAGCTCGGAGATGCGGACGTCGCCGTGGTTGGCCGAGATCGTGGCGGGTGCAGCGGCGGGAACAGTGATGACGAGGTCGGCGCGGCCGCCTTCGACGGAGGGCAGCCTGAGATTCAGCATGGTGCCTTCCTTGGTTAGATTTGGGCTGAGCTTCTGTGCCTTGTTGTCGGCGTCGGAGTCGGAACGGGTGAAGACCTGCTTGTGGACGGAGACGTGGATTTGATTGTCATCGCTGGTGCCGGAGACGGAGATGTCGCCTCGCGGGTTATCGACCGAGAGAGTAGTTCCGGCGGGAAAGTCCTGGGAGAGGCTCTGGTCGCTCTCGTGTTTGTCGCCCATGAACTCATCCAGATTGTCCTGGTTGATGTTCATGCTCTTGCCGAAGAAGCGGCCATCGCGGACGCCGCTGACGAAGATGCCAGCGAGGCCGAAGATGAGAAGAAGGGTGAAGACGCCGCCACCGATACTGCGGCGGCGCAAGGGCGTCTCACCGGTGTGCATGTACTGATCGAAGGCCCACTCAAGCAACATGACGATACCGGTGCCGACGAGCAGGGCGGGCCACCAGCGACCGTACCAGAGCCAGAGATCGTGGCCGGACATGTGTCCGGTCTGCACGAGCAGAAAGACGATGCCGATGGCGATGACCAGAAGGGGGCCGACGATGGAGCCGCGACGCATTCCGCGGAGCTGCTGCCGGTAGGCCTGCTGCTGGGCGCGGAGCACATCGCGTTGCATACGGGCCTGTTCCTTCATTATGCGGCGCTGGTACTTCCAGTCATTGCCGTACGGGGGGCCGGGGGGTGGATACGGTGGAGGATAGTTTGCCATTGGGTCAACGCCCTTCCTGGTCGTTCGAATTGGAGGGGACGATAGAGGTAGAGGGGGGACCCTGGGGAGGAGCTGGAGGCGGCGTTGGGTAGACGGGCATGGAAGCTGCTGCGTTGTTGTAGGAAACCTTCTCGAAGATGGTCATAAGACCGGCAACGATGATGAACAGCGGCCAGCTTCTGCCCCAGGAAAGGATGCCGAAGGTGGAGAGCAGGAACATGATTCCGACGAGAACGATCCAGACTGAGCCGCGGAGAGCGCTGAAGAGGCGCATGCGGTAGAGTGTCGTGCCGTCGTCGGCGAGGCCACTGCCTGTGAGTGTCATCTTGTGGACGAAGAGCCAGACGCCCAGACCGATGAGGAAGAAGGGAACGAGCCTGTGAACGGGGAATCCGTGAAAGATGCCGGCGTTGCCGATGAGAAAGATGACTCCGAGACCGATGAGCCAAAGGGCTCCGGCAGGGAAACGATTGCTCGTATAGGGCAGATTGGGGTCGATGGGGGGGATAGGCGGAACGTAGGAAGACGCCGGCGGAGTGTAGGTGTAGTTGTAGTTGCTCCAGGCCGGAGGGGGCTGTGGTGGCGGAGGGTATCCGGCAGGCGGAGGAGGCGTATAAGAGCTGGCCGGAGGCACAACCGGATCAGAAGTGAAGGGAGGTTCCGTTGGGTGGGGAGTTGCTCCTGTCGTCGCCCAGGACTTGCCGAAGCCAAGGCGTTCGCCGAGATCGTTCAGGCCGAAAGGGTTGGGAAGAGGGGTTCCGTCACGACGGGCTCTTGCGGTGTGGTGCGCTTCGAGAATCTGATAGATTACCCAGCCAGCGATGAAGATGCCGAAGATGCCGTGTTCGTCGGCCAGAGTGATGAAAATGGCGAAGACGATGAGATGAACGATTCCCTTGGCGTACTGGCCGTTATACATGGCACCGACGCCGGGGATGATGCCGAGAAGAGCAGCCAGGCCAGGGTTCGGTTCTCCGTGTCCAATGGGAGGAATGGTCGGAGCATAGGCGGCGGCGTTGGGATAGGTATAACCGCCGGGCGCAGAGGCGTCGGGTGGTGGAGCGCCGGCTCCGGCAAGTTTGGCGGCAAGGCAGGGTTCGCAGAAGACGGCTGTACCGACGGTGCGGGTGCACTCCTGGCAAAGGGGTTTGCCGCAGTTCTGGCAGAATGCGATACGCTCGCGATCAGGATGGTTGGCGCAGTTCATACGAGTCTCCCTTCCTGTATGTCCTTCAGGTTGCTGGGTGAAAAGATAACAAAAGCCTCAATGGGTGCAGGGTGAGAGTCGTGATTCGTAGTCGAACCGACGGACCGCAGACTGCCGCCCGGGACTACACGCTGGCTGGTGCCGGATTTAGGGCGAGGGTGTGCCTGCTTCTGGTCTGGATTTTGACCTCCGGGTTTCTGGTCGTTGGGCTGTAGGGTGCCAGATGGCTTTTGGTTCTGATTGGATGGGGCCGTGGGACTCTGAGGGGCCGGAGCAGAATTGTCGTTGTCGGAGGCGCGTTGGAGATCGCGAACGCGCGATTCCAGCTCGTAGACGACGCGGAGGTTATCCGAATAGCGGACGACGCGAGCCTTTGCCTGGTACGCGCTCCGCATGAGGTTCGAAGGCTTGAGGTCGCTGATGCGGAAGTCGCTGAGGCGAACGCCGGTGAGGTTGAGCGTGAGCGCGATGGAGAAGAACGCCATGGCGGCTGTCATGGCAAGGCGCGGCTGCAAGAGCGTCTGACCGATGGAGCGTAGATTGAAGGCCGAGGCGACGCGGGCGCGGAAGGGAAGAACCTTGGCCGGTCCGAACGCTGCAGGATAGGGTACGGGTGCAGAGGACGGGTGCAGGATGGGGCGGCCGAGTAGAGTGTTTGACTGCTGCTGGCGGAGAAAGTCAGTAGGACCAAGGACAATGGGCGGGTTGGCCTCAGCGGCGGTTTGACCGCTGGTCTGGGCGATAATGCGCTCGAGCAGGCCTAAGGGTGGTTCGGGCAGGGGAGACTTCAACATCTCCATCCAGGCGGCTCCGCGCTGGGCGTCTGCGAGCATGGAACTGCAGCTTTCGCAGCCGACCATGTGAAGTTCAAAGGCTGCCTGGTCGGCGGCGGAGAGTGTGCCGTCGAGTGCGTCGGCGAGCATCGCTTCACACCGGGCGCAATGTTCTGCGTCTGCCGACTGAAGGGGCTTCGCGCTGCCGAATTGGTTGATGTCCGCCACTTAAACCACCTGCCCTTCTATACGTTGCAAAAGCCTTGCAAGTTCCCCACGGCCGCGACTGATGCGGCTTTTGACGGTGCCCTCAGGGATGCGGAGCACCTGGGCGATCTCTTTGTAATCCATGTCCTCGAGGTCACGAAGAATAACAGCTTCGCGGAGCTCGGGCGAGAGCTGTTTGAGTGCGGCCTGGACACGGGCTTTGAGTTCGAGACCAGCGACGTGATGTTCCTGGGAGGGGCTGGGGTCTGCTAACCGGTCGGCCATGGTGGGGCCGTCCTCATCGCCGTCGAAGGTGGCGTCGAGGGAGTCACTGGCACGGTCGAGGCGGGTGCGACGGAAGTGGTCGACGAGGAGATTGCGAGCCAGAGTCGTGATCCAGGTCTGAAAGCTGCCCTTCTGGGTGTCGAAGCTGGCGAGATTTTTGTAGAGTTTGAGGAAGACGTCCTGGGTAAGGTCTTCGGCGTCGGTACAGGAACCCGTGAAGCGGTAGCAGATGGCGTAGATGCGGCGGTGTTGGGAGACGACGAGCTGCTGCCAGGCCTGTGCGTCACCAGCCATGCACTGGCGTACCAGCTTGGCGACGGCTTCCTGTGCTGCTTCCTGTTCTGGGGTGCGCTCCAACTTAGCCTCTAGCGTATTTTGCTGTGGGAGCAGTGTACCGTGTGGGACGGGTGGTGGTGGGGTGCTTTGTTGCCGTACCTGTTGGGCAGTACCAGAGCGGGCAAGGGGACGCGAGGCCGGTTTTCGGCTGGATCGTATGCCCGTTACCGGGACCGCCATGTGTAAAACGCCCATGAATCTCTATACGCATGGGCGTTCCCGCTGGTTCAATCGCTCTGTCTAGGGTGCCGGCTCGATGATAACGCCGCAGGCGATGCGGTTACCCGCGTTGCCGGTGGGGTCGGTTTTCATGTCGTCCGGCTTCTCGTGGACCATGATGGAGGTGCCGCCGTTGGCCAGGATGGAGTTGGGCGAGGAGGGGTCGAGCGAGAGGTAGTTGACCTTGAAGGTAGCCTGGCCAACGTGGCCTTCGCCGATGGTGATGTTCTGGGGCAGATCACCGTTGTGGTGGCCCATGGGGTTCTGGGTGCCATGCTGCTTGTTGTCTGGATTGAAGTGGCCGCCGGCGGATTTGAAGTCGGGGGCCTCGCAGAGAGGCTTTTGGTGAATGTGAACGGCATGCTCGCCTACGGGCAGATTTCTGAGACTGACCTTGATGACGAGGTCGTTTTTAGTCTGCTGGAAGGTGGCGGTGCCGGCATCTTCGCCGGTGCTTGTCTTGAGCGGAACGGTTACCGGGGCGATCTTCTTCGCCTTGGCGAAGGCTGGAGTGACGAGGAGACAAATGCTGAGGGCGGCGAGGGTGAGGCGCATGGGCTTCTCTCCTAGAAAACGTGCAGGGACAAGCATACCGCAAGGGTGCCCAGGACCGGTGAACAGACGTGCCGGTCCTGAGTGTGATTTGAATGGATTCTTCGTTGGATGGTTCAATTTGCCTTGTTGGGCTGGTCCTTCAATCCGAGTAACTGATGGGCATTGTCGTAAAACACCTGCTTCTGTTCGGCATCGGTAAGACCGAGGCTGCGGACTGCTTTGACTGCTTCTTCGGGGGTGTAGACGGGCCAATCGGAGCCGAACAGGATGTGATTGATTCCGACTTTGCGCAGGGTCCAGATGAATTCGGGTTGCACGGGCGAGTCGGCGTAGGTGGGGGCGATTGCCGAGATATCGAACCAGACATTGTCGGCCATGCCCAGTTTGCGAATCAGGGAGAAGGAGACGGCTTCGCGGAAGTAGGAGAAGCCCATGTGGGCCAATACGATTTTGGTTTTGGGATGTTGGACGGCGAGGAGGAGGAACTTGCCCATTTCGCTGGAGTCCCATGGCTTGTAGGAGTCGAAGAGGACGACGAGGCCGAGGTCGCCGCACTTTTCTACAACGGTCCCGACGTCGGGATCGGAGACATCGAAGTTCTGCGTGTTGGGGTGAAGCTTAACCTCTTTTGCGCCGAGTTTTGCGACTCTCTCGAGTTCGGTCAGTGCGGCTTCCTTGTCGGCTGGATGGACGGAGACTACGGGATAGAAGCTGTTGGAGGATGCAGCAGCGGCTGCCAGCACGGCGTCGTTCTGTTCGCGGGTCTTTTCCGGCTGGCCCTGGCGGGCGATGACGATGAGGGCGCTCTGGCCTACACCGGCGGCTTCGTCGAGTTTGCGTAGAGCATCCGTGCCGATTGGCTGGGTTGGTGTGAGGCCGTCTGCCTGATTGAGACGCAGATGGGCGTGGGCGTCGATGATGGGGCCTTTGTATTCCTTTGCGGCGGCGTTCGCCGTGCCGGCGGCACTCAAAATTGCCGCAACGGCTGCTGCTAAGTACTTCATCTTCATGTCCATGACCTCAGCGTACTTGGGTGTATTCCTACACGCTAATACGTCATGGAGATGGAGAACGTGCCATCGATCCTGATGAAGCTAGAAGGTTATGGGACGGCGGGGAGCTCGAGCTGTTCGGAGTGGTGCTCATCAAGGAAGGGCTGGAAGTGGGTGCGGCAGCGGGCTTCGTAGAGGCCGGCAGCGCCTACGACGACGAGCTCCTGGCTTTGGCCGAGGCGTTGGGTGTGGATGGCGGGCTGGCCACAGACCATGCAGACGGCAGAGAGTTTGGTGACCTCGTCGGCGATGGCCATGAGGGCGGGGACGGGGCCGAAGGGCTCGGCGTTGAAGGTGGTGTCGAGGCCCGCCATGACGACACGTTTGCCGAGGTGGATGAGCTCTACGCTGAGGGGAATGACGGATTCGTCGAAGAACTGGACCTCGTCGATGCCTATGACGTCGGTGGTTTCGAGGAGGGGAAAGAGGGCTTCGCGGAGGCGTTCGACGTTGGCTACGGTGCAGGCTTCGTGGGTCTGGTCGCTGTGGCTGGCGATGGAGGTGCGGTGGTAGCGGAGGTCGATGTCGGGCTTGAAGCAGGCGACGCGCTGGCGAGCGATGCGGGCGCGCTTGAGGCGGCGGATGAGTTCCTCGGATTTGCCGGAGAACATGGGGCCGGTGATGACTTCGAGACGGCCTGGGATGGGGTTGGTCATTTTTCCGCGGGAGCCTTTGTGGGGTATGTGCCTATCCTAAACGGCTTCGCCGGTGGATATTTTGGGTGAAACTTTTGCAGATTTTTTCTCGAAGCGGAAAGCACGTTTTTGCTGGGGTTTTGCGGAAATCGGACTGCTGGACGTGGTTTTTTTGTGGACAAAGTGTGGTGGAATGCGTGGCAAAGATGGATTGCGAATGCACGGTTTTCGGTAGTCGAAAATTTTGCAGTTTTTTTGGATTTATTTTGGAGAGGAGCTACTTGACTTGGTAAATCAATATATGTAGATTTAGCGCCATGAAGATGAGAAGGTCTCCGCAAACGACGCGCGTGCTCGCTGAATTTCTACAGTGCGAGAAGGTATGGCGATACGGATATGACATCAGCCGGAACACGGGCCTGAAATCGGGGACGCTGTATCCGATCCTGATGCGTCTGGCGGAGCATCGGCTGCTGGAGACGAGCTGGGAGACGGCGGAAGAGGGACGACCGCCGCGGCATCTGTATAAGCTGACGCGCGATGGCCTCCGGTATGCGCGGGAGCAGGTTGGGGCGACTGCTGTACAAGCTGTTGGCGAACCGGTGTTCGGTGGAGTGATGGGCTGATGACTCTTGTTCGCAGAGTGGCGATGAAGATATCGGGCGTGGTGGTGCGGTATGCCTCGCCCGGCTGTAAGGAGTGGGCGGAGGGACTGGCTCGCGAGGTTGAGTTCATCGATGGCGATTGGGCTGCGTTGGGCTGGGCGCTCGGCAGTACGCGAGTTTTGCTGGACCGTCGAGGGGCTCCTATGACTTCGCATGCTGACGTTGCCGAGAGGGCGCGGCGATTTTCAGAGTCGCTTGGCAATGGCGGCTCCAGCCCCATGTTCATAGTGGCCTTCGTTAACTTGATCAGATTTGTGGGTGTGGCCAGTCTGCAGCAGCGGATAGCAGGTGGTGTGCTTGTTATTACCTCGATTTACATGGGGTTTGTCATACTGTCACAACAGCGGAAGCGGCAAGCCTTGAGTGATAGCGTGGGAGACTTGACCCTCTATTGCAAGTTGGAGTTGGAGCGTCAGCGTGATTTCCTCCGGTCGGGCATTGGAAGGTCGGTTCGCCTTGTCGGGGTCCTCTTTTTCATTGGCATGGTATTTACACAAAAGGGAGGGCTCCGTGCGAATCCCTCCGTTACGGCATTCGGTGTGTTGGTTTGTGTGCTCGTGACGATCTTGATCGTTCGACAGCCGCGACGGGTTCAGCGCCAAATCGATGAAGTGGACGCGGTACTCAAAGAGCCGCGATAGCGTTATACGGACTTGTCTGACTGGACGAGGGGTTGCCAGAGTTCGATGCGGTTGCCTTCGGGATCGGTGATCCAGGCGAAGCGGCCATAGTCGGAGTCTTCGCGTTTGGGGTCGATGGGGACGCCTGCGGCGGCTAGTTGGGTGAGGAGAGCGTCGAGGTCGTCTACGCGGTAGTTGACCATGGCTTGCTGAGGGCCCTCCTTGTCTCCGGGACCGAAGTAGGTAGTGTCTTCGGGGAAGAGGGACCAGATGGTCATGCCAGTGGTGGCGGGGATCTCGTCGGTCCAGAGAAGAGTGGCACCGCCATATTCAGCCAGTTGAATGCCAAGGTGCTGGGCGTACCAGGTGGAGAGGGATTTGGGATCGCGGGCGCGAAGGAAGATGCCGCCTATGCCGGTTACTCGGGCCATGGGTAACTCCTGAGGTTGAAGCGAGTATATCGAGAAGAGGCTTTTTCAAGTCAGTAGATTGGAACCGTCGTCGAAGTCATCGTAATATCAGGAACCGTGAATCGGGCGAAACTAGAATCCAACCCGTCCTGCTCGAATGAGCGCGGAGAAGTCTGGAGACTGGTCCACGGTATGGGCAAATGGATTGATGTGAGCACGCTGCTTTAGCTCCTGGAAAGGCAGGCCATTGGTCACAAGCCGTCCTCGCTCGTAGAGCAGCTCATCCAGGCTCCCGTTCAAGAGCAGTCTGTATGTCCAGGGCATAGGGTTGGGCAGATCCGCGTTGAGCTGGCTATTGAGCGCGGTCGTGCAGTTCTTCGTTACGGCGTTATACCACTCGGGATGATCTCGAAGATGATTCAGATAGTCCGCGTACGTCAGGAAAAACTTTCGCGCGACGTTCGCCGGGGCATTGGTGCGGTACATGTAAACTTCTTCGTCCTTGCGGTAGTTCGTGCGCAGTCGAATGACGTCACGCTCGTCAGCGGCGATGAAGATTAGCTCATATTGGCGGAAGAATCCAAGGATCGCAGAGTAAGTTTGCCCTGGCCTGTAGCGGGCCTCAATCGAGAACGCGAGGTGTTGGTTATTGCCGAAGTCAAAGCTCAAAATGGGGTGGCCTATCCAGCGGACGCCCCAGTTCACGAAGAAAAAATCAACCGCGCGCAGATCTGAAAGATTGTATGTCCGGTCGCTCCAGCAATTTGTGTACTCGGTCTCGGAGCGATAGTCGCAGTTGCGGACATTGTGGACCGTGACGCGGTCTCCGGCAGTCTCGACCCACGCCTTCTTAGCCACGTCGGCTCGCCAGTTTCCCTCGTCCGACGGCTTGAGGCTGAGCCACCATAGTAGGACTACACAAAAACAAAGGAGGAACGACAAGGCTCGATAGCGGCGGGTTCCGACTATGACAAAGATCAATACGGCGAGATAGATTACCGCCAGCGGAATCCGTAGCGCGGGGATCCGGCAATCCACATAGATGGCGGCCACCGCCCAGAGATTGAGCAGGACGAGCACGAACCACATGATTGCGGCTGCGACGGCTCGGCAAATTGCCAGAAGGAAGTGCGACGGTCCGGAGCGTGACGGAAGAGCCTCATGGGCCTGGCTGGCACTCATACTGATTCCTCATCTTCGCGTCGTATCTGCGACAAGCAAGAGTACCGCAGTGTGCTGTCGGTGAGGATTAGTAACGATAAACGCGGAGAACCCATGTCCGAGAGTCCGGACATGGGCACCCAGATGTCCACCAGATGTCCACCTTTGGACGCCGTTGATCGTGAATGAACACTGAGAGCTGGGAGTCATTCTGTAACTATCAGAAAAATAGGGGATTAGAGAATTTGGGGTTTGGATGGTGGCGTGCTTCCTATATTCGGGGAAAACCTTCTGCCAATCCACTCGAAGACGGCTTCAAGGAGACGAAGATGACGACTCTTATTCATGATGCTCGATATGCGCTGCGGCAGTTACGGAAGACGCCAGCGTTTACAGTGACGGTGTTGCTGACGCTGGCGTTGGGGATTGGTGCGAACGCGGCGATCTTTACGCTGGTGCATACGGTGTTGCTGAAGAGTCTGCCGGTTGCCGATCCGAAGATGCTGGTGCGGGTGGGCCACCGCAACGATTGCTGTGTGAACTCGGGGACAAACGATAGCGGCGATTACTCGCTGTTCTCTACCGAGATGTACGAACAGATGAAGAAGAATGCGCCAGAGTTCGAGGAACTGGCGGCGATGCAGGCGGGTTTTGGGTATCGGCCAATTGTTGTGCGCGGCGCGAGCGAGACGGACGCGCGGTCGGTGATGGGAGAGTTTGTCTCCGGCAACTACTTCCGCACATTTGGACTGCGGCCAAGCGCCGGGCGGTTGCTGACGGACAGCGACGATGTGAAGGGCGCGCCGATGACAGCGGTGATGAGCTACGCGGCGTGGCAACGGGATTATGCGGGGGATGCTGCGGTGGTGGGAAGCACGATCTGGGTGAATACGAAGGCCGTGACGTTGGTAGGGATTGCGCCGAAGGGGTTCTATGGCGACAGGTTGATGAGCACGCCGCCGGACTTCTATCTGCCGATTGAGACGATGATGGTTTTGGCGAACGTGCGGTATGTGCAAGATCCGAATGTGAGTTGGCTTTACATGGTCGGGCGCATCAAACCGGGCGTGTCGGTGGCGGCTCTTCAGGACAAGCTGAGCGCGACGGCCCGGCAGGAGTTTGCTACGACGAAAAATTTTTCAGAGGGAGAAGGCAAGGCAGCATTGGCGAGAGCGCATGTGGTGTTGACGCCGGGCGGTGCTGGCATTCAGTCGATGCAGGAGGAGTATGGTGCTCATCTGCATCTGTTGATGTGGGTTGCGGGATTGGTGTTGTTGGTTGCGTGCGCGAATATTGCGAATCTGCTGCTGGTGCGCGGGATGGCGCGGCGGATGGAGATGTCGCTGCGTACCGCATTGGGTGCGGGACGTGGAAGGATTGTGCGGCAACTGCTGACGGAGAGTGTGTTGCTGGCGGGCATGGGCGGGCTTGCAGGGCTCGCGGTGGCATATGCGGGGACGCAGATGTTACTGAAGCTGGCGTTTCCGGGAGAGCAGAACGTTCCGATTGATGCGAGCCCTTCGGGGGTGGTGGTGGGGTTTGCGATTGGGTTATCGGTGCTGACGGGTGTTTTGTTTGGAGTGGCTCCGGCGTGGATTGCGGCGAGGGCTCAGCCTGCGGATGCTTTGCGGAGCGGGTTGCGATCGACATCGACGGGGGCTTCGCGGTTGCAGCGTGCGCTGGTCGTGCTGCAGGCGGGGTTGTCGTTTGTGCTGCTGGTGGGGGCGGGGTTGTTTGCGCAGAGCCTGAACCGGCTCGAGAATACGGACATGAAGCTGGATGCGCGGAATCGCTATATTGTGCATATCAATCCGCAGGCGGCGGGGTACGCGACGACGCAGGTGGAGGCGTTGTATCGCACGATGGAGGAGCGATTCCATGCGGTGCCGGGTGTGGTGAAGGTTGGGATTTCCACGTATACGCCGATGGAGGACAACAACTGGGGCAATGGCATCCAGGTGCAGGGACAACCGAATCTGACACTTGGCGCCTCATTCGTAAAAGCGAATGCGGACTACTTCGATTCGGTGGGGACGCGTGTGGTGATGGGACGGGGAATAGGAGTGCAGGATATGTCGACAGCGCCGCCAGTGACGGTGGTGAATAAGGAGTTTGTGAGGCAGTTCTTCGGGAAGAAGAATCCTTTGGGACATCGCATTGGTCAACCGAATTCGTCGGGGGATTTCGAGATTGTGGGCGTGGTGGAAGATACGGTTTACGAGAGCGTGCGATGGAAGAACCACATGATGTACTTCGTACCGATGATGCAGCGGCCGGTAGATACTAAAGAGCGGATTGAAGATGATTTGTCGTTGTATGCCGGGGCTATGGTGATCGAGACAGACAGGCCGATCGACAACATGGAGACGCTGGCGCGGAGGACGCTGGGAAGCATCAATCCAAATTTGACAATTGTGAAGTTTCAGACGTTCGACCAACAGATTGGCGACCGGTTTAGTGAAGGGCGGATGCTGGCGCGGTTGACGATGTTGTTTGGTGTGCTGGCTTTGCTGCTGGCTACGATTGGGCTGTACGGCGTTACGGCGTACATGGTGGTGCGACGGACCGTGGAGATTGGGATACGGATGGCTCTGGGTGCAGATCGCGCGGGCGTGGTGGCGATGATCATGCGCGGAGCGATCGCCCAGACGGCGCTTGGTCTGATGATCGGGATTCCGGTGGCACTGCTCTGCGTGAAGTATGTGAGGGCACAGCTTTATGAGGTTACTAGTGCGAATCCGCTGGTTATGATTGGCGCAATTGTGACTCTTGCGGCTGCGGCAGGCATTGCAGGATTGATACCGGCGCAGCGTGCTGCTTCGACCGATCCTGTGCAGGCTTTGAGGACGGAGTAAGTGTGTGGAGTCTGAGTTGGAGGCTAAATGCGCTCTACGAAGACGGCGGTGCCGTAGGCGAGGACTTCGGTGACTCCGCGCATGAGTTCCTCGGCGTCGTAGCGGACGGCGATGACGCCGTTGGCGCCAAGCTGGGAGGCGTGGAAGGCCATCATGGCGAAGGAGTCCTGGCGGGTCTTTTCGCAGAGCTGGGTGAAGATGGTGATGTCGCCGCCGACCAGGGTTTGAAAGCCTGCTCCAGCCAAGGCGAAGATGTTGCGGGAGCGGACGACGATACCGCGAACGACGCCGTAGTTGCGAAGGATGCGATGACCGGGGATCTCAAGACCTGTGGTGATGAGGGTTGGGTCCAGCGCGAAGTGCGGTGGCGGATAAGTCGACATGGTGGTTCGCTCCTGTTGCTTATGAGCATACGCAGGTGGTGGGGGAATGTTCCGTGGCGGGTGGTAAGGCAAAGGCGAAATACGGATCCTTCGCTTCGCTCAGAATGTCGTCGTAGAACAATGTCTACGGCTACGGCAATGGCAAAAGCAACGGTTAAGACAAGCAACAGCAGATCCCTGCGGGATGACAAACAAAAGGACAAACAAAAAAACAAGTGATTAGTTTTTGCGGGAGAGGGTTGCGACGAGAGCTGTGACGGCGCCGGTGTCGATGGTGTGGGCGGCGAGGGCTACGCCGATGATGATGTCGGGGGCGAGGTCTGCGGCGACAAGGACGGCGGCGGCATTGAGCAGGACGATGTCGCGGCGGGGGGTGCGCTCGCCGGCGAAGATGGCGGTGAGGATGGCGGCGTTGGTGGGGGCGTCGCCGCCAATGAGAGTTTCGATGGGGGCGCGTTCGAGGCCGGCGTCCTCTGGGGTGATGGTGCTGAGGGTGACGATGCCGTTGCGGACTTCGGCGAGGTGAGTGGGGCCGCTGATGGAGATTTCGTCGAGGCCGCGATGGGGACCGGTGGAGGTTTCGGCGGTGCCGTGAACGACGAAGGCGTGGCGGGTGCCGAGGATGGCCATGGCTTCGGCTACGAGCGGGACGGCGTGGGGGGCGTAGACGCCCATGACCTGCGCGGAGGCTCCGGCGGGGTTGGTGAGGGGGCCGAGGAGATTGAAGACGGTGCGGACGCCGAGGGCTCGGCGAACGGGCATGACGGCTTTCATCGCTGGATGCAACGACGGCGCGTGGAGGAAGGCGAAGCGATGCTGGCGGAGGGCAGCGGTGGCTTCGACGGGTGAGAGGCCGACGGGGATGCCGAGGGCTTCGAGGACGTCGGCTGAGCCGGTCTGCGAGGTGATGGCGCGGTTGCCGTGTTTGGCGACGGAGGCTCCGGCGGCGGCGGCGACGAGGGCGGCGGCGGTGGAGATGTTGAAGGTGCGACTGCCGTCGCCGCCGGTACCGCAAGTGTCGACGAGGATGGCCTGCTCGGTGGGCGAGAGAGGAAGATGGGTGGCGGCAGCGCGCATGGTATCGACGAAGCCGGCGACTTCGGCGGGGGTTTCGCCGCGGGCGGCGAGGGCGCCGAGGAGAGCGGCGATTTCGATGTCGGCGAGCTCTCCGGCGAGGATGGCCTGCATGAGGGCGCGGGCTTGTTCGCGAGTGAGGGTGCCGCGGGCTTCGATGAGGTGCTTGAGGTGGGGCTGGAGGGGCATTGGATTAAGGGTAGCAGGTGGGTGTGATGGCAAGGGGAAACGCGCCTTGCATCAATAGTTTGCCGTTCGCTGACGGCGTGGGTTAGACTTTTTTGAAAAATTGAATGCCTGGCATCTGGATCATAGTGCTCGATTCAAGAGTTATTTGCGGAAAATGAGAATCGAGGACGATTATTGCGAACCTTGCACGCGGGCTCACTGGTATCACTTCCTTCTGTGGTCGATTTTTCTTCCACGTCCCAACAAACGGCTTGGCCGACGTCTCCGGTACCCGTCGATAGACTTCATGCTGATTCAAGGAGCTATCGAAGATCGGACTACCCGTTCGTCAACAACGTTCGATTTCTTTCGATGGTTGCGATTGTCTGGGTCCATTCCGAGTTTCTTTGGGGGCGTCCGGCGAATGGTGTTTACCACATTCAACCAGTTCTGCTGCAACTGATGAAGTTCGGCACGATTGGATTTTTTCTGATCTCAGGGTTTTTGCTGGGGGAAGGACTGACGCGCGATAGTCCTCGCCAATATTTTTACCGTCGCTTCCATTCGGTTTTTGTTCCATGGCTATTCTGGGGATTTCTGTGGTTGATGATCGCGGTATCGTCCGACTTTCTGGGAGGAAACCACGCGGATTCGCTGCGATCTTCATTGCGGCTTGTGGCGGGCCAGTATGTTCGATTCGTCTTTACGCAGTCAATTTACTGGTATGTGCCGAATTTTTTTGTATGCATGGCAATCGTTATCGGGCTGTATCGAAGGGTGCCGGATTATGTGCAAGGCGCGACGTACCTGGCGATGAGCTTGTTGTATGGGGTGAATGTCTATCTTGAAATTATTCCAACCAGACATACGTCGGCTTTGTTGGGATTTGTGTTTTATCTCTGGCTTGGTAGCTTTGCCTACAAGCATCGTGAGGCGTTGAGTCGCTGGCTGAGCCGAATCTCGTGGATGCGATTGATTATGTATGCATCGATTGCCGGAGGACTGGCCCTGGTGGAGACGCATGTTCTTCGACTGATGCACAGGGGAGATTCGGCGAACATACTGAGGATTTCGAACCAGGTATATGCGGTGCTGGCAGTTCTGATGATCGTGAAGTGCAGGCGAAGGCTGTACCCGGCGTCGATCGATGTGAGGGCTGAGACGTTTGGGATCTATCTGATCCATCCGATTTTGATAGAGATCTATTACATTGCTGCAGCTCATCTGCCGGTTCCCAATGGGATGAGAATCGACCCCAATGGGCCGCTGACGCTACTGGTTGGAGTGGCGATGTTCCTTGCGATTTATGCTTTGTCGCTGACTGCGACAAAGCAGATCAACAAGGTTGCGAGCTTGCGATGGATTGTGGGGAGATGATGGTCCCGCTCCAGTAGTGCAAGAGAGAGTCCCCGGCACCAAGGAAATACGACGTTTCAGAGGTGCTCCTCACAGCAGATGAGGAGGAAAGCAAAGGCCCGCGATGGCGCGGGCCCCTTGCTTAGCCAGGAATCACGATTCGATTAATAGCGTGTGGTGCCGACGGGCCGTTCGACGACTTCGCCATCGATTTCGTCGACGACCTCATTTGTGCGGATGGGTGCATCGGCGTCGGAGAGGTTGCCATAGGTGGAACGTGCGGCAGAGTGATCGGATGATGCTTCGCTGCTGGATGAGATGTCGCGGGCACCGGTCTCTTTGAGTGCGTTTTTGGCAGTGTCGACCTGCTCGGAGGTATCACAGTGGACGGAGAGGAGGGTGCCGCCGCCTTTGACAGCGCCTTCGTACCGTTTGGCTTCGTACTCGGGGATACCCATACCGACGAGTGCACCGACGATTCCGCCGACAGCACCACCGACGCCGACGCCGGCGAGCGTGGCCATGATGGGCCCGGCTGCGATGAGCGGGCCTACGCCGGGAATGGCGAGAGCGCCGATGCCTGCGAGAAGACCGAGGGTGCCGCCGACGACACCACCGGTGGCAACGCCTGTGGTCGCGCCTTCGGGAGCTTTGGTGCTCTTTTCATGGGCGAAGGCACGGGTGCTTTCGTCATCGGGAAGAAGAACGGAGATGGCGGCATTGGGGAAGCCGCGGGCGAGGAGATGGTCGACTGCGGCTTCTGCGGTGCCAACTGTGGCGTAGATTCCGAAGACTGCTGTGTTTTTGCTAGACATGATGAAACTCCTTATGGCTGCGGCTGGAAGGGGGATATGTAATTACTGCTTGACTGTCAGGTCGTTGGTGATCTTGTCTGTGGAGACGACGGCTGCGGCATCGGCAGCGATCTTTCGTTTCTCGTCGTCAGATTTCACCGGGCCTTTGAGGGTGACGGCACCGTTGACAGTGATGATCTTGACGTTGTGGGCGTAGGTGGAGAGATCTTTGTCGGAGGTGATTGCCTTGCGAATCTTCGCGGTGGTCGCGCGGTCGTCCGTGGCATTGGACTGGTTGTCCGCAGTGTCGCTGTGGTTCTTGTTCTGCCTGGAGTTGTCAGGAGCTGTCTGCGCAAGCAGGGGTGAGAGGGTAAGGCAAAGAAGGGAAGTGACCGTGAATAGACGTGCAACACGACCAATGGCTGTGGGTGTCATAGGCGGACCTCGAGAGAGCAAGTGTGTGGCTGCTGGACCGGCAGTGTAAGTCGAAGCCCCGGTTCTCTTGCTGCAACCAGACAGTCAGATGGGTCGCTGGGGAAGCGGGTTGTCCTGTGGTCTGGGGAGGAGGTTTGATGACAAGAACAAAGGGCGGAGAGGAGGCGAACGATAACCGCACCGTTGTTCGCGTTTCGAATTGCGAGGCTTTGTTTGCGTCCGCTACACTTCTCGCGCGGGCGGAAATCAGAGAACACTATGAAAATTCACGAGTATCAGGCAAAAGAGATTCTGCGGAAGTATGGCGTGCCGGTTCCTGGCGGCGAGATGGCGACCACGCTGGAAGAGGCTGACACGGCGGCGAAGTCATTGTTTGCGGCGGGGAATGCCGTTGTGGTGGTGAAGGCGCAGATCCATGCAGGTGGGCGCGGCAAGGGTGGCGGCGTGAAGGTAGTGAAGACGCTGCAGGATGCGAATGCGGCGTCGAAGGCGATTCTGGGGATGCAGCTGGTGACGCATCAGACCGGACCGGCGGGGCAGAAGGTGCGGCGACTGCTGATCGAAGAGGGATCGGCGATTGAGCGCGAGCTTTACCTGGGGCTGGTGCTGGACCGGGCGTCGGCGAAGGTGGTGTTTATGGCTTCGCAGTCTGGCGGCATGGAGATTGAAGAGGTTGCGCATGCGACGCCGGAGAAGATTTATAAGGAGTACATCGATCCGGCGGTGGGATTTGTTCCGTATCAGGCAAGGAAGCTGGCGTTCAAGTTGGGACTGAAGCCGACGCAGATCAACGATGCCGTGAAGTTTATGACGGGGCTGTATAAGGCGTTTATCGAGACGGATTCGACGCTGATGGAGATCAATCCGTTTATCACGACGAAGGATGACAAGCTGCTGGCGTTGGACTGCAAGATCAACTTCGACGACAACGCGATGTTCCGGCATAAGGATTTGAAGGAGCTACGCGATCTGGCGGAGGAGGATCCGCTGGAGGTGGAGGCGAGCAAGTTTGCGCTGAACTACATCAAGCTGGATGGGAATATCGCCTGCATGGTGAATGGTGCGGGATTGGCGATGGCGACGATGGACATCATCCAGTATGCGGGTGGGTCTGCGGCGAACTTTCTGGATGTTGGCGGTGGAGCGAATCAGGAGCAGATTGAGAATGCGTTTGGGATTTTGTTGAGTGACCCAAATGTGAAGGCGATCTTCATCAATATCTTTGGTGGCATTCTGCGTGTGGATGTGCTGGCTACAGCGGTTGTGGCGGCAGCGAAGAAGCTGAATGTGACGTTGCCGATTATTCTGCGGCTTGAGGGAACGAACGTTGAAGAGGGGCGGAAGATTCTGGCTGAGTCCGGCTTGAAGTTTGAAGTGGGAACGACGATGAAGGAAGCGGCTGATCTTGCCGTTGCGGCTGCGAAAGGGGTGAAGTAATGGCAGTTCTGGTTGATAAAAATACGCGGCTGATTGTGCAGGGAATTACGGGGCGTGAGGGGACATTTCACGCCAAGGGTTGTGCGGAGTATGGGACGAAGGTTGTTGGTGGAGTAACGCCGGGTAAGGGTGGCACGATCCATGAGGGATGGCCGGTCTTTAATACCGTCGAAGAGGCGGTGAAGGAGACGGGTGCGAATGTGACGGTGATCTTTGTGCCGCCGCCGTTTGCTGCGGATGGGATTCTGGAGGCTGCTGCGGCGGAGGTTCCGCTGGTGATCTGCATCACGGAGGGCATTCCGGTGCTCGACATGGTGAAGGTGTGGGATTTTGTGAAGAGCTCGAAGTCGCGGCTGATTGGGCCGAACTGCCCGGGCGTGATCTCGCCGGGTAAAGCGAAGGTTGGGATTATGCCGGGGCGGATTCATAAGGAAGGTTCCGTCGGGATTGTTTCGAAGTCGGGGACGCTGACGTACGAGGCGGTGTATCAGTTGACGACGCGTGGCATTGGCCAGTCGACGGCGATTGGAATTGGGGGCGATCCGATTATTGGGACGACGCATATCGATGCGCTGAAGCTGCTGAACGAGGATCCGGAGACTGAGGCGATCATCATGATTGGCGAGATCGGCGGGTCGGCAGAAGAGGCGGCGGCGAAGTACATCAAGGAGCATGTGAAGAAGCCGGTAGTCGGGTTTATTGCTGGGCAGACGGCACCTCCGGGACGCCGGATGGGACATGCGGGGGCGATTATCTCCGGTGGTGAGGGGACGGCCGCGGAGAAGATGAAGGCGATGACGGAGGCGGGAATTACGGTGGTGAAGTCGCCGGCTGAGATTGGCGAGGCGATGGCGCGGGTGCTGGGCAAGGCTTAGGCTATTTCTTCTGCCGCCGGTAAAAAAAGCCGGCGGCGAGGAAGACCAAGGCCACCATGAAGGCAAGCTGGGCGTGTTGGATGGAGTGGAGGCGAAGGCTTATGAGCCCGTCCACGAACCATGCAAAGCAGCCTGCGAACCATAGCCATGCGGTGTTGCGCATCTTTGTTTGGATGCCTGAGATTGGGAAGGCAGGCGCATGGGGCGTCATATACTCGCTCTATGCGCCATTTCTTTTTAACTGCTGCTGCCCTTTGTGCGGTCTCTGGTACGGTTTGTCTTCAGGGACAAGTTGCTCCAACGTTCACTGTAAGTTTTCCTGCGGCGCAGTCGGCTAAGCCGCTGGATGGTCGGGTGCTTTTACTGCTCTCGAACGATCCATCGGAAGAGCCGCGGATGCAGATTGACGATACGCCGCGGTCGCAGATAGTTTTTGGCGTGACGGTGGATGGGTTGAAGCCGGGCGAACCGGTGGCGGTGGGGGATAAGGCGGATGGGTATCCGTACCGGAGTTTGAAGGATGTTCCTGCGGGCGACTATACCGTGCAGGCGGTGCTGGATGTGTATGAGACATTCCATCGCGGGGATGGCAAGACGGTGAAGTTGTCGCCAGATCGTGGTGAAGGGAAGCATTGGAATATTGCGCCGGGAAATTTGTACAGCACGCCGAGGAAGATTCATATTGGACCGGGGAGTGCGCCGGTTGCGGTGACGCTGGATAAGGTGATTCCGCAAATTGCTCCTGTGACTGATACAAAATATGTTCGGCATATCAAGATACAGAGCGATTTGCTGACGAAGTTCTGGGGGCGGCCGGTTTATCTAAGTGCGATTGTGCTGGTGCCGTCTGGATTCGATGAGCATCCTGAGGCGCGTTATCCGCTGGCGATCTTTCACGATCACTTTGTGGATGATTTTGATGATTTTCGGACGACCCCGCCTGATCCGAATTTGAAGCCGGATTATTCGGAACGGTTTCATCTGAAGGGATACAACCGGATTCAGCAGGAGGAGGCGTACAAGACGTATCAGCAGTGGACGAGCGCGAATTTTCCGCGAATTCTGGTGGTGAAGATTCAACATGCGAATCCTTATTACGATGATTCGTATGCGGTGAACTCGGCGAATCTTGGGCCTTATGGCGATGCGATTGAGACGGAGCTGCTGCCTGCGATTGAGAAGCAGTTCCGCGGGATTGGGCAGGGCTGGGCGCGGTTCCTTTATGGTGGCTCGACGGGCGGGTGGGAGTCGCTGGCGGCGCAGATCTTTTATCCGGATGACTACAACGGAGCGTTTGTGGCTTGTCCCGATCCGGTGGACTTTCATGCGTATATGACGACTGATCTTTATGACCAGAAGAATATGTTCTACCTGCAGGGAGCGAACAAGGAGGTGGAGCAACCGGCGATGCGCGACTACCTGGGACATACGCTGATCACGGTGCGGGACAACGTGACGTATGAGGCGGCTCTGGGGGATCGAGGACGGTCGGGCGACCAGTTCGATATCTGGCAGGCGGTGTACTCGCCGGTGGGTCAGGATGGATATCCGCAACCGATCTTCGATAAGGCGACGGGTGCGATTGATCCGCAGGTGGCTCAGTACTGGAAGGAGCACTATGACCTGAATGCGAAGCTACAGCGCGACTGGGGGACGCTGGGACCGAAGCTGCAGGGCAAGCTGCATCTGTATGTGGGGAGTGCGGATACTTACTTTTTGAACAATGCCGTTTACCTGATGGAAGACTTTTTGAAGACGACTGGTTCGACGCCGGGTAGTGTGCCGTATGAGGGCGAGGTGAAGTATGGCGAGCGCGCGGAGCATTGCTGGAATGGAGATCCGACGTTGCCGAACGCGTATTCGCGGCTGCACTACAACACGATGTATCTGCCGAAGATTATGGAGCGGATTGAGAAGACGGCTCCGGCTGGGGCGGATTTGAAGAGTTGGCGGTATTAGCGGGATTTAAAGGCGGACGGAGGCAGGTTCGCCCGCAAAAATCGCCGAAAAGGTAGACTAGAAGTACACAATTCTCACTGAAAACTGAGAAAAACCGAATATTGGAGAACTACGTTGTCACAGCGCACATTCAGCATCATCAAGCCGGACGCGGTCAAGAAGGGCCATGCCGGCGCAATTCTTGCCGAGATTGAAAAGGCGGGATTCAAGATTGTTTCCATCAAGAAGGTCTCCATCTCGAAGGCTCAGGCCGAGGGCTTCTACTACGTTCACGCGGCGCGTCCGTTCTTCGGCGAGCTGACGGAGTTCATGTCGAGTGGACCTATCTTTCCGATGGTGCTCGAGAAGGACAATGCGATTGCCGATCTGCGCAAGCTGATGGGCGCGACGAATCCTGCACAAGCGGAAGAGGGAACGATCCGCAAGAAGTTTGCGGCGTCGATTGGAGAGAACGCAATCCACGGTTCGGATGCGGAGGATACGGCTGCGTTTGAGATTGGCTACTTCTTCGCTGGATACGAGCTGAAGTAATTATCTGCATCAAAAGAAATGCCAGGGGCGGCACGCAGGATCAGAGTTCGTGATCTGGTTGCCGCCTCTGATTGTCTGACGCGGTGTGCGTCTGGAGAGGGATGATGAAGCTGAAGTTGCCGGAAGGGCCCTTTGAGGCATATTTGTTTGACTGCGATGGGACGATTGCGGACTCGATGCCATTGCATTATCTGGGATGGAAGCATGTGCTTTCGAAGTGGAACTGTGAATTTGCCGAGGAGCTGTTCTACTCGCTGGGCGGAATGCCTGTGGTGGAGATTGTAGCGACGCTGAACGAGCGGCATGGGCTGAGCATGCCGGTGGAAGAGATACGGAAGCGCAAAGAAGAGTTTTATTTCCGGCTGCTGCCGGAGCTAAAGGCTGTGCCGGAAGTGCTGGAACATATTGAACTGAGCCATGGGCAGGTTCCATTTGCCGTGGTGTCGGGAAGTACACGGGATTCGGTGGTGGCTTCGCTGACATCGCTGAAGATTCTGGATAAGTTTGAGACGCTGGTTTGTGCGGGAGATTACCGGATGAGTAAGCCGCATCCTGAGCCGTTTCTGATTGCAGCGGAGAGGCTGGGCGTGGCTCCTGAGGCTTGCCTGGTGTTTGAAGATACGGATATGGGAATCCAGTCTGCAACCGCTGCGGGGATGGCCTCGGTGAAGGTGCCGGGGCCGTTGGAGCGCGTGCTGGTTGGGTGACGGAGTTTCCGGCTGGGAAGACTAAGCCTGGAAGCGACCCAAAGGTTTCCAGGCAACGCCATGGCGCTCAAATACTGGCTGCAGGGCTAGATTGAACGACTTCCTGGAGTCGTTGTAGCCAAGTTGAATGATGGTGGACGGCAGGGGAAGAAACTCGGGGCTCCAGTCGTCTGAGAAGCGGATGAAACCGGGAAGCACCTTGGTTGGATTATCTCGGGGATTGATGGCGACGCGTAAAACGCTGAAGGTTTCGATGTGGGGCATGGCGAGTTGGAAGCTGGCTCGCATCTGGTCGGCGAAGGTGCTGTAGTCACGCTTCGTGATGTTCATGACGAAGATTACGATTCTGGCAGGATGCAGATTTGAGAATGCCTGTTCGAACTCCCAGAAGAGGCCCGTGCTCGTGCCAGCTCTAATGACGACAAGTGGGGCTAGTCGCATGCGATCGAGTACGACGTTTTTCCATTGCGCGTCTGTTGCATAGATTCGGGTGGCGCCGGGGAGGGGAAGCGATTCGCCGGGGCGACCGATGGCGATCATGTCTCCGAATGGTCGCAGGACGTCGGCGAGCTGTTCTTCTTCTGTCGTGAGGCCGGATGCCAATTTTTTGAACGTGGTTGATGCGTCGGTTTGAAAAGACCGCAGATAGAGCACGTCCGGGCTAGAGTCGTGGATGGGGCTGTTCGGATCTGCGGCCTTGTACTGGGCGGCTTTCCGGCGACCTCGAAAATACATCAACAGGCCGAATATCCCGAAGATTGAACCGAAGAGGCCAGCTGGATTATCGTCTGGTCCACCGAGGAGAGCATAGAGTAGAACGCCTAAGATGATGAGGAAGATACCGCATATCTTCAGTCCGCCGCCGGATGTCGTTGTTCGGTTCTCGGACATCGCTCTACCTCAGTACGACGGACAGAGCCGGCGAGTCTATCGCGATCCTGACGAGCTTATCGCAACTTGGTGCTCACGGTTCGTAAGGAACCCCTGTTTCATTGAAGTAGTGAATTATATTCTCAAAGCGTTGCATCTTTTCCACTCAGTACGTTGTTATGGCTTCGATGGGCCAATCCAAAGAAGAGCGTCTTCGAGGAGGCGATTCTGCAGGTCGCTGGTGAAGATTCTGTCGCCATGCCCCATGTTCATATAGAGCATGCGGTAGCGTTTGTTCGTCCAGACGACGGGGAGGTCACCACTCGATACGACATCCTTCAGGCCAAGGGGATAGTTGGACGGCGCAAGCGTGAGGAGAACCTGCACGTCTTTGTTTAGTCGCGGTGAGGGTTTCCAGATATACCACTCGTTTGCTGGAGAGAGAAAACGCTCGGGGATATGCCTGGCAATGGGGTGGCTTTTGTCGTCGACAGTCAGGGTGGCGGGCAGCGGGGGCCAGTTGTTCCCGTAAAAGACGCCTCCGCCGAGAAACTCGACGAACCATGGCCAGTGGGTATCGCTGTCGTTGTATGCGGCGATGTGGAAACCGAGCCAGCCTCCGCCGTGGGTCATGTACTGTTCGAAGGCACTGCGTTGCTGCGGCGTATGGGGAAAGTCATCGAGCCAAAGGATGAGCTGATAGCGGGATAAGTTGGTTGTGTTGAGATCGTCCCAATTGGTTGTCGATGCGAACTCGAAATGATCGCGCTGGGCAGCGGCGATGTAGAACTGGATTGCCTGATGCGCGAAATCGACGTGATCGTGCTCAACATTTTCAGAGTAGAAAGCAAGCACTCGGAATGCGGGTTGTTGCTGTGCGCGTGTCGCGTGAGAAAGCGCTATAAGCACGAAGAATGTGATGACGATGCGTTTCACTTGCCGGCCGCCCAAAGAATGGAGTTGGTAAAGAGCGTTGTGAAGGCAGTGTTCTGAAAGAGTTCTGGATGATGGCCCATGAAGATGTAGATGTTTCGCGCCTTGACATGCTCGTTCGACCAGACGACAGGATGATCGCCCATCTTGATGGTGCTATCTGGGTTGTAGGTGTTTTCATCGACGCTGGCGAGAACGTGCACATTGTTGCGTGGCGACTGGTTCCACGTGTACCACTCCTCGTTTTCGATGGTGAAGGAGTGTGGAAGATTTTTCATTGCTGGATGGTTCGGCGCCTCGACATTTACGGTGGCGGTGGCGAAGGTAGGGATGTACTTGGTGAAGCGGATGTTGCCCATGAACTGCGAAAACCAAGGCCACATGGGGAAGCCGTCGAACTCGCCAAGAAGCGTCGCGTGGTGGAAACCGATCCAACCGATGGATCCTTCTTCAATCGCTTTGGTGAAGGCTGAGGCGGCCGTTGGTGTCCAGTTGTAAGGCGGATAGTTTAGCTGGATGAAGAGCTGATAGTGAGAGAGATAGGCTGCATCGATAGGCTTTGTGTCTTCGATGTAGTCGATAGTGAAGTTGTCGGCAATGGATTCTTTTTGCAGCCAGAGTTTCGCGGCATCGACGAAGGGTTGATGCAGTCCGCCATGCTCGGCTATCGCGAGTACTTTGAAGGTGCTGGGAGTGCTCTGCGCAGAGATAGGAGTGCCAGGGAGAAGAACAAAAAGCATTGCGAAGATATAAGGGCGCAGATTGCGGTGCAGGTTCAAGGTCGAGTCCCGTTTGAAAGGATTTTCGTTATTATTCCAGATACTGTGCGCGACGTTATCGTGTGGAGATCAATCTGATGGGTCGGCGTCCATTGTAGACAATCGTTTGTGTTGATGCGAAAGATAAGTGAACGAAGCCCCGGGTGAAATATGAGGTTTGGTGTTGATATGTTGAATTTGAAAAACAGGCGCGCGTCTTCAAAGAAGGTTGTGCGGTATGGTCTGGGGGTCGCGCTAATCGCATTAAGCGTGAGTATGCGTGCGAGAACGCAGACGAATGAACCTGCTGCGGAGCTGATCAATCGCTCCGCAATTGTATACAGCGGAAGTACGGGTAAGGTATATGTCGTCGATAAGACGCACGGGGCAGTGTCGATTGTGGATGGGATTGGCGCTGTTAAAAGCGTGAAGGTGGGGGCAGGGCCTGAGGCGATTGCCGTGAATGAGCGAATGAGAAAGATTTATGTGGCGAATTCGAGCGACCGGTCTGTTTCGGTGATCGATGGAAGAAATGATGCTGTGGTTGCAACAGTAAAAACCGCGGCACGTCCTTATGCCATTGCGGTCGATGAGTCGGCGAATAAAGTTTATGTGTCGAACACGTTTAGCAATATGCTTACGGTGATCGATGGCAGAACGAACCTCGCCAGCAATTTGAAGACAGGTTCTGCGGATGCAATTGTGGTGGATGATAAGAGGATGCAGGTATTTCTCCTGGGTTATGAGAGCGACTCGCTTACCGTGCTCAATTCAAAGACCGGCGCGATTACGAAGATGCCCGTGGGAGCAATGCATCTTTGGGGAATCGCACAAGCCGGAAAGATGCTGTATGTAACCCATGTACAGGACTCCACAGTAGAAGCGATCGATTTAGGGACGGGAACAGCGAAGACAATTGCTACGGGTGCGATGCCGTGCGAGTTGGCGGTGAATGCAGAGACGGGTGAAATATACGTCGCTAACTATGGCGATGGTTCGGTGACGGTGATCGATGGTCATCGTGGCGCAGCGATTGGGACAGTGGCAGTTGGGAATCATCCACAAGCGATCGCTGTGGATGCTGGAAAGGGCCTGATCTATGTGGCTAGCACGCAGGAGAGTACTGTAAGCGTGATCGATGCACGGACGCGACAAGTGATTAAGAAACTGAATGCGGGTGAGCATCCATATGCGATTGCTGTGAATGCAAGCGCGCATAAGGTGTACGTGGCGAACCTGAGTTTGACGCCTTTTACTGTGCTTGATAGTCAATGAAAGCATTGGTGCCGCGGAGATTAGACGTGGCTTTATCTTGTGAACAGGGGATTCGAAACAAATATTGTCACCTCTTGAAAGGTTTTGCTTATGGCAACTGTAAAGCTTTGGACAGACGAAGAAGTGTCAGCTAATCCGCGCATAAGAAAAGTCTTCGACGATATACGTTCCACGCGTAAATCAGATTTCGTGAACAATTTCTGGAGGGCGCTTGCTAATCAACCGGCGCTGCTGGAGCGGACGTGGGCGAGCATCAAGGAAGTGATGCTCGCGCCGGGGGAGCTTGATCCGTTGACGAAGGAGTTGATTTACATTGCCGTATCGACGGCCAATAGCTGCAGTTATTGCGTACACTCGCATACTGCTGCGGCTCGTGCAAAGGGTCTGACGGACCAGCAGCATGCGGAGTTTCTGGCGGTGGTGGGGATGGCGGGGGAGACCAATGCGCTGGCGACGGCGCTGCAGATTCCTGTTGATCCGGAGTTTTCAGTGGAGTAGAAGGCAAGTAATTCTGGACGTTACGGGATCGCGTTATAGATGTTTGCGGAAGTGGACGCATCGATCGACAATCTCGAAGCCTAGCGACTGGTGAGCGATTTGCGATAGTGTGTGGTCGATCCAGGTATCGGAGGCGATTTCGATGCATCCTTGCGTGCGTGACCATTGCTCGGCTGCGTGCATTAAAGCTCCACCGATTCCGCGGTGACGGAGAGGTTCGTAGACGAACCAGCCTTCGATGAAGCCAACGGGATGTGCGGTATCGCAGCCGTCGGCGTGGGAGCGGAGACCTGCCTGAAGGAAGCCAGTGAGGTTACCGGTCTCATCGTGAGCGACAAAGATTGTTGCCGGAAGAGTGCCGGAGTAGCCGGATGTGAGGAGATCGGTGATGTCTTTGCGATGCTCGTCGGCGGTTGCGTCGGGCCAGAGTAACTCACACATCTTTGCGATTGCATTCGCATCGTCGAGCTGTGCTGGCCGGACTGTCGGAGCTGGCATGGGATTGATTACCTGGTGAAGAGGCTGAGGTCGATGGAGTCGGCCATGATTTTATAGCCGGGGTCGGCGGGGTGGAGATGGTCGCCGGAGTCGGCTGCGGGAGCGAAGACAGCGGGGTTGGCGGGATCGCGGGTGGCTTTGTCGAAGTCGATGAATCCATCGAGCTGGTTGGTGGTACGGATCCAGTTGTTAACGGCCTGGCGAATGGCTTCGCCGGCGGGTGAGGAGTATTTGGCTCCGACATAGGGTGTGAGTGTGGCACCGTAGACCTTGATGCCGTGGGTGTGGGCGCGGGTGGCGAGCTGACCGAGGCCGACGATGAGGTCTTCGGCGGTGACGACGTCGTAGGGCTTGACGGGGTCCTGGGCGTGGCCGATGTCGTTGATGCTTTCGAGAATGATGAGGTACTTGACTGCGGCCTGGGCGAGGACGTCGCGGTCAAAGCGGGCGAGGGCGCTGGGGCCGGTAACGTCGTGAAGGATGCGGCCGCCGCCGATGCCCTGGTTGAGAACGCCGAGATTTGCGGTCTTCTTGTTGGCCTGGAGGCGGCGAGCGAGGACGTCGGGCCAGCGGGCGTTGGCGTTGCGAGTGCTGAGAGCGCCGTCGGTGATGCTGTCGCCGAAGGCTACGATAGAGGCCGCTTTGCTGTCGGCCATGACGTCGACGCCTTTGAGGAAGGGCCAGTGGTAGATTTCGGTGGGCGACTCAAGGGATTTGGCGCCGACGACGTTGCCCGGGACTGAGTAGTTGGTCTGGTCGGCGAAGCTGTGATGCGAGACCTGCTGCATGGGCTGCGCGGGGACGAAGAGGCTGACGGCTACGTCGGCGAAGGCAGGGAGCTTGAGGTTGGCAGGGTCGCTGACGGCGAGAGCTCCGGGCGGAATAGTGATGGAGGGGCGTCCGCCGAAGGTGAGTGCGTTGGCGGAGGCGAGGTCAATCTCGCTGCCGTTTGTGCGGAGCGCAATGTGGGCGGCGTTGATGGTGAGGGGGTCGAGACCGAACTCGTTGGAGAGGATGATGCGGACGCGAGAGCCGCCGAGGGAGACGTGGACGATCTCGCGGTAGGTTGTGTCTGCGGCGCCGAAGATGCCTTCAGTGTTTGGCATGGCGACCGGGGAAGTCGCCCAGGTGCCGACCCAGTGGTCGGGCGGTGCGGCGACGACGTTTTGGGGCAGGCAGAAGAGGCAGAAGAGTGCGAGAGTAAGTAGAGGAAGGGCGCGGGCTCGAGGTTTCATGACCGTCCTGAAGTTGATTGATTTGACGCACAATCTTACCGTCGTTTCGTGGCGGCGCAACAGTTGAAGTATATTGGCGAGGTTGCTCCGGTATGCGTTATCTCGCGGCGAAGTGTGCCTCGGGATCGAATCCAGCGGGGCGAAGGGACAGAGAAAAAATGACGATGAGTTTGGCAAAGGTTATTCTGCTTACCATGACAACTGCAATGGCAGCGCACGGAACCGTAACGAAGGCGACATTCGGAAATACTTCCGATGGCACGGCAGTGGATATTTACACGCTCAAGACTGAAGGTATCGAAGCGCAGGTGATGACCTACGGCGCGCGGGTGGTTTCGATCAAGACGCCGGATCGGGATGGCAAGGTGGCCAATGTCGTTCTGGGGTATAGCGCGCTGGACGGCTATCTCGACGACGGCAAGACCTACTTTGGTGCGATTGTTGGCCGGTATGGGAATCGCATTGCGCTGGGCAAGTTTTCGATCGACGGGCATCAATACCAGGTGCCGGTGAATAATAACGCGAACTCGCTGCATGGCGGTACGGTTGGCTTCGACAAGCAGGTGTGGAAGGCGCATGAGGTCGCGGATGGCGTAGAGATGACGCTGGTAAGCAAAGACGGGGATCAGGGCTATCCCGGTACACTGACGGCGCATGTGCGGTATACGGTGCATCATGGTGCGTTGCGCATCGACTATAGCGTTTCGACCGACAAGGCGACTGTCGTCAACTTGACGAATCACTCCTATTTCAACCTCGCGGGCGATGGCAAGGGAACGATTCTGGATAACGAGATGATGATTCCTGCTGACAAATTTACGCCCGTAGATGCTGGACTGATTCCAACCGGGGTGCTGGCTCCTGTCGAGGGAACGCCATTCGATTTTCGTAAAGCGACGGTGATTGGCAAGCGTATTAACGATGACAACGAGCAGTTGAAGATCGCCGGAGGGTACGACCATAACTGGGTGCTTCGCGGTCAGAACGGTGAGATGAAGACAGCGGCGCGGGTCTATGAGCCGGGCAGTGGGCGTGTACTGACGGTGACGACGACGGAGCCGGGCGTGCAGTTCTATTCGGGCAATTTTCTGGATGGGACGAAATATGGCAAGGCTCAAGAAGGTTTTGTGAAGAATGCGGCTCTGTGTTTGGAGACGCAGCACTTTCCTGACTCTCCGAACCATCCTTCGTTCCCGACGACGGAGTTAAAGCCGGGTGAGACGAGACACAGCACGACCACCTTCACCTTCACGACGCACGCAAAGTAAAACGCACGGCCTGCGCGGTGTGTTTCTTCCGCCGCGCAGTGTTTTGCCGGGCCCTGTTCTCTGGATTTTCGAAGGATGAATAAAGTTGTTCCATCCGCGGATGCTGCCGTTGCCGATGTCGCCTCTGGCTCGACGATCATGCTTGGCGGCTTTGGGCTTTGCGGCATTCCGGAGAACCTGATCGCGGCCCTGGTGAGGCGGCGGATTACGGGACTTCATACGATCAGCAACAATATGGGCGTCGACGGTTTCGGCATGGGGCTGATGCTGGAGGCGGGAATGATTGCCTCGCACATTGGCAGTTATGTGGGAGAGAATCGCAAGCTGGAGTCGCTGGTGTTGTGTGGTGAGTTGGATCTGACACTGGTTCCGCAGGGAACACTGGCGGAACGGATTCGTGCGGGCGGTGCGGGGATTCCGGCATTCTATGTGCCGACGGGATTGGGCACAATTGTCGCGGAAGGAAAAGAGACACGCGAGATCAATGGTAGAGAGTATGTGATGGAGAAAGCGCTCCATGCCGATGTTGCCTTGATCAAGGCATGGCGTGGGGATCGGTATGGGAATCTGGTTTACCGCAAGACGGCGCGGAATTTCAATCCGGTGATGGCGACCGCGGCGAAACTGACGATTGCCGAGGTGGAGGAGTTGGTTGAGCCTGGTGTGCTCGATCCGGATCTGATTGTGACACCCGGGATTTATGTGAATCGCATTGTGGTTGGAGCGGTGTACCGTAAGCCGATTGAGTCGAAGTTTATCCAGTCGGGAGGTGCGGTGTGATTGGTAAGGAGCGAATCGCACGACGAATTGCACGGGAGTTCAAGGATGGATTCTACGTCAATCTCGGCATTGGATTGCCTACGATGATTGCGGCTTACATTCCTGCGGGAATGGATGTGATGTTTCAGTCGGAGAACGGGATGCTCGGCGTAGGACCGCCGCCGACTGATGAGCAGGCCGATCCGGATCTGATTAACGCCGGAAAGCAGCCGGTGACGGAGCTGCCGGGGTGCTCATTCTTTGGCAGCGAAGAGTCGTTCGCGATGATTCGTGGGGGTCACATGGATATGAGTGTGCTTGGCGCGATGCAGGTGGATGAGCGTGGCAATCTGGCAAACTGGACGATTCCGGGCAAGATGGTGAAGGGCATGGGCGGCGCGATGGATCTGGTGGCCGGGGCTCGAAGGGTGATTGTTGCGATGGAACACCAGACCAAGGATGGTGCGTCGAGGATTTTAAAGCAGTGTACGCTGCCGCTGACGGGGAAAAGCGTCGTGCACGATATCGTTACGGAGCTTTGCTGGATCCGAGTTATGTCTGACGGGTTGGTGTTGACCGAGGTTGCAGAGGGTATGAGCGTCGCTGAGGTTCAGGCGCGTACAGAGGCGAGGCTGATTGTCTCGCTTGAACTACGGGTGATGACGGTCGATGGTGTGGGATCGTAGCGGCTACGGTCATGAATAACGCTCGCAAGGATGCGCTCGATATATTTCTGTATGCGTTGGAGACTTCGCGAGTTGAGCCTGCGATGGAGCGGACGCTGCGCTTCAACGATGGTGTGATGGAGATCGATAGCCATAGTTATGTGCTGCGTGAGTATGGGCGTTGTCTTGTAGTTGCGATTGGCAAGGCTGCTCACGTTCTGGTTTCATCTTTTCTACGTCAGGCGGGAAATGATGCGCAACGGTTTGAAGGTATCGTTGTGGGTGCAGAGCCGGAAGGGGCTCTACCGAGAGGGTTTCGCGTTTATCGGGGGGGACATCCCAGCCCGAATGAGGCTTCAGTTGCGGCGGCGGCAGATGTTTTAAGGACGCTTGGATCGTTGACTGAGAGGGATCTTGTTGTCTTCCTGATAAGCGGTGGTGGCTCTGCGATGCTGGAGCAGTTTTTGCAGTCGGATTTGCCGCTGGAGACGATTGCTGCGACGCATAAAACCCTGGTGGGGTGTGGAGCGCCGATTGCGGCGATGAATGCTGTGCGGAAGCATCTCTCGGCAGTTAAAGGTGGGCGCCTTGCAGCGGCTGCTGCTCCGGCTGAGCAAGTGACACTCTTTGTTTCGGATGTGCCGCCGGGTGAGTTGGATGCTCTCTCTTCAGGGCCAACGCTGCCGGATCGTAGCACTGTGGATGACGCGTATCGGATTGCGGATGAGTATGGGCTGATGGAACGCTTTCCAACGCCCATCAAGGAAATATTGCGATACAGATCGCTGACTGAGACGCCAAAATCGGGGGATGCGATCTTCGCGCGGTCGCATTGGAGCGTGCTGCTGGATAGTGCGTCGCTTGAGGAGGCCGCCGCTGCTCGCGCGGCGGAACTGGGGTGGTCGGTCGAGATCGACAATCGCTGCGATGACTGGAGTGCTGAGAAGGCTGCGGGGTATCTTGTCGAGCGACTGCGGGAGATGAGAGGTAAGGGGGAGCGAGTGTGCCTGCTCTCTGCTGGTGAGATTACGGTGCGAGTACCGGCCCAGGCTAGGGGGAGAGGTGGGCGCAACCAGCACTTTGCGTTGCTGTGCGCGGAACAGATCGCTGGCGAGGAGATCACTGTGCTGAGTGGCGGCAGCGATGGTGTGGATGGCAACAGTCCTGCAGCGGGAGCGGTTGTGGATGGAAGAACGGCGGAGCACGCTTTGCAGAGGAAGAATCCCGTTGCCGATGCGCTGCGAGCGTTTGATTCTTATTCCCTGCTTGCTTTGTTGGGGGATACGGTTGTGACGGGGCCTACGGGGAATAATCTGCGTGATCTGCGAGTCCTGCTCGCTCCCTAACGCTAGCGAAGCACTATGCGGTTGAGTGCGGGCCAGTATGCCATCAGAGAGACGAGAAGGCCCATAAGGCAGGCGAGGGCAATGCTGTGCAGCAGAACGAAACGAAGGATGGTGCCCTCGGTGCCGTAGGTGTTGGTGGCCGTGGTGGCGACGACGATGCTTTGCGGTGCAACCATTTTGCCCATAACTCCGCCGGTTGAGTTCGCCGAGGTCATCAGATAGGGCGAGATGCCTAGCTGTTGCGCGGTCAACTTCTGGAGGCTACCGAAGAGGACGTTTGAAGATGTGTCGGATCCGGTGGAAGCCGTTCCCAGCCAGCCGATCAGTGTGCCGAAGAAAGGATAGAAAACTCCGGTGCGCGCGAACGCGAGGCCGAGGGTAGCGTCCATGCCGCAGTAACGGGTGATGAAGCCGATGGCCATTAGCGCGGCGATTGTCACGGCGGTGAAGCGAAATGAAATCACCGACTGCACAAAAACTTGCCAGATGTCGCGTAGCTTCAGCCCCATGAAAAGGCCTGCAAGCAGCGCAGCGACGAAAATGCCGGTTCCTGTCGCTGAGAGCCAATTGAGATTGAAGATGGCGGCTTCAGGTGTAGGTGCGGGGACGGCCGGAGGCATTCGCAAGACCATCTGATGCAGGCCTTCGATCGGAATTTTCACGCTTGTGGCGGCGTCCATTCGCTGCGAGATCTGGGGCATTCCCCACACGATGATGCAAAGCGTAAGGATGATCCAGGGGACTGCGGCACGAAGTATGGTTACGCCACGATCGGTGGTGATTGCGCGTGAGTTTTGTGTGATGTCCTGCCGTGCAGCATTGAGAATTCGTTCTGGCTTCCAAACGTGGAAGAAAGCAACGAGGACAGCGATGCTGAGGCTCGATGCGGCGATATCGACGAGCCAAGGGCCATGGAAGGTGGAAACCACAAGTAGCGTAAGGCCGTAGGTTGAGCCCGCGAGCAGGATTGCAGGCCATACCTCCAGCATGGCAGTGAAGCCAGCAAAGGCCCAGATAAGCCAGAACGGAACCAGGATGCAAAAGGGTGCGATGATGCGACCGATGACGCGTGAGAGCAGTAGGGTGTCCAAGCCAGTGACGCCGTGCAGCGCAACGATGGGAATGCCGATTCCGCCGAATGCTACGGGCGCCGTGTTAGCAAGCAGCGCCAGACCTGCCGCTTGTAAAGGAGAGAAGCCAAGACCGATGAGGATTGTGCCGCAGACGGCGACGGGTGTTCCAAATCCTGCCGCGCCTTCGAAGAAAGCGCCGAACGCAAAGGCGATGAGGAGAAGTTGTAGTCGGCTGTCTTCGGTTACGCCGATGAGGCATTCCTGCAGAAGGGCAAATCTTCCTGCGCGGACGCTTAGCTGATAGAGGAAGAGGACCGGAAAGACGATCCAGCAGATGGGGAAGAGACCATAGGCCGCGCCCAGACCTGTCGCCAGGAACGCTAGCCGCACTGGCATGTGAAAGACTGCAAGCGCGATGATCAGAGCCGTAGTCATTCCCGCGAGCGCGGCGAAATGACCTTTGATTCGGAAGCCCGCCATGGCGATCAGAAGAACGAGCAACGGAAGCGCGGCCCATGCGGTCGATAGCAACCAATGATGCGCGGGATTGTAGCTCTGTGGCCACGGTAGTGCGAGGCGATGCGCGTTCCACATTGCGAGAGCAGTTCTCGGAAGCCCGCCTGGATGATTGGCTGGGATGAAGACGGAATCTACGATGCGCGCCTCGCCGTGTAAAATTTGACGCCCAGTATGCCCGTTGGCGAAGTTCACTGTAAAGATTCATTTTGAATCTATCTTGTGTGCGCTATGCAGGGTTCCCCGAATTTTCTTTGAGTTTCAGGTGCGCTCGCATCAGATCGTCCACGTCACCGATCTTGTCTGTCAGTAGATTCAACTTATCGGCCAGGCCCTGAATCTCCGATTCGGCGCGGCGGTTGACATCGTAGTCGAGTTCGCCGCGTACACGGTCCTTCTTGTCCTGGCGGTTCTGGCTCATCATGATGACCGGCGCCTGGATAGCTGCGAGCATCGAGAGGAAAAGGTTCAGCAGGATGAAGGGATAGGGATCCCACGCTTTATGGCGCAGGGCGATGTTGAGCGCGGTGTAGATCACCAGAACGCTGAGGAAGGTCAGGATGAACGTCCACGATCCGCCGAATCCTGCGACTGAGTCGGCGATGCGCTCGCCGAAGCTAGACTCCTCTTCGATTATGTCGTTGACATTGCGACTGGCCCGGCCGCGCACCAACTCCTGCGATGCATGGAACTGACGACCCAGCACAGTCAGCATGTCCATTCCGGCCATTGGTTTGCGCTGCAACAACACGATGATGTCGTCACGGCTGATCTCGAGGCAGGCGGTTTCCTGCATGGCCATCGCAGTGGTTTGATGCGGAGTCTGCTCCAGCATGGAGGCGAAGCCGAAGAACTCGCCGTCTCTGGGTTCATCCACCAGAACCTCCTGATGGTCTTCGTCGACGGTCGTCACCCGAACCTGTCCGGACATCATGACGTAGGCGTGTTTGCCGGGCTCTCCCATTTTGTAGATGCGTTGGCGGGCAGCGAACCGCTTCAGTTCGACCTGTGCGGCCAGTACGGCCAACTCATCATCGTCCAACAAAGCAAACAGTGGGATTTGTTTCAATGCTGTGGGATTGCATGCCATGGGTCATTACCTCGTTTTGATTATTGTGCCTGTAGCGGGACGCTTCTTATCTCCTGACGAATATTAAAAGTAAGTGCTCGGGGCGCAGGATAAGATGTGAGTCAGATGAAAGGAGTCGTTCTGTTGAGGTCTTCCGAAATTGCGAAGCCGCCGGTTACTCGACGCACTCTCTTGAAAGCAGCAACCGGCGCTCTCTTACCGCTTAAGGGTGGAGTTTCTCTGCTCTCCTGGTCAAAGTCCTTATTGGCGTCGCCGGGGTCTTCCGCTCAATCTTCAGTATCGACAGGGATTGGAGTGACTCAAAGAAGACGCTGGGTGAAATACGCAGAATCGTTGAAGCCGCAACTGGAAGCGATTCCTCAATCGCCGGTCTCGATTGTCCGTCCTATCAGCGACAGCGGCCGCTTTCTGCGTTGGCGGATGGATGTTGAGGCGAATGGAACTGATCTTTCAAAGCGTCTGCTTTGCAAAGGAGATCAGTTCATCCTCGATTTCGAAAGCCATCGGACAGGGAACTTTGAGTTTCACCTAGTAGGCGAAGGCCGTTCCGTTGACTCTCCGGTGAGACTCAAACTGACTTTTGGTGAAGTTCCTGGAGACGTTGCAGAGCCTTTCCATCCTTATCGCGGTCAGCTGAGTAGCGCGTGGCTGCCGGAAGAGATCATAACGATTGACTTCCTCCCTCAGAAGGTGCGAATGCCGCGCCGGTATGCGTTTCGTTATGTGAAGGTCGAAGTCATCGATACATCGCCGAACTTCGAAGTTCGCTTCTTCGATGTCAAAGCGATTGCACTTACATCCGCTCCGGGACAACCTGCGATGCTGCCGGCAGGTACTTCTGATTGGATTGTGCGCGTAGATCAGGTCGCACTGGCGACACTCCGTGACTGTATGCAGACGACGTTTGAGGACGGCCCTCGACGAGATCAACGATTGTGGATCGGAGATCTTCGGCTTCAGGCTCAGGCGAGTTATGTCACGTTTCCAAATCACGATCTGGTCAAACGCTGCCTCTATCTGTTTGCCGGGTTGCCGCGCGAAAGTGATGGCTTTCTACCGGCATGCGTCTTTGAAAAGCCAACACCGAGTACGACCGATACCTTCATCCTGGACTACGCCGCGCTCTATGGAGCGATCGTGCTGGATTACGCCAGAGCGACGAACGATATCGCAACTGCCAGAGATTTATGGCCTGTAGCTCATCGCCAGCTTGAGATCCTATTTCAATATGTGGATGAGCAAGGGCTGTTCCAAATACCCAAAGGGTACTGGGCGTTTATTGACTGGAACGTAAAGCTTGATCGTAGTGCGGCCATGCAGGGCGTCATCATCTATTCGGGACGAAGACTGTGCGAGCTTGCGGAGTTGACGGGCAATACCGCACAGATAAAAACCTATTCGGCATTGTTGGACAAGATGACGAAAGTAGCGCACGAAAAGTATTACAGCTCAGATCTCAAGGTTTGCATCAGCGGACCAGACAAACAGGTGTCATGGGCATCGCAGGCATGGCTGACACTGGCTGGCTGTCTTAGCAAAGAAGAGGCTTCCGAGGCTTTGCGCCGAGCAGTGTTTGAGGATAAGACCTCGATTCAACCAGCAACGGCGTATCTGTATCACCATGTCACCCAGGCCATGATTGAGTGTGGCATGCGAAGAGAGGCACTTCAGCTTATAAGGAAATATTGGGGCGGCATGGTTGAAGCAGGAGCGGATACCTTTTGGGAGGCGTATGACCCGAATGATTCCAACTTTTCACCCTATGGCGATGTACACATCAATAGCTTTTGCCATGCATGGAGCTGCACTCCAACCTACTTCTTCCGCGCTTCCAGGTTGATAGAGTGAGCTGGGAATGAATGGAGCACCGAGAGGGAATTGAACCCTCGAATACTGGTTTTGCAGACCAGCGCGTTAGCCACTTCGCCATCGGTGCCCTTGCTCCGCCGCATTGCACGGCGGAGGTGCTTGTTACAGTCTAGATTACTTCGGCTGCGCCGTCGTACGCAGGTAGGGCTTCACCGTCTTGTAGCCGGGGAAGATCTTGTCTGCGTCTTCGTTGGAGACGGCGCCGGTGATGATGACATCGTCGCCCTGCTTCCAGTTCGCCGGGGTCGCCACCTTGTGCTTCGCCGTCAATTGGATCGAGTCCAGCACGCGGATGATCTCATCGAAGTTGCGACCGGTGGTCATCGGATAGGCCAGGGTCAGTTTGATTCGCTTGTCTGGTCCGATCACGAAGACCGTTCGCACAGGGGCGTTATCCGCGGGGGTGCGGCCCTCGCAACTATCACCTGCATCACCCGGTAGCATGTCGTACAGCTTGACGACGTTAAGCTCGGTGTCGCCAATGATGGGGTAGTTGACGGCCACGCCGCCGACTTCCTCGATGTCCTTGGCCCATTTACCGTGGTTCTCGACCGGGTCGACACTGAGGCCGATTACCTTGGCGCCACGCTTGGCGAAGTCGCTCTCGAGGCCCGCAACAGCGCCCAGTTCGGTTGTGCAAACAGGGGTAAAGTCCTTCGGGTGAGAGAACAGGACGGCCCAGTTGTCCCCGATCCATTCATGGAAATGAATGGTGCCGTGCGTGGTCTCCGCGGTGAAATCGGGTGCTACATCGTTGATACGGAGTGACATGGTCAATTTGCCTTTCGGGTTTCTGCCCTTTATGAGAGAACCGTCGTCAAAAACTTTCCGTCGCCGGAAAGTAGAAAACCCACCCGGCTATTCGCTCTTGGGTGGGCTTTGTGCTTCTCGAAGCTGCTTTACCTCGATTCGCTCATCCACACACCCGTGCTGGGCTACAGTAACAGCAGCACATCGGGGCATTCGTGTTGGGCGTCATCGTCATCGAATATTTTGTACCGCGGCTAGCTCAGAAGCTAGCATGAAGCAGGTTGGCCCCATTGCGGTCTAACCAAACCATAGTCGCGAGGAGCTTTCCGTGTCAACTGAAGAACATTCCGATCCATTGAAGATCTCGCCTGCAGACTCTGCGGAAGTTCCGACAACTGCACATACCGCATTCAACTTCGCCCAGGTCGATGTCTTTGCCGAGCGCCCGCTTGAGGGCAACCAGCTCGCGATTTTTACCGACGCTCGAGGCCTCTCTACCGAAGAGATGCAGGCACTCGCCCGCGAGACGAACCTGTCAGAGACTACCTTCATCCTTCCTCGCGAGCCCGAGGTTGAACGCGATCGCGGTGTTCAGGTCCGCATCTTCACAACGGAGGAGGAGCTGCAGTTTGCAGGTCATCCCACGCTCGGCACGGCGAGCTGGCTGTACTGGAATCATCCTGAACTGAAAGGCGAGGAGCAAATCACGCTCGATCTTCGCGTCGGGCCGATCCCGGTGCGTTTCACTCCAGCGAAGCCAGGCGAATCCGGCATCTTCGGGACGATGCGGCAAAATGATCCTACCTTCGGCGAGATCCACGATCGTGGCGCTCTTGCTGCGGCGCTTGGGCTTTCCATCGACGACCTCGATCCTTCGTTGCCGGTGCAGACCGTCTCCACGGGAATGGCTCAGTGCATCGTTCCCCTCAAGTCAATGGCTGTCGCTGCACGCTTGCAAGTTCCGCCACATACCTCACGTACTTATCTTGAGCGTACCGATGCAAAATTCGCTTACTGCATCACGCGCGCAGATGCTGGTTCAACAGCAGATTGGCATGCACGGATGCAGTTCTACAGCGGTGAAGATCCAGCCACTGGTTCGGCCGCAGGCTGTGCTATCTCATACCTCGTGCACCATGGTCTCGCAGCGAGTCGCCAACCCATAGTGATCGAACAGGGAATCGAGATGCTTCGTCCGAGCCGTATTCATGTGTCGGCAACACTCAGTCAACGCGACGGACATGAATATGTTTCGGAAGTGTTCGTTGGGGGTCGCACCATTCCTGTTGCAATGGGACGCTTTTTCCTGCCGTGATGCACTCGATATTCACAGGCGCACATGATGAATCTCTAATGAATTCGCATCTTTTCGTGCGGCGGTGGATGTGCAAGCTCTAATATTTGCCATCTTCGCTCTAACTTCGCCATTGCCAATCCGGTCGTGCATTCGTACTGTTGGAAAGCGTTGACGACGACTTCGCATGCAACATGCGCGGTTGTCGACGATGAGTTCTTTCGCCTGTATTACGGACAACCTGAGTTGAGAGACGCTTGACTGCCTGCAGTCGCGACGTCACCCAGCGCACCATCGCTGCCTGCAAACGCAGTCGAAGTCGAGCCGCCTTTTCGTGGCTTCGTTCTTCACTGCATCCGCGGCAGACCGATCCCTTGCGCCTGTTGGAGACGCGCGTGGCAACCTGCAAGGCACACGGCATCTCTCGCACCCCATGGTCCGGCAGCCTTGCGCTCCGGACCGGTGGCACTGTTCCTTCGGGAGGCAGATAGGAGAGCTCTGTCTTTTCTTTCTGCCTCCCGGGAGCAAATGACCCACCACGCGCTGGAGTACGCTTCCAGCCGGACCAAGGGGCAATTTTTTGAACACCATACCAGTGTGTCTGCAAACCAGCAGATGCGCCGGGATGGCCCATCGGCCGGAGCGCGCCACAAGGCGGTGTCCCGGCAGAAAACGAGACTGCATTGCGGCCCAAGAAGACGATTCTCTGCGTAGACGACAACGAGCAAGTACTCTCTGTCCGGACTTTTCTCCTCGAAACCCGAGGCTATCGCGTCATTGCAGCGCTATCCTCCCAGCAGGCGCTTGAAGTCGTGGAGCAGGCCCTTCCGGGCTCCCTCGATCTTCTTCTCTGCGATCTGATCATGCCCCAGATGGACGGCAATGAGCTTGTGCGGCGCGCTAAACAACTGCAGCCTGGCCTGCCCGCCATGATCGTCTCTGGTACCGTCAACGCCTTCGATCGCGCGTCATGCGCCGATGTCTTTCTGCCAAAGGGAGCGAGCTCTCCCGCGGAGATGATCGAGCGCATCCGAGTACTCGTCGCTCGCAAGCGCGGACCGAAGAAGGCTCACTTTGCGCATCAGCACAATCACATGATGACCGCTGCAGTGGCGTCGTAATCTTCGTTTTGGTCCCATCCATCAGGATTTATTGCATGGATGGGACAGGAATCTCCGCCGAGCTGACTGCTAGGCCTCTACCAGCCCGTACTTCCGTTGCCATTGCAGCTTGAGCCGCGTCCACACCGCATCGATTTCCTCACGAGGAATAGCGGGATCGGGCTGCGAAGCGAAACGCGAAGACTCCACCTTCGCCAACTCCAGCATTGCGCGGTCTCTCACTAGATTGGCGACGCGAAACTCTGGCAACCCCGCCTGCCGCGTACCAAAGAATTCCCCGGGTCCGCGTTGTTGCAAATCGAGTTCCGCCAGCTCGAATCCATTCTGCGTTCGTACCATCGCATCCAGTCTGGCTTCGGCTTGCTCGCTTACTTTGCCGCCCGTCATCAGTATGCAAAAGCTCTTCGCTACGCCGCGCCCGACACGTCCGCGAAGTTGATGCATCTGCGCAAGGCCGAATCGTTCGGCGTGTTCAATCACCATCACTGACGCGTTCGGCACATCCACACCAACTTCGATCACGGTGGTCGCGATCAGCACGTCGATGTCTCCGCGCTGAAAACGTCGCATGGTCACTTCTTTGTCATCTGCGCTCAGGCGTCCATGCAATAAGCCGAGGCGCAACCCCGCCAGTGCACCTGCGCGCAACTCCTCGTGCATATCCGTAGCCGCACGGAGCGCCTTCTTAGGAGCAAACAACTTCTCTGTTTTAACGGTTTTCTTCTTCAGCGCCTTCGAGGGAGCTGCGGTCTTCTTTCCAACTGCAGCACTCGAAGCGTCTAACTCTTCATCACGAGGAAAGTCCAACTCCGGCTGATCGTCATTAGCCCCTTCGATTACTGGATAGACGATATAAGCCTGCCGTCCCGCGGCGACTTGCTTTCTCACGAAAGCCCATACATCATCTGCACGGTCCTCAGTCGTGCGCCGCGTGACAATTGGAGTTCGGCCCGGTGGAAGCTCATCGATGACACTCGCATCGAGGTCTCCGTACAACGTCAGAGCGAGAGTTCGCGGAATCGGCGTAGCCGTCATCACCAAGACATCGGGATCGAGCGCGCCAGGTTTTTTCATTAGGCGGAACCGTTGCTGCACGCCAAACCTATGTTGTTCATCGACGATGACCAGCCCCAGGTTGTCGAAGTCGACCTTGTCTTCGATCAGCGCATGAGTTCCAATCGCGAGGTCTGTCTCTCCGCGAAAAATTCGCGCGTGTGCCTCCCGCTTTGCCGCGACATCGAGCGATCCCGTCAGTAAAGTCACTCGATATGGTTTGCCAGTTCGCGGCGATACCACACCACCCAACAGCTTCTTCGCCGAAAGATAATGCTGAGTCGCCAGAATCTCTGTTGGAGCCATCATGGCTGTCTGATAGCCGTTTTCAATCGCCACCAGCGCTGCCTGCATCGCCACAATCGTCTTGCCTGATCCCACATCTCCCTGCAATAGGCGTCGCATAGGCTGAGCCTTGCGCATATCGATTGCAATCTCGCCGAGCACGCGCTTCTGCGCCACTGTCGGATGAAACGGCAGCACCTGCTTGATTGCTTCGCGCACTTTCACGTTCGTTACAAAGGCTGTGCCTTCGCGCTCGCGCATCCTTCGCCGCTTTAGCTCCAGTCCCAGCTCCAGATAAAACAGCTCTTCAAAGATCAGGCGACGGTGTCCCGGTGCAGCCGCCGACATCAATTCCGTCATCGGAGTTCCCGCCTCAGGGAAATGCACGGCCTTCAATGCCTCAAGCCGTCCCGGCAGACTGAGCCTCTTCCGCAGAGCTTCAGGCAAAGTCTCTGGCACGGCATCGGCGCCACCTGTGCCCAGCTCTTCAAACAAACTCCAGATCACCCGGCGCAGCCACTTCGACCCGAGCTTTGCACCCCAGGCTGTCGTTCCACCGAGCGATTCGTACACGGGGACAATGCGGCCCACCTCCAGCATCGCAAGTTCAGCCTCAGCGCCTCCTACGGAAGGCAACACTTCAAACTGCGGCTGAATCATCTTGAACTTGCCAGCACTGCTGCGCGAAGCCTCCAGCTTTCCATACAGAGCTACCATCTGGCCTACCTGAAACTTGTCTCGCAGGTACGTCCCGCGAAACCACATTGCTTTCACGGTATTGAGCCCCTGGCCTACCGTCATCTCAAATAACGGCATGTGACGCGTCTGCAATAGCACCGTTCCCCGGACTTCGCCGATCACGGAAGCCATCGTTCCAGCTTTCAGCGCGGTCATCGGCAGCGGATTCAGCCGGTCTTCATATCGAAACGGAAGGTGATACAACAGGTCTTCGACGGTCTCGACACCGCGCTTGGCCAATTCGGCAGCAACGCGTTCCCCCACGCGCTTTACAAACTTGATCGGAGTCGAAAGTTCCAGCAGCACAAAGTGATGCTATCAAGAAGGCGATAGCATCTAAGAACAGTCACTCCAAATTTGAGCCTTCACGGCATATGCGGTGCAATCAAAACCATGGAAGCTCTTTCTCCAGTTGGCCGGCCGGCGAATTCCGGTCTCCAAAGCCTCCTCACCAGCCCTCCATTGGCGGCCCTCGCCGTGGCAGCATTTGGCATTGGCACGTCTGAGTTCATCATCATGGGCCTGCTGCCAAACCTCGCCGACAGCTTTCATGTCAGTATCCCCAAGGCTGGAGCCCTCGTTACCGGATACGCCCTCAGCGTTACAATCGGCGCGCCCCTCGTTGCTATCGCTACGGCAAAGCTGGAACGTAAGCTGGCGCTTCTGCTATTGATGGGCATCTTTACCCTTGGCAATCTCGCCTGCGCCATCGCACCAACCTACAATTTGCTCTTTGCCGCGCGCGTTCTTACTGCCCTCTGCCATGGAGCTTTCTTTGGCATCGGCAGCGTCGTCGCCTCCAATCTCGTTCCGCGCAATCAGCGGGCACAGGCCATTGCGTTGATGTTTTCCGGCCTTACTCTGGCCAACGTTCTCGGCGTTCCTGCCGGCACCGCTCTTGGGCAAGCCTTCGGTTGGCGAGCCTCTTTCTGGGCCATCGTTCCCATTGGCTTCGTAGCCGCGGCCGCACTTTTCTTCTTCGTGCATCATCAACCAGCGGGCACTGGCAGTCTTATTCACGAGTTCCGTGTACTCCGCAAGCCTGAGGTCCTGCTCGTTCTCGCCATGAGCGTCCTTACCTCGGCCGCGCTTTTCTGCGTCTTCACCTATATCGCGCCGACTTTATTGGTCGTCACGCAGGTCTCCCCTCACACCGTCACCCTTACACTGCTGCTCTTCGGAGTGGGCATTACCGTGGGCAACTTCGCCGGCGGCGCCCTTAGTGACTGGCGACCGATGGCCTTCCTCATCGCCGCGCTGCTCACGCTGATCGCGAGCCTCATCGCCCTCTACTTTGCCCTGCCATACGTCATACCTGCTGTAACGATGATTCTCATTTGGGGAGCGATCCAGTTCGCTGCCGGAGCTCCGCTGCAGTCGCGCATCGTTGAGCAAGCAGCCGCTGCTCCAAATCTGGCCTCTACGCTCAATCAGGGGGCCTTCAATCTAGGTAACGCCACCGGTGCCTCCCTTGGCGGCATGATGCTGACAGCGGGCTTTAGTTATCGCCAGCTTCCGATAGCCAGCGCCATCGTTACGTTTATCACTCTCACGCTTGCGCTGATCTCCGCCAGACTCGACCGCAAACACCGCGATGCTCGTATCGCTGAGGAACTATCGATCCTCTAGCCATATCGCCGTTATTGCGTGAAATTTGGGCCTATAATTCCATCACTTCCCTCGAAGCACCGGTTGATCTGGCGAGCAATTTTCTGGCATTGGAGGATTTAACAATGACATTCATGGAGCGCTGGTTCGAAGAAGTCTGGAACAAGGGACGTGAAGAAGCAATCGATGAGATGATGTCTCCCGATGCCAAAGGACATGGCCTTAAAAGCCACGACGGAAAGGAAATTGATGGGATGACGGCGTTCCGATCCTTCCATAAAACTTTCCGTTCGGCATTCTCCGACCTCCACATCAAGGTGGAAGAGACTATCACCGAAGGCGACAGGATGGCGGCCCGCTGTCTTGTCACTGGAACTCATACCGGAGATAGTCTGGGCAGGCCCTCAACGGGCAAACCCGTGACGTTTCGCGGAATGAGCATGATTAGGCTCAAAGATGGAAAGATCGTCGAGTCATGGAACAACTTCGACTTCATGACGATGTACAAACAGCTCGAATAATCTCTAAGAACGAGTGCAGCTGCTATAAACGCCTGCTTTTGGGAGGTCTGCGCAATATTTGCGCTTTTTTGTCGGCCATACCACTGCTGTCATTCTGCCGTCATTCCAAATCGCCCTGCTAAACTAGGCTCGAATACAATCCTCGCGAGCAAACATGCCCATCGTAGAACTCCAGCAGGTCCGCAAGGCCTACGACACCAAAATTGCCGTAGAAAATCTCTCCTTCAGCATCGAACCCGGCAGCATGTTCGGCCTTCTGGGGCCGAACGGCTCCGGCAAAACTTCATCTATCCGCATGATGATCGGCATCACGGTGCCGGACTCCGGAAATGTAAATCTTTTTGGTGAGCCTTTCAATCGCAGGAACCTTCATCGTGTCGGCTATCTGCCTGAAGAGCGCGGCCTCTACAAGAAGATGAAGGTCATCGACCAGCTCATTTTTCTCGGTCAGCTCCATGGTCTCGACGCGACGACAGCATCGAAGCGGGCCCACGCCTGGTGCGAGCGGATGGAAATCACTGAGGCCATTCCCAAAAAGACCGAAGAGCTCTCCAAGGGTATGCAGCAGAAGATCCAGTTCATTGCCGCGCTGCTCCACGAGCCAGAACTCATCATTATGGACGAGCCCTTCAGTGGCCTGGATCCCGTCAACGCTACGCTTCTCATGGATACCCTTGTCGACCTCCGTAAACAGGGCCGGTCCGTCCTTTTTTCTACCCATCGTATGGATCAGGTTGAGAAGCTCTGCGACGCCATCTGCCTCATTCATCGCGGACGCCTGGTTCTCTCTGGCGGTATGCGCGAAATCAAATCTCGCTACCCTGCAAACCGCGTCCTCATCAACTTCTCCGGCGACTCGTCCTTCCTCAATCACCCTTCCATCGAAAGCGCAAAGAACTATAACGGAATGGCCGAGATCAAGCTCCACGATGGCAATGATGGGCAGGCGCTCCTCGCCGAAGCCATTACGAAGGCACGAATCACTCGCTTCGAGGTTATGGAACCGACGCTTGAAGAGATCTTTATCGAAACCGTAGGAGGCAAAGTCGATGCATAACGTTTGGCTCATTGCAAAGCGCGAATATCTAGAACGTGTTCGCACCAAGGCCTTCCTCATCTCGACCATCCTGATCCCAGTTCTCATGGGCGGCGGAATCGTAGGTTCAATCCTCGCCGGCAGCAAGGCGAAATCGACCTCCCATATCACCATCGTCTCGCAGGATCAGCAGCTTGCCACCGATCTTCAGTCCGAGCTTCAGAACGGCAAAGACAGCAAGATGACCGTCGATGTTATCTCGCCTGGCAATAGCGCCACCCGCGCCACGCTGGACTCTATGCTTGCCGACAAACAGCTGGACGGCTACCTCTGGATCACTCCTGCTTCCAGTGCGAGCACCCGACCGAGCTTCTCCTACACTCCACGTTCGGCCGGTGACATCAGTACTAAAGGAACCATCACGTCCGCTCTTCGTACCGTGCTCATGCGCGAGCGCCTCGGCCACGAAGGCATGATTGCCTCCGACGTCGATTCTCTTATGCAGCCGGTCGATGTCAACACTACGCAGGCGGGCAAAAATGCCGACACTACGTCGAGCTTCGTTGCGATCTACGTGCTCTTCTTCCTCATGTACATGGTCATCCTCCTCTATGGCATGAACGTTGCCCGCTCCATCATTGAGGAAAAGACCTCTCGCGTCTTCGAGGTCCTGCTCGCGACCATCCGGCCTGAAGAGATGATGGCCGGGAAGGTCATCGGTGTAGGCTCCGTCGGCCTCACGCAGGTCGCAGTTTGGCTGGCTACTGCGGTCATCCTTACCAGCACCTCCATACTTTCGGCAGTTGGAGGTGGCACGGTACACGTCTCGCTCAACGCCATGCAGATCATCTTCTTTGTCGTCTACTTTCTACTCGGCTACCTCCTCTACTCCTCCGTGGCCGCTGCTCTTGGCGCCATGGTTAACTCCGAGCAGGAACTGCAGCAACTCAACATGTTTCTTGTGATGCCATTGGCTGGTTGCATGTTCGCCCTCGCGCCTGTCATCACGAATCCTAGCGGCACGATCGCGCGTATCATTTCGCTCATCCCGTTCTGTACACCGCTGATCATGTATCTGCGAATCTCGCTGGCCATGCCGCCGGTATGGGAGATAGCTCTCTCGATTGTCCTCATGATCGCTACTATCTGCGCTATTCTCTGGGTAGCCAGCCGCATCTATCGCGTAGGTATTCTCATGTACGGCAAGAAACCGAACCTTCCCGAGATCCTTCGCTGGCTCAAGTACAGCTAAATCATCGGGCACCACCAGAGGGATACCATATGGTCATCTCAACGAGAAGATTGCTACTCTCCATTGTTCTTGGGGTTGTCGTAGCCGCGGGCCTGTACTTCGTACAAAGGATCTTTCTGAATCACCCAGGATGAATACGGTCAGAGAGGTGACGTCCGTGATGATGATGCCAGCGACCCCTCATCACCGCACTAACGCATCAAATTCACAGCAAAAATTTCATTGTGATCAATTTTTTGAGCTTCGCGTTCTATACCCTCTGTTTCTATGGGAATCCTTTCCATTTTTGCCCCTCGCAAACAGAAACCTTAAGGCAACGTCAGGGCGGGGGAGTCCACTGCAACTCGTCACGATAAACTCATCTTTGTGCCCCAGACTTTTACCCTGAAGCAGCGCATTGCTCTTGCTGTTATTCCTCGACTGGCGAGCGTGGCGATATGCTGCCTCGGCGTGACTCTCCGTTACCGCGACGTCTGTGATCCCGAGGCACTTCCTGGGTACGATACGCCGCCTCCTGCGATTTACGCTTTCTGGCACCGTTGCCTTCTCGCCTGCGCCTGGCGTTTCCGCAACAATGGTGTCACGATCCTTATAAGTCGCAGCTTTGACGGCGAACTCATCGCCCGCACCGTAGAGCGCCTTGGCTTCGTCGCCATTCGAGGTTCCAGCTCCCGCGATGGCGCGAGTGGCCTCCGTAACCTCCAGCGAGCCTATTTGTCCGGCCACTATTGCGCTATCACTGCAGATGGCCCGCGCGGTCCCGCTCAGATTGCCAAGCCCGGTGTTACCCAACTGGCCAAACTGGTCGATACCACCGTGAGCGCCTTCTACGTTCACCCAGAGAAAGCATGGGAACTTCGCTCCTGGGATCGCTTCCTCATTCCCAAACCATTTTCCCGTGTCACCATTGCATGGACCGCCCAGGTGGCCCCTGAGCTGGCCGCCGTTCAGGCCATACTCGATCATTCTGTGGAACTGGCCCGGTCCAGTCGCGAAGCGTAGACGTGCCTTGGCGCACTAAAATCAAGCAGTGCGTGTAGACGACTTTCATTTCGACCTTCCCGAAGACCTTATCGCTCAGTCGCCGCCCCCAGTTCGCGGGACGAGCCGTATGCTTGTCCTCGATCGACAGGCGGGCGAATATCGGGATGACTTCTTCCGCAATTTGCCTCACCTGCTTCATCCCGGCGATTTGCTTATCCTCAACGACAGCCGCGTTATTCCAGCGCGGCTCTATGGTACGCGCGCTCGCGGTCACAATACGCAAACCAGCTCGCCCGATCCTACAGGCCGCATCGAAGTTCTTCTCACCCAGCAGCTTAGTGAGCATGAGTGGTCTGCTCTGATTCGCCCCAGCCGCAAGGTTCAACCTGGCGAACGCCTTCACTTCCACCGCGGAAACGATCTCGTTCTGGAAGCTGAAGTCGTTGCTGCTGCGGAGTTTGGCGAGCGGACACTTCGCTTCGCTCCTGCGGCGGATTTCCTCTCCATCCTCAATAAGATCGGCCACATGCCGTTGCCTCCTTACATTCACCGTGAGGATAAGGAGGAGGATCGCGACCGCTACCAGACTGTCTTTTCGCATGAGCCGGGCAGTGCAGCGGCACCCACAGCTGGGCTGCACTTTACGCCGGAAATTCTTGATTCCATTCGTGTTCGAGGCGTTCAGATTGAGTCGATTACCCTGCACGTCGGCCTCGGAACCTTCCAGCCGGTGCGGGCGAAGAAGGTTGAAGATATTCGTCTTCATTCTGAGCGCTACACGCTTCCTGCGACTACTGCGGAGGCCATTAATGCGGCCCTGAAAGAGGGTCGCCGCATCATTGCTGTGGGGACTACGACGGCGCGAACGCTGGAACACTGTGCGCAGCTTGCGAATGCAGAGTCTTTTGAGCCTCATGCTGGGTTTCGGCTGCATCCGCACTCGGGGTCGACGGATATTTTCATCATGCCTGACTATGAGTTCCGTGTTGTCAGCGGGTTGTTGACCAACTTTCATCTGCCGAAATCGACATTGTTGATGCTGGTGAGTGCTTTTGCAGGCAGGGAGGCAGTGCTGGCTGCTTATGCTCATGCTGTGCGGGAGAGGTACCGGTTTTTTTCGTATGGGGATTGCATGCTTTTGGTGTAATTTTTTGAGGCGGTTTTTGGGTGGGGTTTTGCGAAAAATGGGCGGAACTTGATGGTTTTTTCGTCACAAGCTGTGGTGAAATGCGTGGTAAACGTGGTTAGCAAACTGCACTTTTTCGGCCTCTGAGTTTTATGCAGTTTGCTTGAAGATTTCTGTGGAAATCTTCAAGTTGAGGGGAGGACCGGGAGGCTGCTTCGCCTGTGTCTTTGCCGACGCGGTACCATCAAACATTCATGGCAAAGACACCGACGACGCCCGCAACTTCGACAACAAACGACGCCAAGCCTCCTATTTACCTGCTCGACAGCATGGCCTTCATCTTCCGTGCGTATCACGCGATGCAGCGGCAGCGGCCTATGTCGACGCGGACGGGTATACCGACGGCGGCGACGTATGTCTTCGTCAATATGATCAACAAGCTGCGGAAGGACTTTTCGCCGCAGTACCTGGCGGCTGTCTACGACGTCGGGGCGCCGCTCCATCGCAATGAGCTGGCGACGCAGATGAAGGACGTCAAGAAGTTCAACATCAAGACCCAGCAGTTTGAAGTGATTGAGTATGGCGGCTACAAGGCGAACCGAACCGAGACGCCGCCTGACCTGATCCAGCAGCAGCCGTATATTCGCCGGGCGCTCGAGGCATTTCGGATTCCGATTCTGTACTACGAGGGGTTCGAGGCTGACGACGTGATCGGCACGCTTTCGTGCAAGCTCGCCGCCCTGGGTCATAAGGTCTACGTCGTGTCGTCGGATAAGGACATGATGCAGCTCGTCAACAAGGACGTCAGCATCCTTAATCCGACCAAGGACAACCTGATCCTCGATTCCGCTGGCGTCGAAGCGGCGCTGGGGGTGCCACCGGAGCGCGTTGTTGACGTGATGGCGCTGCGCGGCGACTCCATCGACAACATTCCCGGGGCGCCGGGAATTGGCGATAAGGGATCGGTCGAACTGATCCAGCAGTTCGGCTCTGTCGAGGCTGCACTTGACCATGCGGATGAGGTGAAGCGGAAGACGTATCGCGAGTCGCTGCAGAATAACCGCGACAATATCCTGCTGTCGAAGGAATTGGTGACGATTCATACCAGTGTTCCTATCGAGTACTCGATGGATGCGATGCGCACGCAGCCGCCGGACATTGCGGCGTGCCGCGCCCTGTTCTCTGAGCTTGAGTTCACGACGCTGCTGAAGGAGCTTGCGCCTGCGGTGGACAACACCGTTATCGACTTCAATCTGAAGCCGACTCCGAAGGACGTTGCTCAGCTGTTGAAGGAGGCAAGAACGGCAGGGAAGAGGGAAGGACCTAAGGGGTTGGCGATTGCGATCTTTGAAGATGCGCGGGCGATTGCGGAGGAGGTTGCGGTGGAGCCAGTGGAGGATGGTTTGGAGCCGGAGCCTCCTCCTGCGGAGAATATGTCTCTCTTTGGCGCTCCTGAGCCTTCGCCTTCGGCTGCAGCAGCTTCGGCGTCGAGTCCAGTAGAGGATCCTGCCTGTCGGCTGGGGCTCGCTGTGTCTGGTGCTTCTGCGCTTGAGGTATCGCTTGATCTTCCGGGTGTGAAGGAGGCGCTTGCTGATGAGACACTTCCAAAGGATGTCCACGATCTGAAGGCGATTCTTCGCGCGCTCGCGCCGCACAACGTGAAGCTTGGGGGCGTACGAAATGATGTGATGCTTCTGAGCTACCTGGTGAATCCGACGCATGGCTCGCACACACTGCCTGACATTGCGGCACGCACGACAAGCCGGGCACTGGTTCATCAGGTGACGAAGGATAATCCGAAAGATCCGAATCGGCTGCCTGAAGCTGCGGCCGCGATTGTGCGTCTGGCTGATGCGCTGCACGCACAGATTGCTGAGTCAGGACCGGTTGAGCATCACATTCCTGCGGATGATCCCGCGCTTGGCGGCGCGATGACGACGGAGATGTTGTTTGCGACGCCTGCCGTGGCTGGGACAAAGTCTGTGGGAGTTTCGCCGTTGATGCATGTGTACGAGACGATCGATCTTCCGTTGGTTGAGGTTCTGCTGCGTATGGAGCAGGCGGGTGTGCGCATCGATCCTGAGTTTCTTCGCGGGATGTCGACGCGGCTTGCGGTGGAGATCGATAACCTTGCCGAGCGAATCTATACAGACTCGGGGCATCGCTTCAATATCAATTCTCCGAAGCAGCTTGGCGATGTGCTGTTCAACAAGATGATGCTGCCCAAGCCGATGAAGTATGGCAAAGGCAAGGTGGTTTCGACGGCGCAGGATGTGCTGGAAGAGCTGGCTGAGAATCATCCGATTGCGGCGCTGGTGATCGAGCACCGCCAGCTTCAGAAGTTGAAGTCGACTTATCTCGATCAGCTTCCGGCGCTTGCGGATTCTGAGGGTCGCATCCATACGACGTTTAACCAGGTGGGCACGGCGACGGGTCGGCTTTCGAGCACGAATCCTAATCTGCAGAATATTCCTGTGCGGACGGCGGTTGGGCGTGAGATTCGTGCTGCGTTTATCGCGGCTCCGGGCAATGTGCTGATGTCGGCGGACTACTCGCAGATTGAGCTAAGGCTGATGGCGCATTTCTCACAGGATCCGTTGCTGCTCGACGCGTATAGGATGGGGAAGGATATTCACACGCTGACGGCGAGCGAGGTGTTTGGCGTGGACGCCGCAACGATGGATAAGGAGACGCGCAATAGAGCGAAGGCGGTGAACTTCGGCATCGTGTATGGCATAAGCCCGTTCGGCTTGGCGGCACAGCTTGGCATCGACCAGAGGACCGCGAAGCAATATATCGAGACGTATTTCGATCGGTACAAGGGCGTGCAGCGGTTTATTGAAGAGACGCTGGATACGGTTCGCCGCGAACAGGCGGTCCGCACTTATTTTGGGCGGGTGCGGCCTATTCCGGATATTCAATCGCGCAATCCGAATATGCGCGGATTTGCGGAGAGGACGGCGGTGAATACTCCACTGCAGGGGACGGCTGCGGATTTGATCAAGTTGGCGATGCTGAAGATTGACGCGGTGATTCGCGAGAGAAAGATGAAGTCGCGCATGACGCTGCAGGTTCATGATGAACTGCTGTTCGATGTTGTTCCGGAAGAGGCCGATGAGTTGGAGAAGATGGTGAAGCAGGAGATGGAGCATGTGGCGGAGTTCAGCGTGCCGATTGTGGCTGAGGTGGGGGTTGGGCAGAACTGGCGGGATATTAAGTGATTCGTGACAAGCAAGAAGTAAAAGCAAACAGTAACAGTAGATCCCCGCGGAATGACAAACAAGAAGGGCAACAGCAACGACAGCGGCAAAAGCTGGTGGGTTGAGTGTATTCATTCCCACCCATGTCGCGATGAAACTGCGTCATGGATGGGGCACCCGTTCTTTCGTGGCGGGATGGGGAGAATAACTGAACGGCAGTGGCAACAGCAGATACCTGCGGGGTGACAAGCAAGAAGGGCAACAGCGGCGACGGTACGGCTGCGTAAAACATCTGCTTCCGCGGACTCGGTTGCGTGACTCGTGACCGGGTATCCGTTTGCTGTGATAAGTTGGGCAGCGGAGAAAATTGGATGCCTTTCGCTTCAGTGAAACGTGTAACCTCTGCCTTTGCCGTTCTGATTTCATGCGCTGCGTTCGCACATGCAGCCAGCCCTACAACGATTAAGACCGACAAGGGTAAGGTGGAGGGCGCGCTTACGACGGATGGAAAGGTTGCGGCGTTCAAGGGGATTCCGTACGCTGCGCCACCGGTGGGGAATCTGCGCTGGCAGCCGCCGCAGGCCGCGGCGAAGTGGAAGGGAGCGCGTCCCGCCAAGGAGTTTGGAGCGCATTGTATTCAGTCGTCGGGCTATCCCGACATGATATTTCACGATGCGGGACCGAGCGAAGACTGCCTAACACTGAACGTATGGAAGCCGGTGGATGCGAAGCACGGAAGCCTGCCGGTGATGGTGTGGATCTATGGCGGCGGGTTTGTCAGCGGAAGCACATCGGAGAATCGCCAGGATGGGCAGTTTCTCGCGCATCGCAACGTCGTGGTTGTGTCGATGAATTACAGGCTGGGCATCTTTGGATTTTTCTCTCATCCAGAGCTGACGGCGGAGTCGGCGCATCATGCCTCGGGGAACTACGGTTTGATGGACCAGGGCGCGGCGGTGGAATGGGTGAAGCGCAATATCGCGGCGTTTGGCGGAGACCCGAAGAACATTACGATTTTTGGCGAGTCGGCGGGATCGTTTGCGGTGAGCTCGCTGATGGCGTCGCCGCTGACGAAGGGGCTGATCTCGAAGGCGATTGGAGAGAGCGGAGGAGCGTTTTATAGCGGCGGGCTTGGCTATCCGGCGCGCGAGGTGAGTGAGCAGAAAGACAGTGAGTTTGCACAGACGGCGTTTGGAACATCGAAGCTCGCGGATCTGCGCAAGCTTTCGAGCGACGAGATTCTGAAGGGGGCAACGGCGAAGACGACACCGCCGCCTCCGCGGTTTGGGCCGAATGTGGATGGATATTTTTTGCCTGATTCGGTGCCGAATATCTATGCGGCGGGTCAGCAGGCTCATGTGCCGCTGCTGGCGGGGTGGAATGCCGATGAAGGTCGTGAGGCCGCGCTGTTTGCGAAGCCTCCGGTGACGGCGGAGAGCTTTGCGGCGCAGGCGCAGAAGCAGTTTGGAGAACATGCGCAGGAGTTCCTTGCGGTGTATCCGGCGAGCACGGATGAAGAGGCGAAGGTGTCGGCTGGGGATTTTGGCGGCGACAGCTTTATTGCGTATTCGACGTGGCGATGGATTGAAGCGCATGTGAAGACGGGGAACTCGCCGACGTATCGTTACTTCTTCAACCTGGGGTCGCCCGGGGATAAGAATCATCCGGCGATTCTTGGAGCGTTCCACTCGGATGATATTGAGTATGTCTTTGGCACGCTGGACTCGCGGCCTGAGGCGGTGTGGAGGCCGGAGGATAGGAAGCTGTCCGACCAGATGGGCCAGTACTGGACGAATTTTGCGCGGACGGGAGATCCGAATGGCGCCGGTCTGCCGAAGTGGCCTACTACCGGGCCCACGGAGTGGATGGTGATGCACTTGAATGCGAATCCGGAGGCAAAGGCGGATCCTTACCGGCCGCGGTATGTTTTCCTGGATTCGGTGTGGGGCAAGCCCAAGCCCTGATTGGTGCTAAGTGTTGTTGATTGAGTGCGAATGCGCGGACTGGTAGACTTAAAGTTCTGCGCCGTGCATTCGCGCAAGCCCAGGATCTCTCAAAGCGGAAGAACCGCGGCGAGCCAAAAAAGGAAGACTCAACCACGTGGATCAGCAGACCAAGCAAGCTCTCAAGCACGACCAGTTCATCGACACGACTCAGCACGGCCTCAATTGGGCGTCGGAGAACCGCAGCTCACTTATTCGTCTCAGCATCATTGTTGTCGCTGCGATTTTTGTGCTGATTGGCGGCTATCTCTTCTATCAGCACCGCTCCGAGCAGGCCAACGTTGCCTTTGGCGAGGCGATGCAGTCCTACCAGACACCGCTGGCTCAGCCGGGTCAGGCTGTGCCTCCCGGGGTGAAGACGTTTCCGTCGTCGACGGAGCGCGCGAAGGCTGCCAATGCGCTGTTTTCGGCAACGGCGGACAAGTACGACATGACGCCCGGTGGCAAGCTCGCCCGCTACTTTGCCGGACTTACCTTTGTTGAGTCTGGTCAGAATGCTTCGGCTGAGAGCACGCTAAAGGAAGTTGCCGGCGGATGGAACGCCGATCTCGCCGCACTGGCGAAGCTTTCGTTGGCGCAGCTGTATCGCCAGACGGGCCGCGATGCCCAGGCGATCGAGCTGTACAACGAGCTTTCGGCGAAGTCGTCCAGCACGGTTCCTTCCGGCCTCGCGCAACTCCAGCTTGCGGAGCTTTACGAGAACCAGGGCAAACCCGATCTGGCGAAGAAGGTTTATGCGCAGTTGAAGGATAAGGACGCCAAGGGTGCTGCCGGACAGCTTGCTGCTCAGAAGCTCAATCCTGCTGCTGCTCCGGCTGGTCCGGGCGCGGCGCAGTAAGTTTTTAGTGGCCGTGCTCGTCGTGGTGCAATAAGGCCGTACGGGCACGGTCGCTGAGGTTGCTGCTGACGCCTTCGGCTTCGGTTCGAAGCTTTGTGAGCAGCCTCCACTGGTCCTTCTCGCGGAACTCGGGGTTCCACGCGGGCAAGGTCATCCTCAGATAGTTTGATAGGGCTATGGCTTCGGGCTCGTACAGTGCCCGGATCGTGTGCAGTCGGTTGGCCGAAGCCGGGTCGCCGCACAGGCGGAGATGGACTTCGCCGAGACTGTCGCACAGCTGCCCAAAGGCTCCTGGCGGCAGGCGGTTTTCGTTGCGCTGCCGAAGCTCCGCTACATCCCCCTCCAGATGAAAGACATGCCCAAGGTCCACGAGAGCGTGGCGGGCCATTATGAACGTCAGTTGCGCCTGTCGTGAGGGCGTCCCTTCTATTACCGAGATGAGCAGCGCGCAGGTATCCAGCATGGCTACAAGCGCCGACAGCCAGCTCTGGTTGTCGTGCTGCGAGCGGTAGAAGCAGAGAATCGGATAGGAGATATGTGACTCAAGAATCTCCGCGGACCATCGTTCCCACTCCGCAAGGAGGGTGGTAATAGCCTTCTCGCCGCCTTCGAAGCCATGACGTCTCAGCAATTCAACCGCAGTTGGGGGCGAACCTGCTCGAGCATCGAGCAGAGCGATGCTGACTTCGCGCCGGGAAAACGCCTGGTAGAGCACAGGAAGATAGCCGATCACGAGGGCGACAAATCCGAGGCCAACGCCTGACTCGAAGATGATCAACGTGCGGGCTGCCAGGCTGTGCGGTACGACGTCTCCTAAACCAAGGGTGAATAGGGTGGTTCCGCTGACATACAGATCGGTTCGATATTGTGAAAGGCCGCGCATCGTTTGCACCCCCATAATGTCGGTGAAAGGGGAGCCGAGCGCGTAAAAGAAGAAGCTGAAGCCGAGAATCAACAATCCGGCCCACAAAAGCAGGAGAAGAAGCAGGGAGAGTGGACCGTAGATGCTATAAATCTGTTCTCGAACCCGCTTGTTGCCAGTGTGCTGCGCCATGGACGCCCATGGCCCCCAGGTGGCCACAAAAAAGAAACGAGTGAGGCGAAATCTTCCCGTTGGCCTCCGCGGGAGAATGATGGTCTGAAAGGCGTCGAGCGCAACGCCCAGGAGACAGATGATTCCGGCAATGAATGCAATGAGATACAAGCTGATGGCCCTCCAAGGCTCTTTTGACGGCAGCCTTCTAAAACCTTATCAGAGCTAACTTTCGCATATCCGAGGCGTCATTCCGATACGGTTTTTCACAGGAGGAGGAATCGTTTTCGTTTCTTTTTTGATCCTATGAATACTTTTTGATTTTCATTAGACAACCCGACAAATATGAGGCTTAATCTTGAGACCTCACCTCTTAGGTGTGGAGATGCCAGAGAAGGAGATCACCATGCAACGAGTGCTGGTAGTTGACGATGATCAACTGGTCGCCGATACATTGGCTCTGATCTTTGAGAAAAACGGTTTTGATGCCAAAGCCGCTTACTCTGCCGATGAGGCACTTGCGTGTGCGCGCGAGTTTATTCCACACCTGCTGTTGTGCGATGTGACGATGCCAGGCAGAGACGGTCTTGCGCTGGCGCTCGACATAACGGCTGAGTTTCCAGGATGCCGCGTTATTGTTCTAACCGGCTTCTACTCCAACCTGATGAGCGTGCGCGAACAGGCCAACAAGATGTCCAGGCCTATGGGCATCCTGACGAAACCGTGCCAGCCGGCAGAACTTCTGCGCCATGTCAACGATATGCTGGCGAGCGCCTAGACCGAAGATTTGCCATGCCTGACTTTGGTCGTATTCTCATCGTGCTTGGGCTTGTCCTTGTTGTGGCCGGTTTGATTCTGGTCGCTTTGGGACGGCTCCATGTGCCGCTGGGCCGGCTGCCGGGAGATTTTTCCTGGCACGGCCGAGGATGGTCGGTCTCGTTTCCACTGGCTACTTCCATTGTGCTGAGCGTTATTCTGAGCCTGATCTTCTGGGCGATCAGCCGCTTCCGCCGTTAGCAGTGAAATACCTGCGGGCGCGATGCTAGACTCAGGCGATGCCCGGAAAAGATGAGAATCAACCGACCCTGGCGAGCCTTCGAGCTCGAGGCGGAAAGGCTCGTTCTTTGAAGCGGGCAACGTCTCCGCCACCTCAGGCTAAATTGTTTTTCTTCGAGGAAGAGGCCACTCCTCCTGAGCCGGAGAGCTTCGCGCCGAGCGCTCCGGCTTCGCCGCAGGAGCCGAAGCCGCCTGCAACTGTAGTCTCCGAACGCCGCATCTGGACTGTCCGCAGCCTTGTCACCAGCATTCGCCAGCAGGTTGAGAGCAGCTATACGGATATCTGGGTTGAAGGCGAGATATCGAACTGCAGACCTGCTTCCTCTGGTCATATTTACTTCACCTTGAAGGATGGCGAGGCGCAGCTTCCCGTTGTGCTCTTTCGCCGCCAGGCCATGCTGCTTCGTTTTCGGCCTGCGGATGGACTTTCGGTGCTGGTTCGCGGGCGCATCTCCGTGTACGAGAGCAGAGGCCAGCTTCAGCTCATCGCTGAGACGATAGAGCCTCGTGGAGCGGGTTCGCTCCAACTTGCGTTCGAACAGCTCAAGGCGAGATTGCTCGCCGAAGGACTCTTCGACGCTGATCGCAAGCGGCAACTACCGGCGTTTCCTCACTGCGTTGGCGTTGTAACGTCGCCGACGGGAGCAGTGATTCGCGACATCGTCAATGTAGTGCGCCGCCGACATGCGCGGCTCAACCTGCTGGTGTATCCGGCGACGATGCAAGGATCGTCCAGCCCGGGTTCTGTGGCGGCGGGTATTCGCTGGTTCAACAAGAATTCATCGCTGGTTGACATCATCATCCTTGCCAGGGGCGGCGGCTCGATGGAAGATCTTGCCGGATTTAATGATGAGGCTCTTGCCCGCATTATCGCGGCATCCAAACTTCCAATCGTCTCTGCTATTGGGCACGAGACAGATTTCACGATTGCGGATTTCGTCGCCGATCTACGTGCGCCTACGCCTTCGGCAGCGGCTGAGCTCGTTACCGCTGCACAGCATAGGGTCGAAGATCGTATTAAGGCTCTCGAAGCGCGTGTATACCGCGCTGGCCGTTTTCATCTGATGCATGCCCGGCAGCGGTATGCGCGGCTTTCCGCGGAGTCGGTGCTTGTTCGTCTTCGCGATGCTGTCAGCCGTCGCGACCAGCGCATCGACGAATTGCGCTTCCGTCTGGAGGCTGCTTCGGGTCGACGCGTTCGCATCTCGGTTCATCGGCTCGGCGTGTTGGCGGAGCGGCTGCGCCGTCATGATCCGTCGCTTCGCATCGCTACGACGCAGCGGCGCCTGCAGCAATCCGGCGAACGGCTGTATCGTAGCGCGGCACAGGTGATTTCTACCCGGCAGGCTCGTTTGAATCGCGCCGCCGTGCGGCTTGAGGCGCTCTCTCCCGTCGCTGTTCTCTCGCGCGGATATGCCCTTGTCTATGCTGCCGATGGAACTCTTTTACGCTCTGCTGCGGATACAGCGGCGGGACAGAACATTCGTGCGCGACTTGCAGAAGGCACGCTTGAAGCTCAGGTAACAGCAATAAATGCATCGGAGAAACGCAACTCATGAAGAAGCTTTTTGGGACGGACGGCATTCGCGGTATTGCCGGTCAGTCTCCGCTCGACGCTCCCACGATCTACGCAATCGGCCTTGCTCTCGCGCATCATCTCGGTGCGTCTCCTCGCGTCCTGCTCGGCATGGATACACGTGAATCCGGTGAGTGGATCGCGACTACTCTTACGGCGGGCCTTATGGAAGGGGGGGCCTCGGTTGAAAGCGCTGGCGTCATCACGACACCGGCGGTTGCATTTCTTACTCATACGCATGGCTTCTCGGCCGGCGTTGTCATTTCGGCTTCGCATAATCCCTGGCAGGATAACGGCATCAAGATCTTTGGCCCTGACGGTTACAAGCTGCCCGACTCGACTGAGCTGGCGATTGAAGATGAGATCTTCCGTCAGCTCGCTTCCTCTACGGCACCACCGCAGCAGACCGTAGCTCCACAGGTGAATGATGCTGATCGCGCCGATTATGTGCGGTTCCTGCTGGCCGCCGTACCGGGCCTTTCGCTCGATGGCAAGCGCATCGTCGTCGATTGTGCCAATGGAGCTGCATCATCGGTTGCGCCACAGCTCTTCGCCGAGTTGAATGGAAATGGGGGTGGCGAAGCGATCATTACCCACGCCAGTCCTAACGGCCGCAACATTAATGAGAGCTGCGGCGCACTGCATCCGACCGTTGTAGCTGGTGAAGTGACAGCGCAGAAGGCCGATCTCGGCATTACGTTTGATGGCGATGCCGACCGTGCGCTCTTTGCCGATGAGCAAGGCCGCGTTGTGAATGGCGATGCCGTTCTTCTGCTTGCGGCGCGAGATCTGCAGGCTCGTGGGCTGCTCGCGAACGACACGGTGGTTGCAACGACTATGTCGAACATGGGCCTTGAAGCTGCTCTCAAGCGCAGCGGAATTAAGATGCTTCGCGCCAATGTAGGCGACAAGTATGTGCTTGAGCAGATGATTGCGACAGGCGCGGCGCTTGGCGGCGAACAGTCCGGCCACATTATCTTTACCGGCCGCAGCACCACCGGCGACGGTCTTCTGACGGCGCTGCTTCTGCTCGACATCGTTCATCGGAGCGGCAAATCTCTCGGTGAACTTGTTGCAGATCTAAAGGTCTTTCCGCAGGTTATCGTCAATGTAAAGGTGCGCGAGAAGAGGCCGCTGGAGGGCATTCCAAACGTAGCATCGGCGATTCGTGCGGCAGAAGATGAGTTGGCCGATTCAGGGCGCGTGGTCATTCGCTACAGCGGAACGGAAGCGCTTGCCCGCGTCATGATCGAGGCGGAATCCGAGCCGCGGATGCGTTACCATGCCGATGCGATTGCCGATGCAATTCGCGGCGAGCTTGGAGTCTGAGCGGTACTACTGTGGCATGGTGGCTGTAGCGCTGTGCCCGATTAGCTTGTCGGCCCATTGGATGAAGTACTTCACGTTTGGCGCATCGATGTGGCCGCCGTCATGTTGCCGCCATGCCAACTCGCCGTCGAGCAGGCCCGTGTTTACCGACGGCATCGTTGCGGTGTGATAGTCGTTTGAAACTCCGAGGTCACGCGCCCCGAGCAACTTGTAGACAGGGCCAGCCGCTACGGCTGCCATGTAACTTCCCTGATGATCGAGCCACTTGGCATCGCCCGATGCGGGGATGCCGTAGCTGATGAAGACTGGCCGCGGTGCGGCGAGGGCGATGAGCTCGTGCGAATCCACCGGCAGGTCGCCGGGATTTTTGCTGCCGAAGGTGGCTTCCGAGGCTCCATATTTCATGAAGTTTCCGGCCATCCAGTAGTACTCGCCGCCAGTGAGACTTTCGACGGCTTCGCCGAAGTTTCTGCGTAGAAGTGTTGTGCCGCCTTTGCCGGAGGAGCCGATCAAACCCATGGCGAAACGTGGTTCGAACGCCAATGTAACCAGTGCAGCCTTGCCATAGCGCGAGACTCCTTCGATGCCGACGTGCTTTGCATCGACGGCGGGATCGGTTTCGAGATAGTCGAGACCGCGTGCGGCGCCCCACTCCCACGCTCGAAGAGCGCCCCAGTCTTCCGGCCTGCGCGGCTGGCCTTTGTTGACCAGACCGATGATGCCTCGGGTGATGCCCGCTCCGTTGTCAGCCTGAATGCTCGCTGGATTGATCGTGACATAGCCCCATCCGTCGGCGATCAACTGCTGCGTCGATGGTGGATCGCCCGCAGGACGCGGCCCAAAAAAAGGAAACGTGGGAGCGGGAACGACACTGTAGCCGGGGTATTGGTTGAAGATTGCTTGCAGTTCAGGATCATCCTTCGCCAGGAGTGCCCTGAGCCTGGCGTTGATTTTGTCGACATCTTCCTGTGATGGCTGAGTCGGCGCAGGAAGTCCGTTTCGGCCAAACATCATCAGCACCGGCACCTGCCCTTTGGCATTGGCCGGAACAACAAGCGTCATGGAGATGTCGACGTTGATCGCGGGGTAAGAAGAGTTATCTACATGCCCTATGAGCTGCTTCGCAATCACCGGGATAAAACCGATCATCTCCTTGTCCGTGATGGCCACGGTCCAGGTCACTTCGGGAGTATTTTTCGGAATACGGCCATAAACCTCGCGTTCCTGATCCTCGATGATCTCGGGGCGACGTTGATTGCGCCATATTTCCGGAGTCGTGACTTTCCTGCCGTTTTTCAAAGTCAATACCTCCGGCAGATTGGGATAGGGATTCGCGAGTGATTCGTCGTAGTTCGCATGGTTGGGCGCGGACTCGTTGCCGCTTGGGCCCGGGCGAAGGGCTTTGATGCCGAGCTGATCCATCATGTTCTGATGATCCTGATCGGCAGTAAATGTCACAGGAGGAGGCAGCGCTGTGCTCTGGGCGTTTGCGAGAGAGAGAGCGACGGCGCAGATAAATGCTGTACCGGCGAAACGTCGGGAGAGTCCTCGGGCCGTACTATGGTTGAACAGATGCTCCTCCTGCAGTGGCTTTGCTATAAGCTAAGAAAAATCGTTTTAGTTCGGCACCAATAGTAAATCGTTGACATGAGATTGATACAGAGAAAACCGCTGGTTCTTAACTGCTTCATGCTGGCAGCCGCAGCTTTGGGAGTGGCAAGGGCCCAGACAACCCAGCAGAACTGGGTTGGGTCATGGGCAGCCTCGCAACAAATTCCTGAGCTGCAGAACGCGCTGGCCTCGGACGATCTTCGCAATGCCACACTGCGCCAGATCGTTCCCTTGTCTGTAGGAGGAGCGTCGCTTCGCGTTCATCTGTCGAACGCCTTTGGAACAGCGCCGCTGCACTTCAGTTCGGTGCATATTGCCCGACCGATTTCAGCCAGCGCGGCAAAGATCGATCCTACGACCGACAAGGCGTTGAGCTTTTCGGGGAACGACGATGTGACGGTGCCTGCGGGTGCGGAGTTCGTCTCCGATGCGGTCGAGTATCCAATGGCTGCGGGTTCCAATCTGGGGGTTACGATGCATTTCGACGTGCCGCCTGCCCAGCAGACAGGACATCCCGGCTCGCGAGCTACGTCTTATCTGGCTCACGGCGATTTAGTCTCGGCCGTCGATCTTCCGGATGCGAAGAAGATCGATCATTGGTATCAGTTAGCGGGCGTCGATGTGATTGCACCGTTGAATGCGGCGGCTATTGTTGCGCTCGGCGACTCAATTACAGACGGGCACGGAGCGACGACGAACGGCAACGATCGCTGGACGGATGTTCTTGCGCACAGGCTCCAGAGTTCGCTTGCGACACAGACTGTAAGCGTGCTGAACCAGGGAATTGGAGGGAACCATCTCCTTACGGATGGTCTGGGGCCGAATGCTCTGGCGCGGTTTGATCGCGATGTGCTGGCCCAGACCGGTGTCCGGTACCTGATCGTTCTTGAGGGCGTCAACGATCTCGGTGGGCTGACGCGGAGTGGCGAGGTATCGCCGGCAGAGCACGTGGCGCTGGTTCGTCGAATCGAAGAGGCGTACCAGCAGATTGTCATGCGGGCCCATGCTCATGGCATCAGGGTGATAGGAGGAACGATTCTCCCTTACACGGGATCGGACTACTATCATCCCGGACCGAACAGCGAGGCAGACCGCCAGGCGGTCAACCAATGGATTCGGACGCCTGGGCACTTCGACGAGATCGTGGACTTCGATAAGGTCATGCGCGACCCCGGCCATCCGGATAGCCTGCTTCCGTCGTACGATTCCGGTGATCATTTGCATCCGTCTCCTGCGGGTTACAGTGCCATGGGGACGGCGATTCCGCTTGCCCTCTTCGCCCACTGAGCGATCAGTGACGCACTGTATGGCTTACGGCTGCAAGTACGAGCTTATCCATCATGGAATGAATACTTTATGCATTAAAGTACCGGTGGGGATGCTAGCTACAACTCCGATGGAAACAATTCGCAGACAGAGCATTGTTGCCCATCTGTCCCCACTGAACTAAGCTGGAATCAATCATGTATGAAGACTTTAAAGTGACCGACCGCTGGACCGGCGAAGAGCTTCACTGCACCTGGAAGGGAACCGTGGTCGCCATCGCGACGCGCCATGCCGACGCCACGGATATCCGCTTTGCCGTCAACGGAAAGCCGGTTTGGATCGCCATGCCTAACCTCGCCTGGGTCGAGCAGAAGCTTCGCACCGGCTACGTCATCACCGACTATCTTGCCGCACAGACGGCTGGCCGCTACCTCGAACATGCCATCAAGTCCGGTTACGATAACGGTCGCGAGATGTATACGATGACTGTCGAAGAGGTTCTCGAACATGCCGACGCCGTGGTGCGCGAGGCTGGCCACACCGACAAACTCCCCAGCCTCCCCGTCATCAACGAAGACATACGGCCCGAAGACGAGATGCAGATTCATCTGCCTGGCGAACCAGCTTAAAACCTGCGAGGTCCGAGCCCCGATGTTCACGCGCCGCCGATTTTTTGTGCTCTTTCCGGCCTTTGCTGCTGCGACTCACAGCTTCGCCACGTCACCTTTCAAGAAGAAGAAAGTCGCGCCGCCGCCTCCGGTCTTTGTCTACTTTGGGACCGATACAAACAAGGGCGTCAGCAAGGGAATCTACCAGTCGACTTTCAATCCCACGACAGGCCAGTTGAGTGTACCTGTGCTCGTAGCCCCAACGGCGAGGCCCTCTTTTCTTGCGCTATCGCCCGCGCGCTCCGGACAGAAGCGTTTTCTCTATGCGGTGAATGCGGTGAACGATCCGGCGGCGACGGTAACGACCTTCTCTCAGAATCCCGCTAGTGGAACAATCAGCCAGCTTGGACAAGTGTCATCAGGAGGGGCAGGACCGGCGTATGTTTCGGTGGATGCTTCTGGCCATGCAGTGTTCGTCGCTAACTACTTCGGCAGCACCGTCGCCTCCTATCGTGTGCAGCCCGATGGCACTCTCAGTCAGCCCGTCAATATCATCGACTTCAAAGACAAGCAGAAGTTCGGTTCGCGCGGCCCGAATACAGTTCGACAGGACATACCCCACCCCCACTGCGCCACAGTCTCTCCCGACAATCGCTTTCTGTTGGTGTGCGATCTTGGAAGCGATGCGATCTCGGTCTTCGTTATCGATAGCGAGACGGGACATCTAACGACCAGCGACCCCCATCTTTTCGATGTTCGACATGGCTCAGGCCCGCGTCATGTCGTCTTTCATCCCAACGGCCGTTGGATCTATGGCATCAACGAAATCGATTCCACAATTGATCTGTTCTTGTGGACGCATACGAGTTCGATTCAAAACCCCCAGGGTCTGGTGGTGAACACGAACTTCCACATCAAGACTATTGCCGAGGATTTTCCCGTGGAGAAGAATACGGCCGCGGAGGTTGCGGTCTCTCCCGACGGCAACTTTCTCTATGCCAGCAACCGGGGCGAGGACACGCTGGTTGTCTTCTCGATTCGCCCAAAGAAGGGCGATCTTGAGTTGGTGCAACGTATCTCCTGCGGAGGGAAAGGACCGCGCCACTTCACCCTTGATCCTACGGCCCAATGGCTGGTGTGCGGTAATCAAGATTCAGCTTCGGTGACTGTCTTCCGTCGCGATGCTGCTACCGGCAAGCTTACGGGGCCAGTTCAAACGGCGCCGGTGGATTCCCCTCTGTATACGCTTTTCGCCTGACCATGTTTGTCCGCAAGCTCACTGTCGAACGCATCGATGCAGCAGGCGAGGCGTACCCTTGCCCCATCAAATGGATCGACAGCTTCTCGATGCGGAACTTTACGAATGACGCCATCTTCGATGACACGCTGCCTATCGGCGATGGTTTACTTGAGGCTGGTTATCGTGTTCCGATCGACCATCTACAAGCAAGCATGGAGAACTGGTTTCGTCGAAAGAGCTATCTGGCCCCAGGCGACCACCTCCGCATTACGGAAGTGGCTCGACCACAGGGTGGCTAGCTCTTTGGCAAGGTCGCCATATCGATGACGAAGCGATACTTTACATCGCCCTTGACCACACGGTCGTAGGCTTCGGCTAGCTTGTCGATTGATGTCAGCTCGATGTCGGAGACGATGCCGTGATCTGCACAGTAGTCGAGCATCTCCTGCGTTTCGGTCATGCCGCCGATCATCGATCCTGAGAGCGAACGGCGGTTTGCGAGGATGGCGAAGGGAGCTACGGACAGAGGTTCTTCGGGCAGACCGACCGAACAGAGCGTGCCGTTGAGACGGAGGAGGCTCAGAAGAGCATTCATGTCGTGCGGTGCGGAGACGCAGTCCAAAATGAAGTCGAAGCTGCCAGCCTGCTTAGCCATGGCGTCTGCGTCCTTTGAGATAACGACCTCATCGGCGCCCAGTTTCTTTGCATCCTCAGCCTTACTGGCCGAAGTGGTGAACTGCACGACGTGCGCTCCCATGGCGTGGGCAAACTTCAACCCCATATGACCGAGACCACCGAGTCCTACGATGCCCACCTTCTTGCCGGGGCCGGCATTCCAGTGTCGCAGCGGCGAGTAGGTTGTGATACCCGCGCAAAGGAGAGGAGCGACGGCGGCAAGGTTCAACTTTGGCGAAATTGTAAAGGTGTACTTCTCATCGACAACGATGTTGTTCGCATATCCGCCGAACGTCAGTTCACCGTTATAGTCCCGTGCGTTGTACGTTCCTACCATTCCCTTTTCGCAGTAGGGCTGTGCCTCTGCTTTGCAGTTCTCGCAGACTCGACAGGAGTCGACCATAACGCCAACGCCAGCGAGGTCGCCCTCTTTGAACTTGGTGACAGACGAGCCTACTTTGCTGACGTGGCCAACGATCTCGTGGCCAGGCACCATTGGATAGATTGCGTTTCCCCACTCATCCCGCACCTGATGGATATCCGAATGACAGATACCACAATAGGCAATCTCGACCACAACGTCGTTTGGACCAGGGTCTCTGCGGTCAAAGTTGAAGGGAACCAAGGGTGATTTCTTATCGTGCGCGGCGTATCCGTGAGACTTCATCGATCACTCTCCAAAAAGCTTTCAGTTACTCGTCGTAGTGCAGCAGGCTCAATACGTCGTACTCTGGAAACTTTGCACGGCCTTTGAGGAAGTCGAGCTCAATTGCGAAACCCAGGCCGGCGATCTCGCCGCCAAGTTGCCGGACGAGCTGGACGGTTGCCTGCATAGTGCCGCCGGTGGCCAGCAGGTCATCGACGATGATTACTCGTTGGCCAGGTTTGATCGCGTCGAGATGGATCTCGAGTGAATCTGTGCCGTACTCCAAGTCATAGCTTACGCGAGCGGTTTTAGCAGGGAGCTTTTTCGGTTTGCGCACGGGGACAAAGCCGGCGTTGAGACGATAGGCGAGGGCTGGCGCGAAGATGAAGCCGCGTGCTTCGATGCCGAGGACCAGATCGATCTCCTTGCCGATGTAGTAGGAGGCGAAGGCATCAATTAATTGCGCGAATCCGGCCTTGTCTTTGAGCACCGTCGTGATGTCATAGAACAGAATTCCAGGTTTGGGAAAGTCGGGTACGGTGCGTACAAGTTCTTTCAGCGGTTCACAGTTGATCGGCTTCGTCATCTTTTCTTACCAAGCTCCTTCAATTTCAAATGGGCCGAGCTGCGCGCCTTCGCTCTCGGCCAGTTCATGTTCCAGTACGGCATCGACACGGCTGCCGCGTGAGCCCTTATGCAGCTCAGCTTTCAGTTCGGCGAGGACATCGGGTTCGCCTGCCGCAATGATCTCCACATGGCCGTCATCCGTATTGCGGACCCAGCCACGCAGGCCGAACTCTGCGGCTTCGCGTTGCACGAACCAGCGAAAACCGACGCCCTGCACGCGCCCCTTGACTAGGTAATGGCACACCATGGAGCCTCCAGTGTCGCAGAGCCGTAATGCCCATGCAAGGCGGCCATGCTGCGGAAATAGAAAGAGGCAAGGCCAGTTCGCCCTGCCTCTGTTTTGTCCAATCCATCAGCCTTTATGCCCTGCTCATGTAGGCGCCTTCGGCTGTGTCCACACGAATCTTCTCGCCTTCGTTGATGAAGGGAGGAACCTGGACAACAAGGCCAGTCTCGAGCTTGGCCGGCTTGGTTACGGAAGATGCGGTGGCTGACTTGATGCCCGGTTCGGTTTCGACGACCGTCATTTCGACGACCAGAGGCAGCTCGATGCCGACGGCCTTGCCATCGTGGAAACTGACAGCAATCGTCAGGTTGGGAAGAAGATAGTCAACGGCATCGCCAAGGGTCTCGCGCTTCAGCATGGTCTGCTCGAAGCTTTCGTCCATGAAGTAGTAGTCGTCGCCATCATTGTAGAGATACTCCATCTTCACTTCATCCACGAAGACGCGATCGATAGGATCGGGCGAGCGGAAGCGCTCGACGAACATGGCGCCTGTGCGAACGTTGCGCAGTTTGGCCTGGATGAAGGCGCGCAGGTTGCCGGGCGTGCGGTGTTCTACCGAGAAGACGAGGTGAAGATCGTCCTTGTACTTGATAACCATGCCCGGGCGCATTTGCGTAGCGGGAATCGACATAAAAACCCCTGATCTATGCTGAATTTCAGCTGTGTTGAGAATTGTTCGATGGGCGTACCAGCAACGCTGCCGAATCGCCCACAACCCTTCTATTGTATCGCAGTGGGACGCCAGCAAATGTTAGCTGCCGCCAAACAGCCGTCTGAAGAAATGTCCAATGGAATGGACGATATCGGAAGGCGGAGGGGCGGGCGGTGGTGGTGGAGCCTGGGCCGTGCCGGCGGCCTGGGTTTCGGTCGCGGCTTGTGCCGGAGGTTGCTTTGTCTGAGTTGCTCCGCTGGCAGAAGAGGTGGCCGGTTCGCTTTCGGCTCCCGAGGCTGCTCCATCACCTCTGGCGTCGCCGTAGCTTAGCGTTGTCGATACCTGGGCATGAACAACTCCAGCCGGAGCCTGTGGAACGGGCGGCGGGGAAGCCAGACCGGCGCTTACTGCCGCAGGGAAGGGATGCTGGTCTGCTGCCGATTTCGCTGCGACAGCACTTCCCGGAGTTGCTGGCGTTGCTGAAGTTGCGCCAACGTCCGCTACCGAAACCACGGGTACTGGCGGACATCCGCAGGCGGAGCTTTCGTGGTCGACTACTTCCTTGAGGCTGCCATGCTCGAAGAGCACGTGCTGGCCAGCTCGCAGCTCGTAGGTCGCCTCGCCGAACTGGTCCGCGACGCTCAGCGTTGGAGCGTTCGTGCCTCGGTTTTCAACGCAGGTGTCGCCGTTTTTTGTCACGCGAATCCGCAGATCTAACGGCCCTTCGCTGCGCATCGCGAAACGCAGATCGGGAGTCATTACCACGTCATTCGTGGTTGCGGCCATCTGTATCTCAATCGCTCCGCGATCCAGTGCCAGCATCAATGGAGCAGGTGTTGGGCCTTTGCCAGCTGTAACATGCAGTCCACTGGTCGCGCAGACGCGTACGGTGCCGCCCCGATTCAGCGTCACCTCTGCGGCATGGTCTCTGGCGGTCACCGTTGTACTTCCAACCAGGACCGCTTTTCCGTTTGTTACTTCGAGCGCACCGGCAACTGTAGCGTCCTGCACGCCAACGGTGCCGATAGGCTGCTGCGCATTGGCCGAGCCACATACTACAGCAATCATCACCATCAGTCGGCGCATCGTCACGAAGTCCACCTACATCTTCAGGAAATTTTGAATGATCTGTTTGCCATGCACGGTCAGGACACTCTCGGGATGAAACTGCACGCCCTCAATCGGCAACTCGCGATGACGAAGTCCCATGATCGTTTCGCCATCTGCTGTTCTGGCGGAGATTTCCAGCTCTTTCGGCAAGCCTTTTTCAGAGACGATCAGCGAGTGGTATCGGGTGCAGGTCATGGTCGATGGGATTCCTGCAAAGATTGTTTTTCCATCGTGCTCGACTTCGCTTGTTTTGCCGTGCATCAACTTTGGTGCTCGCACGACTTCGCCGCCAAACACCGCGCCAATCGCTTGATGGCCCAAGCAGACTCCCAGAATCGGCACGCGGCGTGCCAAATTTGCGAAGTGCTTGATGAGATCCATGCTGATGCCTGCATCCTGCGGTGTGCATGGGCCGGGCGAGATCAAAATTCGATCGGGATGGAGCGCCTCAACTTCGGCAGGCGTCAATTCATCGTTGCGCCGGACAATCATCTCGGCGCCGAGCTCCCCCATATACTGCACGAGGTTGTAGGTGAAGGAATCGTAGTTATCGAGAACGAAGACCATGTCACTTTCGATTCTACGCCGCCATGCAAGCTACTGTTGACGCGCTCGCTCAATGGCACGAACGACCGCTCGGGCCTTGTTGCCGCATTCTTCGAACTCTTTCTCTGGCACTGAATCCGCCACAATTCCAGCCCCAGCCTGAATGTGTCCCTGTTTGCCGTTCATGTAGAGGGTACGGATCGCAATGCATGAGTCGAGGTTCCCGTTGAAGTCGGCATAGAGGATGCTGCCGCCGTAGACTCCACGCCGCGCCGGCTCCAGTTCCTCGATGATCTCCATTGCCCGAACCTTTGGGGCGCCGCTCAACGTGCCGGCAGGGAAGCAAGCACGGAACGCATCAATGGGCTCCAACCCTTTGCGCAGGTTGCCTTCGAGCGAACTCACCAGATGCATGACGTGGCTATAACGCTCGACGAACATCAGATCCTTTACCTTTACGGAGCCGAATTCGCTGACGCGCCCGACATCATTACGACCCAGATCGACCAGCATGATGTGTTCGGCTACTTCCTTTGTGTCTGAGCGAAGGTCGGCTTCAATGGCCCGATCTTCGACCTCGTCGGCGCTGCGAGGGCGTGTTCCGGCGATTGGTCTGTATTCCACCGCTCGCCCATGGACGCGTACCAGCAACTCCGGCGAAGATCCGACAATGTGCGACACCGTCGACTTCCTCTTTTCGGCGCCTTCCAGGCCGAAGCGCAGAAAGTACATGTAAGGGGAGGGGTTAACGATCCGCAGAGCACGATATATGTCGAACGCGTCCACTGCCGGCTCACAATCGAAGCGCTGCGAGAGTACGCATTGGAAGACGTCTCCCGCTGCGATGTACTCCTTGGTCTTCTCGACTGATTTCAGGAATGTTGCCCTGGTGGTTCGGGCCTTCAGCTTCAGCTTGCCTTCGGGCTTCTTTTTTCTCGCGATTGGCAATGCACTGGCAAGACGTTTTTCCAAGCGGTTTAGTCTTCGCACGGCTCTCTCATACGCACCCTCACGGGATTCACGCATGAGATCCGACGTCACCATCAAATGAATCTCCTTCTTCACGTGATCGAAGGCCAGAACCTGGTCGAAAAACATGAGGCAGGCATCTGGAACTCCAAGTTCGTCCTTCGCTGTTGAAGGAAGCTTCTCGATCTGCCGAACCACATCGTAAGCAAAAAAACCTACGGCTCCAGCGGTAAATGGAGGAAGTCCGGGCAGTCGCGCTGGTGTATGACCGCTCAATGCACGCTTCAATTCTTCAAAGATGTCGCCAGCAAAAGAACTCGTTTTTCGGCCTTCCTGAACGGTAATTTGCTGACCGCGCGCGACCATCTTTTTATAAGGCTGTATTCCGATGAAGGTATAACGGCCTACATGCTCGCCGCCTTCGACCGATTCCAACAGAAATGCCTCGGGTTCTTCGGCCGCGATACGGAGAAAGGCCGAGACGGGCGTCTCGAGGTCCGCTGTCACTGTTCGATATACGGGCACCAGCGAGTGCTTGCGGCTCAACTTCATGAAATCGCGGGCGGAAGGCGAGGAATTGGAATTGGCTACGGGCATGGCTGCCTTCATCATAACTGTGCTTCCCGCATTTTTGCCTGCATCTAACTCGTTGGTGTTGAAGCTTATGGCCCTACTGCGGGTGTTTGCGCATCGTCAATCAGGAAGCCTATACTCCTTCAGTTTGGCCACAGACCGGTCTGGCTCAAGCTGTATCCTGCTCTCATTGAGGGCAAAACGATGGCCGGAGAATCGCTGATACCAGCAACAGAAAAAAGGGACTCCAAAATGTCAGTACTCACCTCAACCCTAACGCTCGAGCAGGAGACCAACCCCTGGGAAGCCCAGGCGGCCCGCTTCGACTTTGCCGCAAAGAAACTCAATCTCGACCAGGGCATCTGGAAAGTTCTTCGCCAGCCAAGCCGTGAAATCATTGTGCATATTCCCGTCGGCATGGATGACGGCTCTATCGAAGTCTTCACTGGCTACCGCGTTCAACACTCGGTCGCCCGCGGTCCGGCGAAGGGCGGCATTCGCTACTCTCCCGATGTTTCGCTCGATGAGGTTCGCGCCCTTGCCAGTTGGATGACGTGGAAGTGCGCTGTCGTCAACATTCCCTTTGGGGGCGCCAAGGGCGGAGTCATCTGCGACCCGAAGAAGATGTCTCAGGGCGAACTCGAGCGCATGACTCGCCGCTACACCGCGGAATTGATTGAATTCCTTGGACCGGAGAAGGACGTTCCCGCTCCTGATATGGGCACGGATGAACAGACCATGGCCTGGATTATGGATACGTACTCTATGCACATGCGCCAGACCGTCACCGCCGTTGTTACAGGCAAGCCTGTCAATATTGGCGGCTCGCGTGGCCGACGCGAAGCTACTGGCCGCGGCATTTCGGTTGTTTGCGATGAGGCGATGAAGCATCTCGGCATGTCCATTGAAGGTTGCCGCGTTATCGTTCAGGGGTTTGGTAATGTCGGTTCAAATGCTGCGAAACTGCTGGCGGAAAAGGGCTACACAATTATCGGCATCGCAGAGTTCGATGGCGGACTCTACAACACTGATGGCATCGATATCCATGCGCTTACCGAACACCGCAAACGCGCTGGAACGATCACTGGCTTCAAAGGTGCCGAGGCTGCAGACAAGGATGAACTGCTCACCTACAGTTGCGACATTCTCATTCCAGCAGCAACCGAAAACGTTATTACGAGTCTCAACGCCGACAAACTTCGCTGCCGCATCCTGTGCGAAGGAGCTAATGGTCCGACGACGACTGTAGCCGACGACATTCTCGCCGACAAAAAAGTGTTCATTATTCCGGACATTCTTGCTAATGCAGGCGGTGTCACGACAAGTTACTTCGAATGGGTGCAAGACCGCATGGGATACTTCTGGACTGAGGCCGAGGTCAATCAGCGTCTCGACAATATTATGACTGAAAGCTTCAATGACGTCGTCTCCTATGCTACGACTCACAATGTCAATAACCGCATAGCCGCTTACATGCTCGCGATTGACCGTGTAGCTTATACAACGAAGCAACGAGGTATTTACGCTTAGCGATGTGTATCGCAGGCAACGAGAACAGCCTATAAGTTGTTCTCGTTGCTATCCGATTTAATAAGTAACTTTAAGCATTACTTTTTTAGATACAGTCATTGACGTGACGCCTTGAGCAGTTCCGATGACATTGATAGTGTAAGTTCCTGGTTTCGTTCCAAGATCTGTGCAGTTGCCGCAGCCTGTCACCGTTGTTAGGCCGCAGAACGCAATTAGCACCATCAGAAGTCGCTTGATCGCAGGTCGCCTCCTGCCAGGAAGAAGCAATAGGATCAATGCCGCCATTGGTGCGGAGTATGGCAGGCTCCCGTAATACGAGGTGGATGCACCGCAATCATGTGGGGCCATTGTGCTTAATAACAGCGCGGTCGATCCGCCGCCAGCTCGGATCATTGCCGAACCAAAGGTGCAGGACGATTCGCTCGGCAGATTTGTGCACCCCAGTTGTACCTGCTGGTTGAAGCCGTTTGCAGGTAGGACTTTCACCATTATGCTCGCCATCTGTCCGACCTTCACAACAACCGGCGCGGCGCTGATCGTGAAGCTGGCTGGAGACGCTGTCTGCGATGGTGATACGACCTCAACCATTGCTGAAGAGATGCTGCCTTTCGTCATTGCGTCGCCCGCGTAACTGGCTATAAGGCTGTAACTTCCCGGGTCGAGAGTGGATGTGTTGAAGGTGGCGGATCCGGTGTTGTCGAGGACTTTCGTCGCCAGGAGTACGCTGCCATCAAGGAACGTGATGGTTCCGGTTGGTGGTTGGGACGACTGTGGGGTCTTCACCACGGTAGCTGCGAAGGTTATGGTTTGTCCGCTGGTTGCGGGGTTTGCGCTGGATGCTAATGTCGTTGTCGTCGTTGTCGTCGCGGGCTGGATTACTTCGTTCAACACTGCGCTTGTCGACGATGCGGAGTTAGGCGTTGCTCCATATACTGCCGTGATCGTGTGCGTTCCTATCGGTAGCGTCGAGATGGATAGCGTCGATATTTCGCCTGAGGTTAGGGTTCCGGCTCCGAGCACGGTTGTTCCATCGAGGAAGCGGACTTGCCCCGACGGTATTCCATGTGCTCCTTGGACAGTCGCGGTGAAGGTTATGTTCTGCCCGTAGATGGCGGAGCTGGGACTGCTGGTAACGCTGGTGGTGGTGGAGTCCTGCAGTACAGTTACGCTGGCGGTATTCGAGGTCGAAGCGGAGTGGTCTGCGTCGCCTGAGTAGATAGCGGTTACAAGATGGGGGCCTGCGGCGAAGCTTTCTCCGGCGCTTGCTGGACAGCTAGCGTCTGCGGCCGTTGAGATGACGCAGATGGCGGAGTTGTTGTCGTAGAAAGTGATGGTTCCAGTGAGCTTACTTCCGTCGCTTGAGTTGACCTGGGCGTAACCATCTACGGTCTGGCCGAAGTAGATTGTGGCTGGCGTTGTGAGCGTGAGGACGACGCTGCTCGGGATCGGTGTCGATGCCAATAGCGGGGCGAACGAAAGCGACGCAACGAGGCTGAGCGTGTTTAGAGTAAGTTTGCGGATCGATAATTGGCGCAACGTTTGCTCCGTCTCCAGACGATCTCTTTATCGGCATTTCGAGCCGAATAGAGAGTAGAAGGAGGCGCAATTTCTTCGTTGCAAAGGACAGTTGTTAGAGCATTGCTTCTTCGCGTGCCCGTTGGAGGGTCTTTACGACATCGCCGGTGGGATAGAACTCCATTGCGATAATGTTTTTGTAGTTCAACTGCGCGAGCTTTTTGTAGATATTGCTGTAGTTCACTTCGCCGGTGCCGGGTTCGTGGCGGCCGGGGACGTCGGCTACGTGGATGAGGCCGACTTCAGCGATGTTCCGATCGAGCTTCTCGATGAGGTTTCCGAAGCCTCGCTGCTCGTGGTAGAGGTCGTAGAGAACTTTGATGTTTGGGCTTGCTACGGCTTTGGTGATTTCGAAGGCTTCGGTTACACCATCGAGGTAGATGGTTGGGTTTTCGAGGCGATCGATCGGTTCGATTACTCCGACGATGTTCTCGGTGCGCAGAATGTCAGCGGCTTGTTTGAGGGTTGCGATTGATGCTTCGTGTTGGGACGAAGAGCCTTCGATTCGCTTGCCTGAGAGCAGGATGATTTGTTTGCACTGCAGTTGCTGGGCCGTCGGGATCAGGGCCTTCAGCTCTGAAAGGAAGGCTTCGCTTCCGGTTGGATTGGCGAAACCTGTGGTCATGCCGGCCATGGCATCGACTGTGATGCCGAGGGCTTTCATGCGGGCGAGGATTCGGCGCTTGTCCTCGTCGGACCAATGTTTGAACTCGTCTACCAGCTGTACGTGCCGATAACCTGCTTGCGCGACTCGCTCGAGGTTCTGCTCGAAGGTGCCTTGCTTGTTGAGCGCCCACATCATGACGGAGAACTGGGAGGCTGCCAAGCCTTTGTCGGGCTGGGCAAGGCTGCTCGATGGAAGCGCGAGGGCTGCGGTCATCAGTTGGGCGAAACTCCTGCGGGTTAACATCGGAGCATGGTAGCAAACGGCAAGCGAAGCGCTGTCGCGCTGGTGCTCCGGTGTGGCAAAATGCTATTGTCTGTCCGGCTTTTGTCGAGCGCCTTCAGCGTGTGCCAGAGCTACCGGATTTCAAGCATTTACGTCGATGAATCTGCCGAATTCCATCACGATGAGCCGGATTGCATGCGTTCCGCTGCTGATCTGGATCCTGTCGCCCTCGTTTCCGCTTCAGGGCGGCCACGGCGCTGTAGGGCTGCGCGGCGGGGAGCAGGAGATCATCGCGTCGCTGGTGTTTATTATGGCCAGCATTACCGATGGGCTGGATGGCTACCTGGCGCGGCGGCGCGGGCAGATCACCACGATGGGGATGCTGCTCGATCCGCTGGCCGACAAGCTGATGATTTCGGCGGCTTACATCGTGCTGGTGGCTTATAACCCTCGAATTGTGCCGCCATGGATCGCTGTGCTGGTGATCGGGCGGGAGTTTCTGGTCTCGGGACTGCGGTCGATTGCGGCTACCGAGGGCTTTACGATTGAGGCGAGCGAGATTGGCAAGCTGAAGACCGTGATCCAGATTGTCTCGGTGGTGGCCGCTATTCTGGCGCATCGGTGGGATTACTGGAACTGGGGCGGCTTTATCGTCGCGGTGCACTTTATCGCGGTGACGGCGATTTACTGGATGGCTGCGGTGTCGATTATCTCGGCGGTCGATTACTTTGTGGGGTTCTGGAAGAAGATCGACCATGCTTCGGATAAGCGGCGGAAGAAGCGGAGCTTTGTGCTTAGCCGGAAGCAGAAGCCTGCTCCTCCTGCGCCGGAACATCCTTCTCGGATTGTATGACCCCCCCCCGGGGGTATCGTTCCATAAGTGGCATTGAATCAATGGTTTAGTTTATTTTGTCTTTGCAAAATCGTCTTTCTAAAGGGCTTATAGGCAAAATCGTCTTTCTAAAGGAGTTATGGGTTTTAATGGGGAAGCCCCAGCTTTTGGCTGGGGCTTTTTTTGATCTTCTAGTTCTATTTTAGCGGATTGGGGGAAACTCCCAAGCAAATGCGATCTTGCTTATTTTGAATGAGTTAGTTGGTTTCGGGGCTTGACATGGGAATTTGCTGGGGTTTTTGAGTCGATAATTTGTAAACCTTTGAATAATTGATGTTTTAGGCTGTTGAGCAACTCGAAATTAGTCGGCTCCGGCCTTCGGCAGAAAGGTAGCCGCTTCGTGGCAGCGATTTGACGCGGGCTGATTTGGAGTATCCGGGGGTCTACGGAGTACTGCTGATCGATCCGCCAGGTCCAAACCGGTTTGAAACAAAGCTAAATGTCACTTCGGTTTGAAACGGAACCGCTCGAGTTCCGATCATAAGGGGCTTGAAGGTCCATGCATTAAGAGCTTCGATCGCTGAGGCACGGAACATTTCGGGGCCGCCTAACAACGCTGCTTTTGTGAGCTTACCGTCCTGCCCGACGATGATCTGAAACTTTACCTCTCCGCTGACATGCGCGGCCTGGGCGATCGGGGGAAAGACGGGCCTTTTGCGTGTCAACACCAGAGGTTTGGCGTCTTCGGGGAAAAGCTTTTGCAAAAAATACCGGGTGGCATCGTCATTCTGTTCGATGATGGTGCCATCACTGCCATCTTCCTTGAGGAGGACGACCCATTGGCACGAAACCTCGGCTTCCGAGGCCTGATAGTTCACGCTCAGGCAGGCCTGGGCGCTTTGGGAAGTACCTCGTGAACAGCTTGGGGGCATCTGTTTTTCGATCGACCAATGCCCGTCGGTGGGAAGTTGTTTTCCAGTCTTCGGCGCGGAGATGTTTGGATCAAGGACGATGTGTTTGAGAACCAGATCGACTGCCTGTTTTCCGTGGGTCTGCGCTGGATCGCTTGCTCGCTGTGCAACTATCCAGTGAGGTGTTAGAACGATGCTTAAAACCAAGACGATAAAGAAATGAAGTTTGTGTTTCGCACTACAAAACATTTTTTTGGTCTGCTTCCGCGATTCTTTACTTTTTAAAATTCTCGCACAATAAGCACGAACACCGATGTTTTCCGTGCGAGCCGTAGGGTGGGCTGTTTGAACAGTGGCTTCGCGTTTGCTCCAGCCTTCGGCAGAGCGGTAACCGCTTCGCGGCGGCGATTAGACGCGGGCTGAAGCCCCGCTCTACCTCAGAAGCAACGGCAAAGACAAAAACAAATACAGGGATCCTTCGACTCGCGCGGTGCGCTCGCTCAGGATGACGTCTGTGGGGAGTGGGGCACCATTCGCGGTATTCGACACGCTGGAGACCGCACATTGAGGTATTAATATGCGGCTGTGAAGGAGTCCCGCTGTGAATGGTCGCACGTGAATTTTATTGGAGGATGGGGACTCCGGCGAGGTTGTCGGCGATGCGGGCTTTCCATTCGGCGGGGCCGGTGTTGTGGACGCTGGTGCCTTTGGAGTCGACGGCTACGGTTACGGGCATGTCTACTACGTCGAACTCGTAGATGGCTTCCATGCCTAGGTCTTCGAAGGCTAGGACGCGGCTGCTCTTGATGGCTTTGGAGACGAGGTAGGCAGCGCCGCCTACGGCCATGAGGTAGACGGCTTCGAACTCGCGGATGGCTTCGATGGCGGCGGGGCCGCGTTCGGCTTTGCCGACCATGCCGAGGAGGCCGGTCTCGGCGAGCATCTGGCGGGTGAACTTGTCCATGCGGGTGGCTGTGGTGGGGCCGGCGGGGCCTACGGCCTCTTCGCGGACGGCGTCGACGGGGCCGACGTAGTAGATGAAGCGGTTGCGGAAGTCGACGGGGAGTTTTTCGCCGCGGGAGAGCATGTCGGTCATGCGTTTGTGGGCGGCGTCGCGGCCGGTGAGGAGCGAGCCCGAGAGGAGGATGACTTCGCCGGGCTTCCAGGTGCGGACTTCGTCGTGGGTGACGGTGTCGAGGTTGACGCGGCGGGCGGTGGAGACGTCGTAGGTGAGCTTGGGCCAGGAGGCGAGTGAGGGTGGGTCGAGCGCGACGGGGCCGCTGCCGTCGAGATGGATGTGGGCGTGGCGGGTGGCGGCGCAGTTGGGGATCATGGCGATGGGGAGGTTGGCCGCGTGGGTGGGGTAGTCGAGGATTTTGACGTCGAGGACAGTGGTGAGGCCGCCGAGGCCCTGGGCTCCGATGCCTAGCTGGTTGACCTTTTCGTAGAGCTCGATGCGGAGTTTTTCGATGTTATTTTGCGGGCCTCGGGCTTTGAGCTCCTGCATGTCGATGGGGTCCATGAGGGATTCTTTGGCCATGACCATGGCCTTTTCGGCGGTGCCGCCGATGCCGATGCCGAGCATACCGGGGGGGCACCAGCCGGCGCCCATGGTGGGGACGGTTTTGAGGACCCAGTCGACGATGGAGTCGGAGGGGTTGAGCATGGCGAACTTGGATTTGGCCTCGGAGCCTCCGCCCTTGGCTGCGACGGTGATGTCGACTTCGCCGCCGGGAACCATCTCGACGGAGACTACGGAGGGGGTGTTGTCGCCGGTGTTCTTCCGCGAGAAAGCAGGGTCGGCGAGGATAGAGCCGCGGAGCTTGTTGTCGGGGTCGAGGTAGGCGCGGCGGACTCCGGCGTCGACCATCTGCTGGATGGTGAGGAGAGGCTGGGTGCCGTTGTCCCAGCGGGTCTCCATGCCGACTTTGACGAAGGCGGTGACGATGCCGGTGTCCTGGCAGATGGGGCGGTGGCCTTCGGCGCACATGCGGGAGTTGATGAGGATCTGAGCCATGGCGTCTTTGGCTGCGTGGCTTTGTTCGAGCTCGTAGGCGCGGGCGAGGTTGGTGATGAAGTCCTCGGGGTGGTAGTAGCTGATGTATTGGAGGGCGTCGGCTACGGACTGGATGAAGTCGGATTGATTGATGGTGGCCATTTTCGGAAGGGTGCCTGTTTGCTAAGGCTATCAAAAATGGCGACGTTCGTTAGTGGGATGGCGGCCGGTGGCTTTCCTGGAGGATTTATTGACCGGTTGTGGGTGTCTTGAAGGTGGTATTGACGAGAAGGGCTACCTGCGGCGAGATGAAGATCTCGCTGGAGATGGAGGGGGCGCTGACATCCTCGCGGAGGATGACAAGCGGTTGCCGCGAGTCGTGTATCTCGAAATAGAGACTTAGGCCGTTGGCAGGGTCAAATTCTGAATGGCCTGCGGTGAATTGCGAAAGATTGATGGTCGCGAGCGCTAGCAGGAGGGTTGCTATCGAGCGGGTGATTGAGTTCGTTTCCGGCAGCATGATGATTTCTCCTTCTGCCTATTTGTCGAATGAATGACGGGGAAATCGACAGGTTATGGAATTTATTTTTGGTGGGCTGGGGCGCGTGTAAACGACAACTATAATTCAGCGTTATGGCACAGTTGCAACAGCTTTTGCTTGGACACATCGGCTACTCGGGCTGGGCCACCGGCCAGATTCTAAATGCATGCTCTCCTCTTGATTCGGATCAACTTGATCTCGATTGTGGTGCTTCGCACTCGAGTATTCTTCGCACGCTTCGGCATATCCATGATGGCGAGCGGGTCTGGCTTCGGCGACTGGAAGAGATCGATAATGACCGGCTACCGCGAGGTTCGGCTCCGGAGCGGAGCTTCGAATATCTTGTGGAGTCGTGGCCTGTACTCAGGGAGGGCTACAGGCACTGGCTTGAGGCTGCGTCCGATCCCGACCTAACCGAAGAGATCTTGACGATACTGCCGGATGACGAAGAGTTTCGTGTTCCTCGATTGCAGATTATTCTCCACGTCATCAATCACACGAGCTACCACCGCGGCCAGATCGTTACGATGTTGCGCGCGCTCGGCGTTGAGCCGCCTAATACTGATCTGACCTGCTACTACGCCACGATGTCGAAAGTTGCCGAGAGATAGCGATGCCAAAAACACGAGCAGAGACAGATCCGTTGGGTGCGATTGAGGTTCCTGCGGATGTGTCTGCGTGAATGGATCGAGACGAATTTATGGATCGGCTTAACCAAGGCTTGCCGGTGCCGTATTTCCTATCGAAATCTATACGGCACCTGACCCGAGTTGGGGGAACTATGAAGCGTTTAAGAAAGGCTTACGTACGCCAATGATCGATGATGGCACAGATGACGTCTAACTATTTGTTTGAATAGGTTGGACGCGCATGCGCTCTTCCTGTTCGCGGAGTTCGGGGGTGAAGACGGCGGCGAAGTCTTCGGGCTCGGAGAGTTGGCGGATTTCGACTTCGGTGCCTTCGTCGAAGGGAGCGCGTTCCAGCCATTCGATGGCGTGCTGCATGGAGTCGACACGCCAGAGCCAGAAGCCGGCGACGAGCTCTTTGGTTTCGGCGAAGGGGCCGTCGATTACGTTAGGGCGGTTGGCGGAGAATTTGACGCGGGCGCCCTTTGCGCTGGGGCGGAGGCCCTCGGCGGCGAGCATGATGCCGGCTGCGACGAGTTCTTCGTTGTATTGGCCCATGCGGGTGAGCATCTCTTTGCTGGGGAGGCCGCCAGCTTCGGACTCGTTGGTGGCTTTCACGATGACCATGACTCTCATTGCTTTTCTCCTGTTTCGGTTTCGGTTGAAATCTTGCTCTACCTATACGTCGAACGACAAAGGGCGAGTTCGACAGGTGGCGTTATTTTTTTGCTGAAGACTATGCTGGTTCAGGCGGAATAGCGGAGCGGAAGAGGGGTGGCTGTGAAGACGCGTAAAGAAAAGGATTCGCTTGGATTCGTGGAGGTTCCCGTTGATGCGCTGTATGGGGCGCAGACTGTGAGGGCGGTGGGGAATTTTCCGATCAGTGGATTGAAGACTAGTCCATTTTTGATTCGGGCGCTGGTTATGGTGAAGCTGGCGGCGGCAGAGGCGAATCGGGAGTTGGGGTTGATTACCGAGGAGCAGGGTGGGGCGATTGCTCAGGCTGCTCAAGAAGTGCTTGACGGGAAGCATCATGAGCAGTTTGTGGTGGATGTGTTTCAGGCGGGCGCGGGTGTGAGTCTGCATATGAATGCGAATGAGGTGCTGGCGAATCGGGCGAATCAGATTCTGGGAGAGGGGCTGGGGACGTATGCGAAGGTGCATCCGAATGACCATGTGAACTATGGGCAGTCGACCAATGATGTGTTTCCGACGGCGATGCGTTTAAGTGCGCTGCTGGCGCTGGAGGAGTTGTATCCGGTGCTGGATGATTTGGCGGGGAGTTTTTCGGCGAAGGCGCAGGAGTTTAAAGATGTTTTGAAGGCCGGGCGTACGCACATGCAAGATGCGGTGCCGATTACGCTGGGCCAGGAGTTTGCAGCGTATGCAGTGGCGGTGCGAGAGTCGGGGGCGGCGATTCGGCGGGGATCGGTGGGGCTAAGAGCTCTGGGGTTGGGTGGGTCTGCGGTTGGGACGGGGTTGAATACGCATCCGGCGTACAGGGAGAAGGCGGTACTGAGGCTGGCACGGATTGCAGGGGTGGAGGTGCATCCGGCGTATGACCTGCGGTGGGCGATTCAGTCGTGTGCGTGCATGGCGGAGGTGTCGGGTGCGTTGCGGGGACTCGGGCTCGAGATGGTGAGGATCTCGAATGACCTGCGGCTGCTGTCGTCGGGGCCGAATACGGGGTTCAATGAGATTCATCTGCCGAGTCTGCAGCCGGGGTCGAGCATTATGCCGGGCAAGGTGAATCCGGTGCTGGCGGAGTTGACGGCGATGGTGGGGTTCCAGGTGGTGGGCAACGATGCGGCGGTGGCGATGGCGGTGCAAGCCGGGCAGTTGGAGTTGAATGTGATGATGCCGGCGATGGCGCACAATACGCTGCAATCGATCACGATTCTGACGAACACGCTGCGGGAGCTGGACGTGCACTGCGTGCGGGGGATTACGGTGAATCGTGAGAGGGCGGCCTTTTATGCGGGGAGTACGATTGCGCTGGCTACGGCGCTGAATCCTTATATCGGGTATGCGAAGGCTGCGGCGCTGGTGAAGGAGTCGGTCGCGAGCGGGCGGTCGATTGTGGAACTGGCGCGGGAGAAGAAGCTGTTAACTGATGATCAGATTGCAGAGATTCTTGATCCAAAAAATATGACCGAGCCGCGTGCAAAGAAAGATTGACGGGCTCGGTCTGGATTTTGGATAGAGCTACTTGATGCGGCCGAAGCGGTAAACGACACCTACGTTGACGCCGAGGTTGTTCTGAATGGAACCGCGCGAGCCGGGACTGAGATCGTCGGACGCCAGGCGGAAGAAGGTGCCGAGGTAGGTTGGCGTGACGCGAAAGGCGAGGTTGGGGTAGAGGTTGTAGTCGAAGTTGACACCGACGCTCATGACGGGGCGGTAGCCGGACTGCCAGACGTGGATGTCGGCTGAGGAGAGACCCTTGGCGCCGCTGTCGAACTTGCCGAGCGCTGCGCCGCCGAAGCCGAAGATGCTGATGGCAGTCTTCTCTTTGGCCCAGACGCGGTAGGTGGGACCGCCCATGAAGGTGTACTGAGAGATTTGGGGGTTCTCGATATTGAAGATGGTGTTGCCGACCTTGGCGCTGCCATAGGCTCCGCGGACGTCGCCGGTGATGCCGAGCCTGGGGTTAAGGAAGTAGGTTCCGTTGGACCAGAAGGTGACTTCGTTATTTCTCTGAAGGTTCTGGCCGGAACGGAAGCGGAGATAGCCGCCACCGCCGGCGACTTCCCAGCGGCGGGTGTACGTATCCTGGATCGTTCTTTCAATACGAGCCTTGCGGTTGGCATTGTTCTCGTGACGCGTTCGATGCGTCGACTGCGCCTCAACGGCGCTTACTCCACTGGCCATGAAACCTGCCAGCAACACTGCAGCTGCACACTTCACACTCAACCTGAAACCGAACATCAACGATTACTCCTGCACAAGCATAGCTTTGCTATTGTGGAACTCGAGGGCCGCGGTGGGGACCGACTGGGTCGAACTGCGGGCCATTCCCTTTATTAGAACATCCGCCGCCGTTTCGGGGACGGCTGTAGGTCAATAACTTGCGAAGGAGTGCGTCACAAATGGCGAAAAAAGGCAGCGGCGGCGGTTTTGGCAAGGTTTTTCTGGGTTTTGTGCTTGGGGTTGCAGCGGCGGCGGGGGGACTGTTTCTGTATTTGCGATTTGGGCCGCTACCGGTTGCGGTGGTCGATGCTCCGCTGCCGTTTGAGAAGAATATTGTGAGGCTGCCGTTGAATGCCCGCATTGAACGCGAGTCCAAGGCCGCACCGTTTGGCACCAGCGAGGATGTCTTTGAGGCTGGTGCGCATGTCTATCGCGCCCAGTGTGCGAGCTGCCATGGAACGCCGGGGCGCGATGTGGGTTACGCGAAGCATATGTATCCTTCGGCTCCGCAGCTTTGGAAGAGACATGCGAAAGGGAATGTGGTGGGGGTCAGTGACGATGAGGCGGGGGAGACGTATTGGAAGATCGCCAATGGAATTCGGCTGAGCGGTATGCCTTCGTATAACCATGTGTTGTCGGATACGGAGATGTGGCAGGTGAGCCTGTTGCTGAAGAATGCCGATAAGGAGTTGCCCGATCCTGTGACCAGCATTTTGAATGGTCAGTAGGAAATTCCACAGCGGGTAGGTGTTGAACGATCCTCGCTCATTACTCGGAAGGATCGAAGTAACGAAGACCTGGTGGTTGTGTAGCGACGACAATAAAAAGAGAGGCCTAATGCCTCTCTTTTTATTTATTTAGTTCAATTTAGTGGAGCGTGTATGTGATTCCGGAAACGAACTGGAAGCTGTTGTTCTTGAATCCGATGGCGGGATTGTTGAGGTAGTTGTTGAGTATGTTCACACTAAGGCTGAAGCGATGGTAGACCGGAAGAGCAAGGCCCGCAGCGGCGATGGCAGACCAGGCGTTGGTGTCGTTCCAGGATTGGATAAAGGTTCCGCTCTGGGTGAAGAGCATCTTGCCCGGTAGAGTCCGCGTATAGGCTTCGCCGAAAGAAGAACCGACCAGGTCCAGGTTGACAGTGGGCGGTGTGAAGTTCTGCCGCTGGTAATGGATGTCGACCTTGAGGTCGAGTTCCTGCTTCGCATCCTTAATGGCCGTCCAGCCGAGACCTACGCCGTATATCTGCGCTAAGTCCAGGCCTTGAGAGAAGTTGTGATCGAACCCGAAGCCCACAAGGCCATACACGCGTTCGGTTATGTATTTGTCGTGCTCAAAGTCAGTATGGAAGATGTGGGTCTTCGCAACGGCGTCGGGCGTGGGCGGATCGGTCTGCGGAGTAGTAGGTTGGGTGAGCTTGCCGTATGTCTCAACGAGATTGAATGTGGTACGGGTACGGGGCGGCAGGTAAGGAACCGTGGGGATGGCGCGTATCAGGGAGATGCCTGCTGTCAATGTCTGGCCGAAGGAGGTCGACTGGAGGACCGTGGCTCCGCCTGTGATGGAGCCGTTCCATCCGTACCAGATGCCGGGATTTTCGACGACCTCTCTGTTGAAGGTCGCGCTATCGATGATGTAGGCGAGATCCTTGTCCGTTACGGTTTCGGGCGAGCCGTTCGGGTGAGTGATGGTCAGGTTATTGTCGGCAAAGGTGATGCTGCCGGGCTGCCTGGAAGTGCGGGTGATCTTCTCGTCTTTCTTGAGGACGGTGAAGCTTCCATTGGAGCGTAGCTCCTTGACCTTATCCATCGAGATGGTAACTTCGCCGACGAGGTCGCTTTTGAAGATGACGTTGTTGCCTTCGCCACGCTCCAGTTTTCCGGTGAGCTGGTCTCCGTTTTTGAAGATGACGACGTCGGGGGGCGGCGCAGCAGGTTTTTCCTGCGCTGTCGCTGGTTGGGTCAATATGCTTAAAAGAAGGCACAAGACTGCGAGGCTCAAGGTGCCCCACGAATGGACGTGCGTCAGTTCCTGATGGGCGCTCATCCGTTAAAAATAGCGTAGCCTCATGACGAGGAACGATTATTATGCATCCTGTTGTTCGTGTGATTGGAAAGGTATTGCGTCTGGTAGGGATTCTCGAGCCCTGAGGATGCACTTCTGAAATCGCAGGACGTAAACGATCCGCCCTCGTGGCGCACGATCCGGCGCGCCCGCAGGAGACCGGAAACAAGAATCTTCCCCGGTAGCCTAACTGGTCCTGGATTTTGGTGTCACCAAATTGAGTTGATAAAACGCAAGCGGCGGCGTACCGCAGTTTAAGCTGGATTGGGCGAAGTTACAGATTCCCAAAGGGATTCGCCGTTCAGAATTTGGATGCAATTTTTTGGCCAATAAACTATTGCCAATCGTCTTCCAATAGGCATACTATCCGTTTCGCGTTCGGTGCAGTTCGCTTATCGCGCGCGTGCCAGAACAGAAACTACTGCAAATGAAGCGTTTCCAAACAAACTCCGTATCAGTATGAGTACGATAACAAACTTCCTGATGGGGCGGTTAGACCCCTCAGCGTGTTCTGGAAGGTAAAAATATGGCATGGTACGCCTATTGCATTGCAGAAAGACAGGCTTTTCCGGAACTTTGCCGGCATCGCCGCCCGATGCCCCTTGCCGGGGTGTCAGGCCTATTCGGTAATCAAACATTCCTTTTCCCAGCGAGCGATCTAGCGATCATCGTCTCCGAGCATACGCCCGAAGACCATGCCCGACTGGACCAGCAGGCTGCAAAGGACCACGCCCGCGTTATAGCTGATTGCTTCAAGCACTCTACGGTTTTGCCTTTTCGCTTTGGTACAACGTTTCAGGACGACGATGCGCTGCGCCGTTCGGTCCGGTCCAATCAACGCCACTTTATGGCTAACGTCGAGCGTCTTCGCGGCAAGGCGGAGATGCACCTCAAAGTACTGGTGGACGATACCTGCCCGGGCAACTCTGCCCGCGACATGACCGTCGGACAGCAGTATCTCACCAGCCTCCGAGAGAGCGCGAGCCGTCAACGGGAGCGCCAGTCCAAAGCCCGTGCCCTCTCGGTTCAGATGCACCGCATGTTCCTTCCTCTTGCAGAAGAGATCACGTGCAAGCGGACTGACTCAGGCAAGATGCTTCTGGATATCGCCCATCTGATCGACAACAAAACTATCGAGCGATATCAGAACAAGTACACTTCGGCCACGCAGCAATTGAAAGAATGCAGCATGCAGCTTTCGGGCCCATGGCCTCCGTATCACTTTGTGCATCGCTCGAACACACAACAACACTCCGCTTAAGTTGTCCTCATGCGCTCCCCTGTCTCCGGTCCTATGGATCAAGAAACAGGGGAGTTGTTGTTTCCCAAGGATTATCTCCTTTGAAATGCTTGTTCTCTCCATGGGACACCCTTTGCCACATGCACGGCATCGGAAGTATTAGTTGCAAAATGAGCCGGTGAACACACTTCACACGCGCAAACGATTTGGAGAACGTGCATGAAACGTAGTCAGAAAGCCTTATACTCCCTTGTCTTTGCAGGGCTTTGCCTATCTGGAACAACAACCGCACTCTTCGCTCAAGAAGCGAATCCAACCTCACAAAATTCTTCGACACAGAATCCTGAACTAACCAAGCAGGACAACGGAATTTATCTGTACCGCGTGAAGGTGGTGCAGCGCGATCTTGATGCGGTGAACTATCTGCATCGCAGCGGTTCGACAAAGATCGGCTTCAAAGGAACGACGTTGCTACCGGCTGCGAAGGGCGAGGCCAAAGTTACCAGTGAGCGCGGTGGAATTCACATTGAAGCCAAGTTTGAGGGGCTCACGCCGGCGAATGGTTTTGGGCCGGAGTACCTGACCTATGTACTGTGGGCGATTACAGCAGATGGCCGTCCGAACAATCTCGGTGAGGTATTGCCAGCGGGCACGAAGAACAATATCGATGTGACCACGGCGTTGCAGTCGTTTGGAATGATCGTTACGGCAGAGCCATATTTTTCTGTCACCCAACCGAGCGATGTTGTTGTGCTGCAGAACGTGATTCTGAATGACAAGACGAATGGTGTGCTGGAAAAAGTTAATGCACATTATTCACTTCTGCCTCGCGGTGCTTATGCAGAGACTGAGGGTTCGAAGTCGAACCTTAATCCCATTACACGCGACGAAAAATCTCCGCTGGAGTTTTATCAGGCCAATAATGCCGTGCGTATCGCCCAGGCTGCGGGAGCTGATAAATACGCTCCAGACATTATGCGCGAGGCGATGGAGGATCTGAAGAACGCTGCGGACATCGACAGCAATAAAAAGGGTGATCGCAAGATGGAGATCACTTATGCCCGCCAGGCAGTGCAACGCGCAGAGGATGCGCGGCTGGTAACGTTGCGCCAGCAGGCTGCAGAACGGCAGCGCAATGCTCAGGATGCAAAGCGCGAGGCCCAGGCACAGGCGCAACAATCGGAGCTGGATGCTGAGCGCGCCAAGGCAGCCCAGGCACAGGCCGATGCTCAACGTGCTCGCGCCGAGGCTGAAGCAGAGTCGGCTCGCGCTCGGGCAGCAGAGGCCAGCAAGAGCGCCGAGAATGCGAATGCTGTCCGCGAAAAACTGCGGGATCAGCTAAACAGCGTTCTGGCGACGAGCGAGAGTGCACGCGGCTTGATTGTGAACATGTCGGATGTGTTATTTGATACCGGAAAATACAGTTTGAAGCAGAATACTCAGATCAGTCTCGCGAAGGTTGCGGGAATTCTGCAGGCGTATCCCGGGTTGAAATTGCAGGTAGAAGGCTATACCGATAGCGTGGGTGGTGAAGCATACAACCAGAAACTTTCCGAGAACCGCGCTGATGCGGTGCGTGACTTCCTGCTGGCTCAGGGTGTTCCTCACGACAACATCACTTCAACCGGGTACGGCGCGAGCAATCCAGTGGCGGATAACAATATAGCCAGTGGGCGATCTCAAAACCGGCGCGTGCAATTGGTCGTCTCGGGTGATGCGATTGGCGTACACCAGAGCAGTCCTGAGGCTTCTGCTGTAGTTGCTCCAGCAAATCCGCAGTAGGGATCGTTGAAATGCAGAAGGCCGCGTAATGCGGCCTTCTGCGGTTGACCTTCAAAATTTTGAACTGCAAGCGGGCACAGGCCAGCGCTTCGGCTGGCAACTAGAAGCAGCTCAGCTCAAGCTAGAGGTGGATCGTCCAGCCTAGTTCCGCAAGCTTTTCCTCAACGTCGGCGAGTGCATTTTCCAACGCCGAACGCCGGTGCGGGCTTGAGGTTCGCTCCGATAGGATGCGTTCCCGTTGCAGTTCGAGCGCCTGACGCTGCCGTTTGCGATTGGCGGCTTCAGCATTTGTTTCTGCGGCGGTTGGCTTTGGAGCATCTGCCTGCGATTGCTGTTCTTCCACGGATTTACTCTCCCATCCACGCGACATGGACTCATTCTACGCTGTTGAAGATGAATGCTATATAGATTTGCGAGAGGGGAGTATTCTTCCGTACATCTAAAGGCAAAGTGAGAACACTTCATGCTTGCAATACCTGTGACACGATTCGGTTTAGAGCATCTACAAACTATGGAACTTCCGATGCCGCAGGCAGAGCCTGGAACGGTGCTGATCAAGGTTCATGCGGTGTCATTGAACTATCGCGATCTGATGGTTGCAAAGGGAATCTATAACCCGAAGATGGTTTTGCCGCGCATTCCCTGTTCCGATGGAGCGGGAGAGGTCGTTGCGATTGGACAGGGAGTTACTCGCGTAGCTGTTGGCGACCGTGTGTGTGGCATCTTTATGCAGCACTGGATCGATGGAGAGCCAACGGCAGAGAAGTCGAAGGCCGCGCTTGGCGGGGATGTGGATGGGATGTTGGCGGAGTATGTCGCACTGCATGAGGATGGTGTGGTCCACTTTCCTGCGCACCTGACGTATGAAGAAGCCGCGACGCTTCCTTGTGCGGGCGTGACGGCGTGGAACGCGTTGCAGCATGGAGGCACTCCTGCTCGCCCTGTAGCGGCTGGAGAGACAGTTTTGATTCAGGGCACGGGCGGGGTTTCGATCTTCGCGTTGCAGTTCGCAAACTTGCTGGGTGCAAGAGTGATCGGCACATCTTCAAGCGGTGAGAAGTTAGCACGGGCTTTTTCGATGGGACTGGCCGCGGGATGCAATTATCGGGATAGACCGGAATGGTCGAAGTGGGTTGCCGAGATGACTGGCGGTGTCGGTGCGGATCGCATTATTGAGGTTGGCGGCGCGGGAACGCTTGGCCAGTCTCTGCGTGCGGTGCGAGTAGGTGGCATGATTGCGCAGATTGGCGTGCTCGGTGGCGGAGCGGTCACAGATGCGCTTGCGCTTACGCCGATTCTGCATAAGCAGCTTCGGGTACAGGGGATTTATGTTGGTTCTCGTGCGATGTTCGAGCAGATGAACGAGGCGATCACCAAAGCCACGCTGCGTCCGGTCGTCGATCGTGTCTTTACGTTAGAGGAGGTTCGCGAGGCCTTTCAATATATGGAATCTGGATCACACTTCGGCAAGATCGTGATTCGCGTGGTGGCAACCTAACCACTCGCGCTTCGGCTGCTTATAATCGATAAGGTTGTGCCAGGGAGTTTCGGTGATCGTTGAGCTAAAAGGCCTGCAGAAGGTATATGACGGCAAGCAGCGGGTAGTCGCCGTGAATGGGATTGACCTCAATGTGCATGAGGGAGAACTCTATGGTCTGCTGGGCCCGAACGGCGCGGGGAAGACCACGACCATCAGCATCTGCACCACGCGTGCGCTTCCGACGGCAGGCAGTGTGCGTATCGCAGGGATCGATGTGGTTGCCGCGCCGTCGATGGCGCGACGATGTATTGGTGTCGTGCCGCAATACAACACGCTCGACCGGGCCTGCACCATCTCCGAAAACATTTACTTCCATTGCTTGTATTTCGGCTTCTCGCGAGCCGATGCCAGGCGGCGAACAGATCAGTTACTCGCGCAGTTTCACTTGACCGAACGAGCCGATTCCTACCCTGCGCAACTCTCCGGTGGTCTGGCGCAGCGTGTTCAAATTGCACGAGCTATCGCGCATCACCCTAAGGTACTGTTTCTCGATGAGCCCAGTGCCGGGCTCGATCCACAGAGCCGCATTGCCATGTGGGAGGCCGTGCGCGGCTTGCGTGAAGAGGGGATCACCGTCGTTCTTACAACGCACTACATGGAAGAGGCGGACGAACTTTGCGACCGCGTCGCCATTATTGATCATGGCAAGATTCTGGTTGAGGATACCCCTGCCGCGTTGAAGAATTCCGTTGGTGCCCAGCGAGTCTACGAGCTCGATCTTCGCAACTTAGAGAATGTTCCTAAGCTCGTGCAAGAGCTACAGCAGAAGCCCGGCGTGGCCAGCGCAGAAGCGACGGTAAAGGGTGTTCGCATCCTCGCCGAGGGCGCCGAGGGACTTCTGTCCGAGGTCGTTCATGCTGCCAATCCATATGGCCTGCGCGATTTGACCATCACCGAAACCAGCCTCGAAACCGTCTTCATTCGCCTTACGGGCAGAGACCTTCGCGAGTAAAAAAACGGGGAGAAACTCATGACCCAATTGGCCCAACTCGAAACACCTGCGTGTAGTCCGGAGATTCGTCGTCAGCCGGAGACCTCGAAGACGATGCAATACGGCCGTGCCTTCGCCGGACTTTTTCTACGCGATCTGCATGTCCTTCGTCGGGAGCTTTTTCCGTTTGTTATTCGCGTCTGCATGAATCCGCTGTTGTTTCTTTTTGTCTTCACCTTCATCATGCCGCACATGAGTGGAGGCGCCGCAATGAACCCAACGTCCGCGATGGGCGGTGCAAACTTCAGTACAGTGTTGTTGCCCGGACTGATGGCGGTCGCAATTATGTTCAGCGGAATCGCCGCCGTTGCTCTGCCGCTTGCGCAGGAGTTCGGCATCACCCGCGAGATTGACGACCGCGTGATGTGTCCACTACCAGTCTCCGCCGTGGCGATTGAGAAGATGTGTTTTTCGGCTGTGCAGAGCATGATCGCCGCGGCTGTCGTCTTTCCGCTGGCCTACTACATCCCAACTACACCGGTGGTCGCGCACGTCAGCAGCTGGCCCTATCTCATCGTAGTTCTCGTTCTGGCGAGCCTCACATCGGGAGCGCTTGGTCTCACCATTGGCACGAGTGTGAAGCCGCAGCAGATTGGCCTCATCTTTGGCGTAGTAGTGATGCCGATCACGTTCCTCGGTTGCGTCTACTATCCATGGGCAGCGTTGAACCACATCCGCTGGCTCCAGATGGGCGTGCTGATTAATCCGATCGTTTACATGAGCGAAGGCCTGCGCTCTGCGCTTACACCAGAGCTTCCCCATATGCCGCATCTTCTGATTCTCACGATGCTTGTGTTCTTCCTCGTGCTGTTGACGTGGCTCGGGATTCGAGGCTTTATGCGCCGCGTAATCGGCTAGAGCGCAACTGCGAGACGGCCAGCTGCTTTCTCCCGCAGGTCTGCCGCGATGAGCTGTCCATGGAAGCGGCCGTTCTCGATAAAGATTTCGTTTGTCCGCTCGCCGGCGACGATCACGCCTGCCAGGTAAATTCCGGGCACATTGCTTTCGAGCGTTGCGGGATCGCAGATAGGAACCCGGTCATTCGCTTCGTCCAGTTTTACTCCCAGCTGTTCGATAAAGTCGAAGTCCGGATGATAGCCCGTCAGCGCGAAGACAAAGTGGTTCGGAAGCGTGATAACGCCTTGAGGCGTTTCGATCGTCACATCATCCTCTGAAATTTGTGTCACGACGCTATTGAAGTATGCGTTGATCTCGCCGTTCTTTACGCGATTATTGATGTCGGGCAGGATCCAATACTTTACATGCCGATGCATCTCCGATCCACGATGGACAAGCGTCACACGCGCGCCATGTCGCCAGAGGTCCAGTGCCGCAATAGCAGCAGAATTCTTTCCGCCGATGACGACTACATCCAGCGCTTGAAACGGATGCGCCTCATCGTAGTAGTGACGGACCTTATTAAGATCTTCGCCCGAAATTCCGAGGTAGTTTGGTAGATCGTAGTATCCGGTGGCAACTACAAGCTTGCGGGCGCGATGCTCCAGTGTGCGGCCGAACCTGTCCGTCGTATGAACGGTAAAGTCTCCGTCGCGGCCCACGACACGCTCGACATTTTGATACTGCCGCACGTCCAGTTGGTAGTGGTCGGCGACCTTGCGATAGTACTCAAGCGCTTCGTTGCGATTGGGCTTTTGGTTCGGACTGGAGAAAGGGATGTTGCCGATCTCGAGCAGCTCCGGTGTGGTAAAGAAGGTCATGTTCGCCGGATAGTGGAACAGCGAGTTGCACAGGCAGCCTTTATCTACCAGCACAGCCGTGAATCCGGCCCGTTGCGCCTCAATTGCACAGGCCAAGCCTGTCGGTCCCGCGCCTATTACCAGTAAGTCGACTATTGCTCGATCGGCTCCATCACTCATACCTCCATCTTACTGAAGGTTATGAAACTAGCTGTCGAGCATCACCAGCTTATGCGCAATGGCAAACAGCGCCAGTTCCAGCCGGGTCGATACGCCGGTCTTGTCGAAGATGTTCGAGAGGTGGCGCTTCACGGTCTCTTCACTGATGGCGAATTGTTTGGCGACGTCCTTGTTGCTGCAGCCTTCGACGATGCATGTCACGACTTCAAGCTCTCGCGGCGTCAGGCCGTAGGTCTTCTTCTCAGGTGTGGACGAGGCTTCTTTCATCAGCGCATTGAGCGCAGTTACAAGATTCGCGACGCGTTCGCCGCCGATCCAATAATCGCCTGAGAGTACGGCGCGCAGTGAGATCGCGAGGTCACCGGCTACGGCATCCTTTAAAACAATTCCTCTCGCGCCGATCTGCAATGCTTCGATAATTTGCTGCGTTGAAATGGTGCTGGTAAGCAAAATGATTTTGACTCGTGGCGACTTGCTCATGATCGCGCGCATTGCCTCCAACCCGGGGAGCCGCGGCATCAACAGGTCGAGCAGAAGAATGTCCGGCTCCAGCTCGAGCGTCTGCGTGATTGCGACGTCACCGTCTTCGGCCTCGCCGACAACTTCAAAGCCAGCTTCATTTTCCAGCATGTTCTTTACGCCGAAGCGAACGACCGGGTGGTCATCGGCCACCACTATGCGGATGGGTGCTACTGCAACAGCTGTGTCGGCAGACTTCTTCAATGCTTCAATCATGCGCGAGTTCTCCTGTCGATCGAGTGAACCGACCTATGATTTCGTGTCCGACCAGAATACGCCGGAGCCGTTCCACGGCTAGTATGAATTCCTTGCGTGTAGCTACATGATTAGTAGCGTCGAGGCCCCGCTCTTCCATCGATGTTGCAAGTTTTTGCAGTTCCGTTGCGCCGACCATCCCGGAGCTTCCCTTGATGGCATGCGCTTCTTTTCGATATACGTCATCATCCCCCTCGGTAGCTACTCGCTCCATTGCTGAAAAGCGCTTTGCAATATCTTGGAGGAATAACGTGTAAAGCTGCTCCATCTGTGCCTTTCTCATTGAAGTGGAGAGCTTCTGATAGACAGCCTGATTGAATATGGTTCCATCTTCACTACCGCTGGCTTTCGCCTCTGGCCGTGGTGCACAGCCGGAGATGGTTGCGGCAAGTTGATCGACGGTAAATGGCTTCAACAAAAATCCGTCGAATGCCTGCTTGTCGATCCTTTTAGGTTCGCTTCCGCTCATGGCCAGCAACATCATCTGCGTTCCATACAGGTTGCGGAGTTGCATCGCGAGGTCGGGTCCGTCGATTCCCGGCATCTGCATGTCGGTCAGCACGACCTCTGGCAGAGCGTGTTGCGCCTGCAGATGCCGAAGCGCAGCCTCTCCTGAACTCACCGCCTCTACCGCATAACCTTTTTGCCGCAGTAGCAGAGAGAACAGCTCTCGGCTTAGAGCGTCATCGTCCACCATCAGCAGGCGCGGTTGGGTACCGTTGTTATCCATGTTGGCAAAGAGTATCAATTGAGACAGCAGAGTTCCACTCCTTATCTGTTGGCGGTACAGTAATTGCCATGGGCCAAGAGGAATTTCACGATCCGGCTGAGCGTTACGAGAAGGAAGCGAAACTGACAGCCGAGCTTGCAGCCCTCTCTTCTCGTGTCGACGCACTCGAGCATGAGCTTGCGGCGTTCCGTGATCGCAAAGAAGATCGGACGACTGCGACTGCTGCTGTGATCGCATCGGTGCCGTTATCACCAGATTCTGTCGTGGCTGAAAAGATTGTTCCACCACCACCACCGATTCCGCCTTCAACTCGGTCATCGGCATCGTTTGAAAACCGGCTTGGCGCGCAAATATTCAATCGCATTGGTGTGGTCGCACTGCTCATTGGCGCAACCTGGTTTCTAAAACTGGCGATGGACAACCACTGGATTGGCCCGCTTGGACGCATCGTCGCAGGGCTCATTGCCGGAACTGGAGTTATCGTCTGGTCGGAACGCTTTCGGCGAAAGGGTTTCCCTGCGTTTGCTTACTCGCTCAAGGCGATCGGCAGTGGTGTGTTGTATCTGTCGTTATGGGCGGCCTTCCAGCTTTATCACCTGCTTCCGGCGAGCGCAGCTTTGGGAGTTATGATCTTGGTCACGGTCTGGAATGCCTACATGGCCTGGGCCCAGGACAGCGAGTTGCTTGCTGTGTACGCTCTTGCCGGAGGCCTCGCGACACCACTGCTGCTGTCGACCGGCGGCAATCACGAACTATTTCTCTTCAGCTATCTTCTGGCCATCGATATCGCCACGGTCATACTGATTCGACTCAAACCCTGGCCGCGATTGTTGCTGGGGGCCTTTCCCGCGACGGTCTTGTACTTCATCAGCTGGTATATGCAGTTCTACGCACGCGAAGATCTTCTCGTTACCTCGATTTTTATCGTGTTATTTTTTATCGTATTCGCAAGTGTTCCCATCGACGCCCGTGACCATGTGGATTTAGCAGATGCCAGTTCTTATCGCTCATCGAAAGTGATCATCGTCGAGATATTTCTGCCGCTGGTCAATGCCGCCTTTGTATCGCTCGCTCTTTACTCAGTGCTTCAGGATTCTGGTCTCCACACCTTTCTGCCGTGGCTTATGGTTATCCTGGCCACCGTTTATCTAGGCCTGATGCGCTTGCCTCAGGGCGTGGTTGCGGCAACCATGCATCTCTCTCTGGCAATTGTGTTTCTCACTATCGCCATTCCCCTGAAGGCCAGTGGCCATTGGATTACAATCGGTTGGTTCGTCGAGGGCGCTGCGCTGCTGTGGGTTGCCAGCCACTTCGCCACCGCCACAGAATCTTCGCTGGCACGCTCGAGCTGGGTACTTCGCTGGCTTGCATCAGGAGCTCTTTTACTCGGAGTGATCGGTCTGTTCAGTCTGTCCCCATGGTTCGATACGGCTTTGCATACTCCCTTCTTCAATGCGGACTTTGCTACATCGTTAGTAGGCATCGCTATGCTGGCCATAGCCGCGTGGATTGCCATCCGCGCATGCCGTAACGCGGAAGCATCGGCACGTTGGCTACTTCTCGCCGGGGCTGCAATCATTGCAATTAATCTCATCGCCGTGCTCTCGGGCGTCCGCGAGATTGAAGCTCTTTGGACTCGTTCCGCTGTCAACTCCGAAGCTGACCTGCAGCGGGCTCTCGCTGTCTCCGCCTTTCTGATGGTCTACGGTGGGGTTTTGCTTGCCGTCGGTTTCTGGAGACGTACGGCCTTCATTCGCTGGCAGGCGCTCATCCTGATCGTCTTCACCATTGCCAAGACCTTCCTTTACGACATGCGCAACCTTAGCCAGGGCTATCGCGTTGTCAGCTTTCTCTGTCTCGGCGCACTTCTCATGGCGATCAGCTTCGCTTATCAGAAGGACTGGCTTGCGCTGCGAGATTCGGCCGGCCATACAGACCAGCACTCGGGGGCAGGCCAGTGAAGTCCATCCTTCTCGCACTGCTTCTCTGGCAGGCCGCTTCTCCGGGACTTAGCACCGCTGTTGCCGATCCGCAGTTCTTTCGCTACCAGCGGACAATCACGCTTTCCCCTGGGGCCGGGCAAGCATGCATCGCCATCGCCCCACAGATATTTCCCAACGCATCGCCTTCGCTCAAAGATATACGTCTCTATCAGCAGCGCCGCGAAATTCCTTATGCGATAACCCTTAGCGAGCCTTCGCAGCCCGACAGCGAGCCCGCTCGCGTGCTCAACCTTGGCCTTCGTGGTCGCACCATCGTCTTTGACCTGGCAATGCCTGCTCGACCCTACACCGAGGTGCAGCTTGATCTTGCCGGAAAGGATTATTTGGCTACCGCCGCTGTATCCGGAAAACACGACCCGAATGCCGCATCTTCAACAAGTCTTGGAGAATTCACGCTGTTCGATCTCAGCTCACAGCATCTCTCGAGCAACACTACACTACCTTTGCAGGAGTCCAGTTTTCCCTTCCTGCATATCGAACTGACGGTATCGTCAACTTCTGGCTATCCTGCCTTCGTCGCAACTCCGCAGATGGTTCTGGGAGCCGATGTTCCGCCAAGCCGCGAAGCCCAAACGCTCTACACCAGAGCCTTCGAAACTAACGTTGTTACACAACGAGGCCACAAGACCATCGCAACATTTGCATTGCCGGAACGCGTTCCCATAGAGCGCATCTCGTTCGCAATCGCGCCTGAATTTAAATCAAACTTCAGTCGCGATGTCCGTGTATCAGACCGCCCCGCGGGCACTGCGCCTGCAGCGGGAGAAAACATTGCAGGCACAATCCTTCGCGTGAAGCTAACCCAGGCTGGCCGCGAGATTCACGAGCAGCAACTCAGCATCCCAGCCACGATCGGTTCCAATCTGCAGAGTGCCGCTACTGTCGAAGTTGCCGTCGAGAACGGCAACGACGCGCCGCTACCCATCACTGCAGTTCGTCTGGAGATGCGCGAACGCAAACTCTGCTTCGACGCGCCCACATCCGAGCCACTGACTCTCTACTACGGCGATCCCGATCTCACCGCTCCCCAGTACGACTATGCTCGTCTCTTCTCAGCCGCTGGCTCCGTACGCACAGCAGCGCTAGGCTCTGAGCAGCGAAATCCAGTCTACAAACCTCGTCCCGATACGCGCCCCATCACTGAACGTCATCCCGAGCTGCTTTGGATCGTACTACTCGCAGTGATCTGCAGCCTCGGTGTCGTGGCCGTGCATTCTTCAAAGCGCTTACCTCGTTAGCTAACGGATCGCTGCGTCGACTTCCTTGATCCAGTTGGGAGACTTGAGAATCTCTCGCGGCTTCGACCCATCTGCCGGCCCTACCAGACCATCGTTGTACATCATGTCAATCAGGTGAGCGGCGCGACCATAACCAACGCGCAGACGTCGCTGCAACAGAGAAGTGCTCGCCTTGCCGAACTCGAAGACCAGCCGCACTGCATCGTCGTACATCGGATCGTTATCGTCGCCATCCGAGCCACCCTCGGCTCCGCTGCCCGCCTCTTCCTTCGGTCCTTCGAGGAAGCCGTGGACGTACTCGGCCTCGCCCTGTGCCTTCCAGAAGGCCACGACCGCAGAGATTTCCTTCTCAGTTACAAACGGTGCATGAACGCGCTGCACCCGGCTTGTACCCGGCGGCAGATACAGCATGTCACCGCGCCCCAGCAGGCTTTCGGCGCCATTTGAGTCGATGATCGTGCGCGAGTCCACCTTCGTCGCAAGACGGAAGCTCATACGTGTCGGTACGTTGGCCTTGATCAAACCCGTGATGACATCGACCGAAGGCCGCTGCGTCGCCAGCACCAGGTGAATGCCCACCGCGCGGGCCATCTGCGCCAACCGCGTGATCGATTCTTCTACGTTCGAGCGGTCGAGCATCATCAGGTCGGCCAGCTCGTCGATGATGATGATGATGTAAGGCAGCGGTTCCTGATTTACATCCTCGAACAGATACTCGCTGCCATGGTCGAAGAGTTTGTTGAACTGATCGATGTTGCGAACGTGATTCGCCGCCAGCAGCTTCAGGCGCCGCTCCATCTCGCGCACTGCATTGCGAAGAGCGTTCGCCGCCAGCTTCGCCTCCGTGATGATTGGCGTGAACAGATGCGGAATGCCTTCGTACATCCCCAGTTCAACCCGCTTAGGGTCGACGAGAATCATGCGGACTTGCTCAGGCGTGCTCTTGAACAGCACACTCATAATCATGGCATTGATAGCCACTGACTTACCCGAGCCTGTTGATCCGGCAATCAAAACGTGCGGCATGCTCGCCAAATCGGCAGTAACGATGCGCCCGTTGATATCCTTGCCCAGCGCAATCGCCAGCTTGCTCTTTGACGTCGCGAAGCTCTCGCACTCGACGACATCGCGCAACCAGATTGTCTCGCGCTCGTGGTTCGGCACCTGAATTCCCACGGTACTTTTGCCCGGCATTCGTTCAATCAAGATCGATTCCGCCGCCATCGCGAGACAAAGATCGTCGGCCAGTCCGGTGACCCGTGCATACTTCACGCCGGCCTCAGGTTTGAATTCGAAGGTGGTCACGACAGGCCCGGGATTGATATGCGTTACCTGCCCATCGACATCGAACTCGGCACATTTTTCTACCAGCACGCGAGCCTCTTCGCGCAGTGCATCCTCGCGCACGGCGGCCTGCTCTTCACTGCGATGCAGCAGCGACGATGGAGGCAGCTTATAGCCGCGAACACTCTTCGGCACAATTGTTACGGGCGTAATATCCGCATCGGCACGCCTGCCAAACGAGATATGCTCCTCCGCCGCTGCAACTGGAGCTACGAGTTCCTCGAGTGTCTTCTTCGTCGTGCGTGCCGCTGCAGGAGTCCGCACAGGAGCAGCTTCCTTACGGCCATCTGTACCAAAGTCGAAGCTGCGGTCGTTGAAGGTCGACGCATCATCGAGCGCATGCATCGGAGCCGCAGCCTTCGCCAGAGCGTCTGCAAAGGGAGCCGCTGCCGCTTTAGCCGTGCCGATCGGCGTCACGGGAGGGGCATCGACGAGAGTGCGCGGCATGGCCTGCCACATCGAACCTTGCTCCCCTGCAGCGTTTTCTTCATGTGGTTCCAGCGAGATTGGTTCGATCTTCTTCTTCCGTCCCAGCCAACCGAACAGCCCACCCAGCAACGTCGTGGTCTCTGGCTCCTGAATCTTTCTCTCCGCAGCTTGGGCCAGCTCACGGACACGCCGGGCCTTCGCGTCCGCCTGTTCTCGTTTGCTGCCATAGGTTTCACTGGCAATCGAGGCGTCTGCGTTCTTCCTGCTGCGCCACCGTACCCAGCGATCCCACATCGCCTGCACGAACGAGAACCGTATCGTCGCCCACTCGCGCGCCGTATTGAAAGTAAACGTAGTCGCCAGATAGAGCGACAGTGCGACCATCAGCCCAAGCACAATGCATGCTCCGGGCAGATTAAGATAATGCACCAGGAAATCTGCGAGCAGACGCCCAGTCGCTCCTTCAATCGGCAGAGAGTGGCGCCACATCATGTGTCCAGGCAACAACGCAATCGCAGCCGGTCCAAAGATCACCCACATTATCAGTCCAACCGCCTTGGCCATCGGCGAACCGGCGGGTCGCGACCGCATCCAGCAAAGTCCTAACCGCCCCAGCACCAACGGCAAAAAGAAGGCGGCGATCCCAATCAGTTGAAGCGTCGCGTCGGCGAGATAAGCGCCGACCATGCCGGTCCAATTGTGTGCGGGTCGTCCTTTTATATAGGAGCCCACGGTGTTGAACGAAGGATCCGAGGGCGTATAGCTCGCCAACGCCAGCAGCAGCAGGCCTGCGCCTACCAGCACGATCATCCCGATGATCTCGTTCAAGCGGCGGTTGCGCGTCGGTGTCGAAACAAGTCGTAGTGTTTTCATTGGGGAGCCTTCATTCGAGGGTACGCGCGGCCTCTCTCGCATCGGTGCCCACCACGGCACACCGGGCGGACGGTACCAGGGCCGTAAAACCACCAGAGCACCTTGATTATCCCAGAGCGCAACCGAAATTAGTGGAAACGTCCCCGTCGGGGTATCCGGATGCAAACCCGCGCCGCTACCGTGCATCTATCCCTATAACACTCGCCGCTGGGCATAGTAAGCCTGGCGGACCTTAGAACCGGTTGGCAGGGGAGCGGGATTTTCGCGATTTCTCCGGCTTGCCGTTGGCAAAGGAGAATCGCGGCCAGCCGACGGACCCTGCCCCAACCGATAGCATTTATTCCACCATTGAGGTTTCTATGTCCACCGATACAGGCAAGCAGCACGAGATGGAGCGCGCTTTAAAATCGCTCGTCAACATACTTCAGGACAGCCAGAAGGGCTTCGCCGACATCGGCGATCACCTGAAGGATGAAACTCTCAAACGTTATTTCCTTGCTGAGTCCCTCAAGCGCGCCAGCTTTCGCGGAGATCTCGAAGAAGTCCTCCACCAGAATGGTGTTCACGACATAAAAGAAACCGGCACGACCGCCGGAACGCTTCATCGTGTATGGGGTGATCTCAAAGCCAAGATGGGCGGTGGCGATCATACCCTTCTCGAGACAGCAGAGCAGGGCGAAGACGAAGCCAAGAAGGCATACAAGGATGCTCTCGATCAGGATCTGCCATTGCCTGTTCGCCAGTTACTGGCAGAGCAGCAGGCTCATATCCTTACATCGCACGATTTCGTCCGCAATCATCGCGACGCTCTTGCAGCGAAGTAACGACCTTAACAGCCAAGGGCCATTGGATCTTCTCCAGTGGCCCTTGCCGTTTTAATACCCTGCATGATGTAGCGCAAACACTACCACTGAAGCCACTAAACAATAAATCCCAAACAGATACCAGCGGCCCTCTTCAAGCCAGCTGCTTAGCCACTTCAACGCCACAAGGCCGGCAAAGAACGCGAACACCGCGCCCAGCAGGCTCGTCACTACGCTGCCATGGAGATCAATTGGAGTGCCGGCAGCCGCAGCCTCGTGCGAAGCCTTCACGAGTCGCAGCGCCTCTCGTAAAACCACCGGCGGGGTAAGCACAACCGCCAACGCGAAGCTGAACCGCTCGGCCCGCTCCTTACTTGCGCCCGTCAGCATACCGGTTGAGATCGTCGCACCCGACCGCGAAAATCCGCGAAACGGCAGACACAATCCTTGTATTGCGCCGATCCATCCGGCCTGCCGCATCGTCACGCTGTCGCCGTAGACATTGGGATGTGAGCCCATACGTCGCTTCTCCATCAGCCCGGCGAGCAGAATCAAAATACCCACAGCCGCCAGTGCTGGAGCAATCAGATCAAGCCGTCCGAACAGCAGTTCGATCTCTGCCTTCGGTGCGCCTTTGAACATCGTTTTTTCGATAATTTTTTTAATCACCTCACCGATTACTCCGGTGAGTACCGTGGCCCAGATCACGCGGATCGCAAACCGTTTGAATGCGTCCGAGCTCGAAAAAAACGTCTTCTTCCACTGGTTCCAGAAGTATGCAATCACGGCAAACATTGTGCCCGTATGCAGCATCACCAGCAGCAGCGTCATCTGCGGCGACGAGGGGTCAAGCCCCATCAGCTTTTCCACAACCACAACGTGGGCGGAGCTTGAAACGGGCAGCAGCTCTGCCAAGCCTTGCACAATCGCAAGAACAATTACTTTGAAAATCGGCATAGCCCCATCCTAAATGCTCTCTGTAAATTTACCGTGCAGCCTTCACGAGAGAACCTTCTCAAACACGGCCGAGGTCTTGGTTTGCCGATAGCCTTCGCGAAGATAGAAGCGATGCGCGCCCTCCCGCGTGCTGCGCGACGTCACCCGTACAACCGTAAGCCCTTTGTTTTTAGTCCACGCCTCCACCTCGGTACATAGCCGCTTGCCCACACCCAGACCGCGCACTCCATCTTTCACCACCAGTCCGCCGATCAGCGCATGCGGAGCCGATTGCAGATGCCGCACAATCGAAGCCTCGATCCAGCCGACAACCTCTCCACGCGCACAGGCGACCAGGGCAACCTGATCCGTGTTCGAGAGCAGTCCCGCAATCCGCTCTTTAATCTCTGTTGGCGACGCCTCATATCCCAACTGAACACTAAGCTCGGCGACAGCATTCGCATCCTCTCGTTCGATCATTCGAACACTCAGTGCGTCAGTAATCGCAGAACTAATCACGGTCGTTCCCGTAGATCGGAATCCCCTGTGCCACCCGAAATGCGATGCTTGTTGCCCTCGCCGCATAGTCTGACTGTGGATATTTCGCCTTCAACTCCTGCGCCAGAGACTGCGTTTTCGCCGCGGCATCGTCCGCTTTCTTCTTGTTCTCTTCGACCGTGTACATGGTCACGACCACGCCCTGCCGATACGTCGCATTGTACAAGGCCTCTGCGGATCTCGGCCCGTCAGGAAACTGCTGGGCATATTTTTCATACAGCCCCGTCTCCATCTCCGGACACTTCGGCAGTCCCTGCCAGTCACCGCAAAGCTTGTTGTCCAGCAAGTCGTAGGCCGCATACGCCGCATATTTCGATCCCGGGAACCGCTTGATGACCTTCTTCATTTCGCCATCGTAGAGCTGAGGCCGCAGCATAGCGTCCTGTTCCTTCGCGCTCGGCAGCGTGCTGATGTCCTGCTTCTCAAGCTGCCAGCGAATATCCGCAGACCGCCATGCTGCCTCCGCAGCCAACGGCGAGTCTGGGAAGTATTCCGCAACCCGTCGATAGAGCAGGTGCGCTTCCATCGCCGCACCCTTGGGTGCATGAGGCTGGGACGCTTCTGCCTCAAGATTCGCCGCAGACCCAAACAGAATCGCGTCCCCACTGGCAGTAGTCGTACCTACGACGCCCTTATCGCGAATCCATCCCGAGGCGGGCGTAACGTTATCGTCGTCACTGAACTCCGGCTTCTGTTCGGCGTCCTCTTCTACATCGGTATTGGCGAAGACCTTCACCCATGGTCCGCTTCTTTCTACAACGACGATCTCATGGCCGGGAGTTACAAGCGAAATCCTTTGTGAATCCGGATCCGCGGCAACATAAACGTTCGCCGCATGCAACACCGTCGCTCGTGCCGCGCGATCGTAACTGGACTTGTCTTTCTTTTGTGCCAACCCAACGCCGCAAGAGGCCAGCAAGACCAACGCGCCCCAACCCACTTGCTTCAGCCGATAATCACGCATAGTAGATCCAACCCGCATCATCGTATTTAGACGCTCCGGTAATACTTCTGAAAGCTGTCTCACCCTGCGCGTTCAGCCAGTTCATTCTCAAGCTTTTCGCGCAACGCCGGCTCCAGATTTCCTCCACTCAGCACGACAGCAACCTTGCATGCCTTGGGAAGCTGATGCGCATGATACAGCGCAGCCGCCAGCGTTACCGCACCGCTTGGCTCGGGAACCAGCTTCGTCGCCGCCAGCATCACACGCATCGCCGAGAGAATCTCATCTTCACTCACGGTCACAATGCCGTCCACAAAACGCAGCACATGCTTGAAGTTCAGCGCGCCCAGGCTCTGTGTCCGCAGACCGTCGCCAATTGTTCGCGTCGTCTTTGCAGCAGGCCACTCAACCAGCGTCTTCGTCTCAAAGCTTTCCTTGGCATCGGCCGCTAGCTCCGGCTCCGCTCCCCAAACCTGGACACCCGGCAGCGCGAGACCAGCTTCAGCGGCCAATTTCACTGCTGTAGCAACGCCGCTCAGCAAACCGCCGCCACTCACCGGTGACAGCACCAGCTCCACGCCAGGCAGTTGCTCCACTATCTCCAGCCCGCACGTCGCCTGTCCTGCGATAATCTCCTGCGCGTCATACGGCGGAATCATCGCATATCCGAACTTCTCCACCAGCTCCTCAGCTTTGGCCTTTCGTTCCAGCGATGCAGGCCCCACCTCGACAATCTCTGCGCCCAACGCAAGAGTCGCAGCCTTCTTCACTTCGGGAGCATTCGACGGCATCACAATCACAGCCTTGGCTCCAAGCGCACGAGCCGCATAAGCCACACCCTGCGCATGATTTCCGCTGGAATAAGTAATAACTCCGCGCTGCAACGCCTCGGGCGACAGCTGCGCCACCATGTTGTACGCCCCGCGCAGCTTGAAGCTGCCAATCGGCTGCTCGCTCTCGGCCTTGATGTAAAGGTCGAAATCTGGCTCGACGATCTTCGCCATCCGAAGCCGCGCGCGCTCCACTCGATAAAGCGGAGTCCGCACCGCGACCCCGGCGATCCGCTCCTGCGCAGCCCGTATCTCATCCAACGTCACAAACTCGCTCATTGCTCCTCTTCCTTCTATGACGATGAATTAAGAGTAGCAGTGGTTTGCGACAGGATAAGTCTAGAATATCCGTCCCAGCCCGAAGTACCACTTCCAATTGCTGTTGTCGCCGATGCTCACCCCGGTAATCAACGGTCCAATCAACGTCTTCATCACCAGCACACCGGTAAAGTCGAACGGCAGCGACGGTGTCCCCGGATTACCTCCATACATCTTGCCAACCTCGAAGATTCCACCGGCATAGATCGAATCCCCGATCACTGGATTGAGCCGCGCCAGCCGGTACAGATACCCTGTCTGTGCGAGGAAATAATCCGTTCCCAATAACTGATTCCGACTGTAAGCGCTCAATCGGAGTGGTCCGCCGAGCGGTAGGCCTGCGAGGCCCAGGTTGCTCGCGTCAAAACTTGTCCCACCCTGCAAGGTACCTAGCAGAATGCCGCGCGACTTTATCGGAATGAAATGTTGCAACCGACCCGTCATCTGCGAGAACCCACCCGAATCGTTCGGCCTTTGCGTGAAGTAGTTGTAGATTGCCGACACAGTGGTGCCGCGGGTCGGAATCATCATGTCGTCCTGTCCCAGGTATTGAAACTTCACCGCCGACACAAAGGGCTGCAGGTGAAATTCATTACCGATAGGGTTTCCAATCGTTCGAACCGCGCTGTACCACTGATAGTCCTGGCCAACCCGCAGTTCAGTCCGTGCATTGAACTGGTAGCCTACATCCGCTCCAAACCCATTTGTCTTCTGCTTGTACTGATCGAGCTGTGTGTTGCCCTGATAGTAGGGAATTGTCTGTTGTATCAGATAGGCATGCGGCGCAACGAACGCGTGAGATCCCGCCACAAACGGCCTGTACAGCTCTCCTGTAAGCTGTGCCGGCTGACCCACCGCTCCATCCACACGCAACTCCGATCCCGGGCCCGCGATATCGAAGAACGTCCCTCGCAGCGCCGCTCCGAACTGAACATTGTTCGAATCATTCGCCAGAATCGTCAACCCAAGATTGACGAAGGGTGGACCGTGATCCTTAGTACGCGGTCGTATCAGCAGCCCTGGCGTTCCGTCCCTCACCACAATGTTGTAGTTGATCGTCGAGTAAATCCACGTGCCCTGGAGGTCTGCAATAACGCGCTCCAACTGATCCGGATCGATAGGTTGACCCACGAACTTCTCGAACTTTGCCGCTACATCTCTCTGCTGTGATCCCTGAATTCCATAGACTTCGATGAACTGCGGTACCGGCACCTCAGTCCTGCGCCGCGCCTGCCGCTGCTTCACATACTCGGCCCAGTCGGCATCGTTCAGCGCATACTTTTCCAGTTGCTCCGACATCGCCGCCGCTGCCTTCTCTCCAATCGGAATAATGTCGTCGGTTCTCGAAAATTCGAGTGAGCCGAACTTGCTTACATCCGAAGAGATCACGATGTCGGCGTCCTGCAGGCTCCTCGCTACGTTGGCCGCTATCATGATCGACACGTTCCTGCCTGCAACGCCTAACATCGACGTCAGGCTCGCCGGATCGGTCGGTCCTGAGTCCAGATACGACGCAATGATTACCTCGGCGCCCATCGACCGGGCCACATCCACGGGCAGATTGTCCACTACCGCGCCGTCTGAGAAGATCTGATCGCCATGACGTACTGGAGCGAATACGCCCGGAATCGACATCGTCGCCCGCATCGCCTGCGCCAGTGATCCATCCTTGAAGACGTGCGGTTGTCCGGTAACGATCTCCGTCGCTACGCAGCGGAACGGAATCGGCAGATCGTCAAAACTCTTCAGGTTGTAATACGGAAGCAGTGTGCGATCGAACAACAGGCCTACCGCCGCGCCCGAATTCAACCCGCTCGGCAGACTGAAGCCATGCTTCAGTCCAAACTCCAGGCGGTTCGGAAACGCCAGCTTGTCTTCCTTGCGCCGAAAGCTCAACGCCTGAAACGGCACCTGGCCACTCAAAACTACATGCCAGTCGATCTTGTCAACGAACGCTTTCATCTCATCCGTGCTTAGCCCGGAAGCATATAACCCACCTACCAGCCCGCCCATGCTCGTTCCGGCGACATAGTCGACGGGGATATGGTGCGCTTCTATCCACCGGATCACGCCAATGTGGGCCAGTCCCAGTGCGCCGCCGCCTTCGAACACCAGTCCAATCCTGGGCCGTTCCGGAGGCTCTATCTTTGGAAGAGAATCAACCGGCGGCTTGGTCTGCTGCGCAACCTGTGAAACTGCCGCAGATCCCATGACTCCCGCCGAGCCTACCAGGGCCAGAACAACACGGCGGCAAAATGCAAAATTCAACATAAGCTTTCACCTTGCGTGCAAACATACATTCTGTTTCCGCGTTACTGCCTGTTTTATGCCGGTAATTTCTGTTTTTATCGGTATTTCTGCTTGACGTAAATCTTACGCCTGCTATGGCTTCCCACCCGCCCACGGGTATCCGTATCGGTACCTCCACGGCACCTATTCGGTGTTTTTCACAATAAAAAACGCCCCGTTGTGCGAGGCGTTTTATCGGAAGATTAACTGCCGTCAGATTTCGAGAATTACCGGCATGATCAAAGGCCGTCGGCTCGTGCTCTTCTGGATATAGCGTTTCAAATCAGTCCGAATCTTCTCCTTGATCACACCATAGTCGGCCTTCTCCTCGCCCGACGACCCATCGAGCGTTCGTTGCACCACCAGCCGCGCTTCGGCGATCATCGCGGGATCGTCGATTGCCATCCCTCGCATTACAATCTCCGGAGTATTCTCCGGCTTACCCGTCCGCTTGTTGATCGCAATGATCGGCAGCACAATCCCGTCTTCGCTCAAATGCTTGCGATCGCGAATCACAAGGTCTTCGACCACATCCGATGCCGCTCCACCCGAGTCGATGCACACACGCCCAACCGTTACCTTGCCCGTCTTCGTAGCGGAAGTCTTATCCAGCTCCAGAACGTCGCCGTCCTCCAGCAGAAGCGCCTTCTCCACCACGCCCATCGAGCTGGCCAGTTCAATATGCCGCTTCAGGTGGCGATAGTCTCCGTGCACCGGTATAAAAAACTTCGGCCTCACCAGGTTGATCATCAAACGCAGTTCTTCCTGGCTCCCATGCCCGCTCACGTGAATCAGCCCCGAAGCTCCGTCGTCATAAATCACATTCGCATCGCGTCGCTCCAGGTGATCAATCACGCGATAGATCGACTTCTCATTGCCCGGAATCACACGCGAGCTCATCAGCACCGTATCCCCGGCATCGATATGCGCAAACTTGTGATTGTTCACCGCGGCCCGGCTCAACGCGCTCATTGGCTCGCCCTGCGTCCCGCTGATCATGATGCAGACCTTGTTCGCCGGATGCTCCTTGATCTGACCCGGATTGATAATCAATCCCTGCGGTAGATCAAGATACCCAAGGTCCTGCGCAATCTCAGTCGAGTTATCGAGCGACCGCCCAATAATGGCGATCTTGCGTCCATGATTATGCGCCAGCTCCATCGCCAGTCTGATCCTATGAATCGACGACGAGAAGCAGCTAAAGAACAGCTTCTTCTTTGCCTGCCCGAAGATCTCATCCAGCCGCGGCCGCACAGCCTTTTCGCTCGGCGTATATCCACGGCGATCCACATTGGTCGAGTCCTGCAACAGCGCCAGAACGCCCTGCTTGCCCAGCTCCGCAAACGCATGCAGATCGAACGGCTTGCCATCCGGAGGCGACAGGTCCACCTTGAAGTCGCCCGTATGCAGCACCACGCCCACCGGCGTATGGACCGCCAGCGCAACGCAGTCCACCAGCGAGTGCGTCACACGGATCGGCATCACCGAGAACGGGCCCAGCGTAACCCGATGCCCCGGAATCAGCTCATTCAGGTCTGCATCTTCCAGCAGCCGATGCTCTTCCAGCTTGCCTTCCACCAGCGCCAGCGTAAACTCCGTGCCATACACCGGCACATTCAACTCACTCAGAATCCACGGCAGCCCGCCGATATGGTCTTCATGACCGTGCGTCAGGAAGATTGCTTTTACCTTGTCGCGGTTCTCGGTCAAGTAGGTGATATCCGGAACCACAATGTCGACACCCAGCAACTCTTCTTCAGGAAACATCAGACCGGCATCGATGACAATAATGTCATCCTGCCAGCGGAGAGCCATGCAGTTCATTCCGAACTCGCCGAGGCCCCCCAGGGGAATCATCTTCAATTTATCTTGTGCCATGAATCTCCAATTTTAGCACTTGCGCCATATCCCCTTTAGAAACAGCAATTGCAGTCGTTATGGACCCGCTCCCTTCAATCACTTGCGTCCACTCTTCGCAGTTTCCAGGTTCTGCGAAAGAGTTCGTAAAAGCTCGGTAAACCTCTCCAGCTCCCCGGCAGAAAGACACGACAACATGGCATCTTCCACTTCCATGTGCGCTGTCACCGCCCGGTCAATCAACCTGAGCCCACGCTTGGTCAGCGAAACAATCACGCCTCGACGATCAGCCGGGTCGTGAAGCCGTTCCACGAGCCCAGCTTCCTCCAGGCGGTCGATCCGATTTGTCATCGCGCCAGAAGTTAACAGGAGCGAGCTGAAGAGCTGTGTCGGACTCAGTTGATAAGGCTTTCCCGCTCTTCTCAGCGAGGCCAGCACATCGAACCCCCAGCGTTCGAGTTCAAACTTCAAGCTTACCGCCTTCATCTGCTCATCGATCAGCCGTTCGATACGAGAGATCCGTCCGATGATTCCCATTGGTGTCACGTCCAGATCGGGGCGTTCCCGTCGCCACTGCTCAAGAATTACATCGACAGCATCTTCTCTGGCTCGTCGTGTCATGTCAGCATCCTTGGAGTGTATTGTCCCATCCCACAAATCTTCCGCTAAATTTCAATGACAAAAAAATATCTTTACATTATGTATCTTAACATAAAGATAATTACTCCAATAGAGCAAAACCCGCCAGCATGAAGGAGTCAGGCATGGATCGCCGAGAGTTTTTATCCAGATCAGGGAGCGTAGTGGCAGCTTCAAGCGCTCATTGGATAGGCCCGCATCTCAGAACCCAATTGCTTTACAAAACGAAAGAGGTGACCATGAAAATCCCGTTTGCATTTGTCGATGTCTTCGCCGAGCAGCCCTTGACCGGCAACCCTCTTGCCGTAGTTTCACAAGCGGAGAAGCTCGATGATGCATCGATGCAGCGCATTGCCGCAGAATTCAACCAGGCCGAGACAACGTTTATCCTGCCCCCGAGCCATCAATCCGCGGATTGGCGGTTACGTTCCTTCACCGCTCCAGGACACGAAGTCTTTGGCGCTGGACACAACGCTCTCGGAGCCTGGTGGTGGCTTGCGGAATCGGGCAAGCTGAAGCTAAGCGATGGACGCAACCATTTCACCCAGGAGATCGGCGGCTCTCTTCTGCCCGTAGAAGTTCATAGCGAAGACGGACAGCTCGTCTCCGTGACCATGACCCAGTCGCCGCCAAAATTCGGCAACATCTGCGAGGACATCGACGGGTTGGCCGAAGCTCTCAGGCTTGAGAAAGCTGATCTGCAAGTCCAGGGACTACCGGCTCAGGTCGTCTCTACCGGCGCTGGACATCTGCTGGTACCGGTTCGCGATCGTGCGGCCATTGTCCGTGCCCATCCCGATGCGCCGCGCCTTGCAAAGGTCCTTCAGTCCGTCGGCGGCGAAGGCTGCTACCTGTACTCTTTGGACCCGGTTGCCCCATCGTCGGTCGCTCATGCCAGGTTCTTCAATCCGACGGTCGGAATTGTCGAGGATGCAGCCACTGGAACCGCCGCCGGCCCACTGGCCTGCCAGTTGGTCAAGCATGGCATCGTCAAGGATGGCGCAACAATCAAGATCGAACAGGGATATGAGATGAAGCGTCCCAGCTTACTTACCCTTGAGGTTCACGGTGAAGTGGTGCGGCTGGTTGGCCGCTGCGTTACCGTCGCCGACGGAATGTTGCGACTCTAGGCTGCTGTGTCAGTTTGCGTGGAGTGCCTTAAGATGGGTCTGAGCTAGTACAAATGGATCGGTGGGATCGAGGAAGCCATCAGGTCTTTCGACACGTCTGTACGCTGCAACGGCGGCATCGGATACACCATACTGTTCGAAGATAAGACCGAACCCATACCAGATTGCGCTGTTGGGTTCTTCAAGGTTAGCGGTCGACATTGCCTCCAACAAAAGTTGGCGTGCCTCGACAGTTTTGCCTCGCGTAGCGTCTAGGCACGCGAGTGTGTGTAGGTAAGCATAGTTGCCATTCTTGCTGAGCAAGTTAACCTGCTCAGCTGCTGCGAGACTCTGGTCGTCTACCCTATCTTCGAAGAGGCTAAGCCAGGCGTACTTGTTATAGTCGTCGGCTACCGCATGACCCCCGTCGAGGACGATACGGAGCGTGCGACGGGCACGTGGAAAGTCACCTTCGGCTTCCGCTTCGGTCGCGCTTTGCAGCAGAAGGTTGCGGTCGTTGTGCCGTCTCTGGAGCCTTGTATCAAGGAGGGATTTCCAGCCTGTCCAGTCCTTGTTAAGGCGGTAAGCACGGCCTGCCAAAACCACTGCAGTCGTGGAGTCGGGTTGTCGATCGAGCAACTGTTGCGATACGAGCTTCGCGTTTGTGGCGTCCTCTGCGCACAGGTAGATCGATGCGAGGAGCAAATCAAGATCGTCCCGCTCGCTATCCGTCGATGCATTCCTGCGTGCGGTGATCACTTGCGGGAGAATCGCAAGAAGGCCCGATTTATCGGTCAGGAGCGACGCGGCTGCGAGTTCGATCGATTGTGGGCCTCCGCTTTGTCCGGGTCTCCATAAACGGGCGAAGAGCAAGCCACCGAGCGGATCATCTCCCTGCTCTTTTTGGACCAGATCGCGCTTCCAATTCAGAAGTGATGTCGCCTCGGCCTGTTGGTGGTGCCGAAGGAGGTAGAGAGCTTCATTGCCAACTCCACTGGGATCGTGGTCATTTGCGACGATCTTGTAGGAGTTGTCTTCACTAAGTACGAAGAAGTTCGCCGGAGGCGATCCAAGGAACTCCACAACTATGCGCGAACCGGGTTCATCGGACGGAACGATGTTGATCTTCATCTTGCCCAGGGCGATGTCTTCGATTACTGTTTGCGGAAGTCCGGTTTTTCTCGACAGGCTCCTAAACTGGCCAGACAGTATGTTGGTTAGCAATAGATCGCGCTTCCAATCTGCGTCGTTGGCGTAGGAGTGTCGGGATAGATTCGCGACCATCACAGCTTCTGTCAAAGTATTCGTCACGCCGCCGACGATTAGTTTTTGAACAGGGCTGCGCGGATCTGTCGATGGAAGGTCAGCGCCTTTATATGGTCTAAGGTTGCTGAATATCTGAATCTTGCCAACAAGAGTTTTCGAGTCGGAGTTGTCAGAGAGTGAGGCAGTGAGGATAGCCGCAGCCTGCGCGTAGAGCCGCATATTCCAAAGTCCCTCTGCGGCGAAACTGAGAGCATCCTTCTTCTTTTGTTCGTCGCCATGAATTTGATCGGCAAAGGCGATTGCGGCCGGTGGGCCTTGGGACGCGGCAATGGAGGCAACAGCAACACCGTTGCGGACTGGTGATTCTTGCAAAGTCGAGAGCTCAGCGAGAGCTTCTCTATATAGGCCGGCGTAGAAGAGATCGATGATGAGATTGTCTTCGACCTCCGGTTCTACAGCACCCTGGTGTTTTTTGACGTAGCGATAAATCTCGATAGCCTCGGTAAGGCTGGAGTCGGAGGCATAACGGATACCGTTTCGATTGAACTCGAGAAAATTCGCCAGGCTCTGCCGGAGATCCAGATCGTTGGGGTTGAGTTCGATTGCTTTGCGATAGGAGGCCAGGGATGACTCGTAGTCGAAACCCTTGCCGTAATCGATGCCTATGACATTATGGTGCAGAACCCACGCCTGCGCGTTGTATGCAAAGGCCGAGTGGGGCGCAACTGCGATACCTTTCATTACTTCCTGACGCGCCTGATCGTTGATACCGGCGTCCGTGAGCGTGTAGGCAAGGTGGACATAGTTTTCCAGATCTTCAGGATGTTTGCGATCGCCGCTCGGGCGGTGGCAAGCTTTTGCCGAACGGCCCCTACGTCGAGATCAGAGGCATCGGAAGAGGGTGTCACAGTTGATCGATTTAGCTCCTGCGAGAAAACGAGAGAAGATAGAGAAAGAACAAGGCAGAGGCAGAAAAGATTACGCAGAAAGCAGTTCACTGGGGTCGGAGTCCTTGGAGGAATTCAAATTTATTGTCGCAGACCCCTCAAAAATGGCGAAATCATTGGCGAAGATACGAATTTTCCGCTTTGCAAGACAGCAACCAATGACCGCCAACCTGCCCTACACCGCCGTCCGCGACCTCGTCATCACCCATCCCACACTCAGCGAAGGCTTCTTGTTCCTCTTCTCCGCCGTCCCGCCTGTGGAAAAATAAAGTAGGCAAACCTGCATAAAAATCAGCGTGGCAAAAGTGACATTTTCATGTCCATCTTTGCCACGCTTTTTACCACGTCCTGTCCACCCGCTATCAGCGCAAAATGTCCTCTAACACCAGGGAAAGCTCTGTTTTTTCGTCCCGATATTTAACGATCACGGGAGCCGAAATACTCAATCCCCACTCCTGCCCTTTCCCTTTGTTTACAGCGCGCGAACCCGGCACCACCACCGCTCCTTCAGGAATCACCAGCGGCATCTCTGCAGTAGCCTTGTAAACTTCCCCGCGCACCAGGTCATACACCGGTGTACCCCGCGTCAACACCGTCCCAGCTGCAAGAACCGCGCGCTTCCGCACCACCGTACCCTCATAAACCCCGGTATTTCCACCCACCAGCACATCATCCTCAATAATGACGGGGCTAGCGTTCACCGGTTCCAGTACCCCGCCTATCTGCGCCGCCGCACTCAGATGCACCCGCTTGCCAATCTGCGCACAACTCCCCACCAGCGCATGAGAGTCCACCATTGTCCCCTCATCCACATAAGCTCCCACATTCACATAAGCCGGAGGCATCACCACAACTCCTTTAGAAACATAGGCTCCAGACCTCACGCTCGACCCGCCCGGCACCACCCGCACCCCATCCGAAGCCGCGAACCGACGCGCCGGATAGGTAGCCTTATCCACAAAAGAAAATCCTTCACCCGAATCCATCTCAACCAGCGAACCCAGCCGAAACCCCAGCAAAATCCCCCGTTTTACCCACGCATTCACCCGCCATCCCAGCGGCGATGAAGCATCCGGCTCCGCAGACCGCAACTCCCCAGCCTCCAACGCCTTCCGCAGCTCAAAAAAAGCCGCCTCTGCCTCGCCATTCCCCACCGCCGCCGTACCCTGCGCAAACCAATGCTCAATCCGCTCTTGCAAATTCACACATCACCTTTTCTTTCAATTAGTTATCTGCGACCGGCCAGCAGCAATCCCAGTCATCAATCCAAGTTCGCTAGCCAGCGCTTCCAGCTTGCGCCGAGTAGCATCCGACACCCGAACCATAGGCAGACGAAGCACATCTTCGCCCCGCCCAATCATCTGCAGCACAGCCTTCACCGGAGCCGGACTCGCCTCCCAGAAGTGCGCCTGCATCAGCCGAAAGTATTGTCGATTGATCTTCCGTGCCCCATCCCAATCGTTATGAAGCGCTGCCCGCACCATCTTCGCCATCTGCGTTGGAATTACATTTGAAGCCACGGAAACCAAGCCCGCACCGCCCAGCGCAATCACCGGCAGAGCCACGCTATCGTCTCCCGCGAACACCTTGAAGCCCAACGGCGCCGTCGTAATCAACTCTGTAATCTGAGCAATATTCCCACTCGACTCCTTCACTCCGATCACATTCTTCACTTCTGCCAGCCGAAGTACCGTCGCCGGTTCCAGGTTCGCGCCCGTCCGCCCAGGAATGTTGTAAAGCAACACGGGCAAGTCAGTCGCCTCCGCAATCGCCCGGAAGTGCTGATACTGTCCCTCCTGCCCAGGCTTGTTGTAATAAGGATTTGCCGTCAGGGCGCCTGTCACTCCGCGCACCCGATGTAGTTTTTTCACCCGCGCAACCGCTTCATAAGTGGCATTGTGCGTACATCCCGCGAACACCGGAACCCGCCCCGCCGCCGTCTCGACCACGACCTCGATCACCCGAAGCCACTCCGATTCAGACAGCGTAGCCGCCTCGCCCGTAGTTCCGCACGGAATCAGAAAATCGATCCCGCTCTCGATCTGCCAGTTCACCAGCGATTGAAGCGCCGGTTCGTCAATTCCGCCGTCTCTCCGGAAAGGAGTTACCAGCGCCGTTCCACAACCCATCAAATCCATAATGACTGCAAGTTTACCGCGTCGCGATTGTTGATTTCAGTCCTTCTTGCCTTTGCTGCCGAAAGATCAAATAAAAGAGGCCCCGGCACCATGCCAGGGCCTCTTTCATTGCACAACGAACTAGCCGCGATAAAGCTCCGAAGGAACATGGAACTGCGGAAGATGTAGCTCAGCCGCTCCATTCACCGTCCCCGGCGCCATGTCCATGCACTTCACAAAAGCAGTCTGGAACTTCTGCATCTCCTGTTTTGTGCCGACGGTCACGCGAACGTAATTCGGCATAGCCGCCCACGAGCGCCCAATCGCAACATTCTCCTTCAACATTGCCTGCTGGAAATCATGTCCTGGACGCTTCACATCAACCATGAACATGTTGCCCTGCGAGCCCGGAACGATCTTGTAACCCTTCTTCGTCAGAAACTCCAGCGTCTCCGAGCGAATGTCCGAGTTGATCTTCTTCCGCAGCGGCACCAAGTCCTTATCCTGCAGACTGGCGCGCGCACCGGCAGAGCTCGTAATCGAAATGCTCGCCAGACTGCGGCTCGGTCCGCCAACGTTGTTGAACTTCTTGATCAGATCAGGCCGCGCAACGGCAAAACCCGCGCGCAGACCGGCCATGCCATAGATCTTCGAGAAGGTCCGCATCACAATGACGTCCTTGTCCTGCGCCACCAGGTCGACGCACGAATCGTCGTTCGAGAAATGATGATAAGCCTCGTCAATAATGACAACCGACCCCGCAGGTTTGTTATTCACCAGCCAGACGATATCTTCCTTTGGCGTCATCGTGCCGGTCGGATTGTTCGGATTCACAATGTAATAGGCGCCAGGCGAAGGATGTGCCTTCAGCATCGCCTTCACATCATGAGCGTAGGTCGCGGTGAGCGGAACAGGGAATTTCTGGGCCTTCATCGTATCGGCCGCGCGAGGTCCCTGCTCATAGCTCGGGTCCGCGTAGACCAGCGGCTTGTCCGGGCCAATGTTCGACATCAGTGCCAGATCAAGCGGGCCGCCCGATCCGGGGAAGAGAGCGGAGTAGCCAGACTTCAGGCCAAACTGCTCGTTGAACACGGTGAGGGTCTTCATCGTCTCGTCGAAGTGGTACCGACCGCCCAGTGGGGCGGTGGTACATATCGCTGTCAGCGCGGACTGCGCCGGCCCCAGCGGGTTTTCGTTCGAGCTGATGATGACGGTATCTGGCGAAAGCTGACGCATCTCGCCCATGTCGGACATGCCGCGACGTCCGCCGCCCTGTGGTGCTGCTGCCGGAGCTTGCTGCACCGCCGCAAACGCTGGAAACGTGGTGGCTGCTGCCGAGGCCGCGCCAAGAATGCGCATGAACGATCTGCGCGAAACGCCTGTGTGGATAGGGGAATTCATATAGTTCTCCTCGACTTCGATTAGGTGTAGAGATGCGACAACGCAACGACAGGAGGACGGATACCAACTGCGGACCTGATACATATTTCTTGCAAAGCAATAAACCGCTCGCAGCAATAACTTTTCGGGAAACATTGATGCAGACGCATCTGCATCGAACTCAGTTTCAATGTACAGCGATTTTTCGTTTTATCGCGAAAATCGCAAATCCACTGGAAAATCGAGATAAATTCATTGCTTTTAGCAAGTTAGGTCATTAAAAGGGGCGTCATTATTGAAGAATGTAATAGGCGCAATAGATCAAGCTCAATCCTCCCGTTCAAAGACAAGACTTTCCCGCAAAAACAGCGATGCCCGGTGATCGGAATTGACCACCGGGCATCGCTGTAAGTAATTAGGACGCTAGACCCACTCGCCTTTGCGCATCAGCGGTTCTGCGCTTCCATCAGCCGCGATGCCATCCACATCCATCTCGCCCGAGCCGATCATCCAGTCCACGTGGATCAGGCTCTCATTTGCACCCAATGCCGCAAGCTGCGCCGCATCCATCTTCTCGCCGCCAATCAGGCACGTCGAATAAGCCTGTCCCAGCGCAATATGGCTCGCAGCATTCTCATCGAACAGCGTGTTCCAGAACAGCACACCACTCTGGGCAATCGGCGACCCATGCGGAACCAGTGCGACCTCACCCAATCGCCGTGCTCCATCGTCTGTGCTGATCAACCGATTCAGCACATCCTCGCCCGCCGTAGCCTTCGCTTCAACAATCTTCCCATCCTCAAACCGCACGGAGATATTTTCGATCAGCGTCCCCTGGTGCGACAGCGGCTTCGTCGCCTTAACCGTTCCATTCACACGGTCTTTATGCGGCGTTGTAAAGCATTCTTCCGTAGGAATATTCGGCTGGCAATAAACACCATTCCCCGCAGTCGTTCCCCCACCGGCCCAAAGATGGTCATCCGCAAGCCCGACAGTAAGGTCCGTCACTGGGCTCTTGAAGTGCAGCGCCGAATAATGCTTCGCATTCAGAAAATCCACGCGCTTCTTCAGTCGCTCGCCATGCTGCTTCCACTCCACAACCGGATCGTCCACATTCACACGCGACGAAGCAAAGATAGCCTCCCACAGCTTCGCTACGGCTACATCTACCGGTACATCAGGGAACACCAGCTTCGCCCACTCCGGCGTAGCGCACGCCACAATCGTCCAGTTGATCTCGTGTCGTGTAATCAACTCCATCGCCGGTTTGCTCGCCTTCGACATCGCAATATTTGCCCGCGATACCTTCGCCGGGTCCTGCTTGGCCAGCAACGCCGGATTCGCACCCGCAATCGCCAGCCTTGCGGCTCCGCTCCTGAACCCCGCGGCAATCCCATCCTGCAGCCACGTCGGCGCAAAGTCGAAGCTCGCATCCGGGCCATACTCATACCGCGCAAGCACGCTCGGATCATCAGAATAGAAAGTCGTCACCAGCAACGCGCCAGCCTTATAGGCGTGTTCGGTAATCCGCCGAACCAGCGGCAGCGCCTCCATCGGAGCCGACATGATCAGCTCCTGTCCCGCGCGCAATCCCAGGCCAACCTTCACCGCAACTTCGGCCAGCCGGTCCAATTTCTCCTCAAACGAAAGGTCCGCAAACTTCGTAGCTACTACCGCTTCAGCAACGCTCATATCGATATCCTTTGCAACAACGAACGCAATTAAATCTGCGTATAAACATCCTGAAAGTCGTAGCAACCCGTCCGCGTCGAAAGCCACTCCGCCGCACGCACGGCACCCTCGGCAAAACCGCGTCGAGAGTGTGCATCATGCGTCAGCACCAGCTTGTCGGCATCGCTCTTGGCAACCAGAACGTGCAGTCCCGCAGCATCGCCCACACGGTGAGCCTTGATCGGAACATCATCCAGCTCCGCAGCCTTCTTCACCACCTCAGCCAGGCTAAGTGCCGTTCCCGAAGGCGAATCTAACTTCGTTACATGGTGCGTCTCTTCAATCGAAAACTGGTATCCAGCACTCTTCAGCAGCTCGCCCATCTTCGCCGCCAACTGCAGCATTACCTGCACGCCGACAGAAAAGTTCGTCCCGTACAGCAGACCTGCCTGCTTACGGTCCACAAGCTCGCGTGCCTTATCCAGTCTGTCGTACCACCCCGTCGTTCCTACCACCATCTTCGCGCCGGTAGCCAGGCACGCGCGCATGTTCTGCACCACTGCTTCCGGCGTCGTAAAGTCGATGACGACATCGAATCCCGCGACAAACGGCGGTGTCAATGCAGACGCATTCGCATTCTCCTTGGCATCTAAAACATGCACGCCATGCCCGCGCGCTGCTGCGACCTCCGCTACCAGCTTGCCCGTCTTGCCCTGTCCCAGCACCAGTACCCGCATCGTGTCCCTTCCTAAGCCTTGCTTGCTACCTGTACCCGTGCCTCAACATCAAACACCGTCGCATCCGGATCGGTGAAGAACTCGCGATGCAAACTTCGCACCGCCTCTTCCACATCCTCTTCATCGATCATGAAGCTCATATTGATCTCGCTCGCACCCTGCGAGATCATCCGCAGATTCACATGGCTCACAGCGCTGAACACCCGCCCGGCGATGCCGTTGTGCCCGCGAATATCCTCGCCTACCAGGCACACCAGAGCCTTGTGGCCCTCCATCTTTACGTCGGCAATCTTCGCCAGCTCCGAACAGATCTCCGGCAGCCGCTCATTCGAGTCCACCGAAAGCGAGATGCTCACCTCGCTCGTCGAAACCATATCGATCGCGCACTTGTACTTATCGAAGACATCGAAGACCGCCTTCAAATATCCATGCGACATCAGCATCCGGCTGGCGACGATATCGATAATCGTCAGCCGCTTCTTCGCTGCAATGCTCTTGAACGGGCTCGCGCATCTGGCGGCCATGGCCGTAATCTTCGTGCCTTCATTCTCCGCATTGCGCGAATTCAGCACCCACACCGGAATGCTCTTCTGCACCGCAGGAAGAATTGTCGCCGGATGCAGTACCTTCGCTCCGAAGTAGGCCAACTCGGCCGCCTCCTCGAAGCTGATCGTCTTCACCCGCAGCGCATCCGGGCAGATGCGTGGATCGGTCGTCATAATACCGTTGACGTCGGTCCAAATCTCAATCGCTCCAGCATGAAGTCCACCACCAACCAGCGCCGCGGTATAGTCACTGCCACCGCGCCCCAGCGTCGTCGTAATCCCCTCAACGTTCGAGCCGATAAACCCGCCCATCACCGGAGTCTTTCCTCCGACAATCAACGGCAGAACAAGCTCCGTCAGCTTCTTCTCAATCTCGCTCTCGATCGGTGCGGCCTTGCCATAGTTGCTGTCCGTAATCACGCAGGTGCGAGCATCCACATGTGCTCCATTCAGCCCACGCTGATCGAACGCTTCCGCCGCAATCCTGCTCGAAAGCCTTTCGCCGAAGCTCACCACCAGATCGTTCGTACGCGGCGTCAGCTCCCCAACTGCCGCAATACCCCGCAGTAGATCGTCCAGCGCGTCGAATTCGTTGTGCAGCACTGGCTGTATCTTTGCGAACCGGTCTGCATCAAGCAGCTCCGCCGCCGTATCGACATGCCGATGCCGCAGTCTCGAACTCAGTGCCAGCGATCCCGCACGATCATCGCGTCCAGCAGCGCTAGCCGCAGCCAGTAGCTGATCGGTCACCTTCGCCATCGCCGAAACCACAACGACAGTCTCCAGCCCCCGATTCCTCCGCCCAGCGACAATCGCCGCCGTACGAGCAATCGCCTTGGCATCTTCAACCGAAGTGCCACCAAACTTCATCACCACCAGTTGTTCCCGCACTGTGCTCAAGCCGACACCGCCACCGGCTGCCCAACAGCTGCCACGCCCAACTTATCCAGCTTGCCCAGCAACGCAAGGCACTCTGCATTGAGCACCGCCGCCCCAGCCGCCCCGCGAATCGTATTGTGCGACAGCACCACGAACTTCCAGTCCAGCAGTGTGCACTCACGCAACCTGCCCACCGTCGCAGCCATACCATTGCCACGCATCCTGTCCAGTCGTGGTTGAGGACGATCCACCGCCTCATCGAACTCCACCGGCTGCTCAGGCGCTGTCGGCAGATGCTTATCCTGCACGAAGTGCCGCAGAGGAGCGAACTCGCTCCACGCCGCAAGAATCTCCTCCCGTGTCGCTTTCTTCTTGAACTTGATGCTCACACACTCCGTATGCCCATCTTCAACCGGCACGCGATTGCAATGCGCGCTCACCTTGGCATCAAGCATCTCGATCCGGTTGCCATCCAGCCGGCCCAACAACTTGCCGACCTCCTCCTGCATCTTCTCTTCTTCGTTCTTGATATACGGAACCACATTGCCCAGAATGTCCAGCGAAGGCACGCCCGGGTATCCCGCGCCACTTACAGCCTGCATCGTGCTCACAAACATGCTCTCAATCCCGAACCGCTCTTCCAGCGGCTTCAGGGCAAGCACCAACCCAATCGCACTGCAGTTCGGGTTCGTCACGATATAGCCGCCCTTGCCGCCATTCGCCTTGCGCCAGCTCTGCGTCTCTAGCAGCTCCAGATGGTCCGCATTTACCTCAGGCACCACCAGCGGCACATCCGCGACCATGCGGAACGCGCTCGAGTTCGAGATCACCGCACAGCCAGCCGCCGCAAACTTCGGCTCCAGCTCCCGAGCAATATCCGCGTCGAGCGCGGCAAAGATAATCTTCGGCAGCTCGCCCTTGCAGCCCTCGGGAGTATTCGGCTGCACCGTCATGGCCGCAACCTTCTTCGGCAGAGGCGTATCCAGCTTCCACCGGCACGCCTCGCCGTACGTCTTGCCGGCGCTGCGATCGCTCGCCGCCAGCCACGCAATCTCAAACCACGGATGATTGCTCAATAACTGAATAAATCGCTGCCCGACCATGCCGGTCGCGCCAAGAATTCCAACCTTGCGCCGTTCCATGCCTTCAAGGATAACGCGGTCCGTCCCACAACGTCACCGTCGGCCCATCAAAGCTGCAATAAATCGGTGTTATCGGTGCAGATTGGTGTTAAGCCTTCCTCTACACCACTACGTCGCTCCGCCGCCTCCGCGAAATCTGAGTTCCGCCACCGGCCCATACCACCAGCGCCACAACCAGGTGGATCATAAACCAGAGACTGAAACCCTGATCCAGATAGATCAGGTAGAGCACCAGCACGCGGGGTAGGACAATTGCGACCACCAAAGGAAGAAAGCCCTGCAGATGAAACGGCAGCAGCACACCCTGCAACCAGGCCACTACCAGCGCAACTCGGGGAAGAAACAGTGCGAAGACCAGAAACCAGAGGGGAAGACGATGAATTACAAGCGAAAGTGTAAGTTCCCGTTCCGCAACCTGCTGAAGCATCGCCCCACCCGCTGCAAACGCTGCCAGAATCATCATCGCCATTCCTCCCTTATTGCTTCATCGAATAGGTAAAGTCAGCCTTTTCTGCTTCCTTCGGTGCAATTGTCACTGTGGTCGTCTGCTCGCCCATCTTCTCGTGCACCACAGCTAGCGTATACGTCCCCGCCGGCAATCCCTTGATCTCAAAATGTCCATTCGCATCCGTCACCGCCCAAAACGGCGTCGGCGCCACATTGACGAAAGCATTCATCCACGGATGGTTATTGCACCGCACCGGAATCATAACCTCCGGCTGCTGGAACACCTTCTGCACCGGCGCGCCCTTGGCACCCTGTGACACATCCACCGTCTCATTGCCGACCAACGTCGGCATCGTGTGGATGTTATGCATCGTCGCGTCAGAATTTCTGAACTCAACTGCAGTCCCGCGTGTTACTGCAATCACATGCGGAGTGTAACGGCAGCCCACCTGATCCATCACCACCGCATCCGCCCTGACGATCGGAGCCGACATCGCTGCTTCTGGACCGTCCTTGATGTAGACATACACATTGGCCAGCTTGCCGTCATGCACAACATATTGTTCGGAGTAGTTCTCCCCGCCCGTGATCGAGCACACCGGATCCATGCTCATGTCTATCTTCACTCGAGCAGGCGGCTTCCCTGAGAAATGGATCGTCCCGCTCACCGACCCCAGCGTCGCCGGATCCAGTGCGGCAACAGAGGCTGCTGCTGGAACGGCAGGCTCCTCCTTCGTGCCTTTGCCAATCAGGCGGCCCTGTCGAACCGCCTCACTCGGCTTGCACCCCACCAAACCAATCAATGCAGATCCTGCCAGTACAGCAGTCATCATCCAACCAAACGTCTGCTTCATCGAACTCAGCTCCTTCGTGCTCTTCTAGCTGCTCGTTTACGCCGATACCGCGACAGGCGATTCCATCGCCTTCAGCACGGCCTCTGCAAACGCCTTCGTTCCGCTCGTGCCGCCAACATCCTTCGTCAGCACCTTGCCTTCGCGATACACCTGCTCCAGCCCAGTCTGTACCCGTTCCGCTGTCTCCGGTTCATTGATGTGATGCAACATCAGCACCGCGCTTTGCAGCAGGGCAGTAGGATTTGCCAAATCTTTTCCGGCGATATCAGGAGCCGACCCATGCACGGCTTCAAAGATTGCGCATTCCGTCCCCAGGTTCGCACCCGGAACCAGCCCAAGCCCGCCGACAAACGCACTGCAAAGATCGCTCAGGATGTCGCCGTACAAATTCTCCGTCAGCAGAATGTCGTACTGGTACGGATTCATCACCAGCTGCATGCATGTGTTGTCTACAATGTGCTCGGCATATGTCACCTCAGGAAAACCCTCGGCTACTCGCCTGCAGCAGCGCAGAAACAGTCCATCCGACAGCTTCATGATGTTCGCCTTATGAATCGCATGCACCTTCTTACGCCCATGCTTCCGTGCATAATCAAACGCAAATTTAGCGATGCGCGTCGAACCCTTCTCTGTGATGATCTTCAACGCCTGCACCACGCCCGGAACCACTTCATGTTCCAGTCCGGCGTACAGATCCTCCATGTTCTCGCGAACAATAATCAAATCGATACCGGGATACCTGGTCTTCAACCCCGGCAGGTTCTTCACCGGGCGAAAGTTGGCGAACAACTCGAACTTCTTACGCAGCGTAACGTTGATCGAAGCAAATCCACCGCCAATCGGAGTCGTTACCGGTCCCTTCAGCGCCACGCGATTCTGTTCAATCGAGTCATACAAAGCCTGCGGAATATACTCACGCGTCTGCTCAAATGCCTCGGCTCCCGCCGCATACCGGTGCCACTCGAACTCCACTCCCGTGGCCCCGCCCGCCGTCTCCAGAATGTTCACCACCGCGCCAGTAACCTCCGGCCCAATACCATCGCCCGGAATCAAAGTAATCTTGTGTGTCCGCTTCGTCGTCATCGCCATCCCGTCTTTCACTACCGCCTTTTCTTAGGGTCCTTCCCGCTCAATAACTCTTCGAGTTCCTGCTTGAACTCGCGCACATCCTTGAAGTCCCGATAAACACTGGCAAACCGTATATAAGCCACCGTATCGATGTCCTTCAGCCGCGACATAATCAACTCACCCACCTCGCTCGTCGATCGCTCACGCTCCGGCGAATCGACCACATAGGCCTCGGTCTCATCCACAATCTGTTCCAGCTTCACCGCTGCCACGGGCCGTTTCTCGCAGGCATGCAGCAACCCGCTCAGCACCTTCTGCCGGTCAAACTTTTCCCGGCGCCCATCCTTCTTCACCACCATGTAAGGAATCTCGTCGATCCGTTCGTAAGTCGTGAACCGCTTATTGCAGCCCTCACACTCGCGCCGCCGGCGAATCGAATCCGCATCTTTACTCTCGCGTGAATCAACAACTCGATCCTGGGCAAAACCACAGTAGGGACACTTCATCGGAATACTTCGATTCTAGCAGCGCATTTGGTTCCGCTCTTGCCCTGCCAATGTTGTCGTCGTTGGCATTGCTCGTTTTAGGGTCGTCATTCTGAGCGCAGCGAAGAATCCCTGTATTTGCTATTGTCTTTGCTTGTCATTCTGAACATGAGCCAAGCCACCCGAACTTACCCCCGCCCAGGCTCGCCCACGGGAACCTCGGATTCTTTCCCCGCGGCCTCGCTCTCCGTCGCCACCTTCTTCAGGCTCACCTGTTCCACCCGCGCAAAGATGAGTCCCGGCGGAATCACGCATAGCCACGTCACAATCAGAAGCACGGCCGCGCAAGCCGTTGCAGCTTCAATCGGCGCGCCATAGAACGCATGCATCGCCGCCGCTGTCACCGCAATCTGCGTAAACCATCCAATGATCGGAAGCTGCAGCAGCGAACCGCCGATGCTCGCCGCCATCAGCAGCATCGTCCTCGAGAACGATAACGTCGCCAGCTCCGGCGTATTCGTGAACGAGTGCAGCGATTGCTGGTATGCCGCGCCGATCATTCCCCACATAATCAGCGACAGCAGCACCACAATCCCAAAGTCTTTCTTCGACGAGATCACATTCAACCCGTCGCGGAAACCAATAATCTTCGACGCTATACTCTCCGCCGCACCTGCCGACAACGGTCGTATCACCTTACGAGCAAACCCCGCCACCGCTCCGCCTGCAACCCGTACCACACCAGCGAACACTGCAATCGCCAGCGTCACCGCCAGGCTCACCATACCGGCCTTCACAAAGATCTCGTGATGCGGAAGGTCCTTCGGCGTAAATGCCAGCGCACTCGAAAAAATGATCGCCGCCGCGCCCAGGTCAAACATCCGCTCGATCGTATACACCGCAATCTGCGAGCTCAGCGATAGCCCCACCCGCCGCGCCACCAGATAAGGCCGCGTCAAATCCGCCAGCCGTCCAAACAGAGCCACCGCCGCAAATCCGATGTACTGCGACCCAATCAACGACCCCGCAGACACCTTCTTGGTCGGCGCCAGAAACACGCTCCACCGCGCCGCGCGCACAACATAGGCCAGATAGATCAGCAAAGTCCCTGCAATCACATGCCCCAGGCTCACAAAGCGCAGTTGGTGCATAAACATTGCCCAGTCAAACTGCACCTTGTTTCGAAACAACACGACTCCCGCTACAAGCACCGCAACTACGACGAGCCACAAAACTGCATTTCGCTTAGTCATCGCTCTCCATCACTATTCGTCGTGCGCGTCTTTATTGTGCTCGAGCCACTAAAGCCATCTGCTTCCGCCGGTTGAACTCGCGAATCACCCGTGCCACATAAGCCCGCGTCTCCCGGTAAGGAGGAACGCCATGATACTTATCCACCGCTCCTGGCCCCGCGTTATACGCCGCTAGTGCCAGCGCAACATTGTCGTGATACCGCGTCAGCAGTGCATCCAGATAAGCCGTTCCGCCAGCAATATTCTGCTCCGGACGAAACGCATCCGCCACACCCATCTCCGTCGCCGTTCCCGGCATCAACTGCATCAGCCCCTTCGCACCCGTCCGCGAAACAGCTTTCACCTGCCCACCGCTCTCTGCCCGCACCACGCTCGCCAGCAGGTCCGCGTCGATGTTGTGAACATCCCCTGCATGAGACAGCATCTCCTGCATCTCAGCCTTCGTCAGCCCAGCAGTAGCGACCGGTGGTACAACCGTGACCGGTGCCGCAGGAGCATCAGCAATCTTTTCCACTCGCACTACAGAGTCAGCCGCGACTTCAAGAAAATTTCCCTCAGCACCCTGAGCCGAAAAATAAAGTCGAACCTTGTCGCCCACAATCTCATGTCGCGCACAATCCAGTTCAAACCCATTCTTCTGCGTCACATGCTCCGCCGCCCGTCCCAGCGGGCACACCGCCAGCACTATCAGCCCTACCCGGACAGCATTAAATCGCATCGCCACTCTCAAAGCCTATCACCGCCGCCCTGCTCACAAAACTCCCACAATCGGGTACGTTGACTCCAGCACCCTCTCAACCAGTTCAGCCTCCACGACAATCGCCACTCCATCTTCATCATGCCGCTTGCCCAGCATCCACACGCGCTCCGCCGCTACCATCTTCAAATCCTCCGGAGCGTTCGCCATCAGCACTGCCCGTCCCGCCACCTCCAGCATAGACACATCGTTCCAGTTGTCTCCAATCGCCACAATCTCCTCGGCCTTCACCCCGCGCTGTTCTGCCAGCCGCAGCAGCGCCGCCCCTTTGCTGCACCCCGCCGGAAGTATGTCCACAATACTCAAATCGCGTTCGGCATATTCCGTTCTATGCAGCGCAGCATCGGCTCCGTGCGCCCGCTCCTGCGGCGATATGCCCCCAGCTGTAACCCCTGCAGACTCCAGCCGCCTCACCTCATCCTGGCGCAGAGGTGTCGCGCCCACAGCCGAAATTCCCGGGTGTTCCAGCAGTCGAGCCTCCGCTCTCCGCATCCTCGCGATCGTCCCGCACAGCATCATCTGGATCGGATCGTCCGCTTCCAACGCCTTCTCAATCGGAACAACATGCGCAATATAAGGCTCATTCGCCTTCATCCACTTGCCGATGCTCGCCGTCAGCTCATCCAGCTGCTCCACTACCAACGCTCCGCGTGCATCGTCACCCTCCGGCCCCACCTTGTCGAAGGTCATCACCAGTGCATTCCTGAACTCCTCCACATGCCCGCAAAGCCAACGCGCCGTCTCCTTCGGCAGCAGCGTCCGCTCAATCAGCCGAGCACCAATGGTCCGCACCACCGTTCCATTCGAGCTGATCACCGCGTTCTCCTCGCCCAGTTCCAGCCCACGCAACACCCGCATCGCATAGCAGTGCCGCCGCCCCGTCGCCACCACTACCTCAACGCCTGCCGCCTCGGCCGCCTTCAACGCCGCCACATTCCGCGCGCTCACCACACCATCCGGCCCTAGCAACGTCCCATCCACATCCACAGCAAGCATCCGCATCGGCATTCGGTTCATACTGCATATTCTCTCATCCGGACTGCATAAATATTCGTAAATACATGATTATCAATGGTTTACCGGAAATTAACTAGACTTAATCCTCGACCCCAGTCAAACTTAATACAGGCAGCACAAAGGCTTGTTTATGTTTCACAAAAATGTTTTGAATGCAGCAAATGTCTCACCTCTAGCCACATCCGGATCGATCCAGACCCCAAACAACCCGGCCCGTCTCGTCCTCGTCCCCTCAGGCGGTGGAAGCGCTCCGCAAAAGCGTCCTTCACCCCTCATCGACCTGATCGCCATCTCCGCGCATCGTTGCTCCTCTTTCTTCGCCGAAGCGGCCGTGCTCGTCCTCGTCCTCGCCCTTCTCGACAGATTCATGCTCAAGGGCCGCATGGAGCTGGGCTGGGTCATCAGCGCCTTCGCCATCAGTCTCATGTTGCTGGCCGCCAGCATCGCAACCGAATACTCCGCCCGCCGCTGGCTCCAGCGCCCCTAGCGTTTTCATCGCTCATAACTCAAAGCTCAAGTCTCTTTAGGTACCATTGAGGTATGCCTTCCATCGCGTACCTTGAGTGCTCCCGCTGCCACAACCACGTTTCCGCCGATACCCCGCAGACCCTCTGCCCCCTCTGCGCCGGCTCGCTTTACGTCCGCTACGACATGGAAAAACTCAAGCAGACAGCGAAGCGCGAAGACATACCCGCAAAGGCCGCCGCCTCATCCGCAAGCCTCGGCATGTGGCGTTACGCAGACGTCTTGCCCGACGTTGAGCCAGTAACACTAGGCGAAGGCTGGACCCCCATGCTCCACAGCAGGCGCTACCCCGGCCTCTACATCAAGGAAGAAGGCGCAAACCCCACCGGCACCTTCAAGGCCCGCGGCCTCGGCCTCGCCGTCACCATGGCGAAGCACTACGGCCTCCAGCACCTCGCCGTGCCTTCAGCAGGTAACGCTGCGGGAGCATTGGCCGCCTACGCCGCAGCTGCTGACATCAAGGCCCACATCTTCATGCCGCAGGACGTCCCCTTCGCCAACTATCTCGAAGGCATCATCTACGGAGCCGACGTCACCATGGTCGACGGCCTCATCAGCGACTGCGCCCGTCTCGTCGGCGAAAACATCAAAGCCCAGCGCGAAGCTAACACCCCCACTGAGCAAGTCTGGTTCGACATCTCCACCCTCAAAGAGCCTTTCCGCGTCGAAGGCAAAAAAACCATGGGCTACGAGCTGGTCGAGCAGCTAGGCTGGCAATACCCCGACGCCGTCTTCTATCCCACCGGTGGCGGCGTTGGCCTCATCGGCATGTGGAAGGCCTTCGAAGAGATGGAGCAACTCGGTTGGGTGTCAGGCAAGCGCCCCAGGATGTACGCTCTCCAGGCCTCCGGTTGTGCCCCCATCACCACGGCCTTCGACCAGCACAAGCCCGCCAGCGAGTTCTTCCAGAACGCCGCTACCTTCGCCGCAGGCCTCCGCGTTCCCAAGCCCTACGGCGATACCATCATCCTCGATATCCTTGAAAAATCCGGCGGCAAATCCATCGCCGCCACCGACGAAGCCATCCTTGCCAGCATCCTCGACTGGGCCAAGCACGAAGGCCTCTTCCTCTCACCCGAAGGAGCCGCCGCCACCGCCGCCTACGACCAGCTCATCGCCTCAGGCGACCTCAAACCTACCGACAAAGTAGTCCTTTTCAACACCGGTGCAGGCCTCAAGTACACCGACATGACCGCCGAAGCGATGCACCTCCGCCGCCCCGGCGACCCCAAACTCCCCACCAGCCTCCCCGTAGGAGGCATCATCACCCCGCAGTAGCGACAATACAAATTCATTTCAAGGCAATATGGACTAAAGCGAAACGAGTTTCCTCGCTATGTCGCTTGGCGGCACTATGTCATCTTGCAACATACCGAGTCCCGGTTGCATCCTACGCACCAGGCACATGTACTGGTCTGCGAAGCTGGCCGCTCCAATAGAAACGTCACCTGGCGTTCTCTCCAGAATTCGAGAATGAGCCACCTATGGACGTTCATACAAATCACGATTTGCCGCCGGATCTGGCTTCAGCAATCGAAGCGCTGAGGATAGCTGAAGAGCGTGCTCTCGAGGGTCAGTTGGCTCTTGAAATCATGCACGAGATCAAGAACCCCATCGAAGCACTTGGCCATCTCACCTATCTAGCCGATATCGAAGCAGACAAGCCAAACAAAGTCCGCGAATACATGCGTCTCGCTGACGAACAGATGTCCACCATCAGGCGCATCGTCAAGCAGACACTCGGATTCGCAAAGGCATCGGACACCCCCCAGCCTATGGAACTCGTCGTTCTGACGGAAGCAGCGCTTCGCATCCATCAGCGAACCATCCAGGAAAAAAACGTACGCCTCATCAAAGATTTACCCGAAGGCGCCGTCGCCCACGTCTACAAAGGCGAGATCCTCCAGGTCATCTCGAACCTCATCGTCAACGCCATCGACGCTTTACCGGACGACGGCATTCTCTGTCTTCGTCTCAGAAAAAGAGGAAACGAAGTTCAACTTCTTGTCGCCGACAACGGCCACGGTATTCCGCACGAACATTGCGACAAGATCTTCAAGCCCTTCTTCACCACAAAAGAAGATCGCGGCACCGGCCTCGGCCTCGCCCTGTCGAAAAGAATCATCGATCGCCACCGCGGCAGAATACGCATGCGCAGCAGCATCCGCCCGGGCAGAAGCGGTACGGCATTCCGAATATCCCTGCCCGCTCACAATCAAAAATAAATCTTCGAAATACATACGGGTCCATTTTCATACCGTCAAATGTCATTCAATACACTCGATGCACCAACCTTAAGAACAGCACTCGCCATCTCACCTTGAGTTGACCATTCCATCCAGAGCTAAGCCGTGATCCGAAAACATTATCTTGTCCCTGCAGTCGTCGCGGTAATCCTCTGCCTCGTGTGGCTTATCTGGCATGCGCGCAGCAAGAACAGCGCCCCTCAAATCACAGCCGTGCCTTCAACCTCTTCCGCCAAACCAACAAACGACTCCACCACCACCACCGTCTACGCGCACAACCTCGTCCTGCTCAAAGGTCCTGTCTTCCGCGTCTACATCCGTTGGCTTCGCGGAGAGATGGTCCGCACTCACCCCGAAACCAATCCCTCCTTCGATGATCCCGAGTCCTTCCTCTTTCTCATCCAGAAAGGCGTCATTCACGCCAACCTCGGCGACATCGGCAACTTCCTCAACGCTTCCACTCAATCCAGCTTTCCGCTCAAAAACGTTACCATCACCGGCGAAGGCAACAATCTCAAAATGTCCGGCACCCTGCACAAAGGCGTGCCTCTTCCCGTTGAAATGCTCGCTACCGTCTCCTCCACGTCCGACGGCCGCATCCATCTCAGCGTCACTAAGATCAGCGCCCTCAAAATCCCGGTCAAAGCCCTCCTCGGCGGCCTCCACATCGATATCAAGGACATCATGGGCGCCGACCCCATGCCCGGCGTTGAGGTCTCCGGCAACGATCTCTTCTTCGACACGACCAAGCTCCTCCCGCCGCCACACATTCGCGGCCATCCCACCAGCGTCACCCTCGCCAAACCCGACCTCGTCCTCGTCTACGGCAACTCCGATACCGACGAGGCAAAACTCGCCCAGTGGCATAACTTCCTTCGCCTCAGCGGTGGCACCGTCGACTTCGGCAAACTCACCATGCGCAATGCCGACCTCACCCTCATCGATGCCTCCGATGACGCCTGGTTCAATCTCGACCTCGTCAACTACCAGGCCCAGCTCGTCAACGGTTTCAGCCGCATCACGCCCAAGTCTGGCCTCGAGATATTCATGCCCAACCTCGATGGCCGCAACAAAAAGCCCAGCGCAAGCATCACTCTCAACTGGCTGCAAAATCGCAACCTCGCCCTTCCCCCCGGCGTCCCTCCCAACTAGCAACGACCAACAAGCTGATGTGGAAAAAACCTGTCAACCTTGGAATGAACAAAACCCTTGCCAATCAAGGGTTTGAATTGCGTGAGAGTTTCACCCAACCAGCTATAATAGGAAGCACGAAAGAAATTAAAGCGCCCCGGCCAATCACCGGGGCTGTCTTGTTTGCAAATCAGATTCCATTGCCTTGAACAGAGGGCGCACACTTAAAGTACGAACTTAAACTGTTTTATTTGAATACTCTGCGCAATTAACGGCCGGGAGGGGAGTACGCAGCATGTCGATACGCCAGCAGATCCGGCCCATGCTTACGCTGGCCCTCCCTCTCATTCTTGCCGAACTCGGCTGGATGTCGATGGGTATCGTCGACACCATCATGGTCGGCCACATGGCCAACCCGGCCCTCAACATCGCTTCCGCTGCTCTCGGCCAGGTCCTCTACAACACTCTCGGCTTCGGTATCGCCGGCATCCTCCTCGGTCTCGACACCTACCTTTCCCAGTCCCACGGTGCCGGCAAATTCGATGAAGCCAACCGCTGGCTCCTCCACGGCCTCGTCCTCGCCGCTATCCTCGCCTCAATCTTCATGGGCCTTGTCGCTCTCGCGCCCTTCGCAATGGTGCGCCTGCCCATCGACCACCAGGTCCTCCTCGGCGCCATTGCTTTCCTCCGCGCCCTCAACTGGGGAACCCCGGTTCTCTTCCTTTACTTCACCCTGCGCCGCTACCTTCAGGCCTTCAATCACGTGCGCCCCATCGCCGTCGCCCTCGTAACCGCCAACCTCTTCAACGTCTTCGGCAACTGGCTCCTCATCTACGGCCACTCCTGGGGCCCCATCCACATCCCGGCTCTCGGACTCACCGGCTCTGGCCTCTCCACATCCATCTCCCGTGCCTACCTCGCTTTATTCGTGGTAGTAGCCGTATGGCGAGTCGAGCACCAGAACAACTACGGCCTCCGCACCATGCTCCGCCACATCGAGAGCACCCGCCTCACACGCCTAGCCCTCCTTGGAGCCCCCGCTGGCGGCCAGATCTTCGTCGAGATCTCCATCTTCGCCCTGGTAACCTTCCTCATCGGCACCATGGGACCCCTCCCGCTCTCCGGCCACGAGATCGCCCTCAACTGCGCCAGCTTCACCTTCATGGTCCCCTTCGCCATCTCGGCCGCCGCAGCTGTCCGCGTAGGTCAGGCCATTGGCCGCAAAGCTCCACACGAAGCCGCCGCCGCAGGCTGGACCGCCATCCTCCTCGGAGCAGCCTGTATGGCCACCTTCTCCGCCGTCCTTTTCCTCATTCCTCACCACATCGCCCGAGCCTTCACGCCCGACGCAAACGTCATCGCCGCAACCATCCCGTTGCTCTTCGTCGCCGCGCTCTTCCAGTTCTTCGACGGCCTCCAGATCACAGCCACCGGCGCCCTCCGCGGAGCAGGCAACACCCACGCCGGCCTCATCGTCCAGATCGTCGGCTACTGGATCATCGGCCTCCCCATCGGCTATGTGCTGGCCTTCCGCCTCCACCATGGAGCTGTAGGCCTATGGCTCGGCCTCTGCGCCGGCCTCATCGTAGCCGGCCTCGCCCTAACCACCGTCTGGCACCGCACCACAAAAAAGCTGCGATCCACATCGTACTCAGTACACGTCGACACGACAGGTTCCAAAATTACCGATCAATAAGACTGGTCATTCCAAGACTGGTCATTCGTTGCGAGTCGTCATTGTCTTTGCTTTTTCTGTTTGTCATCCTGTATGTATCTGCAGTTGTAGTTGCTGTTATCGTCGTTGTTTTTGCTTGTCATTCTGAGCACAGCGAAGAACCCCGCATTTTTGCTTCTGCCGTTGCGGTTGTTCTTATTGTTGCCTTTGCTTCTAAGGTAGAGCGGGGCTTTAGCCCCGCGTCTAATCGCCACCGCGAAGCGGCTACCGCTCTGCCGAAGGCCGGAGTGAAGGCGAAGCCGTAACGACTAATCTCTTGCCGTTGCTGTTGTCTGTTCTAAAAAGCCGCTAATTACTCTTCGACAACCGATACATCAACACCGCCATCCGCTTAGCCTGCGTAGGTATCGAGTCTAGATAAACCGTCTCGCCCTCCGCATGAGCCCCATCGCCCATCGCCCCCGTCCCCACCAATCCCGGAACATAAGGCGCCACAAAAGCGATATCCCCCGCACCCCCAAGCATAGGATCCATCACCTCCTGCTCCTTCAAACCCAGCGCCGCATTCACTTCATTCAACTGACCCACCAGCGCCCGCGAAGCCTCCGTTGGAGCCATAGCCGGGTACCCCTCCGAAAACTGAATCGTCGCTCCGGTCTTCGGCAAATGGTCCGCCACAATCTTCCGCATCTTCGCCTCAACCCGCTCTGTCTGCTCGTTGCTCAGAGTCCGTATATCCCCATTGGCCAGCGCAACCGGCGGAATCACATTGCTCTTCCCTGTGGCATCTCCACCAGTCTTGGCCTCATTCATCTTCGCCGTCGCTCCCCCCAGCATCAGTCCCACATTGAACGTCAGCCCCGCTTCCGGCAGCTCCTTCCGAAACGCATCCAGTATCCTCGCCAGCTCATAGATCGCCCCATAACCATAGGTATCCCGAAAGATCTGCGACGAATGCCCGCTCAACCCCGACGTCTCGAGATCCCATGTAATCGAGCTCCGCCGCGCAATCCGCACCATGTCCTTCCCATCGATCCTCGAGCTGTTCTCAAACTCCAGCGCCACATCACTCCGCTTCCCAGCGGCGATCATTCTCTCCCGGCTCAGGCTCGTCGGCTCCCCATGCCGTTCTTCATCGCCGCTCAGCACAATCGTGATCTCGGCGTTGTCCAGCGTCCCAGCCGCTTTCATCGCCTTCAACGCCGTCAGCATCACTACCAGGCCGCCCTTCATGTCATTCACGCCCGGCCCCGTCGCCACATTGCCATTCGTCTCCGGCACAATCGAGTACTTCTGAAAATTGCTGCTCGGCTCAAACACTGTATCCATATGCCCAATCAACAGCAGTCGTTTCCCACACTTCCTCGTTCCCGCCGGGCAAGGATGCTCCGCGACCAGATCCCCGGCCCGTCCAACCGTACTCTGCATCGGCGTCCACAGCACCTTGAAGCCCAGCGCCTCAATCTGTGGAGCCACCACATCCTTCACCGCCACCACTCCAGGCAGATTCATCGTCCCGCTGTTGATATCCACAATCTTCTCCAGCAGCGCAATAGCACCCGGCGTCTCTCCATCGACAGCCTTCACCATCGTTGCCTCAACCGGAGCCATCGTCGGCCCCGTCGCCGGAGTCTGGGCCGAAGCCATCGTCACAAAACACACACCAGCCGCCGCCAGAAAAACCATCTCAAACTTTTTCATGATGGCCGGAGAATATCACGACGAAGGCGCGAACCCACCCTTCGCCATCAACTCCGCCGTCGTTCTCTCCAGTACTCCAACCTGCCGTTCTATCCGTCGCATCAGCTGCTCTCCCACGCTTTCCGCATCAACCGCTGCCATCGCCGTATCACTCTCAGCCTGCCGCAGAGCCGCCCCTTCCAGCAACACCGCACTCAACCCATCCAACCTCGACACCACAGCCGCCATCCTCTCGACCGCCACTGCCCCACCCGCTCCCACCACCGCCAGCGTCGTCACCACCCGCGTCAACCGCCGCAGATACGTCACAAACGTCAGCGCCTCCTCCCACCGGCTCGCCCGTCCCACCCTGGGTTCCAGCATCAATCTGTCCAGCGTCTCCTCCGCATCGTTGATCGTGAGCCCGCACCTCCGCCTCGCTGATGCCAGCACCTCCCGCTCCGCCACAACTCGCTCCGCCTCACTCGCAGACCAGAACTGCATCATCGCCCGTACATAAGCTGCAGCCGCAGCCGCTCCCCGTCCAAGCAGCCGCCCCAGTTCAATCTGTTCGCGCTCCGGCCACAATACCCGCATCGCCAGCACCGACACCAGCGCGCCCAGCACCGTCGTCCCCATCCGCACTCCGGCATAGTGCCAATCCCGCAGATGCGGCAAGCTCATCAGTACGAACGTAGGAGTCAGAAAAAAGCAGTACCACGCATAGTCCACCGCATACGTCGCCAGCGTCAGCACCGACGTCACCGTAATCACCGACACCACACCCGCCTCGGTATGGACCCCCGCCGCCAGCAGCGCCGCAAGCACGCCCCCGGCAATCGTTCCGCCCACACGCTGCGCACTCCTTCGCAACGTACCCGACCCATAAGGCTGCAGCACAATAATCGAAGTCATCGCCAGCCAGAACCCATGCGTCACATTCATCGTCCGTATCAACACAATATCCACGCCCGCCACCACACCCACCCGCAGCGCATGTCGCATCATCACCGACCGCACCGTCCAGTTCGCCCGCAGTGCATCCACCCAGCGTCTCTCACTCGCCCCACCATCGCTTCGCTGCGCAACCGCCGTCCACCTCTCCGCCGCGCCTCGAAACTCCACCCCGCTCCAGACCGCCCTCACCGACTCAAATGCAATCTCGATATTCTGCAGCGCATCCCGCTCCTCCGCCGCAAGGTGCGCCATCAGCGAGCCCGCAGGCATCTCCCGCCGTTCCAGTACCGCCGGACGTCCCCGCCTCCGCACATGCTCCAGCGAGTGCGACCCCTCCGGCGCAAACGAAGCTCCTCCATCCACCGGCTTATTTCGCAGCCCCTCCGCAATCACATACTCTGCTCCGCTCAACCACCGCATCGCCTCGGCCAGTATTCGTTGCGAAGCCGCATCCCCCGCGCCTTCCGCCAGTTCAGTCCACCGTATCGTCTCGGCAAAGAGCATGTCAGCGGTCTCCAGCAGCACCGTCAAACTCCGCGCCCGCACCGTCCGTGCCGTTGCCCTCGCCCCCGTCGTCCCCACGGCACTCCGCGCCGCCTCCATCTTCAGTCGCATCGCTCGCTGCAGTTCATGGATTCGCAGTCTTTGCGCCTCGCGTAACTCACCACGCGGAGCCGCCGCCTGCACCCCTGCTGTAAACTCCGCCAGCATCGCATAGCACTCCGCCACTGCCTGCCGCGCCGGACGAAACGGATCCAGCGGCCACAGCCCCAGGCTCAACACCGCCGCCCACGCACCACCCAGCAGATAAGCTGCCGCATTCCCCAGCGCGCCCTTCCACGTATGCGCAGATCCGCCAAGCCCCGCAAAGTAGATCACCAACACAATCACGCTCGTCGATGCCATCGGCTGCGAGATCACCCGCGCAAACGTCACCGCAAAACAAAACAGCGCCGTCACCGCAACCGCCGCCCACAACGCCCCAGGCACCAGGGCACCCACTACACAGGCCAGAGCCCCGCCCACCAGCACCGTAAGCATCGTCGTCAATCGGCTGCGGTAAGGCCCACCGTTATCAACAAGGATCGTCTCGAATCCACCCAGCGCCGCCCATCCCATCGGCCTGCCCAGCAGATGGCACACCACCATCGCCGCTGCCACGGCCACACCTGCACGGAGCCCTCGCGTCCAATGCAGCTTCCGCAAACCCCCCGCCCATCTCGTCAGCAACCGCACCTTTTCAGTCTAGAGCGATTCTGGATGGATGATCGCAGCCGGATAATCGAAATAAGACGGTCGAAAATAAAATGATGGTCGAAAAATAGAAGTGCCATCCTGAGCGGAGCAACTCGCGCGTCTGCGAGTTGCGGAGTCGAAGGGCCTGCGGTTGTTTGATCCTGCGCCGCGAGCACTTACGTCACTGGCATCTGTTCTCGCACACGAGTCTCCGACCGCGTCGTCAGCGTCACCGCCGCCGTAAGAATCAGCCCCCCGCCAATCCACGCACTCGGCCCCAGCCGCTCCCCCAGAACAAACACACCCAGCAAGCTCCCGATCAGCGGTTCCATATTCAGCAGCACACCCGCCTGCGACGCCGGAACCTGCGTCATCCCCCAGTTCCACAGCAGCGTAGTCGCCGCCGTACACAGCACGCCACTCGCCGCCAACGCCAGCCACGCCTTCAGCGACACACCCGCCACCGGCGGCACTCCATACCAAACCGGAACCCAAACCCCCAGCATCAACGTTCCAATCAACAACCCATACGCCGTCACCACAATAGGGGAGTGCCGTTCCATCAGCCGCTTATTGAACAGAATCCAGAACAGCGCAATCCCCAGCGACAACACCACCAGCAGATCCCCCGCTAGCGTCGCCTCACCCGCTCCTGCACGATGTCTGCCACCCGCTGCAATCAGCGCAGCCCCCGTCGTCGAAGCCGCCAGCGCCACCCAGCCCACCGCATCCATCCGCTCATGCGCAAACAGCGTAGCCCCCACCGCCAGAATCACCGGCATCGTCCCCACCATCAGCGAGGCATGGCTCACCGTCGTCAGTGACAGCCCATGGAACTGGATCAGAAACTGCAGCGGCACACCCAGAAACGAAGCCGCAACCAGCACTCCCCACTCCCTGCGATTCAACCCCGGCCGATGTGTCAGCAGCAGCGGCAGCAGCGGCACCATCGCAAACAAAAACCGGTACAGCACCATGAACGGAAAGCCCATCTCCGCCAGTGCAATCTTCCCGAAGAAGAATCCGCACCCCCACAGCGAACCCGCCAGCGCACACGCAGCGAAGCCCAGCGCTCGTCTCTTCTCCAAACCGGCCATACTTCCACTCTCGCACAAAACAAAGCGGGCGCAGCCGAAGCCACGCCCGCTCGTCACGAAGTCGACAGTTTTTACCAGACCCTGCAGCTCTCCGCAGGAACCATCGGCGAGCCCTTCTTGCATCCGAACGCCGCCGCAAATCCCGGCTGATTCACAATCGCGCCATTCGCACGGAAGTGGTCCGGCGAGTGCGGATCAGTCAATACCTGCGCCCGTATACTCTCTGGCCGCGAGTTCTCGCACCAGTTCTGCGCGAAGCCGATGTAGAACCGCTGCGCCGGTGTAAACCCGTCGATCTTCTTCGACAGATCAACCTTGTTCACCTTCGCCCGCTCCAAATAAGCCATGTACGCCAGCACCAGCCCGCCGTTATCCGCCGTGTTCTCACCCAGCGTCAGCTTTCCATTCACCTTCACATCGTCAACCGCGGTGAACCCGCCATACTCCTTCACCAGGCAATCCGTCCGGCTCTCGAACTTCTTCGTATCCTCTGGCGTCCACCAGTCGCTCAGGTTTCCCTTCGCGTCGAACTTCTTACCCTCATCATCGAAGCCATGCGTCAGCTCATGCCCAATCACCGCGCCGATGTGGCCATAGTTCACCGCATCATCCTGCTTTGGGTCATAGAACGACGGCTGCAGAATCCCCGCCGGAAAATTGATGTCATTCATGCTCGGATCGTAATAAGCATTCACGGTAGGCGGCGTCATGCCCCACTCGCTGTGGTCCACCGGCTTGCCAATCTTGTTCAACTGCCGATCGTTCTCAAACCCATTCGCCCGCAGTGTATTGCCCAGCGCATCGTCAGCCTTCACCTCCAGCTTCGAGTAATCTCTCCACTTCTCCGGATACCCGATCTTGTTCGCTACCGCATGCAGCTTCTCCTTGGCGCGAACCTTCGTCTCCGCCGACATCCAGTCCAGCTGATCGATATCGTGCTCCATCGCCGCTTCAATGTCGTGCACCATCTCCAGCATCTTCGCCTTGCTATCTCCAGCAAAGTACTGCTCGACATAAACCTTGCCCAGCGCCTCACCCAACGCGCCGTTCACTGCATTCGAGCACCGCTTCCAACGCGCCGCCTGCTCCGGCTGCCCATATAGCTTGCGCCCGTAGAAGTCGAAGTTCTCCGCATCGAACCGCTTCGGCAATCGGCCCGCCGTCGTCGTCAGAACGTGGTAGCGCATATAAGCCTTCAGCGTCTCCAGATCGGCTCCGCGAATCTCCTTCATCAGGGCAGGGAAGAACTCAGGATTAGCGTTATTCAGTTCCGTCACGCGCGGCGAGTGCATCGCATCCTGAAAATCACCAAACGCAACCCCCGGAATCTCCCCCTCAAACGTAGCAATCGGCTGCAGATGATACGTCTTCTCCGGATCGCGCCGCTCCGTCACCGGCATCGAAGCCTTCGCCAGCGCCGTCTCAAAAGTCATAATGCTGGTGGCCTCCTGCGCCGCCTTCTCCGGAGCCATCCCAGCCAGCGTCAACATCTTCGTCACATGCTCGACATACTGTTTCCGCAGCGTCTCATCCTTCGCGCCCGTCCGCAGATAGTAGTCCCGCTCCGGCAAACCCAGCCCAGCCTGGTCGACAAACGCAATCTGCTTGCTCGCATCCTTGAAGTCCTGTTGTTCCCCATAGCCGAAGAACACATCGATGCCCATCCGCTGCAGCTTTCCAATCAACGCCGGAAGCTGTTTCTTGTTATTCACCGCATCGATCTCATCCAGCAGCGGCTGCACCGGGGTCAGCCCCTTCGCTTCAATCGCGTCCGTGTCCATGCAGGCTTTGTAGTAGTCGCCAATCTTCTGCTCATCGGCCGACCGTCCTGCCCCACCGGTCGCGGCCTTATCCAGAATTCCGCTCAGCGATTGTGTATTTACGTTGTAAAGCGCATAAAACTGGTCGACGCCAGCCTGGTCTGCCGGAATCGGGTGGTTCCCCTCAAACTTCCCGCAAGCAAACTTGTAGAAGTCGTTGCATGGGTCGACCGCCGTGTCCAGCGAGGTCTTATCGAACCCCGGAATCGGCAGATAGACCTGCTTCCCTTTGCTATCGCCCGAGGCCGCCTGGCCCTGCTGTGCCAATCCAACGTTGCAGACGCTCGCCGTTGCCAGCGCAATTGCTACGCCAAGCCCGGCTCGCGCCACTCCCATACATTCTTTCAACATGCAAATCTCCTGATTGCTATCGGTTCCTCAGTCTTTGTATCACCTGTCACACGTTAGACGAGTCCTAATCATCAGACTGCCGCCAGCATCCATTGGCGAGCTTCACGCGTCTGTGAAACAGTATTGGTACGCTCTGCAAAGAGCCAGATACGCGCAATCAGCTATGCCGGTTCCCGCTTCCATTGCCGCAAAGTTCAGGCCCCGGACTCCCATCTGCTTCCTCGCGCTTTTTGTCGCCCTCTCCACTCCTCTTCTGGCCGCCCGCAATCCCGACCCCGCGCTTCGTATCCCGTTGGAACCAATCGGCTTCCAGAACCTCTCCGCCCAATTCCTGCTTGCCGGCAGCTCCATGTATACGCTCCACTACGTCGACGACAAACACCTTCTCCTCACCTACAGCACCCATCGGCTCCTCAAGCGTCTCCCCGACGAGCCCCCCGAAGACCAGGACCGCTACGTCGAAGCCGTCCTCCTCGAACTTCCCTCTGGCCACGTCCTTGGCCGCACCCAGTGGCGGCTCCACGACCGCGGTCAATATCTCTGGAGCCTCGGCCACGGACGCTTCCTCCTTCGTGTCCGCGACACCCTCACCACCTTCGCCCCTGTCGCCAATCTCTCCACCCCCGAGCCCTTCCGTGAGCGCCCCTTCCTCACTACCGACCGCCGCATCGGCGCCGTAATCCTGTCTCCCGAAGCCGACCTGATGATCCTTGAAACCATCAAGCGTCAGGAGCCGGACCCTGCCTCGCTTCCATCCGTCTTTAGTTCAGGTCCACCTACCCCGCACGAAGCCGATCCCACATCCGTCCAGATCAATCTCTTCCGTCTCTTCAATCTCTCCAGCTCATCGGACGAGATCGGCGTTCGCGTCGCCGGTTCCTCTCGCGCCCGCGCCTTAGGCCGAATCCCCGCTACGGCTGAGGGCTACCTCGCCATCATCGATCAGGGCCGCTCCCACTGGGCCTTCGACTTCAACTCCTACTCCGGAAAAACCAGCGAGCTCTCGCCATTCGACTCCTCCTGCCGGCCCGTCCCCATCTTCGTCAGCCGCAGCGAGTTTATTGCCTTCGGATGCCACGGCACCAACAACTTCCAGGTCATCAGCGGCTTCAACATGCGTGGCGAACAGATGTGGCAGCAAACAGTCCTCGACTCCTACTTCGCGCCCTCCTTCGTCTTCGCCCCCTCCAGCGGCAGGTTTGCCCTCAGCCGCCTTATCTCTCACGCTCAATCCGACATGCTTATCCCCGAGCTGATCGGAGGCCAAAGCATCGTGGTCTACCAGACCGACAGCGGCAAGCAGATCCTCCATGTTGATGCCCTTCCAGTCCAGCGCTCCGGGCAAAATTTTTCCCTGTCTCCCGACGGAATGGATCTCGCCATCGTCCACGGCGATGCCATTGAGGTCTACCATCTTCCTCCCCTCACCAACCCGGAGAAGGAAGCAGTCAAACAAGCCCAGGCCTCCGCTCCTCCAACCAACGACGCTCCAATCAGCTTCACCACATCGACAACCAACACATCTCCCGCCACCGAATCCGTCTCCGAACCACCCACACCGGCCCCCGCTTCCGCCCCGCAACCTCAAGCTCCGCCACCGTCTAGCCCCACAAATGATGCGAACGCCCCCGGGCAAAGTACGACAACCAATCCAGCCTCCAACCCGCCGAAATCGGCTCCCGCACCCTCATCCGGCGATACTGACCCCAATCAACCCGAACCCTATCGCAAGGCCCCCACTCTCTACAACGCCCCATCCGACCCACCGCCAAATCAACCGACCACCCAACCCCAATAAACAACCAGAACCCCGCATCAGCATCGTCGTAGCCGCTCCCGTTGCTATTGGCTGTTGCTTGTTGCCGTTGTCCTTGCTTGTTGCCGTTGTCCTTGCTGTTGCCGTTGTCCTTGCTGTTGCCGTTGCCTGTCCTTTTGTTTGTCATCCCGTAGGATCTGTTTCTGTCCTTGCTTTTGCCGTTGGTCTCTTCTCACCAGGTCATCATTAATCAAATAAAATCAATCACTTACATCGAATATCCCCAAATTTACCAGTAAAATCCCTTGTCAAGTCCTGTTCTCTACTAAACCATCTGGAATCAATGACATCTCTATTGCGAAAGAGTTATCTCCAATCCTCTATAATTGAACTAGAGACAACAAAAAACCCCGGCCAATAACCGGGGCTTTTGCTATTAAACTCTTAAACCATTTAGAAAGACTATTTTACCCGTAAACCATTTAGAATGAATATTTTGCAAACTTTACACGGACTAAACCATTGATTCAAAGGAGTTTGCAAAATCGATAGGGGGAAGGGGGTACTGGAAAATTGAGAATAGATCAGATAAGGAAAGGCTGGCCCGATGTATCCGAGCCAGCCCATTCTCAATCTCGACCTTCAGAAGCCGCTAAAAACTAAGCGACCTTCTTTACGGCAACAGCCTTAACGCGAGCATTCAAACGGCTCTTGTAGCGGCTGGCGGTGTTCTTGTGCAAAATGCCCTTCTGGACGCTCTTGTCGAGAACCGAAACGGTCGCGCTGTACGCTGCGCCAAGGGTCTTCGCATCGCCTGCTGCAATTGCCTCACGCAGCGAGCGCAGCGTGCCACGCAGCTTGCTCTTGTTGGCGCGGTTTACCGCGGTCTTGGTCTCGGTCTGACGTGCGCGCTTCAACGAGGAAACATGATTTGCCATAAACTCTCTTCTCTAAACCCGCATCAAGGTGTCGGGGAAATGGGATGCAGGCTAACAGGCCAGCCAAATCACAGCCTGCCGCAATCCCTGCAATATCTAAGTCTACGGAACTCCGGCCTCGGGGTCAACCACAGTCTCCGCAACTTCACTCTAAGAAAGGTAATTCCATGATGATCCAGCAGAGATTCCCGGCCATCACAACAATTCACGATTTGCCCCTTGACGCGCCCTGCTGCAAGTTCTACTCTGTGCCCATCTTCGACACTTTGGCAACCTCAGCCATCCCGGTCGCAGCAAGCAAGCGCACTCCACGCGCCCCTCGCTCTCTGCGGCTCCCTGCATCCCATCCATCCTCTTCCGTGTCTAATAAGCAGCTAAACCCAGATCCGCCTGACGGAGGTCAGCACACTACTTGATCAAAAAATCCCTGGAAATCACCCCTGGTATTGAGCCCCTGTACGGGACCCACGACGAAAACCTTCGCCTCCTCGAAGACGGTCTTCACGTCACGATCGATCTCCGCTCCGATGCCATCCACGTCACTGGAGACTCCGAAAGCATAGCCCGCGTAGAGCGAGTCTTCACCGAGTTCGACTACCTCCGTAAATCCGGCATCACCCTCAACAACGGCGAGCTCAACGGCATGCTCAAGCTGGTCGTCGCCGATCCAGCTGTAAGCCTTCGCTCGCTCGTCGAATCCGGCAAGCAGCGCTCCGCCGGCGTCAAGCGCATGGTTCAGCCTCGCTCGCCCAACCAGCGCAAGTACGTCGAATCCATCGAGCAGTCCGACATGGTCTTCGGCCTCGGCCCGGCCGGAACAGGCAAGACCTACCTTGCCGTTGCGATGGCAGTCTCCGCCCTGATGGCGAAGAAGGTCAGCCGCATCATCCTTGTCCGTCCCGCAGTCGAAGCTGGCGAGCGTCTCGGCTTCCTCCCTGGCAGTCTGCAGGAGAAGGTCGACCCCTATCTTCGTCCGCTGTACGACGCGCTCTACGATCTCCTTGACCCGCAGAAGGTCGACAAGATGCTCGAGAGCAACGTCATCGAAGTCGCTCCACTGGCCTTCATGCGCGGGCGCACGCTCTCCGACGCCTTCATCATCATGGATGAAGCCCAGAACACAACCACCGAGCAGATGAAGATGTTTGTCACCCGGCTCGGCAACAACTCCAAGGCCGTCATCACCGGCGACCTTACACAGACCGATCTTCCCAATCCGAAGAAGTCAGGTCTGCTCGAAGCCCTGCACGTCCTCGATGGTGTCGAAGGCATCCGCTTCTGCCACTTCGAAGACGTCGACGTTGTGCGCCACCATCTCGTTCAGCGCATCGTCCGTGCCTACGACAGTTATGGTCGCGCTCAACAGCAGCTTCCGCTCACACTTGGGGACGCTCAACTGCCCGATCCGGCAATCGCTCCGGTTTCACCGGCCAAAACCATACCGAAACCTCAATAAACGAGCAATATGAGATACCATCATCAACAGAGGGCGTTTCTAGCCCTCTGTTGACGTCTCTCCGATGATCACCATCGAACCCCCAAGTAGTCTTTCCTTATCCTCGCTGTCAAAGTCAGGCCTGACACGCTTCCTCAACCGCGCCCGCGCTGCAGTTGATCTTGAGGGCGATGTGGATGTTCTGCTGGCCGATGATCCAACGCTGCGCCGCTTGAACAAGACCTTTCGGGGCAAGAACAAGGCTACTGACGTTCTCAGCTTTCCTTCTCCTGACGAGATTGCCGGCGATCACGCAGGAGATCTTGCCATCTCGCTCGAGACTGCGAGTCGGCAGGCTGCTGCTTACGGTCACTCGCTGCGCGACGAGGTTCGGATATTGCTGCTTCATGGTCTGCTCCATCTCTCCGGGCTCGACCACGAGACCGATGAGGGCGAGATGGCTGCTCGTGAGGCTGAGCTTCGGGTCGAACTTGGCTTGTCCAATAGTCTGATCGAGCGCGTGTCTCAGCCCAAACAACGCGGCTCGCTCAAACGCAGGCGGACAGCATGAGTCTCGGATACTTCGTTACGCTGTTTGTGCTGCTGGCGGTTCTGGCGCTGGCTGCTTACGTCGATCGCGTGTACTCGGAGATGGGCAAGTTTCTGGCTCGCGAGTACCAGGACAACATCGACGCGTGGGAAGAGGTCGTTGAACCTCGGCTTCGGTTGGGACGCGAGTCGATCGCTCTTTCGGCTTCGGTTCTGCGTCAGCTTACGGTGGCTGCGATTGCGCTGTTCTTTGGTCTGCGGCTTTACACACAGACAAGCTTGCTGCCTTCGCTGGCTCGAACACCTAGCACATCGGAGATCATTCGCGCGGCCTTCGAGCTAATTCTGCTGGTGCTCATCTTCGATCGGTTGTTGCCGCAGATCCTGTTCACGCGTACTCGCGGCCTTTGGATCGCGAGGATTCGCCTGCTGATCCAGATTCTGTTCTATCTCATTCTTCCGATCACGATGCTGCTGCAGCTTCTTCTCTCGATTGCGGCGCTTGCAGAGCCTGAAGATACCGAGGAGGAAGAGCATCCTTCCGAGGCGATGGATGCTCTGCTCGAAGCCGGCGAGGAAGAGGGCATTCTCGAAGAATCGGATCGGGAGCTCGTTCGTTCGGTCGTCGAGTTCGGCGACAAGGTGGTGCGAGAGGTGATGACTCCGCGACCGGAGATATTCGCGGTTCCGGGAACGATGAGCTTGCGCGAGTTTACGGCGCAGATCAATAAACGCGTCTTTTCGCGGGTGCCGGTGTATTCGACCTCACTGGACAGCATTACAGGCATCGCGTTTGCGCACGATCTTCTGCAGGTGCTCGACACCGACGCGAGCACGCGGACAGTGGCGCAGATACAGCGTCCGGCGGCCTTTGTGCCGGAGATGAAGAAGGTCGCCGAGCTGCTGCGCGAGATGCAGCGCGAGAAGCAGCATATGCGCCTGGTTATCGACGAGTACGGCAGTGTTGCCGGGTTGGTTACCATCGAGGACCTGCTCGAAGCCATCGTGGGCAACATCGCCGATGAGCATGAGGAGGCCGAGGCGGACGACGCTCCGGTGCGCGAGCCGAATGGAGCCTATGTGGTCTCGGGCAGCTTCGAGATCTCTCGGTTGCGCGATCTGTTTGCCGAACAGATCGCGCCATCAGGCCACCGCACCGCCGACGAGGGTGAGCCGCATCCGGCTGATTCGCCTGAGGAGTACGACGTTCGGGAGGAGCCGGTTGCGCTGCATCTCTCTGGGAGCTATGAGTCCACGACGCTCGGTGGTCTTGTATCGGAGATTGCTGGCCATATTCCTCTGCCGGGTGAGGTTGTCGAGGAGGATGGTCTGCGCCTGGAGGTTCTGGCCAGTACAGACCGCCGCATCGACCGTATCCGGGTGAGCCTGGTGCATTTGCCCACGCAGGGGTGAGGGCTCCCCCCAGGTATCAACCTTAAAAGCTATTTATAATCAATAGTTTACGATATTTTATTCTTGTAAAATCGTCTTTCTAAAAGGGTTACGGGTAAAATCCTCTTTCTAAAGGGTTTATGGGCTAATAAGAAAGCCCCAGAATAATCCAGGGCTTTTTCGATCTCTAGTTCAATTGTAGTGGATTGGAGATAACTCCTTTGCAATAGGGATATTATTGATATACATGGAGTTATCTTGATCAGGGACTTGACATGGCATTTTTACGGTAAATTCGAGAATTAATTTTGTAATCATCTGAATCGGCTGGGCTTAGCGCCTGAGAGTTTGCTATTGAGTCAGGTGGTAGACATCGACGCCACCGTTATAGTTGGGCACGTAGATTTGGCCACCATCGATCACCGGCGGATCGAATTTGTTGTACAGGAATTGGATGCCCCAGCGTTGCGAGTCCCACAGAACTCTCAACGATCCGTCGTCAGCCAGATGCACGGGATCGTAGACGAGCATGCGTCCGCTCACGATGTGAGCATTGGCATCGCCGTAGGGGATGGTGCAGACGAGGAGAGCTGAGTTGGGGTCGGCTCCGTTGCTCGATCCGGAACAAAAGCCACCGGGCATTCCACCTGTTGGTTCCGTGGGGTCGCCGCGCATAACTTCTGCGCTCGCGTATTCGTGGCTTTGAGCAACATAGGATAAAGTTCCGGTCGGACTTACGGCCCATTTATGCAGCTGCGCGTTCTCGCCCCAGACAAAGATCGTCCACGATTTCAGTACGGGATCGTTGTACTGGACGGGCGTCATATGGAGATGCGCGGTGTCGCCCCAGGGGAAGAAGTTCAATGTGGTGGGGTCGGTTGGGCAGGGGTCGACGGGTCCGGGACTCATGGTGAGCCAGACGGGAGTGCTGGCGAGTTTGGCGCAGTTCACCTTGGGATTGGCGAGATCGGCAGGAGTGGTGCCGCCCATGTTCGCCGTCTTGATTGGATAGCCGATGCCGTCCTTTCCGGCGGCGACGCAAACGCCGATTGGAAAGATGCAGGCGGGACCGGCCGATCCCCAATCTTCATCGGACCAGTTGCCGGTAGCCATATTGGGGTAGACGAGGAGGACCGGAGTGCCCTGGTCGTTGATTGATGAAACCAGCCTTGCGCCTTTGAGCGAGATGTTCATGCCGCCGCCGACAGGTCTGGCGGCTTCGGTTGGAGCGCTGACTCCGGCCAACTTCATGTCTGGCATCCGCTGTTGGCCTGCGCGGACGAGATCGGTCCAGGGTGTCCAGTGGTCGACAACTTTCAGGCTGGCAGGCGTTGCTCCGGAAGGAGGGGTGTACTTCAGCTTCAGGAATGACTCGCCCCATTGACTGACAGCATCGAAGTCGCCGTTTCCAGTGATGACGTAAAGATTGCCTTGCGGGTCCGCGGCTGCGCCTTGACCGGCCATCCAGACGCCGGCTCCTTCGCCTGCAGTCAGTGCAAGGATGGTGCTGAGTTTGTTGCTGGCTACATCGAATGCAAAGCAGTAGCCGGCGGCACCCGTGGATGTTTCATAGACTGTTCCCGAGCAGCCGAAGACGGTCTTAACTCCGCCTATGTTGGTTTCGACCAGGGACGATCGCTGCTTGCGCATGGAGGCGTTGTAGTCCTGCGTGCCGCTCTTGCCCTGAATCATCACGGGCGCAACGACCTGGGTTCCATCGGCGACATTGAGTACGAACATGTAGTAGCGGGCAGTCTGCGGATTGCCGGATTGGTCCGGCGAAACCCAGCAAACCTGATAGAGACGCTGATTATCGGGATCGATTACGCCGGTGGATAGACAGCCCCAGTGGTCGTTGATCAGCTTCGAGTCGATGTTTCTCGATCCGGTTACAGGTGTTCCCAGCGTGACCTGCCAGATGCCGGAGCCGTCGTGTGCGTCAACGCCGCGTACGACGTTCGCCATTGACGGCAGAATCATCACATCGCGAGTTCCTCGTCCCGTTTTTACGTTTGGCAGGATGAGCGGCTGCGCTTCCATTCCACGCGCATCGCCGGTGAGTGGAATGATAGTGGCTCGGACGATGCCTTTCGTCCCGACGGATGCCTGCGTGAGTACAGTCTCGTGCTGATTCCACCCGCTTCTGGAGTTGTCGGCGGAGCGGGTGAGCCACGGCACCATGGTTTGGGCAGCGAGGCTGATGGAGGTAAGGCAGGCGGATATCCCAACTATTAAGTGCAGTTTTCTGGATAAACGCCTAGTTAGGGCGGGGCTTACAGAACTATTGGCAGGTAGTAATTTCTGTCGGGCATTGACGGTGTTCGCTTGAAGCGACACCGCGGCTTCTTCATGGGCGATTGACACACGAATACCTCCAGCAGATTGATTAAAAGGCCCCCGAGCGCCTGATTACATGCTGTGCGCGTTTGAAACGCAAGGAAATTCTGGTTTCAGATTTCGCGCTCAAAGGGGATTTTCATAGTGCTCGACCTGGGGGAAGGGAGCATAAAAATGATGGAGTAGTTGCTTCCATTGCTGATAGGCAGGGGATTCGCGGAAGCCGATGGTATGGTCTTCGAGTGTTTGCCACTCCACGAGCAGGATGTACCGGTTGCGATGCTCGATGCACCGGCGAATCTGGTGAGAACCGTAGCCTTGCATTGCGGAGATGATGGCGGAGGCTTGTTGGAGGCGGCCTCAAACTCATCTTCGAATCCAGGGATTACGTTCAGGATGGCGACTTCGAGGATCATTGTTGTCCAAGGAATGGGATATAAAACAAGAGCAACGATAGAAGCGGATTTCTACGGGATGGCGGCTAGCGCAAACCGTCAACTGCTCAGATTGTGGGAGCGAGCAGCAACTCGAATATGGCCAAGGCAGCACTGAGTGCTCGGCCATCGCGGTCCACTTCAGGGTCGTACGAAGCAATACCGAAGCCCTTGATTCTCGTGTTCCTTTGAATCGATTTCACGATTTGCTTGACGGCTTCGATGGTCAATCCTCCGGTTGGTGTCCACTGGTTTGCAATTGCTTCGCTGGGGTCGAGCACATCCAGATCGAGATGCAAATAAACGCCGTCAACCTTATGGGCAAATGACGCCACCGACGATCCCTGATCCTCAATTCCGACTATTCGGGTGACGCCTACACGATTCAAAAGCTCGATTTCATCAGTTTCGAGATCGCGAGAGCCCACAAGCAGGATGCGCTCGCCCGGGACCGGGCTGAAACCTGGAATGGTAAATGCCAGTTTGCGCCAGCTCTGGCCGGTAAGGACACTGATGCCCATGCCGTCCAGAAATCCCGAACTGGTGGTGTCGGGTGTGGTGGATTCGCCGTGAGCATCGAGCCAGATAACACCGGTATTTTGGCTCCCGCAACCGCTTATAGCACCGACCGCTGCGTTGCAGTTACCTGAAAGCAAAATGGGGAGATACCCTTCGCTTTGATTGGCGCTGACCCGTTCTGCGATTGTGCGGCATAGGGCGAAAGCGGTCTTGATCTCTGCGGGGTGCGAATCGGAGACGGTTATCTCTTCGTGTCTGAAGGTGTGACCCAGGCGAGTGAGCAGCGGTTTCAGGCCAGACTCATATAGATGGTCCGGCCCGCGTCCCATTCGGGCGCGGTAGTGGCCTGAGTCGTAAGCGACGGTGAAAACACAGATGTTCATTGACAGCGCATGGTGAACGGTGGCGATTACAAAAGGCGAAAGCCCTCTTGGCGAGGGCTTTTTGCTAGTCGGGTTTCTGTTAATCGATGGAGATTTTTCTCAGCAGCTTGAAGTCGGAGAGCATCTTTCCGGTTCCGAGGACGACGGAGGCCAGGGGATCGTCGGCAATGGAGACGGGAAGACCGGTCTCTTCACGGATGCGTTTGTCGAGGTTCTTGATGAGCGCGCCGCCGCCGGTGAGGACGATGCCGCGGTCGGAGATGTCGGCGGAGAGCTCGGGCGGTGTGCGCTCAAGGGCGACGCGAATGGCGTTGATGATGGTGGCGATGCACTCGGAGAGGGCCTCGCGGATCTCGGAGTCCTCGATGGTGATGGTCTTGGGGACGCCCTCGATGAGGTTGCGACCCTTGACCTCCATCTCGATGGGCTTGTCGAGCGGATAGGCCGACCCGAGCACAATCTTAATCTGTTCGGCGGTTCGTTCGCCGATGAGCAGGTTGTATTTGCGCTTGAGGTAGGTCATGACGGCCTCGTCCATCTGATTGCCGGCCATGCGGACGGAACGCGAATAGACGATGCCGGCGAGCGAGATGACGGCGATGTCGGTGGTGCCTCCGCCGATGTCGACGACCATGTTGCCGCCGGGTTCGGTGATAGGCAGACCGGCGCCGATCGCGGCCACCATGGCTTGCTCGACGAGATGAACTTCGGAGGCCTTGGCGCGGTAGGCGGAGTCCATGACGGCGCGCTTTTCTACCTGGGTGATCTCAGAGGGCACGCCGATGACGATGCGGGGATGCACCATCATCTTGCGGTTGTGGGCCTTCTGGATGAAGTAGTTGAGCATTTTTTCGGTGTGGCGGAAGTCGGCGATGACGCCGTCTTTCATGGGCTTGATGGCGACGATGTTGCCGGGGGTACGGCCGAGCATTTCCTTGGCCTCTTTGCCGACGGCTTCGACCTCGTTGGTGACCTTGTTGACGGCGATGATGGAAGGCTCGTTAACAATGATGCCCTTGCCGTGCGCGAAGACGAGCGTGTTGGCCGTGCCAAGATCGATGGCAAGGTCGCTTGAGAAGAGACTGAAGAGTGACCGCATGTTGTGAATGCGGGAGTAACGCATCTGAAAGCTGTTCGAAGACATTCGGCTGGTTCGTTCCTCGGGGAAGAAGATCAAATCTATTGTACGGCTTGGCACAGGTGCGTGCGATAAACGCAGACTACAGGGAATTGTGTCTCTGGATACAATCAAAATCAGGACAGGTGAAGAAATGATCATTGGCGTTCCCAAAGAGGTAAAAGACCACGAGAGCCGCGTAGGCGTAACTCCGGCCGGCGTGAAGGCGCTGGTCGAGGCTGGGCATAAGGTTCTGGTGGAGCAGAAGGCAGGAGCGCTGTCGGCGATGCCGGATGACGAGTATCAGGCAGCGGGGGCCGAGATTGTAGGGGGGGCGCATGATGTTTGGCGGCTTTCCGATATGGTCGTCAAAGTAAAGGAGCCGGTCGAGAAGGAATATCGGCACTTTCGCGAGGGTTTGGTGCTGTTTACCTATCTGCACCTGGCGCCGCTGACAGAGCTGACGGACGCTCTGCTGACCAATAAAGTGACGGGGATTGCGTACGAGACGGTTCGGGACCGCACGGGCGCGCTGCCGCTGTTGACACCGATGAGTGAGGTTGCCGGACGCATGAGCGTGCAGGTGGGCGCGGCGTATTTGGAGAAAGAGCATGGCGGGCGTGGCGTGCTGCTAGGTGGAGTTCCGGGTGTGCCTCCGGGAAATGTGTGCATTATTGGCGGTGGCATTGTGGGGACGAATGCGGCGAAGATTGCGCTGGGTATGGGAGCGAAGGTTACGCTGGTGGATCTGAATCTGAACCGGTTGCGCGAACTCGACGACATCTTCAACGGGCGCGTGTTTACGATGGCCTCGAACAGCTACAACATTGAGCGCGCGGTGTGCGAGGCCGACCTGGTGATCGGCGGGGTACTGATTCCGGGAGCGGCGGCGCCGAAGATTGTGACTAAGGCGATGGTCTCGAAGATGAAGAAGGGTGCGGTGATTGTGGATGTCGCGATCGACCAAGGCGGATGCATCGAGACAGCGCATCCGACGACGCACAGCAATCCTTCATATGAGGTTGATGGCGTTGTGCATTACTGCGTGACGAATATGCCTGCGGCGGTGCCGAATACATCTACGCTGGCGCTGACGAACGCGACCTTTCCTTATGTCTTGAAGCTGGCGCGGCTGGGCGCGAAGGAGGCGATTGCCGAGGACAAGGGGATCGCTGAAGGTGTGAATACGTACAACGGCGAGCTGACGTACGGTGCGGTGGCGGCGGCGCAGAATCGCGATTGGCGAAGGATTGGGGACCTGGTGGACGGCGGTGGAATAGCTGAGTGAGGGGTGCCCGCGCCTATAATCGGGTCACTGAGGAGGGCGCAGGCATGGCTGTCAGGACGAACCGGCGAAAGCTGTGGAGCATAACGCTCGGCACCTGTCTGCTAGTGCTATTCGCCGGACTTGTTGCGCTCAATGCATTCAATAAAAGCTTTCTGGATCCGGCGACGACTGGGCAGATCTTTGTGTATACCGGCTTGTCGGTGGTTGCGTTTGTTCTGTTTGTTGCGGTGCTGGTGTTACTGGTTCGCAATGTACTGAAGCTGTATGCGGACCAACGCAGCCGCGTGATGGGTACGCGGTTGCGGACGCGAATGTTGTGGGGCGCGGTGCTGGTAAGCCTGCTGCCGATTGCGTTCATGTTTGCGTTCAGCTGGGGGCTGATGAATCGGGCTGTCGACCGGTGGTTCTCGCAGCCGGTGACGGAGATGCGCGATGACGCCAACCGTATGGCGTTGGAGCTGGCTCGGTATACCACCGCTAACGCTCGCGCCGAGGCTGATGCCATTGCGGCGAGCCTTCCGGAGATGGTGGAGCAGAGCGCTGCAGCACCAGCGGCGAAGCACAAGGCAGGTCATGCGCCGGTTGTAAGCGCTGCTCGTCAAAACAGGGAAGCGCTTTATAGTGTTCTGCGCCAACGCGAGATTACGCTGCAGAATGGATTCGCCATTGTATTTCGCAACAAGCGCGTTCTCGCGGCGTTTCAGATGCCGCATCCCAATGGGGCGACGGCGCAGATAAAGCCATGGCTTCCTGAGCAGCCCTCTGATGATGAGGGAAAGGATGCCGGCAAAAATGCAGCGGAGAGCGGAACTCGTAACGAGTTTACCGACGCTGCAATTCTGGATGCAGCGCAGCGTAGCGACGAACCGATCTTCAGTCTGGGGCAGACAGACTATGCTCTGGGCACGGCCACGATGAAGGGCGGCGGAATTGTTGTGGTGGGATTGCCGATGCCGTATGGCATGGCCGCGACGATGATGCGTTTGCGTGCTTCGGCGGATTCCTACTGGAAGCTGTTTCGCGAGCGGCGGCAGATCAGAAATCTTTACACCATGTTGTTGCTGATGATGACCAGCCTGGCGTTGTTTGCGTCGAGCTGGCTGGCGCTGCATCTTTCGAAGCAGGTGACGAAGCCTGTGGAAGCCCTGGCTGACGCGATGGAAGCGATTGCGGCAGGAGACTATGGCCATCGCGTCAAGGAGAGTGCAACGGAGGAGCTGGGCGAGTTGGTGCGTAGCTTCAACCACATGGCTGCCGATCTTGAAGGCAGCCGACGGGCGGTGGATGAATCGACGGTGCAGTTGAGTGCGGCCAATGCGGCGCTGGAGGCCAGGCGCGGCGAGTTGGAGACGATGCTCGAGACCATACCGAACGGCGTGGCTACGCTCGACACGAATCGGCGTATCGTGCTGACGAACCGGGCGTTGAGCGAGATGATGGATCCCGGTGGGCAGAGGCCGTTTTTGGGGCGCGTGATGGAGGATGTGTTTCCACCGGAGGTTGCGGAGGTGATCGATCGGCTGATCAAACGCAGCCACAGGATGGGTTCGGCATCGAGCGAGATTGAGGTTACGGGGATCGCTAGCGACAGGTTTGGCGGGACGATGAACCTGCTGGCGACGGTTGCGCTGCTCGAAACTTCAAACGTGGCCGAACGAATGAGACGGGAGCATCAGGGCTATGTTGTGGTGTTGGAGAATGCGACTGAGCTATTGCGTGCGCAGAAGCAGTCGGCGTGGAAGGAAGTGGCGCGGCGAGTGGCGCATGAGATCAAGAATCCGTTGACGCCGATTAGTCTTAGCGCGGAACAGATTCACAGGCATATCAATCGACTGGCCCATACCTTGGAGGAGCATTCGATTGAGTCGCCTTCTCCCGCGGTCATTAAGCGTTGCAGCGAAGTAATTACGGGTTCGGTTGAGAGTATGCGTGGGCTGGTCGATCAGTTTGCCGCGCTGGCAGAGTTTCCAACGGCGCGTCCGAAGCCTGCTGATCTGAATACGATCGTCGAGAATGCGCTGGCGCTCTTTGCAGGACGGATGCAGACGATTCGCGTTGTGAAGCACCTGAGCCCCGATCTTCCACTGGTGATGGCTGATCCGGAGGCCTTGAAGCGGGCGCTTGGAAATTTGATCGACAATGCGGCGGAGGCGATGCAGCAAAGTCTGCTGCGTGAACTGCGCATTGGCACGGCGCTGCTTGAGAACGGAATGGTCGAGCTGAGCATTGCGGATACGGGTTCGGGGCTGACAGACGAGATGCGTGAACGGCTGTTTTTGCCGTATTTCTCGACCAAGCAGCGAGGTACGGGACTGGGGTTGGCGATTGCTGCAAAGATTATTCAGGAACATCAGGGGACGATTCGCGCGGAGAAGAACGAGCCGGCGGGGGCGAAGTTCACGATTGAACTAAAAGCGGTGTCGACGCTCGACAGCGACTCTGAGGCGGGCGTTTTAGTCACGGGCGGCAACGGAAACGGAGATGTGGTTTGAACCATGTATTGATCGTTGATGACGAAGCGGAGATTCGCGATTCGCTTGAGAGCATTCTGCGGGAAGAGGGTTATCTCGTCACCACGGCGGCCACAGCGACCGAGGCGATGGAACTGCTGCGCGATGCGGCGTACGACGTTGTTCTACTGGACATCTGGCTGCCGGACCGGGATGGTCTCGATACGCTGGGCGAGATTAAAACGCTTGAGGGAGCGAACGCTCCGGAGGTTGTGATCATCAGCGGCCACGGCACGATTGAGGCTGCGGTGCGGGCGACGAAGCTGGGTGCGTATGACTTTCTCGAAAAGCCGCTGTCGCTCGACCGCACGCTGATTGTGCTGAAGAACGCGATGAAGGCGCGGCAGATGCGCGAGGATAATGAAGAGTTTGTCCGTCAGCTTTCGGTGCGGGGAACGGTGACCGGAACCAGCGTCGCGATGAAGGCACTGCGGCAGCAGATCAGGCTGATGGCGCCGACCAATGGGCGTGTGTTGATCTATGGCGAAAGCGGAACGGGGAAGGAGCTGATTGGACGGGCGATGCATGCCGAAAGTCTGCGCAAGGACCGGCCGTTTGTCGAGTTGAACTGCGCTGCAATTCCCGAGGACTACATCGAGAGCGAACTGTTTGGTTATCGTCATGGAGCTTCGCCATCGAATGGGCCGGGCACACCGCTTGAAAAACGTGGGACGTTTGAGCGGGCCGATGGGGGAACGCTGTTTCTCGATGAAGTGGGCGATATGAGCCTGAAGACGCAGGCGAAGGTACTGCGGACGCTTGATGAGCAGCGGTTTCTGCCGGTTGGAGCGTCGCATCCGGTCCACGTCGATGTGCGCGTGATCGCCGCGACGAACAAGGATTTGGAAGAGGAGATTGCGCGCGGAAATTTTCGCGAAGACCTCTTCTATCGGCTCAACGTCATTCCGTTTTTTGTGCCGCCGCTACGCGATCGCAAGGAAGACATTCCGCTGCTGGTGAAGGAATTTCTGGAGCAGTTCGGCAAGCAGTATGGCCGGCCGAATGTGGAGATGACGGAGGATGCGCTGGCCGCGTTGAAGCAGTATCACTGGCCAGGCAATGTTCGTGAGCTGCGAAACCTGGTGGAGCGCGTGGTCATTCTCAATCCGAAGACGCAGCGTGTGGACCGGAAACACCTGCCGATGCTGGTGTATCGCGGACCGGGCAAGCTTACGGAGTCGGGACGCGTCAACATGCGCAGCGAAGAGTTTTCGAGCCTGTTGGAGGCGCGTGAGGCATATGAGCGCGACTACATTCTGAAAAAGCTCGATGAGTTTCATGGGAATGTGAGCCGAGCCGCGGAAGGGTTGGGTTTGGAACGCAGCCATCTTTATAGGAAGATGAAGGCCCTGGGAGTCAGCGTGAAGGAGTAGTTTTCGCTGCGGCTGTTCCTAATACTGAGGCCCCCTATTTCGGGGGCCTCAGTTGCATGCGATAGCGTATTGTTCCCGTCTCTTCTCCTTCGCCGTCGTAGCTCATGCCACATTTTTCCATCACTCGGATAGAGCCGGGGATTGATGGAAAAGTGTGGGCGATGATGCTGGTGATCCGATCGTCGAGGCGAAGAAACTCAACCAGAGCCTTAGCGGCTTCGGTTGCGAGGCCGCGGCCTTCGAACTGCGGCAGAAGCGAATAACCGATCTCTGCCTCGTATGGAGCAGCCGATTTCGTGAAAGCACCAACGGTGCCGATCAACGTACGCGAGCCATCTGAAAACGGCAGCGCTACGTAGCGACCCCAGCCGATCTGGTCCGGATGCTGATCGAACTGCGCGAGGAGAAAGTCGAATACGTGCGGCTCCCAGTCGATATGAGGCCAGTTCTTTGGAATCGTGCAGCCGATTAATTCGCCGAGACGCTTATCCCCAGCTTTTTCGGACCAGACTGTTTCCGGCGTGATCGCGATGAGCGCGAGACGTGACGTAAGGATGTCGTCACACTGTAGAAGCGACATGATGGATTCTCCTGAATCGTGTCTTGAGAACGTGAAGGCGCAAACCGGACGAATATTCCGGAAGGGCACTACAGCGAGTCGCACGTGATTCAGGCAGTCATAGGCAGGGCTGAAGTGTAGCAGCTTTATTTTTCTTCTGCAGCCTGCTTTTCGGCGATTTGATCGAGCTGGCGGCGCCAGTCGAGGTCTTCGACGAAGCCGCGTGAGCTGCGCCACTCTTCCTGCACCTTGACGAAGAGTTCAAGGAAGACGCGTGTGCCCAGAAGCGATTCGATGTCCTTGCGGGCGGCGGTGCCGATGCGCTTGAGCATCTCGCCCTGTTTGCCTATGAGGATCGCCTTCTGGCCAGTGCGCTCACAAAAGATAGCCGCGGCGATCTTCGTTACGGGAAGCTTGCCGTCCTTCATCTTCTTCATGGAGGCGGGTTCTTCGTAGCGTTCGATGACGACGGCGGTGGCGTATGGAACCTCTTCACCGGTCAGCAGCAGAATTTTTTCGCGGATGAGTTCGGCTACGAGGAAACGCTCGGGTTGATCGGTGAGCTGGTGTTTCGGGAAATAGCGCTGGCCCTCTTTCAACTGGCCGACGATCTTCTCGAGCAACAGGTCGAGCCCTTCCTTCTTTCGTGCAGAGATAGGAATGACATCGGCGAAGGGATGCAGTGCGCTCCAGTGCGCGATCAGCGGAAGCAGCTCTTCCCTGCGGATGGCGTCCATCTTGTTGAGCACGAGGATGACGGGGCACTCGAGTTTTTTGATGAGCGAGAGTGCGAAGTCGTCTTCGGCTGCGGAGAGGGCTCGGCGCGAGGCGGTAAAGGGCTTGCCCTTGGCATCGCCTTCTTCGGAGAGCTTCGGCAGGCGGTGCGTCACGTCGACGATAAAGAGAACGGCATCGCGTGATTCGAGGGCATCATGCACCTCTTGCATCATGCGGCGGTCGAGCTGCGTGTCGGGCTTGTGGACGCCGGGGGTGTCGACGAGAATGACCTGCGCGGCGGGATGGCCGGGCTCTCCCTTGGCCTTCTTTTTGAGCGGTACTTCGAGCACGCCGTGGATGCGTGTGCGCGTCGTCTGGGGCTTGTGGGTGACGATAGCCAGCTTCTGCCCGAGCAGGGCATTGAGCAGCGTGGACTTGCCGGCGTTGGGCCGGCCAATGATGGAGACGAAACCTGAGCGAAAAGCCATTATCTTTATTATGCGCCGATGCGGTCGCCGAAGGGTTGGTGTAGCGATACAAATGCTTTCCTAACTGAAAACAGGTCGTCGATGGGAACCTTCTCGGCTACACTGGCGCGTATGAAATCAGCTTTAGTTCCTGGCGCTCTTGCAGTTACTCTCTTTTCTTGTTCGATGCTTCTTCCAGCACAAGTTCCTGCCTACGCACCTTCCACTGAGATTCACCCAGACCGCACCGTCACTTTCCGTTACAAGGACGATGGAGCCACAAAGGTTCTACTGGGGCTCGAAGGTGTGGCGAAACCGATCCCGATGACGAAAGACCCAGCGGGCATCTGGACTGTGACTACTGCACCGCTCGCGCCTGAGATCTATGGCTACCATTACGAGGTGGATGGACAACCACGCCTCGACCTGGCGAATATCCACCTTACCCTGAACCTCGTCAATATTTCGAATTTACTCACCGTTCCCGGAGATGCGCCCCAACCATGGGATGACACGAACGTTCCACACGGGATCCTTCACCATCACAACTACACGAGCGCGACTGTTCTTGGCCTGAACAATCATCAGAGCGACTATTTTGTCTACACCCCGCCCGGCTACGATCCCAAGGGAAAGACGCCTTACCCCGTGCTATATCTGTTGCACGGCTGGAGTGATGGGGCCTCGGGCTGGTCGGCCGTGGGGCAGGCAAATTTCATCTTCGACAATCTGTTGGCGCAGAAGAAGATTCAGCCGATGGTCGTTGTCATGCCTCTCGGCTATGGGGACATGGCGTTTCTTCATAGCTGGAACGTCTGGCAGGAGACGATGACGATCGACCACAACACCAATCTCTTTTCGCAAGCGTTGCTTGGTGAGGTGATGCCGCAGGTTGAGTCGGCCTACAACGTCTCCCGCAAGCGTGAAGATCGCGCCATTGTTGGGCTATCGATGGGTGGGCTTGAGAGCCTTTCGGTTGGGCTTACCAATACCGACAGGTTCGCATGGATCGGCGGCTTCAGTTCTGCGGTACATAAATTCAACCTTGAGAATGGTCCACTCGCTTCGCTGGACCCGAAGACGGCAAACCTTCTGCTGCTGTGGATCGCCTGCGGAACAGAGGACGGATTGATCGATGCGAACCGCAGATTCGTTACATTCCTCAAGAGCAAGGACATGCCGGTTACGCAGATCGAGACGCCGGGAATGCATACATGGATGGTCTGGCGTGACAACCTGGTTCATTTTGCGCCATTACTCTTCCAAAGCAAGTAAGATTGAGAGACTCCCTTTTTCCTGCAACAACTTCAACTCCCATGGAGCCAGAATGCGCCGATTGGTTTTACTTGCTGCTACTCTAGCTGCCGCCACTGTTGCACAGGCGCAGCTTCGATTTGAGATGACCGTTCCATCGACTGAGCCTCTTCACGGCCACCTTGTGCTCGTGATCGATCGCCCATCGGAAGAGGTTTCAAAACAGGGTAACGGGCCTTCGTCGGAACCGCGTTTTGCACTTCGCGAGGATTACGAGTCTGCCCAGGGTTTTGGCGTGGATGTCGATGATCTGGCGGCAGGCAAACCGATTGTGATCGATAGCAAATCGGTCGGTTATCCGATTGCGAATCTTTCGGCGCTTCCTGCGGGCGACTATGTTGTGCAGGCGGTCTTCAACGTCTATGAACAGTTTCATCTCGCCGATGGCCGCACCCTCTGGTTGCCGCCGGACAAAGGCGAAGGACAGCACTGGAACCGCAAGCCCGGCAATCCATACAGCGCTCCGATAAAGATGCATGTCGATCCCAAGTCCAGCACGCCGCTGAAGCTCACGCTGGATAAGGTGATTCCGGCGATTGAAGGAACGGACAACGATCCGGTACAGATGGCGGCTAAAAGTCCTGCAGGGAAGTGGCTCAAGTACATTCGCTTCAAGAGCGATAAGCTCAGCAAGTTCTGGGGTCGCGATATGTATCTCGGTGCGTGGGTGTTGTTGCCCGATGGTTTTGACGAGCACCCTGATGCGCGCTATCCGCTGGTCGTCTACCAGGATCATTTTCATGCGGCCTTTGGTGCGCCGCTGCCGTTTGTCACCACTCCGCCAGATGCGAATTTGCAGGGAAATGCGAAGGTTCGTGCGCAGTACGGTTACAAGTTCTATCAGGACTGGACAGCGGGTGTGCTTCCACGCGTAATCGTGATTTATGTGCAAAATGCCAATCCCTACTATGACGATTCTTACGTTGTGGACTCGGCGAATGTCGGCCCATATGGCTCGGCGATTAACGATGAGTTGATTCCGCATATCGAAAAGACATATCGGGGTATAGGGCAGGGCTGGGCGCGCGCGACGTACGGCGGATCGACTGGAGGATGGGAGGCCGCAGCGACGCAGGTCTTCTACCCGGATAACTACAACGGCAGCTATGCTGCGTGTCCCGATCCCGTCGACTTTCATGGCTACCAGAATGTAAATCTCTACGGAGACGAGAACGCGTTCGTCCGCAAGGGCCCATTCGGGGAGATTCCCATTGCGTCGGAGCGCAAGCCTGACGGCACTATTACTGCCGATACTGCCGGTCCCTTCCGCTACCAGTACGTCATCGGGACGCATGGCCGTTCCGGCGAACAGTGGGACATCTGGCAGGCGGTCTATTCACCTGCCGGTCCCGACGGATACCCGGCGCAGGTTATCGACCCGCTGACGGGCACGATCGACAAAAAGGTTGTGGCGTACTGGCACGATCACTACGACCTCAACGCGATCCTCGCGCGCGACTGGCCGACGCTCGGCCCGAAGCTCGAAGGCAAGCTTCACTTTGCTGTGGGCGATGCCGATACCTACTTCCTTAACAACGCCGTACACATGCTACAGCACTCGCTTGAGGAGACGCGCAACCCGCACTCCGATGCGACGTTCCAGTACGGACCCGGCGAGCCGCACTGTTATTCCGGAGGTCCTGTGGAGTACACGATGCGGCAGAACGGAAACAATTGGGCGCAGCGTGTTCTGCCGCAGATGACGGACCACATGATCAAAACGGCACCGGCAGGAGCGGACGTCAAAAGCTGGCGCTACTAGCAGTTATTTGCCGGGTGAGGAGGGCGCGGCGGTCTCTTTGAGATATGTCGCGCTCAGTGTTCCTTTGGTCTTGGCCAGCCCCAGCAGTGTCGGATAAAACTGGACAAACGTCGTATCGACGGCGGCATGTTCCTCGTGACAGGAGTAACAGTCTGCCGGTCGCTTGATCAGCTTTCCACTCACAGCATTGTCGAAGGCGTAAAAGCCCCAGCCGCCCTCGAGCGATGCGTCCTTCACGTGCACCTCGAACCCATAATGTCGGCGGATTGCGTGTGCCCTCGCTTGTTGATCGAGCTATTGCCCTCTGCGCCGCGTCTCTCCAACACCAGCATCGTCTTGTCGGGCCATTTGCCTGTCTCCTGAAACGCCTTGTAGGCCGACGGATTCACGAAGACATTATCGAAGATGGAGTGCGAGGCTGCGGTGGCCTGCGGGTTGTAGCTCATGTCGATGCCGGAAGTGAGGAAGACCCACTCCCGGTACTTTGCCGGGGTCTTCAACTGGCCATCCGTCGTGTAGCTGGGCGCGTCGTCAGGCGTGGTCGCCGGGGACGAAGGCTGAGAGCTCGGTTGGGGAAGGGCAAGAATCAGCAGTAATAGCGACGAACGCAGCATTGCTTTACCTCATGAAGGATTGGGTTCAGGGTCTCACGGGAGCCAGGCCTCTTCGGCAGAATTTGTTGACTATCCGTCGCCGGTGAGGAGCATGCTTCCTTAATTCGAAAAAAAATGCGTTTCGGAGTGCCCCGCACCAGCCCCGCTACCTCCGCGTATGGCCTGATCTCGCGGATAATAGATACAGCGCATGGAATCCTTCTTTACACGATTTAAGAACGTTCTGGTCCTGGTAGCGGTGCTTTTGGCGCAGACAATCGCTCTTGCGATCCAGGTGCGCCGGCCCGTGGAGTCAGGCGCTCCCGAGGGCAACAAGGTCATGCTGATTCGGTACTGGGTAGTAGCTGCCGTTACGCCGTTCGAGCGGTTTTTCCTCGGATTTGGGCGCAATGTGCGCGGCGGCTGGTCCAACTACGTTGATCTGCGGCACACCCGGCAGCAAAACCACGACCTGCAGGACCAGATTGCGCAGCTGCGGCTGGAGCAGGCGGCGCTGGCTGAAGACGCGATGCAGGGTCACCGGCTGCAGGCGCTTCTGGACTTTCGGCAGCATTATGTTGCAACGACAGTTGCCGCGCAGGTGATTGGGACCAGCGGTACCGACCTCTCTCGCGTGTTCTACATCGACAAGGGGTCGAAGGATGGGCTCAAGCCTGACCAGGCCGTTATTACGCCGGACGGCATCGTGGGCAAGCTTCGCGATGTCTTTCCGCACACATCGCAGGTATTGCTGATCAACGACCAGACCTCGGGCGCGGGTGTCCTGCTGGCTTCTACCCGCATTCGCGGAATCCTTCGTGGAAGCGCCACGGGGCGCATTCAGATCAATAACCTGACGCCAGATTCCCGAATCAAACCGGGCGAGCAGGTCCTTACTTCAGGGGGCGATCAGGTCTATCCGCGTGGCTTGAAAGTGGGCACCATCGAGTCCATCGCACCGGATCCCGATCATCAGCCATATACGCTTATCTCGCTTCGTCCCGCCGCGAACCTCTTCCAGCTTGAGGAGGTTTTGGTTATCACCGGGACGCAATCCGAGCTGCCTGCCCAAACGAAGAAAGACCTCGCTGTTGGAGCTGCGACCGCCGAAACCCAGGCCGAAGCCTCCCGAGTCGCGGCAGCCGAGGCCGCTGCAGAGGCCGCAGCGAAGTCCGCCGCGCAGATTGTGGCTGACCGCCTGCCAAGCCTTCACGATCCGAACAGCCCCGACGCAGACGCCACCAAGGCACCGGACCCAAGCACTCCTAAGCCAGTCGGCGGCATAGTGCCGAGGCCTCAGCCGACTCTCCACCCGGATCGCTACACCCCGGGGTCGGCTCCTCCGGCGACCTCGCTCCAGCCCGGAGCACCGAACAGCACCGGCGCTGTCCGTCGGAATAGTGCGGACGATGACACCACGAATCAGCCATCGCCCACCACAAACTTGCCATCGGCTGCACCTAAAAAAGCGCCAAAACCTGCTCCGCAGACTCAGCCCCAAACTCAGCCCCAAATTCAGCCCCAGACCGAGAGCCAGCCCAACTAATGGCCACGCATAGCTATACCTCACGTCGAGAACTCGAACAGCATAGCTTTCCACCCGCCGTGGCGCTGCTTGTGCCGCTGGCCGCGGTCGTCCTGCAAGCTCTTCTTCCTAAACCATTTCCGAAGCTTGCGATCCTGGATCTCCCACTTATTGTGGCGGTTTTCTTTGCCGTTTCCCGTCGCAATCCCGTCGCCGGAACTCTTACCGCCGCAGCTATCGGCCTGCTCCAGGACGCGCTGACCAACCAGCCCATTGGCGTAAACGGTATGGCAAAATCCGTAATCGGCTACGTAGCCGCCAGCATCGGCATTCAGGTCGATGTCGAAAACATGTCGACACGGCTGATCATGAACTTCGGCTTTTCCATCCTGAACAGCCTCCTGCTTTTTCTGATCAATCATCGCCTGCTGGGATTGCCTGGCTTTCAGATATTGTGGGTGCATGAGCTGATCCGGGCCGCGGTCAATACGCTTGTTGCCCTGCCTATCTTTATGGTGCTGGATCATACGAAACGCCTCGACTAACGCCGCAATCAACCGTCTAAACTGGAAACGCACATGGAACTGACTGCACAAACCGAACAGGGTGACTTCGGACCCAATGGCAAGGCCGAAAAACTGCCCGCCGGCAAGCTGCACGCTGCGCAGTATCTGATTGCGCTTGTGCTGGTGGTGCTGATTACCGGTCTGTGGCGGCTTGAGGTTCTCGGCGCAGACAACTTCCGCGCGCTTGCTGAGGCGAATCGCATTCGCAAGGTTCCGGTGCTGGCTCCGCGAGGGCGGCTGTTCGACCGCGAAGGCCGGTTGCTGGTCGATAATTACCCTTCAGTCTCCTGTTATCTGCTGCGAGAACAGGGCAAAGACCTCAACGCGGATCTGCCGTTGATTGCGCAGGGGCTGCATATTCCCATCGACCAGATTCAGGCCACGCTGCGGCGTTTTCAGATCGCGCCGAAGTATCAGCCAATTCCGCTGAAACAGGACATTACCCCCGACGAGCAGGCTTTCATTGAAGCTCATCGTAATGAGCTTCCCGAGCTTGAGACGCTGGATGAACAGCGCCGCCTCTATCCACGCGATGGCTTTGCGGCGCATCTGATCGGCTACGTCGGCGAGATTTCGGAAGATGACCTCAACAAATCGAAGTACGCGTTTTATCAGCCGGGCGATGTGGTTGGAAAGTCCGGCGTTGAGGCTACGTATGACGCTCTTCTGCGTGGCGAAGATGGCAGCCGTGACGTGATCGTGAACAGTCACGGCAAGGAGATCGGGCATCTCGGCCAGACGCTCGCCAAGCCGGGACAGGACCTGAAGCTGACCATCGATCTCGATGTTCAGATGGCCGCTGAAAAGGCGCTTGAAGGCAAGATTGGAGCTATCGTTGCGATGGATCCTCATACCGGGGAGATTCTTGCGCTGGCTTCGCGTCCAACATTCGATCCCAATCAGTTTTCGGTGCGCTTGAGCAAGAGTTACTGGAATGAAATCCTCAACAATCCAGACCATCCCCTGCTGAACAAGGCGATACAGGCACAGCTCGCGCCCGGCAGCACGTTCAAGATCATCATGTCCGTGGCAGGCCTGCAGGAGAACGAAGCCCAGACGATGCGTGTGATGTGCAATGGCGGCGCTTCGTTCTACGGGCACTTCTTCGCTTGCGATCACCACCATGGCATGGTCGATATCCACAACGCTATTCCCTGGTCCTGCGATACGTACTTCTATACTCTCGCCAACAAGCTCGGCATCGACACGATCGCACACTACGCTACATCACTCGGCTTTGCGCAGAAGACCGGCGTCGATCTTCCCGATGAGGTCACCGGGACTATGCCCTCCACCGCATGGAAGATGAAAAACTTTCACGAGAAGTGGTATGCCGGTGAGGTCATCTCGGTCGGCATTGGCCAGGGAGCTGTGACGGCTACGCCTTTGCAACTGGCCCGCGCTCTTAGCGGCATAGCCTCCGGCGGCGTTCTTCGCCGTCCTCACATCGTCTTTCCGGACGAAGTGCCGGAGCAGGAGTTGTCAGCCATTCACGAAACCTTCCCCGGCTCCGGTGATGTGACAATTCCGCTGACGCCGGAGAACTGGCAGATCGTTACCGACGGAATGGCGCAGGCGACGACGCCGGGATCATTCAATACGGCCGGCGCTTCACATCTTGAAGGTATCGACTTCGCAGGCAAGACCGGTACGGCCCAGGTGATGAGCCACGATGCGCTTGCCCGCAGCGGCGGCGGCCACAGGACCCAGCCCAACTCCTGGTTCGTTGGTATGGCACCTCGCCGCAATCCCGATATCGTGGTTGCGGTTCTCTGGCAGAATGGCGACTGGGGTTCGAACTCGGCCAAACTTGGCGCGCAGATCATCAATGCCTTCGTCGAGAAACAGCGCAAGCGTGAAAATAATTTGCGCATCGCGGAAACACCGAAGGCGACTGATACTGCTTCGGCAATGGCGCCGCCTGATACTGCTGCGACTGAAGGAAAGAACCAGACTCCAGCAAATTAGATTTTGGAAAGACAAAATCAAACTAAAATGAATATTATTTTGTAATCGATTACATCGAGGGCTTGGCATGATGCATTTATTTCGTCGCGCGCTGTTGATCTTCCCCGTATTTTTCTGTTCCACCTTACTGACTGCACAACAGCGTCCGCCCGCGACACCGCTCATCACGCACGATCCATATTTCAGCGTCTGGTCGAACACTGACCTGCTGACGGCCTCGCCAACGCGCCACTGGACTGGAAGTCCTCAGCCAATTACCGGCCTCGTTCGCATCGACGGCAAGCCGCATCGCTTCATGGGGGAAGACCCGCGCGAGGTGCCTGCGATGGAGCAGACCTCCAGCACGGTAACGCCGACGCATACGCGCTATGAGTTTCAGGCCGCAGGCGTCGATCTGCAACTGACATTCTTTACGCCAACGATACTCAGCGATCTCGATATTCTTTCGCGTCCGGTCACATACATCACGTGGACTGCGAAGTCTCTTGATGGTGCCTCGCACGATGTGTCGCTATTTCTCGATGTGAATCCTGTCATCTCCGTCAATGAGCCTTCACAACAGGTTGTCTTCACGCGGAACCAGACGGCGACTCAAAATGTTCTTTCTGTCGGCTCGCGAGATCAAAACGTACTCAGCCGCTCCGGCGACAATCTCCGCATCGACTGGGGATATTTTCATCTTTCGATTCCAAAGGATGAGCCATCGAGCAGCGCCATCGCTCCCCACCTGATGAAGAGTTTTGCTGAAACCGGCAGTCTGCCGAATGCCGACACGATGGATATGCCTACGCATGCCGATCACTTCAGCGCACATCTTGGCGCGGTGTTTCCGCTGGGCAGTGTAGGGACGCAGCCGGTCAGCCGTCACGTTCTCGTCTCCTACACGGAGAGCTACGCCATCCAGTATCTGCAGCGGAACCTACGCCCCTATTGGCAGCGGAATAACATGCCCGTTGAACAGATGCTCGATGATGCGGAGCGTGACTACGGCAGTCTCGAAGCGCGAGGCACGGCGCTCGACACCGAACTTACCGCCGATCTGGTGAAGGCCGGTGGCGAGCACTATGCCGCGATTTGCATTCTCGCGTATCGGCAAGCGATGGCCGCGCACAAGCTCGTCGCCGATACCGACGGCAGCCCCTTCCTGTTTGCCAAGGAGAACTTCTCCAACGGCGACATTGCTACCGTGGATGTTCTGTACCCGTCGGCGCCGTTCTTCCTCTTCTTGAATCCGAAGCTGCTTGAAGCGCAGATATTGCCTGTGCTTGAGTACTCTGCGTTGGCTCGCTGGAAGTTCCCGTTCGCTCCACATGATCTCGGGCAGTATCCGCTGGCGAACGGGCAGGAGTACGGCGGCGGAGAGAGGACCGAAGACGATCAGATGCCAGTGGAAGAGAGCGGCAATCTCTTGATCCTTGTCGATGCGCTGGCTCGAGCTGAAGGAAATCCGCATCTAGCGGAACGATTCTGGCCGCAACTCAGCAAGTGGGCCGAGTTCCTGAAGGAGAAGGGTCTCGACCCGGAAAACCAGCTCACGACGGATGATTTCGCAGGCCACGTCGCTCATAACGCGAATCTCTCCATCAAGGCGATCAGTGGGCTTGCTGCATACGCCGATCTTGCCCGCCTGTTGAAGCATGAAGCTATAGCCCGTGAGTATCAGGCGACGGCAAAATCCTACGCGGGCAAGTGGGTCACGATGGCGCAGGAGGGCGATCATTACAAATTGGCCTTCAACAGTCCCGATACCTGGAGCCAGAAGTACAACCTCGTGTGGGACGACGTGCTCGGCTACAACCTCTTCCCGAAGTCGGTTCGCGAAACCGAGATGAAGTTCTACCTCACCAAGCTCAACCTATATGGGCTTCCGCTCGACAGTCGCGCCGACTACACGAAGCTCGATTGGTCCATCTGGACCGCCACGCTCGCCTCGACGCCAGAGCAGTTCAACGCGATTGTCGATCCTATCTACAAGTGGACCAACGAAACGCCGACCAGGGTGCCCCTGACCGATTGGTATGACACGAAGAACGGAAAGCAGATCGGTTTCCAGGCCCGCAGCGTAGTTGGCGGCGTCTTCATAAAGGCATTGGCGGATAAATCGTTGACTGAAAAGTGGCGAGCCAAGGCTGCGGCCAGCCACTGATTGGAATGCGGCTTTATTCAGTCCATTGCGGTTTGCGACTAAAAATCGCCCAGCAATGGGCTGGAACGTTGTTAACTCCGCAACTGTCGCGGTTCAAAACGTCGGTGCACTCGGTCTAAGATAGAGGCATCACATGCCTCGCCTCTCCTCCTACCGCGACTTCGACTGGGTTCTTCTCGGTTTCGTTATGCTGCTCTCGCTAATCAGCGTTCTCGAGATCAAATCGGCCACGCTTCACACCAAGTTCCATGGGTTCGATCAGAAGCAGATTGGCTTCCTTGTGGTCGGCGTGCTCCTGATGTTCCTGATGTCGCTGATTGATTACCACCGTCTCCTCGACATTGCGCACTGGGCCTATGGCATCAGTATCTTATCGCTGATCGCAGTGCTCGGCTTCGGAACAAAGGTTCTTGGAGCGCGTCGCTGGATCAAGGTTCCCGGTGGCCACTTTCAGCCATCCGAGTGGGTCAAGCTGGTTCTTATCGTCGTCGTGGCACGTTATTTCTGGGGTCTGGCGGGCAGGGAACTGACGTGGACCGACATTGGCAAGGCCTTTGCGCTCGTCTGCATTCCCATGTTGATGGTGCTCAAGCAGCCGGACCTCGGCACCTCGCTCACCTACCTGCCGATTCTGATCTGTGGACTTTTTCTTGGCGGAATCAAGTTCAAACAGGCTGCCGTCATTGTTCTTAGCGCGTTGCTTCTGATTGGCGGAGTCTGGAAGACCGGGAAACTGCTGAAGCCGTACCAGAAGGCTCGCCTAACCAGCTTTATGGATCCGGACTCCGATCCTCGCGGTTCGGGCTACCAGATCCGGCAGTCGCTGATTGCGGTCGGATCGGGCGGCATATGGGGCAAGGGCGCGAACAAGGGCACCCAGACGCAGGGTGACTTTCTCCCGATTCCCTATACCGACTTCATCTTCGCCGCCTTCTGTGAGGAGCACGGTTTTATTGGCGCTATCGGAGTCTTACTTCTGTACTTTCTGATTCTTATGCGCCTGATTCAAAACGCGCAAACAGCCTCCGACCTGCCCGGAACCTTCATAATCATGGGGATCGTCGCGGTCATGATCTTCCAGATTGCTGTGAATATAGGGATGGTTGTTGGCCTTATGCCGGTCACTGGAATCCCGCTTCCGCTCATGAGTTACGGCGGTTCATCGATCCTGTTCAGCTTCCTCGCTCTAGGCATCGTCATGAATATAAGGATGCGTCGCTTCGTCAATTAGCCTCTCGGAAGGTTTCATCCAAGCTGCTGATTTGAAAGAACCGATTTCATCCATTGGCTGTGCAGCGACTTTAGTGCAATACTAGATACAGCACCCGAACGGCTGTAGATGCCCGCCGGTGTTTTATCCCGCTACTCCAGGCGCAAGGTCGCCGGGTATGCGGCAACAAAGACTTTTTAGAAGAAAAGGCCGGCCAGCCAGAGACTATCGATTCCGTTGGCCGGACAGGTTTCAGGGAATGATTGCATCCGGATGGCGAACGGCCCCGCCTCAGAGTCAATTTTTTGATTCTGACGCTGTTTTGGTCACAAACTCCCGATGCCCGCTGTCGCTCGAAGCAACGCCCCGTGTTCCCGATCACACTTGTGTCGCCTTGCCCACGCTCGCACGGAGCGCGGACACGGTGTATTTTGCACCAGTCATCGCTCACGTAGCTCATACAGCTTCCGCATCCCGCACCCTGTCCGCACCCACGGTGAGCCAAACCTAGCCTAGCTAGGCAAGCTCCCGGTTGTTCTCTGTCTCGTCTGCCGCTCGCACCTCAACCAGGTCGGGCAGAAAGAGCAGAGTAAATGTCAAAAGAAATATATATATCCAGCACGCCCCATGAGACGCGCCTGGCCATCGTCGAAAACGACGCCCTCGCCGAGATTTATTACGAACGCGAGAACGAATACACCCTCGCCGGCTCCATTTACAACGGCAAAGTAACCCGCGTTCTTCCCGGCATGCAGTCCTCCTTCGTGGACATCGGCCTCGAGCGCGACGCCTTCCTTTACATCACCGACTTTATGGAAGAGGCGGGCGACTCCGCCGACTTCGATACCTCGGGTAATGGCGACCACGCTCCCCGCCGTGATAGCCGCGACCGTGGCAACCGCGAAGCTCCAACCCTGGAAAGCACAACCGTAGCCTCGACGGAGGACCGTTCCGGCGACCGCAATGACCGTGGACGCGACCGGGGTGGCCGTGGCCGCCGTGACCGTCGCGACCGCAACGGCAACCGTGAGCGCCAGCCCGGCACCGAAATTATTCAGCCTGTAGAGAACAATGGTGAGGCAGACTTTGGCCGTCCCATCTCCTTCGCGTCTGAAGATACTGTTGCACCGACGAACGATGGTTCGGAGATTGGAGAAGGCGCTCCTGGTGCAGACGGCAGCCGCCGCTGGCGTGGTCGTCGTGGCCGCCGCCGTGGCCGTGGCCAGCGCGACGAGTCTACACAGGTCTCCAGCCCGGAGACGCAGTCGGAGGTTACTCCGAACGACGCTCCCGTTTACAGCGACGACGATTCCTACGATATCGATGGCGCAGCCGAACAGCCCGTATCGAACGCAACAGCGCCCATCGCAGATGCCTATCCCGCACCTGTTTCCGAGGAGAACAACGGACGCCGCGACCGTAATGATCGTGGTGGACGCGATGATCGCAGCCGTGGCGACCGCAGAGACCGCGGCGGCCGTGGACGCGACCGCGATCAGCGTTCGCCCCGAGTTCCCCGCGGCTTCGCTCCCAAGACTTCGCTTTATGGTGTAGACAATACTCCCGCATACGATGAGACCGTGGCATCTGATGGTTCGGCGCCTGAGCCAATCGTGCTTCCCGGCGAGTCACTCTCGAAGTACCGCAAAGGCGGCGACGAACCGGCAGCATCCGCATCTTCTGCGTCATCGACGAAGCCAGCCGATGCGAACGTCATCATCCCCCAGGTAGCCAGCTATGCGATTCCTGCAGGCTGGGACGGCGGAGCTATTCTGCCGGGCGAGACACTTTCGCGCCATCGTCGCACAGAATCAAAATCGGAACCGCGTCAGGAGTTCCGCAATCATCCGCAGCCACAGGAGCCACGCGCCGAGGTAGTTCACGAAGCCGATGGCGTCAGCGTTCTTCCTGTCCCTGAGGAAGTAGCCGAGGCCCTGATTCCGCCAGTCGAGCCTGTCAATCCTGTTATTGAAGCTCCGGCAGTACCCGTCGAGTACGAGCCCACCGATGCCTCTGCTTCCTACCGCGTCGACCCCATCGCGCCAAGCGAATTTCGCCAGAGCGCGCCTGTGATCGAAACACCGGTAGAAGAGCAGCCCGCACCCGCTGCCGAAGAAACTCACGAGCACGCCGTCAGCAGCCCGGTTCATACCATCACGCCTGCACCGGGCGAGCCGGTTCCTGAGCTTCATACATCTCAGCCATCCACCGCGCCATCGTTCGAGAAGTTCGACTGGCAGACGGAGTCCGCGCCTGAAACTCACCAGCTCACCGACATCCACGCCACTGGCGAGATGGTCTCGGAAGCCCCGGTCACTCCGCAGGAGACTACCGAGCCGGCCGATCCCATCCAGCACGAGACCGTGGTCCTCAATCCTGTCGAGAACGCCGTTGAAGATGGCGCTCACACCTTTGCTCCCGGCAGCGGCGAACTGGAAGAAGAGACCATCGACGAAGAAGACTTCCACACCACGCTTCATGCCAGCTCCATCGAAGAACTCGACGACCTTGATGAAGAGGAGACGCTCGAAGGAGCCGCCGACCTCGGCACCATGCTTCGTGAGATGTCCATCGACCAGATCACAAGCCCTGGCATCGAAAGCGAAGAGGAAGACGAAGATTTCGAAGAGGAAGACTCAATCGACGACCGCAGCTTCGGCGACGTTGCCGATGAGGACGACGATATTGACGAGTCGGAAGATTCCGAAGATGGCTTGGCAGCAGATGAGTTCGCCGACGGCGCTGAGCTGACCACAACGGCTGATGCAGAACAGAATGGCGCATCGCCCGATCGCGCTCGCGAGGGTGGCCGTGGACGCCGTGACGGCCGTCGCGATGGCCGCCGCGGAGACCGTGGACGCGGAGACCGCATCCGCCACACCGGCGGAGCAGGTGACCGCGAACGCAGCGGTGGCCGCGACCGTCGCGGTGGCCGCAGCTCCATGCAGGCGACCAACCTTCCGGCCATCAGCGAGCTGCTCAAGCCCGGTCAGGAGATTCTCGTCCAGATTGCCAAGGAGCCTATCGCCAAGAAGGGCGCGCGCATCACATCGCACATCGCTCTCCCCGGCCGCTTCCTGGTCTTCATGCCGACGGTAAACCACACCGGCGTCTCCCGCAAGATTGAATCCGACAGCGAGCGCCGTCGCCTCAAAGAGATTCTGCTCAGCGAGAAGGGTGAGGCATCGGGCGGATTCATCGTCCGTACCGCAGCCTCCGGGGCCAGCGAAGAAGAACTTCGCAGCGACCTCCGCTTCCTGCTCAACCTCTGGGCCGACATCAAGCAGCGCTCCGAATCATCCAAGAGCCCGGCGCTGATCTACCACGACCTCAACCTCGTCGAGCGCATCCTGCGCGACCAGGTTACCGATACCTTCTCGGCCATCTGGGTCGACACCGAAAGCGAATACGAGCGCGTCCTGCGCTTCCTGCAGCGCTTCCAGCCGTCACTCATCCGCCGCGTCAAGCTCTACACCAAGGAGACCCCGCTCTTCGAGCAGTTCGGCATCACTGAAGAGATCAACAAGGCCCTCCGCAGCAAGGTATGGCTCAAGTCCGGCGGCTCCATCGTCATCAACCAGACCGAGGCCCTCGTCGCGATCGACATCAACACCGGCAAGTTCGTCGGCAAGACCGCTCGGCTCGAAGACACCATCGTCAAAACCAACCTCGATGCCATCCCCGAGATCGTTCGCCAGATTCGTCTGCGCGACCTCGGCGGCATCATCATCATCGACTTCATCGATATGGACGAGCGCAAGAACCGCAATCGCGTCATGGCTGCTCTCGAAGAAGAGTTGAAGACCGATCGCGCTCCATCAAAGGTTCTTCAGTTCAACGATTTCGGTTTGGTCGCCATTACCCGCAAGCGCGTCAAGCAGTCTCTCGAGCGTACGCTCTCGACGACCTGCAACGTCTGCGTCGGCACCGGCATGGTCAAATCGCCGGTCACGGTATGCAACGACATCTACATCGAGATGCGCAAGATGCAGAAGCATCTTGATCGCGGCGATGTGATGCTCCGCGTCAACCCAGAAGTGGTCAAGCAGCTCAAGGCGCCCGGCACCAAGTGGCTCCAGGAGATGGAGGAGATGGTCGGCAAGACCATCCTCGTCAAGTCGGACCCCGCTCTCCACCCCGAGCAGTTCGACATCCACTAAACTTCGATTTGCATTTCGGTAATCGAATCAAGTACGGGCATTCCGGATCGCTGGAATGCCCGTAACTATTGTGTTCTCAGTTAAAAAAGACTGCTCTCTGTCATCCAATTCCGTCATTTGTGCGTCTTACACAACAACAACGTCTATTCAGGGTTGAAGCCGTACAAGAACCTCATAGCAACAAGGGAGCCACCGGATGTACACAACGATCAACAAGAATCGCATCTTCAGCCTTCTCACTCGTACAGCTGCCGTCACGCTTTTCGCTGCCTCGGCAACACTCATTTCGCATGCACAGCAGTCGGCCGGAACGACCACGTCGTCGCTTCCCCCCGTCTCTCTCAAGAAGACTCTTGCGGCACCGCTGGACCTCACCGTTCCAGACGATCTCAACTACAGCAGCAGCGTCGGCGAACCTGAAATGGCGGCTGCCGAACGCTTTAATCTGAGCGGCAGCGAAGACACGCAGCCACCGCCGCGCCGCCATTATGGCCGCCGTCCTACGTACAGCGACAGCACCCACAACGCCGATGGCTCCAACAAGTGGGCCTTTGTTGTCGGTGGCGGTTTTACCTTGCCTGTCGGCGCTACGCATGGCTACGCGACCACAAGCTATAACTTTCAGGGTGGCATCGGTCGTAACCTCAATAAAAACTTCGGTGTTATCGCTCAATTCGACTGGGCCAACTTCGGTATCCAGACTCATACGCTGAACAACCTGCTGGACATCTACAACAGCCTCGGCGCGACCGATCAGAACGGCAATGCTCTTACCCAGCTCGGCGGTTCAAGTCGTGCCTGGTCCTTCACTCTCAATCCCATTTATAACTTCGCGCAGAGTGATCAATGGGGAGCCTATGTGGTGGGAGGCCTTGGTTTTTACCATAAGACCGCCAACTTCACGATTCCCGGCGTAAGCCTCTATTGCGATCCGTTCTATGGCTGCTTCCAGTACCAAGCCAACCAGACTATCGACAAGTACACCAGCAACGCATTCGGATTGAATGCAGGCCTGGGTATGACCTACAAATTCTCCCGTTTCGCCGGAGAGCGGCTCTTTGCTGAAGTGCGTTATGTCTGGATCGACAATCAGGCCCGGCCATTCGATGTGAGCGGAACGACATCCTACTTCAACGCCTTCCCTCAGAACAGCCAACGCACTACATATATTCCAGTTACCTTCGGAATACGCTTCTAACCAACTCACCAAACGCAAAGGAGGCCCGGTATTAGCCGGGCCTTTCTTTTTAAGAAATACAGCTACGCTCAGTGCTGCATCGCTGCCTCCACATCGTTTGCCTCATGAGGCAGGTCAGCAATCAGGTCCACAAGCTTGCCATCCGCGTCCACATAAAACACATCCTCGATGCGCACTCCGATCCCTTCTTCCGGAAGATAAATTCCCGGTTCGATCGTGAACACCATCCCCTTATCCAGCGGCTTGGTATAGTCCCACGGATCGTGTACGTCGATTCCAACAAGATGACCCAATCCATGAACCATGTACTTGCCCAGCGGCTGCCCATGCAGATCCTTGCCGTGCGAGTTGATATAGGCAAACGCCACTTGATCAAGTGAGTCTGCCTGCTTATGCAGCGGGTCGTTGATCTTCGATTTTCCCGCGACAAACGCCGCCGCCGCTGCCCTCTGCGCACCCAGCACGATGTCGTAGATCTCCCGTTGCCGCGGCGTAAACTTCCCATCCACCGGCAGCGTCCGGGTAATGTCGGAGGCATACATACTGTACTCACCCGCTGCGTCGATCACGACCACGTCGCCGCTCTTCATCGTCGCGGAGTTCTCGCTGTAATGCAGCGTCGTCGAGTTGGCCCCCGAGCCCACAATCGGTGCATAGGAGACGCGCTCGGCACCTTCCTCCATCAGCTTCTCGACGATCACTCCGGCTACCTTACGCTCAGTCACGCCCGGACGCACGGCCTTCATCTCCGCCATCTGCGCGGCGATGGAAGCATTCGCCGCCTTCTTCAACAATTCGATCTCCGCAGCCGACTTCACCGCGCGCAGCGGCATAATCAAATCCGATACATCGCCACGCGGTGAGATATCCGACACGCCAAGCGTGGTTGCTGTAAAGCTCAATGCGGCGCGTGCCTGGGGCGAATCCTTCTCGACCCACACATTGCGCATCCGCGCTCGATCCGCCGTGGCAAGCTTACTCAGCACCGCCGGCATCTCCGTCATCGGCAACACTTCATCGAACCCTGTCGCTGACGTCGCTCCCACAGTCGCCGCGTCCATCTTCGCGCCGGTGTACTTCTCCGCTCGCGGATTGCGCGTCGGCAGAAACAAAATCTCCCGATAGGTCTGCGCCGGGTGTCCACCGAGTCCAGTGCCCGGGACTTCGGCCTCAGCAGGTGCAGCCGCAATCAACACCATCGCGGCTCCGGGCTCATTCCATCCCGTCAGATAATAGAAGTCTTCCTCCTGACGATAGGGCATAAAGTCTAGAACCGGTTCGGTCGCTGCGAATAACACAGCCACCCCACCGGGCATCTTTCCCGCCAACGCAACACGCCGTGTCCTGTACTCCGCCTTGGGGACAGATTCCAGTGCGTATGCAATCGAGAAGAACGAGCTGACAACAAAAAGCAATACGGCAGAAAGCTTCTTCATCACGAACCTCTAAACATGTCAGTTAGAAACTAACTGCAAGGACGATAAGACCCCTAAATCCCCATAGGATACGGCTTCTCACGCATTTCCTGCGCGGCATCCCCTGCGCGCTCAAACCGCCCTTGCAGCAGGCTCAGCAGTCCCGTGTACCAGTACCCGAAGACGAACAGCACAAGGAACGGTATCGTGAAAAAGTTCTCCGTAGAAACGGCGTACCACACCGTCAAGGCGAAGTAGCAGCCGATCGCCAACTCGATCCACGGTATGATCCCCAGCCGCTTGCGATATTTTTTCGCCTGGCTCTTCTCACCCTTTTTCGCCACACGATACTTCGGCGTACGCGCAATTGCGGACTGCACGCCGAATAACGCCTCCATCACGGCCTTCGTATTCGTAATCGTCAGACCCACGCCGAGCGCCATCAGGAACGGCAGATACAAGAAAGTTTTGCCCCACTTGTTCGGGAACAGTTCCTTCTGACTAACGAGATAGAACGACGACACCGACATCGTGCTCGCCATAAACAACGGAAGGTCGATCAACAACATCTGCAGCAGCCCCTGCCAGCTGCGGATAATCATCGCGGGCATCAGCAGCACGCTCAGCACAATCATCAGCGGATAGCTTAGGTTCGCCGTCAGGTGATACCACGCCTCCAGCTTCGTATGCCAGGGCATATCGCTCTTCATCACTCGCGGCAGAATCTTCTTTCCGGTCTGAATCAGACCCTTCGCCCAGCGCGCCTGCTGCGTCTTGAAGGCGGTCATCTCAATCGGCAGCTCCGCCGGGCATTCCACATCCTGCAGATATTTAAACTTCCACCCGATCATCTGCGCGCGATAGCTGAGGTCCGTATCTTCGGTCAGCGTGTCGTGCTGCCAGCCGCCCGCCTCTCCAATCACACGCGTCCTCCACATCCCCGCGGTGCCGTTGAAGTTGAAGAACACTCCCGCCCGGCTGCGTCCGCCATGCTCCAGCACAAAGTGCCCATCCAGCAGGATCGCCTCCACCTGCGTCAGAAAGCTATAGTCGCGATTCAGGTGCGTCCACCGCGTCTGCACCATGCCGATCTCAGGTTCGGCAAAGTGATGAATCACCTGCATCACCCACTCACTTGGAGGAACAAAGTCCGCATCGAAGATCGCGACAAACTCGCCCTTTGCCACGTCGAGTCCCTTATCCAGCGCGCCAGCCTTATAGCCATGCCGGTTCGTCCGATGCAGATAAACAATCGGCTGCGGGTCCATTCCGGCAAACCCAGCCGCATACCGATGAACGATCTGCTGCGCCACCATCGTCGTCTCATCGGTCGAGTCGTCCAGCACCTGAATCTCAAATCGGTCGCGCGGATAATTCAACCTGCAACATGCATCGATCAACCGGTCGATCACAAACTGCTCGTTGAAGATTGGAAGCTGAATCGTCACAAACGGCAGCTCGCCCTCTGCAAACCGCGCCGGAGGTTCATCCCACTTCGCCACGTTCTTTCTATTTTTGTAGTACAGCCACACCAGCTGATAGCGATGCACACCATAGAACGCCAGAATCAGCATGACGATGAAGTAGGGAATCAGCAGTGCCGTGTCGAACGCATTCCACCGGTACAGTCCGCGAAATGTCTGGTCGAGATAGTGCGCCCGCCAGTAGTGCCCAAGCCCATGTGGGGCAAGCAGCAGCCCAAGCGCGGCCGTCAGGTTTTGAAGATAATGAGACAGGTTACAGCTCCAGCGAGGGTTTAACTCTATCGACCGATTCTACGCGAAGACCCTTTGAATCGGCCCGTTGCTCATCTAAACTTCCATTTCATTCCGACAAGGAGCGATTATGTGGCGTCTTAGCCTCGTCTTGTCCCTCATTGCGAGTCCTCTCGCATGGAGTCAAAATCCACCGGCTCCTGCACTGGCCAATCTGGCCTTTCTCTCCGGCCACTGGACAGGCGACGAGGGCCAATCCCACTCCGACGAAATCTGGAGCGATCCCGCCGGCACCAGCATCATCGGCATGTATCGCGAGGTGGAGCAGGGCAAACCCGTCTTCTACGAGTTCTGGGCCATCGAACTCGACGGAGCCACACCTGTCTTCAAGATGAAGCACTTCAACGCCGGCATGATCGGCTGGGAAAACAAAGACGAAATGGTTCGCCTGCCAGTAACGGAAAGCTCCTCCACCACCGTCATCTTCGCTCGCGAAGACGGTAAGCTTACCATCCGCTATGTTCTAGAAGACCCCAACCACCTCACCTCAACCCTCGAGCGCATCGATAAGCAAGGCCAGCACAAATCCGACGTCTTCCACTTCCATCGAGCCGCCTCAGCAGTCACGACAGCACCCCACGCCCGCTAATTCAAGAACATCGTCCGGTAGAGCGTATCCCGCTGCACCGGCTTGAACCCTGCATCGCGAATGATTCGCCGCAGCTCTTCTTCCGTCGTGCAGTTGCTGGTTCCCGCCGCCTTCACAACGTTCTCCTCCAGCATCACCGAGCCAACATCATTCCCGCCGAACCGCAGACCCATCTGCAGCACCTTCAGTCCTTGCGTCACCCAGCTCGACTGCACGTTCTCAATATTGTCCAGATACATCCGCGAGATTGCCAGCGTCTTCAAATACTCCACCGAAGTCGCCTCATCCCACCCGCGTCCGCCCAGCGCCGTATTCTGCGGCTGGAAGCTCCACGGAATAAACGCCGTAAACCCGCCCGTCTCCTCCTGCAGCTTGCGCACCACCTCAAAGTGATTCACGCGATGCTCAAACGTCTCGCCCACACCGAACATCATCGTCGCGGTCGTCCGCATCCCCAGCTCATGAGCCGTGCGATGCACATCCACCCAGTCCTGGGTCTTGCACTTCAAACGAGCAATCCGGTGCCGAACCTCATCATCCAGAATCTCCGCGCCGCCACCGGGGATCGACTGTAATCCCGCATCGCGCAGCCGCATGATCGTATCCCGCAGGCTCAACTCGCTGTACTCCGCAATCGCCAGAATCTCGCTCGCGCTCAGGCAGTGCAGCCACACGGTAGGGAAGCGGTCGCGAATCCCGCGAAACAGCTTCTCGAACCAATCGATCTTCAGGTCAGGATGCAGGCCGCCCTGCATCAGCACGCCCGTGCCGCCCATCTCCACGGTTTCGCGAATCTTGTCATAGATCGTCTCGAAGTCGAGGATGTACCCTTCAGCGGCCATCTTGCCCTTCAGTGGCCGATAGAACGCGCAGAAGGTGCAATACTCCGTGCAGAAGTTCGTATAGTTGATGTTCCGGTCGATGATGTAGCTCACCACACCCTCAGGATGCAGCCGGCGGCGCACCGCATCGGCCTCCATGCCAATCCCGATCAAATCATCACTGTTGAAGCAGTCCAAGGCTTGTTCGCGGCTGATTCCCATACATTCGATTCTACGCCGCCGCTAGTGTCCGCGTGCTACCAGGATGATCACCACCCCCAGCAAAACTATGACCACCACAGCTCCAGCCTTCACCCACCGAGCCAGCCCGACCACCTGCAGTTCCAGGCTCTCCAGCCGATGTCCCTGCTGTTCCATCGCCAGCCGCGTGCGCTTTGCATCCTCACCCATCTCGGCAATCTGCGCGCTCACTTCCTGTATCTGCCGATACAGCCCAGCGTGGGCCTTCGTCACCTGCCCCAGGTCGCCGCGAACACCCTCCGCCATTGCAACAAGCGCAGCTTCATTTGCCTTTTCGTTCGCAGCTTTCGACGAGAAATACCGATCCGCGACCGGAACCAGGCGTGTCACATGGGGAAGTAATTCAAATAACTGCATAAATAGCTTTGGCCACATATCTTTGACTTCACCTCGATACTCTTTCAAGCCGCCGCGAACTCATCTGGCGAGCTATCAGCAAACCAATCGTCGTCAGCAGAATCACCGCCACAATACCCTGCGACCAAAGACAGTAGATGCACCATTTCTCCAGAACGAACGCCTCGATGTAACTTAAAAACGCAGCAAACAGAAATCCGATCTGCGCCGCCTCAAAAACCAGCCACCACCGCTCCATCAACGCCAGCACGAGAATCAGCGCATATCCCACAATCCCCAACGCCGCCACCGGGATATGGTGCCCACCCTTCGGATCTTCATCGAACGTCCGTGCCGGAAACACCGCAAACCGGCTGTGGTTCACCGCGCCGCAGTCGAACTTCTCCGTCACCGCGCATGGCGGAGCCAGCGCCGGATCCATGTAATGCACCCGCAACGCCATCACCGACACAACAATTCCCGCTACCGCCAGCAAAGCCACCAGATACTTCATCGCTAAATTCTACCCGGCAAACATTCTCCGTCCCGTAACTGCTCCGGAATATCATGGAAAGCGTGACCACCCGCCGCCAATTCCTCACACTCCTCGGAGCCACCGGTATCTCCGCTGTCGTCTCTCCCTCCGCTTTTGCTGCGCCGCCAGCCGAGCCCTTCACCTTCCTCTTTCTCACCGACGCACACATCCAGCCCGAGCTCAACGCCGCCATCGGCACCGACATGGCCTTCAAAAAGGCCCGCACCCTCAAGGCCGACTTCGCCATCAACGGCGGCGACCACGTCTTCGACTCTCTCGCCGTTCCCACCCAGCGCGCCCTTGCCCTCTTCGACCTCTACGGCAAGACCGAGCAGGACCTCGGCCTCAAGGTCTACCACACCCTCGGCAACCACGACGTCCTCGGCATCTATCCCGCCAGCGGCACCTCACCCACCGACCCTCTCTACGGCAAGAAGTTCTTTGAAGATCACTTCGGCAAGGCTTATTACTCCTTCAACCACAAGGGCTACCACTTCATCGTCCTCGACTCCATCGGCATCACCGACGACCGCTCCTATGAAGGCCGCATCGACGCCGCGCAACTCCAGTGGCTCACCGCCGACCTCGCCGCGCTTCCCTCCGGCACGCCCATCATCGTCTCCGTGCACATCCCCCTGGTCAGCGCATTCTCCTCCTACATTCCCATGCCCAGCACACCCTCGCCTCACCATGGCCTCACCGTCATCAACTCCGACGAGGTCATCCGCATCTTCGAAGGCCACAACGTCCTCGGCGTCCTCCAGGGCCACACCCACATCAACGAGCGCGTCGAGTGGAAAGGCGTCCCCTACATCACCAGCGGAGCCATCTGCGGCAACTGGTGGCAGGGCACCCGTATGGGGACCCCCGAAGGCTTCACTGTAGTCACCGTAGCCAACAACAAGCTCACAACGCACTACGAGACCTACGGCTTCAAGGCCGTCGATCCTAAAAACACCTAAAACCCATCTATCCGAGCGGGGAGCGGTCGAGATCCGTTTCGCCGCTCAGGCACGTAGCGGCCAATCTTTACGTCCCAAAGAAAAATAGCTAGATCCTACCCGTCCTCGGTTATGCTGAGTAACGCTTTTGCGAGGGCGTTTAGACTCGCCCCGCGCTAGTCAAATTTGCGAAGCCGTCAGGAGAAAAGCCATGTCTGATTTTCCCCAGGACCCAATCCCGCCGCAGCCGCCACCTCCGCCTTACATTCCACCACCCACCCCTGCTTCCTCCGGACTCTCCGACAACCTCGCAGCCGCCCTTGCCTACATCACAATCATCCCGGCGATCGTCTTCCTCGTCCTCGAGCCCTACAACAGAATCCCGCTGGTCCGTTTCCACGCCTTCCAGTCCATCGGCCTCTGCATCGTGTCCATCCTCCTCAATGTCGTGCTCAGGATCGGGCAGGAGATTCTGCACATCATCCCACTCACCGGGCTTCTATTCGCCTGTCTCAACATGGTGATCGCGCTGGTCATCTTCATCGCGTGGCTCATCGCCATCCTCAAAGCGTTCAAAGGCGAGTGGTACAAGCTCCCGTTTATCGGCGACATCGCCGAAAGACAGGCCCGCGTCTAATCCTTCACGCTCCCGGAAGTTAGTTCATCTACCATTCGGGGGCCGTAGCTCTTCAGCCGCCGCTGCATGATCTCCACTGCCTCCACGCTCTCATCCACCATCACAAACCCGCGCCCATGCTTTGCCGCAGCCTCGCCCGTCGTTCCGCTCCCCGCAAAGAAATCCAGCACCGTATCCCCAACGTTCGAGTGCACCTTCACAATCCGCTCCAGCACACCCAGCGGCTTCTGCGTCGCATACCCTGTCTTCTCTTTTCCCGTCGGAGAAACAATCGTGTGCCACCAGACATCGGTCGGCGTCTTGCCCCGCGCAGCCTTCTCCGCGCCCACCAGCCCCGGAGCCATATACGGAATTCTGTCGCACTCATCCAGGTTGAACGTGTATCGCTCTGCATCCTTCGTATACCAGAGGATGTTGTCGTGTTTGGCCGGCCACCTCTTCTTCGCCCGCGCGCCATAGTCGTACGCCCATATGATCTCGTTCTGAAAGCATGCCCGCCCGAAGATCTCATCCAGCATCACCTTGCAGTAGTGCACCTCGCGGTAATCGATGTGAAAAAACAGCGACCCCGTCTTTGCCAGCACCCGATACGCTTCCTCCAATCGCGGCCGCAGAAATCCCAGAAAGTCGTCAAAGCTATCTCCATAACCACCCCCAGCTCCGCCTTCCACCAACTCCGTCCTATATCGATTTCCGCCAAATCCTACCCTGTCACCGGCCTCGTCCCGAATGGTCTTCATCTGTGTCCGCGCCTGCCGTTTTCCCGTATTGAAAGGCGGATCAACGTAAATCAGCTCAATCGACGCCGCTTCCATACCGCGCAGCACCTGCAGGTTGTCGCCCAGCACGATCGTGTTCCCTATCTGGTTCATACCCCTCCTTCCTCCTTCTAACACGAACGTACCCTTGGACTTCGTCGCGGCAGCGTGTATCTTTTTCTGCGGACCGGTTTTTCCTCAAACCAAAGGTGGCAGCCAACAAACTCATCTACGCCATGCTCTCCCACCGCGGCAAGGTTCGCCGCGGCAACGAGGACGCATGCGCCGCCGACCCTTCCATCGGCGCCTTCGTCGTCTGCGACGGCATGGGCGGAGCCGCAGGCGGCGAAGTCGCCAGCCATCTCGCTGCCGACACCTTCCTCGCGCAAATCGCTCCGCCTGCATCCGGCGCTGGCCAGTCCCGTCCCTCCACCCGTCCCCAGGCCCGGCTCAACGCCGCCGTCCAGGCCGCCAACCAGGCCGTCTATCAGCAAGCCCGCCAGTCACCGCAGCTCGCTGGCATGGGCACAACCCTCGTCGCCCTTCTCCACGCCCCCACCAGCGACAGCCACACCAACTCCCGCGCCTCCGATCCCGCCACCCTCTGGCTCGTCCACGTCGGCGACAGCCGCTGTTACCGCCGCCGCCGCGGATACCTCGAACAACTCACCAACGACCACTCCCTCGTCGAAGAGCAGCTTCGCGCCGGCCAGATCACACCCGAGCAGGCCGCCCAGTCGCCCATGCGCAACCTAATCACCCGCGCCGTAGGCTCGCAGGCCACTGTCGAGGCCGACATCCAGGGCCACCACCCCCAATCCGGCGACCTCTACCTCCTCACCTCCGACGGCCTCACCCGCGAGCTCAGCGACGAAGACATCGCCGCCATCCTCGCCCAGGTCCCCGCCACCGCCACCCAGGCCAACCTCAACGCCACCTGCAAGGCCCTCGTCGTTGCCGCCAACGCCAAAGGCGGCAACGACAACATCACCGTCCTCCTCATCGCCCTCAACTTGCCTGGCAGCTAGCGAAGTCACTATCATCCACACACTGCACGCGTCACTTCAAAAAAATGCGGGGTACCTTATACCCGAACTTAAAACCATCGCAGTCCTCGGCGCCGGAACCATGGGCAAGGCATCGCCCATGTCTGGGCGCTCCGGCTTCAACGTAGTCCTCTGAGGCATCCAGCACTCCTTCCTCGACAGCGTGATGCAAGAATTTGTTCAATCGTGACCGATTCGTGGCTTCGCAATTCTAATCGGTCTTCTTCATCGACCAGCACGGCCAAAAAATCCTGCTTACCCTCTCGCCAGCCGAAGCGTTTGAGTACAGCTCTCTGCGTTGCCTCGTCCACTGTGCCGATCGATAATCCCCTTGGCCATCCCATCGTCAGAAACGAAGATGTGATCGGCACAACCAGAATTTGCATTTTGGCTAGAAGGTCTGTGTTTATTGAGAGTAGCCCGAACTGTCGGCTAAATTTCTCAGACTGCGGTCCTGCGGCAACGAGATAGAGTATCGGCTGTCGCTTAGTGCTTGATTGAGTATTCGTTGGAACGCCCTGGATGTGAGATTGCGCGGTGGCGGTCAGTACGACAGCCCATACAAGGCTTCCGTGACTTCGCATGTTCTATTAGACACCGCCAGCATCCCATCCGATCTTCACTTCTAAACTGCTAAACTTCAAAGTCGCAAGAATCACCCTTATGCCTACATTCAAAACCATCGCAGTCCTCGGCGCCGGAACCATGGGCAACGGCATCGCCCACGTCTGCGCACGTTCCGGTTTCAATGTCATCCTCTGCGACATCCAGCAGTCCTTCCTCGACCGGGGCCTCGCCACCATCGAAAAAAACCTCGCCCGAGAAGTAGCCAAAGAAAAACTCACCAGCAATCAAGCCGCACAATCATTAGCCCGCATCACCCCAACCCTAGACCGCGAAGCCCTGAACACCTGCGACCTCGCCATCGAAGCCGCTAACGAGCAGTTCGAAATCAAATCCGCCCTCTTCAAAGACCTCGACCGCATCCTCCCACCGCAAGCCATCCTCGCAACCAACACCAGCTCCATCTCCATCACCAAGATCGCCGCACAGACAAAGCGCCCCGACCAGGTCATCGGCATGCACTTCTTCAACCCCGTGCCCATGATGCAACTCGTCGAAGTCATCCGCGGCCTCCAGACCTCGCAGGCCACCTTCGATACGGTCCAGACCCTCGCGCAGCAACTCGGCAAAACCCCAGTCGAAGTTAATGACGCCGCCGGCTTCGTCTCCAACCGCGTCCTCATGCCCCTCATCAACGAGGCCATCTACGCCGTCATGGAAGGCGTCGCCACCCCCGAGTCTATCGACAAAGTCTTCCAGCTCGGCATGGCTCATCCCATGGGGCCTCTAACCCTCGCTGATTTCATCGGCCTCGACGTCTGCCTCGACATCATGCGCGTCCTCGTCGCCGGCCTCGGCGACCCCAAATACCGCCCCTGCCCCTTACTCATCCGCATGGTCGATGCCGGCTGGCTCGGCCGCAAATCCGGCCGCGGCTTCTACACTTACACTTGAGTGACTTACGTATGCAGATGACGTTTCACATGATCGGTTGGTTAGTGGCGATCTTGATCGCACTAACGTTTCTTGTCAACGGCGCATTTATGTTCATTTCTCCGCAGGCCTGGGTCAAACTTCCGAGCTGGTTGGCTCCTAAGGGTGGACATGGGAACAGAAAGAGAATCGAAGGCGTTTGGGGTGACTTGGAGGTTCGCGTTTGTGGAGCGATATTCTTAGTCGTTCCGATATGGGTCGTCTACAACGTGCTTTTCAAATCGACGTGAGAATAGCCAAGTTCAACATCTATCTCATTTTCGTAAACTTGTATTAGGAGAAAACATGTCGCAAGAGCTTTACTTCGAAGACTTCTACGTAGGCCAGAAGATGAACTCCCTCGGCAGCGCCAAGGTTACCGCCGAAGAGATCAAGGAGTTCGGCCAGAAGTACGATCCCCAGCCCTTCCATCTCGACGAAGCCGCTGGCGAAGGCTCCTTCTTCAAAGGCCTCGCCGCTTCTGGATGGCTCACCGCCGCCATCGTCATGCGCCTCCGCGTCCAGTCCATCACCGTAGCCGGAGGCATGATCGGCGCCGGTGTCGAAGAGATGCGCTGGACCCAGCCCGTCCGCCCCGGCGACTCCATCCGCACCGAGATCGAAGTCATCGGCGTCCGCCAATCCAACTCACGCAAAGACTACGGCGTAGTCCGCACCCGCACTCTCGCCTACAATCAACGCAACGAAGTCGTCCTCCGCAGCACGGTCAACTTCCTCGCCCCGCTGAAGCATCCTGTCTAGCGCTTTGCGTCAGCACCATTTGTTTTGTATTTCTAATCCGCACCCTACAAACAATGATTGACACCGAACGAGCAGCGCTCCAATCGCAAATCGACCAGGTAGTCGTCCTCGAAACCGTTCAGGGCGACCGCCTCCTCGCAAAGATCCTCTTCGTCTTCGATGAAGGCGAAACCCCCGATCTCTTTTGCGTCGAAGTCGAACCCAGACCAACCGGCGATTACATCGAGAAGGGAACCGCTGGCCACTCCATACTCCTCTCCGACATCCTCACCGTAAAATCACCTGCTTAAAAACAATCCGGCGCAGCAACATATCGTCACTGCGCCGGATCCATTCATCGCGTCAGCGTATAGACCACCTCATACAGCCCGGGATGCGCCTCCCCCAGCCTCTTGTTCCGTTCCAGAAATCCATTCGCCCAAAGCGACGCGACGATGCGTTCCTGCGCTTCCATGCTCTCGGCCTGCGCATAATTCACCACCCGCCTTCCATCGGCGCTCCTGTGAATACTCGCCGAGATCCACCCCGGAAGCTCACACACTGACTTCGTCGATTCAATCAGCAGCTCAATCAAAGCCTGCTGGTTCTCCGGCGCTACTGTGAACACGTTGATCTGCGTGACGACACCCTTGTTTGCTTCGATATTGGCCATACAACTCTCCTCTGTTTTTTAATTTGAACTTGGGAGAGACGCCACCGTCCTGCCGTAAGAGTCCCGCCCAAGCGCTGAACGCACATGCGTCCCTGCTTGTCGCGGGGTCCGCACACCATGTGCGGCACAGAGGGCTTCCCGGGAGGGAAGTGGCCGGGCTTACCAATATCGGCCTGCTCTTTATCGACCCCTCAAGTATATCCGCCACACGCCCGAACCAAACCAGTTACTCCCCCCAGAAACCCACAACTAACAGGCGTATCGTAGACAGATGATGCGAATGACAGTGCTAGCCTCCGGGTCCAAGGGCAACAGCACCGTTATCTCTTCGTCCCGCACCCGCATCCTCGTCGATGCCGGGCTCTCCTGCCGCGAACTCCTCAAGCGCATGGCCATCGCAGGCGAAGATCCCACCCAGCTCGACGCCATCCTCATCACCCACGAGCACCAGGATCACGTCGCCGGCCTCGGCGTCCTCGCTCGACGCCTTGGCATCCCCGTCTACTTCACCGAGCCCACCCACCGCGCCTGGGTCCGCATGATGACCCCGCGCACCACCATGACCTACGCCAAGTGGCTCGATCACATCCAGCGCGAAAAAGCGCCACGTGCCGCCGCCGTCGCCGCCCAGACCTACGACATCGCCGCCGAGTCTGCCTCCATCACCAGCGTCTACGCCGAAGCCGCCAGCCTCAACGCCGACGCCGTCGATGCAACTGAAGCTCGCGAAGCAATGGACACGGAAGACCTCTGCGACCCCGACGCCGCCTCAACCCCCACCAAAGCTGACCCCACCCACCTCCCAGCCGTGGAGTTCTTCCACTCCGGCACCCACTTCTGCATCGGTGACATCGACATCACCCCCTTCACCATCCCCCACGACGCCGCCGACCCCTGCGGCTTTGTCTTCGCCTCCGAGGGCATTCGCATGGCCCTCGCCACGGACCTCGGCTACATGCCCCCCAACGTCAAAGCCGCCCTCAAGCGCATCGACGTCCTCCTCCTCGAATCCAACCACGACCTCGAAATGCTTCGCGACGGCCCCTATCCCTGGTCGGTCAAACAGCGTGTCCTCTCCCGCGTCGGCCACCTCTCCAACCTTGCCACGGCGGAGTTCCTTCAGAAGGACTACGACGGAGGAGCCGCCTGGATCGTCCTCGGCCACCTCTCCGAGTCCAACAACGCCCCCGAACTCGCCCGCATCGCCGCCGAGCAAGCTCTCGCCGACCACCCAACCCTGCTCGGTAATCGGATTCTGCTCGCCCAGCAGGGAACCCCGCTTGAGTCCATTTGCCTCTAAATACTCGCATCTGCACGACTTTATTTTGTTGTACTTAGCGACAATCAATGGTAACTTGTCGCATATCAAAAGTTACTCTCCGATGAATCTTTCCCCTTCTTCCAGCTATCCAAGCAAGGTAGAATGAAGTCTGACAAGACCATGAGTAAAGCTGCACTCTCCTATTCCGCCAACCGCCGCAACCGCGCAACTACCTGCATCGATCAGGTCGTTGGCGACATCCTCTCCGGCTGGCGTTACGACATCTCAGGCCTCTCCCCGGCCATGCGCACAGATTACGACCAGCACCTTGCCGACTGCAGCCACTGCCGCCGGCGTCAGCGCATCGCCCGCACCATCGACGTCCTTCTCATCAGTGTCAGCACCCTCTCGATCGTCGCTTTCCTCCTCGCCGCCGTCATCATTCACCGGCTCGAAGTCGTCGCTCACATCGGCACCGTTCGCCTCCATCTCAATCAAGCCCACGTCATCGCCATCTCGCTTGAAGCCGTCGCCGTAACCGGCATCGCGGTCTCTGCGCTTCTCTGGCTTCTGGTCGCCATCGCCACCCCGCTCCCAGGCTTCCTCGGAGACATCGTTCAACAGCGCATCCCCGCAGACATACGCGACCGCTTCACCAAGAACGAAAACGCCGCCTGATCACTTCTCTCTCCCGCCAGAAAGCGGACAGCCTCCTCATTGTCCGCCCGTGATTTACCCCTTTTCCCGGCCTGCATTTGCCACCCACTTCGCGCCGCGATAGCGTAGAGACATACTCATGTCACCAGACCCACATTCTGAAGGCGAGATCCTGCCGCCGCACTACGCCGAAGCGCAATCGCGCCCCATGCCCGACTACGCCGAAGAGCAGACCCGCGTCACCAACCGCGGCAGAAGCTTCTTCCGCGCTCCCGGCACCTACTCCCTCGTCGCCATCAACTGCGCCGTCTTCCTTTGGATGCTCCTTCACGGAGTCCCCGCCAACTCGCCCACGCCCGGCCAGCTCGTCCATTTTGGCGCCAACGTCCCCGTCCTCGTTCTTCACGGCGAATGGTACCGCCTCCTCACCGCGACCTTCGTCCACGTCGGCATCATCCATCTCGCCACCAACATGTGGTGCCTCTGGAACCTCGGTCTCCTCGGCGAACCGCTTCTTGGCCCTCTTGGCCTCGTCGCCGTCTACATGATCACCGGCATCGCCGGCAACCTGCTCAGCCTCGGCCTCAACGTCTTCTGGACGCGCGATTACATCTCCGTCGGGGCCGGAGCCTCGGGCGCCGTCTTCGGCATCGCCGGCATTCTCATCGTCTTGCTCTCCAACCACAAGCTTCCTATCCCCATCTACGAGCTCAAGCGTCTCCGCCGCTCCGTCATCCAGTTTGCTGCGCTCAATCTCATCATCGGCCTCGGCACCGCCGTCGTTCCCGTCGGCATTCGTATCGACAACAGCGCTCACCTCGGCGGCTTCCTCAGCGGTCTCGCCCTCGGCGTCCCCCTCGTCCCCCGCATGACCAGCGGCCGCGTCCGTTACCTCCAGCGCCAGAAGCTCACCTTCGTGCTCGCAGTCTTTGTCCTCTCGCTCTTCGGCTACTTCATCACCAAGCTCCGATAGCTCATGCAGTTTTTCTTATAGCCATCCCTTCACTTCCATGGCCCGAATGTGATTCACTTTCGCATGGTCAAAGATCAATCTCGCCGCAACTTCTTTCTGACGGCACCCCTCGCCGCAGTCAGCCTCTCTCTCGCAGACAAATCGCTCTTCGCCTCACCCATATCCTCTGCCGAGGCCCAGACCGCCGACGCCGGGCCGCACGATCCATTCACGCTCTTTTCCGCCGGCTCGCTCGAAGAGATCGTCAAGGGTCTGCAGGCGGCACCAGGCAACAAGCAGTTAGCCGGATCAAAGATCACTCCCTTCACCATCGTCGTTACCGTCGAAACCAACAAAAGCGCAAAGGAATTTGAGTACCACGAGCATCGCGACCACGTCTTTCAGATACTCGAAGGCACCACGCAATACGAGCTCGGTGGAACGCCCAAAAATCCGCATAGCACCGGCCCCGGCGAGTGGCTCGCCCCCGCCTCTGAAGGAAGCAGGTCCGTCACGCTCCGTAAAGGAGACATGCTCGTCATTCCCCGAGGCACACCCCACAAACGCAGCACCCCAGACAGCGTCACCCTCACCCTCATCTCAATCCAGGACGTCCCCCGCGCCTAGAACATTCCAGAATCGATGGATTCCAAATAGAAAATGCATCCTGAGCGAAAGAAGTTTGAGCAGAAATAGGAAATGCATCTTAAGCGTAAAGAAGTCTGAGCAGAACAGAAGTGTCATTCTGAGCGGGTGAGAAAAGTTTTACAAACATTTGATTCTATTTGATCTAAAGCGCGCCATTTAGGCTGTGTAGGAATTGTGCAGGATGGTTGTGCGGATTTGCGGTGAAACCGCCGCCGAAAGGCAGACGGGAGCCCCTGCATCCCGTCTGTCAGGTTTTCATGTGTCATGGGAATTGTTACATGATTGTGGGCATGATTCTCATGCTGCCACTTCGGCAAGTTCCTCGTTGGTTACTTCGTCCGCGATGGGCGGCTCCAATGCGGCGAGGATGACGTTGGCTGTCTGCTGAATGACTTCCAAGCTCTCAGCTAACAGTGAAGCATTGCCGTGGTAAAGCTGGATGTAGTCTGCCGATGCGGAACCCGTCACCAGCCCAACAGCCTTCCCGACAACAAAAGCCACTGCCTCGGCTTCTGTCTCACGTACCGTTTTGGTGGTTGCAGTGCGACGTTCGGCCTTGTGAAGCAATTCGTGCGCGGTCTCATGCACCAGCGTTGAAAATTCCTGGGCCTTGGACTGGCCGGGCAAGAGCGCGATGCGTCCGCCATAGCTCATGCCGAGAGCTGGCGCGATGTTCTCGTTATAGGCAAGCTGGATGCCACGGCTACGAACGAATGAAGCCAAGCGTTCCAGATTGTCGCCGGGATCGCCTGAGACTTCGCGCATCTCCGGTAGGTCTACGCCGTCCGTCTGTGACACGTCGAAAACGTAGGCATTGCGGAATCCAAGCAAAGCCCGCTCGTTCTGCCTGGTAATGTCCTTGTTGGCTTCTGCCTCCTTCTTGCGGCGAACACCAACAATCGGGGCAAGAATGCGAATGCCTTTCTGTCCCGCCTTCACGTTGCGGCCAAGATTCTTCCACGTCCAAAATCCGGCGACGCGGGTAGCGGTCGGCCTCTGCCGCGCAATCTCCAAAACATTCCCAAAGCTGTACTGGTGAAAGCGGCTCATGGCGGTCAGGTAGTTGGTGAGGGCGTTGGAGTGTCCGGCCTCCAACTGCTCGATCAGCAGCCTGATGTTTGCGGCAATGAGTTCCTGCTTGGTGTTGGGCTTCTTGCTGTTGGCGGTAGCGATGTTGTTGGTGTTGGCTGTGGCATTCATCGTGTTTGTCTCCTTTGTCTTTGCTTTTCATGGCGTGCGCGGCATGTACCTACATGCCGAACGCCCACTGGCGAAGGCGGGGCGGCAAAGCACAAGGGGAGGGGTCTCCCCACCCGGAGCAAAGCGGAGGGCGAGCGCAGCGAAGGTCTGCACAAGCGAAGCGCGGAAGATTGGCGGAAACCCCTTGTGCTGCGCCAGGGCAGAGCCCTCAGGAAAGGCTTGGTTTCTTTATTCGTGCGCGTAGCGCACAGGATTTATAGGGTGGGCGTTGCGGGCGGGAAAGGCCCGCAGAGGTGGGAAGCGGAGAACGCATGAGCGGTCGAAGCGCGGGAGGAAGCTTCATCCCGCGAGTAGAAGGATGGATCTCCTAACGAGCTATAGGTGAAGTGGAATAGCCTTTTAGAGCCCAAGAATGGGCGATTGCATATTCCAGATTCCACCGTCACGGAGGTAGATCACAGTGATCGAAAGTGTTTCGCACTATCCAAGCGTTCACATGCGCCATCGCGCTGCTCCGCTTCTCAGAGAACGAGATGAGTATCTGACGCACCTTTTAGAAAAGGGCCTAGAACCAGCTCGTGTGCGTTGTGTTGCGGCCTTTCTTGTTCATATCGTTCAACTCTTAGCCTTAGACAGGCTCCGTGAAGTGGAACAGTATGAGATCGAAGAGGCGAGCAACCGCTGGATTGAGTATCGAAGTCCGCAGCGAAGGAGGACTGGAGTTGGTGCAGGAGCTACTCCCAAAAACTTTGCAAGGATCGCGAAGGCGTGGCTAAATTTTCACGGGTGTCTTACCCTTCCTTCTACGTCAGCACCAGACTTTGATCTTCTAATCGACGACTTCCGAGACGCTCTGACATCCAAACGTGGGCTCTCGCCAGCTACCGTTCGCAGCTACACCAAACGGACTCAGGGTTTTCTGAGGTGGGCATCATCGTGGCACAGCGAGCTTGCACTCATTTCGATGAATGATGTGGACCGGTTTCTAATATCCAAGCGCGCCAAGGGATGGCAGCTCGCAACGATCGCGACGCAATGTCAGGCCTTACGATCGTTCTTCGGCTATGCAGAGGAACGTGGCTGGTGTCGTCCCGGCATGGTACGCGGGATTGTGAGCCCGCGCGTTCCCAAGTACACGGATGCACCCAAAGGGCCTAGTTGGACACAGGTACGGCAGCTCATTCGCTCCGTCAATGGAACCTCACCGCAAGATTTGCGGGCGCGCGCCATGCTTCTCTTGTACTCGATCTATGCATTACGCAGCAGTGAGGTTTCTGGGCTTAGGCTCGAAGATTTCGACTGGCGCAACGAGACGTTTACGGTGCGCCGGGCTAAGCGCGGGGGCATACAGCAATTTCCAATTCAATATGAGGTGGGCGAAGCAATCCTGGACTACTTGAGACGAGGCCGCCCAAGGTGCGGTTGCCGCCATTTGTTCCTGTCGATGCACCTTCCATATGGTCCTCTGGGACCGTCGGGCATGTGGGGCATCGTAGGTAAACGATTAAAGCAGATGGACGTTGAATGCGATCACAAGGGACCACACTCACTCCGTCATGCTTGCGCTACGCGCTTGTTGAAGAAAGGAAGCTCATTGAAAGAGATCGCCGAATATCTTGGGCATCAAGATACTCGGTCAGTCGGAATCTACGCAAAGTACGATAAACGGTCTTTGTACAAAGTGGCGATGTTCAGCCTGGGAGGTATACGATGACGCTCCTTGAAGCCGTAGAGATGTATGTCGAACGAAAGAGAGCTGAAGGATTGTTGTACGCGAAGAGCGAGAGAGATCTCTTATCGTTGAGTAATCACCTAGGAAAGTCTTCTTTGGAACGGGTGACGGCCCGTCAGGTCGCTTCTTTTCTCAATGGCCCGAAAACATCTCCATTCACTTGGGAGAAGAAATACGGTTTGCTCCGCTCCTTTTTCGATTTCTGGCTCGCGCGAGGTCAGATAGAGGTTCTGCCTCTACCAGCAAAGCGAAGAACCAGCCATCGCGCCTTCATTCCCTATATCTACACCCACACCGAGATAAGAGCTTTGCTTAAGGCCACGCGCACAAGCCAAAAAGATATGTTGTGTCGTATCGACGCCCGCACGGTACGCACGTTCCTCATCTTCCTCTATGGAACGGGGGCTCTCGTCGGCGAGGCCATGCGGCTTCAAGTAGCTGACGTAGACCTTAAGCGGGGCCTGCTCACGATCCGCGCTAACCGCAACAATCGTCCTCGGACAGTTCCTGTTGGCCCAGATTTGAGGAGGATTCTCGGAGAATATCTGGAATCGAGGCTCTATCAGGGACCATCGGCTGGCCACTTCTTTACCAATAAGGATGGAGAAAGCTTGAGCGCCAGTACATTCAGTACGACATTTCTGAGAGTTCGGCGGCAATCAGGAGTTGAGCGATGCGATGGAGCTCGTTATCAACCACGAATGCACGATCTGCGACATACATTCGCGGTTCATCGGATCACCGGGTGGATACGACATCGGGCAGATCTCAATCGAATGCTCCCAGCACTCGCCGCTTATATGGGACAAATGGGAATCGGCTCTACGGAAAGGTATTTATCGCTCACTCCGGAACGATTTAGGACACAACTGGACAAGCTGAGCCCGATGCGCGGAAGGAGGAGATGGCGTGACGATAAGGCATTGATGAAGTTTCTGGCGGAACTGTAGGTCGGACACATTCTTCGATTGGAAGAATTGCGCCTGTTCAAGACAGCGTCACTGCAACGGGCCGTCCATCTTCAATACGAAGCCTGCGGAGGCGAGAGCTTCTTCTGTCGTTTCGCCAGTAGCGATGAGCGAATGGCCCTGTTGAGCCTCCAGGCTTACTGGCTCGGAGTCAGGGTAGACGAGTTCGGTTAAAGTGACGAAATCCGAAAACGGAATAGTTTTGATGCCTGGCTGAGGCGTGATGGTGGTACTAGCTTCCGTAAGCAGCGCAGCAGCTTTGGAATCCAAGAAGCCAAGGGAAGTGAGGATGTCTGCGACCTGTTGTATGCACATAACCTGCATTTCCCATGCCTGCGTCTGTTGCTCTGATTGCGCGATGGCGATCATGCGGAATCTCACGAATACATCCATGACCATAATCGTGGTTTTCATAAGGCCCTTGTCATGCGAAGGTAGTGTTCTACCATCAGTCTCCCCAAGTAGGATAACCCGATGCCCCGTCCGAAACCTTGCCTCGATTTGAACCCGGAGAATGCGCTGATCGCTGGCCCGAATTTATCTCACACGGTCGTGAGGTCGGCGGTGGCGGCAAGCGCGGACTCAATATATCTGGACAGGCAGGCTACAGGCCGATTCCATGCTCGTATTGCTGTTCATGCTTAGGTGCGATCTCCTGCTGAATCGACTTCGAGGTAGTGATCTCTGTTGCGTGGGCGCTTTGGTGCGATACATCGTGGCCGAGCGCAGAGGAGAGTTTCTCCCGGTCGTTGGTGAAGAGCTGCGCGTCCTGCGCTCCGCGCGAGACGGCCACGTAGGCCATGCGATTGTTGAGCAGATCCTTGGCCCCCAGCTCGGTATCGACATGGATCAACACGCGGTCGGCGGTCTGACCCTGACTGGAATGACTGGTCACCGCATAGCCATGATCGAGATGCGGGTGCTTCTCCGGATCAAGCTCGACGGAGCGGCCCCCATCCATCTTGAGGGATAGCCTCCCATCCTCGCCGATACCCTCCACCGTCCCCAGCTCCCGATTGGCAACCTTCAGCTCATGGGAAGGCGCGGTGAGCTGCACCCGGTCTCCGATGGAGAAGGCTCGCTCCTCTTCGCGATAAACGGAGACACCCTGTTGACGGCGCGGGTCGTAGGTCTTCTCCATACCGTCCTTCATCGCGACGGTGAGCCGATTACTAGCTGCATCGATCTCCGTCACCTTTGCGTACTCGCCTTTGTGGATGCCAGTTTCTTTGGAGTCGCGCGAGTAACGCAGCACGTCGCCGACGCTGTACCGCTCGGCCCATGTACGATCTGCGCCGGTGAGATCCTGACGGGGAACGAGGACCTGCACGCGATGCTCTTCCTGACCGACAACGCCTTTAGCCTGCATCTCCACATGAATAGCCTGGTTGATCTCCACGCGGGAGCGGTTGTCGGGTGAGACAACCAACGTGCTCTCAGGCGACCTCGCATACTCTTTTGCGATGGCTGCTACGCGTTCGTCATGGCCCTGTACCTCATGGATGCGGCCCTGCTGTTCTAACCCTGCCAGCGCCGCTCGGACATCGCCTCTCGCGAGTTGCTCGACGGTCTGTTTCAGCTCCGGGTCGCGCTGCCGCACGATCTCATCGAGCTTGACCGTCTTCATGCCCGCGTCCTGAAGCTGGGCGAAGATGCGTCCCGCCTCTACGGACTCATGCTGCCGGGTATCGCCCACTAAGAGAACGCGGTCGTTCGGATGCAGGCGAGACACGAACTCGTGCATCTGTTTGGTGGACGCGAGCGAACTCTCGTCCACTACATAGAGCCGGTGCTCGCCGGTGTCTACCCTCTGGCCCTGGGCAAGATGTGACTGCAAGGTCCTGGTCTCAATCCCGGCCTCACCGAGCTTCTGCGCGGCCCTCGATGTGGGCGCAAAACCCTCCACGGTATATCCAGCAGTCTCCGCACCCTCGCGCACGACTGCCAGCGTCGTTGTCTTGCCCCCGCCCGCGACTCCATCCAAACCGACGATCTTCTCGCGCGAAAGAAAGATTTCATCGACGGCGCGGAGCTGACCGGAGTTCAGCTCCCGGTGGCGATCCTCCGTCGCAATTCGAATGTCTGGAGAAACCAGCATCGGGTCCTCGAAGCCGCGCCGGTTGCCCGCTTGCATGTGGGCGATGGTCTCGCGTTCCATGCGCAGCATCGCGGCGGTCGTGTACTGAGGGCCCGTCCCCACATTCTCAACATGGCGAAACTCCCCAGCCTGCGCCCTACGCTCGAACTCCTCCCGCACTTGGCTGGAAGTCGCTTGGCCCATGCCACGGTCAAGGGCCGCTGCGAGGATGTCTTTCCGGGCGTGGATCGCACCCCGTTCGAAGAGATGATCGCGGGCGTAGGTCACGGCTTGTCGCGCCTGGCTCACGCCTCGTTCCGGTTCCCGGGTCTGCTGCTGCCCTTGCTCCCTGGCTTGGGCGACGATGCGATCCGCTTGATGGCCGTACTGCGCGGCAAGGTCCCGGTGCCGCTGCAACACCTCTTCGGGCGACAGCAGCTCCTTGCGATCGCGCGTCCGATGCGCGGCGATCTGTGCTGCCGAGGAACCGTCCAAGCCCTGCTCTCGCTTGTAATCCTGGATCTGTTCCCGGCGCAGACTGGAGGCTTCGAGATACTCCTTCGTATAGCCCTTGATCTCGGGCTGCCCGTACTCTCCACGCTCCAACTGATACCCCAAACCCTGCAACCGTGTCGCCAACTCCGACCGGTAGACAGCCGTCACATACTTCTGGGCGGCGTACAGCTCATGCGACTGCACGGAGCGGGTCAGCTTGCCGGGACCGCCGTCGCGTTCGGTGACGTTGAAGATAACGGCATGGGTGTGGAGCTGCGGCGCGGCATAGCCATCGACGGGCCGCGCCGTGTCGTGCTCGAAGGTCGCGGCAACGAACTTCCCCGTCGTCTCCGGTTTATGGACGTTCCCGATCCGCGCCTGGGTGAACTGTTCCAACTCCTCCAGGGCTACACGGACGCTCTCACGGTGTGCCTCTCTTACGCGATCATCGCTGCCGACAAGGGCGGTGATCGAAACCGACTTCGGCGCGGAGATGGTTCCATCCCATCCAGCACGGTGCTCCACGCTGGTGACTTCCTTGCCGATCTGGTTTTCGTAGGTCTTCTGTGGCTGATGGCGAACGAGCTGTTCGCCAGTCAAAGGATGTTGGCCTTCTGTCAGCCGGGCGAACTCTTCATTGCCGACCGGACCTTGCAGGCTCCACCTCTCGGCCAGTTTGCCCTGCCACTCGCTGTAGCCCTGCCGATCCCGGCTCCAGTAGTTCTGCCCCTGGGACGCGAACTCTCGCTCGTGATACGTCCGCGCTTGGCCTGCTGACAACGGTTTGGGAGACATCGAGAGCATGGGGCTTGCTCCAAACGACTAGATGAGCCACAGCAAAATTTTATGTCACGTTGGTAAACACAATGCGACTTATGAGGACTAATCGATTGTTACTATGGAACGCTTGAGAGCACACCCTTTCATCACGGCACTCGTTGCATGCGCAGATTTCGTCCATGCACAAGGTCATAATCACGGCTAGACTAGTCATTTGGGCGCCTCTCCATTGGGAAGGATGAGGGCGGTACAGCCTGACAGGAGGAGCCTTGTTTCAACTAAGCGAGCAGTCCCTCCAGCGGGGCTTCGAAACGATCCAGCACCACGGATACAGTGATTTCTTTCCCTCGCCGCCAGAATGGGCTGCAGTCGAGGCGGGCTGGCAGGAGCTGAGACCCAAGCTTGCGGAGCTTGACCTGCAGACGTACATCCCGTACCGCCCTATCTATGCCCACGCACCGAAGTCGAAGATCAACTTGCGTCCGGTTACGCTGCTCCATCCGGTAGATCTCATCTTGTACAGTTCGCTGGTGGCGGATCTCACAAACGAGATTGACGATAAACGAATTCCGGAGACGGACGACCGTGTCTTTTCTTTCAGATTGGGCTCTGCTCGCAACGAGCTGTATGCATCGGAACCGAGTCACGCAGAGTTTGAAGCCCAGAAGCGCTTGCGTGCGCAAGCTCAGCCGTCTGGTTACATCGGGTTCGCAGACATTACGGATTTCTACTCTCGCCTATATCAGCACAAGGTCCGGGGGGCTTTGGACGCCTGTGTGGATGGCGTTCCCAAGCTAGAGCCCTACCCTCGAATCATCGAAGGTTTGCTACGCAGACTTACGCACGATGGACTTAGCTATGGCATTCCAATCGGACCACCAGCTTCCAGACCCTTGGCGGAAGCTGCTTTGATCGACATCGACGATGAGCTGCTTGGGAGTGGTATCGACTTCATCCGCTACATTGACGACTACGTTTTCTTCGCTTCAAGCAGAGAGAAGGTGGAGTGGGCCATACGGACGCTTGGTCAACTTTTGGATAAGCGGCAGGGGTTATCGCTCCACGCAGCGAAGACGAAGGTGATGAAGTGCAAGAAATATCTGGAAGCGCACGGCGATGATGAGGAAGCAGAAGATTCGGTCGAATCCCGTTTCGCGAAGTTGATTGAAGAGCACTTCTATGATGACGATAGTGGGCGTTTGCTCGACGAGCTCTCGGCGGAAGAAAAGGAAGCTCTGGACGCGGTCGATTTGGAGGAGATCCTGACCGAAGCGCTTGATGAGGATGAGATTGACTACAAGAAAGTCGCATTCATCCTTCATCGACTTTCCAGCTTCGAACGAAACGACTTGATCGATATCGTGTTAGATCATCTTCCTCGTCTCTATCCTGTGGCCCATGCTCTTCACGCATTCTTCCGGAATGTCGAGCCTATCAATGCAGAAACGCGAAAAAAATGTGCCGTTAAGCTTCTATCTCCCATCACAGCCTCCGGCGATGCGCAAGCGCCTGAGTTCTATGCGATTTGGATACTCGACCTTTTCGGGACGAACCCTGTTTGGAATCAGGCAAACGAGCTAGGGACGGTGTTCAAGACCACTCCGTCTCAAGCGGTGAGGCGGTACGCTGCTCTTGCTCTCTCTGCCAGCGGCCGCCGATCACAAGCTCTGTCATTCAAAGATGCTTTCCAATCGTCGGAACCTCTGACCCGTCTGGCGCTCTTGCGGGCCAGCCGCAAACTAGGAGCAGACGAACGCAAGCATTGGCTTGAACGGGTGCAGCTAGATTGGTTCGAGAAGTTCGTGAAGAAGCATCAGACCTAGCCTGCCAAGTGCAGATTCGCTGCTCGCGGTCTCTTTCCACAAATGTCTGGGGAAACGCGTAAAATAAGCGCCATGTCGAGATGCACAGCACCTTCCAGAGGCCATCACACAGCATCAGGTCGAGCGAATTGCCCCGCCTGCGGCGGCAGTTCCGGGCGTTGGGGTGGCGGATATAACAGCTACTCCTATCCGTCATATTCCACGCCTGCCTCCTCGTCGGCTAGTGCAAGCCGCTCTTCCGGAGGTAGCGGAGGCGGTGCAGGCGGCAGTGCTCGACCACGGTGGTCACCGGTAGGATCGTCTGTCTCTTACACGCCTTCCGAAGTCCGTGCGCTCACGCCATTCCGCGAGGCGCTAGAGAAAATTGGCCCAAAGCCAGACAAGCGCGACATCTTCCTGTGCCACGCTTGGGACGACCGTGCTACATCGGCAAAAGAGCTTCACGACCTACTCGAGTCTCGTGGCGTCAAGGTTTGGTTCAGCGAAAAAGATGTGCTGCTCGGCACGCCGCTGATGCGTGAGCTCGACAAGGGCTTGGCGCAGTCTCGAGTGGGCATTGTGTTGGTTACTCCGGCCTTTTTGACGCGCATAAAGAACTCCGGGATCGCAGAAAAGGAGCTGTCGGTGCTTCTGGCTCGGGATCAACTCATTCCGATCATGCACGGCACCACCTTCGAACAGTTGTTGGAAGTTAGCCCCATGCTCGCGTCCCGTAGCGGCCTGAGTACGAAGGAAGTCGACATGGCAAACGTAGCCACGAAACTCAAGGAGCTGATGCCACTGTTTCCCGACACACCTGTCAACTAGACCTATTCAGACGGTTTGGATGACCGTCTCCTCCAATCTTTCCCCACCATCTCCAACCGGCCGTTAGTCCACGAGTAATTAGGCCTAACAACGCGGGCTGCGAGCCGCAGCGTGTGATCGGTCCGCTTCTCGTCACGAATTTCGTCCTCAACGAGCGATACCAAGCCAATGTACTCCTTGAAGGCGTCGCGGACGATTAGTCCTCATAAACGCGCATCTCGTCACTCAATCCCTTTTGCGTTCATCCCACACAAACCCTTCCCTGGGTCTTCCGTTAGTGGACGGCGGATCGGCGAGAGGTAGCGAAGCCTGGACTACCGCCGTCGGCTTGGCGTGTTTCGGAGGCGACGTGTGTGCCGACGACGCTGGCACCGGGGAAGTCGGCCCGGGCACGGCCTGCGGAATCTTCCGCTCTATAAAATCAGGTTCTTTCGAGCGTTTCTTTGCCAATCGGAAGACGACCGGCACAACGCGATTCTCTTGCTTGATGAAACCGTGCAGCGGCTCAAGGCCAGATATTTCCGACGGCATGATGAGCGCTTTAGTGGCAATCTCCATCGCATAGGACTTCTTGCTACCGAGTAGCCCCATGCTGCGTGACTCCTTCAAGCGCTCGACCTCGATTTCGCCGATAGCGTCGGAAATCCACTTAGCCGCGCGCGGTTCGGAGGTCTTGAAAAATACCTTCGTGGCGGGCTGGGAGAGCATGACTTCGGCGTCATGGCCGTAGCGTTTTTCTAGTTGGCTGCGCCCCTGGAAGCCGAGCACGACGGGATTGCCGTACTTGCGATTTTCAGTCACGGCAGCGTGGAGCTGGGGTAGCTTGTTCAAGCTGGCCAGCTCATCAATAACGAACCATACCGGCTTGGCGACGGAATCATCGCAGGGGCCCTGCATCCGCAGGATGAAAAGATCGAGCCATACCGAATGGAGCGGCAAGACCTTTTCCCGGTAGTCGGGGCTGGAGGTCAGAAACACCCAGCGCTTGCGCTCCTTCCTCCAATCAGCCGTGGCAAAACTCGCCCGTCCACCGCCTCCCTCGGGCAGTAGCTCGAAGCAGTCCGCTACCAAGTTGAGGCTCGACAGCACCCCGGCACGCTGCGCTGGAGCTGCCGGGTCGATCAGCGCAGCCAACGGTGTTCCCGCCACGATGGAAGCAAGCGACTCAGGGTCGCTCATCCACTGCAAAAGAAAGTGCGTCGGCATCCGACGCCGCAGCATGGCGGCAAGCAACCGGCGCGGAGCGTCGGTGAAGAATGCCTTCTCGTACTCCTTCTCTGGAAGAAAAGCGGAGGCGATCGTAGCGGCAGTCTCATCGCGCACGATCTCCTGATCGAGACTCCAGTAGGGACACCGGGCGTCGAGAGGATTCAGGATCAGGTCGCCGCGACTAGGGTCATAGAACTCCCCCACGAAATCCATTGCTGGGTCGTAGACGATGGCCGTCTCGCCGCGATGCTGGACATCGCGGAGAATCTGCCGGATGGCCGTCGATTTACCCGAACCGGTGTCGCCGATCAGCTCGATATGGCTGGACTCCAGACGGCGCGGAATCCGGAAATTCGGCCCGAACGGAAGCCAGCTCCAAGGAGCCTTTTCAAAGCGCAAGTGGAAAGAAATCCCATCCGTTCCGAGTCGGCGACGCCAGCCGCTCGACAGCAATTCGGGGCCTTTGGTCCGCCGTCCGTGCCGCTCCTCATGCTGCCCACTGCGTCCTCGTCTAAGCTGAAGCCGGAGCGCGTACAGCAACAAAATCCCAGCCACGCCGTAGATCATGGGCCGGGCGAAGAGCCACAAAACGCTCTCGCCGTCGTAGATCGTAGCTTGGAGATACGGAGCAAGCTCGGAGGAGCGAACCTTCTCCGGAGGGGTCTGAACCACTTCGCGCCAACCCTCCTCAATGGCCTTGGGCGAGAGGCTGACTGGCAGTTTTGGACTCGGCCCAGAGACCGCATCCTCGGGCAAAAGCCTCTCGGGTTTTCGTCTGGGAGCGGTCTTCATCACCCACCGGATGGTCATCAGATTGCCGGGCAGGCGAGCACCAACGGTGCTCGCGGAGTATACCGGGAGATAAATTTTCTGGAGCGGGGGGAGTGTCCAAGCGAGCCAGGCCGAGACCGAAACAATGAGCGCGAGCGGCCCCAGCGTGACCCAGACAAGTAGCCAGAAGAGCCTCCCTGTCCGGCTCGGAAACTGCATCGGGCGGCTCAGGGCTTGCCCCCATTCTGACTCCCGTCCTGCCCTCCCTGGGCGAGAAAATCCGCCATCAACTTCCGGGCGCTTTCGAGCTTCCGAACGTCGGCCTGGTCACGGATTTTTAGCACGGACTCAGGGAGCAGATGCTTGCCTTCGGCGTTCGCCTGGGCGGTCGCATGGAAGAGATTCAGGAGCATGTACCGGGTCGCCGAGACCTCCGAAAGCAGCAGCTCCATCGGGTCCGCTGGACGTTGCCGAGCCGTCTTCAGGGCCAACTCGCGCAGCCATTCCGCAAGCGACTTCCCGTCGCGCCCAGCGGCGGCTTCGACCTCGCGCAGCTCTTCCGGCGTGAGTCTGGTTGCTACCGTTTTGGCGCGGAGGCCGGGGCGAACTTCATCGTCGGGTGGCGATGGAGGATGCGTCGAGGCCGGGATACGAGGAGGAGTGGTCATGGGGAGGGCCACCTCAAAAACAGAGTGCATCCGACGACGGCAATAGTCAACCCATGAAAACCGCACTTGCCGGTCAAGTGCTTTAGTATTCAATGCGTTTACGCGAACGCGACAAAGTGATTCCAGGCGGCAACTTGCGTTTACGGACGTAAACGCGGAATGGCTAAGTAGCTGATGGTAATCGCGTTCACCGCCGGGAACTCCGGTTTACCTACAGCACCCATTTGGGGGTGATGTGTCACATCTACACCCGCTGCGCAGCAGCGCGACCTCTTTTGACGGCTACCAAAGCTAATCATTTACACAAACGGACGATCGCTCCAAGCACCGCTCAAGAGGCGATTGATCACATTATGCGATTCAGATTGCCACCGTGAGACCGCTGGCCATCGTAGAAGTCGGCCATGGTCCATCCACTAAACTAACCAGATGCTCCTCACGATTTCCACGACCCATCAACCGGCCACCGACCTCGGCTATTTGCTGCATAAGAATCCGTCACGTCTCCAGACGGAGGCGCTTTCGTTTGGGAAGGCTTATGTCTTTTACCCCGATGCCTCTGTCGAATTCTGCACAGCGGCTCTGCTGGTCGAGATTGATCCGGTCGCTCTCGTTCGCGGGCGGGGGCCTGCCGGTGAAGGCGGCCAGTTAGAGCAGTATGTGAACGACCGTCCCTACGCTGCGAACTCGTTCCTGAGCGTCGCGATGGGGCGGATCTTCAGCACGGCGATGAGTGGTCGGAGCAAGGATCGCCCTGAACTTGCGGAGGCACCAATTCCGTTAACGGCACATCTGCCTGTCATCGCGGCTCGGGGTGGTGAGGAGTTGGTCAGGCGTCTCTTTGAGCCGCTTGGCTATGCCGTCGAATTGAAGGGCTCACAGCTTGACGACAAGTTCCCGGAATGGGGCGCGTCCCCCTATGTCGGGCTCACTGTCGCGGGTACAGTGCGGCTGCAAGATCTTCTCACCCACCTCTATGTGCTGATTCCGGTTCTCGACAATGAAAAGCACTACTGGGTAGCCAACGACGAGATCGAAAAGCTCCTGAAGCGCGGCGAGGGTTGGCTTGGCACTCATCCGGAGAAAGACCTCATTGTCTCGCGCTATCTGAAGCGCCAGCGGAGCCTCACGCGAGAAGCGTTGAGCCGCTTGTTGGCAGAGGATACACCGAGCGATGAGGCAGACGAGATGCCCTCGGCGGAGTCGCCTGTGATGGCACACACACCTTCCCTGCACGACCAGCGCCTGCAAGCGGTGCTTTCAGTTATCCGGGATACAGGTGCGAAACGCGTTGTTGATCTCGGTTGTGGCGAGGGCAAGTTATTGAAATTGCTCCTATCGGAAAAGCAGTTCGATACGATCCTCGGCATGGATGTCTCCTGGCGTTCGCTGGAGATCGCGAAGGAGCGCTTGCGACTCGACGAGCTACCGGAACGCCAGCGCAGTCGAATCGAGCTGATACAAGGATCGTTAACCTACCGCGATCAACGGCTGAACGGATTTGAGGCAGCAGCCATCGTTGAGGTCATCGAGCATCTGGATGCGCCGCGTCTGGCGACTCTCGAACGCATGGTCTTCGAGTTTGCCCGACCGACGCATGTGGTCCTGACGACTCCGAACGCGGAGTACAACACAGTATTCGAGACTCTTCCTGTAGGCGAGTTCCGGCATGGCGACCACCGCTTCGAGTGGAAACGTGCTGAGTTTGAAAGTTGGGCAAGTGGGGTTGCCGAGCGCTTTGGGTATGGGGTTCGTTTTGAACCAGTAGGTCCGGTCGATGCAGAACGAGGGGCACCAACGCAGATGGCAGTATTCACTCAAAAGGAGGTGGCGGCATGAAGATCAGCATTCCCGAACTGTCGCTCGTGCTTCTGGTCGGCCCCTCCGGTTCCGGCAAATCTTCGTTCGCACGGAAGCACTTTCTTCCCACAGAAGTTGTCTCCTCTGACTTCTGCCGAGCGCTCGTCTCCGATAACGAAAACGACCAGTCTGCTACCGGAGATGCTTTCGATCTACTGCATGAAATCGTGCGCAAGCGGCTCGCACGGGGACGCCTCACCGTAGTCGATGCGACCAACGTCCAGCCAGAGGCGCGGAAGTCTCTTATCGCGCTGGCAAAAGAATTTCATCTCTTCGCTGAGGCCATTGTGTTCGATCTTTCGGAGCGCATTTGCCAGGATCGCAACGTGCTTCGCCCCGACCGGCAGTTCGGGGCGCACGTCATTCGCAACCAATCCCAGCAGCTCCGGCGTTCGTTACGCGGATTAGAGCGTGAAGGCATCCGCCACATCTTCAAGCTCTCTAGCCCGGAGGAAGTGGATGCTGTGACCATCGAACGGCATCCGCTCTGGAATAACAAAAAGACCGAGCACGGCCCATTCGACATCATCGGAGACGTTCATGGGTGCTTCGATGAGCTTGTCGAACTTATGGCGCAGCTCGGCTACAAGATGAATCAGACCGATGGAGCGTATTCCGTTTCGTCCTCCGGCGACCGCAAGCTGGTCTTTGTAGGCGATCTGGTTGATCGCGGGCCGGGAACGGTGCAGGTTCTTCGCCTCGTCTCAAGCATGGTGCAATCCGGCCAAGCATTCTGCGTTCCCGGTAATCACGATATGAAGCTCGTGAGAGCTTTGCGAGGCCGGGACGTGAAGCGCACGCATGGTCTTGCAGAGACGATGGAACAACTCGGCGAGGAGCCGGATGAGTTCCGCGTCGAAGTCGCCAAGTTTCTCGATGGCCTTGTCAGTCACTATGTCTTCGACGACGGGAAACTGGTCGTCGCCCACGCTGGCCTGAAGGAATCCATGCACGGTCGAGGGTCAGGAGCGGTGCGTGAGTTTGCCCTCTTCGGAGAAACTACGGGAGAGACGGACGAATTCGGCTTACCCGTTCGCTACAACTGGGCTGCGGACTATCGCGGTAAAGCTCTGGTCGTCTATGGACACACGCCAGTGCCCGAGCCGCTCTTCCTGAACAATACGATCAATCTCGATACCGGCTGCGTCTTTGGCGGGCAACTCACGGCCCTGCGCTATCCCGAGCGCGAGATCGTGTCCGTCAAAGCGAACCAGACGCACTACGAACCTGCCCGTCCATTCCTGCCTGAAAAGACGGGGGCTGTACGGAACTTGCAACATGCGCAAGACGATGTGCTCGACCTTGCCGATATAGTCGGCAAACGCCTAATCGACACACGGTTGAAGCCGAAGATCACGATTCGAGAGGAGAACGCTATCGCTGCGCTTGAGGTTATGAGCCGGTTCGCGAGTGACCCCAAGTGGCTCATCTATCTTCCGCCGACGATGTCGCCCACCGAGACGAGCAAGCACGAAAACCTGCTTGAACATCCCGACGAGGCATTCGCTTTCTACCGCAAAGAAGGTATTACCACTGTCGTCTGCGAACAGAAACACATGGGCTCTCGAGCTGTCGTTGTCCTCTGCAAAGATGAGGCCGTATCTCAGAAGCGCTTCGGTGTTGTGCAAGCGTCACTCGGAACGGTTTACACACGCACCGGTCGTCGATTCTTCACAGATGAAGCGTTGGAACGTCAGTTCCTCGTTCGTCTGCAATTGGCGGTCGAGAAGTCGGAGCTTTGGGATGAACTCAGGACCGATTGGCTCTGCCTTGATTGCGAGCTGATGCCCTGGTCCGCAAAGGCACAGGAGTTGCTCCAGAAGCAGTACGCGCCTGTTGGCAATGCTGGCGTCCGTGCATTACAAGCTGAGAAAGATTTCATCGCAAAAGCTATGCTGCGTGTCCCTGGCTTGGAAATACTCTCTGCGCAGACCACTGAACGGCTCGACGCTGTAGAACATTACACGCAAGCCTATCGGCAATACTGCTGGCCGGTCAGTTCGCTAGCCGATCTCAAACTTGCCCCGTTTCACCTCTTGGCTAGCGAAGGCGCAGTCCACACGGACAAGCCGCACACCTGGCACATGGAGATGATCGCCAAGCTCTGTAGCGCGGATACCGAGATATTAGTGGCAACCCCATTCAAGATCGTCAATCTTCATGATGAGGCAAGCGTTGCCGATGCAGTTGCTTGGTGGATGGAGATGACGGCTCAAGGACGAGAAGGTATGGTAGTCAAGCCGCTCGACTTCATCGCAGAAGGCAAGCGTGGAATTACCCAGCCAGCGATAAAGTGCAGAGGTGCAGAGTACCTTCGCATTATCTACGGCCCGGAGTACCTCCTCCCAGAGAACCTTGAACGGCTGCGTTCGCGGAACGTAGGAGCCAAGCGCTCTCTGGCGAGCCGAGAGTTTGCGCTTGGTATCGAGGCACTGGAGCGATTCGTTCGCAAGGAACCGCTGCGCCTTACTCATGAATGTGTCTTCGGAGTCCTCGCACTGGAAAGTGAACCAGTCGATCCGCGACTATAGGGGGAGGTACTGGGCCGTGTCCCCGAGTTCATCGACCCACGGACCAAGCCCTCAGCTCAAGCCAAGCTTGAGCTGCTGACGAGTCCGTGGCGCGAGCCCTCTAGGGATAACACTTTGCTGGCGTAGCCAATTCAGCCATCTCGTCAGGAGCGTAGGAGTGAAGCGTTCCTTTTTGTAGTGCCAATTTTCACGCACTTCGCGGATGATCTCATCGTCTGAAGGAAATTTCCCATCAATCAGCAAGTCGTTCCAGGCAGCAAAGAGAGTCGCGATGATCTCCGCCTCCTCTGTTGTCTTGTTCTGAAAGAGGTTAAGCAGTCGGTCAAACTCTGTTTGCCGCCCACCGAGCACAGAGACCGCTTCGGCGATTTTCGCCTCCATGCCGCTCTTGCTTTGATACTGAACCATTTCGTGGCCATTACCGAGGGTCTTCGTCTTGACCGTGAACCATCCACTTTGGACGCCAAGCGATTCAAAATCTTCAATGGCTGGATCGTATGGGCCCGCTGCTTGCCGCATCGGCTGCCAGCCTTGCGAGATTCCAGAGTGAGCCTCCGACAAATAGAACACTTTCATCAACATTGTGCGACCAAAGCTCGCGTTTTGTGTCAAACTTCTTATCGCATAGCAGCCAATTGCAGCTCGGTCGGATGCACTATCATGCTTATGAGTATTGGCAACTTCCTTATCTGGATGAAGCACTAAGTGTATGAATGCGTCGAGTAATTCTTCGGACATAGCCTTAGTTCTCTTCAGTTGCTCATCCATCCTGTCCACTAACGCGATCAACTCCGATACTTTTCGCGCGATTCTATCTTGCTCCGAGAGTGGTGGAAGAGGAACCTGAAAATTCCGAAGGGCACCAAGCGGAATGGTGGGTTGCGCGGTGCCGGTAGTGCTGGCCTTAGCTTGTTCATAGACCTGAGGCGATTTAAGAAGAAGAGACAGGAACTCCCTGTTTGTGCTTTGGCATGGCTTGAGAATTGCAATATGCCGTTGCACACAGAACGGACGAGTCGTATCTACAGGCGCGGGGCGCCCATACGTGGCACCGACAACGGTATAGAGCAAATCGCCGTTTCGCGGCTGGCGATATTCGGCTAGCGCGTCATAGTAGTGCTTCGGGACATAGCGGACTTCCGAGAAATCAAGTTGGCCTGTAGTGATATTGCCAATCGTTAGAAACGCTATACCATCGGGCGACTTTGGCGGCGGAAGATGATCGCCGTCAGTCACCGCGCAGAACAACTCGCTCAGGTTTACCCATCTCCAATGGGTCGGTATCGGGTATGGGGCGTCTACTTTATTTCTGCGAAGATCATTAGTCCTGAAGCCATATTTTGTCGAATACGCATGCCGCTCATCGAGCAGGTGTGCAAGCAACACATCCACTGACTCAAAGCCATCATCTCTCGAAACCAGTTTTCCCCGAAGTGCAAGGTTGGCTATTGTCTTTCGCAGATCAGTTGCTGAAATCGAATACGACTCGTGAAATAGAAAGTTTAGATTTTCCGGAGTGGGAGACTCGTTAATACGGGCGATGGCTGCACGCGTGAGGGCAGCACGACGGGCATCGCGTTCCTTCTGCTGTACCTCCAACTGATCGCAGAGTTTCATTAGTTCCTGGATTCTGGCGACGATTCTTCGCTGCTCCTCTACAGGAGGGAGGGGTAGGCTAAGGTTGTTCACCAGTTTCATATTCAATCCACGCCGCTGCTCCTGGCCTGTTATATCGCGGATAGCTCGATAGCGACTGCGCAGATTCCAAAACAAGAATTCGGGAAGAAGCTGCTCTGGGGAATATGGAATAATTGCCACTAACGACTGATTCAACGTCGCTTCGACTCGGAGAAGGGCAACGGTCGCCCTGGTCTTCCCTTGACCGTTAAGCGCGATCAAGACTGAATTCGTTGGAATTAATTTGCAATTGCTATTTGCGCGTCCAAGTTCCGAGATCCGCCCATCACATTCAAATATTTCACCTTGATTGATGTCTCCCGATACTAGCCATCGAATCTGTCCTCCAAAATAGCGAGGCTCTTGTGTCGGCGGAGTGGCACCCGTTTTGAGATCACAAACCTCACCGACGACACAGCGGTACCAAGAATGGGGTAGGTGAATGTCATCTCCGGCTTTTATCAAATCCTTGGGCGAGAATCTAACGGGTTCTTTGGGGCGGAGTCGTTTTGCTCTAACCTGCTGAATTGCCTTGAAGACTTCGACTCCTGAGGGTTCAGCCGGATTCTGATCGACGAGTCTCGCGCTCATTGCCAAGCGCAAAACGAGTTCGCGTACTTTCTCTACAGCATTCGGAGCATCTGAAAGCTGATCGAATATCTCCAAAATAGCCTGTGGCGTCATGCGTCTGTTCTCACCACAGTAGTTAGAGCACGATAAAGTTCTGCCTTCAACACGACGCGGGTTTCTGCAATCTGCGCCAATAGTTTTTCGTATTCGGGCAAAAGATGCTCTACATCACCTGGACCATCCTCGGTTATGTGAGGATTGTTGATGTCGAGGTTGTAGCTTCCATCCTTAATCCGGTCAATCGAGACGCGCCACGCCTGCGCATTCTCAACACGTTTCTTCCACCACTTTTTTTCGGGTTCGAACTCTTCAATGCGAATCGGCTTGCCCTTGTTGTAGCTCTTTGCCCCCTGAGGATAAGGATGCTCGTAATACCAGACTTCCGTCGTGGGCTGACCCTTTGTAAAGAACAGGAGATTGGTCCGTATCCCGGTATAGGGATTGAAGACACCATTCGGAAGACGAACGATCGTGTGCAGGTTGCAATCAGTAAGGAGTGCTTCTTTGATACGAGTCTTCACACCTTCGCCGAAGAGAGTACCGTCGGGCAGGACAAGACCGGCGCGGCCTCCGGGCTTCAGCACCTTCATGAGCAGTACGAGGAAGAGGTCTGCCGTCTCGCGGGTTCGGAACTCGGTTGGGAAGTTGGCTTCGATGCCGTCCTCTTCCATTCCTCCAAATGGTGGATTCGTGACAATGACATCGACGCGTTCCTTCGGCGACCAGTCACGCAATGGACGCGTAAGCGTGTTGTCATGTCGCACGTTCGAAGGAACGTCGATACCGTGCAATAGCAAATTCGTCATGCAAAGTACGTGGGGGAGATGCTTTTTCTCGATGCCAGCAAAACAGTTCTGGATATAGGCTTCATCGTCTGCCGTTTTGGCTTGCTTACGCAGATGCTCAATCACAGATGTGAGGAAACCGCCCGTTCCACAAGCCGGGTCGAGAATGGTCTCCCGCTTATCAAGCCGTGGGTTGACCTGGTCAACGATGAATTGGGTGACTGCACGAGGTGTGTAGAACTCTCCAGCATTGCCCGCTGACTGTAAGTCCTTCAGCAGTTTTTCGTAGATATCCCCGAACATGTGCCGGTCGTCGGACGCGTTGAAGTCGATACCATTGATCTTGTTGATAACCTGCCGCATGAGAGTGCCATTCTTCATGTAGTTGTTGGCATCCTCAAAGGTCATCCGGATCAGCCCGGCAATCTTGTCTTGCCCACCCGGGAGAGCCTTCAACTTCGGCAGCAAAGTGTTGTTGACGAAGTCAAGCAGTGCATCTCCCGTGATGCCTTCCTCATCTGCAGCCCAATTAGTCCAGCGCAGGTGCTTGAGCAATGGTGACTTGTAGCCATCGCGAAGAAGCTCCATCTCCTTCTCACGGTCGTCAAAGATCTTAAGGAAGAACATCCAGCCAAGCTGCTCAAGGCGCTGAGCATCACCATACGTGCCAGCGTCTTTCCGCATGATGTCCTGGATGGTTTTTACGAGATTAGAAACATTTGCCATTGCTTAGGCCACTTCCTGGTAAATCTGTGTTTCGAGGTCTTGAATCGCGGCGAGGTAGTGCTCCTTGCCGCCAAAGATTTTGACGATTTCGATGGGTGTTCCGAACTTGGTCAGCGGATCGACTTTGAGAATGTCCAGAGATTCGAGGCTGTTCAAACCGCCATCCGCAAACTTCTCCAGCAGGGCATCCAGCACTGCACGCGCGCTTGCTCCATATTTCCCGAAGATGTCCCGCTTTCGCACGTTTTCTGCACGCTCGCGGCGAGTCAGAGGAGGTCGGTCAAAGACAACATGGCAGATGATGTCGAACACATCGAGATCGGCACCGACTTGTTCAGCCAGTTCGTCGAAAAACACCCCGCGATTAGCAAGCTCTTGCACGATGGCGTGTTTTCGGTCGGAGGAATTCCACTGCGTTAGAAAGGCGTCGAGCGAGGCATACTCCTTCTGGACTGCCTTTCGCGTGAAGTCCTTCAACGATTCAGTGATAAGCCGCCCATCTTCGTCCAAGTACTGAACTCGCTCAGTCGCCACGACCACTTCTACGTCATCAACGTGGTATGTGACTCGTCCGTGTCCGTCGTTCCCTTCTTGATCGAACGGCTCAGGCAATATATCGCCGGCTTGTTCGGGATTATTGGGATCAGCGGGATCGTCGGGAGGCACAGGCAAATCGTTCGGTCCGGGCTCATAAATCTGGACAGGATCGCCGTCAAAATCCGGATCAGCAAACAAAGCTGTCGCCCTTTTGAAGTCCATGATCGTGAAGTAGAGCTTGTTGTAGTCCTCATTGATGCGGGTACCGCGACCGATGATCTGCTTGAACTCGGTCATGGATGCAATGCGGCGATCGAGCACAATGAGCTTGCAGGTCTGCGCATCAACTCCAGTTGTCATGAGACGGGACGTTGTAGCGATCACCGGAAACGTTGATTCAGGATCGATGAAATTGTCGAGCTGGGCTTTCCCTTCCTCGTTGTCACCCGTGATCCGCATAACATACTTACTGTTGGCCGCCGCGAGATCCGCATTTGCATTTACCAACGCTTGCCGCATCCGCTCCGCATGGTTGATGTTCTCGCAGAAGACGATTGTCTTGGAGAAGCGGTCGGTTCCTTTCAGAAACTCTGTAATTTTGGCCGCCACAAGCTCAGTGCGCTTTTCGAGGATCATGTTGCGGTCAAAGTCAAGGTCGTTGTACTCCCGATCCTCGATCAACTGCCCATATTTGTCCGTTTGACCAACTTCGGGTCGCCAGCCATCAAGGTCCTTGTCTATTCCGATGCGAACAACTTTGTAAGGAGCAAGGAAGCCATCGCTGATTCCTTGTCTCAACGAATAGGTAAAAATTGGTTCACCAAAATACTCAATGTTGGAGACGGTCTCTGTCTCTTTGGGGGTTGCAGTTAAGCCAATCTGGGTAGCTGACGAAAAGTACTCTAGGATCTTGCGCCAAGATGCATCGTCTGCCGCGCTGCCACGGTGGCACTCGTCAACGACGATGAGATCGAAGAAGTCCGATGAAAATTGCTTATAAATATTCTGATCTTCATCGGTGCCCGTCACCGCCTGGTACAACGACAGGTAGATCTCGAACGCTTTGTCTGCTGTACGGTTTGTGATTTTGGTCATGGCCTGACCAAATGGTTTGAAGTCATTGGTCTTGGTTTGGTCAGCGAGGATGTTACGGTCTACCAAGAAAAGGATGCGCTTCTTCGCACCCGCTTTCCAAAGACGCCAGATGATCTGAAAGGCCGTGTATGTTTTTCCAGTCCCGGTGGCCATGACGAGCAGAATGCGGTTCTCTCCACGCGCGATTGCATCTACGGTGCGGTTGATGGCGGTCAACTGGTAATACCGTGGTGCCTTCCCAGAGCCGTCGTCATAGTAGTCTTGTGTTGCTATCGCTTCCTGCTCAGGTGAATATCCTTTGGCAAAACGATAGCGATTCCATAGCTCCGTTGGGGTAGGAAAATCGACTAAAGAGATTTCTCTCTCCACAGGATCGGCTATTCCGGTACGATCATGCTCCAGGAATGCATCTCCGTTGGAGCTGTAGACGAAGGGGACATCCAAGAGTTCGGCATACTCAAGAGCTTGCTGCATTCCATCGCCAACGGCATGATTGTTGTCTTTCGCTTCGATGATTGCAATTGGAATATTGGGTTTGTAGTAGAGCAGATAATCTGCCTTCTTGGCTTCACCCCGCTTTGTCGTCTTGCCGTGTACGATCACCCGTCCCTTTGTGAAATAGACCTCCTCGCGAAGCTGTGTCATGACATTCCACTTGGAACTGTCGATGCCAAGCAGGGCGGGCGTAATGAACTTAGTGCGGATATCCGCCTCTGTGAGGCGCTTCTTATCCATCGGCTCACTCATCGAATCGGCTCCGTCCCTTCGTTCATAATGGCCAAATACTGCTCGTAGACAAATAGCCTGTGGCGCTCCCGGCCCGTCACTTCTTGCAAAATTCCGAGATCGATCATGTGCATGAGCGACTTCGTAACAGTGGGTGCAGAGATACCGATTTTCTTGGCGGTTGTGGGAATGGCTACAATCGGATTTCTCTGCATGTGCTGGAAGACGCGAAGGACAGAGGCCGCAGGTCGGCCAAGGCCCTCGATCTTTTTCTGATCCTGGTCGAAGAGGGCAAGTATACGGCGAGCTGCATGAGCTGCCTGATCGGCGGTGTCGCGCACTCCAATCAGAAAGAAGTCAAGCCATGCTTCCCAGTCGCCTCTGGTTCGAACACGGTCCAGGAGTTCGTAATACGCCGTGCGATTAGTTTTGAAATACAGGCTCAGATACAGAATCGGTTCCCGAAGGGTACCTTGAGCGCAAAGGAGAAACGTGATCAGGAGTCGGCCTAGTCTACCGTTGCCATCGAGGAAAGGATGGATCGTCTCAAACTGGACATGGATGAGTCCTGCCTTCACGAGTAATGGAAGTCGGGACTCTTCTTCATGAAAAAAATTCTCAAGGTGCCCAAGACACTCTTGAACGAGTTCGGGAGGCGGAGGGACAAATAGCGCGTTCCCCGGGCGGCTGCCGCCGATCCAGTTCTGACTACGCCGGAATTCTCCCGGCTGCTTCCCGCTCCCCCTACCCTTTGAGAGAAGGATTTCATGGATCTCGCGGATCAGCCGCAGGGACAGAGGAAATCCGGCGCGCAGCCGTTCGAGACCGTGGCTCATTGCAGCGACGTAGTTCGAGACTTCCTGTACGTCTTCGATAGGGGCTCCGGGAATCTCCTCATTTTCGAAGAGAAGAAGGTCCGAGAGCGAAGACTGCGTGCCTTCGATTTGCGAGGAAAGCACGGCCTCCTTGCGAACATAGGTGTAGAGCAGCAGAGAAAGATCGGGCAGCAACGAGGCGAGTCCGTCCAGTCTCCCAACCGCCTGATTTGCTTGCTCTAGGAGGATTTGGAGCCTGTCGAGCTCAACAGGTGGGATCGGTGGGAGAGGGGGCGGAACAAATGCGCGCGCCGTCTCCCCACCCAAAACATTGGAGACATAATGCCCAAGCCGAGATGTTGTGCGGGATTCGGGCACGATAAACCTTTCGTTAGCTGCAAGCGTAACGAAAGTATATCTCATTATTCTTTAGCTAATTACAATCGGCAAGTCCAGTGATCTCGCTCGGCATTGGTCATCAGTGAGCAAAATGAACTGCCGTAGAACCCCGCAGATACGCCATCGAATCGCAGATTTACAAGGTTGTCATGACGCCAGTGGCTATTTTATCGGACATGCTGATGTTCTATATCCGCGCTAACGGCCATCGGGAGGGTTCGATCCGTGGAGTATAAGAAAGTCCAGCTGGCAGCGGCATCTGGTGGATTCACTACTACGCGGCGGGAAAGCGGCACCGTGAGAACGTAGGGAGGAAGTCGGACGCTTTTTAAGCTATATCAGACACGCAAGGCGGATGCAGCGGCTGGGCGTAAGCTCCCTGAACTGCGGAACTCCAAAGTGTTGACGGTCAGCGAGCTGATCGATGATGCGCTCGAATTCGTTGCGCACCATATGCTCCGGCGATCCGGGAAATGATATCAAGGGGCGATCTCTTACATGTCTAGATTGCCGATGAATCGCCAGTCGTGGCCCCAAAGAACCTTGGTTCATTCCCGTCGGAAAAGTTCGCCCTCAGCATTCTGATTCCTTGCAATTGTGTGGACGTAGCGAATGATTCCTCGGTCGCCGCAACAATCAGCTGAAGAGGCGTTCCATATTGATGTGAAAGATTTTGGAATTGTTCCACGTAACTTTGCAAATCATCGGTGTGAAGTTCGTTTTGTTTGGGCGTATCCAATATCAGAAAGCGAGGGTGTGCCCCTTGCAAGCGCAAAGATGCTTCGAGAACTGCTGCGTGGAAAGCGAGGACTACACGGGTTCTTGTGCTCCCGCTTGTAGACGAATTTTCCGTAAACTTCTCTCTCCCAAGGTTGAGATTTAGCTCGTCGTCAAAGTAAACAGGCTGGGAAATATTCTGTGCATTAAGCACATCAAGCCACTTCATAAACTGCTTAGTAAGTTCCCCTCGAACTTCAATGAGCCTGCTGTCATCGGATCCGCCGCCTCTTCGCGGTGCCAGTCTCTCAACCTCTTGCTCCGCTGCAAGCGCTTTGTCGATGGCGGCCCTGAGCTTTTGCTGTTCCGCTTCGTGGCGACCGATTCGCTCAATTCGGATATTCAGCTCTGTGAGCTCTTTGGTCAGCTCGTTGAGCTTTGAGACAATGTCATCGCCGATGCTCGACGCCAAACGTTCTTTCTTTGCACGCATGAGTGATTCAAGCTGGCGGTCAGCTTCTGAGACAGTGGCCTGGATCTCATTCATCTGGGCCACCAATCCTGATCTAGAAACGCCGAAGTCCTTGAGCTGGTCCTTTAGAAAGAGAACCCTTCGACCATATGATTCTTCAGGCGAGCGAAAGAATTGGCAAGCTTCATGACCACAAAGCTCTCTGAAAGCTCCTGCTGCTATTTCGTTGGTCTCGAGGATTGCAACCTCGGCTTGAAGCTCAACGCCTAGCTTATCCATCTGTTTCATTCGGGCACGAGCCGACTCAACAGTGAATGCCGCCGCAGTCCGATCGGCTGATGCTTTCGCAATAGCCTCGTCCTCTGGGAAGTTCCCGCGGCTCACAGAATCGAGAACTGAAGAAGTTGCTTTTAATTCAGCTTGGATGGAATTCTGGCGATCTAACAACCTCTCTCGTCTACCCGGAGCACTATCGGTTCCCACCTCTCGGCTCATGGCTTCGATTACCTTGCGGCAGACTTCGACATGTTCGCGAATAGCTTCTAGCTCTTGTTTTGCGTTCTTGAAATCGGACTTGTCGGTGGGCCTATTTAGGGACGGAACGCCCAAAAACCATCGCAGCATCTCCGACTGCTGATCTTTGAGGAAATTGTGTGTCGAGAGTGGGCTGTACAGTGCTCTCCAACCGAGATCTTGATCAACCCAAAACATCGGCAAGAATGTACTCGAATATGGAGGAACGACGGTACCATCCTTGGCCGCGAAGTTCCGCTCCGCAAGGTTTAGCGCGCTGACAAGCCAAGCTGAAAAATCCTTTTCGTTCGTTATTTCAGTATGCTGCTCGCCCGCAGAAACCACCTTGACCGAGAAGCCCGGCGAAATCGTGCGTTCGATCCGATGCTCTTTTTGGCCATCCTTCAGCGTCAGAACGACAGAGGAGCAATGGTCCCTGATGTCTGCAGGCAGTTCAATAGGGTGCCCCAAGGCGAAAGGAATGCCCTTGATCGTGGGAGTTTTGCCCGCACCATTTGGTCCAAGAAACACGTTGGTTACTGGGCCAAAGTCCAGCTTGCCAGTGGTCCAGCCCGTATCACCTCGCGGCGTAAATTCCAGGGACGAAATCTCAACGCTCATAGTAGGTGCAGTCCTTCAAATTCGATGGTCTTACAGGCGCGATCAAGTCCTCTTATCATTGTTCCGATCTCGTCCGGTTTTCTTGTCCTCGTACTCAAAAAATGAAGTCCCGCAGGTGTGCATTTGATTTGCCGCTCTACAGCTTCTTCCACCCTCACAAGCTCCAAATTCTCGAGAAAGAGCAATGCATCGGCACAGCGTCTTCTGTGAGGAATCGACCATTCCAGCTTTCTGCGAGCAGCTTGGGCTCCATAGAAGTGGTAACCCAGGGTCGCACCCGTCCATGAGGCAAGTTCAGAGGTGCGAAGCGAAGAGCTCACTCGACGCGCGATCACCAAAGTGCAGATTGCAAGAAGCGGAACGTGAAATAGGCCTTCATGACGCGAACGTGCTGCATTGTCAAGACGTTCAGAAGCGATTTGTAGCCGAAGAGGCGCTACACGCGGATCCGCGACGAATTGTTCTAGAGTCGGCATTATTGCTCTGCAGCCTCCACCGCCATTTCAAGGAGCAGCCCGAATACGGCTTCGCGCGTAATCGGGGTAAACGAAGTAAGCACTGTTCGATGCTTCTCCGCGATGATTCGTGATTGATCCAGCAGGCCTTGAAAATCCAAAGATCCAGCCCGGTGCACCTTAAGTAACTCTGCACAGTCGTGTTTGAGGGCTAATGCATCAAGGGCATCCAGCTTATCTCTTTCATCAACCCACCACGATGTCCACGCGAGTTTACATGAACAAAGGAGTGGGATGTATTCCTCAGGGATGCCGGTCCTCTTGCACAGTCTGTGAAGCCTAGACAGTGTCCGTACCGCAGTTCTACCTTCCTGCCGTAGTGATCGATATCCCTCAATCGACAAGCTAAGCTCCCTCAGCACGTCGTCGACTACGAGACCTTTGAGCTGCCGCAAATCCTCCGTCGTTTTTGGCAGGGTTGTGAGGACCAAATGCGATCGACTCCTGACTTTGCTTACGAGTTCCCCACCAATTTTTCTTGCTTCAGACATCGCAAGGTCGACTTCAGACGAATCGAATATGCGGCTCGCCAGAAGGGCCTTGACTCCGTCCAGATCTTGCGCGTTCCCGATGGCGTCTTCGACGCGCAGTTTCGACAAAAAAGCGAAGAGCGACTCTGCTGAGACGCCATTGAGCGATTGGCTGGACTGGGCAAGGATTCGTTCGAAGAGTTTGCTGGACTCGACAGACAGTTCGGCTAAAGATTTGTGAGCATAAATGTCCGCCAGAAAACCTGAAAGCTTCGCTTCTATTCCGGCGTCAGTAACAAAAACGAAGTTGCTGCAATTGCTCCCGAATTTCGAGGTGTGATCCCACAAGCGCCCGAAGATAGAGCTTGAATCTGCCGGAGGTTCCGCTTCGCCCTTGGGTTTGCGAGCGAGTCCGAAGAATTCCCCAAGTGGCCACGGGCCCTTGCTCTTTGTGCGTGTCTTGACCTGATGGAAGGTGAAGCAAGGCGATGATGATGTGCCGTTTTCGGCCACGAAGTCATCGTGCCACTCGCAATAAACGCAAACAATGCTGTCGTCTGCGAGAAGCGTCAGCGCCTTAGCGGCGGCCTGATGGTACTGGTATTCGTAAAGGGCTCCCGTCTGAGTTCCCACTTGCTCTCGAGGAAACACCTCATGTAGGCCTGAAGCGTTGCTCATCCGAGAGCCCCTCCCAACGGAACGCGCAATATGGACTCTCGCATATTTCTTGCCAAGGCAACCGCTAGCGGCACGCCATCGGTACCTCTCAGTGCTTGTTCTTGCGGAAATAATGATCATAGCGGAACAGATCTCAAAGGAGAAACCTCAAGGTTGAGCTAGGGGCCTGGCCTCGTTTTTCACGGCTCTCGCAGTGGAGAAGCATCTACTTATAAGTCCCTTAGAATCTCGGTGCCGGGGGGGGGGCGCGCCCCACGACCTTGCGGCCGACGGATTTCATACCGCTTCGGCTTTCGCCGCCCCGCGCCCAAGGGTGGGTCCGTGGTCTGGACTATACATTCACCATCCCCCACATGGGAGTTCGGCGCTGCCTGTTTAGTCTCTATACCTTCCCGGAAGAGCGTTTCAACCGGACCCCCGGTTGTCCGTCGTTCAGGAACTCGACTCCAGCCTTTTCCAACGCCTTCTGGACTTGAGAGAGCGTTGACGTGCGCGCGCCAACTTCTTCATCAAAAGACTCCATCCTTCGGATGGTTCCTACCGCCACGCGCGCGCGCTTTGCCAGCTCAATCTGCTCCATGCCAAGAAGAGCGCGTGCGGCCCGTAACTGTCTTCCCGTGATAATCAAAACAAGGGAAAGCTAACACGCATACCTCTATAAGTCCAAGTATATGAGTATTATATACAAGTAGTTGATTATCATAATCAACTATGAGATTATTCTGACCATGCGAGGCTCTCAACATCCTCCGCGCATCCGAGGCGATTTCAGCCTTCATCTGCTCACGCAGATTGAAATGTTGCGTGGCGATATTTCCCATGAACAGCTAAGCAAGAGACTTGGAGACGTAACGGAACGCTATCTCGCTCGATATGTTGCTGGCAAGGTTCATTTGCTGGAACGCGACCTCTATCAGCTTGCCAAAGCCCTCAGCATTTGTCCTCGAGTTCTGGCCGAACAATGGGCTGTTGCGTGTTGCCTGCGAGTGCCGCCACGCCTGTCTGACAAAGACGCGGTGGAGTGGATCAGGCAACGGGCGTACCGCCACTGGCGGCAACATTCTCGGATTGCGCGGCTTCCAGCCAATCGAGTTCCCCCGGACCCCTCTCCTATGACCATCATCCGTGAGAAGTATGCAGACATACTCCCTCGTAAAGCACCGCGCCTCAGTTTTGGTTCTCACAGCAGCTCGAAGTCTACACCGGAGGGAAGACAGCAATTCGCGCGGGCCTACAGGATGCTGGTGCAGTTCGTTCATGACGGCGAATCGCAAAGAGCCATCGGAGCCATGCACGGCATCAGTGGAGAGCGCGCGAGGCAGTTGATGGTATCGGCGGCCTATACCTGGGCCAGAAGAGCAGGTATTGAGCTGATTGGTGACAGGTCGGTCCCATTCAAGAATGACGCCAAGCTGGTGAAGAACCTCTACGCTGGCCTGAAGTTTTATGCGGAACGACAGTTCGCTGAACTGGAAATCGAGGGAATATGAGGATCAGCCGTGAGGAGTTCAACCAAGCCATAGGTGCAGCTCTGAGTGCTTTGCGCGTAGAACTTGGTTTTTCGCAGGCAGAGGTGGCGGAGGGCATCAACGCGATTCCCGAAGTTGACAGGCAAGAGCGGAGCACACGCGCTGTTGCCGCTTATGCCGCTCTTTCTATCATTTTGCGGAACGAGCAGGGTCTGACGCAGGAAGAGCTGGCAAAGCGTAGCCAGGTGCCGGTTGAATTCGTGTGCGATCTCGAAGCGGGAAAAGACACTAATCCCGACTTTTATTTTCTCTACTGCCTCACCATCGGTTTCGATCTCTCTTTTACGGAATTTGCGCACCGGGCTGAAGAGTTATCGGATATTCCCGATGAAGTGCTTCTGGAGAACGAAGCCAACGAAGAGGGGGAGCAACCATGAGCAGAGCACGGGTGAAGACGATTCGCCTAGAGCATAAGCACGGCTCTCTCTTCGATTACAGCGCGAAGGGGAAGGAAGTCGATCACATAAGGTTCTCTCAAGCGGAGCGCAGCATAGTTTATGTGACCGTGGTGTTTGCTGATCGCACCGAGTGGTCCATCTCTATCGAGCCTTTTTCCCTGCCTACAGCAAGGGTTTCGCACTTTGTCTCCATCGAAGACGACCCGATTGCTGAAAGCGGACAGATGTTCTTACCGGATCATCCAGACTGCTATCCCCAATACGACCAGATTCAGCAGCCGCCGAAAAAAGGAAAGCCTGGGAAGAGGTCTAGGAAATGAGGCCACGGAACAATGCCGCGATGCAACGGTACAGAGAGGAATACCACCGTTGTTGTGGTGATCTGGTTCGCCAGCTTCGCATCGAAAAGGGCTGGAGTCTTGCAGAATTCTCAAGAGAGACAGGAATTTCCGTTCCCTGGCTCCGGAAGTTTGAGGAGAACCAGCTAACAACGAACTACTCCATGCGCCTTCAAATGCAAATGGTTCAGGCTTTGGGTTTCGGCGTCATGGAGATTCATCAGTTCTACAAACGCGTGGACGAGATGACCGAGGCAAGCGTAGGACCGCCTCCTTGGCTCTTAGACAACGAAAAGGGGGAACCATAATCTGCGTTACTCGTACCCCAGATCCGACGCGCGAACAATGAATTCGTGTCTGTTCTGAACCATTGGAAGCACCATGCCGCGATGTGATTCCAGTTTGCTAGTGTAAAAGCGTCTGAGGCTTTCCAGAGCATTGTGAGCATAATGCAGCAATGCGACGGCTGCAGTGGCATATCGCTCAAGCTCGGCTCCTTCGGCCAGATAGACATGAACGTCGCCAGTCTCTCGTTCAATCAGAAAATGGGCGATGGCATCTCGCATGTCCTTGAGCTTATGAAATAGATCCTGCGTTGTCTTAACTCCTTGGATGATCTCGGGGGCAAAGCCAAACTCTTTCAATTCCTCTTGGGTTACAGGTGGGTCGGATGGCAGCTTGTCTTGGATTCCGCGTTCGACACAACGATCCTTCATCCATTTCCGAATCGTATTTGTCCCTTCATACATTCGCGCTGCACATAGCAGTCGGTAAAAAGGACTGCTCGATGTGAGAGCTTCGCGGTATATGGCATCGTAAGGTGCGAACGGGACAGCTTGCACAATTCCGCCTAGCGGCCCTGCAACGATTTTCGCATTCGTTGGTAATAAGGCTTGCGAGATTAATGCGCCGCCGTCTTTGGGGGATATGAGCTCTAGACGTTGAAGGGTCAGAGGAAGATTGAAGTTGCGGGTGATGACATCAAGCATGGCATTCAAGGGTCGTCGCGCCAAGAGCAAAGCAACACTTGGGAGGCGTGATTCGACCTGAACCTCTATGTATTGCAAGTTGTGCTTCTCGTCACCGACGAAATCATAGTAGACAGCCCTTTTGCCGCCAGCATGGAGGTAAATCGTAAGCGGGTCTTCGTTTAGAAAGAGCAGATTGTGCGCTGGGCGTTTGAGCGCTTCGAGGATTTCCCCAGAAAGTGGGACCGAATCAGAGATGATGCCGCGCACTTTCCAGACAATCTTTCGTCCGGAGGTCTCTAATTCCTTGATCTCTTCCAATCTCTCTGGCCGTGCCATTGCAGCCAGCATTCCCGGCTTTGGCACGTATGGGCTGAAGATGCACAGCTCTTCTCCTACTGGTTCGGCATTATTATTCATAGTCGCCTCGCCCCGAATCATATCTGACGATTGGAGTCACAAGCTCAAATGTAATTTGTGAATGGTATGCGCTTGGACCAGCATCAAGAGTGCAGGATGATTTGAGACGGGGGGCACAATGGGAGCTGCATACGCTCGTATGCAAAACGCGTTCCGGACCGGACTAAGCGGGGGCCAGCGTCTCCAGTCCGGACGACGGATGTCTCGCCTCGCTTGCACATTTTTCCTGATCGCAGCTTCCTACGAGTAAGTTTGGCCAAACTCGCATCTCTGTGTTGATTCCAACTGCTCTGACAGGCAAGTTATAAGGAGATTCAGAATGCCCAGAAGCGGAGCGTGGCTATGACCACTCAATTGCACGAGGAGTTGACTGCTTTATGCACCCACTTTTCCTCTGGAGAGCTCTCAGAAGAAGAATGGGCTCTGCTGCAAATCCATTTAGCCTATTGCGATTGCTGTCATCGCGATTTCGTCAGAATCAACAGCTCGAATCCAATGAAAACGCCGTCCTGAGCGCGGGCCGGAGTGGCCCTAGTCCGGCTTCAAAACAAGACAGGACGGTTCCATCCTTGCCCGAGATTGTGAAACGTTGTTTGATGCGAGCGGAGGGAATTGAACCCTCGCGGCCTCGCGACCTCCGGATTGTCTGTCATCAAGCAATCAGTGCTGCACTAGAAACAGCCGCCAGCGGCGGCACGTGCGCGAGGATTTGCCGCTAAGAACGCCCCAGCGGGGCAGCGGCAAATCAGAACAACCTCAGCGGATATCGGGATGATTGCCTCCCTGCGCCAGCCTCCGCCAGCGGCTCCGGCAAAAGACGGCTTCGGGAGGTTCATGGTCAACGCCGCCTGTGGCGCTGACCTCGTTTGCTTTTATCGTGTGTCTCTGCCGCCTTCGACGCTTTGGCCTTGGTATCGTCCCGTTGCGGCAACTCCCAACCAGCCATGCCCTGCAACACGCGGTCGGCGTGCTTGATAGTATTCACATGTCCGTAGTGGCTTTCAATCATGTGGACGGATGTTCCCATCTGCTCAGCAAGAAAATACACGTCCACGCCTTCCTGCAAGCGGAGCGTGGCATACGTGTGCCGGAAGCAATACGTCGAGCGCGGAACGCCCTGCGTTCCTTCGCGCAGCTTAGCTTCGTTCGGCAGATCGGCAATCAAGGAACTATAGAGTGTCTTCGCAGGCTTGCCCGTGATATTGGTAAACACTCTGTCGTCCTGTTCCGTGGCTTTGGAGATTGCGCGGACGCGGTCTAGGTAATCTCCGACGCTCTTAGGAGCGACCAGCTTGCGCGACTTGCCCTTGCCCTGCACGAACAAGACGACGATCTCGCGGCCCTCGCGGTCTTTCGCAGGCATAATGTCGCGCCAGCGCAGGTTCTTCATCTCCGCTGGCCTCATGCCTGTATTGCAGGCAATCAGAATCATGTTGTAGGTAACGGTGCGATACCAGTTGCTTGACGGCTTGTCGGCCTCGCCAATCCATTTGCGGCCTACGGTGTGGAGCTTGCGGTACTCCTCCAGAGTGAACTCGTCCCGCCGCATCGTCTTGAGCTTGGGGCGCTCGTCGAAACGCTGGCTTGCCGGAACATAGCGTTTTTTCACCGCATAGTTCATAATCGCCCCGAAGATGGACATCTCGAAGCGGATGGTGGAATCGCTGATAAAAGGAACTACCCGTTCTTCGGAAGGTTTGACTTCAATCGGCTTCAATACTCTGATGCCCAAGGCTTGCTGAACCTTGGTGCGGCGCTCGGCTTCATGGTCCGCGAAGGATTGCGCTGCGTCGGCTGTGACTTCCCGAACGCCGTTGCGCCGGTGGCGTCCCGCGCCGTTCTCACGCCGCCATGCCGGATAGCCGCCCCATCGCTCGTCACCGATGAGATGGACCTGAGTGGAACCGGCATACCTGTCTAAGGTGCCCTCGATGACGGCACGAAGTTTCTTGGGCCGCGCTGCGCTGATCTCCCCGCGCTTCGCTCGCGCCTCCTGCGTCAACAGATACTCTCGCGCCACGTCACGGAAGGGGCGGTTGAACACAGGAACGTCATGCTTGATGCGAAACCGGACATCGGCATCCTGATCGAAGGCCCGCTCGCGGGCCGCGCTGATGTCGGTTGTTTTAAGCGAAACCGTCTTATAGCGGTCGGCCTTCGGCATCTTCATGCGGCAATACCACATGCGATGGTCCACGTCGCCGCGCCGGAAGAGAATCAGGCCGGGTTTCAGCTCCTCTTTCTCGGTAATGAAGGCCATGTCGCCTCCTCTTGTTTATTCCGTTCTGTGCAGTTTCCGTGTAGATTCCTCGTGCAAGCCATTAATTCTTCGTGGCTGTGCATACTTTGTATATAGCATTATAGAAAATTATGTGCTTTATTTCTAGTTATTTATGATATAGCTCTCATCCTGAGCGGAGCAACTCGCGCATTTTGCGAGTTGCGGAGTCGAAGGACCTGCGGTTGTTTTTAGCAAGGCCGCGTCCCACCAATGCCGGATCACTCAAAACGAAGCAGAGGAGCCATAAGAGGCTGTTACGAAACTCTAGCGACCGCTACCACTATGAGGGCAGCTCGCGGTATAGACTACGGCATGCGAATCAGCAGACGCTGGATTAAGGCAAGTCTTTATGTCGGTTTGATCGTGGTTTCCTTTCGTGCCTCTCTGGCGCAACTCGCCGATGAGGCGCGGCGTGTGGGACAGTTTTATGCGAAAGAAGATGGCTTCAGCGGAAATGTGATTGTCTACCGGGATGGCAAAGTCATCAGCAACGAAAGCTATGGCCTAGCGAATGTGGAGTGGCGGATCCCTGTCACTGAGACCACCCGGTTTGCGATTTGTTCGGAAACCAAGCAGTTCACGGCGGCGTCCATTCTCCTTCTACAGCAACAGGGCCTTCTTCACACGACGGACAAGCTCAGCCAACATTATCCCGAAACGCCCGCGGCGTGGAAGGACGTCACGCTCCGGCAGCTTGTGCAGCATACCTCCGGCATTCCGGATGGCGTACGCATCTATGGCACGGAAGGATACAACCAGGGCCAGCGCACAGTGCAGGAGATCGTCCGATCGGTTGCCACGCAACCTCCGGTCTTCCCTCGGGAAGCCGCACGGAATACAACAACATGGGCTATGTGCTGCTCGGGCTGGTGATTGAAAAGGTGAGTGGACAAACCTACGGGGAGTTCCTGCAGAAGCACTTTTTTACTCCACTCAACATGCAGGACAGTGGTTTGGGCTCTACCTCAGAAGTTATTCCGAACAAGGCATATGGCTACATTCCGGGGACGCCGGTTAAGGCAGCTGACCCGCTTCCGTATGCCATTCTCTATTCGGCCGGAGGAATCTATTCGACCGGCGCGGATCTTGCAAAGTGACTCATGGCGCTGCATGGCGGACGTTTGCTGAAGCCCGAGTCCTACGATGAAATGACGGCCGCGGATGCTGACGGCTTTGGATACGGCCTGCAGGTGTCGATCCAAGCCGGACAGACGGACATCGGCCATGACGGACAAGCAGCTGGCTTCATCTCGGACAACGAGTATTTTCCAGCGACGAAGACCGGAGTGATCGTCTTTACGAATCAAGCGAATGGGCGTTTTACGCCGGGCACTCACGCGATCACCAGCAATCTGATGGCCCTGGCCCGTGACGAGCATGCCATCGTACGTGCCTTGGGCGGAGAGCAAAACGTCAACCCGGCAATCCTTCAGCAGTACGTTGGCACGTATCGCTCCAGCGACTCAGATGGTAAGGATGCGTTTCAAATAGAGATGATCGATCACCATCTTCGACTGATACCAACCGGACACAGTACGTCCACCCTTTTGGCGCAAGCGGAGACCCGTTTTTACATGAAAGAGTGGGACGGCGAGGCAGAGTTTCATAAAGACGCTGACGGTGTAGTCACGCTCGATATCTTTACTTTCCCAAACGAAACCAGGACGAGCTGGCGAAAGGTCCCTTAGTCCCCGATGCAGCGGCGCCCGAAACCTCGGTCCGGCTTGCGGCGCCCAGTGATTCATCGCGTCCCAGCACAGCGACAACGATCTCGTTACAATCAACGAGAAGATTCACGTCCTTCTAACATCGCCATTCCTGAACCGAGTTTCGTAACGACCTCATAAGGCTCCCCTGCCGCGTCAAATGTCTCCCTACTCCCTGCCTTTAGCTCAGAGTCGTCTGAGCAAACTTCCTTACCATTGCCAGCAGCAGCCGCCGGTCGCTCTCGCTCAAATGCGCGGAATACCGCTGTACCTGCGTCAAAAACCGGATCTCGTCCTCACCCAGGTTCAGCGACGACATCTCCTTAGCCACGACCTCATCGGCGAAAAACTCCGACAACTGCAAATCCAGCGCCCGCGCAATCTTCTGCAGCGTCTCTAGCGATGGCACCGTATGCCCGTTCTCCACCCGCGACAGGTAGCATCGCAGCAGCCCGGTCCGCTTCTCGATATCGCCCTGCGACATCCCTTTTTGCAACCGGTATCCCCGGATCGTAGTGCCGATATTCATCGAAATTGAGACGGCCTCTGTGGGCGCGCTCTCCATACCAGCAGTAATTGTTTGCATGTCAGCCATTAGCCACAAAGTAAACAGATACAAGCACTTGGTCAATCCCTAACTTGGAATCATTCCCGATTCCCGTACCTGCCCAGGTTCATCCAGAGTCAGTTACCCCAAAACCCTGAAGTTCTACTTGAACCCCAGACCCACTTGGAACCACGTCTAACATTACCGAACCAATTATTAGCCCTTAAGTAAACTCATGCGAAAGAAAACAATGTCCGCCACAGGATTGATGTTGTATCGATCCACCGGAACAAAACCCATAGCCTCATACATCCGATTGGCTTCAGGCATCGCCGCCGGAACCGTATCAAGGTAGATCGCGTCAAAACCTGTCCGCCTCGCCCACCCAATCGCAGCCTCTGCCAGCCGTTTTCCCAATCCAAAACCGCGAAACGCTCCCTCCACCCACAACCGTTTCATCTCGCAGGCTATCTCGTCTCGCTGCAACGTTCGCAGCGCAACGCACCCTGCCGGTTCGTCATCCACCATAGCTAGCAGCAGAGCGGAATATCCTTCTGGCAGCCTCTCCAACTCTTCCTCATAGCCTTCAAGGCAGATATTCGCCGCCCCCGAAGGATTAGCCGCAAGATACGCCCCATAAGCCCGCATCAGTCGCCGTACCGCAGCCACATCTTCCGTCCCAACCGCCTCGCGCACCACAATCTCAGCCATTGCGCATCCCCTTATACCGGTTTCGCAGTCCTTGGACCCATCCTGCAAACCATTACACAACAGTTACTTGCAAGAATTTCCTCAGATTCTACCTAAAAATCGTGTGTCAAGCCCAAAAACTGTATAACCCATTACACATCAATAACATCCGCATTGCGCGGGAGTTACGCTCCATCCTCTATAATTGAAGTAGAGACAAAAGCCCCGGCCAAAAACCGGGGCTTCCATTTTTAAGCCGTAACTCTTTTATTTGGACGAATTTAGCCGTAACCCCTTTGGTTGCACGAATTTGGCGAAGTAGAAATCGCTAAGTTGCTGCAACCAATCGACTTTTAAGCACACCCCAGGGGGGTACACCCCAGGAGAACCCAAATGCAATACGAGCTCTGCCGACACATCAAGGCCAACGGAATCCAATGCAAAGCACCCTCCCTCACCGGCGAGCAGTGGTGCTACTTCCACAACCGCCTCCATCAGCGCCACAGCAGCTTCCGCCACACCGCTGCCACACGCGGCTACCTCATTCCCGGTCAGCATATTCAGCTCTCCGCCCTCGAAGACCGCGAGTCCGTCCAGGTCGCTCTCTCCGTCGTCATCAATGCCCTTGCTACCGGCCACCTCGACACCCGACGCGCTACCGCCCTGCTCTACGGCCTCCAGCTCGCCGCCGCCAACTCCGCCCGCATCCAGGCCGAACCCTACGCCCCCAGTGTCGTCCGCAGTCTCCACTCCACTCCCGACGGCCTCGACCTCGCCGAACCCGGCGCCACCCTCGAGATCCCCGAATATCAGGACGAAGAAGAGGATGAGGACGACGAAGACAACGAATATTAACGCCATCTTCTTCACCCAATGATCTACGATGGGGTCGCATTTCCGACCCCATTTACCTGCACACGAACAGGAGCAATCCCGCACGATGGCAACCCCGACTGATCCGATTGTCACTACACCCGTCACCGCAATCAAACCCGCAAATCCTGCTCCCCTCGGCCTCGCCGGCTTTGGTCTCACCACCGTCGTCCTCAGTTGCATCAATGCTGGCCTTCTCCCACCGGCAGCGGTCCCTGTCGTCGTTCCCTTGGCCTTCGCCTACGGTGGAATCGCGCAACTCATCGCCGGTGTACTCGAGTTCAAGACCGGCAACACCTTCGGCATGGTGGCCTTCACCTCCTACGGACTCTTCTGGTGGTGGTTCGCCTTTCTCAAATGGACCGTCGGAGCAGGCTGGCTCGTCGCTCCACCTGCCTCCGCCATGGCCGTCACCCTGCTCATGTGGGGAATTTTTACCTTTCTTCTCTGGCTCGTCACCTTCCGCCTCAGCAAAGCCGTCTGGAGCATCTTCCTTCTGCTCTGGATCACCTTCTTCCTGCTGGCTTGGGGCGATTTCGGCTACATGATAGGCACCCTCCGCTGCACCGTCATCGGCGGCTACATCGGTCTCCTCACTGGCCTCGACGCCCTCTTCGTAGCCTTCGCCGAGATCATGAACGCCACCGCAAACCGGGAAGTCATCCCATTAGGCCGTCCTATCCTCCACGGACGCCCCAATCAGTAGCAACAAGCCGCGGTACTCCTTCTGCCGTGATGCCATGCTGTTGTCTTTCTAGTGTGTCGTCCCCGAAGGGGATCTGCCGTTGCCGTCGTTGTTGTCGTTGCATTTGCTCTTGCTGTTGCTTTTCTTGTTTGTCATCCCGTAGGGATCTGCTTCTGTTCTTGCCGTTGTTTTTGCTGTTTTACTAACCGACGCTCCATAACAAAAACAAAAAAGCGCCGATGGCTCAAGCCATCGGCGCTTCCACTTAAACCGTTACTTCTTCCCGCGAACCACTTCCTTCGCCTGCGCCTCACCATTGACGGGCACAGCCGGAACATCAACGGCGGAGCTTGCTCCGCCAATCCCAAGCTTCTTGCGAAGTTCGGTATCGACGCGACCGAAGACATCCTTGTTTTCCTTCAGGAAAGTGCGGACATTCTCGCGGCCCTGCCCAATGCGCTCGCCCTGATAGCTGTACCACGCACCGCTCTTGTCCACGATGTTATGCAGCACCGCCAGATCGAGAACATCACCTTCGCGCGAGATGCCTTCGCCATACAGAATGTCGAACTCAGCATCGCGGAAAGGAGCCGCAACCTTGTTCTTTACAATCTTCACCTTGGTTCGTGAACCCACAACCGAATCGCCATCCTTCACCGCGCCAATGCGCCGAATATCGATACGAACGGAGGAATAAAACTTCAAAGCCTTGCCTCCCGTCGTAGTCTCCGGATTGCCGAACATAACGCCAATCTTGTCGCGAATCTGGTTAATGAAGATCAGGCACGTCCGGGACTTCGAGACCGTTCCCGTCAGCTTACGCAGCGCCTGGCTCATCAGCCGAGCCTGCAGACCCATATGCGAATCGCCCATCTCGCCATCGAGTTCGGCCTTCGGCACCAAAGCCGCAACCGAGTCAACCACGAGCACGTCGATCGCATTCGACCGAACCAAGGCCTCGACGATCTCCAGCGCCTGCTCGCCGTAGTCCGGCTGGCTCACCAGCAGATTGTCGATATCAACCCCAAGCTTGGCCGCGTACGCAGGATCGAGAGCATGCTCCGCATCCACAAACGCCGCCAATCCACCAGACTTCTGTGCCTCGGCGATGATCTGCAGCGTGATCGTCGTCTTACCCGAAGACTCCGGTCCAAAGATTTCGATCACGCGGCCACGCGGCACACCGCCCACGCCCAACGCAGCATCAAAGGAGATCGACCCCGTAGAGATAACCGAAATCGGCACAACATCCTTGGAGCCCAACCGCATGATTGAGCCCTTGCCAAACTGCTTTTCCAGCCCGGATAGGGCCAGCTCTATTGCCTTGCTACGGTCATCTGCCACGTCGTGGTTCTCCTGATGAAGTCAAAACGGATTCTAGCATTTAAATTCCCAAAAGCAAATAAAAGGCGAATACAACTATCGTCGTAGCAAATCGATCGGCTCGTTCACATCCTCGATCCGGAACAGCTTCGCCAACGAAGGATGTTTCGCCTCAACAGCTTTGAACATCTCCCAGGCAACGCGCCGATAGCTGAAGTGACCAGCAACACCCGATCGCAGCTCCGCGATGTAAAGCGCTTCGGCGAAGTCCATCTTGAACATCGACCTGCATCGAGTTCCCAGCGGCAAGCAATACGGAGCCGCTTCGGGCGCACCTGAATCCCGTAGCTCGCGATAAGCAGCGAACGCCGCGTTCATCGCATCGGTATAAAGACCTTCCAATCCAGCTTCTGCGAGCGTCGGTTGTCCCGGGCAGATCGGCTCATCGTAACCGTGAAGATCGGTGTAAGGCTGAAGCAGCTGCACGCAGCGACGATGTCGATGCATATCTCGGAAGCCGCCGATATCCATCAGGATGTCGAAGCGCAGGCTGTGACCAGCGCTGAAGGCCCTCAGGAGCTCGTCGTGGCGTCCGCGATGCTTCGTTCCCAACTCGATCAGCTCGGTGAGGCGCGAGGCGCTCAGCGCAGCTACGTTGCTGCGTAGCTGGCGATACGAGTAATGACAATGCGGATAGAGGAGCGAAGTGGAGAGCTCGACCTCCAGCGGTTCAGCGTCGTCGAGAAGGTCAACGATTGGAGCTGGATCGATTGGCTGGTTGGACATCAGCTCGGCTGCTGCTGAGGTTAGTTCTTTGCGGCTGCTGGATTGATAGGCGTTTTCGGTTGCGTATTTGACCAAAGTTGGAGCTGTCTTGATGGGGCGAAGAAGGGCTTCTGCGGCGCGTTCGCCGCACGTTGGATCGACTGAAGTGATCTCTTCGCAGAGGACTTGCGCGGCTGAGTGTTGAACGTTCCATGCAGGTTCGGTTGCGGCGATGCGAAGCTTTTCGGCTATCTCGCGGACTTCGGCGAACTCGCTGGTGAGAAGGCGTGAGACTTGAGTCTCGAGGGTTCTTGCGTTGACGATTTGGCCGAGCGAAGTGTTGGTTGCGAGAGGAAGAAGATAGCGCGCGACATCGAAGGCGCGAGCTTTTAAAGTTCGCTCGTAGGCTTCGGGCTTCATCGTTTCAGGCAATGGAATCGCGGCTTTCAACGCTTCCAACATCTTTTTTCCGATGTCGTCGTAAGCTTTGAACATTGCCTCGATGGCAGCGGTGTAGGCCGGAGTTTTTTCGCCGAGGTTCGGTGTGAACCAGCCGGAGGTGCGGAAGTTCTGATAGCGGGTGGAGCGTTCCTGGCCGTCCCAGCGTTGCTCGTCGACGAGCTCGATGGCGGCGAGGAGCGAGAGTCGCTCGATGGCGAAGGGGATGTGAGCCAAGTCGGCGATGGAGCGGTGGCCATACTGGAAGTAAAACGTGTTGAGAAACTGTTCGACGCGCTGGGAGCTGATCTCGGCGAGCGATTCCTTCATGGTGAGCGCGGACCGGGAGTACTTTGCCATGGCGTAGGCGAGGACTTCGGGGTCGGCGCCGTGGATGGCGTAGACGTCGGTTGCGGGTGACTTCTTCTCTTGCTCGGACATTTGGAACTCAGGATACGTTATGCGCCTGAGGATGTTGGGGACGCCGATTTCTATCCTGATTCGTATAATGCGGAAGCACTGTTTTTACGGAGGTTCATGAGCACTTTAGCGGGTCGTATTGCGTTGGTAACGGGAGCGTCGCAGGGAATTGGACGCGCCTGTGCGTTGGAGTTGGCGAAGGCTGGAGCAACGGTGGCGCTGGCTGCAAGAAATGTTGAAAAGCTGGGTGAGGTTGCGGCGGAGATTGCTGCCGCCGGTGGAACGGCTCACGCTTTTGCTCTCGATGTTTCGAGTGAAGAGTCGATCAAAGAGTGCGCCAAGGCTGTGATTGCACAGTTTGGCGGCGTCCAGATCCTGGTGAACAACGCCGGGATTACGCGAGACATCCTGGCGCTGCGGATGAAGCGCAAGGACTGGGACGACGTGCTGATGACTAACCTTACGGGCGCGTTTTTGCTGACGCAGGCTGTGATGTCCTCGATGGTGAAGGGCCGCTGGGGACGAATCATCAACATTACCTCGGTGGTGGGCGAGACCGGGCAGGCCGGGCAGGCGAATTATGCGGCCTCGAAGGCTGGGATGATTGGGTTGACGAAGTCGCTGGCGCGGGAGCTGGCAAGCCGGTCGGTTACGGTGAACGCGGTGGCTCCGGGGTACATTGAGACGGCGATGACTGCCGTCCTGACCGAGGACCAGAAGAATGCGATGACGCAGCATATTCCGCTGGCGCGGGTGGGGACGGATATGGACATTGCTCATGCCGTTACCTTTCTTGCCTCGGAGGAGGCTAGATATATTACAGGTCACACTCTGGATGTGAACGGTGGGATGTATATGGGGTGACCCCCCGGGGGGTACCATTGCGTAAAGATTTTCGAATCAACTACTTGCTTCGTTTTGTGTTTTCAAATTCGTCATTCTAAATGGGTTACGGGTAAATTCGTCCAAACAAAAGGTTTATAGGATTAATGGCGAAAGCCCCGGCAAAGACCGGGGCTTTTTTATCTCTAGTTCAATTGTAACGGTTTGAAGATAACTCCTACGCAATGCGGATGTCATTGATGGTAAATAGGTTAGTTGGTTTTTGGACTTGACATGCGACTTTGCTGAATGATTTGAGGGATTATTTTGTAAGTTGTTTATTTTTGTGTGTTTACCGATAAGTGTTGGAACGAGATTACGACAAAGACAAAGGCAAAAGCGGATCCCTCCGGGATGACAAACAAGAACGGCAAGGGCAATGACAACAGCAAAAACAAATACAGGGTTCTTCGCTGCACTCAGAACGACGAGCAAAAAACAAGAGCAACGACAACTGCAAATGCAACGACAACTGCAAGAGCAACGACAAACTGCAAAAGCCTGGCTGGGGGAAGGGTTTACATTCCCACCCATCGCGATGAGACTGCGATGGATGGGGCACCCGGGAAGAGGTGCCGGGCAGGAATTTCTTCACTCCCCAACCTTCGCGCGGTGAGGCGCGCTCAGGATGAGGCACCCTGTGGCTGCTTGAGGAGAACAGACAAGGCAAAGGCAACAGCAGGATATGGAGACTTGCTGTTGCCTTCTGCTTTCTCTGCCGCGGCGTCTATTGCTGCTGGTTAGAAGTTCAGGTAGAAGGGTTCGTCTGTGTCGGTGTCTGGGTCCAGCGTGGGGAGTGGGGGCAGGTCGAGTTGGCTTTGAGGACCTAACGGACCGCCGGGGGCTATGCTGCTTGGACCGCCTGGCCCAATTGGACCGCCTGGGCCTTCCTGTAGCTGTCGGCCGCGGAACATCCGGCGGTTACCTCGCTCCTCGGCCTGGAGTTTGGTCCACTGGTCGGGGGTAAGGACAGTGCGGATGCCCAGGAGCATTTTGGCATTGGCCTTTTCAAGTTCGGCGCGAGCCTGGGCGGCCTTGTCGATCTGGGCGAGGACCTTGTTGGTATCGGGAGGGTTGGCGGAGAGCATGGGCTCGAGCAGGACCTCCTGCTTTTCGACATTGGCCTTGAGATCGATGAGCTGGAGACGGCTCTGCTGGAAGATGTCGTCCATGCGTTTCTGCTGGTCGGTGGTGATGGTCAGCTTTTGAATGATGTCGGGATTTTTCCACCAGATTCCAGGGGGCCCCATGCGGAGCTGGGAGTGCATGCCGTCGGTGGTGATGACGCGCTGGTAGACCATGTTTCGGGGCGGACCGGAGTCTCTGCGGGCGCTACGGTCGGATGAGGACGGGGGTGTTGGAGCAGGCGCGGTATCGGGCTGCTGTGCGAAGGCCGAGGTGCCGAGCAAGAGCGAAGCGAAGGCAATGGCGAGGATGGACGTGCGTGTCATATCAGTTCCTTTGGGATGAAGTGGATGGGGTTGCAGCGGAGCCGGCTGTGGGGTCTGCCAGCGGTCGCATGGGTGAGGGAATAGGGGCGGAGATCTCCTGGTTGATCTCTTCGAGGAGAGCTTCGTCGGACGGTAAGGGGTTTGCCGGTTGGGTGACCGATGTTGAAGATGCGGGTGCAGATGGGGCTTGCCGGTGCAGGGTGAGGGGAAGTGCGGCAGCGATGCAGAGGATAGCAGCAGCGGCCCAGTAGATGGGTTGAACGATGGTTTTGGACCGAGCTGGGATGTTGGAGAACTGGATGAGCTGCCGCTGATGCGAGTAAGAGACCGAGGCTTCGCGAAAGAGGGCAAGCGAGGTGCGAAGGTTGGCCAGCTCCGTGGCGCAGGAAGGGCAAGCGGCGAGATGATTCTGCAGGGCGGCGAAGTCGCTGCTGAGGGGATGCGGGGAGCGGGCGAGGACCATGTCGCAGAGTTGCTCGTGAGTGAGATGGGGGGTCATAGGGTGTCCTTGAGCGTAGAAGTATGGCGAGCCCGGATGATGGCGAGAGCGCGGTAGAGATGGCTCTTGACTGTGCTGATGGGCAGGCCGGTGGTGGAGGCGATCTCGGAGAGGTCAAGCTCCTCGACGAAGCGGAGGAGGAAGATGGTGCGCTGGCGCTGGGAGAGCTGGGCTACGGCGTCCCAGATGATGGCGAGCTGCTCCCTGGCGATGAAGCGGTCTTCGAGGGAGCTGTCGCGGTTGGGAATGTGTTCGGAGACATCGGAGACGTCGACTGCAGCAGCCGAGGCGCGCTTCCAGAAGCGGAAACGCTGGGTGCGGGTGTGGTCGCGGAGGAGATTGAGGGCGATGCGCATGAGCCAGGTGGAGATGGAGCAGTCTTCGCGGAAGGAGGTGCGGGAGGTCCAGGCGCGGAGAAAGGTCTCCTGGGTGAGGGTCTGGGCGATGTCGCTGTCGCGGGTGGAGACGAGGAGGAAGCGGAAGATGCGCTGCTCGTAAAGGGAGACGACGGAGGCCAGGTCATCGAAGGGAGTGACGGGGGCCTGGTCGGTTGCGGTGAGGACGTCCGAGATGGCGGCGTGAGCGGGCATGGTTTCTAGTGCGACCGGATCTCCGTGGTGAGGTTCCATCTGCTATGAGGACAGACGTGAGGGATAGCGGGAAGACTACAAGATGGGGGATTTTTTTCAGAGGAAAAAGGTATGCTGCTGATGATGCATACGGTAAAGGCTATCTATCCGGGGACGTTTGATCCACTGACCAATGGTCATCTGGATTTGATTGCGCGTGGCGCGAAGATTGTGGATGAGCTGGTGGTTGCGATTCTGCGCAACTCGGAGAAGGGGACACCGCTGTTTACGGTTCCGGAGCGCGAGGAGATGATCGCCGAGGCCGTGCAGGGATTTGGGAATGTGTCGGTTACGACGTTCAACGGGCTGCTGGTGGACTTTGCGCGGCAACAAGGGGCGAAGGCCGTGTTGAGGGGGATTCGGGCTATCAGCGACTATGAGTACGAGTTTCAGATGGCGATGATGAACCGGAAGCTGGATCCGGAGCTGGAGACGCTTTTTATGATGCCGGCGGAGAAGTATACGTATGTGAGCTCGCGGCTGATCAAAGGGGTTTTTCAGCTGGGTGGGGATGTTACGGCGCTGGTTCCGCCGCTGGTGGTGGAGCGGTTGAAGGCTAAGGTGCCTGGGCGGGTGTAGGTGTCCCCCTCCATATTAATTGCGCAAAGTATTCTAAATAAATGAGATGAGGCCGTACTTCGACTGCTGAAAGGTGAGACAGCCGTCCCCGTCTGACGGGCCGGATGTCAAGGATGGCTTCTGGTCCTACTCCGTTCTTAGAGCTTGAATGGGATCGATTGAGGTGGCGCGGCGAGTTGGGACGAGAGCAGCCAACAGGCCAATAACTGCGAGCAATGCTATGAGCGCGGCGATTACAAGGCCGTCGCGGCCATATTCCATTGTGACGACGCTGGCGACAATGCGGCGCAAGAGGAGCGTCATAAGGATTCCTGCTCCCAGGCCGATGCCGAGCAGTGCTGTGATGCGGGTGAGAATCATCTGTGCGATTCCGGCGCGGGTTGCACCGAGGGCCAGTCGAACGCCGATATCGCGGGTTCGACTGGAGACTTCCTGCATCAGCAGGCCGTGAATCCCTACCACCGCCAGTAAGACTGCTATCCCAGCGAAGATTCCGAAGAGCCAGCTCTCCATGCGGTTTGTTACGAGTGCGTCGTCGAGGAAGTCTTCCATGGTCGATGGGGTTTGAAAGGCGATGGTTGGGGCGACATCGTGCAAAGCGTTTCTGAGCTGCGGAATGATGCTGAGTGGCGGCACGGAGGTGCGTATGAACAGGCACACACTGAGCGAGCCGATATTCTGCTGCGTTTTCTGAGACAGCTGGGAGAATGAAGAATCAATCTGGGGACGGGCCGGTTCTGAGAGATTTTGCCGGACGTCCCGTACGACGCCTGCGATGGCAATGTTGCTGGGAGTGGCTCGAAAGGTCTGGAGCAGAGGGTCTTGCTTCTGTGTCAGGAATTCCTTGACCCAGGCTTCATTGACGATGACAGCGGGTTGGGAGTCAGGGGTGTCCTGTGGGGAAAAACTGCGGCCCCTGATGGGCAGACCGAGCGCGGCATAGTAACCGGGGGTGAGAGTTCTGCTTTCCACGAGCCGTTCGCGATCTGGGGGATCGGGGGGCTGGCCGACGAGCTGCATCGTTGTGTCGGATCCGTAGCCCAGCACGGGAGGCTGATCGATGAATCCGGCCGCAAGAACTCCGGGGATGGCTTGTGTTCGTTCTTCCAGCGGCGTCATGAGCTCCTGCACGAAATCGCGCCCTTTGTAATCTCCGGCGGGGATATTTACTCCAAGGATGAGAAGGTTTTTGGGATTGAAACCGAAGTCGGTCTGCGACATACGCCGCAGGGTGAGGAGCAGAAGGCCGGAAAGAAGGACAAGGACGAGAGACAGCGCTATTTGAGTGACGACGAAGCCGGCGCGGAGACGGTGCTGATAGCGAGTGGCTCCGGTCGTGATTCCGGATTTGAGAGCGTGGTTGGGGTCCGACTTTGCGGCGCGCCAGGCGGGAATGAGGCCGGCTCCGATGCTTGAGAGCAATCCTGCAGCCATGGTGACGGCGATGACGGTGAGGTTGAGGTGGATATTTGCGCCTCGCATGAAGGCATGAACCAGGAAGGCTTTCATGACGGCGAGCAGACCGGCGGCGAGTAGAAGGCCTGCTGCCGCGCCGAGTATGCCCAGGAGGGCGTTCTCCACGAGTAGCTGTCGGATGAGCCTGCCGCGTGCTGCGCCGATGGCGACACGCAGGGCCATCTCGCGCTCGCGTGCGACACCGCGGGCCATCAAAAGACCCGCAACGTTGACGCATGCCACTAGAAGCACGGCGAGGACTGCGCCCAGCATGACCCAGACCTCAGAGAGTTCGTTGTCCCCGTGCAGGGCTGCGGAGATGGGGACGAGTTGTACGGTTCGGCCATTGTCTGAGTTGGGATGCTGGGTGCCGATCTCCTGCATGACGTGGGTCATGTTTGCCTGGGCCTGTTGAATCGAGGTCTGCGGCTTCAAACGGCCGATGGTCTGCAGCCAATGATCTTGCCATGAATTAGTCCAATTCGGCCGGACGTGCACTGGGATATAGACGAGATTTGGTTCGGTCAGTGGAAAGCGGAAACCGGCTGGCATGACTCCGATGACCAATAGGGACTGCCGTCGAGGTTGACGACCTTGTCGACGATGTGGGGGTCTGCGTTGAAGGTTTGCCGCCATATCTCGTAGCTGAGAACGACGATGTTATTTTTGCCTGGATTATCTTCGCCCGGCAGGAAGGTACGTCCAAGGAGAGGCTGCACGCCGAAGATGTCGAAGAAGTTGTCTGTGCCCTGAGTGACGTGGACGTATTGCGTCTGGCTGCCCGTTTTCAAGGTCATGCCCCAGTAGGGCGCGTATCCGGCGAGGGAGTGGAGGGACTCGTTCAGTTTTCTCATGTCGAGATATCCGGGCCATGAGGTCGTCTGCCAGTAGCTGGAGGCAGAATAGGGCTTGATGCTGACGATGCGGTCTGCATTGTTGTACGGCAGAGGACGAAGAACGACGGCATCTACCACGCTGAACATGGCCGCGGTCGCTCCGGTCCCAAGGGCGAGGGTTAGGACAGCGGTACTGGTGAAGCCGGGCGATTTACGTAGCTGGCGAAAGCCGAAGCGGATATCGTGAGCAAGCGTTTCGAGGAAAGGCAGGCTGCGCTGGATCCGGTATTGCTCCTGAATTTGCGTGAAGCCACCGAATTCGCGGAGGGCTGCGGTTCGGGCCTGCTCAGTGGTCATGCCGCGTTTCAGATTTTCTTCGACGGCGAGGTCGACGTGAGCGCGCAGTTCTTCGTCGAGGTCGTGATCCAGCTGTTGTCTGCGGAAGAGAGCTGCACAACGGCTTAGCAGAATGCGTACCCAATCCATCTTCGGCTCCTAATCCGTTGTCGCGAGGAAGCGCGCCATGGTTGAGGCGATGCGTTCCCAGTTTTCGGTTTCCTGTTCAATCTGCTTGCGGCCGATACGGCTGAGTGAGTAGAACTTAGCGCGGCGGTTGGTCTCGGATATGCCCCATTCGGCCTTGATCCAACCTCGCTGCAAGAGGCGCAGGAGGGCTGGATAGATGGTTCCCTGATTGAGAGAGAGTGTGTTTGCGCTGACCTGCTCGATGCGGCGTGCAATGCCGTAGCCGTGTAATGACTCCATGGACTCAAGGGTCTTGAGGATCATAAGGTCCAGCGTGCCCTGCAGAACATCCGATTTGCCTTCTCCCATTTCTCTACTCCTGTTGTTTTTCAACATATATAGAGTGGATGGGTAGGATGTCAACACGTATGGAGGTTAACGGGCCGAATTTTTTAGGGAGAGGTATTTTTCGGAAGAGGGGATTTTTGAAGTCTGGAGGGGTGGGGGTCGATCCGGATTTCGGTGGCGCTTTATCTCGGGAGGTAAATCTGACACACTAGAGGTATGAGCGTAACGGCAACTGCTACGAAGGTATTCGCGGACCGGATTGGCCGCATTGAAGTGTCGGCAACCATGGCTATTACGGCTGCGGCATTGAAGTTGAAGTCCGAGGGTGTGAACCTGGCGGACTTTGGTGCGGGAGAGCCGCACTTTGCAACGCCGCGGCATATCAAAGATGCGGCGATTGATGCGATTGAGAAGAACTTTACGCGGTATACGAACGTCGCCGGTATTCCTGAGGTGCGGAAGGCGATTGTGGATCGTCATGCGTGCGATTTTGCGTCGAACTATACGCCGGACGAGTGCGTGTTTACGACGGGTGGAAAGCTGGCGCTGTTCAACGCGATCCAGGTGCTGGTGGACCATGGCGATGAGGTGATTCTGCCGGTGCCGTACTGGGTTTCGTTCAAGGACATCATTCAGTATGCGGGCGGCATTGTTGTGCCGGTGGAGTCGGATGAGCGGGAGAATTTCCGAGTAACGGCGAAGATGATTGAAGACGCGATTACGCCGAAGACGAAGGCGATTGTTTTGAACACGCCGTCAAATCCTTCGGGGGCAGTGGTGTCGCCGGAGGATCTTGAAGCGATCGTCCGGCTGGCGCACAAGCGCGGGATTTTTGTGCTGCTGGATGAGTGCTATGTGTACCTGAACTTTACGGGGCACATTGTGAGCGGCGGGTCGTTTACGGACTGCAAGGAGCATGTGGTGGTGCTGGGTTCGCTGTCGAAGACGTATGCGATGACGGGCTGGAGAGCGGGATATGCACTGGGTCCGAAGGCGATTATTGCGGCGATGAGCAAGCTGCAGTCACAGAGCACGTCGAATACGGCGAGCATGGTGCAGCGGGCGTCGATTGCGGCGGTGAGCGGATCGCAGGAGTGCGTGGCGGAGATGCGTGCGGACTACATCAAGCTGCGGGACCAGATTCTGAAGGGGTTTGAGACGATTCCCGGGCTGACGTGCACGGTGCCGCAGGGCGCGTTCTATGTGTATCCGAATGTGAAGAACTTTATCGGCAAGGGCGGGGTGAAGTCGGCCTCGGACCTGGCTGCGAAGCTGCTGAGCGAGGCGCATGTGGTTGTGGTGCCGGGCGAGGCGTTTGGAACGAATGAGCATATTCGGTTGTCGTACGCAGTTTCACACGATGTGGTGGACGAAGGTGTGAAGCGGATGCGTGACTACTTTGCAACGCTTGGCTAACAAACTGATTTGACGGAGGGCCGCAGCCGAAGGAACGGTGCGGTCCTTTCTGTTAAAGGAGATGTATGCCCATTGATGGTAGTCGGTCGGAGCAAAGGTTTGCTCCGGTGATTCTTGCAGGTGGAAGCGGGACGCGGTTCTGGCCGAGAAGCCGGAGATCGCGGGCGAAGCAGGTGCTGGCGCTGAATGGGGCTCGCACGATGATTCAACAGACGGTGGACAGGCTGAAAGGAATTGCCGATCCAAGCGACGTCTGGGTGATCACCAATGATCTGCTGGATGATCTGATCGAGGAGCAGCTTCCGGAGGTGCCGCAAGAGCAGATTCTGAGCGAGCCTGCAGCGAGAAATACAGCCCCGGCGTGTGCGCTGGCGGCGTTTCTGCTGGAGAAGAGTGAGCCGGATACGGTGATTGGGGTGTTTCCTTCGGACCATGTGGTGAAGGATGACGCGCGATTTGCGGAGGTGATTCGCGCGGGTGTGAAGCTGGCGGCGAGCGGCGAGAGGATGGTTGTTCTTGGAGTGCCGCCGACCCGGGCCGAGACCGGATATGGATACATTGAGCAAGGCGCGGTGGTGGATGCTGCGACTTTGCCGGGAGACGGTATCGCGGTGCGGCGGGTGAAGCGGTTTACGGAGAAGCCGAAGCTGGAGCTGGCGAAGGAGTTTGTTGCCTCCGGCAATTACTGCTGGAACAGCGGGATGTTTTTGTGGAGCGCACGTACGCTGACGGGAGCGGTTCGGGAGCACTGTCCGGGGATGGCTCCGCTGCTTGAAAAAATTGCAGCAGCATATGGGACGCAGGAGTTCGCGGAGGTGTTCGCGGAGATGTATCCGCAATGCGAGAACATCAGCATCGACTATGCGGTGCTCGAGCCGCGATCGTTGAAGGGTGAAGGGAAGTCAGAGATTTATTGCCTGCCTGCGGATTTTGGCTGGAACGACCTGGGTTGCTGGGATGCGCTGCATGAACATTCGGCAGGGTGTCCGCCGGAGGAAGCGTCGCTGGCGAATGTGTTCGATGAGAGTGATTCTCATCACGTGGTGATCGATTCATGCGGGAACTATGTTTATGCGCCGGGGAAGGCGGTGGCGCTGGTTGGGGTGTGCAACCTGGTGGTGGTGCAGACCGAGGATGCTTTGCTGATTACGACAAGGGAACGGTCGCAGGATGTGGGCAAGGTGGTCGCAGAGTTGAAGAGTGCGGGCCGGGAAGATCTGGTTTAGGGGAGCTATGGCAGAGACGAAGACGGTAGTGAAGTTCGGCACAGATGGATGGCGGGGCATTATTGCCGATGACTTTACCTATGCCAATGTGCGGGTAGCTGCGGCGGCGATTGCGAACTATGTGCTGGCGAATGAAGATGCGGCCGCGGGTGTGTGTATAGGGTATGACACGCGGTTCGGGTCGAAGTCGTTTGCGAAGGTGGTGGCTGAAGTGATGGCGGGTGCGGGAATTCCGGTGACGATGGCGAAGGAGATTACGCCTACGCCGGCGCTGTCGTATGCGGTGCGGGAACGGAAGGCCGCGGGTGGCGTGATGATTACGTCGAGCCATAATCCCGCGGAGTGGAATGGGGTGAAGTACAAGGCCAGCTATGGCGGGTCGGGGAAGCCTTCGATTATGACGGCGATTGAGGGATATCTGGAGAAGGCGCTGCCACAGGCCGCTGAGCTCGCGAAGGTGGAGGAAGTTAATTTCAATCCGGAGTACATTGCGGCGATTGCCCGGTTTGTGGATCTGGATGCGATCAAGGCTTCGGGATATAAGTTTTTGGTCGATGTGATGTATGGGGCCGGACGTGGGGTGCTGGCGGGGATATTTACACGGGCCGGAATTCCATTTGTGGAGATTCGGAATGAGATCAACCCGGCGTTTCCGGGGATCAATCCGGAGCCGATTCTGCCGCATATCAAGGCGACGCAGGAGGCGGTCGTCGCAGAGAAGTGCGATGCGGGATTGATTACGGATGGCGATGCGGACCGCATTGGAGCGGTGGATGAGCATGGCAATGTGGTGGATGCGCACAAGATTTTTTCGGTGTTGCTGAAGTGGCTGATTGAGAAGAAGCAGTGGCCGGGTGAGGTGACGCGGGCGTTCAACACGACGAAGATGATTGACCGGATTGCGGCGAAGTATGGGAGGCCGCTGAATGAACATGGGATCGGGTTCAAGTATGTGTGCGACCTGATGCTGGAGAAAGAGATTCTGATTGGCGGCGAGGAGTCGGGTGGGGTGGGGATCAGCCGGCATCTGCCTGAGCGGGATGGAATGCTGAACTCGCTGTTGCTGGCGAATGTGATGGCGGATGAGAAGAAGACGCTGGGGCAGTTGGTCCAGGCGTTACAGGATGAGTTTGGCGAGCATCAGTATGGCCGCGTGGATATGCACATTGACGAGGAGTTGAAGCAGAGTGCGATTGCGCGGGCGAGGGCTGGGGTGGCCGACTTTGCGGGGATGAAGGTGCTGCGGATGGAGACGCTGGATGGCATCAAATTCTTTCTTGAGAATCCAGACTGTACGGCGAAGGCGAATGCGGCGGAGACATGGCTGTTGCTGCGCGCTTCGGGGACTGAGCCGTTGCTGCGGGTTTATTGCGAGAGCTGTTCGACGGAGTCTGTTGCGCGGGTTCTTGAGGCGGCACAGAAGTTTGTACTGCAAGGAAGTGCGGCTTGAGCGAATTGATCTCGGAACCGATCTGCATTGAAACCAAGGGTGTGTTGTTCGACATGGATGGTGTGCTGGTTAGCTCCATCGGGTCGGTAGTTCGGTGCTGGCGGCGGTGGTGCGAGATGTATGACGTGCCGAATGCGAATCTGTTCGAGTTTCCGCATGGGGTGCGAGCGATCGACATTATCAAGCAGCTGCGGCCGGACATCGATGTAGAGGAGGGGCTGCGCGTCATCGAGGACATGGAGATTGAAGATACGGAGGACCTGAAGGTGCTGCCGGGGGTGAAAGAGCTGCTGGAGAGTCTTCCTCAGGAACGGTGGGCGATTGTGACTTCGGCTACGAAGAGACTGCTGCTCGGGCGGCTGAAGGTGGCGGGGCTGCCGGTGCCGGAGAGAATCATCAGCGGCGATATGGTGGTGAAGGGGAAGCCGGATCCGGAGCCCTATCGGCGAGGGGCGGAGTTGCTGGGCTTTCGGGCGGAGGAGTGCATTGTGGTGGAGGATGCGCCGTCGGGTGTGGGGGCGGGGAAGGCGGCGGGATGCCGGGTGCTCGGGGTGTTGGGGACGCACACGGAGGAGGAGTTGCGGGAGACGGATTGGATTGTGGCTTCGTTGGAAGGATTGAGGGTGAAGGTGGGGGTTGAGGAGTTGGAGCTTTGCTTTGAGCCTGTGTGATTGACTAAGGTTGCGATAGATAAGACCTAAGAAGGCCTGGGCATTTGTCCGGGCTTTTGCTTTTTGACTTGACAAAGATGCGGCTGATTTCTATTTCTTCATGCATATTGAATAAATAAGAGAACATAACTATTTCGGCGAGTTCGAACTGATGACCCTGCTTGCGATTCTTCGTCTAGGGGACGATATGTATGGGGTGCCCTTGTCCAGAGAACTGTCGATGTGCGTGGTCGCGAGGTTTCGGTTGGAAGCGTCTATGCTGCGTTGGGCCGGTTGGAGCTGAAGGGTCTTGTTGCGTCCCGTCTCGGGGAATCGGCGTCAGTACGTGGAGGCAGGGCAAAGCGGTATTTTCGCATGACCGAGCACGGTCTCGGTTCCATCCGGGAGACCCGCCGGGTTCTGGGCGAGTTGTGGAATGGATTGCTGTATTTGGGAGAGGAGCTTGCATGAAACCGATCAAGTCAGCGAGGCTGGCCGCGTGGATATTGAAGCATCTGTCTTTTGGACCGAAGAGGCCACAGGTTAGAAGGTGGACCAGCGGAAGGGGCAGGAGAGCGATTCAAACATTGTTTCTTGCTCTGTCTGTCTTTTCTTCCGCGCAGGCGCAGAGTGCGGACACGCCTGCACGTGAGCAGTTTAAACAGTGGCTGGCTGCGTTTAATGGCGATGACAGAGAGGTCTATCGGGAGTATCTGCAGAAGAATTTTCCTTCGGGAGCGGGGCATGCCGATCAGGACTGGCGGGTTCGGGAGAATACGGGTGGCTTCGAAGCGAAGAAATTCTCCGATGATGGCGCGACGAAAGTAACGGCACAGATGCGGGAGCGGGACTCGGATATGTTTGGGCAGGTCACGCTGGAGGTTGAAGCTGATGCACCTCATCGCATTGTGAAGATGGAGATGCGGCCGATTGGGCACCCGACGGAGTTTGCTGTGCCGCACATGAGCAATGCCGAACTGATTGCCGCGCTTCGCAAGCGAGTGGATGAGAGTGTGGCTGCCGACAAGTTTGCGGGCGCCGTGCTGATTGTGAAGGATGGCAAGCCGGTCTTTACGCAGGCTTATGGACTGGCGGACAGAGAACGCAAGATACCCAACACGGTGAAGACGCGGTTTCGGATTGGGTCGATGAACAAGATGTTTACCGCTGTGGCGATATTGCAACTGGCGCAGGCGGGAAAGCTTGGGCCGGACGATCCATTGGGGAAGTATCTGACCGATTATCCGAATAAGGATCTGGCTGCGAAGGTGACGATCAGCGAGTTACTGAGCCATACGGGTGGAACGGGGGATTTCTTCGGTCCGGAGTTCGACAAGCATCGACTGGAACTGAAGACGCATGAAGACTATGTAAAGCTGTATGGCAGCCGTCCGGTGAGGTTCGAGCCGGGCAGCCGTTTTGAGTACAGCAATTATGGTTTTTTGTTGTTGGGGAACGTGATTGAAAAGGTGAGTGGGCAGAGCTATTACGACTATGTGCAGGAGCACATATATAGGCCTGCGGGAATGACTTCGACCGGATCTGAGCCGGAGGGGCAGGCGGTTGCGGACCTCAGCGTGGGCTACACGAGGATGGGGGCAGGTAAGTGGCATCCGAATACGGATTTTCTGCCGTATCGCGGCACGTCGGCTGGCGGGGGATATACGACGGTGGGCGATCTGGCGGCCTTTGCGAATGCGTTGAGGGGCAATAAGCTGCTGAATCCGCACTACACAGAGTTACTAACGACGGGTAAGGTTGCGATGCCGGGCGGGGATGCACACTATGCGTACGGTTTTGAAGAGATGATGGTGAATGGCTCGAAGTGCGTAGGGCATGGTGGCGGTTCGCCAGGAATGAATGGCGAGTTGCAGATGTGTCTTGATTCCAGGTATGTCGTGGTCGCGTTAGCTAATCTGGATCCGCCGGCTGCTATGCGGGTGGCGGAGTTTGTGATGTTTCGCCTGCCGGCGCAAGAGTCGAAGTAGTGGTGGGGCGTCGTTCGTTTTGGAGATTATGAGGACTGGAGGAGGGCTTCGACTTGTTTGAGGTCTTCTTCGGTGTCGACGCCTATGGTGTCGTAGTCGGTGGATTCGACGTAGATGTTGATGTTGTTTTCGAGGAAGCGGAGTTGTTCGAGGCGCTCGATCTGTTCGAGTGCGCTGATGGGCAGGGTGGGGAAGCGGTTGAGGGGGGCTTTGCGGTAGGCGTAGAGGCCGATGTGCTTCCAGTAATCCGGGTTGGCGTTGTCGCGGTCGTAGGGGATGGTGGCGCGGGAGAAGTAGAGGGCGCGACCGTCGGCAGCGGTGACTACTTTTACGGCGTTGGGGTTGGTGATGTTGCCGGGGGTGCAGCGGACTTTGAGGGTGGAGACTTCGACCTGGGGGTAGGTGAAGGGGCGGAGGAGGGCGGTGATGTGTTCGGGTTTGAGGAGGGGTTCGTCGCCCTGGATGTTGACGTAGATGTCGGCGTGGATGTGCTGGGCGACTGCGTGGACACGGTCGGTGCCGCTGGGGAGATCGGGTGAGGTGAGCTGGAAGGGCCAGCTGTTGGCGCGGCAGAGATCGGCGACCTCTGCGGAGTCGGTGGCGATGAGGACGCTCGAGAGTTGAGGGCAGGCTTTTGCGGCCTCGTAGACCCATGAGAGCATTGGTCTTCCGGCGATGGAGCGGAGAACTTTGCGGGGAAGGCGCGTGGAAGCCAGGCGGGCTGGGATGACGCAGAGAATGATGGGCGGCTGCTTTTCGAGCTGGCCGGAATCAAGTATGATTGGAACTGGCTGTGCCGCGGCGATTCTCCTGTGCTCGCGTGACACTCATGGGCGCAGTCATACACACATCGGCGGTGTAGCTCAGATGGTTAGAGCGACGGACTCATAACCCGTAGGTCGGCAGTTCGATTCTGCCCACCGCCACCAATGTTGTAGAGTGCTGGGTATCGCGCAATCTTCGTACGAGAGTATCATTTTACCCGTGGGGTGCGTCTAACCCTAGTTGGCGAAGCTTGCCTAAGCTGTCCCTGGAGATCGTTCGAACTTATGCCCAAGATTACAAAGATCCTTCTGCTCGTCGTGTCGGTTGTTCTGGTACTGACCGTTTTCCTTGGCGTGAATTCGAGTGGCGTGAGTGCGGCGTCGGAGCCGCAGGATGGCGCGTATCGCCAGATCAATGTGTACAGCGAGGTGTTGCGGCACATCCAGACGGACTATGTTGAAGAGCCGAACATCAATGCGGTGACGAATGGCGCGCTGCGCGGACTGTTGGAGTCGCTGGATGCGGATTCGAGCTATCTGACGCCGGAGGATTACAAGACCTATAAGGCTGGCAAGGGTGGCAAGGCGCAGGTGGGCATCAATGTGTCGAAGCGTTATGGATATGCCACCGTGGTTTCGGTTGTGCCAGGAAGCCCGGCGGATAAAGCGAATTTGAACGACGGCGACATTATCGAGGCGATCAACGGGCAGGATACGCGTGACATTTCCCTGGCGATGATTCAACTTTTGCTGGAAGGACAGCCGGGTAGCGAGTTAACGGTTTCGGTTGTGCGGCCGCGTAAGGCTACGCCGGAGAAGATTTCGATGACGCGAGTGGCGTCGATTCTGCCGCCGGTGTCGGAGACGATGTATGAGAACTCGTCGATTCTGTATCTGAAGCCGGGTGTTCTGGATCACGAGCATGTGCAGCAAGTGGAGGCCAAGCTGAAGGCTATGCCTAAGGCGGGCAACAAGAAGGTGCTGCTCGATCTGCGCGATGTTGCTGCGGGCGATATGGCAGAGGCAACTCGGTTGGCGAACTTCTTCCTGAAGTCCGGCACGATTGCGATGCTGGAAGGGCAGAAGGTGGACAAACAGACGTTTACGGCGGATGCTTCGAAGTCGATCAATGCGACGTCGCCGGTGGTGGTTCTGGTGAATCGCGGAACGGCTGGACCGGGTGAGTTGGTTGCTGCGGCTCTGCTGGATAACAAGCGTGCGGACCTTGTCGGTGAAAAGACGTTTGGCGAGGGTGCGCAGCAGAAGACGTTTGAGCTGCCGGATGGCGCGGCGTTGATTTTGTCGGTTGCGAAGTATGAGTCGCCCTCGGGTAAGAAGATTCAGGATGAGGGCGTGACCCCGGGCATGCTGGTGGCTTCGAATACCGATGATGGCGCTAGCGCCGATGATGAGGCGGCTGATGATCAGGCTTCAACGATTCAACATGATCAGACTGCGCCGCAGAAGCCAAGCGTCACGGTTGACGATCAGCTGACGAAGGCGCTCGATCTGTTGAAGAGCAAGGCCGCTTAGACCTGATTGCACGAATGATTCGCCCTTGAACGATGGCACTCTGGTCTGCCCAACTGCAGGATGATGCGTGCTATTGTGAGAGGGCAGTGCAGCCATTATTCCACCGCGAAACCGAGACTCCTGAGGTTGAAGCTGAACCGCAGTGGCGGCAGGTCGTTCGTCGCGCGACACTGAACGGGCCGGATTATCCGAGTCGCAGGATCGCGAGGCGGGTTACGTTTTTTATCCTGCTGGGCCTGTCTGCTGTGTTTGGTGCGATGTGCGGGTTGATGGTGGTGTATTCGATCGACCTGCCGCAGATGGAAGACCTGGCGCGGTATCGTCCTAATACAACAACGGAATTGCTGGATGTTCATGGCAAGGTCTTCGGATCGTTTGCACTGGAGCGGCGCGTAGTGGTGCCGTATTCGGATTTTCCGCTGGTGCTGCGGCAGGCGATTATTTCGATTGAAGATAAGAGCTTTGAGCGTAACTGGGGTGTGAACCTGGTGCGGGCCGTGGGTGCGGCGTACCGCGATCTTCATGCGAAAGGGCGGGCTCAGGGTGCGTCGACGATTACGATGCAGCTTGCGCGGAATCTGTTTCTTTCGTCGGAGAAGACGTATGGGCGCAAGATCCAGGAAGTCATCCTGTCGATGCAGATTGAGCGGCGATTTACGAAGGAACAGATCTTTGCGCTGTATGCGAACCAGATTTACCTGGGCCGGGGGACGTATGGGTTTGAGGCGGGATCACAATACTACTTCAATAAGCATGTGAGGGATTTGACGCTTCCGGAGGCGGCTTTGCTGGCTGCGCTGCCTAAGGGCCCGGAGTACTACTCGCCGGTGCGCTATCCGGAGCGGGCGTTGAAGCGAAGGAATCTGGTGCTGAGCGAGATGCTGAGCGACCGCAAGATTACACAACAACAGGCGGATGCGGCGATGGCGGCTCCGTTGGGATTGCATATCGAGTCGGCACCGAACAGCGTGGCTCCTTATTTTGTGGAAGAGGTGCGGCGGCAACTGGAGAAGGAGTATGGCGTCGAAGAGGTGCATGGCGCGGGGCTGCGAGTGTATACGACGCTGGACCTGAACCTGCAACTGGTGGCGAACAAGGCTGTGCTGGATGGTACGGCAACCTATGAGCGACGGCATGGATGGAAGGGCGGGTTGGCAAATGTCGTGCTGGGTGGCATGGATGTGGAGAGCTACAAGCATCCAGACTGGATACAGCCGATGGAAAAGGGGACGTACGTTCATGGAGTGGTGACGGAGGTTTCGCCGAAGCGGGTGGAGGTGAAGCTGGGTGCACAGAAGGTTGTGTTGACTCCGGAAGATTGGAAGTGGACGGAGAATGTGGATGGCGACAGCTTTCTGCGGAACGGCGACGTTGTTTATCTGAAGCTGGATGGTAGTGGAGCCGATAGTGTGCTCCATGCTTCGCTTGAGCAGGATTCGGGTGTGCAGGCTTCGATGATGGCGGTGAACAACTCTGATGGCGAGGTGCTGGCGATGGTGGGAGGGCGGGATTTTGCGCTCTCGCAGTTCAACCGGGCGACACAGGCGCAGCGGCAGGTGGGGTCATCGTTCAAGCCTTATGTGTATACGACGGCCATTGAAGCAGGGATGAAGCCGACGGATATCGTGATGGATGCTCCGACGACGTTTCCTACGCCGAGCGGACCTTATACGCCGCACAACTATGAGGCCGGGTATAAGGGTGCGATGACGCTGATCAATGCGTTTGCGGAGTCGCGAAATATTCCGGCGCTGCGGCTGGCGGCGCATGTGGGGATTCGGAAGGTGATTGAGACGGCGCGGCGCTTTGGAGTTACGAGCGATCTGCCGATGTTTCTGCCGGTGGCGATCGGGGCGGCGGATATCACACTGTATGAGCAGGTGGGGGCTTACACGGTGTTTCCGAATGATGGGATTCGGATTGAGCCGCACTATATTCGCAAGGTGACACAGGCGGATGGATTGCCGTTTGACCAGAAGCCGACCGAGGTGACGGAGGTGGTCTCGGTGGAGACGGCGCGCACGATGATGCAGTTGCTACAGGCGGTGGTGCGGATGGGAACGGGGGCGGCGGCGTCGCAGTTGAAACATCCGCTGGGAGGGAAGACCGGAACGACCAACGACTATACGGATGCGTGGTTTATTGGTTTTTCGCCTTCGATTACCTGCGGGACGTGGATTGGGTTCGATGACCGACAGTCGCTGGGGGAGAAGGAGACGGGTGCACGCGCTGCACTGCCGATGTGGATGGATTTTATGCGGGTGGCGATCGCGGATAAGCCGAATGAGACCTTTGCGGCAGAGGGTGCGCCAAAGAAGGTGCTGGATGTCCCTATGAGCAGGGCGGAAGATGTGAAGCCGGCGTCGAAGATTCCCGATGAAGAGGAGCCGGATACTTCTACGCTTCCTGCGGTCAATAGCGGCGCGCCTAAGGCTGGGATTTCAAATGCCGCTCCGGCGGATACGGCGGCTCCGGTTGAGAGGAAAAGTGGTGAGGTGGCTCGACCGAAGGCGGTTGCGAAACCAGTCAGCCCGGCTAAGGATGATGTGGTGCCAGTAAAGCCTGAGGATGTGCGGAAGGGTGTTGCGAAGCCACCGTCCGACACAAACTGAAGTAGCGCTGTGCACGGCGGACGTCGCGGCCTATCTGCTCGCGGAGGGCTTCAGGGTTGGGCCAGCGCATTTCAGGACGTAGCCTCTTGAGGAAGGTGAGGGTGAGGGGTGTCTGCTCCGTGAGATCGATGGGGTGGAAGTTGAGCAGGTGGGATTCGACTGCGAAGGAGTCTGCGCCGAAGGTGGGGCGGTTGCCGATGTTGGTGACGGCATTGAAGGTCTCGCTGGAGGGACCTGTGCCGATGGTCAGCGAGGTGATGTAGACGCCGTTGGCAGGGAGAAGTTCGGTATAGGGTGCGAGATTGATGGTGGGGACGGTGTAGCGGGTGCCGTAGCCGCGTCCGGAGGCTGGGGTGGATGCGATGGAAAAGGGGCTACCGAGAAGGGCGCGTGCGTGGCTGACGTCGCCCTGGGCGAGAAGCGTACGGATGCGGCTGGAGGAGATAGGCTGGCCGCGAAGGCTGTGTGGGGTGTAGACGCGGACTTTGAAGTCCAACTCATGACCAAGAGTTTCGAGGCTTTCGATGTCGGCTTCGGCCTGGTAACCGAAGCGGAAGTTTTCGCCTTCGTGAAGCTCGGTGACGTGGAGGGTCTGCTGGAGGACTTCGGTGGCGAAGGAGCGGGCGGACTTGCGCGAGAGGTCGGTGGTGAAGGGAAGGATGAGGAGAGCGTCGAGGCCGGTGGCTTCGAGGAGCGAGAGCTTTTGCGCGAGGGGTGTGATTAGCGGGCGGGCTGAGTCAGGGTGCAGGACTCGGGCGGGGTGGGGATCGAAGGTGATGGCGATGGAGGGGATGCCGAGAGAGCGCGCGCGGGAGACGACCTCCGCAATGACCCACTGGTGGCCGCGATGGACGCCGTCGAAGTTACCGATGGTGGCGATGGATGGGCCGAAATCTTTGGGGATCTCTGCGAGCTGGCGGAAGATCTTCATCAGGCAATCTCGAATTTAATCTGCAGGCCGTCGTAGGCCAAACGGATGTGCGGTGGAAGAGCAGCCTCGGTGGAGGCGTGGTCGAGGTCGTGGCTCATGTGGGTGAAGAAGGCACGGCGCGGCTTGAGCTTTTCGACGTAGGCGATGGATTTCTCAAGGTGCGAGTGGCTGAAATGCGGGTCGCGACGGAGGGCGTCGAGGATGAGGACATCAAGGTTCTGGAGGAGGGGGATGCTCTCGTCGGGGATGTCGCTCATGTCAGTGAGATAGGCGGCGCTGCCGAACCGGTAGCCTGTGATCTGCTGGCGGCCGTGGGTGACGGGGATGCGTTGGAAGCAGGCGCCGAAGAGGTCGAAACCGGCACCGGGCGTGGGTTCGATCCGGTGAAGTTGGACGCGAGCGCTGGTGGGATAGCGGTCCTCGGTGCGAAAGGTGTATTCGAAGATGCGCTCGAGGGCCTTCGCGGTGGTGTCGTCGGCGTAGACAGGGAGATCGCCTTTGACGTGAAAGCTGAGAGGACGGAGGTCGTCGAAGCCCATGATGTGGTCGGCGTGACCGTGGGTGTAGAGGACGGCGTCGACGCGGCGAATGCCCTCGCGAATAGCCTGGGCGTGGAAGTCCGGGCCGGTGTCGATGAGGACGGTGTGGCCGTCGTAGAGGAGGCTGATGGAAGGCCGGGTGCGACGGTTGCGTGAGCCGCCGCCGGGTGAGACGGCGGAGGCGCAAACGGCACAATCGCAGCCGAGCGTGGGCACGCCCATCGAGGTGCCGCTGCCGAGAAAGGTGAGGGTCGCCTCCATCGTTTAAAGCATTCTCCTGTTTCTGCGATCCGGATAAGTTCTGCGAGTGCCGTTTTTGTTGGAAAAAAACGGCGTATGCGCCCTAGCCCTGCTATACACCACAGGAGAAATGCTTTAGCGAACGATGCTGGGGCCGACGGGGCCGGGGCGACCAGGACCGGCGGGAGCTTTGGCGGCGGCGGATCGAGCCAATGCCTGAGTGATCTCGAGGAAGGCCATGTGCAACTCGAAGAGGGCGCTTTCGAGAAGGCGGGACTCTTCGGGGGTGAGGTTGCCCTTGGTCTTTTCGGCGAGCACACCGAGCATGTCGATGCTTTGGCGGGCCCCAATGATGTCTACCTGAGGCTGCTGGCCTTCCGGGGTCGCGCCGCCGAGTTGCATGATCGCAGTCATGTAGACGGACTGGACGAGTTGGTCGAAGCTCATGGTGGGCGGATGGTCGGCTCCGGGGTTGGCCGCACGGATGGCGGTGTCGAGGCGGTCCGAGGTCATCTGGTAGGCCTGGCGGGCTTGCTCAATCTGCTCGCTGGTGAGAGGAGGCAGATCGCTTTCCGGAGTGGCTGCCGCGGCTTCAGGCGATGTTTCGGCGGCGACGGGCTTTGACTCAGGCTCGACAGGCGCGGGCTCGCGGCGCTCTTTTGCGGGGGATGGATCGGCGTCGGGCCGAATATCGCCATCCATGGTGAACTTGCGGCGGTCGGTGACGACGAAGGGCTTGTTTTGTTCGGACATGGTCACGCTCTTTCAGAAGGTTCAGATGCAGCTTGCAGCCCGGAGGCTTCAACTGGCGAAAATGGAAGGGAAACAGGGGTTGCGACTCCGCCTGGGTAGGTCAAGGGTACCGCGCGGTCGAGTGCTTCTCGACGGGCGTATCCGAGGGCTAGTTGTATGGTGTTGCCGTTGGGTAACGGGATTGCGGCTATGGTGGTGAGCTCGCCGGATTGCTTGCCGTCAGCTTCGAGGAGCGTGCCGGATGAGGGTAAGGTGCCTTCGAGGCGGAAGCCATGAAAGACGCGGTGGACATTGCCGCGGGAACGGATGCGCTCGACGATCTCCTGCCCGAGATAGCAGCCCTTGGCGAAGTGGAGGGCGCGAGTCTGGGCGGTCTCCTGAGGGAGTTCGCGGTCGCGGATGTCGGTGCCGTAGAGGGGTGTTCCTTCGAGCAAACGGAGCCAGTCGCGGCTCTGCTGTTCGGAGAGGGTTGCGCCTACTTCGAGGAGGGCTTTGGAGAGATTGGCTGCGGTGGCAACGTCGGTCCAAAGTTCGAAGTGAGGAACCAAAGGGCTGTAGGCGTGGATTACAGTGACTCCCGCCGAGTTCCAGGACAGCGTGTGACGCTTCAACTCTTCGAGCGATGTGACGTTCAGGCCGATCTGTTGCAACAAGGATGCGGATTGGGGGCCGGAGAGGATCAGGCCGGATTGAGTGCCGGTGATGTCGGCGAGCTCGACGTCGTCCATGATGATGAAGCGGTCGAGGAGTGCCATCAGGATGGGGAGCTGGGTGGAGGCTGTTTCGATGAGGAGGGCGTCGGGTTCGGCGAAGATGTAGGCATCGCCCTGGATGCGTCCCTGGACACTGAGGATGAAGTTGTAGCAGCCGTCGCCGGGCTTGAGATCCTGGATGGAGTTGGTCACCATGCCGTTGAGCCAGCGGACGCGGTCCTCTCCGGTGACGCGAATCCAGCCTGTGTGATCGAGGGTGGAGATGCCAGCTCCTGTGAGGAGGTTGGCGAGCTGGGCCGTTGGGGAGGCGATGGTTTCGGGATGGGGCGTGGGGGTCACGAGGGTCATAGCGGACGGCGCGGAGAACTCTGCGTACACTTGATTATAACGGTGGATTGCGAGGTTGAATTTGCGGCGAGGTCTTTGCGGATTGGGTAGCAGCTGGGTGATGCGTGTAGCGGTAGCTGCTTTGCTGTCGGTTGCCAGCGTGGCGCATGCGGGGCAGAGTCCTGCGTCTGGCCAGGACAAGGCGACGGCTGCCGATCAGGCGCCGATGACGAAAGAACAGGCGAAGGAATTGTTTCGCTCTGTCGACGAGATTTTGAACTTCGTCAGCAGCGATACCAAGCTGCCTATTGAACATAGTGTGAAGCGCAAGCTGCTGTCTCGCGATGAAGTGAATCGCTACCTGAAGGTGAAATTTGACGAGGATGAGGGCGCGCGGCGGCTGGAGCGCTCTGAGATTGTGTTGAAGAAGTTTGGTCTTCTGGATCGAGACTTTCATCTGCGGCCGTTTCTCGTCGAGCTATTGACCGAACAGATCGCGGGCTTCTACGACAACAAGACAAAGACGGTGAATCTGCTGAGCTGGATACAGCCGGAGGAACAAAAGCCTGTGCTGGCTCATGAGCTGACGCATGCGCTGCAGGATCAGAAGGTAGATCTGACGAAGTGGTCGGATGTCAGTCTGAACGACATGTCGCACACGATGAAGGATGACAATCGTCATCTGCTGGTGGATGAGGCGGAGACGGCTCGCAGCGCGGTGGCTGAAGGACAGGCGATGGCGGTGTTTATCGACTACACGCTGCGACCAACGGGAAAGACGCTGGCTGATGCTCCGGCGCTGGGAGACAAGTTGAAGGACACGGTGGAGGATACGAGCGGATCGCCTGTATTGGCGCGGGCTCCGCTGCTGCTGCAGCAGTCCCTGTTGTTTCCTTACAGCGAGGGATTGAGCTTTGAGCAGGCGATACTGGTGAAGGGCGGAAGGCAGGCTGCGTTTGCGGGCGTGCTGGCAAATCCGCCGTCGTCGAGCTTTGAGATTATGCATCCCGAGGCATATATGGGTCATGCGCCGGTGCCTGTGCTGCGATTGCCGGACATTCATCCGCTGCTGGATGCGGAGTACACACCGTATGACCTGGGTGTGATGGGTGAACTGGATGTGCGAATTTTGACGGAGCTGTTTGGCGGCCGCGAGATGGCGACGGCGCTGGCTCCGGCGTGGAATGGCGGCGTCTACTATGCCGCGCAACGCAAGTCTGCGGTGACGGTGGCAGAGAAGGAGTCAACGGCTTCGATTGGGCTGCTCTATTATTCGCAGTGGAAGAATGAGGATTCAGCGCGCTCATTTTTGCGGGTCTATGCAGAGCAGGTGCCGCGTAAGTATTCCAATGTTGTGCGGCGCACGCAGGATGAAGTGAATGACAGCGAGCAGATCTATTCGACAAGCGAGGGTGATGTGCTGCTGTCGATTTCAGGTACGGGAGTTTTCATAGGCGAGGGATTCAGCCTGCCGCTGGCGCGCAAGCTGCGGGACAGCATCGCGAGTGTGCAATCGAGCGGACCGATGCAGATTGCAGGAGCTCAGCCTCACGAGACAGCGCTGGGCCTGTCGACGCTGCTGTCATCGTTTGGCGCCATCAAGCCAAGCAGCCTGGAACGATATACTTTCATGGGGCATCGATAACATTGGAGCAGCGATTCGTCGGCAGTCCCAACTACAGGAGCGAAGCATTTTGAAGAAGGCAGAGATTGGAATTATCGGCGGCAGCGGTTTGTATGCCATGCCGGGACTTACAAATGTGCGTGAAGAGCGGGTATCGACTCCGTTTGGTGAGCCGTCGGATGCATTTGTGCTGGGAGAACTGGAAGGCCGCAAGGTTGTATTTCTTGCGCGTCATGGGCGTGGGCATCGTTTGCTGCCGACGGAGTTGAACTTCAGAGCCAATATCTATGCGATGAAGATCCTGGGCGTTGAGCGCATTCTTTCTGTGTCGGCTGTGGGCTCGCTCAAGGAAGAGCATAAGCCGACCGACTTCGTGATCCCGGATCAGTTCATTGACCGTACGTTTGCTCGTGTCTCGACCTTCTTCGGTGAGGGCATTGTGGCGCATGTGGCCTTTGGCGATCCGGTTTGTTCTACGGTTACGTCTGTATTCGAGAAGGCTTGTGCGGCGGTCGACGTTGTAGGAAAAAAAGGCGGGACCTATGTTTGCATGGAGGGCCCGCAGTTCTCAACGCGTGCGGAGTCGAACCTCTATCGCAGCTGGGGAGCGGATGTCATTGGAATGACCAATCTGCAGGAGGCAAAACTGGCGCGTGAGGCGGAGATTTGCTACGCGACGATGGCCATGGTGACCGACTACGACTGCTGGCGCGAAGGACATGACGATGTGACTGTCGATCAAATTGTGGCGGTACTGCATCAGAATGCGGAGAACGCAGCAAAGGTCGTTAAGGCAGCCGTTGCGGCGATGCCAACGGAGAGGATGTGTGCGTGTGGGGATGCACTGAAGTATGCCATTCTCACGGATCGCAAGGTAATTCCTGCTGAAGCACGGCAGAGGCTCTCTCTTCTGCTGGATAAGTATTTGTAAGGGCTGGCGAAGTTTTAGTTTTTACAAGTTCAACAATCTAAATTTCTGGAAATGAGACTATGTCAATTCTCGTAGTAGGATCTGTAGCTTTCGATAGCATCGAGACGCCGTCCGGTGCTGTAGACCATTGCCTTGGCGGCGCTGCAACTCACTTTGCGCTTGCCGCCAGCTACTTCACGCAGGTACGCGTGATTGCTGTTGTTGGAGAGGACTTCACGCCGGAGCACGAGGCTGTTCTGACGCGCCGCGGCATCGATACTCGCGGCATCGAACGGGCTAAAGGGCTCAGCTTTCATTGGACCGGCTCCTATACTGGAAGCCTGAATGAAGCGCAGACACTAGGCACCGATTTGAACGTCTTTGCGGATTTTGAGCCGAAGATTCCGGATGTGTATAAAGACAGCGAATATCTGTTCCTTGCGAATATCGATCCTGTTCTTCAGGCGCGCGTGCGCAGCCAGATGTCGAACGTGAAGATGGTTTGCGGCGACACGATGAACTACTGGATCGCCGATCATGCTGCGAACCTGGCGAAGGTTCTGCGCGATCTGGATGTGTTGTTGATCAATGATGGTGAGGTGCGGATGCTTGCGGGAGAACGCAACCTCGTTGTGGGTGCTGAGAAGGTATTGTCGATGGGACCGAAGACGTTGGTGGTGAAGCATGGAGAGTACGGCGCTACGGCGTTTTTCAGCGACCGCTCGTTCAGCAACACAAAGATCTCGCATCCGTTCCGCGCGCCAGCGTTGCCGTTGGCTGAGGTCGTTGATCCAACTGGAGCGGGGGATTCGTTTGCGGGCGGATTTTATGGCTATCTGGCTTCGCAGTCTGAACTGACGCCGGCGGTGTTTCGTAAAGCGATGTTTTATGGTGGCGTTATGGGATCGTTCGCCGTTGAGCGCTTTGGTACAGAGCGGCTTCAGAACGTAACGCGCGAAGAGATCGACGAACGGTTCAAGCTCTTTATGGAGATATCGCACCTTGAAGGAGCGTAGAACTGCGAGAAGACGGGCACCGGTCTCGCTGACCGGTGTCAGGCCTGCTTCCTCTTCGGGGATGCCCGAAGAGATAAGGCCGGCCACTCGCGAAGAGACATTTCCTATAGCGTTGGCCTCTGTTGTATTGGGCTTTGTGTCGCTGCTCCTCAGCAATGCGCGGGGTTACATGCTGCTGTATGGGGATGCGGTTGCGCATCTGGGCATTGCGCGACGCATTCTGGATTCACGCAATCCGGGGCTGTCTCAGCTTGGAGGTGTGTGGCTGCCACTGCCGCATCTGTTGATTCTGCCCTTCGTGCAAAAGATGGAGTGGTGGCAGAATGGCCTCGCTGGAGCGTGGCCGTCGTTGTTTTGCTACATCATCAGTGTTATCGGGATATATCGGCTTGCGCGCTGGATGATGACGCCGAAGTGGGCCTTTGCTGCTACGGCGTTCTATGCGGTGAATCCGAACCTTCTTTATCTTGCGACAACGGCTATGACAGAGCCACTGTTTCTCGCACTGCTTATCTGGATCACTCTGCTTACTGTAGAGTGCGTTGCCGCTATCCGAGCCGCTAAATCTGCGCCGATCGATCGGCGGCTTTTGCTGATTGGACTGCTTATACTCGCGGCAGTTTTTACAAGATACGACGGATGGGTGTTCGGCGCGGTGGCGTGGTGCACGCTGACGTGGCAGTTGTCGCGTAGTCGAGAATTATGGCGGAAGGTAGCTCCTTCATTTGTTGTATTTACGCTGCTTGCAGTTGCGGGACCGGTAAGCTGGCTTGCTTACAATCAACACTTTTTTCACGACGCCCTGGATTTCATGCGCGGGCCTTATTCCGCGTCAGCGATCGAGAAGAAGACGACACCGCCAGGCTCGCCGCATTATCACGGATGGCACGATCCGCTATGGGCGTCGCTCCTCTACACCAGAACGGCGCAGTTGGATGCCGCTGCGTGGGAGACGGGTTTTATCGTAATGGCCGCTGCAATCGCAGGACTGATCCTTACGCTTCGGCGCAGGTTTGTTTTGCCAGCGGTGCTTCTTTGGATACCGCTTCCGTTTTACATCTATTCGGTTGCATATGGATCGGTCCCTATCTTCATCCCGCCGCTTTGGCCGCATTCGTTTTACAACTCGCGTTATGGCATGGGGATGCTGCCTGCTTTCGCGTTGTATGCCTGCCTAGCAATGGAATGGCTACAACGGCGATTGAGGAGTGGACAGCCGTTGATTGCCCGTCTTCTCCATCCCGTTGTTCTTTCTTTGATTGCGATCAATGCCGTCTTCATGATGTATGGCGTTCCTCTGGTTTTAAAGGAAGCGAAAGCGAACTCAACGACACGTGTAGCGTTTGAGACGGCGCTAGGGCGAGAGCTGAAGTCCTATCCGGCGGGCGTACCGATCCTGATGTATAACTCTGACCACGTTGGTGCGCTGCAGCAGGCGGGTATACCTCTTCGGCAAACACTGAACGAAGGTGACTACGACAGCTGGAAAGCTGCGCTGGCTAAGCCTGCTGAAAGCGCGGCTTACGTTGTCGCGATCGCGGGCGATCAAGTGTCCCAAGCTGTGGCAGAGCACCCGGAGGGGCTGACGGAGTTGACGGTTCTTTGTACGACAGGTCAGCCGTGTGCGCGAACTTACAAGTCGGACAAATACGCTCCTTCTTCGGCAACACCGCAACACTAGATCGGGTGCCTCAACGAAGGCTCGTGGTGCTACTATCCAGCCAGACTTATGCTCGTTCCTTCATCGTTTCATTTCAGCCAGATCGATCAGGAATTGCTCTCCATGGGAACTGCCATGCGGCTGGGAACGGCTTGTCTGCTAGGTGGCGCGATTGGGCTGGAGCGGGAGTGGAGACATAAGGCTTCCGGTCTGCGGACGAACATGTTGCTATGTCTGGGCTGCGCGTTCTTCACGCTGCTCTCTGCAGTTCTGGCAGGTGAAGGAAATCCAGATAAGGGGCGGGTCGCTGCAAATATCGTTCAGGGAATCGGCTTTCTTGGGGCTGGTTTGATTCTGCACACACGCGACCGCGTCATCGGTCTGACGAGCGCGGCTACGGTCTTTGTGATTGCGTCGATTGGAATGGCGTGCGGAGCCGGGCTGTACATCGAAGCTGTGCTGGCGACGGCGATTGTGTTGTTCTCGCTGACGTTTATTGGCTATCTGGAGGCGCGGATCGGGTGGAAACGCTATCCGTTGATGTACGAAGTTCGCGGCAACGATCAGAAGAGAATCTATCGGGCGATTCTGAGCGTATTGGATCGGGCTGGCGAGCGATTGAATGTTGTTGAGCGCGATAGTGTGGCGGAACTTGAACGGGTGACGTTTGTTATCAAGGCGAATCAGAAGACACATGCTCGACTTCTTGCGGACTTGAGAGCGAGCGATGCGACCGATCAGGTCGTCGCCTTCCGCGACATTGAGGCAGAATAGTAGAAGAATGATTCCTTTCGTAAAAGCCCATGCGTGCGGTAACGACTTTCTTATCATCGATGAACATCTTGTTCAGCGGCAACCTGCTGAGATGGCCCGGAAGCTGTGCGCTCGCAATACGAGCGTAGGCGCGGATGGCATTGAGTTTCTGGAACGCAGACCGGATGGGGAGTTATTTCTCCGGCTCTTCAATGCAGATGGAAGCGAAGCGGAGCTTTCGGGCAACGGGACTCGCTGCGTCGCTGCGTGGTTGGCCAGCAGCGAGGGATTGTATGACGTTGCGCTTGGGACGCATGGCGGCGTGCGGAGTTGCCATGTCGTTGAGGCTGCGGACCCGCTCTATCTGATCGAGAGCGAGATGGGCGTTCCGCGTGTGATGCAGCGGACGATTGAACTTCCTGGTGTGGGTAATGTGGCCGGAGCCATGGTCAATGTAGGAAATCCTCACTTTGTGTTGTTCGTCGATACGGAGGACTTCAGTGCTCATGGGCACAGTTGGCAGGAGCTTGGCGCGCGGATCAGTACGAGTCCGCTATTCCCGTATGGTACGAACGTGGAGTTTGTGCAGGTGATGTCGGATACAGAGATTGCGTTCCGCATCTACGAGCGTGGTTGTGGCCCGACGACATCTTCGGGAACCGGGACATGTGCTTCGTCGGCTGCGGCGATGGCTCTGCGGGACGTTGCGCGGGAGCTTACGGCGCATGCGGAAGGCGGAGCGCAGAGGACGGTTTGGGCAACGCCTGATGCGGCGATGCGGTTGACAGGTCCGGCTGAGATTATCTGCCGTGGCGAGGTTGCCGCGCTGTGAGGTCACTGGTGAAGCCTGCGGCGCTGCGTGCGGGTGCGACGCTGGCGGTTCTGTCGCCGGCGAGTACACCGAAGGCTGAGCTGGTGCAGCGCGGGATGGAGCAGTTGCAGGCGCTTGGGTATAGGACTGTGCTTAGTCCGCATGCGCTGGATAGCGGTCCGCTCTACTATGCGGGAACGCGGGAGCAGCGCCTGGGCGATCTGCATGCGGCGTTTGCCGATCCGTCGATCGATGGGATCGTTTGTACGCGTGGCGGCTGGGGATCGGCGGAGTTGTTGCCTTATCTGGATGCGGCGTTGGTTCGGGCGAATCCGAAGGTGTTCGTTGGGTATAGCGATCACAGCTCGCTGCATAGCTGGTTCCGGAACGAGGTGAAGCTTGTGACCTTCTACGCTCCGATGGTTGCGGCGGACTTTGCCCGTGATGGCGGGGTGGATTTGGCCAGCTGGAATCACGCGTTTCAGGGCGATGATGTCTGGTCGCTGGGGAAGCGCGATGGGCTGAAGGTGCTTCGTTATGGGATTGCTGAAGGAAAGCTGGTTGGAGGATGCATCTCGATTCTGACGGAGGCTCTGGGGACCGATTATGCTCCGGTTTTTGGCGAGGAAACGATTCTGTTTCTGGAGGATATTGGGACGAAGCCTTATCAGTGGGACCGGATGCTACTGCATCTTCGCTACTCGGGAAGGCTTGAAGGCGTGAAGGGAATTGTGTTCGGCGATATGGCGCAGTGCGTTGGCGTTGAGGAGCAGGAGTACCTGGAGCGGGCGATTTTGCACTCGTTGCGGGACTTCAGCGGGCCGATTGCGATTGGGCTGCGCTGCGGGCATGTTTCCGGAGCGAACATTACGCTTCCGCTGGGTGTTCAGGCTAAACTTGACCTTACAGACTTGGAGAATCCGCGGATGGACTTTGTTGAAGCGGCTGTTTCGGTCTAGTCTCTAGTCTGGCAATCGATGCAAAATTCAAAACATATACACCTTATTGGAATCTGCGGGACAGCTATGGCCTCGCTGGCCGGGATGCTGCAGCTGCAGGGGCACCGTGTGACGGGATCGGATGCGGCAGCTTATCCGCCGATGAGCGATCTGCTGGCTCAGCTTGGAATTCCTGTCTTTGAGCCCTATGCGGAGCAGAACCTTGAGCCCCGGCCTGACCTTGTGGTCGTGGGCAATGCGATCTCGCGGGGCAATGTGGAGCTGGAACGCGTGCTCGATGAGCGCATACCGTTCTGTTCGATGGCTTCGATCCTGCATGATGAGTTCCTCCAGGGACGCGAGTCGCTGGTGGTGGCCGGGACGCATGGAAAGACGACGACGACGAGCATGCTCGCGTGGATCTACGAGGTTGCATCGCGTCGGGAGCCCAGGCTTGCGCCTTCCTTTTTGATCGGCGGCGTGGCGGAGAACTTCGGCACGAGCTTTATGGTTCGGGCGACGCGTCCGTTTCTGCTGGAAGGCGATGAGTACGATACCGCCTTCTTCGACAAGGGACCGAAGTTTCTGCACTACTTTCCGGATGCGGCGATTCTGACGCATGTGGAGTTCGACCATGCGGACATCTATGCGGACCTTTCTGCCGTGAAGACGGCTTTCAAGCGGTTCGTAAATCTTGTGCCTCGACGAGGCCGCGTGGTGGCTTTCGACGGCAGCGAGAACGTGACCGAGTGCGTCGCGAAGGCGTTTTGTGCGGTGGAACGGTATGGCTTCGCGACGGACTCGTACTGGCGGGTTACGGATTTGCGTCACGATGAGGCTGCGACGCGGTGGACGGTGCTGCGCGGCGGGGAGCCGTTTGCGGAGTTGAGCTTGCCGATGGCGGGTGAGCACAATGCACTGAACGCTACTGCTGCGGCAGCGCTGGCTGCAGGGCAAGGTGTTCCGGTTGAGGCGATTGTGGAGGCGCTGGCCAGCTTCAAGAGCGTCAAACGGCGGCTTGAGGTGAAGGCCGAGGTCGGCGGGGTGACGATCATCGACGACTTTGCGCATCATCCTACAGCGATTCGTGAGACGCTGAGGGCGCTGCGAGAGCGGTATACGGGTCGGAGGCTGGTGGCGGTGCTGGAGCCTCGGTCGAATACGCTGCGGCGGAATACCTTTGAAGCGGCGCTGATCGATAGTCTGGCGCTTGCCGATCAGGTGGTGCTGGCTGCGGTCTTCAAGTCAGAGAGTATTCCGGAAGGGGAGCGGCTGCATCCGGAGAACGTTGTGGCGGCGTTGAATGCTCGTGGGGTTCCTGCGGGTGTGCACGCTGGTGCTGACGAGATTGTTGCGGCGCTGGCTCCTCAATTGAAGACCGGTGATGTTGTAGCCATCCTTTCCAATGGTGGGTTTGGGGGAATTTATCAAAAGCTGCCTCGGGCAATTATCGGTTAGGTGGCCCCCGGGGGTTATACTTATAAGTTATTTATAATCAATAGTTTAGTCGATTTTATATTTGCAAATTCTTCATTGTAAATGGGTTACAGGTAAATTCGTCTTTCTAAAGGAGTTATGAAACTTACGGAAAAGCCCCGACCTTTCGGTCGGGGCTTTTTATTTCTAGTTCAATTGTAGCGGATTGAAGAAAACTCCCACGCAAACCATATCTTATTTGTTTTGTTTGATTTATATGGTTTTTGGACTTGACAAGGAATTTTCTTGGATATCCCATGATTGTTTTTTGTAAGTGATTGAATTTATGTTGGTTTAATGTGAAACAGACAAACGCAAATGCAAAGAGATAGCAGACTCACTTCGGGGATGACAATCAAGAAAAGCAACGCAAAGGCCGGTTGAGAGATTACATTCCCACTCATCGCGATGAGACCGCGATGAATGGGGCACCCGATCCTTTGTGGCTGTTGGGAAGGATGACAAAAGCAAAGACAACAACAGATCCCCTAATGGGGAGGACAAGCAAGAAAACAACGGCAAAGCAAAAGCGAAATACAGGGATCCCTTCCCCCTTCGCTTCGCTCAGGGTCAGGTGACGACGTAAGACTTAGAGTCACCGACGTAAAACCGAGGTACCGACGTAAGACTTAGAGGTACCAGGGGATGTTGACTACGACGATGCGCTGGTTTCCTTTGAGCAGAAGAAGCAGCTTGAGAAGCTGGACTCGCTGATTGTGGAGAGCGTTCTCCCACCAATGGCGGACGACCAGCTCAGGGAGAAGGACGGCTACCTTTCGACCGGGGTTTTTCTCTTCCAACTCGAGGATGTAGTCCATCAACGGCGTGATGATAAAGCGATAGTTGGATGGAATGGTGACCAGTTCTGGTTCTGTCAGTCCTTCGCGTCTGATGGGGACCAAGATGTTTTCTTCCCAGATGGGCTCTAGCGCCTCTTCCTCGTCGTCGGAGTGGACGTGGACGACTTTAATGTCTTTGGAGAGGAGGAGGCCGAAACGCATGGCTTTTTCGGTGATGCGGTCCCAGCGGGCCATGGGGATGACGACGATGGGTTGCTGGAGGTTGACGAGATTGAGAGGAGTCTTGTCCTTCATCTCGCGCTTGACGCGGGTGTAGTGGCGTTTGACGCCCAGCATGATGGCGATGAGGAAGGGAACGAGGAGGGCTGTGACCCAGGCTCCGGCGGCAAACTTTGCGATGAGAACGACGATGAGAGTGATGCCGGTTGCGATGGCGCCGATGCCGTTGACGAACATGTGCCAGAGGCGGCCGGGGTGTTTTTCCATCTTTTGCCAGTGTACGACCATGCCTGCCTGGGACAGGGTGAAGGCGAGGAAGGCGCCGATGGCGTAGAGGGGGATCAACCTGTCGGTGACGCCACCGAAGAGGATGAGAATGACGGCGGTAAAGCCGGTGAGCGCGTAGACGCCGTGCGAGAAGAGAAGGCGGCGGCCACGGAGGATAAAGACGTGGGGGAGATAGTCATGGAGGGCGATGGCTTTCGCGAGACGGGGGAAGTCGGCGAAGGCGGTGTTGGCACTAAGGGAGAGCGCGACAAGCACGGAGCCCATCGTGAGGAAATAAAACCATCCGCGACCGAAGACGGCCGTGACAAGGACGCTGAGGGTGCTTTGGTAGTTGTGGGCGTCGGGATCCATGGCGGTGATGCCGTAGGCCTTGGCCAGGTAGGCGATGCCGAAGAGAAGGACGATGAGGATGGCAATGATGATGGTGAGGGTGCGCTGGGCTTTTTTGGCGCGCGGCTCGCCGAACGCCATGACGCCGTTGGAGACGGCCTCGACGCCTGTCATGGCGGCGCACCCGCTGGCGAAGGTCTTCATGAGCAGCCAGAGGGTGAGGTACTGCATAGTGGCCGGCAGGGCGGGCGGCGGGGCCATAACGGGAATGGGATGGCCGCCGCTGAGGATCGTGCGGTAGACGCCGACGCCGATGACGGCGAGAAGCGTGCCGACGAAGAGGAAGGTTGGCGCGATGAAGGCGGTCCCGGTATCCTTGACGCCGCGGAGATTCACGATGGCGAGGATGGCGAGGATCACAAGACAGATGGCCAGCGTGTGGTGATGCAGACTTGGGACGGCCGAGGTCAATGCGGTGACGCCAGCCGAAATGCCTACCGCCGCTGTGAGGATGTAGTCGATCATGAGGGCCGCGGCGGCGAGGAGACCGGCGTGGGGGCCGAGGTTCTCGCTGGCTACGGTGTAGGAGCCGCCGCCGCTGGGGTAGGCCTCGATGGTCTGGCGGTAGCTGAAAAAGACGATGACGAGAAGGATGAGGATGGCCGAGATGACGGGGACGATATAGTGAACGCCGCCGAGGCCCAGAGGGATGAGCAGGGTCATGGCGGCTTCGGGGCCGTACGCCGCACTTGTAAGGGCATCAAGCCCGAAAATCGGAATTCCTGCAGCAACACCGATGTGTTCGGCCCGCTCTTCGCTAGTAGCTAACGGCTTCCCAACCAGACGATCAACAATTGACATATTTCTTTCAGTGTAATTGCTCCGTCAATCGACGGTGTGATTTGCGTGAGGTTGTTTGCTGGAAATTACGATGGTACGCAAGCGATTGTCGATCGTGATTTTCGGACCGCCGAGATCGGCTCCCCTATACTGAAAGGGAAGCAAATCAGGAGATCTATGCCAAATCTGTACGATATCCCCGTAAATCGCATCACCGGTGAGGGCGCCTCGCTGGGCGACTACCGCGGCAAGGTGCTGCTGATCGTCAATGTAGCCTCGCAGTGCGGTTTGACGCCGCAGTATGACGCGCTTGAGAAGATCTACGGCCGGTTCAAGGGGGCCGGTCTGGTTGTGTGCGGTTTTCCGGCCAACGACTTTGGAGCGCAGGAGCCTGGATCGAACGAAGAGATTCAGAGCTTTTGCCGGGGCACGTTCGGCGTGGACTTTCCGATGTTTTCGAAGATTCAGGTGACGGGAGCTGAGGCGCATCCGCTGTACCGGACGCTGATAGATGCTCAGCCTGAGGCGATTGGGGCGACGCGCTCGGGCTTCCGCGAGAATCTGGATGGATTTTTGAAGAGCAAGCACAATGGCGCCGGAACGAATCCGGAACCCGGAATTCTGTGGAACTTCGAGAAGTTTCTGGTGGATCGCAAGGGGAACGTTGTCGCGCGGTTCTCGCCTGAGGTGCTACCGGATGATCCAGCCATTGTTTCGGCTATCGAAGCTGAATTGAAAGCCTGAATTGTAAAGACGCAGCGCTGCATGAGCGGCTTTGCGTCTTCATGATCCGGTCATTCGTCTTACAAAAGAAGTCTCCCCCGAGATACACCTAAAAGGAAACGCAACTCACGATGCCTATCTGCAAGTCCCTCCTGCCATTGACCCTGCTGCTTTCGACCGCCGCCCTGGCGCAGAAGACGCCCATTCAGATAACCGCCGATCTTTCCGACGCGCCCCGCAAGCTGTATCACGCAGAGATCGATCTGCCGGTGAAGGCTGGGCCGGTTACATTGACCACGCCGAAGTGGATTCCGGGGAATCACCGGCCAACGGGACCTGTCGATGACATTACCGGCGTGGTCTTTACGGCGAATGGACAGGTGCTTCCGTGGCGAAGGGACGATGTGGATCTGTACCAGTTTCACGTTACGGTTCCTGCCGGCGTGACGACGCTGCATGCGCACCTGGACTGCATCGTGACGGGCCGCATCAGCCAGAAGCTGGCAGTGCTGGAGTGGGAGAAGCTGCTGTTGTATCCGGCGAATATACCGGTGAAGGATATTGCGGTGCAGCCCTCGGTTACTGTTCCTGAGGGCTGGGGTGTAGGCACGGCGCTTACTCCTACCGATGGCTATGATGCGCAGCATCCGAAGGGCGGGACGACGCACTTTGCCGCGACGACGGTGGAGCAGCTTCAGGATTCACCTGTGATCACGGGCGAATACTTCCATGAGTATGCGCTGGCGCCTGAAGTGACGCCGAAGCATTACATCGATGTCGTAGCCGATGCGCCGGAGGACTCGGAGCTGCGGCCTGCGTTGCTGGCCGAGCTTTCGAATCTTGTGCGTGAGACTGGCGCCGCTTATAACGCGCGGCACTATAACGTCTACCACTTTCTGTTGACGCTTTCGGACGTCGCTGGCGGCGAGGGGTTGGAGCATGGGCAGTCGTCGGATAATGGCGTTGGGGAGAAGGGTTTCTCCGATGAGGGGCATCAGCTTGGCGAGTCGGATCTGCTGGCGCATGAGTTTACGCACTCGTGGAACGGCAAGTATCGCCGGCCATTCAACCTGTACCAGACGGACTTTGCCACGATGCAGCAGGGATCGCTGCTGTGGGTGTATGAGGGCATGACGCAGTATCTGGGCAATGTGCTGGCGGCGCGCTCTGGCCTGAAGACGCAGGCGCAGTATCGCGATCTGCTCGCGATGTCGGCGGCGAATCTCGACTACAAGCCGGGACGCGAGTGGCGCAGCACGGAGGATACGGCGATCGCGGCGAGCATTCTTCGCGGCGGCAATCCGGCGTGGTCGAACTGGAAGCGCGGACAGGATTACTACCAGGAGGGCGAGCTGCTTTGGCTCGATGCCGACACGCTGATTCGCAAGCTGACGGATAACAAGAAGTCGCTTACGGATTTTCATCACATCTTTCTGGGCAAGGGTGGCAATACGGGTCCGCTGATCGTTACCTATACCCGCGAAGAGTTGATCGCAGATCTTAATCAGGTCGTGAAATATGATTGGGCTACCTTCCTGCACGACCGCGTCGATAAGCCGAATCCGCATGCGGACCTGTCGGGCATTGAACAGGGCGGATACAAGCTGGTCTACACGGATAAGCCGAGTGCATCTGAGAAGACGATGGCTGCTAATGGCGGCCCTCGTCGCGGCGGGCTGAATGTCTGGTACTCGATTGGCATTCGCGTTGGCGCTGACGGAGTGATCTCGGATGTTCGCTGGGCCGGTCCAGCCGATAAAGCCAAGCTGGCGCCGGGTCAGAAGATCATTGCGGTCAATGGCCGAGTCTTTTCGCCTGAAGCTTTGAAGGCTGCGATCAAGGACGCTAAAGGCAAGACGGAGCCAATCCGCTTCATCCTGCAGAGCGATACCTTTGTGATGATGGCGGATGTGGATTATCACGATGGTGAACGCTATCCCTCGCTTGTTCGCGTGGAGGGCACGCCTGCTTATCTTGATGACATTACGAAGCCTTTGACGACACCGCAGACTGCGCCCGCGGCTCCCGCAAAGACGGAGTAGGTTAGAGGCAGACCAACGAGAGGCGTGGAGACCAGTCTTCACGCCTCTTTGTTTTTGCTGTTACGGTTGTTATGCATTTGCTCTTGTTTACGAGGAGAGGTACATGCTGCGAATCAGTTTTTGCCGGACAACGCTGGCTTCGGTTCTACTACTTATCTCAGTTGCAGCTTCGGCGCAGACGATGGCGGGGAGACCACCTGCTCCTGCGGCCTCGTGGCCTGTGAAGGACGGGACATACGTCATCAAGGATTTCCGATTTGGGACGGGCGACGTTCTGCCGGAGCTGAAGCTGCATTATCTGACCTTGGGAGCGCCTCATCGAAATGCCGAGGGGCATGTTGATAATGCTGTTCTGCTGCTGCATGGAACGGGTGGGAGCGCGCATTCGCTGCTGGCTCCGCAGTTTTCCAATGTGCTCTTTGGACCGGGCCAGCCACTCGATATAACGAAGTACTTTCTGATCTTTCCGGACGACATTGGGCATGGCCAGTCGTCGAAGCCATCTGACGGGCTTCACATGCGCTTCCCGCAGTATGACTACGACGACATGGTTAAGAGCCAGCATACGATGCTGCTCGATGGCCTGCACGTCGATCATCTGAGGCTCATTCTGGGCACGTCGATGGGCTGCATGCAGTCGTTTGTATGGGGTGAGACGTATCCGCAGTTTTCTGATGCGCTTGCGCCGTTTGCGTGCCTGCCTGTACCGATCGCGGGGCGCAACCGCATGATGCGTTACATGGCGATCCAGAACATCAAGCTGGACCCGGCATGGAAGAACGGCGAGTACACCACCGAGCCTGTGCTTGGTCTGCGTGGCGCAAATGAATTGCTGCTCGTGATGGGGTCGGCGCCGCTGGTGATGCAGAAGGCCGCGCCTACTCGCGAGGCTGCCGAGAAGTATGTGGACAATTATCTTGAGCGAACGGTGGCAACGACCGACGGCAACGACCTTATCTACTACGTGAATGCATCGCGCAACTACGATCCGAGTGCGAAGGTTGGGACGATTACGGCGCCGGTGCTGTGGATCAACTCCGCCGATGACTTCATCAATCCGCCTGAGCTTGGTATTGCTGAAGAGATGGTGAAGAAGATTCCCCATGCGAAGTTCATCCTGGTGCCGATCTCGGATGCGACGCGTGGGCATGGGACGCATACGCAGGCGGCAGTGTGGAAGGATTACCTGATCGAGTTTTTGCATCAGACCGAGCCGAAATAAGCGGCGATCTTTCCGTTACGTTTCGTCGCTGCGCGGCGTCCAATCGATAGATGCTGCTTGATGGAGGAGCCTGTGATTGGCCGCCGACGTCTTCTGTACGCAGGCTTCGGCCTGGCCGCAGGTTCTGTGCTGGTGCCGCGCTTTCTTCACGGCTTCCAACCGCCGTGGCGCGAGCCAGTCGTCGATTCGAAAAACATCACAGTCGGCGGGGCTGCGTTGCAGGTTGATTTCGGCGGGGGCGATCTCGATCTTTCGCACGATGCCGTCGTGCTTTGGGTGCGCAGGGCGGCGGAGGCGGTCTCGCAGTATTACGGGCGGTTCCCGGTTGTCTCGATGCGGATTCTTGTGCTGCCTTCGTCCGGCAAAGGTGTTCACGGTGGAACGACGTGGGGAAATGTCGGCGGCTCGCCTGCGTTTACGCGCATCCACGTGGGTGAACACACGACTGCGGAACAACTGGGCAACGACTGGATGATGACGCATGAGCTGATTCATACCGGGCTGCCTTCTTTACCAGATGAGAATCATTGGCTGGAAGAGGGAGTTGCGGTGTACGTGGAGCCGATAGCTCGCGTGCAGGCGGGGCAGCTTTCTGAAGAGCTGGTGTGGCGGGACATGATTCGCGATATGCCTCAAGGCCAGCCTCGCGCTGGAGAGACGGGGCTTAACCGTACGCACACGTGGGGACGGACGTACTGGGGTGGGGCGGGTTTTTGCCTGCTTGCCGATGTCGAGATACGGAAGCAGACGCAGAATCGCAAGGGGCTGCAGGATGCTCTGCGAGGCATTGTTGGTGCGGGTGGCACGATCGCGCATGAATGGGCGATCGCGCCAACGTTGCAGGTTGGCGATACTGCGACAGGAACCCAGGTGCTGACACAGCTCTACAACCGAATGCGCGATAATGCTGTTCCGATCGACTTTGACGGCCTTTGGAAGCAGCTTGGCGTGGTGGAGAGCAATGGCAGCATCCGTTTTGACGCGAAGGCTCCGCTTGCAGGTGCTCGTCAGGCGATCTTTGCGAAGACCGCCTGACAGAAGACGCCTGACGATTAGGTTAAGAATCGCTTTCAGCGAAGGTCTTCAGGTTGGCTATCCCACCTATCCAACCCATCTCGTGCCGCTGACGGGAGAGTTCGGTGGCAAAGCGCTCGTGAGTGAGAGTGAGTTCGGTTCCTTCGGCGACATCTTTGAAGGTGATGGTGACGAGAGTTTCTTCTGTTGAGTCCAAGTTGCTGGACCATGTGAAGGAGAGGAGATCGTAGGGATCGACCTTGATGTAGCGGCCGGAGATTACGACATTGGAGGCGATATCCGCTTTAGCGTTGGTACTATCGCAGGGCCCGCCTTCCAGCTCGATAAGGTAGGCGCCGTCTTTGCGCGGATTGATTTCGAGGTTGGCGATGGTTCTGTTGGGGCCGAACCACTGGCGCATGTTCTCGGGACGGGTCCATGCATCGAAGACCCGCTGCCTGCTGGCACGAATGACGCGGCTTAGTTGCACCTTCAGGTTTTCGGCCGGATTGGAATCGACCTGCGGATTAGCCATTGTTGTTGTCGCCATTATTCTCTCCTTCAAGGTGAGCCTGGAGTGCGTCAAGCTGCTTGTTCCAGAATTTTTCGTAGAAGGTCAGCCACTGCTCGGCCGACCTGAGGGTTTTCGGATTGAGCCGTACGATTTGAAAGTTGCCACGTCTCTCCCGCGCGATGAGTTCGGCTGACTCGAGCACTTTAAGGTGCTTGGATACGGCAGCCAGAGACATCGCGTAGGGCCTTGCAATCTCGCCCACCGTCTTGGACTTTGTGGCGACGTCCTCAAGGATGGATCGGCGCGTGGAGTCTGAGAGAGCGTGGAAGATTGAGTCGAGACGAAGGGCGTTAGACTTAACCATTTGGTTGAATAGTAGCTCGAGAGCCATTCCTTGTCAACCATTTGGTTGAATAGTTTTCAGAGACTGATATTCGCGGTCTCTCGAGCTGCGATATTCTGAAAGACGTTATGTTTGCAACGTTTAAGATGCTTTTTGTTTATCTCACGCTTGGTCCTCTGGCAGGTCTGATTGGGATTCCGTACACGCTTGTTGTGGGTGATATCAGCCTGCTGTACCGGGTTGCGATGTGGATCGCCAAGGCGGGAGTGAAGGCGGCGGGAATCCGCGTGGAGATTGTGGGGCTGGAGAATGTTCCCGCGGGCAGACCGTGCATCTTCATGAGCAATCATGTCTCGAACCTCGACCCTCCGGTGGTGCTTCCGCTGCTGCCGGGGCGTAGCTCTGTGCTGCTGAAGAAAGAGTTGATGAGCATACCGATTCTGGGGCGAGCGATGAAGATGGGGAAGTTCGTTCCGGTGGAGCGTGGTGGACGCAGGGATGCGGCGCAGGCGAGTGTGGAGGCGGCGAAGGATGCTCTGCGCTCGGGGTTGAATATTCTGGTCTATCCGGAAGGGACGCGCTCGCTGGATGGACGGCTCTCCGCGTTCAAGAAGGGTCCGTTTTTTCTGGCGCAGCAGACACAGGCTCCTATCGTTCCGATCGCGCTTTCAGGAACGCAGAACATGATGCATAAAGGGAGCACGGCGATTGTGCCTGGAGTAGCGCACATACAGCTGCTGCCGGTGGTAGAGCCGTCGCACTATGCTAACCGCGAGGAGACACTGCGAGCTGTCCGGCGCGCGATTGCGGAGGCTTTGCCGGATGAGATGAAGCCGGAAGACTGACGGCTTACTTTACCGGAGCCGGCGGCCTCACCATGAGCGGCAACAAGGCCGACACCGTCATGATCACCGAGATTACGTGCAGCCCGCCCACATAGGTTCCACTGGACTGGCGCAGATGCGCGATCAGCAGAGGCCCGAAGGCGCTGGCAAATCCCCACGCCGTCAACATCAGCCCATAGATCGATCCCACATTGGTCGGCCCGAAGTAGTCAGCCGCGAATGCAGGCATTGTACCGAAGCCGCCGCCGTAACACATCAGAATGATGAAGGCCACAATCGTCACGCTGGTAACGGAATGGAGGCTGGGCAGCAGCCAGAACAGCAAAATTTGCAAAACGAACATCACCGCAAATGTTATCTTCCGGCCCATCGTGTCGGAGGCCCACGCCCAGAACACCCGGCCCAGAGCATTTCCGATGCTGACTACGCCAACCATTCCCGCGGCCACAATCGCCGTGACCTTTGCGAACTCCTGAAACATCGGGGCTTCCTGCGAGATGATCGATATACCCGCCGATGTGTTCAGAAACAGGAGCAGCCAGAGTGCCCACCATTGCCATGTCTTCAGGGCCTCGGTCAGCGTAAAGTCCTTGGCGGTCTTCTGTCCCAGCTCTTTCTGTGTCGGCGTCCAACCCTCAGGCTGCCAGCCCTCCGGAGGATTCTGCATGAAGTAGCCCGAAACCACACACACAATCAAAAAAGCTACCCCTAGATAAGCGAATGTCTGCAACACGCCGACGCTTTGAATGAGTCGTGTTGCAATCGGTGCGGTCACCAGAGCTCCCGCGCCAAATCCTCCTACGGCAATGCCCGTCATCAACCCGCGCTTATCAGGAAACCACTTCAGCAGTACGGCTACCGGAACGATGTATGCAAAACCGAGCCCGATGCCGCTAATCAAGCCGTACGTCAGATAGAGCCACCACAGGCCATGGTTTGAAAAGCTGGCCAGAAAGACTCCGACGCCATACAGGACACCGCCGGTCAGTGCGACCACGCGCGGCCCCACCTGCTTCAGCCACAGTCCGCCAAAGAAGGAAGCGAACCCGAGCACCATAATTGCAATCGTGAAGGTCAGCGTGACTTGCGAGATCGTCCAGCCGAACTGCTTCGCTAACGGAACTCGAAACACGCTCCAGGCATAGACCGCGCCCAGCGCCATCTGCAACAGAACTCCAGCAAAAGCAATCCACCAACGGTTCAGTGTCTGCATTCATGCCTCCGGTCTTCCGTCGAAACAATAGCCGCTTTCGATTCAGATTCCCAGCCAGAAATGAAGCCAACTGCAATAAACCAATCAAACAGCTCTTTGTTACAGAATTGTTGATGCACCAACTGCTTTCAGCTTCTGCTTACTGCAACAGCTCCAGTGCAGCATCCGTCATGGCCGTAATCCCCGTCTGCAGCGTAGGTTCCGGTACAGGAGCAAACAGCGCGGAGTGCAATGCGGGCATAGGTACACCCTTCTTCTGGTTCTCCCTAAACGTCGCCGGATCGTCCGCTCCCAACCAGAAGATCACGGAAGGAATTCTCCCGTCCATTCCGAAGATGCCGAAGTCTTCGCTGCCCATGATCGGCTTCAACTCGATCATATGTTCCGCCCCCAGCCTTGCCGCAAATGTCTTCTGCAGTCGCGCCGACAGCTTCACATCGTTGATCATCGGCGGAGTCGATTCGTTCTCGAGCACCGTTACTACCGGCATCTTGTCCTCGGGCATCCCGGCTGCAATGGCCACACCCCGCGCTGTCCGTTCCACGCCTGTGATGATCGTCTGCCGGACATCTTCGTTGTAGCTTCGCGTCGTCAACTCCATCTTTACTTCATCGGGAATGATGTTCCGCTTCGTTCCGCCATGAATATCGCCAACAGTCACAACGGCGGGCTGCTGCGGAGGCACAGACCGGCTCACCACTGTCTGCACCTGCGTGATGAATGCGGCCGCCATCACAATTGGATCTTTGCCTGCCTCCGGAGCCGATCCGTGGCTTCCCACACCACGCATTACCACGTCAATCGATGTGGAGCTGGCCAGCGCCGCTCCCGGCACGACACCCACCAGGCCCGCGGGCAGCGGAGCATCATGCAGCGCAATCGCCATGTCCGGCTTACCGAACCGCTCGTATAGTTTGTCGGCCATCATGGCCTTCGCGCCGTCGATTGTCTCTTCGCTCGGCTGGCCAATCAGCATCAGCGTCCCATGCCATTGACCCTTCAACTCCGCCATCGCCCGCGCCACGCCAATCAACGTCGTCACGTGGATGTCATGCCCGCAGGCATGCATCACGCCAACATCCTGTCCTGCAGGATTGGTCGATCGCACCTTGCTCGCATACGGCAGTCCCGTTGCCTCGGTCACCGGCAGTGCATCCATATCGGCGCGAATCAGCAGCGTAGGTCCTGCGCCATTCTTCAGGACGCCCACGACACCGTAGGCTTGCGCTCCATCAGGGTATTTCCCCACGCGCTCGGTCACGGTGTAACCGGCCTTGCGCAGTTCCTCGGCCATCAGCGCCGAGGTCTTCGCCTCGTGATGCGAAAGCTCAGGAGCGGCATGAAGTCCCTTGTACGTCGTCACCAGTTCCGGCAGCTCCTTGCCCACAACACTCGGAACATCCTGAGCCCACGCCGCCGCGCCCACACTTATTCCAACCGCCGCAATCCACCGCCAACTCCGCATAGCACTCCCCGTCTGTGTTGGAACTAAAGATAAACTGCAATCATAATGAACTTCTACTGGCCCGCGGCGATCGGATTCTTTCTAGGCTTTGCCTTTGGTGTCGGATGCGCCCTCGCGGTCATGTACTCCATTTACATGGGAGGCTACCGCGCCGCTATCCGCGACTCCCAGCTTCCCGATCCGCCCGAAAGCTACCGCAAGGCGCTTGAAAAGATCCTGCCCCGCGATTAAAGACCAAACAACATCGAGACTTCCGATCCAATACCACCATAGGCAAAACACAAATTACGTAACAATTGCTGTATGCCTGACCATCCAGGAGTTAGAGAATGTAAGAGCGTTTATCGTTAGCGACTTACGGATTACTTCCGGTTAGCCCGTCACTCAGGAGTGACCGTAACTTCCTACAAGCCGACTTCTGGTACTGATTCTTGCGGCTTATATGCTTGGATCGAAGCCTTGCAGTCAGCGTAGAGTGGTCGCTGGTAGCAACTGTCATTCCATAGGAGGGCAAAAGTGGCCGATAAAAAGCGTATAGCCCTGTTCTTAGACGGCACGTGGAACAACGTTAGCGATAATACCAACGTCTGGCGATTGAAATCCCTGTGCGCCAAGTCTCCCGAACAGCTCGTCTATTACAGCGCGGGCGTCGGAACGCAGTCTGGCGAACATCTCTCAGGAGGAATGTTCGGCATCGGCATCAACGAGGAGGTAATCAGCGCCTACGAATGGTTGGTCGAAAACTACGAACAGGATGCGCAGCTCTTCATCTTTGGTTTCAGCCGAGGAGCGTTCACGGCCCGCAGTCTGGCAGGCTTCCTATCCAAATGCGGTTTGTTGAAGCCGGGATCTCCGGTCTCGATGAAGCAGCTGTTTGAACGATACCGCAAAGGTACAGCGGAGTCTGTCCGAGCGCTAGGCAAAGTGGTCGAAAGCGAACTGTCGTTAGAAGATAAATGGATCAAGGAATACTCTCGGCCTATCCCAATTTGGTTCCAGGGCGTATGGGACACAGTTGGATCTTTGGGTGTTCCTATTCCGTGTGTCCCGAAGGTCAGTCGTTCCGATTTCGCTTTCCTGGAAACGGATTTGCGGATCAACGATACGCATGCCTACCATGCGCTAGCCATAGACGAGCATCGGGAGGCGTTCGCACCTACACTTTGGGTGAAGAGCACACCGAAACAGGGACAGACTTACCCGCCCCGCGATCTTGACCACGTCGAGCAGCGCTGGTTCGTAGGAGCCCATGCGAATGTCGGTGGAGGCTATGCGAACGACTTGCTCGCTCAAATCCCGCTCGAGTGGTTGATGAGCAAAGCTATCGCGCATGGACTCGAATTCAAGGACAGCGTGGTAGTCGATGGCAATGAAAATACGTGCCCCATCCGTGACTCCCTGGCCGAAATGGCACACGGCATCTATGAAATATTGACCCTCGGAAGACATTACTACAGGCCCATCGGGGCCGAGCCACTGGACACCGGTGACGCGGTGACATCCACCATCAACGAAACCATTGATGCAACTGTCTTCGACCGCTGGCGCAGTGATGAGACATACCGGCCCAAAAACCTGTCCGATTGGGCTACACGTCGAAGTGTCGATCCCTCCACGCTCAAGCAATCCGTGCTCGCGCACGACGCAACCGGGATAATTCCACCGACAGTTCCAGTGTGACAATCACTCGTTTCCCAGTGGTCTAAACAGATACACACAAGCCGACTTCTTGGTACGAATCGATTTTCAATCCGGCGTCACGCGATTCTGCTGAACCCATTGACTTCGCCAGGCCGGCGCCTCGAAGGGATCTGCGAAATACTGTGTCTCGTGCACGACCTTGCCGTTGCGGAACTCCATAATGCTCACTGTGTATGCTGGTCGCCCCTGGTAGGTGATTGTGTATTCCGTAATCCAGAGATCGCCTTTTCCGATAATTCGTTTGACATTGAAGCCTGACGGCTTACCTGGGTGATGACTCCGCAAGGCCTGCAAATTGCTTCGTCCGAGAATTCGCTCGCCTGACTGGGGATAATCACAGATGGCATCGTCATCGTAAATATCATGTTCCGCGTTTGCATCGCCGACTGCCGACGCGTGCCAGTGCGCATTCAGGACTTCACGTATTTGTTCTTCTTCCATGGACCGCTCCAGTCATTTGGTTTAAGCTCCATCCGGAAGCATTTGCCTCCACTATAAGTTCGAGCCGAAGGCCAGCAGACGGCCGTCACAATCTCTCACGACAAACTCTCGCGAGTGCCAGGGCATGTTAGCAAGCTCCCGAGTGAACTCTACGCCATTAGCTGCATACTCGGCATGAAGCGCATCTACATCTTCGACAAAAAGATAGGCATCCAGCAGCTCGTCCGTGTATTTGTCCGGATTGGCTGTGGGTGGCTCGGCGCAGCGGAAGTGAATCCGGTGCTTGTCGCGCGCCACGATAGCGTAGGTCGGCAGATCTTGCCATGTCCCCATAAACTCGAAGCCAAGCTTGTCTTTGTAATAGGCGAGCGTGCCGGGAATATCGGTGGTAAAAAACTGAGGCGCGATTTGACGGATCATGGAGCAAGTGTAAGGCAGCCCTTAGCGACCATCGCCGTTCAACGGTCGCCCAATAGTCCGATGCGCTCATCCACAGCCACCAGCCTCGGCTTAATACCGCTAAACGCTCATCGGGGAGGCAATGCGATCAGCAAAGGCTCTCAGGTTTAGCGTGCGGCGGCTTCCAGCGCGGACAGGTCCATCTTGATCATTCCCATCATGGCTTCCATCGCTTTGGGATGGCTGATCAAATCGCCGATATTGCGTGGCACAATCTGCCAGCATAAGCCGAAGCGGTCTGTGAGCCAGCC